>CAVZYB010000019.1:0-37904 GCA_963779365.1 uncultured Acidobacteriota bacterium | reverse complement strand
CTGAACAGAAACTCCTTCGTTCGCAGCTCCTTCACCAGATCGCGTAACTTCGCTGCCCGCTCGAACTCGAAGCGCTTGGCCGCCTCGCGCATATCTTCTTCCATCTTGGCGATGAAGGCATCGAGTTGCTCCTGCGATTTGAACTCCGGCATGCCGTCGTTCTCCACCGGCACATCGGCGTAGTCGGCGGCGATGACGTGGGCCAGCGACATATCGGCCGAGCGGCCCACGCTCTGCGGGGTGATGCCGTTCTCCTGGTTGTAAGCCTCCTGAATGGCCCGGCGGCGGTTGGTCTCGCCCAGGGCTTTCTTCATCGAGTCGGTCATGCGGTCGGCGTAGAGAATGGCGCGGCCTTCGACGTGGCGGGCGCAGCGGCCGATCGTCTGGATCAGCGAGCCCGCCGAGCGCAGGAAGCCTTCTTTGTCGGCGTCCAGAATCGCCACCAGCGAGACCTCGGGCAGGTCCAGTCCCTCGCGCAATAGATTGATACCGATCAATACATCGAACTCGCCTTTGCGCAGATCGCGCAGAATGTTGATGCGCTCCAGGGTTTCGATCTCCG
Source organism: uncultured Acidobacteriota bacterium (assembly GCA_963779365.1). Classification (GTDB taxonomy): domain Bacteria; phylum Acidobacteriota; class Terriglobia; order Terriglobales; family Acidobacteriaceae; genus TOLSYN. The sequence goes on along the minus strand of CAVZYB010000019.1, from coordinate 37,342 downwards.
AATGCATGTAGCGGCAGCGCACCCCGACCTCGGCGTAGTACTCGGCCAGGTCCTCGGACATGCGCTTGGTCAGCGTGGTCACCAGCACCCGCTCGCCGCGCTCCGCCCGCAGCCGAATCTCATGCAGCAGATCGTCGATCTGCCCCTTCACCGGACGCACCTCGACCTGCGGATCGACCAGTCCCGTGGGGCGAATAATCTGCTCCACCACCACCCCCGCCGATTTCGTCAGCTCGTACGGTCCCGGCGTCGCACTCACGTAGATCACCTGGTTCACCCGCGCCTCGAACTCCTCGAAGGTGAGCGGCCGGTTGTCGAGCGCGCTGGGCAAACGGAAGCCGTAGTCGATCAGGTTCTGCTTGCGTGAGCGGTCGCCATGCCACATGCCGCGCACCTGCGGCGCGGTCTGGTGAGACTCGTCCATGAAGAACAGAAAGTCGCGCGGCACATAGTCCAGCAGCGTCGGCGGAGGCTCGCCCGGCAGCCGCCCGGTGAAGTGGCGCGAGTAGTTCTCAATGCCGTGGCAGTAGCCCATCTCCTTGATCATCTCCAGATCGAAGCGGGTGCGCTGGTGAATGCGCTGCGCCTCGACGATGCGCCCCTGGTTTTCCAGCTCTTTCTCCCACCACAGCATCTCCTGCACAATCGAATCCACCGCCGCGCTCTTGGTCTCGGGCTTCATCACGTAGTGCGATTTCGGATAGATGGGCAGGCGCTGATATTTCTGTTTCACGGTGCCGAACAGCGGATCGATCTGCGCCAGCGACTCGACCTGATCGCCCCAGAGTTCGATGCGGTAGGCGTGGTCGTCGTAGGTCGGATAGACTTCGATGACGTCGCCCCGCACCCGAAATGTTCCGCGCTTGAAGTCGCCGTCGGTGCGCTCGTAGAGAATCTCGACCAGCTTGCTGGTGATCTCCTTGCGCCCGATCTTCTGTCCCTTCTCCAGAAAGAGCAACATTCCGTAGTAGGCATCCGGCGAGCCCAGTCCGTAAATGCAGCTCACCGAAGCAACGATGATGCAGTCGCGGCGCTCAAACAGCGAGCGGCGTGGCGCTCAGCCGCAGCTTGTCCAGCTCATCGTTGACCGTCGATTCCTTCTCGATGTAAATGTCGCCGGCGGGAATGTAGGCTTCCGGCTGGTAGTAGTCGTAGTAGGAAACAAAGTACTCGACCGCGTTTGCCGGAAAGAAGCTCTTGAACTCGTGATAAAGCTGCGCCGCCAGCGTTTTGTTGTGCGCCATCACCAGCGCCGGACGCTGGCATTCCTCGATCACCTTGGCCATGGTAAACGTCTTGCCGGAGCCGGTAACCCCGAGCAGTACCTGGTGCTTTTCGCCCTCGCTCGAGGCCGCGTGTCAACTGCTCAATGGCCGAGGCCTGATCGCCCTGCGGCTTGTAATGGCTATGAACCTTCAATTCCATGAATGCAATTCCGTACCCCACGTCCGGTACAACTCCAGCGGGCTCCCCATGAGCAACCGCGGGCTCTGCGTAACTTTTTATTATATCGTGTGGCGAAGAATCGGCGAATCTGCGCAGCTTCCTCGATAAGCAGCTTAGAACCATCTGTTGTCATCTCAGCAAAGAAGAAAAACGTATTGTGGGTTGGCCTCGCGAAGCGCGAGCCGGTTGATTGTCCTCATGGAGAGCACAATATTGCGATTCGCATCGTCATCCCGAGCAGAGAAGTCCGCGCGGTTCTCTGTGGTCACCTTGGCATGTCTGCTTCTCTGTGCCGTCCAGGGCTTCGGCCAAACCATGCCGCCGCCTTCCGCCGCCCGGAAAGTAAGCGTCTTAACGCAACGTTACGATAATGCCCGCTCCGGCACGAATTTCGCCGAAGCCGTGCTGAACCCCAAGACCGTGGCTGCCGAGTCCTTTGGCAAGCTCTTTTCCGTGGCCGTGGACGGCAACGTTTACGCCCAGCCCCTCTACGCGGCTGCCGTGGATTTCAAGACCGGCCCGCCGCGCGATGTCCTGTACGTGGCCACCGAAAAGAACAATGTCTATGCCCTCGATGCCATCACCGGCGAGCAGATCTGGGCCAAAAATCTTGGTCCTTCCGTGCCCGCGGTGGACATCACGGCCTTTGCCCGCGGCGAACTGCAGATGGGCAATAGCTGGGATTACAAAGACCTCTACCCCGATATTGGAATTACCAGTACCCCGGTCATCGACCTGCCCTCCGGAACCATCTTCGTGGTGGCCAAGACCAAGGAAGGAGCGCCCGCCGCTCCGCAATACCATTACCGGTTGCACGCCATGGATATGCGGACCGGTGCGGAATTGCAGAAGCCGGCCGATATCCACGGCACCTTCCGGGGCTCCGCCGTGGATGCCAGGCGCAACAAAATCGTCTTCAATCCTTTCCTCCAACTCAACCGGCCCGGGCTCCTGCTGCTGCATGGAATGGTGTACGTTGCGTTTGGCTCGCACGGCGATGCCGGACCCTTCCATGGATGGATCTTCGGCTATCGAGCCGCGGCCATCAACCGGCCCGCAACCATATTTTGCAGCACTCCCGACCGCGACGGCACCCGCCCACCGGGTGCCCCGCGAGAGACTTTCGAGTGGAACCGTGGCGGCATCTGGCAGTCCGGCGCAGGTTTGGCTGCCGACGAACACGGCGCCATCTATTTCTCCACCGGCGACGGCGCCTGGGACGGCCAGCGCAACTTCAGTGACAGCTATCTCAAGCTGAGCAAGCGGTTGAAGGTGATCGACTGGTTCACCCCTTGGAACCACAAGGAATTGGACGACCACGATGTGGATCTCGGCTCCGGCGGACCGGTCCTGCTGCCCGGTGGTCTCTTCATTGGCGGAGGCAAGGAAGGCAAACTCTATCTCATCAAGCGCGATCACCTCGGCCATGTGAGCTCCACCCTGCAGGCGCAAGATGAAATCGTTCAGGAAATTCAGGTGACCACCCCTCCTGACGAACCTACCCCCGACAACAGCAATGCCTACCGTCATTTGCATAGTGCACCGGTATTCTGGCAGGCGCCGGATGGTCTCCACCTCTACATTTGGCCGGAGATGGAGAGCCTCAAAACCTTCAAACTGGTGAACGGAAAGTTAGTTCTCGATGGCGAGAGCGAGATGACGGCACCGATGCCGATGGAAGACATGACGTCGATGCCGGGAGGCATCCTGGCGCTCTCCTCCGATGGCGATAAGCCCGGGAGCGCAATTATTTGGTCTTCTATCCCGGTCAACAAAAACGCCAACCGCCAGAACGTCCCCGGAGTGCTGCGCGCCGTCGATGCCTCCGACGTCACCCGGGAGTTGTGGAACAGCGAGATGAACCCGGCGGATCAGTTGGGCTATTTCGCAAAATTCTGCCCGCCCACGGTGGTCAACGGCAGGGTTTACATGGCGACCTTCGCCCCGGAGACCGGCTATCCCGCCGCCGTGCAGACCGCGCCCGCCCACATCGTGGTCTACGGACTCTTCGGTCCCGCAGGCCGTACTCCCGCACCGGAATACCGCACGTCCGTGAACTCAGGGCATTGAGCGCGACCCGTTCCCCTTACAGCCCCAGCACTTCCAGCAACTCCCCCGGATGGTCGATCAGGACGTCGGGCGGGTGAATCTTCAGCGACTCCGGGGCCAGCCCGTAGGTGACGCCGACGGAGAACATGCCGGCGTTGTTGGCGGTCAGCACGTCGTTCTGCGAGTCGCCGATCATGATCGCCTCGGTTGGTTTGGCGCCGTGTTCTTCCAGCAGCATCCGCGCCCCGTGCGGATCGGGCTTCTTGGTCGGAAAGCTGTTGCCGCCATAAATCTGCGACATGAAGGCCGAGAGCTCCAGCCCATCGCAAATGCCGCGCGAAGGGCCGATCGGCTTATTGGTCAGCACCGCCATCTGCAGATCGCTGCGCTCGCGAATCGCCTTCAGAGTATCGAGCACCCCGGGATAAACGTAGGTGTGGTCCAGTTTGTGCTCGCGGTAGTAGAGCATGAAGTATTCCAGCGCACTTTTTACGTAGGCTTCGTCCTGCGGATCGCCCAGCGCGCGGCGTACCAGCATCGGCGCGCCGTCGCCCACGTAGCTGGCGACCACCTCGATGGGCAGTTCCGGATGCTTCAGGTTGCGGAGCATGGCGTTAATCGCGTGAGCCAGGTCCAGTTCGCTGTCCACCAGCGTGCCGTCCAGGTCCCAGAGAAGCAGTTTTATCTGTGCGGCTGGAATCGGCCGCTTGCTCTGAATCATCTTATTTCTAAGTATATTCGTGGGTGGCTGCCTTGGCGGGGCCACCCTCCGGTTTCATTTACAATATGCCTTGGGCCGCCGGTTTCCGCATCCAACCGCAACGGCTGGTAATTCATCGAGGGAAGCGCGAATGTCGTCCAGAGTTGTGCAGAGCGAGCCACCGGTCCCGGTGGAAAAGAGCTACGAGGGACTCGTCCCGCAGCAGTTGCTGGAAATCTACCGGCTCATGTATCTTTCGCGGCGCATCGACGATCGCGAAATCATGCTCAAACGCCAGCAGAAGATCTTCTTTCAGATCTCCTGTGCCGGACATGAAGCCCTGCTGCTGGCCGCCGCCGCCAACCTGCGCGCCGGTTACGACTGGTTTTTCCCCTACTATCGCGACCGCGCCCTGTGCCTTGCCCTGGGTGTGACCCCGGAAGCCATGTTCCTGCAAGCCGTCGGCGCGGCAGCCGATCCGGCATCCGGTGGCCGCCAGATGCCTTCCCACTGGGGCAGCCGCGAGCACAATATCTTCACCACCTCCTCGCCCACCGGGACCCAGCTTCTGCAAGCCGTGGGCTGCGCCGAGGCCGGACTCTACTTCAACCGCCACCCGGCAGCCGACGCCAAAGTGGACGGCGATTATCGCGAGTTCAAGGATGTCGAGCATTACTCCGACGAGGTCACCTACGTCTCCTGCGGAGATGGGACCACCTCGCAGGGCGAGTTCTGGGAGTCGATCAACACGGCTTCCAAGCGCAAGCTTCCGCTGCTCTATCTCATCGAGGACAACGGCTACGCCATCTCTGTCCCGGTGCAGTACCAGACGGCGGGCGGCAACATCAGTCCGCTGGTGGCAAACTTCCCCAACTTCCACTTTGAGGAGTGCGACGGCACCGACTTTCTCGCAAGCTTTGCCGCCCTGCGCCGCGCCGTCGAGCACATCCGCTCCGGCAACGGCCCGGCCTTTGTGCACGGCCATGTCACCCGTCCCTACTCGCACTCGCTCTCCGACGACGAGAAGCTCTACCGTCCCGAGTTCGAGCGCAAGCAGGACGCCCTGCGCGATCCGCTCCCGCGCCTGCAGAAGTTTCTCCTGGCCGAGGGCATTCTCGATCCGGCTTCCATGCAGAAGTTGCAGCGCGAGGCTGATGCCGAAGTGCAGGCCGCAGCCGATGCCGCGCTCGACGCGGCCTTCCCGGAACCCAGCAGCTACGCTCTCCACGTCTATTCAGAGGACCTGAAGCCCACCGCCAAGAGCTTCCAGTCGCTTCCGCTCTCCGAGGGCGGCGACCGCACTATGGCCGACCTCATCAACACCTGCCTGCGCGATGAGATGCAGCGCGACGAGCGCGTCATCCTCTTCGGCGAAGACGTCGCCGACTTCTCCAGCCCAGAGTATCTGGATGACAAGAAGCTCAAAGGCAAGGGCGGAGTCTTCAAACTCACCGCCGGTCTGCAGCGCCAGTTCGGCTCTGACCGCGTCTTCAACTCGCCGCTTGCCGAAGCCAACATCGTGGGCCGCGCCCTCGGCATGGCAACCCGCGGACTCAAGCCGGTGGTCGAGATCCAGTTCTTCGACTACATCTGGCCGGCCATGCACCAGCTGCGCAATGAGCTGCCGCTGATTCGCTGGCGCTCCAATGACGCATTCTCCTGCCCGGCGGTCGTCCGGGTCGCCATCGGAGGCTATCTCACCGGCGGCGCCGTCTATCACTCGCAGTGCGGCGAGAGCATCTTTACCCACACCCCCGGCATGCACGTGGTATTTCCCTCCAACGCGCTCGATGCCGCCGGTCTGCTGCGCACCGCCATTCGCTGCGACGATCCGGTGCTCTTCCTCGAACACAAGCGGCTCTACCGCGAGCCCTTTGGCCGCGCCCCCTATCCCGGCCCGGATTACACAATCCCCTTCGGGAAAGCGCGCATCTGGAAAGAGGGCACCGACATTACGGTTATCACCTACGGCGCCACCGTTCCGCGCTCTCTGCAGGCCGCGCAGCGGCTGGAGCGCGAGCATGGCATCAGCGTCGAGGTGCTCGACCTGCGCACCCTGAACCCCTATGATTTCGAGGCCATCGCCGCCTCGGTCGCAAAGACCAGCCGCGTCCTGGTGGTGCACGAAGACATGCTGAGCTGGGGATACGGCGCCGAAATCGCCGCCCGCATCGGCAGCGAACTCTTCGACAAACTCGATGCTCCCGTGCAGCGCATCGGGGCCAAGGACACTTTTGTCGCCTACTCTCCGCAAGTTGAAGACGCTATTCTGCCCCAGGCCGATGACATCTTCGCCGCCATTCAGAAGCTGCACGCTTATTAATCACAGGTGGCCACATCCGCCCTGTAGTTGGGCGAATGTTTGGCCGGGGGGATCGTGAGCGCCTTGGCGATTTTGATATAGGTATTTGTGATTCGGCCAACTTTCAAGTCAGATGTGCGTCACAGATGATTATTCTGCGGGAACTCGGAGGCAGCAGTGGAATTACACTCTGTTGTCGCGCCCTGCCCGTGCTCTGCGCGGCCCAAGAATCAACGGGAGCGGAAAGGCGCGGACGCAGTAATGGTTCGGAAGCTTCGGACTGGAGGATGGCATGCCAGATGAGATGAAGATACAGATTAGGCAGACTTCGGATTCCGCCTCAGAGGCCCAGATTCGCGGGCATAGAGTGCCGATCGATCGTCCGGAAGCCAAGGGTGGTCACGACGCGGGTCCGATGGGCGGCGAACTTTTCCTCGCCGCCATTGGAGGCTGCTTTACGAGCACGCTGCTGGCGGCGATCAAGGCGCGCGGCTCCGGCATCTCCAGCCTGCAGGTTGAGGTGACCGGCACGCTTGTGGACTCCCCCACGCGCTTCGCCTCTGTGGAACTGTTGGTCTCGGCAAACTATACCGAGCGCAAGGAATTCGAGAAGCTGGTAGAGATCGCCGAGAAGGGCTGCATCATCGTCAATACGCTGAAGGACAAGCTGGATCTGGCGGTGAGGATCGGCGCGACAGTGTAGTGGAAAGGCGATTTATAAAAAGTAATCACCTCTGGAGCAGCCAGTTGAATACTACAGTCCTTTCCACTCGCTATCCCGAACCGCCGAGAAGAAGCAGCCGCTGAAGAGGTGATCGACCGCTGCCAGTCCATTCGGAAAAGCTTCACCCCAGCAGATGCAAGAACCCCGGATTGCTGAAGCCGGGAAACACCCGCTCCAGCCTCGGGTTGCCGAGCTGCTTCGCTACCGCCTCGGCGATCACCTGGCGGAAGTCCGTGGTCAGCGCCAGATCGCGCTGTTCGTAGAGCTGATGTTCTTCGAGTCCCGGCCAGCGTCCGTACACCCTGCCTCCGCGCACTGCGCCGCCCATCACCAACATCGCGTTGGCGTGGCCGTGATCGGTGCCACGGGTTCCGTTCTCGCGCGCGGTGCGGCCAAATTCGCTCATCGTCACCACCACCGTGTCCTCGGCCAGTACTCCCAGGTCCAGCCAGAAGGCGGCCAGCGAGCCGCTGAACTCCTTCAGCAGATTCCCCAACTGCCCCTCGCTCGAACCCTCATTCACGTGATGGTCCCAGCCGCCGATATCGGTAAACGCCACCTGCACTCCGAGGTTCGCCTTCACCAGTTGCGCCGTCTGCTTCAGCGCGTCGCCAAAGCGCCCCTTCGGATAACTAACCCCTGCCGCTGGCCGATACCGCGATGGGTCCGCCGCCTTCAACATCTTCACCGCGTCGAAGGTCTCCTGCGCCGTGCCATGCAGCACCGCATCCACGCTTCCGGCGTACATCGATTCAAAGGTATTGGCCAGCGGCTGTCCCTGCGGATTGCGCGGCGCCACGCCAAAGTCATTCACATTGCCCAGCGCCAGCGCCGGAGCACTTCCGCTCAGAATGCGCGGCAGCGCCGTCCCCAGAGCTACCGCCCGAAACGCCGCATCCTCTTTTGCAGTTTCGGATTTGGCCGTCTCCGCCGCCAGCGCGCGATTCAGCCAGCCATCCTCGGTGGTCTTCACTCCCGGCGTGCCGCTCTCCATAAAGTCCTGGGCATCAAAGTGCGAGCGCGTCGGATCGGGCGATCCGGCGGCATGAACGATCGCCAACTGCTTCGCATCCCAAAGCGGCTTCAGCGCGCTCATCGCCGGATGCAGCCCGAAGAAACCATCCAGGTCGATCACATCGCGCTGAGGAATCGCAATCCCCGGACGCATCGCGTAGTAGGCCGCCTCCCCGTGCGGCACCACGATGTTCAGCCCGTCGGCCGCGCCGCGCTGGAAGATCACCACCAGCCGCTTGTGCGCTTGAGCCGTATTGGCAGCCATCGCCGCGCGAGCCAAAAACTGCGGCACCGCCGCCATTCCCACCACGGTCATGGCCCCGCTCTTCAGGAAAATCCGGCGCGTGATTCCCATTGCAACTTCTCCTATCGCCGCTGGAATTCCGGCGAGCCCAGTATCAGTCCAGCCACCGCGCCCTGGTTTACCGGCTTCGGAGGATCGTCCAACTTCCGTCCCGTCATCAGCGGATCGTTCATCTGCTGTCGTTCATCTGCCGTGCAATCGTCTCGTGCGTCTGCGCGGAAACCTCACCGGCCAGCAGCGTCCCCTCCAGCGTGCGCAGCACGTCCTCCGCGCTCGCGCCGCTGCCCGCCAGCGCAGCGGCATCCATGCGAACTCCCGCCAACTTGCCGGTGCCCAGCGCCAGCGCAAAATTCATCCGGCTCAGCAGTGCCCCGGAGTTCACCCAGCTCTCCTCCCGCATCGAATAGCCGGTCGGAGGCTGCGCGCCATAGAGCGGCATTCCCATGCGGTTCAGCGCGTCGGCAACGCTCTGCGTGCGCTGGATCTCGGCCCCGGTGGCGCGAATCGCCGACACCGTGAATTCCAGCGGCGTCTTCACCTTGGCGCGATACGCGCTCTTCTCCCAGAACTCAGGTGCGCCGAGCATGGTCCGCATCACCGCCTTGATGTCGCCATCGCTCTGCGAGGAAAGTCTTCGCCATCGCCTCCACCAGCGCCGGCGGAGGCGTATCGCTCACAAAGCGCTGCGCCAGTTTGGTGGAGATAAATCGCGCGGTTGCCGGTTGCCGGGCCAGCATCTCCAGTGCCGCTTCGCCCTCGCGCTCGCCGTTCTCGTGGAAGGTGTGTCCCAGCACGGTCTTATCCCCAGGCTCGTGGCGCGGCTCGCGGAAGACAAATCCTCCGCCCAGTCTGGGCTCTTCGAGCGTCCATCCGGTCAGCACCCGCGCCAGTTCGGTCACATCCTTCTGCGTGTACCCGCCGTTCACCCCCAGCGTGTGCAGCTCCATGACCTCGCGCGCGTAGTTCTCGTTCAATCCCGGCGCGGGCTTTCCATTATTTCTGCCGCGTGCCGCCGCCGCCGAATTCGGCCCCACGCTCTGCCAGTTGTCCAGGTACCAGAGCATCGCCGGACTCTTCGCCGTCGCCAGCAGCAAGTCCTTGAACTTGCCCAGCGCATGCGGACGAATCACATCGCGCTCATAGCCGGTGATCAGATACCGGTCCGCGCCCTTGCCGATAAACACGTTGAAGTGGTTGAACCAGAAGTCGGTCATCACCTCCTGCAGTTGCCGCTCGCTGTAGGCCGCGCGCAGCAGCTTGGACTGCATCAGCTCACCGTTCACCACCGCCACGGGATTCTCCAGCGAGAGCAGCAGCTCCTTCTGTTGCGGAGCCATATCCGCCGTCAGCTTCTCGCGGTCGTCCTGCGAGAGCGCCCGCCAGAAGCCGCGCCGCTCATCGGCATCCATCGCCGCCAGATTCTGCGTGCGCACCCCCGGCGGCAGCTCCATCAGGTCCAGCGCCCGCGAGCGCGCATGCTCCCGCGCACTCTGCCGCTTCGCCTTCATCTCCTGCGTAAGGTCGTCCGGACTCATCTCCAGCAGATCCGCATTCTGCGCGGCTTGGATTGTGGCTTGCGTATTTTTCTTCGCCTGCCGGTCGTTGTACCGCGCAATCCCCGCCGCATACACCGCCTTGAGCTGCGGATCGCGCGGCATCGGAATCTTTCCCTCCGCGACCGCCTTCAGCACCTGCGGCGGAGGAAAGTTCTCCACCATCTCCGCCGCCGACATCCGCAGCGTCCGATACGGCGCCAGCCGCGCCTCCAGCACCCGGTCGTCGATCTTTTCCGGCGCGAGCTGCTGCTCGATCCACCGGTCCACGCCCAAGGCCAGCACCCGGTCCACATCTCCCGGACGCGGCCCAAACGTCAGCCGGTTCAGCGCATGAATCGCCCGCTCGCGCTCATCCATCTGCTGCACGGCCGGAGCCGCCGCCTGCTTTTTGTTATGTTTCCGGGCGAACAGGGAAGCGGAGGGTAGAACCAACAGCAGCGCCAGCGCCGCCAGCATCAGCTTCTTCCGAGGCATTCCCACCTCCGGCACAGCAAAGTCCATCCCGCTTGCGAGTATGAACCCGCTCCGGCGAAAAAGTTCTCAAGAAAGAATCCTTCTGCACACTCTTCGCGGGCTGTCTGCGTCCCTCAGAACACTTCGCTCAGCAACCCGAACCGCTCCAAGCGTCAGCAACTTCTGCGGCTCCGGCGCCGTGCAAAGCTCGGCGTGCTCCAGAATCCAGGTCTCGGCGTGCGGAATGAACACGGCGTTCAGTCCGGCGGCGATGGCCGGATTGATGTCGGACTTCGGACTGTTGCCCACCATCCAGGTTGTGCTCCGCTCCAGCCCGTATTTTTCGACGATGGCGTGATAGCTCTCCGCGTTCTTCTCGGCGACCACCTCCACGGCCTCAAAGTACGGCTTCAGCCCGGAGCGCTCCACCTTGCCCGTCTGCTCCCGCACGTTGCCTTTGGTCACCAGCAGCAGCCGATGCCGCTGGCGTAGCTCGTCGAGCGTGGGCGAAACGTGTTTCAGCAGCTCAATCGGCTGCTCGGCAATGACCTGGGCGAAGCCGTGAATGGTCTCATGCAGCGCCGGCGTCAGCGGTTCCACCGAGAGCCGCTCGAAGGTAGCCACCAGCGCCGCCGCGAAGCTGTGCAGTCCGTAGCCCAGCTTCGCAATGTTTTCGTGCTCCACCTCGTTCAGCTTGTGCCGCACCTGCGCCGCGGTAAAGTGGCTGTGATTCAGAAATGAGATAAAGTTTGCAATCGCGCGCTCAAAGTAAATATTGTTTTCCCACAGCGTGTCGTCGGCGTCGATCATCAACGTCTGGCGCGTCGTCTGGGAGTGTCGTCTTAGGTCCCACTTTGAATCCTTCGGCCCGGGGCATACGAACCCAGTTTAGCGGATGCTCTGCCCCATGCTAAAGTAGCGCGCAAAAGCCGAGGCCCCGCACTTACGCGGAGCCTCTGACGATATATCTGTTCTCCAATCTCTTCCGCTACACCTTGTTTGCCGAAGCCGTCTCGCTCACCCACTCCAGCTTGATTGCCTGCGGAATGATGCCTTTTTCGTGGCCCATGTTGAGCAGCTTGGCCACCGCCTCGCGGCCATCGTCGCCGTAGTCCAGGGTGCGCTCGTTCACATACATGCCCACGAACTTGTCGGCATCCCTCGCGTCCAGATCGCGGGCAAACTGCATGGCGTACTGCCAGTGCCTGCTCGCGGTTGTCGAGCGCGTGCTGAATGCTGTCGCGCAATGCCTTGCAAACCTTGGCGATGGTCTCCGGACCCAGATCCTTGCGGATCGCATTGGCTCCCAGAGGCAGTGGCAACCCGGTCAACTCGCGCCACCACTTACCCAGATCCAGAATGCGGCGCAACCCGCACTTGTCGTACGTAAGCTGGCCTTCGTGGATGATCAGCCCGGCATCGTACTTGCCTTCCAGGATGGCGGGAATGATCTTGTCGAAGGGCACCACTTCGGTCTGAATCTCGGGCGCAAAGAGCTTGAGCGCCAGCACCGCCGTGGTCAGCGTGCCCGGGATGGCGATCTTCAGCTTCTTCACTTCGTCGAGCGAAAAGGTCTTGGCCGCGACGATCATCGGGCCGTAGCCATCGCCTACGCTGCCGCCGCTCGGCATCAGCGCATAGCGGTCCTGCAGGTACGGATACGCGTGGAAGGAGATCGCCGTCACGTCGAAGTAGGCTTCGCTAATCGCCTTGTGGTTCAGCGTCTCGATGTCGCAAAGGACATGGGTGAACTTGAGACCCGGAACGCGAACCTTGTTGGTCGCCAGACCGTAGAACATGAACGCGTCGTCCGAATCCGGACTGTGTGCAATCTTGATTTCTATCGCTTCGGAACCGATGGTGCTCATAGACCTTTTTTCCGGGGCCAAGTGGCCCGCAATGAGAGTACGAGTGAGATGCCGCCCTCGTCGAAATCCGTGTCGAAATCAGTGTGGCGCGGAACTTTCGGTTCTCCGGATCGCCGTGCCATCCGTCGCGGATCATCGTTCGCGGCGATTAAGCTTCCCGGCTGCTCTCCCGCGCTGCTTCCGCCAGATTCCGTGCCTGTGCCCGCCGCGACTTCCAATGCCAGCGGACGCGAACAAACACTGCAATTGCCACTCCGATGAGAGCTGCTGACGACACCACCAGAATCGCAAAAAGAACTTTGATGTTCACAAGGTTCTAGCATACCAGAGTAGTGCCAGCCCGGCCTACCTTTTCGATCCCTTATCTGTGCATCGCCGCCTCCACCTCTTCCGCCGTGTGCGGCAGTTCGGCGGTCAGATTCACCAGCTTACCGCTCTCATCCAGCATCACAATGTCTTCAATCCGTACCCCGATTTTTTCATCAGGAATATATATTCCCGGCTCCACCGTGAACACGTCGCCTTTATCCAGCGGGCCGGAGCCCACGTCGTGCACTTCCAGTCCCACGCGATGTCCCAGCCCATGAATGAAGTATTTGCCCAGCGGCTGCGCCGTGCAAATCCTTGCCATGGGTGTTGATGTAGTCGTACGCAATCTGGTAGAGCGAATTCGGTTCGGTTTTGCCCAACGTGCTTTTGCCCGCCACCACCGCCTGCATCGCCGCCCGTTGCGCGCCCAGCACCACGTTGTAAATCTCGCGTTGACGCGGCGTGAAGTGTCCGTTGGCCGGCAGGGTTCGCGTGATGTCGCTGGCATACATGGCATACTCGCCCGCCACGTCCATCACCACCACGTCGCCATCGTGGATCTGGTGCGAGTCTTCCGAATAATGCAGCACGGTCGAGTAAAATCCCGAGCCTACAATCGGCGCATACGCCGGACGCTCGCAGCCCCCGTCCATGTACTTGTACTGCATCAGCGCCGCCATCTGGTACTCGAACAGTCCCGGACGCATCGCCTGCATCGCCGCCCTGTGTCCCGCCATCGAAGCCTCGGTCGCATGGCGAATCCGTTCGATTTCGCCGCCATCCTTGTGCTTGCGCAGCTCCGCAATCTTGTCCTCAACTCCCACATAGGAGACGTAATTCGGAAACGCATTGCTGCGCTTCAGCCATTCCAAGGGGGCGGTCGAGGGAGTTGTCTCCGGTGCCTCGGCCATCGCCGAGTAAATCACCGCCCGCGGCTGCGGCACAATTTCGAGCAGTAGATCGTGCATCTGCTCCAAGCTCGCCACCCGGTCGAAGCCGGTGATCGCCAGCGGCCTTCGGATCGTCCGCGCCGAGCTTTGGTCCGGTCCATTTTTCCTGCGTCAGGTTATGCGCCGGAAGGAACAGAACCTCCGTGTACGCGCGCGCCGGAGTGTCGCCCGTGGCTTCCACCGCAGGCGCAATCACCACGGCGGCGCCAGGCTCTGCCCAGCCCGTCAGGTAGAAAAAATCATTGTCCTGCCGGAATCCATAGATGGCGTTGGGGCCTTCGGCTTCCGTCGCCGCAAACAGCACGGCCACCCCGCCGTTCAACTTCTTGGACAATGCCACCCGCCGCGCGCGATAGTCCGCACCCGGTTGACGGTCGAGCGCCCACAGCGGCGTCGTAAGCACAGAGCTGAAGAGTGCAGTTGCGCAGAGGAGAAGAACTACTGCCGGTAGCGTGCGAAGCTTCATGACAGCCGAGTATAAACCTGCCGGCGCTGGCGCAGCGAGTTGAGTTCGCGATTGCCCCGCCTTCGCCCGTCTTCGCTGCTAACGTCGGGATGTCAGACATCCGCGATTCTCCTAAACCCCAACCGGGAAGGGCTTGACGTGTTCTTCCGCATTGCTGCTCGCGCCGCGTCCTAACAGGTCAAAGCGTCCCTGCAACAGCGACATCAATCCGGTGTACCAGTATCCGTACACAAACAGAATCAGGAAGGGAACCGTGATGTAGTTTTCATTCGCAATGGCGTACCACACCGTCATCGCAAAGTAGCAACCCACGGCCAGTTCGATCCATGGAATCGCCCCCAGGCGCTTGCGATATTTTCTCGCCGCCTGCGCCGCGGCATTCGTCTGTCCCTTGCCCTGCACGCTGTATTTCGGAGTGCGCGCAAACGCCGATTGTTTTCCCATCAGCGCCTCGATCACGCCCTTGGAATTGGTAATCGTCAAACCGATTCCCAGTGCCATCAGGAAAGGTAAGTAGAAGAAAGTTCGCCACCATCGCGTGGGAAACAATTCTTTCTGCGAGACCAGGTAAAAGCTCGAAATCGAAAATGTCGAGGCCAGAAACAGCGGCACGTCGATGTACATCATCTGGAACCAGCCCTGGTAGAAGCGAATCACCATCGCCGGCAGCAGCAGCACCGAGAGCATGATCATCAGCGGGTAGCTCAGATTCGCCGTCAGGTGATACCACGCTTCGATCTTCTCCCGCCGGCTCACATCGGCCTTCATCACCTTCGGCAGGTCCTTGATCGAGCACTGAATCAAGCCCTTCGCCCAGCGCACCTGCTGCGTCTTGAAGGCGGTCATCTCAATCGGCAACTCCGCCGGACACTCCACGTCCTGCAGGTAGAGAAATTTCCAGCCCTTCAACTGGCAGCGATAGCTCAGATCCGTATCTTCGGTCAACGTATCGTGTTGCCAGCCGCCCGCCTCCTCAATCGCCCGGATGCGCCACATCCCCGCTGTCCCGTTGAAGTTGAAGAAAACTCCCGCGCGCGAACGCCCGCCATGCTCCAGCACAAAGTGCCCGTCCAGCAGAATCGCTTCCACTTCGGTCAGGAACGAGTAGTGCCGGTTGATGTGGGTCCAGCGCGTCTGCACCATGCCGATGTCGGGCTCGGCAAAGTGATGGATCACCCGCATAATCCAGTCGGCTGGCGGCGTGAAGTCGGCGTCGAAGATGGCCACGAACTCGCCCTTGGCGCTCTGCAGTCCGTGTTCCAGCGCGCCCGCCTTGAAGCCCGTACGGTCGATGCGATGAATGTGCACAATGTCGTGTCCCAGCGCCCGGTAGCGTGCCACCACCTCGGCCGCCACCTCCACCGTCTCGTCGGTCGAGTCATCGAGCAACTGAATATCCAGCAGCTCCCGCGGATACTCCAGATTGCAGATCGACTCCACCAGCCGGTCCACCACAAACTGCTCGTTGAAGATCGGCAACTGGATGGTGACCCGGGGCAGTTGGGGAAATATGGATTTTGGGCTGGTCGTCTTGTTCTTGCGATGCTTGTAGTACATCCAAACCAGTTGATAGCGATGGAAGCCATACGAGGCCAGAATCACCAGCACGATGAAGTAGGGAATCAGCAGCGCCATGTCGAAGCCGTTGGCGTGGTAGAGTCCCTTGAAAGCAGGGTTGGTCTGCTTCTGCAAAAACTGCACCACCGGGCTGGGCCGTGGTGCAAGCGCGATCATCGCCGCAAACTGATTGATCAAGGCAGGTCCCAAGAAGCTGGATTAAGCCGGATGCTAAGATTTCCCGGAAAATTCGATTGTACTCGAATCAGGCCCCAATCGCCCCACCTGCCAAGCCGCCTGCGCACATTCTTCTACTCCTCGGCCTCTGCATCTGCCTCTTCTGCCTCCGTCGCCTTACGGCCCACGCCTCGCTCAGCCGCCGCGCCTACCCGGAGGTAGCGTGGCTGGCGCGGTCCTCCTACTGCAATCCCTATTTCGGCTTTCGCCTCACCCTGCCCCCGGAACTCAAGTCCGAGCCGATCTTTCTTCCCGTGGAGTCGAACCGCCGCCATATGCTGCTCGCCCTGCGCCTCTGGCGGCTCGACCGCTACGGCCGATCTGTTCATCTCCGCCTTCGAGGATGGCTCGGAAAATCCCGCGCACCTGGCCGCCAAGGCCCGGGTTGCAGATGGCGCGCGACGCCGGTTTCTCACCACCGGACCCCACGGGCTTTCCGTCGATGACCACAAGTTCTACCGGCTCAGTATCTTCAATGACGCGCCCGGCCCCGGCAATGAGAGCAGTTATTTTCTTGCCCTGCGCGGCTACCGTCCTGCAGATTGCCATTTTTTCCCACGCCGACGATCTCGCTGCCTCGCTCAGAGCTGCCTTGGAGCACCTTGAGTTCCTGAAGCCGGACCAGTCCGCGTGTACGTTCCGCCCCGCTCGCGCCCCAGACGCGATCGCCCCAGCGCGATCACCTACCAACGCCGCGCAGCCCGCTCCCGAGCCAGCCCGTCTCTACTACGGTCCCGCCCTTCCCACCGCCTTGGTCGAATCAACTCTGCGGGCCTCACCCGGCAACTCTGTTCCCCTCGGCGAGTTCTCCCGCGGCACCTTTGCCGATGCCGCGCTCGGAGTGCGCGCCGTGCTGCCCCGGGGCTGGCAGGCGCTGCCCAGCGATCAAGCTGACCGGGTGACGGAGCTGATGCGCGATCCCCTCGACGACCCTGGAGTCGGCGACCGCCGCCGCGCTCTCTTCCGCGCCTGCTCGCGCGTGCTCTTCACCGCCGCCGATCCAGCCACGGAACTGATCACGGATGTGCATCCCGCGCTCGCCATCGTTGCCATGCCTCAGGGATGCGTCCCGGATATGGTGCCGCCCACAACCCTGGATGACCGCTGCCGCCACCGCGGATTTTGCCACCGTGCTGGTGCGCTCCCTGGGTGTGCCTCTGCTCCGGCGCGCCAGCCCCGAGCGCCGCGCCGGAGGCAGTCTCACCTTCAATCTCGATGGCACGCTCCCCTACCAGCTCCCCGGCGAGAAGCTCTCCCGCCGCCTGGGACTGCGCGTCGCCGCCACTGCCAGCGGCCCCTGGCTCATCCTCGTCTATTCCGTCACCCCCACCCCGGCCTTGCAGCGCGATCTCGATGCCCACATCACCATCGGCCTGCCCGAGGCCGTCAAGTAAGCGCCTCCTGCGGAGCCTGTCCGCAGAAGGCGCGCCGCTCGCTACTTCTCCGCCTCTTGTTTTTCCTGTTTGTCGGCAACAAACGTATCGGTGATCCCCTGCCGCATATCCTGGCTCACCAGGGTGAGTGACTTGCCATCCGGGGAAAGCGAAATTCGTGCCGTCCCCACCACTTTGCCGTCCTTCTTGTCGATCTCTTCAAAGGTGTGGCTGTCGATCTTCTTCAGCGCAACCGTGCTCACCGTGGGATCGCCGTTGTACGGATAATCCTTGCCGTCGAACTTGGCGCTGTAGGACTCCCCGTCGCTCTGCTTGAAGTTCACCCCGTCGCCGGTCATGGCATAGGTGAAGGTCAGCCCGTTGTCGGATGCCGACTCGATCTTCTCCCGCTTCCAGGAGCCGGAAATCGCATGGGCTCCCATCTCCGGTTCTCCAATCCGCGAGAAATTAGAGTGTACGTCACCACCTGATCGTTCACGCTGGGATGGAATTCGAATTTGGTGGCCATGGTTTTGCCGTCGGGCGCAACTGTCATCGTGTCGCGGAACGCAACTTTGCCGTCCTTCTTTCCAACCACTTCAACCGTGTTGTCGTTCACCACGGTTGCGCTCTCGGTGTCGGCGTAGGGCGAGCCGTCACTTTGTGATCCTGCCCGTCGGCCTTGATCTTGACATTCGGATCGCAGGAGCAGCTATACATGCCGTCCTTCAACTCATAGACCCGCGGTTTCGAGTCCAACTGGGTTTTGCTCAGGTCGATCCGCCATGTGCCATCGATCCCGCTCTGCGCGAGTACCACCACCGGCATCAACAGCAACAGTAGCCCTAGAAGCTTCTTCATCGTAATCCTCCCAATGACGTAGGTATCGTGGGTAAAGTGAGCCGGAATTCCGTCTCCGGCCCAGCCTCGGCGAAGGGAATTATTCATTCGCCCGAAGTTCCGATGAGCGCATTCTGCCGGGAGTTGTGCATTTCGGCGGTAAACCACTTGACACACAAACGTCCATGCCCGCTCGGAGCCCAACCTAGTCAATTCTACGAGAATTTCAGCTTCACTGTCCTGAGTTTTCCGAGCTATTTCTCACCACCCGCTTGTGAGTTAGGTCACAGCTATTTCGTGTCCTTCGTAGTGCAATGTCCATGGGATCAAGGCACGCAAACCCATTTCGCTCAATTCTCTGAAGCGGCTTCGGTGTGCATCTCCGTTTTATTCCTTGGAGGACCGATTCATGAATCGGAACAAAGTGACCGTTGACGGCAACGAAGCCGCCGCCTATGTCGCTCACAAAACCAACGAAGTCATCGCTATCTATCCCATCACTCCTTCGTCCCCCATGGGCGAATTCAGTGATCAGTGGTCCTCCGACGGCAAGCCCAACATCTGGGGCTCGGTGCCGCATGTAATGGAAATGCAGAGCGAAGGCGGTGCCGTAGCGGCCCTCCATGGAGCTCTGCAAGGCGGCAGCCTGGCGACCACCTTCACCTCGTCGCAGGGCTTGCTGCTCATGATCCCCAACATGTACAAGATTGCCGGCGAACTCACGCCGTGCGTCATCCATGTGGCGGCACGCTCCATCGCCGCCCAGGGCTTGTCCATCTTTGGCGATCATCAGGATGTCATGGCCGTCCGCCAGACCGGCTGGGCGCTGCTGGCCTCCAATAATGTCCAGGAAGTCATGGACACGGCCCTCATCGCCCAGGCCGCAACCCTCGAATCGCGCGTTCCCTTCGTGCATTTCTTTGACGGCTTCCGCACCTCGCATGAAGTCTCCAAAGTCGAGCAACTCACCCTCGACGATATGCGCGCCATGCTGCCCGACGAGTTTCATCCGCCAGCACCGCTCGCGCTCGCTCTCGCCTGACCGTCCGGTGCTGCGCGGCACCGCGCAGAATCCCGATGTCTACTTCCAGGCCCGCGAGACCGTCAATCCCTACTACCTCGCCGTGCCCACCATTCTGCAGAATGCGATGGACCGCTTCGCCGCAACTCGTCGGACGCCAGTACAAGCTCTACGAATACGTCGGCGCCCCGGATGCCGATCGTGTCGTCATTCTCATGGGCTCCGGCTGCGATGTTGCCGAGGAGACCGTCAACCGTCTCGTCGCCGCAGGGAGAAAAGATCGGCGTCCTCAAGATTCGCCTGTTCCGTCCCTTCTCCACCGAGCACTTCCTGGCCGCGCTTCCCGCCACGGTGCGCAGCATCGCCGTGCTCGACCGCACCAAGGAACCCGGCTCGCCTCGGAGAGCCGCTCTATCAGGAGATCCTGACCGCGCTTGCCGAGAGCTTCGCCGCCGGCAAAATCGCCGCCATGCCCCGCCTTGTCGGTGGCCGCTACGGCCTCTCCTCCAAGGAGTTCACCCCTGCGATGGTCAAGGCCGTCTTCGACGATCTCGCCCAACCCGTGCCCCACAACCACTACACCGTCGGCATTAATGACGATGTGACCCACAACTCGCTGGCCTTCGACCCCAAGTTCTCCACCGAAGATCACGGCACCGTCCGCGCTCTCTTCTACGGACTGGGCGCCGACGGCACCGTGGGCGCCAACAAGAACTCCATCAAGATCATCGGTGAGGATACGGAGAACTACGCCCAGGGATACTTCGTCTATGACTCGAAGAAATCCGGCTCCATCACCACCTCGCACCTGCGCTTCGGCCCCCGCCCCATCCGCTCCAGCTATCTGATTACGCGCGCCAACTTCGTGGCCTGCCACCAGTTCAGTTTCCTCGAACGCGTTGACATGCTGAAGCACGCCGAGGAAGGCGCCGTATTCCTCCTCAACAGCCAGTTCGAGCAAGGACCAGGTCTGGGATCAGCTGCCCCGCCCCGTGCAGCAGCAGATCATCAGCAAGAAGCTGCAGTTTTACGTGATTGATGGCTACAGCGTTGCCAAGGAAACCGGCATGGGCCAGCGCATCAACACCATCATGCAGACCTGCTTCTTCGCCATCAGCGGCGTGCTGCCTCGCGAGGAGGCGATCGATGCCATCAAGAAGGCGATCAAGAAGACTTACGGCAAGCGTGGCGAAGCCGTGGTCCAGAAGAACTTGCCGCCGTCGATGGCAGCCTCGCCAATCTCCACCGCGTCGAGGTTCCTGCCCAGACGTCCAGCACAGTTCGAACTTCGTCCGCCGGTTCCTGCCCAGGCTCCCGAGTTCGTGCAGAATGTTCTGGCACCCATGATCTTCGGCACGGGGACGATCTTCCGGTCAGCAAGATGCCCGCCGACGGAACCTATCCCACCGGCACCGCGCAGTGGGAGAAGCGCAACATCGCGCTGGAAATCCCGGTCTGGGATGAAGAGCTCTGCATCCAGTGCGGCAAGTGCGTGATGGTCTGCCCCCACGCCGTCATTCGCGCCAAGGTCTATCCCGCGATCTGCTCGCCGGAGCGCCTGAATCCTTCAAATCCGCCGAACCCAAGTGGAAGAACTTCGCCGACTTGAAGTACACCCTGCAGGTTGCGCCGGAAGACTGCACCGGCTGCGGTCTCTGCATCGAGGCCTGCCCGTCGCAAGCTCCAAGAGCGAAGCCAAGCACCAGGCCATCAACATGGTTCCGCAGCCTCCGCTTCGCGAGCGCGAAGCGCACAACTGGGACTTCTTCCTCTCCCTGCCGGAGACTCCGCGCGAGCAGCTTTCGCTCACCCAGGTCAAGGACGTGCAACTGCTCCAGCCGCTCTTCGAGTTCTCCGGAGCCTGCGGCGGATGCGGTGAAACCCCGTACATCAAGCTGCTCACACAGCTTTACGGAGACCGCACGGTCATCGCCAACGCCACCGGTTGCTCTTCGATCTACGGCGGCAATCTGCCCACCACGCCTTACACCTTCAACAAGGATGGCCGCGGCATCGCCTGGTCCAATTCGCTCTTTGAAGACAACGCTGAATTCGGTCTTGGCATGCGTCTCTCGATCGACAAAAACCGCGATTACGCCCGCGAGTTGCTGGTCCGCCTGGCGGCAAAGCTGCCGGAAGAGCTGGTCAAAGCCATCCTCGGCGCGCCGCAAAAAGGCGAAACCGCGATTGCCGCGCAGCGCGAGCGCGTCGTCCAGCTCAAAACAGCAATTGACCGAGCATCGATCTGCCGGATGCCCGCGCTCTGCTGGACGTGGCCGACATGCTGGTGGACAAGGCGGTCTGGATCGTCGGTGGCGATGGCTGGGCCTATGACATCGGTTATGGCGGCCTCGATCACATCATGGCTTCCGGCCGCAATGTCAACGTCCTGGTTCTCGATACCGAGGTCTACTCCAACACCGGCGGCCAGATGTCGAAATCAACTCCCCGCGGTGCGGTTGCCAAGTTCGCCGCCGGAGGCAAGTCGCGTCCCAAGAAGGATCTGGCGCTGATTTCCATGAGCTACCCGGCGTATGTCGCCCGCGTCGCCATGGGCTCCAGTGACGCCCAGACCCTCAAGGCCTTCAATGAAGCGGAAGCCTACGACGGGCCCGTCGCTCATCCTCGCCTATAGCCAGTGCGTCGCCCACGGCTACGATCTGGTGCACGGCCTCGATCAGCAGAAGCTTGCGGTGCAGAGTGGACATTGGCCGCTCTTCCGCTTCAATCCCGATGCCGCGCCCGGTAAGCCGAACTTCGTCCTCGACAGTGCGGCTCCCAGCATTCCGCTGGAGCAGTACATCTACAATGAGACCCGCTACACCATGCTGCGCCAGCACGATCCGCGAGTCCGCCAAAGAGTTGCTCGGCCTCGCGCAGCAGGATGTCGCCGACCGCTGGAAGGGTTATGAAGCGCGGGCGCAGCACTCCGCTGCTGCCGCTACGAAGCCGCCGCGGCCAGGCTGCCGAAAGGGAGGAAAGTAATGATCGATCTCTCTACACAATATCTCGGACTCAAACTCCGCAACCCGCTCGTGGTCTCCGCCTCGCCGCTGTGCAAGGAGATCATGAACCTGCGCCAGATGGAGGATGCGGGCGCCGCCGCCATCGTTCTCCACTCGCTCTTTGAGGAGCAGATCAACATCGAGTCCAATGAACTCGACCGCTTCCTCTGGGACGGCTCCGATCTCAGCGCCGAAAGCACCACTATCTTTCCCGATCTTCGCCTCCTACAACATCGGGCCTGACGGCTATCTCGAACACATCCGCCAGGCCAAGCAGGCGGTCTCCGTTCCGGTGATCGCCTCGCTCAACGGCGTCTCTCGCGGAGGCTGGGTCAGCTACGCCCGCGATATGCAGCAGGCCGGCGCCGATGCCATCGAACTCAACGTCTATTTCGTTCCCGCCGATCCCTCCTCCAGCTCGGATGAAATTGAGAAGCTCTATCTCGACCTGGTAACGGAAATCCGCCACACCGTCTCCATTCCGGTTGCGGTAAAAGTCGGCCCCTACTTCAGCTCCTTCGCCAACATGGCGCAGCGTCTGGAAGCCGCCGGGGCCAACGCCATCGTGATCTTCAATCGCTTTTACCAGCCGGACTTCGATCTCGATGCGCTTGAGGTCAAGCCCTCGCTCACCCTCTCCAACAGCAGCGAACTATTACTCCGTCTGCATTGGGCCGCCATCCTCTACGGCAACATTCAAGCCGACATCGCCATCACCGGCGGCGTCCACACGGCGGAAGACGTCGTCAAGTCGATGATGTCCGGCGCCCGGGTCACCATGCTCACCTCGGCTCTGTTGCAGAACGGCATCGGCTACCTGCGCCCGTTGCGCAATCAGCTCGAAGCCTGGCTGGAAAAGCACGAGTACGAAAGCGTCCAGCAGATGCAGGGCAGCATGAGCCAGCAGAACGTCCCCAACCCCAAGGCTTACCAGCGTGCCAACTACATGAAGGTGCTCTCCAGCTACAGCTTCGAAGTAAGCTTCACCCGAAGCGAAAAGGGAGCGGCCTCGTGCCGCTCTTTTTTTGCATCAGAGTTTCTGTGTGTTGTTTTGAGTATTTGAGTTTTTGATCTGTGTCGTTGTTGACCTGTTGCTTTTGGTTGATCTGTGTTTTTGATCTGGTGTCATCCTGAACGAAGCGAAGGACCCCTACACTCTCGAAATCTCCCGCGCGGTTTCAAGTTTTTCAACCGGCGATCGATTTTCGCTGTGCTGGGAGCTCTGCGAACCCGGGGCGCTCCAACGATTGCCGCTTCCGGCAATGACTCACGCCGCAGCAGTAACGGTTAGGTCAATGGTTCTCTCGCAACGATTGCTCGATCAGTAAATCCCCTCCGCAAGCGATTGCCAGTTTGGTTAATCGTTGGCTTCGCTCTCGGCTACAATCGGTGACAGCCGGTTTATGCTGCGCACCTACTTCCATGTCGATATGGACGCTTTTTTTGTCTCGGTGGAGGAGCTTTACGATCCTTCGCTGAAGGGCAAGCCCGTGGTCGTAGGCGGTCGCGCCGATCAGCGTGGCGTGGTCGCAGCCGCCTCCTACGCGGCGCGCAAGTTTGGCGTACACTCGGCCATGCCGCTGCGGGAAGCCGCCCGGCTCTGTCCGCAGGCAGTGTTCCTGGAAGGCCATCCCGAGCGCTATCGCGAAGCCTCGGCCGCGGTGCGGCGCGTGCTGCTGCACTTCACTCCGGCGGTGGAGATGGCCTCCATCGACGAAGCCTATCTCGATATGACCGGTACCGAGCGGCTGCACGGCCCGGCCCTGAAGTCCGCGGATTTACTGCACCAAACCATGCAGCGCGAGACCCGGTTGAACTGCTCGGTCGGCATCAGTACCGCGCGCGTGGTCGCCAAGGTCGCCAGCGACCAGGCCAAGCCCAACGGCGTGCTGTACATCCTTCCGGGCCTCGAAGCGCGCTTCCTCGCCCCGCTCGATGTGCGGCGCTTGCCCGGCGTGGGCAAGGTCACCGAGGAACGTTTGCGCGAATGCGGTGTCCGCACCATCGGCGACCTCGCCATGCTCACCGAAGCGGCGCTGGGCAGACGCATCGGAGACGGTCTTGCGGCCCTGATCGAAAAGGCGCGGGGACACGATGCCGGCGGCTGGTACGACCAGGAGGTCGGCGCCAACGATGAGCCCAAGTCCATCAGCCATGAGCACACTTTCAATCGCGATGAAAGCAACCCGGCGGCCCTGGAGTCCATGCTGGCGCGGCTCACCGAGATGGTGTGCCGCCGTTTGCGCGAACATCAACTGCACGCCCGCAAGGTGCAGCTCAAATTGCGCTACTCGGATTTCACCACCTACACGCGCGGGCATACCCTGGAGCGCGCGACCCAACTGGACGCCGAAGTCCTGGAGATCGTGCGCGAATTGTTCCGCGTCAACTGGGAGAAGGGACGCGCCGTGCGCCTGATCGGGGTGCAGACCAGCGCTCTGGAATCCGGCAGCGGACAGATGGAGCTGCTGGCCAGTGCGCAGGAGACGCGCTTGAAGCAAGCGATGAATGCCGTGGATGCCTTGCGCGATCGTTTCGGCGAGTCGGCGGTGTCGCTGGCCAGTGGGATGAGTGCCCGATTCCGCGAGCGTACCCAGGAAAATCCCACCGCGCTTCCCGGCAAAGAGCCGCGGGCCAAGCGCCCGCCGGAGGAATAGTTCTCCTACTGTGTCAGCTGGTTTTCCCGCAGGATCGTGCCGGCTCCACTGGCGGGCTTCACGGTAGATATCCCAGATCGTATCCTCAGGCAGGCCGCACTCTGCGGCGATGCCGGATACCTCCTGCCATGCCCCCCGCTCGCAGCAGACGGCCAGTCGCAGCAGGCTACCGAGGCCATTGTTCCCTCCGTGCAGCGCCTCCTTGCACTCGGTGGGGAGCGGCAGTTGGGAAGTTACCACCTCCATCGAGCAGTTGAGGATCGCGTCCATCAGCGACATGAGCCCGACCATGAAAGCTCCGCTGGAATCTGCTCCGGAGATCGCCGCCAGAGCCTCACAACTGCGCGCCCGCGTGAGTGTGCTGGAGATCAATTCCGCGGGGCGGTCGCCGGCGATGGAAATCGCCACCACGATCGAAACCCATTTCCGGATCTCGCGCTGGCCCAATAGCGTCAGCGCGTGCCGGATCGACCGTACGGGAAACAAGCCGAACGCCGCGGAGTTCAGATAGCGCAGCAGCCGGTAGCAGAGAGACGGTTCGTGCAGGATGGCCCGCTCCAACTCTTCCACATCATAAGAATCACGGGTGGCGATGCTCAGCACATGGATGTAGGAGATCTTGGAGGAGGGAATGTCCTGCATGGCGATGGTTTGCGGCTTGCAGAAGAAATATCCCTGGAAGTAATGATAGCCAAGGTGCATGGCGTATTGAAACTGCTCGCGGTTTTCCACTTTCTCCGCCAGCAGTTTAATCCCGCGGCGCTGCATATCGAGGGCGATCGATGCCTGGCGCGCCGCATCGGTCGTCAAAAAATCCACCTTGACCATGTCCGCGAAGGGCAGCAGACGGAGGCTGTCAGGATTTGGAATGTAATCATCCAGGGCGATGACATAGCCGGCGCGGCGCAAACGGTCGCAGGCCGCAATCGTCTTCTCATCGGCGATCACATCCTCCAGTACTTCAACTACCACGCGGTCGCGCGGCAGCAAGGTGATCACCTCGCGCAGCAGGATGTTGCGGGTGCAATTGATATACGCGGGGCGATCGCCGGTGAGCGTTGCCGAACCGATCAGCAGAGAGAAGTCGATGGTGCTGCAGGTGGCTTCGTCCGGGTCTGCCGCGCGGAAGAAGGCCTCCGGGCCGGAGCGGAAGAGCAGTTCGTAACCGTGCGTATTCTGCTCACGATTCAGAATTGGCTGGCGCGCAATATACCGTGTGTAGGACCCGGCCTCGGTGCTGATGAGCGGCGGCGTTGGAATCGCAGCAACGGAATCGGTTATGGGAGCGGAGCTCACGTATCAGATGTACCATGATTCCCGCCTCCGGTTCATCGATTCTGCACGCGCCGGGTGACGAGTCGTATCCTCGCACGCCAATTTGGCGGCGATTCCACCATGGGAGCAGAAACCGGATTTTTCAAAGCCGGGGCTGAAGATAGGCGTGCAAGTAGACGACCATCTCCCGATGACTAGGGCAACGGCCGTACTCCCACCACGGGTTTGCCCTGTACGGTTAAAATGGGCGCATGATCCTGCGCGTCGATGATGTTGATCTGTTTTATGAAATCAGAGGCGAAGGGCCGGATGTCGTTTTGCTGCCTCCCTATCCTTCCGATCACAGCTACTGGCTGCCGATGGCGGCGCATCTGGAGTCGCGCTTCCGGCTGGTGCTGCCGGATCTGCGCGGCTTGGGACGCTCCGGGGTCGGGGAAGGCCCGACCACGATGCCCCGGCTGGCCGAAGATTTGCTGCGCCTCTGTGATGAACGGAAGATTGGACGCGCCACCTTCGTGGGCTGCTCGGTGGGCGGGTACTTTCTGTTCGAGTTCTGGCGGCGCTGCCGCGAGCGGGTGAAGGCGCTGGTGCTGATGGACACCAAGGCCTCCTCGGATAGCGAGGAGGGGCGCGCCGGACGGCTGAAAAATGCCGAGGAGATTCTGCAGAAGGGGCCGGGTTGGGCCATTGAGCAGATGATGCCGAAGCTGCTCGCGCCGGTGACGCTGAACTCCCGGCTCGATGTGGTGGAGCGTGCTAAGCAAACCATGCTGCAGGCCGGCGCGGCAGGCATGGCTGCCATGCAGCGCGGCATGGCCAGCCGCGCCGACAGCACCTTGACCCTGGCGGAGATCGACGTGCCCGTGCTGGTGCTGGGGGGAGAATCCGATGCCCCTGCTCCGGTGAGCGAGTTGGAGCGTATTACCCGCGGAATTCGCGGCGCTGAGCTGAAGATCGTGAGCCGAGCCGGACACTACGCCGCCTTCGAACAACCCGACGAGGTGGGACGACTGGTGCGCGAGTTCCTGGAGAGAAACGGGCGCCAGTGAAAAGTTTGAGCGGCGACGCCGGAAAGTTACTGGCTCGCCGTGACGGTGGTCGAGCGCAGCTTATCGAGAATGATGCGGGCATGGTCGGCCAGCTTCGCCACGCGGTTCGCGAGCTAGGAACGTCTCCAACTCATGGGCGGCTTGCGGCATCTCGGTCAGGCCGATCAAGGCATAGCCACGGACCAGATGCAGCTCCGGAGATTCCTTCGCTACGCCGCCTTGTAGTTCAGAGGAGCGGTCAATATTGCGCAACGCCTCGGCGAACTTTCCCTTGCCGATGTCCGCGCGGGCCATTTCAAAATAGACCAGCCAGGCATTGGCCGCCAGCCGCTCGGCTTGCCCGAGGAGAAGAAGCGCATCGTCAAAGCGGCCGGTAGAGTTGTACACCGAGCCCAGCGCCAGGCAGGCGGCTGCATAGTGGGGGTCGTACTGGATCGCCTGCTGGAAGTCGGCGATGGCCTCCGTTGATTTGCGCGCATCCGCCTCGAGCATTCCTCGCAGGGTCAGAGCTTCGGGGAACTTGGGACAGATGGCGAGGGCGGCGTCCACTTTGTTGCGGGATTCGTCGGTTTTCCCGTGCTGCATCGCCTGCAGGGCTTTTTCATACAGCGCGCGCGCCTTGGCGGGAACGGTGTACTGCGCAAGGGAAACGGTCGCGCCGCTCCCTGGTCCCGAAGCTGGTCCCGAAGGCTTGTTGCCCAGGCGGATATCGACGTTGGAGCTGGCCAAGCCGGACTCTACCTGCACCCGCTCGTGGGTCTCGTCGCTTCCTGCCGATACCGTAACGTCATAGGTGCCGGGCGAAATGTTGTACAGTGCAAAGGAGCCGCTGGAATCGGAAAGCGCCGTGAAGTAGGTGGTTCCGCGGTCGACTGTTCCGGGCCTCAATCTTGGCGTTGGGGATGGCATGGCCGTCGAAGGTGCGTACGGTTCCGGTAATCCGGCCCGAACTGAATCCGTCCGCCGCGGAATTGTCGAAAGGACTACCCGGAAGGCCGGGCGCGCTCGGCTGCTGGATCATGACGGTTCTGCGCCACCGTGGGAGCGGTGATGAGCAAGGTGCCGAGGAGCAGCGAGAAGGACGCTGTGGCCAAACGATAAGACATAAACTCGCCCCACCCTTACGAGCGAATGTTGAGTGTTGCGCAAATCAAATAGCTGGAATTGGGTCGCACGCAACGCGAAATGCTTCCATCTCGCAGTGCAAAATTAGAGAAAGCCCGCTAATGGGGAGTTGGCTTCTGTCAAGGGCATAGCTGGATTTATATTTTAGTCATGCGGACAACCAGGCGCGCTGCCATCAGCTCCGCCGAGCCAGGACGAGGACCGATCCAATGGATGTAAAAGTGAGTGCGGCAAAGCAGATCCGCGGCAGTGTGCGGACCGCAGGTGACAAATCTGTTTCACACCGGTACGGGATGCTGGCAGGAATTGCCGAAGGCACATCGGAGTTTGAAAACTTTTCCAGCTCGGCGGATTGCGCGAGCACGCTGGCCTGCATGGAAGCCGTGGGCGCAAGGGTGCGGCGCAGCGGCAACCACGTGGAGGTGGACGGAGTTGGCGGCGCATTGTCGGCTCCGGCGCGGGAGCTGGACTGCGGGAACAGCGGCTCGACCATGCGCATGTTCAGCGGCGTGCTGGCGGCGCAGCCTTTTCGCAGCGTGATGACCGGCGACGCCTCGCTCAGCAAGCGTCCGATGCGCCGCGTGATCGATCCGCTGCAGAGGATGGGGGCAAGGATTGACTCGCACGATGGTTGTGCGCCGCTGACGATTCATGGCGCGAAGCTGAAGGCCATGGAGTATCAGCCTCCGGTGGCGAGCGCCCAGGTGAAGAGTTGCGTGCTGCTGGCAGGCCTGTTCGCGGAAGGCGAGACCACGGTGATCGAACCGGTGCGCACGCGCGATCACACCGAGCTGGCGATCAAGGCATTCGGCGGAGAGGTGCTGCGCGACGGCGGTCGCGTGAGTATCCGCGGAGGACAGCGGTTGCGCGCCGTCAAGGCATACGTGCCGGGCGACCTCTCGTCGGTCACGTTCTTTTTGTGCGCGGCGGCACTGTTTCCGGGTTCGTCGCTGGTGGTGGATTCGGTGCTGCTGAACCCGACGCGCTCCGTGGTGCTGGATGTGCTCTCGGGCATGGGCGTGAAGATCAACTTCCTCAAGGTGGAAGAGCAGTACGGCGAGTTGATTGGAACGATGCAGGCCGAGGGCGGTGTATTCCAGGGCGGAGTAATTCGCGGAGCGCAGAGCGCGGCCTTGATCGACGAGTTGCCGGCGATTGCCGCCGTGGCTCCCTACAGCGCGAAGGGCGTGGAGATACGCGATGCCGCTGAGTTGCGGGTCAAGGAGAGCGATCGCATCGACGCCGTGGTTCGCAATCTGCGCGCCATGGGCGCCGAGGTGGAGGAGTTCCCGGACGGCATGCTGATTCCCGGCGGACAGAAGTTACACGGCGCCGAAGTCGAGAGCTTTGACGATCATCGCATCGCGA
Source organism: uncultured Acidobacteriota bacterium (assembly GCA_963779365.1). GTDB lineage: Bacteria > Acidobacteriota > Terriglobia > Terriglobales > Acidobacteriaceae > TOLSYN. Next base: position 7,694 of record CAVZYB010000019.1, on the reverse strand, counting down.
TGGCGTTTGCCGTGGCTGCATTGCGTGCCGAAGGCGAAACCACGATCAAGGGCGCGGAAGCGGTCGCAGTTTCTTTCCCGGAGTTTTTTGAAGCCCTGGCCAAAGTAGTCGAGTAGCGGACTGCGAATTCGATGCGAATTGCAGATTGCGGATTTGCGACTGCGTGGCCGACTGCGCGGATTCGGTCCGCACATGCGCAGGATGCGATAAACGCTGGACAGCCCACCCCGGATGGGCTGCGGCCATCTTACCGGTCAGCATTCCCACGCTTGCGGTTTTCTCGCCGGAGCGTTTCGGCGCGCGGCGGGATGGATTGGATCGGGAGAGAGCCGAATCATGATACGAAAACTTTCAGGACTGGCCCTGGCGCTGCTTGTGCTGGCGCCTGTGTCCTTTGCACAGGTGACCTATGGTAGCTCCGGCGGACCTTACAACCACGCCGAGGTCGGCGCGTTTTTTAACTACACGCGCCTGAGCAACGTGAATGACACCAACTTCTTCGGTGTGGGCGGACGAATTGGTTTCAACGTTGCTTCCTACGCTGCAGATTGAATTCGAAGGGGCAAACGATTTCCGGCGCGAGGTGAACGACAGTAGCACGTTCAGCACCGGCCCCAGCCACTTGCGCATGGCTCACTTTCTGGCCGGTCCTAAGTTCCAGTTTGGTGGGTCGGGTCCGGTTCACGTCTTTATGACGGTCAAGGGCGGATTGGTGAACTTCTCCGGAACCCCGAACTTTATCTCGCAGGTCAACAATATCCCCAGTGGCAATACGGACGGCGTGTTTTATCCGGCAGGCGGATTCGAGTTCTTCGCGGGCTGGCTGGGAGCGCGCTTTGAAGCCGGGGATGAGATCTACTTCGATCACGGATGGAATCACAACCTGCGCATCACGGCGGGTCCGGTGCTTCGCTTCTGAATTGTCAGGGCACGTGGCTCAGGTGGGCAGAAGGTCTGGTGCTTCCGGAATGGAGGCACCAGCATATTCTTGTGCGCCGGATGAGCTATTGCATGCCGCCCATCTGCGGATGCGATGCGGTGGCCGGAGCGTCCAGTTCGAAGATCAGTTCGGTTCCCGCGGGCAGAGTCAGTTCGTGATGCTTGATGAGAATATGTCCGGCGGCGACAATGACTCCGCTGGCGGTGCCAATCAGGAATCCTTCCGGACCGGCGATGACCGCCCCGGCGATGGCCCCTACACCGGCCAGCGAGCCCACTTCAACCTTGTCCATCGGGTTGGCCGAGTTGCCGCGGACGTTGCCTTCCTGATCGACATCGAGACTGTGGGGGTTGGAGGTATCGACCACGGAAGCCGTGAAGCTGAGCTCCTCGCCGCTGGGCATGCGGACGCTGAGAGCCTTGACCGAAAGCGAAGGTTTGCCGGCGAAGCGGTGCGCCCCGTGAGTGCGTCTCACCTCGCAATTCACGATCGCTCCGGCGGGAATGATCGTGCGGCCTTCGACCTCAACCGGACGGGTCAGCGTGGCGGCGAACTGTTCGCCGGGCCGGGCGCTGGCCGTCGAGATGCTGCGATTCAGTTTGAGGCGCAGGACGGTGGCCGTGGGCAGCGCGATGCGCTCCGGAGTTGAGCGCAGTTGTAACGGTTTGTCTGGCGGACGCAATCGCGTCGGCTTGGGTCTGGCCTTGAGCGGCGGCGCAGTTCGGCCGGCGCAGGCCGGTCGGCAGATTTCGCCTGCGAGTGAAGGATCAGAGGTGACGAATGTCGTGGAGGGTGTCTGAGCGAAGGCCGCGGTGGCCAGCGTCGCCAGGCAAAGCAATCGGGGGAGGATGTTCATGTTGGCAACTCCTGGGCAGGCGAAGATGCACCCACGCGAAGAGCGTAGAGCAGCCCCGGGGTGAGCGCAACGCGGCTGTACCAAGCCAGTAAAGGCCGCTGCCAGAATAGCGAGATCCACCAGGCAGAGGCCGATATGGCAAAGCGCACAGAAAGGTGGCCGCGCCATAAACCATGGATGGCCGCTGATTAGCATATAATTCCTTAGTTTGGCGATATCTCTCCATCTCGCCTATTCTTTACCTGCCGCCGGAGGACAAAGTGTCCGGCGTGCCAGTGCACTTATCCCTCAAAATTCTTAAGGACAATAAAGAGGATCTATGACCGAGATTGATCTGGTACATGCGAGAGAAGTTCTCGATTCACGCGGTAATCCGACGGTGGAAGCCGAAGTTACGCTGGGCAGCGGCGCCATCGGGCGCGCCATCGTTCCCAGCGGCGCCTCCACCGGCGAACACGAAGCGGTGGAGTTGCGCGACGGCGATACATCGCGATACCTGGGCAAGGGTGTGCTGAAGGCCGTGGAAAACGTGAACACCGTGATCGGTCCGCATCTGGAAGGTCTGGATGCCGCGCAGCAGAGCGAACTGGATGCCGAGATGATCGAATTGGACGGCACCGAAAACAAGGCAAAGCTGGGCGCCAACGCAATCCTGGCGGTCAGCATGGCGGCGGCTCGCGCCATGGCCGTGCACTATGACATTCCGCTCTACCGCTACCTGGGCGGAGTGAATGCGATCGATCCTGCCGGTGCCGATGATGAACATCATCAATGGCGGCGCACACGCGGATTCGAATGTGGACTTCCAGGAATTCATGGCGATGCCCGTCGGCGCGCCCTCGTTCTCCGAAGCGCTGCGCTGGGGTGCGGAGACCTTCCACGCTCTGAAGAGCGTGTTGAAGAAGCGAGGCTACAGCACGGCGGTGGGCGATGAAGGCGGATTTGCGCCTTCGCTGAAGTCCAACGAGGAAGCCGTGGAAGTGATTCTGGAAGCGATTACGCAGGCCGGTTACAGGCCGGGCCGCGACATCGCCATTGCGCTCGATCCGGCGTCGAGCGAATTCTTCGAGAACGGCAAGTATGTTTTCAAGAAGGGCGACAAGTCGGTGAGGAGTTCGGAAGAGATGGTGAAGTTCTACGCCGACTGGGCGCGGCAGTATCCCATTGTGTCGCTGGAAGACGGACTGGCCGAAGAACGACTGGGACGGCTGGAAGATTCTGACCGACGAACTGGGCGACAAGATTCAGTTGGTGGGCGACGATCTGTTTGTGACCAACACGGCGCTGCCTGGCGCGGGGCATCGACAGCGGCGTGGCGAACTCGATTCTGATCAAACTGAACCAGATTGGCACGGTGACGGAGACGCTGGAAGCGATTGAGATGGCGCGGCGCAACGGCTATACGGCGGTCATGTCGCACCGCTCGGGCGAGACCGAAGACACGTTCATTGCCGACCTGGCGGTGGCGACCGGCGTCGGCCAGATCAAGACCGGCTCGGCCAGCCGCACCGACCGCATTGCCAAGTACAACCAGTTGCTGCGGATTGAAGAAGAGCTGGGCTCAGGCGCGAATTTCCTGGGCTTTGGCGCACTCAACTACGGCGGCGAACTGCTGGAGACCGCAGGCGACGAAGATTAACTGTGACCGTTTCCGGACGCCTTCGGCAGAGCCGGAGCAGTCCGGAGTTTCACGATCGATGCGGATTCCTCTCTGCGTGAGGCGTGGAGAGGAAATGTTTTCTTCAGGAGAAGGTGGATGATTCGTCGCTTGGCAGTGTTGGTTCTGTTGTTCACGACGATGTGCGGCAGTGGGACTGGCGCAGGGGTCGCTCTGGAAAGCACGCCGCCGTCGCGCGCACAGGTTTTGAAGTTGATGTCGGCGATGGGCGTTCAGCAGAGTGTGGATGCTTCTCTGAAGAGCACGCAGAACAAAATCAGAGTTGCGGCGCGCGCCTCGTTTCAAAAGAAATATCCGGACGCCGATGCTGCGACCCTGAAAAAGCTCGACGAGGTTTTTGACAGCACGCCGCTGTTCGGCTTTGAAGCGATCTCGGAGCCGCTGGTCGCGGCGTATCAGAAGAATCTGAGCGCCTCGGATGTGCAGGCCGGAATCGATTTCTACAGCTTCGGATGCCGGACAAACGGCTGCTGGAAAAGTTGCCGCTCGATCATTCGCGAGGCCAACGAGAGCGGCGGAAAACTGGTGCAGCAGAAGCTGGCGGCGTACAGTGAAGAGCTCGAACGCAAGCTGGCGGCCTTCCAGGCAGAGATGGATAACCAGAAACCGGCGGCGGATAAGCCCAATGCCGCGGACGACAAATCAAAAACCACGGACGAGAAGTCCAAGTAGCGCGCCGCTGGCGCGCAGATTCTCCGGGAGTTTTCGAAAGACTCATGGCTCGACCGAAACCGCTGGTGCTCATCATTCTGGATGGGTGGGGTTATGCTCCGCCCTCGAAGTCGAATGCCATTTCGCTGGCGCGCAAGCCAGCGTATGACAAACTGCTGCGCGAGTTTCCCAACACGCTGGTGCACACCAGCGGGCGCTTTGTTGGACTGCCGAACGGGCAGATGGGCAACAGCGAAGTGGGACACCTGAACATTGGCGCCGGACGCGTGGTGTACATGGACATTACGCGGCTGGACCTGATGATCGAGAACGGCGAGTTGTTCAAGCATCCGCTGCTGCTGGAGGCGATGAAGCAGGCGCAGATGAACGGGCGGCGGTTGCACTTCATCGGCCTGCTCAGCGATGGCGGCGTGCACTCGCATGAGAATCATCTTTATGCGCTGCTGCGGATGGCAAAGCAGAACGGCGTGGAGCGCGCGTTTGTCCATGCCTTTCTCGACGGGCGCGACACGGCGCCGGACTCCGGCGCGGGATACCTGGAAAAGCTGCAGCAGAAGATGCGCGAGTACGGCATCGGCAAGATTGCCACGGTCAGCGGGCGCTACTACGCGATGGATCGCGACAAGAAGTGGGAGCGCGAGCGCAAGGCATTCGACGCCATGGTGCGCGGCAAGGCCGAGGGCGGCGCGACCACCGATCCGGTGCGCACGGTGAAGGAGTCCTACAACCGCGGCGTGAACGACGAGTTTGTGATTCCGTTTGTGTGCGTGGATGACAAGAACGAGCCGGTGGGAACGATTCGCGATGAGGACGTAATCATCAACTTCAACTTCCGGGCGGACCGCGCGCGGCAGATTACGCAGGTGCTGACGCGCGAGAGCGGCATCACGCCGCAGGCGGGCGCGACCTGCCGGATGCCGAAAGACTGGAAGCCGAAATTCCGGCGCGGGAGCTGCCGAAGAATCTGCACTATCTCTGCATGACGGAGTACGACCAGCGCTTCAAGCTGCCGGTGGTGATTCCGCCGGAGCGGCTGCACAACATTCTGGCCAACGTGATGGCGGCGCAGAATATGCGCAATCTGCGCGTGGCCGAGACGGAGAAGTACGCGCACGTCACGTTCTTCTTCAATGGCGGCGTGGAGAAGCCGTTTCCGGGCGAAGACCGCGTGCTGGTGCAGTCTCCGAAGGTTGCCACCTACGACCTGATGCCGGAGATGAGCGCGGCGGAGGTTGCACGGCAGGTGGTGAAGCACGTCGAGGACAACACCTTCGATGTGATGGTGGTGAACTTTGCCAACGCGGACATGGTCGGGCACTCGGGCAAGATCGAGCCAACGGTGAAGGCCGTGGAGACGGTGGACGCCTGCCTGGGCGAGATCTATGCGGCGGTGAAGCGCTGCGGCGGCGCGATGCTGGTGACCGCCGACCACGGCAACGCCGAGGAGATGATCGATCCGGTGACCGGCGGACCATTCACGGCGCACACCACGAACCCGGTGCCGTTCATCTACGTTGCCGAAGCGGCGAGCGGGTTTCACGCTGCGTCCGGATGGCGCACTGCAGGATATTTCGCCGACGATGCTTGGGATTCTGGGCGTGCCGCAGCCGGCGGAGATGACGGGAAGGATTTGGGGTGAAGAAGCAGTAGGGAATTGCGAGAAGATGTGAAAGCCGGAGTCGTCGCTGTAAGATGTGCCGTGGCTTTTTCAGATATGAATTCGGTTCTCGCAGGCGGTTGTTCAGCGCACAGGGAACGGACGTGTTCGGTGATCTCGATGTCGAAGCCTTCGAGGGCGGCGACGCGGCGGGGATGATTGGTGAGCAGGCGGATGCGGCGCAGTTTGAGGTCGGCGAGAATCTGGGCTCCGATGCCGACGTCGCGCTGGCGGGTGCGCTGGTTTTCCGGCAGCGTGGGCAGGGCGCGATCCTTGTGGAATTGCAGCGTGGGCTTGCCTGCCAGCGGCTCGACGGTGAAGCCGAGCGAGGTCTGGTGCAGATAGATGACGGCGCCGCGGCCCTCCTCGGCGATGCGGCGCAGAGACTGGTCGAGGACGCTGCCGCACTCGCACCAGGTGGCTCCGAAAACATCGCCGAGCAGGCAATGGGTGTGCATGCGGACCAGCACCGGCGTCGCCGCCGGTGGCTTCGATGTCGCCGCGCACCAGCGCAACGTGGGACTGGCCGTCGAGAGCCGAGCGGTAGGCGATCATGCGGAATTCGCCGTAGCGGGTGGGAACGATGGCTTCGCCCTGGCGCTCGACGAGGCGCTCGTTGGCCATGCGGTAGCGGATGATCTCGGCGGTGGTGATCATCTTGAGGTTGTGCTGGCGGCAGAAGTCGGTGAGTTCGGGGACGCGCGCCATGGTGCCGTCATCGCTCATGATTTCGCAGATGACGCCGGAGGGGTCGAGTCCGGCCATGCGGGCGAGATCGACGGAGGCTTCGGTCTGCCCGGCGCGGACCAGGACGCCGCCTTTGCGGGCGCGCAGCGGAAAGATGTGGCCGGGGCGCACCAGGTCCGAGGGGCGCGAGGCGGGATCGACGGCGACCTGGATGGTGCGGGCGCGGTCGGCGGCGCTGATGCCGGTGGTGACGCCCTCGCGGGCTTCGATGGATTCGGTGAAGGCGGTGCCGAAGGGCGACTCGTTGGCGCTGGTCATGGGGCCAAGCCGCAGGTAGTCGCAGCGCTCCTCGGTGAGCGAGAGGCAGATGAGTCCCCGGCCGAAGCGGGCCATGAAGTTGATGGCCTCGGGAGTGATTTTTTCGGCGGCCATGGTGAGGTCGCCTTCGTTCTCGCGGTCTTCGTCATCGACGACGATGACCATGCGTCCGGCGCGCATCTCTTCCAGCGCGGCGGGAACATCACAGAATGGCGGGTTTGGACTCATACACTCCGGATTCTAGCACCTGCGGCGGCGCGGCGAATTCGGGCGGATTTGTGGAACTGGCAGCCGCGGTAAAACGTATTGTCTGAAGCCGGTTGCCGGTTGAGAGTAGAATCGCCAGCGAGACAAATCTTTGTACGATCTGGAGAGCTCATGCCAAACAAGTTTAGCCGGATGGGTTGGTTGGTGTTGTTGTCTGCCAGCGTCTGCCTGGCGCAGCCGCCCGCACAGAACCCGCCGCAGCTTGATCGCTTCGACGCGTCAATGCTGGACAAGTCGAAGGACCCGTGTGTTGATTTCTACCAGTACTCCTGCTCGAAGTGGGAGGCGACCCATCCGATCCCCAGCGACATGTCATCGGTTTCCACCGCATTTTCCAGCGGAGCGCCGCTCTATCTGTGGAACCAGACGATTCTGCGCGAGACGATGGAGAAAGCCGCCGCCGATCCCGCCGCCAAGGGAACCGAGAAAGCAGGTGGGCGACTATTGGAAGAGCTGCATGAATCTGGACGAGCGCGCCGCCGAGGGCAAGCAGTGGCTGGCCGAGGCGCTGAAGCCGGTGGACGAGTTGAAGAACAAGCAACAACTGGCCAAGGTGCTGGCGCACCTGCAAATGCACCCGACGCCCGCCTGGGAGGGCTCCGACAATCAGACCAACACC
>CAVZYB010000018.1:0-18330 GCA_963779365.1 uncultured Acidobacteriota bacterium | reverse complement strand
GAAGGAGGATTTAGAAGGGAGTAAACAGAATCTTGGCGAACCTCTCGCCCTTTTATTTTCGTTCGACCGTGATGCCGGAGAGGAGGCCGTGGACGGTGGCGACGAGTTGAGAACTGGAGAATGGTTTCTGCAAGTAGACGATGCGATCGTTCGGGAGTTGCTGGATGACACTCTCTTCGGGATTGCTGCCGGAGATCAGGACCACGGGCAGAGATGGGACGAGTTGGCGAAGACGCCTGGTTAGTTCGAGGCCGCCGAGCCTGGGCATCAGAATGTCGCTGACGACCACGTGGTACGAGTGCCGGCCGAAGGCGGTCAGGGCCTCCTCGCCGTTGCAGACAGAATCGACAGAGAACCCGGCCCGGCGGAGCGAGTGCGTGAGGTGCTTGTTGACGACCGGGTCGTCTTCGGCGAGGAGGATGCGGAATCCACTGTTGCCGGTGGTGCGGCTGACAGGTTGGTCGGCGGCAATGGGCAGGTAGATACGGAAGGTGGTGCCCTTTCCGGGACTGGACTGGCATTCGATGCGGCCCTTGCTCTGGGCGACGATGCCGTGGACGGAAGAGAGGCCGAGGCCAGAGGCGACGGTGGTGTTCTTGGTGGAGAAGAATGGTTCGAAGATGTGGCCCAGGGTGATTTCGTTCATGCCGACGCCGGTATCCGAGATGGTCAGGATGGCGCATGGCTGGGAGCCGTCTGCGGTCGAAGCCAGGAACGGCGCAGCGGTTTCGATTCGCAGCCTTCCACCTTGGGGCATGGCGTTGCGGGCATTATCTGCCAGATGCATGAGCACGAGGGCAAGCTGTTCGGGGTCGATGAAGATGTGGTCGACGGTCTCATCGAGTTGCAACTCGATGGCGACGCCGACGCCGACCACGCGGGTGAGCATGGGAAGCCCACTGCGAACGCAGTCGTTGATGTTGACGACACGCGGCCGGAGTACCTGCCGGCGGCTGAAGGCAAGCAGTTGGCGGGTGATCTCAGCGGCGCGGGCGGTCTGCTGCATGACATCGAGGAGTTTGGATTCGATCGCCGGAGGGAGTTGGTTGCTCAGCGCGAGTTCGCAGGAGAGGCTGATGGACTGGGTGATGTTGTTGAAGTCGTGAGCCACGCCCCCGGCGAGCCGCCCTACGGCTTCCATGCGATAAGAATGGCTGAGTTCCTCTTCCAACTCGCGCTGGCGGGTGATGTCCAGAGCATAGCCCTGGATGTACTGGCGCCCGGTCTCGGCGTTCGTGCAGAGATATCCGGAGAGGGAGACACGAACGATGCCGCCGTCCTTCTTGCGGAAGCGGGTTTCGAAATCACGAACCTTGCCGGCAGAAAGGAGTTCGGCGAAAAAGCGGTTGCGGTCGCGGGCTTCGACATAAAGGCTGGGGATGCCGACGGAAGAAAGCTCCTCAAGAGTGTAGCCGATGGCGTTTAAGAGCGCGGGATTAGCGTGCTCAAAGCGTGAGGTGGTGAGGTCGAGCCGATAGATCCCAAAGGGGCACTCGTCGACCAGCGAGCGATGGACCCCCTCGGAACGGACGAGCTTGAGCCGGGCCTCGCTCCAGGCGGTGGCATCGACCGCAAACATGAGAAGGAGTTTGCGGTGTCCGCGGTGGAAGCGGACCACGCGGAGTTCAGCGACGAATGGGCTTCCAGCCTTGGTGGCATGAGTGCAGCAAAGGGCAACGGCAGGCGTCTCGGCATCCAGGTGCAGGTCGCTGGGAGACATCTGGCTTCTCGGGCAAAGATCACGGACCGTCATGGAGCGGAATTCGCTATAGCTGTAGCCATACTTTTCCAGCGCGGCGTCGTTGGCAGAGCAAATCCGCAACGAGTCGGCTTCAAACAGGAACATCGGAATGGGATTGCTGCGAAAGAGAAGGTCGCGAAGATCGGAGGTTGAGGTCGCCATATCAATCACCTGGAGGAGGATACGGTGGGTTTTCGGCGAAACGTGAGGTGAGCAGAGATGTAGTTGGTGCAGTGCGGGACAAATCAGGGCGGGTTCAAAATGGGAGCGGAATCGATTGCTGGTTGAAAAGCTTGGAGCCGCACCGGAGGTTGGCGCTGGGTAGGGGCCCTTCACTTCGTTCAGGGTGACACCTCAAGAACAAAGAAGAAACGGCAAGGAACAACGGCAAGTGCAAGAGCAACGGCAAGAGCAAGAGCAACGGCAAGAGCAAGAGCAACGGCAAGGTGCAGGGTCAGGCAGGACGGAGATAGCGGTTGGTCAGGAGCGGGTGAGGGTGTTGCGTACTTGGTCGAGGAGAGCGGGGAGGGCGGCAGCGGCCGCAGCGGAGCCACCGAAGCGGGCATGTTCGTAGGCGGCGGTGAAGCGCAGGACAACCTCGCGGAGCGAAGGTTCGGCGATGGAGGCGGCGAACTCGGAGGGAGTTTGGGTGGGGGTACGGAGATATCCGCGGCGCGCCAGGCGCCGGCTCATGCGGAGGTAGAGCAAGGCCGCAGCGGAGCTGGGGGAAGTATGCGGCGAGGCCGCCTGCCAGAGATTGCGCAGGGGGAGCACGGCAAGGGGTGAGGCGATCAGCAGCAGGAAGGCGAGCAGGATGAGTCCGGGGCGGAGCAGACGCTTGGGATCTTGCGTGGCAGCCTGATGGACCACTCGGGCGGTTTGCAACATACGGTGATACTGGCTGGACGCCCATCGGCGGAAGCCGGCAATACCGTGGCGGGTTTGGCGCACCCCGGCGAGGGTGAGAACCTGCTGATGTCCGGCATCGTAGTTGACGATCCACTCGCGCCAGAACTCGCTGGCGGCGTCGAGGTAGAGCTGGGAGCGGCTCCAGAGGCTGCCGGCGGGAGCGTCGCTGGCGGGAGTGGGGTCAAAGGTGGTCCAGCCGGCACCGGGGATGTAGGCCTCGACCCAGGAGTGGGCATCGCGGGCGCGGACGATGTAGTTGGCATTGACCTGATTGAACTGCGCGCCCCGAAATCCGGTGATGATCCGCGAGGGAATGCCGATGGTGCGGAGCAGTACGGCCATGGAGGAGGCAAAGTATTCGCAATGGCCGCGGCGGCGGTGAAAGAGAAAATCGGCGAGCGGGTCGGCAGGCATTTGCGAGGGAAGCTGAAGCGTGTAGCCGTAACGGGTGGAGAGATAGCGCTCGATGGCACGGGCGCGGCGATAGGGAGTTGTCTCGGAGTCGGTGATTTGACGGGCGAGCTCCGGGATGCGGGGATCGAGGTGCTCGGGAAGCTGGAGGTAGCGGTCTGGAATGTCTTCGGGCGCGGCGTCCGGGAGACGCTCCAGGGTGGCGGGCGCGGCAAAGGAGACGTCGGAGACACCCTCGTAGACGGTCATGGTGTGGTCGTGGTCGAGGTTATGGAAGGTCTGGTCGTCGTCGACGCCGATCTCGCGAAAAGCTCCGAAGAGGGCTTGGGCGGCAGGGATGGTGAAGATGACGCTGGTGTTGAGCGGCTCCATGAGGACGCGGTAGCGGATGAGAACAAGCTGCGGTCCGCGGGCCAGGCGAAGCTCTTCGCGGCCCAGATTGCTGGCGCGGGTGGAGAGCTGAAAGGCTCGGCCATAGGTCTGCGAGATCAGGCTGGCGTCGTGATGGGGATTGGTCCAGCGCCTGCCATCGAAGAGGGTGAGCACGGCGCCACGGAGGCGGATCTGGCGGTCGCCCGTGGTGTCACCTTCGATGTGAATGTGGGCGACGACCTCGGAGGATTGCTGGATGCGTCCGATTTCGCCGAGGTTGACCGATTCGGAGAAGCCGGTGGAGATGGCATCGCTTTGGGTATAGCGGGAGAGATAGCCTCCGTTGATGCGCGGCATGGCGAAGAACAGGATGGTAGAGGTGGCGAGGATGGCAGCCACGATGACGGCGGTGGTGCGGGCCAGCGAACCAGAGAGCCTCTGCATCGGAGAGATGGTACGGTGGCGGGTGCGCAGGCCGGGAATCGGCAGAGGCGCGGAGTTGGTGGCGGCGAGCGCGGAGCGGCGCATCTCCATGGCCATGAAGCAGAAGACGGCGAGCAGGGTGAAGAGAGCAAAGGCGGCAAGGAAAGCCGAATCCACGGTGAGGATGGCGGCCGACAACACCATGAGAAACGAAAGTACCGCGAGATAAATGTAGTCGCGGTCGCGCTCCACGTTGAAGAGCTTGACGCACATTCCGAAGAGCGCCAGATGGACGGCCGGAGCGACGAAGTCGCGGCCGGAGATGAAAAAGAAATCGACGAAAAAGAGCAGGAAGTAGACGACAGCCAGCCACGAAGTGACGCGGCGCGGAATGACGAAGGGGCGGTCGGCGCAGGAGAAGAATAGCCGCGGAGAACCAGGGCGGCAAGGACAAAGCTGCCGCCGATGAGGTCGATTTTTCCGGTGGATGCCAGGGTGGCGAATCCGGTGACGACCATGAGGAAGAGTGAGGTCTGGAAGAGATGCTCGATCTCGGGCGGGGCCGCGCGGGCTGTGGGAGCAGAGGACATCCGGTCCTAAGTATAGTGGAGTTGGCAGCTTGCGCGGGAGCGGCGAAAGGAGTTTTCCTCAGCGGCGGAGATGAATGGGGGAAATGGACGTGGTAATATCGATGCTGGTCGGACATCGGTCTCACGCGATGAAACCCCGCCAATCCCGCCAGGTCCGGAAGGAAGCAACGGTAACGGGCCGTTTCGTGTGCAGTGAGGTTCCGGTGTCCGGCTTTATGGTTTTGCTGAAGCCGACCTGCCTTTTCTCCCAAAAAATTCCCGATTCGAAATCTGCTCTTTTCTGGGATTTCTTCCCTGCGGGTGAGCTGCGTTTGTTGTTCGCCGCCCGGCGGAGTTGGGGGATGCTTGTCTCACGGGGGAAGTGAGAGATGCAGACGGAAGGCTTGGATGGGGGAAGGAATCTGGCGCTGGAGGCGCTGGCAGCAGAAGCCGCGCTGAGGCGGATGGCCGAGCAGGATGAGAGCGCGCGGGCCGAGGATTGTGGGGAAATTGCGCAGCCGGATGGAATGGCCATGCGCGGACTGGCGGCGGCGGTTCCGCTGGCACTGCTCTCTGGACGATCGTCGGGGCGGCTGCTCTGTGTGATGGTGCGCTGAAGGCCGCGGCGGCGGCTTCGGGGAAGACAGAATCGATGGCGGTTGGGTGCCGATTCGGCGGCTCAGGCGTGAGTGGTTTACATTCGCGGCGCGGTGGGCGACAATTGGCAGATTCCTTCTACCGGAGATTTGGGAGTTGAATACTAAGATTCGGGCCAAAATCACGGCTCTCGGCTCATTTGTACCTCCGCGTGTTCTCTCCAACTACGACCTGGAAAAGATGGTTGCGACGACCAATGAATGGATTTTGGAGCGCACGGGAATTCGCGAACGGCATATTGCCGATCCGGGCGTTGGCTACCAGCGACCTGGCGGTAGGCGCCGCGCTGGATCTGGCGGCGCGGCACAATGTCGATCTGAGCACGGTGGAGGTCGATCATTGTGGGGACGGTGACGCCGGACATGATGTATCCCTCGACGGCCTGCCTGGTGCAGAAGAAGCTGGGGATTCCGCAGGCGTGGGGATTCGATATTTCCGCTGGTTGCTCGGGGTTCGTCTTTTCGCTGACCACCGGGGTGAAGCTGGTGGAGAGCGGCGCGCACAAGAAGGTGCTGGTGATCGGCGCGGATGTGAATTCCTCGATGATCGACTACACGGACCGCGCGACCTGCATTCTGTTTGGCGACGGCGCCGGGGCGGTGCTGCTGGAGCCGGCAGAAGACGGCGAAGACGCTGGGCTTTATCGACTATGTACACCAGGTGGAAGGCTACGGCGGGGAATATCTGTACCATGCCGGGAGGCGGAAGCCTGCATCCCGCATCGCACGAAACCGTGGACCAGAAGATGCATTATGTTCATCAGGATGGGCAGCAGGTCTTCAAGTATGCGGTGAAGAAGATGGCGGAAGTTACGGAACGCGTGCTGGCCAAGACCGGGCTGACGGGCGCAGACGTCGACTGCTTCATCTCACACCAGGCGAACAAGCGGATCATTACGGCGACCGCGGACCGGCTGAAGATGCCGCGGGAAAAAGTCATCATCAACATTGAAGATTTCGGCAACACGACGGCGGGAACGATTCCACTGGCGATGAAGACGGCGATCGAGAGCGGACGGCTGAAAAAGGGAGATACGCTGCTGATCGCATCGGTGGGAGCTGGGTTTACCAGCGGCGCGTCGATGATTAAGTGGGCGTTCTAGAAGCGCAAGGAAATTGGATGTGTGAGGTGCCCGCCGATGGCGGGCACTTTTTTGTGGCGTTGCAATTGAATCGTAAATGGACGGCGGACAAGGAAGACGCCGCCGGAATGTAGACTGACTGCCCCACATTCGCCTAAAGACGGCAGATGCGGGCCACCCGCTGCAAAGACTGTCTGTTCTTTACTTGGCGTTTTCCTTCATTTCGATTTGCACGAGATGAAGGTCTTTAGAGCCTATGTTTTCCACGGCGTGGGTGGCTGGGCCGGATGAGACGGCTGTGCCCGCTTTGCCCTCGCGCGTTACAGTCTTTCCGTCAGGGGATGTGACCTTTACCTTGTAATCAGTGATGTAGTAGACAACGTTCGCCGGATGCGAATGCATGGCTACTTTCTGTCCGGGTGGTATTCGAACATCGAGCACTCGCACTCGATCATTGTCGAGAATTACTTTGTGGGTCTCCGGCCCTCCGGCAACTTTGGTTACGTCCTGGGCGAGAAGCGTTGAGACCGCCAGACACACAACGCACGTCAGTAAAAATACTTGGCGCGACTTTAGCATGGAGTTACCTTCCTGGCCGCGAATCGGCAGCAGGACGGAGCAGATTCACCGGTGCGAGGCAGGGTTGTCCAGATTCGGAAAGTTGTATTGTGGCGTGGGATATGGGGCGGGCGCGGAACAAATTTGGCGGGGGCGGGTTTTAGAATGAAGCACGGCGGTGGCCGGAAGGCCATGGGTCCGCATCCTGGTGTGTGAGGAAGAGACAAGATGAGACTGTCACGCATTCTGTTTCCAGCACTGATTTGCTGCGCGATGGGGTTGAGCGCAGTGGCGCAGGATCAAAGCCAGGCTCCGCCGCCATCGAGCGAGGCGGCTCCATCGGCGGTTCCGCCGCCGTATCAGTCGGCGCCTCCAAATCAACCGGCAGCGCCGACTGATGGGCGGGAGTGGGTTCCGGAGGGGATTGCGGCGCTGGGGCAGAACGCCACGTCGCGGACGGAGTTCACGCTGGACCACTCGATGCTGGTGCTGGCTTCCAAACTGGACCAGGACAACGAGGATCTGCGGCGGGTGATTGCCGGGGTGAATGGGGTTTCCGTACACAGCTTCCGCTTTCCGGGGGCGGTGAATTTCGATCCGATGGTCATGGACTCGATCGTGCAGCAGTATCGCGCGGCGGGCTGGCAACATCTGGTGAGCAAGCACCGGAGCGATACGGGGCTGACAACCGATTTGTGGCTACGCATGGACCAGGCGGCGATCCGCGATATTGCGGTGCTGTTTGTCGGGGGGAAGCAGGTGAATTTCGTCTCGGTGTCGGGCTCGATTACACCGCTGGACCTGCTGCACTTGAGCGGTCACTTCGGGATTCCGAGGATGGACGGGGGAGTGGTGGTGCCGGTGCCGCCGGGGCGGTAGGGATTTACTGTGGGAAAATCGATTGCTGGCGGAAAAGCCTGGAGGTCGCACTGGAGATTTGCGCTGCGTAGGGGCCCTTCACTTCGTTCAGGGTGACACCACAACAAAATCCAAATCAAAATCAAGGGCAAGAACAACCGCAGGGTCAACAGCAACCGCAAAAAATCAAGGGCAAGAGCCACAACCCCACCTTAACCGCAAAATGACGCGGTGAAGGTGGGGTTGTTGCGGTTGCGATTATTTTGCGGCGGCAGCGAAGCCGCGGTACCAGAGAAGGGTGCGGCGCAAGCCTTCGTGGAAGTTTACTTTGGGCTCGTAGTCGAGGGCGGCGCGGGCTTGCGAGATGTCGGCGAGGGAGTGGGCGATGTCTCCGGTGCGCGCGGGAGCATGGTCGACGGGGCCATCGTAGCCGGTGAGTTCGCGGAGGCTTTTGACGGCATCGTTGAGCGAGATGCGCTGGCCCGTGGCGACGTTGAAGACCCGGCCGGAGACTTTCTCGGCGGGGGCGTGGATGGCGCGGAGATTGGCGTCCACGACGTTTTCAATGTAGGTGAAGTCGCGGCTCTGGCTGCCATCGCCATAGATGACGGGGGTGCGGCCTTCGAGCATGGCGAGGGAAAACTTGGCAAGGACGCCGGAGTATTGCGACGAGGGGTCCTGGTGCGGTCCGAAGACGTTGAAGTAGCGGATGGTAACCGTTTCCAGACCGTAGACGCGGGTGAAGCAGCGCATATAGTGCTCGCCAGCGAGTTTGCTGACGGCGTAGGGGGAGATGGGGTCGGGGAGCATATCCTCGTGCTTGGGAAGCGTGGGCTGGTCGCCGTAACAGGAGGACGAGCCAGCGTAGACGACGCGACGGACTCCGGCGGCGCGGGCCGCGATGAGGAGGTTGAGGGTTCCGGTGACGTTGGCGGAGTTGCTGGCGGCGGGGTCTTCCACCGAGCGCGGAACGCTGGCCAGGGCAGCCTCATGGAAGACGAAATCGACGCCGTGGCAGGCGCGGGCGCAGGTTTCAGGGTCTTCGATGGTGCCCTCGATAAAGTCGATGCCGTGGAGATCTTCGAGATTGGCGCGCTTGCCGGTGACGAAGTTATCGACGCCGCGAACTGAGGCTCCCTGGGCGAGGAGGGCGCGCGCGATGTTGGAGCCGATGAAGCCTGCGATTCCGGTAACTAGGTAGGTGGTCATAAGGCGAGTTGGGTTCCTTTGGGATTTGTGGCGCTGCTCGGGTAATCGAACACTTTCTAACTTGGCGTGTCCGTCAATATCATAATCATATTGCCGGGAAATACGCCCGGCTGGCTTACCGGTTTCACCTTCTGCGAGTTCGGTCTAGCAGTGGACGATGTTGGTGGCGGCGATGCCCTTGGTGGCGTTGCGGGTGTCCACCACAATCTGCGATTCGGCGACAATGCGACGGTAATCGTAACTGGTGTGGTCGGTGACGATGAGTACGGCGTCGTACTGGCCGAGGTCGTCGAGCGGGGTGCAGGTCATGTTGAGGTCGTAATGGCGGCCGCGGCCTACCTTGGGGAAGAATGGATCGTTGTAGGAGACCTGGGCTCCGGCTTTGCGAAGCAGTTCAATGATGGTAAGCGAGGGCGACTCGCGGAGATCATCGATGTCCCTCTTGTAGGCAAGGCCGAGGACGAGGATGCGCGATCCGTTGAGGCATTTGGACTGCCGGTTGAGGGCGAGCGCGGTCTTTTCAATCACATAGTAGGGCATGCCCATGTTGACTTCGCCGGCGAGTTCGATGAAGCGGGTGCGGAAGTCAAACTGCTTGGCCTTCCAGGAGAGATAGAACGGGTCGATGGGGATGCAGTGGCCGCCTAGTCCGGGGCCGGGATAGAAGGCCTGGTAGCCGAAGGGCTTGGTTTTGGCGGCGTCGATGACCTCAAAGATATCGATGCCCATGCGGTCGCAGAGCTGCTTGAGTTCGTTGACCAGCGCGATGTTGACGCAGCGGTAGATGTTTTCGAGGAGCTTGGTCATCTCGGCGGTGGCAGGCGAGGAGACCGGCACGGTGCGATTGAAGATGCATCCGTAGAGGGCGGAGGCGAGCGCGGTGGCGGTGGGTTCGAGTCCGCCGATGACCTTGGGAATGTCGCGGCGGGCAACCGTGTCATTGCCTGGATCTTCGCGCTCGGGAGAGAAGGCAACGTGGAAGCCGGACTCGCCGGGTTTACGGATGGCGCGCAGAGCTGACGGATTGCCGGCTTCGAGGATGGGAACGAGAACTTCCTCGGTGGTGCCGGGATAGGTGGTGCTCTCAAGAATCACGAGCTGGCCCTGGTGGAGGTGGGGGGCAATGGCCTGGGCAGTCTTCTCGATGTAGCTGAGATCCGGCTGATGGTACTCGTCGAGCGGGGTGGGGACGCAGATGATGACGACGTCCATCTGGGCGATCTCAGAGTAGGCGCTGGTGGCAGAGAAGCCGGAGGCCTGGGCCTTGACGACCTCTGGGGCGGGAATGCGGACGATATAGGAGTTGCCCGAGTTCAGCGCCGCAACCTTGGTGGTATCCACGTCAAAGCCGGTGACGCGGAAGCGCTGCTCGCTGAACAGCAGGACCAGCGGCAGGCCAACGTAGCCCATGCCAATGATGCCGACGCGGGCTTCGCGGGAGGCGATGCGAGATTCGAGTTCCGGAGAAAGCGAAACGGTTGGCGCCATGGGACGGACTCCTAAGGAGAACAGGATTCAGTACTCATGGTAGCAAAAAGGGAAGCAGAGGAGACAGGCTTCGGCGGAAAAGGCGGTATCGGAAGTTCGGGATGAAAGTAGGGCAAAGGTTTCAAGGTTTCAGAGTTTCAAGGTTTCAAGGTTAGGAGCAAGGGCAAAGGCAAAGGCTCCCGCGAGGCAAAGGCAAGGGCCCTCGCAAGGGCGCACATCCCACATTCGCCAAAGGAAGGCGGATGTGGGCCACCATTACCTACTCGATGCCGCAGCCGCAGCCGGGTGAGGGGACACGGACGCGGAGGAAGTCGGCGACGCGCTGGTAGGCGTCGATCTGGTTTTCGACGCGGGCGAAGCCGTGGCCCTCGTCTTCGTAAATCTTGAGGATGGCGGTGCCGCCGTGCTTCTTGATGGCGGCGGCGACCTGCTCGCGCTTCGCTCTTGGGACAGCGGGGATCGTTGCCTCCGGCGAGAATCAGGAGCGGGGCTTTGACCTTGTCAATGAAATTGATGGGGGAGCGATCCTCCCAGAGCGCCTTGTCCTTGACCGGGTCTCCCATGAAAAGGCGGTCGTATTCCTGGAGTTGCGGGTCCTCGTTTTCGAATTCGGTGAACCAGTTGACGAAGGGAACGATGGCGACTCCGGCAGCCCACATCTCGGGATGGCGGGTGACGGCCATCATGGTGAGGTAGCCGCCATAGCTGCCGCCCATGACGATGAGCTTGGCGGGATCGACGAAGCCGGTGCGGCGGATGAAGTCGGCGGCGCCGAGAACATCGTTCAATTCCTCGCCTCCGGCGTCGTGGCGGTTGCCTTCCTGGAACTCGCGGCCGTAGCCGGTGCCGCCGCGATAGTTCGGTGCGATAACGAGATAGCCCTGATTGTTCATGTATTGGATGAAGCGATTGAAGCCGTCCATGGACTGTGAGGCGGGGCCTCCGTGGATGTAAACGATGGCGGGATACTGCTGATTGCGGACGATGTTGTTGGGGATGTAAGCCCAGGCGGAGATGGTGAATTTGCCGTCGCGGCTGGGATAGTGGACGAGGGTGGGCGAGACCATGCTGGAGGAGCTGAGTCCGGCGACAAAAGAGTTGGTGAGCTGGATGGATTGCTTCGACTTGAGGTCGAAGACATAGAGGTCGTTGGGGGACTTCGCGCCGCTGTGGTTATAGAGCAGGCGCTGGCCGTCGCGGGTGAACGGCGAGGTGTCGCCGGCAAAGTCGTTGACGCCCTCGGGGAGTTCGTAAGCGGTGCACATCGCCGCCGGAAAGATTTGCGGAGTAGAGCGCCTCGCGGCCATCGACGTTGGCGGACCAGACGACAGTGCGCCCGTCGGGTGAGAATCCGGCGGCTTGCATCTCCCATTTGTCGGCGGTGATCCAGGAGAGTTTCTTCGAGGCGATATCGAGCAGAGCTACGTTGTCGTAGCCGTTGGCGGCGTTGCTGGTGACGAGGAGAGTTTTGCCATCGGGAGCGAAAGCGGCGGGGTAGAAGGTCTGGTCGCCGGAGTGGGGCGTGAGATTGGTGGCGGCCTTGGTTGCGAGGTCGTAGAGGAAGACGTTGGAATCCTTGCCGCTGGCGTTCTCCTGGGTGTAGGCGAGCGAGCGGCCGTCGGGCGACCAGAGGGGCGAGATGTTGCCGAGGTGCGGCGGAGAGTTGCGGGTGACGTGGGTGGTGAGGCGCGAGGCGATGTCGATGATTTCGATTTCAAAGCTCGGCGAGGTTTTGTCCTTGGTCATGTAGGCGACCAGGTGGGAGTCGGGCGACCAGGCGGGAGCTTCGTCGGCGGAATCGGGCGAGGCCGTGAGGTTGGTGACCTCGCCGGATTGCGGGCTGACGAGGAAGATATCCCAGAGCTCGTTGCCGTTCTTGTCGCTCATGTAGGCGATCCATTTGCCGTCGGGCGACCAGGCGGGCGTGGCCTGGCGCTGATCGCTGATGGTGAGCTGGGTGGGCCAGCCGCCGGCGGAGGGGATGGTCCAGAGGTTGTAGCGTCCGCTGATGTTGGCGATGAAGGCGACCTGGGAGGCGTCGGGCGACCAGATGCCGCCGCCGATCTGGCGGGTGCTGTAGAGCGCAGGGATGGAGAACTTCTGGAGGCTTGCGACGGTGGCGGACTGGAGCTGGGCGGGGTCGGTGACAGCCTGCGGAACGGGGAGAGACTGGGCTGCGGCAAGAGTGCTCATGCAGATGACGATAGCAAATGCGAGGCGGGGAAGCATGAGGGAAGTGTAACAAAGCAGGGTTCGAGCGGTGCGGCCGGAGGGGATGGTGCGGGGTTGGTTTTGTTTCTGAGCGAGAGCACACTCACCGTCGTTATTATCCCGATACGCCCGGCTGCTTTACTGGATGCACCGGGCGCGATTTCGGGCTAGGATGTTGCGCATGACCCTACAACAATGGATCAATTGGCATCCGCTCTCGGTGTTGCTGCTGGTTCCGGTGTACATCGCGTTGGTGATGTGGGTGCTCAGCCGGACCAGTGGCTGGGCGCGGCTGGCGCAGCGCTTTACGGCCAGTGAGCCGTTCATCGGGGAGAGCTGGGGCTGGCAGAGCGCGCGCTTCCGCGGCTGGTGCAGCTACAACAATTGTCTGGCGGTGGGGGCGAATCAGGAAGGGCTCTATGTTTCCGTGATGTCGATCCTCATGCCATTCCGGCTCTTTCATCCGGCGCTGATGATTCCATGGAGTGAGATCGAGGTGGAGACCGGAAAGATGCTATTTGGCCTGTATGACACGGCAAAATTCCGTATCGGCAGGGAAGAGCGGATTACGGTGAAGATTTATGGAAAGCTCGTGGGGCGGGTACGCGAGGGCGCGGGATCGGGCTGGCCGCTTTATAACATCGAACTGATGGAAAAGCAGATCAGGAGCTAGGCAAGATAAAGAGCGAGGACGTCGAAGTTGGAGGGTGCGGCTTCCCACCTTAGCGCCAAAGAGCACGGCGCGAAGGTGCGGCACCCGGCAGAGGCGATGGAGCAGCAGACTCAGTATTAGCAGGATCAACAGCGCAAGCAGCCAGGGATGTTGCTTCCCACCTGAGCGTCGAAAGCCGCGACGCGAAGGTGGGATACTAGGTTTGCGTGCGGCGATCACTCGTGCCGTTGCTCGTGCCATCACTCGTAGCGCAGCGATTCGGTGGGCTGCAGCTTGGAAGCTTTGTTGGCGGGAAGAAAGCCAAAGAGCACTCCGGTGGCGCAGGAGACCACGAAGGACAAGATCACGGAATAGATGGAGATTGGAATTCTGAGGCCCACCTCGGGCGGAATCAGGGGCTCGACGATGATCTTCACGCTGACTGCGATCAGGATTCCGATGATTGCGCCGAGTCCGCTGATGATGAGGGCTTCGATGAGGAACTGGTAGAGGATCTCTTCGCGGCGGGCTCCGACGGCCTTGCGCAAGCCGATCTCACGGGTACGTTCGGTCACGGTTACCAGCATGATGTTCATGATGCCAACGCCGCTGATGATCAGCGAGATCATGCCGACCAGCATCAGCACGATGGTAAGGGCCATGGAGATTTTACGGGCGGCATCGAGGATGGATGCGAGGTTCTGCACCGTGTAGACGGCACCCGGAGTGTGGCGGCTCTTGAGCAGGGATTGCACGGCGAGGGTCGTCTCCGGCACGCTGTCGCCGGTGTCCGTCTGCGCGTAGAGGGTGCGGACGTAATCCTTGCCGGAATAGTACTTGATCAAGCTGAAGGGGATCAGCACGGATTGCGCACCGATCTCAGACTGGCCGAAGGTGGCGACGCGCTCACGAAAGACGGCGATGACGGTAAAGGTCTGCTCGCCGACGCGGAGCTGGCGGCCAATCATCGGTCCGGGAGGCAATTGCCTGGCCAGTTCCTGGGTGATCAGGCATCCCTTGGCTCCGGTGCTCTGGTCGAGGTCGTCGAAGAAGCGGCCCTCGAGGATGAGCAGGTTGCGAATCTTCTGGAAGCCCTCGGTGACGCCGATCAGGGCGACCGGCTTTTCCTGGCCATTGATGACGACGCTGGTGGCCATGTCATAGGTGCCGGCGACCTCGACGACGTGGGGCAGATGGCGGATGGCCTCCATGTCGCTGAGGGTGATCTCATCGGCCTGCGAACGGGCGTTGGCGGTGCCGCCGGCATAGCTGGCATAGACGATGTTGGAGCCCACGCCCTCGATCTGCTGCAGTACGTAGGTTTTGCCGATCAGGGCAATGGTCACTACGAGCACAATGCACGCCGAGCCAATCACCACGCCGAGCATGGTCAGCGCGGCCTTCACCTTGTTGGCGCGCAGCGCATCGAGCGCTACCTGCCATGTCTCACGGCTGATCTTCGCCATGTATTCCCTTCAAGTTGTTATTTCGACATAACAGTTTCCAGCGTCTGAGGGGTGCGCTTTGCAAGTGAGTGGAATGCGCGTGGGGTTCGGCTGCTCTGCCCGCTGGCGGCTGACGACTGTTCAGCGCGGCTTTTTCCCCATCCACCTGCAATTGCTGTCTCCGGGCTGAAACCCTGGTGATACGATCGAGATAGACTGCCATGCCTTTGAAAACACTGTTCCTCAATCCGCCCTCGTTTGAGAACTTTGACGGCGGCGCCGGCTCGCGGTGGCCGGCCACGCGCGAAATCGAATCCTATTGGTATCCGGTTTGGCTTGCCTATCCGGCGGGAATGCTGGAGGGCTCGCGTCTGCTGGACGCCAACCCGCACCACGTCAGCGCAGAGCAGACCATCGAGATCGGCAAAGACTACGATTTCATGGTGCTGTTTACGAGCACGCCCGGTTTTGAAGGCGACATCAAACTCTCCGGCCTGATGAAGAAGGCCAATCCGAAGCTCAAGATATGCTTTGTGGGGCCGCACGTCACGGTGTCGCCCGACCATGCGCTGAGCCATCCGGAGATCGACTTTATCGTGCGCCGCGAGTTCGACTACGCGGTGGTGGAATACGCCAACGGCAAGCCACTGGCGGAGATCCTCGGCGCCAGTTTCCGCGGCCCGGATGGAAAGGTGGTTCACAACCTGGACCGTCCCGCGATCGAAAATCTGGACGCTCTGCCGCACGTGGTCGATGTGTATAAGCGCGACCTGGACGTGACCCGCTACAACGTGCCATTCCTGCAGCATCCCTATGTGGCGCTGTACACCACGCGCGGATGCCCGGCGCAGTGCACGTTCTGCCTGTGGCCCCAGACGCACTCCGGACACGCATGGCGCAAGCGCTCCGCCGACGACATTGCGGCCGAGATGGTGAAGGCCAAGCACTACTGGCCGGAGGTGAAGGAATTCTTCTTCGATGACGACACCTTCAATATCCAGAAGGCGCGCACCGTGGAACTTTGCTCCAAGCTGAAGCCGCTGGGACTCACCTGGTCCTGCACCTCGCGGGTGACCACCGATTTCGAGACCCTGAAGGCGATGAAGGAAGCAGGCTGCCGGTTGCTCATCGTGGGCTTTGAATCGGGCGACCCGCAGATTCTGAAGAACATCAAGAAGGGCGCCACCCTGGAGCGCGCGCGGCAGTTTGTGAAGGACTGCAAAAAGCTGGGCCTGGCGGTTCACGGCGACTTCATCCTCGGGCTTCCGGGTGAGACGCGGGAGACGATCCGCCGCACCATCGACTTCGCCAAGGAACTCAACGTGGAGACCATCCAGGTTTCGATGGCGCACGCCTATCCTGGCACCGAGTTCTACGACTACGTCAAAGACAACAATTTCATCATCAAGGAAAACGACAATGGTGGATATTGGCGGCCATCAGGTGGCGCAGGTTCAATATCCCGGTTTGCCGGCCGACTACACCATGGAGATGGTGCACAAGTTTTATGACGAGTACTATTTCCGGCCCAAGGTCTGGGTGCCGATTGTGCTCGGCTCGCTGTTTAAGAATGAGGACCGCAAACGGCTTTACAAGGAAGCGAAGGAATTTTTGACCCTGCGCAAATCGCGCATCAAGGCCGTGCAGGAGGCGCGGGCTAAACAGGCGGCACGCGAGGCGGAAACGGCGAAGGTCTAGGTTTCAAAGTTTCAGAGATTTCAATGTTTCAAAGATAAAAGCAAAGGCCCGCGAGCGACGCGGGCCTTCTTGCTTTGTTGCGGTGCGGAGAGCTAGTCGGCTACGAGGCTCTCGGCGCGGACGCGGTTGCGCCAGTGGCTTTGCACGAAGTAGACGATGCCGATCAGCAAGGCCAGCACGATCAGGGCGTCAAAGCGATGCAGCCACTGCTTGAGGCGGGGATCGGTGTCCCAGCGTACGCCCAGGGCGAAGCCGAAATAGGCGAGGGCGTAGCACCAGGGCCAGGAGCCGGCAAAGGTGTAGAGATGAAACTTGCCGCGCGGCATGCGGGCGATTCCGGCCGGCAGGGCGATGAAGGTGCGGACCACCGGCAGCAGGCGTCCGATGAACACCGTGATGCTGCCGTAGCGTCTGAAAAAATGGTCGCTTACTTCGAGATCATGCCGGTTCATCAGGATGTATTTGCCGAAGCTTCTCAATCAGCGGACGGCCGCCGTAGGCTCCCACCTCATAGGCCAGCACCGAGCCGAGATTGCAGCCGATGGCTCCCAGGGTTGCCACCAGCGACAGGGAGCTGAAGCGTCCGGCGTAGACCAGGTATCCGGCGAAGGGCATGATGACTTCGGAGGGCAGCGGAATGCAGGCCGACTCAACAGCCATGAGAACCGCGATGCCGGGATAGCCGAGCGAGGAGATCACGGCCTTGATGAATGCAGGCCAGCACCAGAGAATGTGTTCGATCATGTAACCTCAAAACTCCATTTGTTGGAGTCCTGGGTAAAAACGTAGCCCGGCAGGAGCAGTCCCTGGGGGTTTTTGCAACCTTGATGCGGCGGGTCTCCGCGGTTGGAGCCGAAGCATCGGCTGGGCGCAGCATCGGCAAACTGCGAAAATACTTCGTTATAAAGCTTGGTCACCAGGAAACTTTGTCCGCTGGCCTCTTCGCGCCAAACCTGTCCGAGTTGAATCGCCTTGACTGCCATAAGCTCCAGCCTAAAGTTTAGTTCACTCGCCGGGTCAATGCCGAAACGCCATCGGCCCGGCGTCGATGATGCGTCGGGTAACCGGCTACGGACGCGCCGGGCGACCGTATGCACCGGACGGGTCTTGGGCAGTGCTTTCGGAGTCTTGCCCTCAAGCAAGGTGGATACCTCGCTGGCGGCACAGCGCAGGCCGATGTAGAATGCGCCGAAGTTGGAGAAGACGCCGCTGACTTCGTCGAAGCGCATCTCGTAGATCAGCTTTTTGAAGATCACCGGATCGTCGGCGAAGAGATCGACGCCCCACTCCCAGTCGTCGAAGCCGATGGAGCCGCTGATAATCTGCTGCACCTTGCCGGCGTAGCGGCGGCCGATCTTTCCGTGCAGATCCATCTGCCGCTGGCGCTCTTCGATGGGCAGGGTGTACCAGTTTTTCAGCTCGCCGCGCTTGCGGTCCATGGGATAGAAGCAGATGTATCGGCCCTCGGGCATCTGCGGAAAGAGCCGGACGGCATGGCCTTGCGCTGGCGGTCCAGCGTCTCTTCGATGGCTGGTTCCACTCGGGCGAATGCGGCTCGAGGCCTTGCGCGCTCAGGGTGCGGTAGAGCTTGACGGTGGACTCGTACAGGCCGAGTTCGACGACCGAGACGTAGGACGAGCCCGGCTCCAGGTATTCGATGATTTCGAGCTGACTGAGTGCGAGTTGCGCCTGGTTGAGCGCCCGAAGTCTCGCGAAAGTGGACGAAGAGCAGGTCGCCTTTGTGTCCGAACATGGAGAACAGCGCCGAGCCCGCAGGCTCATTTTCCACCAGGAACCGCTGCGCCTCGGCCGTCACGCGGGCGCGATCTTCGGCGCTGCTGGTCCGCCACTGGTTCCAGCGGAAACGGAACATCTGATGGAGTACCGCAGAACCCTCCAAGGTCAAAGGAACCGCAGGCAGCTCAAAAGTTTGGGCGCTTACGCCTTGTTCGCTCGTGCTCATAATGTTTTGAAATCCCCGAAGGCGATGACTACCCTGCTGTCCATTGTAACGCGGGGAAAAAGCAAGGTTTCAAAGTTTCAGGGTT
>CAVZYB010000017.1:0-85448 GCA_963779365.1 uncultured Acidobacteriota bacterium | reverse complement strand
GTGCGTGCTGCGCATGGAGCGGCCGAGGCGGCCCTTCGTGAGAGCGAAGCGCAGCTCCGGCTTGCATTAAAGGCCAATCGTGCCGGTATGTGGATGGTCGATCTACTGAGCGGCAGTCGAGAGCTCTCGCCTGAACTCCAGCAACTCTATGGCTTCCTGCCCGGCGAGTTTGACGGAACACAAGAGAGTTCGACCAGTCCGGTAATCCCCGAAGACCGCGCACAGATTGCCGCCTCCATGCAGGCCGCAATGCATTCCGGCGAATTCGAAGTGGACTTCCGCTATAAATCTGCCGGCTCCGATGCGATCCGCTGGATGCAAGCGCGCGGACTCCTGATCCGAGATGCAAATGACCGGCCGGTTCGCATGATTGGCGTAAACACCGACATCACCGAGCGCAAGCGGTACGAAGCGCGCCTGCGCCGTTTCTTCGAAACCGACCTGTTCGCAATCCTGTACTGGAAGATTGATGGTGGTGTCATCGATGTGAACGACAAGTTCCTCGAGATGACTGGCTACATCGCGCGAAGACCTGCAAGCCGGACGCATCAATTGGGCGAGGATCACTCCTCCGGAATACGGCCCATGGACGACGACGCGCGCCGCCAGATCCTCGAAACCGGCGTCCATCAGCCATACGAGAAAGAATACGTTCGAAAGGATGGCAGTCGTGTGTGGGGATTGTTCGCCGCCGCGGGATGGGAAGACAACCGGCGGAGGGAGTGTCCTTCATCATTGACATCAGCGAGCGCAAGCAAGCCGAGAACGCTCTCCTTCGCAGCGAGAAACTGGCATCGGTAGGCCGCATGGCTGCCACCATCGCCCATGAGATCAATAATCCACTGGCCGCAGTGACCAACTCGCTCTTCATCGCAAAGAACATGAACAACATGCCGGTTGAGGCACGCGAGTATCTAGACATTGCCGACGAGGAATTGCGGCGATTACCCACATCACGCGGCAGTCGCTTGGGTTTTATCGAGAATCAAACGCACCTGCGCTCACCTCGATCAACGCCGTTCTGGACTCTACGCTCGAGTTGCTGAAGAGCAAGATAAAGGCCAAGCATGCTGTCATTAATAACCAGTGGGGTGGCGAGCTCAGCATCAACGCCGTAGCTGGAGAATTGCGGCAGGTGTTCTCCAATACGTATTCGAACAGCCTGGACGCGATTGAGAGCCATGGGACCATCAAACTGCGACTCTCAAACCACACCGCTCTTCATGATGGTCGCCGCTGTGTTCGCGTTATGTCGCCGACAACGGAAAAGGAATCAGTTAATTCCGCTGTCGCACATTTTTGAACCCTTCTATACCACCAAAGGTACGGTTGGCACCGGCCTGGGTCTCTGGGTGAGTAAGCAGATTGTCGACAATCATGCAGGAAAAATTCGCGTGCGCTCCAGCACCCGCGAAGGGCAAAGCGGCACAGTGATCTGCGTCATGCTGCCGTTTGAAACTGAGAAAGCGCCACTGAATTTGTCAGCACATGCTTAAGGGCAACTGCCCACCGCAAGTCATCCACGCACTTTTTGGGGCGCAGACTGATTCTGTAGCAGCCAGTATGCCCCAATCTGTCGCGTGGCTTGCTTTACGATCGCCAAGGTGTTTTTGCCGCATGCGCTCCGCCCAAGAACCAAGGAAGCGCAATCTGCTTCCTCACCAACAACGTCAGAGATGGTAAAGCAGGGCTGATGGTCGACGCAGAGGATCATGGCACGGATGGGCAAGCCGCCTGCTCCGATGGTTGCGTCTTGATTATTTTTTCGGGTGGAGCCCTGGCGGACCCTGACTTTGGAAGCAGGGGCAACGAACTGCTTGTTGAGGATTTCATCATCGACGGCACGACCACCACCACGACCGGAGCGCCGGTTATAAAACATGATCCAGAGCTGACCATCCCAAAGCTGGCCAGCTCGCATCATAGTGTTCGGGCGTCAGCTCAGTCCTCGCTTTGAACCACACCACTACCTCGTGCGCAAGGGAGCTCTCGGCGTACTCCGTTGCCAATCTGGCTGACAAGCTTAACTATGCGTTTTTCCCTGCGGTGAGATGGAGGAGTCCCTTATGTTCAGCAACGCCAAGAAACTGTTGTGCTTGGACCTCAAAGCGAGAGTGCTATCCGTTGCTCCGGTGTGGCTTGCGCTCGCCAGTATATTCGCCACTACGCCCAGTGCAGTGGCAACCGACGTAGCTTCCCCGTTGTCCAAGCGGGTCGCTGCCTCCTACGACAAGATCCCACTTAGTTTTGAAGCGAATCAGGGACAAACCGATTCGCAGGTCAAGTTCCTTTCGCACGGGGACGGATATTCATTATTTCTCACCTCGAATGCCGCCATTTTCAGTTCGTCGGCCGCGAGTAAGGGCGCCACTCCAGCTGTCGTCAGCATGGAGCTTCTGGGTGCCAGGCGCGATGCCCAAGTTTCAGGCGCTGAACAACTTCCTGGCGTCGCGAACTACTTCATCGGCAACGACCCGAAGAAGTGGCACACCGGAGTCTTAACATTCGGGCAAGTGAAGTATCAAGGAATATATCCAGGTGTGGACGCCGTCTTCTACGGCAACCAGCGCCAGCTAGAATACGACTTCGTCGTCGCCCCCGGCGCCGATCCCAACCAGATCTCGCTCGGCCTCACCGGCGCCAAACCGAGCCTCGACGCGGACGGCAATGTCGTCCTGAAACTGGATGACGGCAATCTGGTTTTAAAAAAGCCTGTCGTCTATCAAAACATCGCGCGGCGAAAAGAAAAACGTCGTTGCCAGCTACACGATAGCCGGCAACAAGGTCTGCTTCCGCTTCGGCAAGTATGACCCCAGCCAGGCGCTGGTCATCGATCCCGTGCTCAGCTACCTGACCTACCTCGGCGGAACGGGCTTGGACGTCATCGGCAACTGGAACGGCTCCGGCATCGGCCAAACGGGCCTCGGCAGTACCCAAACCCAGGCTATCGCTGTTGACTCCTCGGGCAATCTCGTCGTGGTCGGCCACACCACTTCACTCAACTTTCCGCTCCAGGCCCCCTATCAATCACAGAACGATGTGACGGCCCCGAGCAGCGTAAATCCTACGGTTAATGACGGAAACCCAACTGCCTTCGTCACCAAGCTGAACCCCACCGGATCCGCCCTGATCTATTCGACCTACCTCGGCGGCAACTCATCTGTCGGCGGCGTATACGACAGTGCGTTCGCCGTCGCCGTTGACTCCAGCGGAAACGCCTATGTGACGGGCGTTACCGGCTCGTCTAACTTCCCCATCACAGCGGGTGCCTATCAGACGATCTGCGCGCCTCAAGTAGTCTACGTAAACGGGGTGGCGGAGTGCAATCGAACTGCACCGGAAGTTCTAATAACGCATTCCTGAGCAAGTTCAGCCCGACCGGCGACCTGGTCTACTCGACGTTCCTCGGCGGCGTTGCTCCGAGCTACGGCATTTCGGTCGCCGTCGACTCGAACGGCCGAGCCTACATCGCGGGATTCTCCCCGGATCAATGCAACACCGAACAATGGCTCCCTATACATTGCGCTATGCTTTCCGGAGACCACCAACGCCCTGCTTCCGGAGTCGCTGTACAACCAAGGCAGCTATCCGGCTGGCGTCCTCGTCTCCCAGGCCGGCGCGGCCTTTGTCGCCGTCTTCGATGCCGCCGGAGCGAACCTGCTTTATTCGACGCTGTACGGTGACCCGAACCCCTCTACTACCAATCCTGACGGAAACAACCCAGTTTACGGCAGAGGCGTTGCCGTGGACCCATCCTTCAATTTCTATCTGACCGGGTGGACTGCCGATCCCAACATCCCGACGACACCCGGCGCCTTCCAACCGACGTATAACTACTACCGCGTGGGTTACGGAAAACAACTACCGGGCTTTTGTCGCCAAATTCAGTCCGGTCACCGGACTTGCCACGGGCGCAAAACTCACCTACGGAACCTATCTGGGCGGAACCGGGGGGCCAGGGCCAATCCAGAATGACGGCCAAGAGCAGCCTGCCGGGATCGCCACCGACGCCGAAGGCAACGCTTACGTGACCGGCTCCACAAGCTCCTACGACTTCCCCATCACGGAGGGCCTGACGTTCGACCAAGCAAATTCCAACGGGAACCCCGTTTCATTCCTGACAAAAATCAATCCGTCGGGAAGCGGACTGGTCTGGTCCACGCTGGTCGGGGCCAACAATACTTCGTCCATCGGTCCGCCCCGCGTAGACTCTCAAGACAACGTTTACACCACCGGCCTAGCCTATGTCGGCTATCCCGAGGTCAATCCCGTTCAACCGGTGCCGTCGCCAGGCTACGGTGAGGCCGGCCTTTTCGTGACGGAGTTTGATCCTACTGGAAGCACGCTGCTGTTCTCTACGTTGATTTACAGTCCATCGGCCGGCGGCGGCGTAAATCCCGCCGGGGTCGACGTCGATTCCGCGGGCAATATTTACTTCGCAGGGTCCACCGCTGCACCGGATCTTCCGGTCACCGCCGGTGTGTTCCAACCGGCGCTCAACGGAACCGCCGGCTGCACGGCGAGCCGCTCCTGTCTTCCGGACGGATTCATCGGCAAGATATCGCCCGGGAATATCGGCCTGGGCTCTGCGCCATCCATCAGCAGCCTCTCCCCTTCTTCGGCGACGGCAGGAGGCGCGGCGTTCACGCTAACGATCAACGGCACGAACTTCACCTCGGCTGCGGCAGTGAACTGGGGTACCACGGCGCTGGCGACGACACCTATGTGAGCGCGACCGAGCTGACGGCAGCGGTTCCGGCGAGCCTGATTGCAGCTACAGGTTCGGCAAACGTAACAGTGACAACGTCTGGCGGGCACTTCGTCCGCCGCCACCTTCACCATCTATGCTGGGTCCTGTTCCAGCCCTAACCGTTACCAGCCTCAGCCCCTCCTCGGCAGCGGCGGGCGGCGCGGCGTTCACCCTTACGGTCAACGGCACGAACTTCGTCTCCGGTGCAACAGTAAACTGGGGCAGCACGGCGCTGACGACGACGTTCGTGAGCCCGAGCCAGCTTACCGCCTCAGTTCCGGCAAGTCTGATCGCGACCGTGGGCGTAGTGAGCGTAACGGCGACCACGAGCGCAGGCACATCCAATTCGCTCGCCTTTACCGTTCAGGGCGCTTTGCTCTTCGTTCCCATGACTCCCTGCCGCGTGGCTGATACTCGGAATGCAACAGGTCCGTTTGGCGGCCCATCGATAACGGGGGAGACTTCACGAAGCTTTGTGATTCCGAGCAGTGCCTGCGCTGTTCCTTCCACGGCGGCAGCCTACTCCCTCAACGTCACGGTGGTCCCGCACGCAGGATTAGGGTATCTGACGGTGTGGCCGACCGGAGTGGCGCAGCCTGTGGTCTCGACCCTGAACTCCGATGGCCGGGTGAAGGCTAATGCAGCCATCGTTCCGGCGGGTACCAGCGGCGCAATCAGCGTGTATGCCACCGATACCACCGACCTCGTGCTGGATATTAACGGCTATTTCGTGCCTGCGACCAGCACATCTGCGCTGGCGTTTTATCCGCTGACGCCCTGCCGCGTGGCAGACACTCGTAATGCAACCGGCTCCTTGGGTGGACCGTCCCTGGTTGGTATGCAAGGCTCGTGCTTTCCCCATCCTATCGAGTGCGTGCAACATACCTTCGAGTGCGCAAGCGTATTCACTGAACTTTACGGCGGTGCCGCAGGCCGGACTAGGGTACCTGAGTGCCTAGCCGGCAGGACAAACATGGCCGGGGGTTTCGACACTAAACGTCTCGCCGAACAACCCGGTGGTGGCGAACGCAGCGATCGTGCCGGCGGGCACCGGCGGAGCGATCAACGTGTTGGGCTCCAACAACACGGACGTGGTGATCGATATCAACGGGTACTTCGCGCCAGTGGGCTCGGCCGCAGGCGGCCAGTCGCTGTTTACCGTAACTCCATGTCGCGTGCTGGATACGCGGTCCTCAAGCGGCTTGTTCAATGGAACGCTGCCGGTCAATGTAACGAGTAGTTCCTGTGGAATACCATCGAGCGCGGAGGCCTTTGTGCTGAACGCGACGGTCGTACCTACGGGAGGCTTGGGGTATCTGACGCTGTGGCCGGAGAACGAGGCGCAGCCGGTGGTGTCAACATTGAACGCGGATGATGGGGTGATTGCCTCTAACATGGCAATTGTCCCCACTACGAACGGTTCAATCGATGCGTTCTCGTCCAACTCTACGCAACTGATACTCGACATCAGCGGATATTTTGCACCGAGCAGCACCTCAATAGAGGGTCACAGCGAACTCAGCAGCTAATGGCAGAGACACCTTCGGCCTGCGGACACTACCGGCTTCGGATTAAGTTGGTGGTACACAATCGGTCGATGCCAATGGTAATTTTACGGAAGTGTGCGCTATCGACTCGTGGACTTCAATGTTCTGTTTACCGAATAGGCTCGGCCGGGGCCCGAGCCTATTCCGAGACTACCACCACCCGCGCCGAAAGCGCCGCGGCCAATTCATCTGAGAGACGCTTTGCCAGCGTCTCTGCCGCTCCCAGCTATTCGTCTCAGCGGAGACACGCTTCCAGGGCGATGTGTAACAGAGCCACTTCGGACATTTGCAGCGCCTCCAGTGGCGATCGCCCCGGTAGGAACAGGAACTGTATGCCGGGCGTACACCCTGATGTCCATGCCGCGATGTTACATTGCTTGTACACCACTTGTACAACTAGCTTATTTTCTTGATTTGCTCGATTTTGTGACTGATTCTAAAGGAGTTTAATGGTGGCCAGGGAGGGAGTTGAACCCCCGACACGCGGATTTTCAGTCCGCTGCTCTACCAACTGAGCTACCTGGCCATCCTGAATGCACTGGATAAAGTGCTTACGGAAGGGGTTGCAGAAGCACAAATCGCTTGCTGGAACGATTCTGATTATAGCAGCCCGCTAACCGTTCGCAAATCTTCACTTGTGGATAACGACTCGCCGGCGCATCGCCTCAGAACAGATCCGCGAATCGCCCCGCCATCATCACCGCCGCGCAGTGATTTCCGCCGAACCAATAGGCAAGTTCGCGATAGTCATCCAGTTCAAAGAACGCCAGGTCGGCATCCTTGCCCGCCTCCACGCTTCCCTTCCGCTCGCCCAGTTCCAGGGCGTGGGCGCCGTTGATGGTTGCCGCCGTCAGCGCCTCCTCCACGGTCATCCGCATTTGCGTGCACGCCAGCGACAGCACCATCGGCATGCTGATCGTCGGCGAAGTTCCCGGATTGTAGTCCGTTGCCAGCGCCACCGGCGCGCCCGCATCAATCAGTTTGCGCGCCGGCGGATACTTCTTGGTCGCCAGGAAATAGTTCGCTCCGGGAAGCAGTGTTGCCACGGTTTCACCCGCCGCCAGCGCCGCCACGTCGGCCTTCTCCAGGCAATCCAGATGATCGGCCGACACCGGATTGTGCGCCAGAATTGTCGCCAGCGGAGTGTTCGTCAACTGCCCCACGTGCACCCGCGAGCGCAGTCCATACCGCTCGGCCTCGCGCAGAATCCGCTCCGTCTGCTCCAGCGTAAACGCGCCGCGCTCGCAGAAAACATCCACATACTGCGCCAGCTTCTGGCGCGCAACCTTCGGCAGAATTTCCCTGCACAACAGCTCCACATACTTGTCCGGATTTTCCTTGAACTCCGGCGGAGGCACGTGCGCGCCGAGAAATGTCGCCAGCACCGTTCCCTGCCACTGCTCGGCCGCGCGCCGGATCGCCTTCAGGCTTTTGATCTCCGACGCCGCGTCCAGCCCGTAGCCGGACTTCGCCTCCAGCGTGGTCGTCCCCTGCGATTGCGCCTGCCGCAGCGCCGAGAAAACGTGGTCCGCCAGAGTCGCTTCGCTCGCCTCGCGCACGCCCTCCATGCTGGCGCGGATCCCGCCGCCCGCCGCCGCAATCTGCTCATAGCTTGCGCCCGATACGCGCTTTTCAAAATCAATCAGCCGCGGAGCCACAAACACCGGATGCGTGTGCGAATCCACAAAGCCCGGCAGCACCACCTTGCCACGGCAATCCAGCTCAATCACCTCGGCGCGATGCTCCTTCAGCCATGGGTTGCGCAACACTTCGCGGCTCTTGCCCACGGCGACAATCTGTCCTCCGGAAATCAGCACCGCCGCATCTTTAATCACGTCGATCTCGCGCATCTGCCGTCCGCGCCGCGGCCCCGGCTCTCCGCTCATCGTCACCAGTTGAGAGATGCGATGCAGCAGCACTCCCGGTTCCGGCCGCGCTGCTTCCGCCGTCTTTGCCTTCGCCATAGCTTGCCTCGTGCGCTTACGCTTTCTTCCATCGGAATGTTCACGCCGGCCTTTTTCGCAAAGCTCTTCGCCTCGTCGTATCCCGCGTCCACGTGCCGCATCACGCCCATCCCCGGATCGTTCGTCAGCACCCGCTCGATGCGCCGCGCCATCTCGTCCGTGCCGTCGGCCACCGTCACCTGCCCGGCGTGTTGCGAGTATCCAATGCCCACGCCGCCGCCGTTGTGGATGGATACCCAGGACGCGCCGGACGCCGTATTCACCAGCGCGTTCAGCAGAGGCCAGTCGGCCACCGCGTCGCTGCCGTCCTTCATCGACTCGGTCTCCCGGAATGGCGACGCCACCGAGCCGCAGTCCAGGTGATCGCGCCCGATCACAATCGGTCCCTTGATCTTTCCCTGCTTCACCAGCTTGTTGATCGCCAGCCCGAACTCCGCCCGCTCGCCATACCCCAGCCAGCAGATTCGCGCCGGCAGCCCCTGGAAGCGAATCCGCTTGCGCGCCAGATCGATCCAGCGCGTCAGCTTGCGGTTCTCCGGAAACAGCTCCAGCACCAGATCGTCGGTCACTGCAATGTCCCGCGCATCGCCGGACAGCGCAACCCAGCGAAACGGCCCTTTGCCCTCGCAGAACAGCGGACGGATATACTCCGGCACAAATCCCGGAAAATCGTAGGCGTTCTTCACTCCCTGCTGAAACGCAAACGTCCGTATATTGTTGCCATAATCGAAGGTCACCGCGCCCATCTTCTGCAGCCGCAGCATCCCTTCCACGTGCCGCGCCATCGACTCCAGCGACCGCTGCTCATACCTCTTCGGATCGCGCGCGCGCAGCTCCAGCGCCGCCTCGAACGTCATCCCATTCGGCACGTATCCGTTCAGCGGATCGTGCGCCGAAGTCTGATCGGTCAGAATGTCCGGCACCACGCCGCGCTCGGCCAGCTCCGGAATCACGTCCGCGCAATTGCCCACCAGCCCAACCGAGATGTTCTCCTTCTTGCGCACCGCGTTCTTCAAAATCCGCAGCGCCTCGTCCAGCGAGTTCACCATGAAATCGCAGTAGCCGCTCTTCAGCCGCTTCTTGATGCGCTCGGGATCGACCTCGATGCCGAGAAACGCCGCGCCCGTCATCGTCGCCGCCAGCGGCTGCGCTCCGCTCATGCCGCCCATGCCGCCGGAGACGATCAGCTTGCCGCTCAGGTCGCCGCCCAAATTGCCGCTCGCCCGCGGCCATAAAAGTCTCATACGTCCCCTGAATAATTCCCTGCGAGCCGATATAAATCCACGACCCGGCGGTCATCTGCCCGTAGGCCATCAGCCCGGCGCGCTCCAGCTCGTTGAACTTCTCCCAGTTCGACCAGTGCCCCACCAGGTTGGAGTTGCACAGCAACACGCGTGGCGCATAGTCATGCGTGCGGAAAATCCCCACCGGCTTGCCCGACTGCACCAGCAGCGTCTCATCGTTCTCCAGCGACCGCAGCGAGCGCACAATCGCGTCGTAGCACTCCCAGTTGCGCGCCGCCCGTCCCGTCCCGCCGTATACCACCAGATCGCGCGGACGCTCCGCCACCTCTTCGTCCAGATTGTTCATCAGCATCCGCAGCGCCGCTTCCTGCGCCCACCCCTTGCAGGAGAGCTCCAACCCCCGCGCCGCTTTTATCGGAGAGTAGTTGCGTACTGCCGGTTCCAGTTCAATGACATAAGAGTGCCTCACGCGCTTTCAATCCTGAAAGCACAACCAAAAATCCTAGTTCCTTGGGAGGGTCTTGGCAAACGCAAAACCCGATCAGGACACTCGGTAACCACACCCAGAATCCCTTCAATATCAATGCACATCAAGATTGCAGTCATAGCGAGACGCGGACAGGCAGATTGGAATTCCGCACATCTTTCGCTGCTCTATACGGAGGAACCAGACGGAGAGGGGCGTTCGTGTTTGCTTGCCACCGGCAAGCCGGCTCTACTTTTTATCGAGCGCAATCTGCGAGATGGCAAGGTCCCAATGGGCTTCGAGAATTTCAAAGCGGCGCTGCTCTTCGCGCTTGAAGGTTGCCTGATCGGGAAAGAGCTGAAGCTGAATGGCATGCTCATCGACCGGGGTGAAGGCCGCTTGCGCGTTCTTGAAGACGATAGTGACGCGGTAATCCCAGCGCTCCTGCTCAGGCATGTGATAGGCGGGAGTGTCCATGCGCACGGATAAAATGCGGCCCTGCGCGATCTCATTCCGCAGCACGGGATAGTGATTTTTCTGGAAGAGTTCGAGAAACTCCTCCTGATGGCCCCAGTGAGTTTTGTAGTAATACTCCATCACGTAAGGTTTATTGGGATCAGGCGCGGGCGGAGCCTGCGCTAAGCCGGCGGCGGCGAAGACGAAGATCGAAGCAAAGAGCAGAGTGGCGGAGAGCAGTTTGCGCATGGAAGCCTCCCATTCGGTTTGCCGCATTGTAGACGAGCCGAGGCCAGCGGCGTGAAGCAGCTTGAATCGAGAGCCGGGCTAAGGTGCGGATTGGGACCAAATTGGGACCAATTCGGGATGCGGCGCGGGAATTGCGAAATTCCTCATGGACAAAAGAGCGCGCGGGAGTACTATTCTCGGCGGACGTCCCCGGAGTCCGGAGCGTACTCGCTGTCTGCCCTCATATCCCATAAGTCCACGCGGCCTCCCGCGCAACGGGGCCGGGCGGGGATTCAAGACGGCTTGAGGCCGCGCTCCGGTCTCCGGAAAGACTCGCTCCAACCTTCCAGATTCGGATTCCAAACTTCTCGCGGTCTGCGGCAGTCGAGCCGTCGCACAACCCTTAACCAGCTCACCGCAGATGAATTTGCGCCGCCCAGGGGTTACTTCCTCGCGGGCGGGATGAGTTCGTCGGCGAGTGGTGCGGCGTTGTAGATTTTGCGCAGGGCTTCGATGACCGCGCGTGAGTCGGTGAGGACGGCACGAGCGGTTTCGTCTTCGTACTGGAAATTCCAGGCGAGCGATTGGATGTTGCCGTCGAAGACGATGCCGATGATTTCACCTTTGGTGTTGACGGCGGGGGAGCCGGAGTTTCCGCCGATAATGTCACAGGTGTTCACCGTGTCGAGGACGGTATTGAGGTCGAGTTTGTCCTTGGCGCGGTGGTAGCTTTCGGGCAGAAGGTAGGGCGGCTTGGCTCCGTGGGCGGCTTCGTGTTCGAAGGCTCCGGCGAAGGTGGTGTTCCAGGGGATCTTCTTGCCGTCTTCGACATAGCCCTTGACGGTGCCGTAGCTGAGGCGGAGAGTTCCGGTGGCATCGGGGGCAACGCTGGTTCCGTAGAGTTCGAAGCGGGCTTGGGCGATGAGCGCGCCGTTTCTGCGGACGACAGCCTCGACGTGGTCCTCGAAGTCCTTACGGGTGGCGCGGGCGGTGGGATCGATCTGCTTGAGCAGGACGATCATGGGATCGGCGGCGGCATCGATGGCGACCTTTCCGCCTTGATAGAGTTCGCGGCGGAAGGCGGGATCGTCGAGGTGCGAGCCGTTGATCAGTTCGGCAGCGCGCGCGGCGGGAGTTTTTCCGGCGAGCACCTGTTTGACGAAATCATTTTCCGGGCCGAGGTTTTCCTGCAGGTTGGTGAGGGCGAGGGTGACCTGACGGATTTCCAGGGGACGCGAGAGCGGCGCGGTGGAGGCCAGGGAGTGCTCGACGGAGGGCAGATTCTGGTCCTGGTATTCGCGCAGGCGCTGGTCGCTTGGCTTGGGGAGTTCGGCGGCCAGGCGCACTAAAGTGCGGGCATAGCTGGCGAAGAGGCCGGGGATGGCCGCATCGCTTTCCCAGGTGAGACGCTTGAAATTTTCGCGCTGCCACTGCATGGCGGAGGCGATTTCATCCCAGGCATTGGCGGAATCTTTTAGTTTGGGATCGGCGGCCACAGCTTTGCGGAGCTTCTCCTCGTCGGACTTTTTGTGCCGGATGATAGCCGGGTCGTTGAGTGCGGCGAGGTAACCGGTGAGGGCCTTGTAGCTGTTCTGGGCGGCGAAGAGGACGCGCTCGGCGGCGCGGGCATTGTCAGCGGACTCGGCGCTGAAGGCGAGCAGGGTATCGATGCTCTGTTTGAGTTGCTTGAGGCGCGAGGGATAGCCGACCTCGCGCAGGTAGGCGAGCTGCGCGGTGGTGAGCAGGCGTCCGGTGGCCCCGGGATGGCCGGAGATGAAGATCAGATCGCCTTCCTTTACGCCCTCGGTGGTAAAGGCAGGTAGTCGTCCACGTGGAGGGGCTTGCCGTTTTCATAGACGCGGAGAAATGTGATGTCGAGGTCATAGCGGGGATAGGTGAAGTTGTCGGGATCGCCGCCGAAGAAAGCGGCGTCAAACTCCGGAGCCATGACGAGGCGGACGTCGGTGTACTTTTTGTATTTGTAGAGATGGTAGAGGCCGCCGGAGTAGAGGGTGACGGCTTCGCAGCGGATGTTTTTCGCCGGGTCGGAGCACTGGGCCTCGAGGCGGGAGATCAGCGGCGCGCTGCGCCGCGCCGGCCGCGGCGTCGGTCATGCCGGGATTGGCGGCCTGCTGCACGTCGCGGGTAATGTCGCGGATTTCGACCAGGTTTTGAACCTCAAGCCCGGGGCAGCGCGGTTCCTGCTCGCGGGATGGGGCGTAGAAGCCATCCTTCACGTAATCGTGAGTTCCGGTGGAGAGATTGTGCACGCATCCGGCGCCGACGTGATGATTGGTGAAGACCAGGCCGTCCGGCGAGACGAAGCTGGCAGAGGCTCCGATGCGCACACTGGCGAGGCGCAGATGGTCGAGGAATGGCTGGGTTACGGTGAATTTGTAGCGCGCCTTGACGCGGGCGGCAGGGAAGGCGTTGTAGAGCCACATGCCTTCATCGGCAAAGGCGGAGCAGGCAGCAGAGCAGAAGGACAAGCAGGAGAGAGAATTTCCGGGAGGCAAAGCGCTGGAACATGAAAGGTTCTCCGGCCCTATGCAGGCGTGGCAGTGTGCTGAAAGAGGGCAGACAGCATGGTACGTTGCAAGCGCTTGAGGAGGCAAACGGCGCGAAGGTGATTGGCCCGGCGGTAGAGCCACGGTTGCGCTGTAAGTAGAGGATTCAACAGCGTTCTTCGCCTGACGGGCTTCTGCGCGGTTGCGCCCTGCGAATTTCGTTAGAAAAGTAGCAGGTTACGAAGAAATGCTTATGATATAACAGGTCGTTCGAGCCGCTACGATCATCTATTATGGTAGGTGGCACCAAGGATC
This sequence comes from uncultured Acidobacteriota bacterium, assembly GCA_963779365.1. Taxonomy (GTDB): domain Bacteria; phylum Acidobacteriota; class Terriglobia; order Terriglobales; family Acidobacteriaceae; genus TOLSYN. The sequence continues at coordinate 71,971 of CAVZYB010000017.1, read as the reverse complement.
CGGGCTCCCACGGATCATCAGGGTCGGGAGCGGTGGATTATTTTTGAGTGCTGAGAGGGACTGAATGGCCACGACTACAACGACAAATCGAGGTCTCGAAGACATCATTGCGGGCTCCTCGTCTATTTGTTACATCGACGGCGAGAATGGAATTCTGGCCTATCGCGGGATTGATATTCACGAACTCGCCGATAACGCAACGTTTGAGGAAGTCACCTACCTGTTGTGGCATGGCAAGCTGCCGACGCGTGCGGAGCTGGCGGAGTTCAGTCTGCAACTGGCGCGGGAGCGCAAGCTGGATGCGCAGATCATCAGCCTGCTGCGGCAGGCTCCCCGGCACGCGCTGCCGATGGATGTGTTGCGCACGATTGTGAGCTCGCTCTCCTTCTTCGATCCCGAAGAGAAAGTGAATACGAAACAGGCGAATTACCAGAAGGCGCAACGGCTGTTCTCGCAGATTGCGATGGTGGTGGCGGCCTACGACCGGATCCGCAAGGGGCTGCCGCTGATCGAACCGGACCGCTCGCTGAGCCACGCGGGCAACTTCCTGCTGATGCTGAACGGCGTACGGCCGAGCGAGACCGCAGTCCGGGCACTGGATATCTCGCTGATTCTGAGCGCCGATCATGAGTGGAACGCCTCGACCTTTGCGGCGCGGGTGACCGCAGCCACGCTGAGCGACATGCATTCGGCGATCACCTCGGCGATTGGAGCCCTGAAAGGCCCGCTGCACGGCGGCGCCAACGAAGCGGTCTTCAAGTTGCTCATGGAGATCGACAACAACGGCGCGGACCCGGTGGAGTACGTCAAGGGCATGCTGGCGCAAAAGGCGAAGGTTCCGGGCTTTGGACATCGCGTGTACACCACGGAAGATCCGCGGGCTACGCACCTGCGGCGGATGTCGCGCGACCTGGGCTACTCGAGCGGACAGACGAAGTGGTTCGAATACTCGAAGGCGATCGAGGAGTTCATCAACGCCGAGAAGAAGCTGAACGCCAACGTGGACTTCTACTCGGCCTCGACCTATCACACGCTGGGGATTGACGTGGACCTGTTCACCCCGATCTTTGCCGTATCGCGCATTGCGGGCTGGACGGCGCACGTCATGGAGCAGCTGGACGATAACCGGCTGATCCGTCCGCGAGCCGAGTACACCGGACCGAGCTATCCGGCGAAGTGGATTCCGATTGACGAGCGCAAGTAGCTGAAATAAAGAGCAGCGCCGTAGAACTGGCGCGAAGAGGAGTTGGAGGCCCGGACGTGCTGCTCTGCAATGCGGAGAGGTGCGGACGGGCCTTTTTGCATGGGCGCAGCGGATATGGCTGCGGTGCGTCAGTGGTGATGATGATGATGTTGATGGCTGGCGCAGATGCCGGCAATCACGGCGACGACAGCAGCGCTGGCCAGAAGAAGTCCAAGCGAGTGGCTGTTGCGACCGAGGGTTGCCGCCTGACCGGCATTGCGGGTATAGGCAAGAAGCCAGAGGAAGCCGAGACCGGCGAGGAAGAGCAGGAACACCGTCCAGAAGCAGAAAGTGGCCGGCGCGTGGCGGAGCAGGACGGCACTGCGGACGCGGGGGTAGAATCCGATGCGGGAGTGGCGACTGGCCCGGCATAACCCATTCGATGCGCGTCGCGGAAAAATGGTTTGGCAGAGAAGCGGAGATAGAATAAGGGTAGTGATGCGGCGAATTTATTTTGACAATAATGCGACAACTCCGCTGCTGCCGGAGGTCTTTGAGGCGATGCAGCCTTATCTGCTGGAGAGCTTTGGCAACGCGAGCTCGATCCACCAGCAGGGTCAGCAGGCGCGAGCTGCCGTGGAAGAGGCGCGCGAGCAGGTGGCCGGACTGCTGGGCGCGCGGCCCAGCGAAATTGTGTTCACCAGCGGCGGCACGGAGGGCGATAACCTTGCGCTGTTCGGACTGGTGGAGGCGGGCGATCATGTGATCAGCTCGACCATCGAGCACCACGCGGTGCTGAACTCCTGCAAGCGGCTGGAGGAGATGGGCGTGGCCGTGACCTACGTGGCCTGCGACGCGAACGGGATCGTCCAGCCCTGAGGATGTGCGGGCGGCGCTGCGGCCGGAGACGAAGCTGATTTCCGTGATGATGGCCAACAACGAGACGGGCGCGCTGCAGCCGGTGGAGGAGATTGGAGCGATTGCGCGCGAGGCGGACGTGTACTTCCACACCGATGCGGTGCAGGCGGCGGGGAAGGTTGCCGATCGACGTGGAGCGGATTGGCTGCGATCTGCTGACCATTGCGGCGCACAAGATGCACGGGCCGCAAGGAGTGGGCGCGCTGTTTGTGCGGCGGGCGACCCTGCTGCGCTCGATGCAGATCGGCGGACGGCATGAACGCGGACGGCGCGCCGGAACGGAAAATCTGGCAGGCATTGTGGGCATGGGCAAAGGCCTGCGACGAGGCTTGCCACGGCTGGATGATGGCTCGCGCCGGGACCGGCGCGGGCCGCAGGCGCTGCGGATGAGCGCGCTGCGCGACCGGCTGGAGCAGACGATCTGCGCGCGGTGGAAGGAACGCGGGTGAATGGCTGCCGCGGCGGAGCGGGTTCCGAATACGTCCAACATTCTGTTTGATGGAATCGAGGGCGAGGGATTTGTGATTGCGATGGACCTGAAGGGAATCTCGGTTTCGACCGGCGCGGCTTGCTCTTCGGGGGCGATTGAGCCTTCGCACGTGCTGACCGCCATGGGCCTCAGTCCGGAGCTGGCGCGGGGTTCGGTTCGCTTCAGCCTGGGAAAACAGAATACGGAAGAGGAAGTGGAGTACGTGCTGGGGCTGGTTCCGGAGGTGGTGGGAAAGCTGCGGGAGCTGAGTCCGGCATGGGCGGGAAAACAGTAGCAGACGTGGAGCGGGTGGGGCATTTGTCAGAAGAGAATAGGTTGCATGGAACCGCAGAAGCCGCAGAGAAGCGCGGAAGAGCGGACAGACGGTTGCGGTGGCGATGAGCGGCGGGGTGGATTCGTCGACCGTGGCGGCGATGATGGTGCGCGATGGCTACAACGTCATTGGACTGACGATGCAGTTGTGGAACCAGCGGCGGCTGCCGCAGGCGAATCCCAGCGGTGAGCCGCAGGCGGGCCGATGCTGCTCGCTCGACGATGTGTATGACGCACGAGCCGTGGCGCAGCGGCTGGGGATTCCGTACTACGTGGTGAACCAGGAAGATCGCTTCGAGCGCGATGTGGTGCGTCCGTTTGTGGAGGACTATCTTTCCGGGAGAACGCCGATTCCGTGCTCGCTCTGCAACAATCATTTGAAGTTCGATCAACTGCTGCGGACGGCGCGCTCGGTGGGCGCCGACGTGATCGCCACCGGGCACTATGCGCGCAATGAGTGGGACCCGGCGCGCGGGCGCTGGATACTGAAGCGTCCCGCGGACCGGGCCAAAGACCAGACTTACTTTTTGTTTGGGCTGACCCAGGAGCAGTTGAGCCGGACGCTGTTTCCGATTGGCGAGATGTGCAAGCCCGCGGTGCGCGAAGAGGCGCGGCAGCAGGGACTGACGGTGCTGGCCGAAAAGCCCGACTCGCAGGAGATCTGCTTTGTGCCGGGCGGCGATTACAAGGCGTTTCTCGACGCCTACATGGAAGAGCAGGGCGAGCGGTTGCCGGATCTTTCCGGCGAGCTGGTGACCATGGACGGCGAGGTGATTGGGCGGCACGAGGGGATTCACAACTTCACCATCGGGCAGCGCAAGGGCCTGGGCGTGGCTACCGGATCGCCGCTCTACGTGGTGGAGATTCGCGGCGACCGCAAGGAAGTGGTGGTGGGCGGCGCGGAGGCGTTGCTCTCAAAGACTCTGCGGGCGAAGGGTTGAACTGGATCTCCATTGCGCGGCTCGATGGGCCGATGCGGGTGGAGGCGAAGATTCGCCATCGGCATCCGGCGGCGGCGGCGACCGTGGAACCAGTGGGCGAGGATGAAGTGCTGGTCACCTTCGATGAGGCGCAGCGGTCGGTGACTCCGGGGCAGGCCGTGGTGATGTACAGCGGCGACGAGGTGGTGGGCGGCGGGTGGATCGAGTAGATCTGCCTACTGGTCGAGCACCAAACACGAACGCCCCTCTTCCGTGAGGGGCGTTCGTGTTTTCAGTATCAGAGCTTGGCCGAGCCGTCTACGCCGCAAGGATTGCGGATTTCACGCTTACCAGTTCGCGAATACGCAGCCGCGCCTGGTGGAGTCCGTGGCGAGATTCATCCTCGCTGATGCCGAGTGTGCGCGCAATGCGGGCGTGATCGTAGCCGTCCCCGTCGTGCATGCAGAAGATCATTCGTTCGGTGTGCGGCAGTTGCATGATGGCGCGTTCCAGTTCTGTGCGCTTGGTGTTGCGGCGTATGCTGCTCACCTCAACCACCGGGGCGCATTGCAATTGCAGGGGCTCCAGCGACACTGATTCTTCATTCCGTAACTCGCGCAGCAGTGCCCGATCGATGGTCTCGTCGCTGGGCTTTTCACTCAGCGAGAAGGCGCGCAGGAAGGTGCGCTCGGAGATATCCTCCGCCAGCAGCTCGCTATCCGTCATCCAGAACGCAAAGGAATAAATCCGGTGCCGGTTGGCCTCATAAATCGCCCGGCAGCGATTCAAGCGCTTACTATTCGCACTAGGAAGGAATTGCACGATTGCAATTGGTAGCTCCTGGAATGAACTCGACATGGGCACTCCCCCTGCACTGCTAAAATCCCCGCGGAACGGGCCAATTTGCTTCCCGGAGGTTAAATTTTGCCCCACAGCTCGCTGCAAATCGCGGCTTGGTAGCAAACAATCAATTACGCTTTCGCCCTGTCTAGTGCAATCGCCCTGCCCAATTTTCCCCGAGCAGCTCCTCTGCGTAAGGAAAACCCTTACAACCCATACTTAATCAATCACTTCAGTGGTTAAGATTTTTTCCGAGAAGCTGAATTGGAAGTAACTTATTTGCCCTAGACGTACCGTATCGAGGCATTGACACGGTATCCTTAGGCGCTAAAAGTGGCACAAATATACCTACATTAGCACCGGTCAGGAAAGAATTACGCGAAGCAGAGCACGCGGCTGAGGCGCTTTTCTACTTCATCGTTTTTTGGATGCAGAATTCCTGCCGCGGGCTGTCCGGTCAGCCGAATACGGCAGTTCATGGCCTCAGGTCACTCTCGACCAGTGCGCGAGAGCCGACTGCGCATCGCTGGAGAATTTTTGCGCCCCTGCAATCGGGAGCTTGAGTCGAAAGACCGCTCCCCCTTCTTCGTGGTTGAAGGCGATGATGTCTCCTCCGTGCCCCTTCACAATGCCGTAGCAGATCGACAAGCCGAGCCCGGTGCCTTTGCCTATTTTCTTCGTGGTGTAAAACGGATCGAAGATCCGCTTGCTATCCTCCAGCCCCGGACCGGTGTCGCGGAACTCGATGCAGGCCCGGTCGTCCTCAGGATAAATTCGCACCCTCAGCCTGCCGCTCTGGGCGCTATCCATAATCGCGTCCACGGCGTTGTTGATGATGTTCAAAAAAACCTGCTCCAGTTGATGCGCATCCCCGGTGATAAACGGAACGTCAGGATCGTAGTTCCGTTCCACCTGAATGTTGTTCAGCTTCAGATCGGATTCGCGCAGCACCAGCGTATCTTCCATCACCCGCCGCAGATCCACCTGCGACTGAATCGGCTTACGCTGCCGCGAGAACGAGAGCAGGTTCTGCACCACCCGATGGGTGCGTTGAGTCTGCTGGTAGAGTTTGCGCACATAGTCCTGCGCGCGCTCCCCGATCGGTTCTGTTTCCAGCAACTGGGCGTAGCCCAGAACCGCCGTCAGCGGATTGTTCAACTCGTGCGCCACCCCGGAAATGAGCCGCCCGACAGCCGACATTTTTTCGCTCTGCAGCAGTTGCTCCTGCGCATTGCGGAGGTTGTCATAGGCATGCGCCGTCTCCTCGTAGAGCAACACTTTTTCCGCGGAATTTCCGAGCTGGCGCGCGATGGCGATGGCAAGATTGCGGTCGGTTTCCGTGAACTGATTCTTGTTCGGGCTGCTGATCAGAAGTACTCCCAGTGTTTTGCGCTGCGAGTACATCATCACCGCGACAAAGGATTGCGTAGCCGTGCTGCGCGATCCAGGATTGCGCAGGCCAGCGGCAGCCGTGGCAAATCCTGCTCGGTGACGACTTCGCTGTCCGCCCGCACAATGTATTCCGCCAGCTCCTCTTCCACCAGCTGCCGCAATCCGTCGAGTACCTCATGCCGATTTTCGTGGCAACTGGTTCCGCTCCGCATGACCCGTCCCGACTCGGTGTCCAGTAGCAGAATGTCGCACTGTTGCCCGTAGAGTTCGGTAGTCCAGTCCAGCGTGTCTTGCAGAATCTGGTCGAGGTCGAACGTCTGGGTCGCCATCGTCGCCATGGCATTGAGCGCACCCAGTTCGCGGTTGCGCCGCTTCATATCCTCTTCGACCCGTTTCTTTTCCGTGATGTCCAACAGGAAACCCTGATAGCGCTCGATCTTGCCTTGTGCATCCCGCGTGGCGAAGCTGTTCTCCATCAGGGTAACTACCTGGCCATCCTTGCGGCGCAGCGCAATCTCGTAGTTGCGCAGATAGCCCTGGCTCGCCATCTCCTCGGAATATGCCGCCCGCTGCTCCGGGCTCAGGAAGAGATCCTTGCCGATGTCGATGCCGCGCATCTCCTTGCGGACTTCGTAGCCAAGCATCGTGGCGAAGGCGGGATTGTAGTCCAGCAGCTTTCCCTCCGGCGTCGAAACGAACACTCCCTCCTGCACCGATTCAAACAGCAGCCGGTAGCGCTCTTCCGCGGCACGCCGTTCGGTCCGGTCACAAATGATGTGAACCGTGCCGGCCCCGCCCTGATCCTCGACATAGGAAGAGGTGGAGATCAGCGAATATCCGCCGAAGCAGGGATCGCAGACTTCGCTGTTGATCTGCTTGCCTAACCGGCAGTAGGGGCAGTCTGACGCGGCGTTGGGCAAAACCGAGGCCAGCGGTTGGCCGATCAGCTCCTTCAGCGAGCGTCCGAGGCGGCGCGCCAGCGCCAGATTCATGCGTAGCACTCGCGGCTCGGCATCATGCACCAGGATGTAGTCGTCGATCGAGTCAATGGTCGAAAGCCACTGCCGTTGCGAGTGCAAAACCCGTTCGAACAGGCGCAGGGTTTCCCCTGCCATGCCCAACTGATTCGCCGTGGTCGTCAGAAAGCGGAGCTGCTCCGAGGTGAACGAGCGCTGCCCCGTTAATCCAAATCCAAGCACGCCCACCTGAGCGGTCTTGCCCCAGACCGGAACCAAAACCAGGGATTTCATCCCCAGCCCGCTCCAGATCCTCTCGAAGCCCCGCAGACAAGCTCCGCACGTTGATCCGCGTGGCCTCAGATCCGGTGGCCAGCGGCATGATCACGCTCTCGCGCCGGGGCACCCTGAGGCGAGACCGGGTGAACCATTCCGGGTGCCCGACCTGCTCCTTCATGACCAGTTCCTCACCCTCGACCAATTGGAACCAGGCAAAGCGGGCACCGTACAGGCGGCACAGTTCGTTCATCGCCGTCCGCATCAAGCCGCTGGAATCGCGAGCTTCCACGGCCACGGCGGTGATTGCGTTCATGACATCCAGCCGCCGGGCTCGCACTCGCGACTCGTCCAATACCACCAGCAGGATGCTAAGCCGGAGCAGCCCTTCGCCGCAGAACGCGTATGCGCCAGCCAGCTCTGCGCCCCCGACCTGCGTATCGCAGCGCAGCAACAACAGCGCCAAGCCAAAAAGCCAGGGTCCGGGTTCCATGCGCCCCATCGCAAACCGGGCCAGCCGCACCGCCGCAATCAGGGCGATGCCGTGGTAGAGGAGCTGAAAACAGAGCAGCAAGGGGAACGAAGAGGGGAACCAGAGCGCCTGCACCGCCACCACGGCTAAATCCAGCGAGCCCAGAATTCCAATCCACACCAGGGAGCGGCGTGCCTCCGTATAATCGAGCGCCGACGCCGAAATCAGCGTGATCGCGACGATAAATAGGAGCTTCTCCAGCGCGGAACCGGGGTGAGGGTTCAAGCCCAGGGCGTTGGCGTTCATCGCTCCCCGGCTGAACAGGAGAGAGGCCCACCCGCCCAGCCAGAGAATGAGATAGCGCTCGCGAAATCCGACATAGACCAGCAACCCGGCAAACAATGTGCCAAGAGCCGCCGCCCACTGCCCCATGGGCAATAGGGCCGCCATCGCAAGAGTGCCGAGACAGCTTACGTTGGTAACATGAGTCATTGTTCTTCTCTTGCTGTATACCACACCAGGGTTCAGGATGTACTCAGGTATTGTGCGGAGTGTGAGATGCTGATTTTGCGAGTACAATTGCACCCAATCGAAAATATCTTGCGGAGGTCGTGAGGCGAATCCCATGCCGGTTGAGCGAATTCTTGTGGTCGATGACGAAGAGCCGATCCGGGAGATCGTCTGCTCCATGCTGCAAAATGCCTCTTACCAATGCGAGCAGGCCTGCTCGGGAGTCGAGGCGCTGGCCATTCTTCGCCAGGACAGCAATTTCCAACTGGTGCTGACCGATCTGATGATGCCGGAGTTGGACGGCGTCGGCCTGCTGGAAATCGTCAAGCGGCAACATCCAGGATCTGCCCGTGGTGATGGTCACCGCCGTGCACGATATCTCCGTGGCGCTGGCGGCGATCCGCAATGGAGCCTACGATTACCTGCTGAAGCCATTCGAGCGCGAGCAACTGCTCGCCGTCGTGCGGCGCGCCCTGGAAGCCCACCGCCTGCGGGTGGAGAATCGCACCTATCAGTCCAACCTGGAAGCCCTGGTCGACCAGCGCACCACGGAGCTGCGCGAAACCATCGCCGAGCTGGAACGCTCCTACGACGTAACCCTGGAAGCATTGGGCGATGCACTGGATCTGAAAGACGCCGAAACCGAGGGCCACTCCAAGCGCGTCACCGCCTTCACCATCCAAATCGCGCGCGCCATGGGACTCGATCAGCAGACCATGCACGCGCTGGCCCGCGGCGCCTTCCTGCATGACATCGGGAAGATGGCGATCCCGGATGCCATCCTGCGCAAGCCGCATCCCCTGACTGACGAAGAAAAACATCATTTGCAGGAGCACAGCTACCTCGGCTATCGAATGCTGAAGAAGATTCCGTTCCTCGCCGAAGCCGCCGAGATCGTCTATGCCACCAGGAACACTGGGACGGGAGCGGATATCCGCGTCGGGCTAAAGGGCGACGAGATTCCCCTCGGGGCGCGAATCTTCGCGGTTGCCGATACCCTGGACGCCATCACCTCGGACCGCCCCTATCGCGCCGCGCGCAGCGTGGAGGCTGCGCGCGAACGAGATTGCCGCGTGGTCGGGACGGCAGTTTGATCCCTTCGTCGTCAAGGTCTTTCTCTCGATTCCCTCCTCCGTATGGGAAGAGTCTGCACAACGAAATCAACTCTCAAAATGACCGCTTCTGCTATAGTGAGCATCTTTAGCCAACATCTTTCCGGAGCTAGACAGGAAGGAGCTTGCCGATGGCGGTAAAACTGGAAAGACAACAGGTGGCCGAGGCGCTGCAGAAGCTCGGTCAGTGGACCCTGCAAGGCAACCAGATTGAGCGCCTCCTGACCTTTGAAAACTTCGTCGACGCCATGATCTTCGTGAACAAAGTGGCCGAAATCGCCGAAGAGGAAGCACATCATCCCGGATATCCGGATCGTGTACAACCGCGTCACCCTCGCGCTCACCACGCATGACGCCGGCGGCCTCACCCAGAAGGATTTCCAGATGGCGCGCCGCATCGATTCCCTGGCCGGATAAACGCGCGCAGTGCGCATCCTTATCGCGCGGCCACCGCATAGAAAAACCGGCGCACAGGACGCCGGTTCATGCAGTTTTTGTTCATGCAGCTAGTGCGCGATATGAGTTCCTAATGATTGCTCGACTTCCTTGACCGCTTGCTGAATATGATCGAGTTCTTCCTGGGCTGAGTCATTCCAGGCCAGCAGCTGTCCCGACGTTGCACTGCAAGCGCTCTGCCGCCGCGTGAATCAGCTTCCGGCCACGTTCTGAGAACAGCATCGCTCCCAGCCCGCCCAGTCCTACAAACGCCAATGGTATGCTCCACTTGCGTAGGTTCATCGACTGCTCCTTTGTCTCTCCCATCTTTCTCCAATTCCGCCCGAGTAGCAACATAAAAAACACGGCCCACAACTTAAGATGTTACCTTCGAGTTCCAACCGTGGAACGGCCCGGTGCTTCCCCAGGCCGCTTCCGGCAAGGAGAACGATGAATCGCCTTCGAATTCAATGGATTGCACCGCTTGTGTTCTTCGCCGCCACCGCCGCCATGGCGCAGCCCAACCCCATCACTCCCGACACCCTCTGGACCGGCGGCGATGGAAAATTCGAGAGCGCCCCGGACACCGCACTGTGCAGTTCTCCATCTCCGTCCAGCAACCCGAGCTGAAAGCCGCCTACGCCCAGGCACAGGAGTCGGCGGAGAGAATCCGCCAGACCTTGCGCGACCAGGGCATCGCCCCCAAGGACGCCGAAATCGGCTCCTTCTCCATGACTCCGGTCTATAAGTGGGAGCCCAAGCGCAAACTGGTGGCCTTCCAGGTCAACAGTCACGTCACCATCAAAGTTCACGATTTCAGCAAACTCGGTCCCATCATCGACAGCTTTTCGCAGGTCGATACCACCGACGCTCTCAACCTCAGCTACACCCTCGAAAACATCGAGTCGGCAAAAGCCAAGGCGGTCGAGGACGCCTACCGCACCGCCCATCGCAATGCCGAAGTCCTCGCCCGCGCCGCCGGCCGGACGCTGGGCGCGATGACCTATGCCACGGTGGATGCCAACAACTTTATTCCGCAGCCGCGTCCCATGATGCGGATGGAGGCCAAGGCCAATGCCGGGGCCTCGCCAATTGAGGAATTTACTCCCGCGATGGTCACCATGACGGCTCACGTGAACGTGCTGTTTCAGTTGAAGTAACGGTTTACGCCTTGCGCGCAACCATGCAGATTCGAATAGTCAGAGACTCGCATCAATTCTTGCTGTCGCGGTCGTGTTCCACGATGATCGGACGCTCCAGCACCATCTCCACCAGGGTGCCGCTCTCGATGCGTACATCCGGGCCGCGAGTCAGCAGAACCGACGCCAGTCCGGCTCCCGCGCCCAGCAATCCGCCGATGCCGGCGCCTTTCGCCCCGCCCGTAACCACCGCGCCCATGGCCGCTCCGGTGCCTGCCGTGGTGGCGATGGTTCCGGCATCCTTGCCCTTGGTGCCCTGGCTTTCAATGGTCCCTTCCTTGCTGTCTTTCATCTCCGTCTTCTCCGCGCCGGGAACGTTGTCAATCGCGCCGGGCAGCATCAGCGTGTATCCGGAGGGAAAGATCAGGGTGTTGAAGTGCATCACCAGCTCCCCGCGTCCCTTCACCCGCCCCGGACGCTGCGAGCGCTGGATCACTCCCTGAACATAGGTTCCGACGGGAATCACGATGTGGCCGTTCGAGACCACCGGGAACGAAGTTTCGGCATAAACCGGATCGTTCTCCCGCGCGCTCTTGGTGGAGATGGCGTGCTTGAGCGTCACCGCGATCCGCGTTCCCGCCGCCAAGGTGTACGCCTCGGCGTTGGGCGACGATGCCGCAATCGGTTGCACCGTGGGCGAGGTAACCGGGGCCACTCGCGGATCCACCAGCGCCGGAGACCGGTCAATCGTCTGCGGCGCATTCCCATCGGGCGCCCTGCTGGGCCGCCGCCAAGGCCGAAAACAGCAACACCGCCAAAAATACACGCATCGGAGCACCTCGGAACGCAAGCTCGACTTAACGGAATTGGATGCCGTCGCCGGAGCAATCTGTAACGCACAGGTTACAGAATCGCAAGCTGAACTATGCCGCGGGTTGTACGAGAAATTCAGCGTATACACGAATTACTTGCATACACCCGATCTTTGCCGCCAGCTTCGCATCCTAACTACAGGACGAGGGACTTTCAGCCGAAATTTTTTGCCCTAAGAAGCTGAACTGGAGAATTCGATTTCTAATGGCCAATTCGGACGCCGGAAACGAACTACCAGAGCCGGAGGATCCCACGGACAGCAGGACGAAACAACAATCGGCTCTCGCGGAACTGAGCCAGCTTGCGCTTCAAAGTGGTGAGCTGGCCGGTCTTCTGGAAAACTCCGTGGGCCTCGTCGCCGAGATCCTCCAGCTCCGTTTCTGCGAGGTGCTGGAGTTCCAGCCGTCGGAGAATCAGTTCATCTTGTGCGCCGGACTTGGCTGGAAGCCCGGAAGCGTCGGAGTGACCACCATTCCGGTGACCCGCGAACATCAGGCGGGATACACCTTCCTGACCCAGCGCCGGGTGGTGATCGAGGACTACACCGCGGACACGCCTTTCGTCCCTTCCCCGCTGTTGGAAGAACACAACATCCGCAGCGGCATCACGGTTCACATCCCCGGACGCGAGTACCCTTTGGCGTGCTGGGCGCCTACAGTTCGGCAAGCCGCAGCTTCAGCCCGGATGACATCAACTTTCTTGCGCTCCGTCGCCAACATCATTGCCACGGCCATGCAGCGCAAACACGACGAGGAAGCCGTGCGACGCAGCGAAGCTTATTTCCGCGGTCTTTTGGAGTCCGCACCCGACGGCATGGCGATCGTCGACAGCGAAGGCCGCATCCTGCTCGTCAACAAGGAGAGCGAGCGGCTCTTTGGCTATGAGCGCTCCGAGCTGGTCGGCAAGCGAATCGAAACCCTTGTTCCCGAGCGCTATCGCCAGTACCACTCCGGGCACCGCGATGATTTCTTCGACGATCCCCGGGTCCGTCCCATGGGAGTGGGTCTGGAGCTGTTCGGCCTGCGCAAGGATGGCTCGGAGTTTCCGGTGGAGATCTGCCTGAGCCCGATGCAAACGCCCGAAGGCATGGTCGTCACCGCCGCCATCCGCGACGTCTCCGAGCGCAAGAAGGCCGAGGCGCAGATCAAGAAGCTGAATGCCCAATTGGAGGAAGCTCTGCGCCGCTCCGAACGGCTGGCCGCCACCGGACGCCTCTCCGCCAGCCTTGCCCATGAGATCAACAATCCCCTGGCGTCGCTGACCGATATTCTCTTCGTGCTCAATTCGCAGGCAGGGACTGAGCGACGACTCCAAGACGCTGCTCCAGTCGGCGAAGAAAGAAGTGGACCGGCTGGCCACCATTGCCAGGGAGACTCTGGCGCCGCATCGCACCTCCGGCGAGCGGGTGACGATCAAGGCCTCCGATCTGATGGATGCCTCCCTCGAATCTTTCCATCGCCAGATCGAGGAGGCACACGTTCACGTGGAGCGCCACTACGACACCGACGCGATGATCGACGTCACGCCCGGAGAGCTGCGCCAGGTCTTCACCAACCTCATCTCCAATGCCATTGACGCGATGCCCCAGGGCGGATCTCTGATCTGGAAGTTTTCTGCCGACGGGCAGGATGTGAAGCTGATTTTTTCCGACACCGGCACCGGCATCAGACCGGAGAAGCTGGACGAAATCTTCGAGCCGTTCGTCACCACCAAGGGCGAAAAGGGCCTGGGATCGGCCTCTGGATTTCGCGCAATATCGTGGAGAAACTCGGCGGCACGATTCACGTTCGCAGCACCACCGCGGGAGACGGTCACGGCACCCACTTCACCATCTGCCTTCCCGCAGCCCAGCCGCGCGACGGCGCGCGACTCAGCCGACATTCGCCTGGTTTCCTAAGCGCTGGACCGTCATCAGCAGCTGCATCAGACGCGAGGCACAAGAAGAGCGCGAGCTTTTAGTCCGCGCTCTTTTCGCTCTCCAAACGTTTTCAGTGCTCTTCGTCCTGTGCTGGCGAATCCTGCGGTGTCGAAGCGGGCTCCTCAGCCGCGGGCTTCGGCCTCGCGTTCTTGCTCTTCAGGCGAACCACGATCACCTTGGCGAAGCCCTCGTCGAACTTGGGCGGCCGCAGCTTCTGCGCCATGCGCAACATCACTTCGTCCGGAACATTACGAAGACGCTTGCGGTTGCGCTCCATGCAAACTTCGGTGGGCACGTCAAAGAACACCGCATGAGCCTCATAGCCAAAATCGTGCGCCATCTTGATCCAGCTATGGCGTTCTTTCGGCGAGAGGTTGGTGGCGTCGATGAAATTCATCGGACGGCCCGCAATCAGGCGCGCGCGCAGCAGCGAACGCAGCGACGAGAACACCAGGTCCTGAAAGCGCTGCTCGGTGGCATCGTCAAAAAGCAATCCGCGCACCAGGTCGCTGGATAGCGGAATGATGTCGTGACGCTTGAACCACGAACTTTTCCCGGAGCCGGGAAGCCCAATCGCCAGTACCACCGCGCCCTTCTTGCCCTTGGGCGCATCGGCCTTTCGAGGCGTGGCATCGGCCGCATCCAGCTCCGGAGTTTCGCTGCCGGACTCTGGTTCGTCGGGTTCGTCGATCTCCGCAGCTTCGCCGGTGGCCTGCCCAGGAGCTATCGGCAGCCCCGGAATATTGGCCGACGCCTGCGCCGCCTTTTGCTGCTGATCGGTGCGATTGCGCCCACGTCCGCCACGGCCTCGGCGGCGCGAACGCTCGCGGCGTCCCGCACCAGCACCCGGATGCGCTCTCCGCATCGCCGTCGAACGGATCTTTTTCGGGCTGGGCCTCGTACACCGGCTGCGGGCGTGGATCTCTGCGGGAGGAGCATCGGCGCGCCCTTCGCCGGCTTCTCCCCAGGAGCTTTCCCGGTCAAGAAATGTCGGCTGGAGCGGCGCTTGCCCCTGCTGTGGTTCGTCGGACTGCTGCGGGTTCTTGTTCTTCTGATTGCGACGCTTCACGCGATCGCGCATCCATCTGCGCATAAGGGACTTATACCACGTCCGGCGAATTCGGGCGAGTCCCATGTGTGAATTTTCACTGGCGGCTGCCATTCCCGCCGCACGGGGCCGCGGCTCCCGCCGCCGAATCATCGGTGCCACGCGCAACCCTGTCGGCATTGTGGGAACTGAACTTTCCCTTTTCAGTAAACAGTATGTTCTTGATAGTTTACTCAGGGAAGAATGCGGTGCTAGCATCTCTAACTGCTGTCATCGCTGTGAAGAGCAGCTGTTGAAACTGGAGGCAAGAATGGCAATTAAAGTTGGTATCAATGGCTTTGGCCGTATCGGCCGCAATGTGTTCCGTGCATCACTCAACGATCCGAATATCGAAATCGTCGCCGTCAACGATCTGACCAGCCCGAAGACCCTGGCCCATTTGCTCAAGTACGACTCGATCCTCGGAAATCTTAAATCCTGCATCCACGCGGAAGAAGACTCCATCGTCGTCGACGGCAAAAAAGTGAAGGTCTTTGCCCAGAGAGATCCGGCGATGTTGGACTGGGAATCGTTGGGCGTGCAGGTGGTCGTGGAATCAACCGGCCATTTCACCAATGCGGACAATGCCAGAAAGCATCTGCGCGGAACCGTGAAGAAAGTCATCATTTCGGCTCCGGCGACCAATGAAGACCTCACCATCGTGCTTGGCGTCAACCAGGACAAGTACGATCCGGCGAAGCACAACATCGTCTCCAACGCATCCTGCACCACCAATTGCCTGGCTCCGGTGGCCAAGGTTCTGCAGGATAGCTTTGGCATCGTCAAGGGCTCCATGACCACCATTCACAGCTACACCAATGATCAGGTGATCCTGGACTTCCCGCACTCCGATCTGCGCCGCGCCCGCGGGGCCGCACTGTCGATGATTCCCACCTCGACCGGCGCCGCCAAGGCAATTTACCTGGTGATTCCCGAACTCAAGGGCAAGCTGGACGGCTTTGCGGTTCGCGTCCCCACGCCCAATGTTTCGGCCGTCGATCTGGTCTGCGAAGTCGGCCGCAACGTAACCGTCGAAGAGGTCAACGCTGCCCTGAAGGCTGCCAGCAAGGCTGCTCCTCTCAAGGGCTATTTGAACTACGAAGAAGAAGAGCTGGTCTCCTCCGACTTCAAGGGCGATCCGGCATCGTCCACCCTGGATGCAAAACTGACTCGCGTCATCGGCGGAAATCTGGTCAAGACCTTTGCCTGGTATGACAACGAATGGGGCTACAGCAACCGCGTCAAAGATTTGATCACGTTCTTTGGTACCAAAGGACTGTAAGACTGGAACGGGTTGGACTCGCCTCCAACCCGTTTTCACCTGCGTACGCTAGAAATCATCAGCAGTAACGAATCACCCAGGTAGGCACGCCATGGCCAAGCTTTCGATCCGCGACCTGCAACTAAATAACAAAAGAGTTTTGATGCGAGTGGACTTCAATGTTCCGCTCGATAACAGCCGCGTCACCGATGACACCCGCATCCGCGAGACGCTGCCCACGATTGAGTTCGCACTGCGTCACGGTGCCAAACTGATTCTGGTCTCCCATCTCGGCCGCCCCAAGGGCAAGCCCAATCCAGCTTTCAGCCTCAAGCCGGTGGCCGAGCGTCTGCGCATCCTGCTCGATGAGCGCATGGGCCGCGGTCACAATGTCGGCTTCTCGCCTGACTGCATCGGCATGCAGGCCATGGAGATGGCCAATCAACTGGAGCGTGGCCAGACCCTTCTGCTGGAGAACGTCCGCTTCCATCCCGAAGAGGAGAGCAACGATCCGGCGTTTGCCAAGCAGTTGGCGTGCCTTGGAGATCTGTACGTCAATGACGCTTTTGGCTCGGCTCACCGCGCCCATGCCAGCACCGAGGGCGTCACCCACTTTATCGCCAAGAGCGCTGCCGGCCTGCTGATGGAGCGCGAACTGGAATACCTGACCAAGGCCACGGAAAATCCAGCCAAGCCTTATCTGGCGATTCTGGGCGGCGCCAAGGTCAGTGACAAAATCGGCGTTATCCGCAATCTGCTGCCCAAGGTGGATGCCATCATCCTCGGCGGCGGCATGGCTTACACTTTCTTGAAAGCCCAGGGCCAGGAGATCGGCAATTCCCTTCTGGAGCCCGACAAAATTGAACTGGCGACGCAACTGCTCGCCGAGGCCAAACAGAAAAACGTCCGCATGCTGCTGCCCGTGGACCACGTCGTCGCCGACAAGTTCGACGCATCCGCCGTGGGTACCATCATCCCCGAGGGCCAGCCCATTCCTCCCGGCAAGATGGCGCTCGACATTGGTCCCGCAACCGTCGAGTTGTTCACCGAGGAGATCGTCACCGCGCGCACCATCGTCTGGAACGGTCCCATGGGCGTCTTTGAGTTCGACCAGTTCAGCAAGGGCACCACGAAGATTGCCGAAGCCGTGGCGGACAATCCCGGAGCAACCTCGATTGTCGGTGGCGGCGACAGCGTGGCGGCGATTCATAAGGCTGGCGTGGCCGATAAGATTACGCACATCTGCACCGGCGGCGGCGCTTCGCTGGAATTCCTCGAAGGCAAGAAACTACCCGGCGTGGAAGCGCTGACCAACAAGTCGTGAACCATATCATTCGGCTCGACCTCGAAGAAGGCGCGCAAATCTTCTTCGAGGCCGGCGACATCACGAAGCAAACCACCGACGCCATCGTCAACGCGGCCAATTCCGGACTGAAGGGCGGCGGCGGAGTCGACGGCGCCATCCATCGCGCCGGAGGTCCCGTCATCCTCGAAGAGTGCCGCAAGATTGTCGCCCGCGACGGCCATCTGCCACCCGGCGAAGCGGTCCAGACCACCGGCGGAAAACTGCCGGCGGCTTTTGTGATCCACACCGTCGGCCCGGTCTGGCATGACGGCATGCAGGGCGAGAGCGGCATCCTGGCCAACGCCTATCGCAACTCCCTGCGCCTTGCCGACCGCCTCGGCTTGCACTCCGTCGCCTTTCCCGCCATCTCCACCGGAGTGTACGGATATCCGGCTGACGCCGCCGCGGCTGTCGCGGTCTGTACCGTCGTCGATGAGTTAAGCAAAGCGCGCAGCGTACACCAGGTACGCTTTGTGTTGTACAGTCCTGATATGTTGTCGGTATTTTTACAGGCTGCGAAAGACGAACAGCGGCGGCGCAATGCCTCCCGCTGGAATTTCGTAACCATCGCAGATAATGGAATCATTCCTTAAAAAAACACATGAGGCGAACATGCATCGCAAGAAGATCATTGCAGCCAATTGGAAGATGTATAAAACCCCGGAACAGTCGCGTCAGTTCATGGAAGAGTTCGTGCCCCTGGTGGCCGGTCACTCGCGCGACCAAATCGTAATCTGTCCTCCCTTCGTGGATATCGCCACGGTCGCCGCCATGGCTGAGGGTACCGCCATCGAGGTCGGCGCGCAGAACATGTACTGGGAAAAAGAAGGCGCATTCACCGCCGAGATCAGCGGCGAGATGCTGATCGGAGCCGGCTGCAAGTGGGTCATCCTCGGCCACTCCGAACGCCGCCAGTACTTTGCCGAGACCGATGACACGGTCAACCGCCGCCTGAAGGTAGCGCTTGAAGCCGGATTGGCTCCCATCGTCTGTGTCGGCGAAGTCAAGGAAGAGCGCGAAGCCGGAGTCACCGGCGACGTGCTGCGCCGCCAGTGCTCACGCGCCTTCAGCGGCATCTCCGCCCGCAAGGCCGCCAAAATGGCCATCGCCTATGAGCCCGTCTGGGCCATCGGCACCGGCCTGACGGCGACGCCTGAAATGGCCAATGAAGCGCACCAGATGATCCGCCAGGAAGCAACCAACGTCTTCGGCGAGGAGTATGCCCACCAGCTTCGCATCCTGTACGGCGGCAGCGTGAAGCCGGAAAATGCCCACCAGTTGCTCTCGCAGGAGGAAATTGATGGCGCCCTGGTCGGCGGCGCCAGTCTTAAGGCTGAATCGTTTGCCAAGATCGTGAAGTGGTAAGAGGTTATTGCGGAATTCCGGCCGCACCGCTGGTCGCGGCCGGAATTCCACAGTAATTGTTTGTTCCCCGGCCCGCCAAAGCTTCCCAATCGCGCTGAGTTTGTTATACTCAATTTGCCTCTGTATACGTTCCTTGGAAATTAATGCATTGTTGTGGCCCGGGCACACTGCCCGCGCGTTCGCAACAATGGGCAGTGCGGAAGTGGTGGAATTGGCAGACACACCATCTTGAGGGGGTGGCGCCGAGAGGCATGCGGGTTCAAGTCCCGCCTTCCGCACCATACATTCTCCTCGGCAGCCCCAGCCTGAGTGGAATTTTCCAAATCGTCTCAGACAGGTTAAAATTTAGAAGGTTTTGAAATATCCGGCGTGCGTATTCGCCGGGAAGGAAAAGCATGATTCTCGTTCTGGTCACCATCATTCACGTTATCGTATGCCTGTTCCTGATCGCGGTCGTTCTGTTGCAGAGCGGTGCCAGCGCCGATCTCGCCGGAGCCTTCGGCGGAGGACTGGGCAGCCAGACGGCCTTCGGACCGCGTGCGGGAGCCAACATCCTCACCAAGTTCACCACCGGGGCGGCCATCATTTTCATGCTCACCTCGTTCACCCTGGCCATCATCTCCACCCGCCATGGCGGCGGCAGCGGCTCTGTTCTCGACAACAGCAAGCCCGTTCCGGTGAAGACCGTCCCGGCAAAATAACATTGCAGTGCTGCAACGTCCCCGCCAGTGGCGGGGATTTTTCTTTTTGCTAAGGCCTCGGAATGCGTGCTTCGGATCAGCTTGAGTTGTAGAATGCACGCTGTCTTCGGAAGCTGGGAGACCTGTCACTACCCGGTGCGTCATCCTACGTAACCCGGTATGCAAGTCGGGTACGCATCTCGCGCCGTCCACAACCGCGCATGGCCGGAGGTTCTATGCCCATCCAGAAGCTCAGACAGTTTCTTGACGAGAACCATGTCAAGTACATCGTGATTACCCACAGCAAGGCTTATACGTCCCAGGGTGTCGCCGCGATTGCTCATATCTCGGGCAATGAACTGGCCAAAACCGTCATGTTGAAGCAAGATGGCGAGCTCTGCATGGCTGTTCTGCCGGCATCCAGACAAGTCGATCTTGCAAAGTTCGCCAAATTTACCAGCGGTGGTGACGTTTCGCTGGCCAGCGAGCGCGAGTTCAAGGATCGCTTCCCGGATTGCGAGGTGGGAGCCATGCCGCCGTTCGGAAACCTTTACGGCCTCAGCGTCTATGTAGATACGTCGCTGACCCGCGACAAGGAAATCGCCTTCAACGCCGGCTCGCACCTCGAGCTCATCCAGCTTGCCTACAGCGATTTTGAGCGGCTGGTGGAACCCACCAGCGCTGATTTCGCAACCCGGTCCAGCAGTCGCGCCGCCTAGCTCCGATCCCGGCGGAGGAGACTCTGCCGGGAACTTCGCCGCACATTATTTCTGCAGATACGGATTCCCCTCGCGCTCTTCGCCGATCGTCGTCAGCGGCCCATGCCCCGGAATCACGATTACGTCGTCGGGCAGTTCGAGCACCTTGGTATGCAGCGAGCGCAGAATCTTTTCGAAGCTCCCGCCCGGCAGATCGGTGCGCCCGATCGATCCTGCGAACAGTGTGTCGCCCGCAATCAACTTCTTCTCCGGCTCAAAGTAGAGGCAGATCGAGCCCTCAGTATGCCCCGGCGTCTGCAACACCTCAGCGCTTAGCGAGCCCGCCGAAACCTTGTCGCCACCCTTCGGATTGCCGTCGATATCGACCCTGCCGGGATTCTGCATCCCCAGCCATTGCGCCTGCACCGGCAGCATGGCCACCAGTTCGGCATCGTTTTCATTCAGCAGAATCGGCGCGCCGGTCGCGGTCTTCAACACCATCGCGCCGCCGATGTGATCCAGATGCGCGTGTGTCACCACGATCTGCTTCACCTGCAGTCCGTGGCGCGCCACAATGGCGAGGATCTCGGATACATCCGCCCCGGGATCGATCACCATCGCCTCATGCGACACTTCATCGCCCAGGATCGAGCAGTTGCACTGCAGCGGACCAACCGAAAGAATCTCGTGAATCATGTAGAGATCATAGCCGCGAAAAGAAAAGGTTTCAAAGCTTTCCTGCCGCGCCCCAGCGAAACGGCGCACCGCCAAGATGGCGCTCTGGAGACTGTGTCGCAAAAAAAATTCCCCACCCCCGGCGCGTGTTGGGCGGGGATGGGGAATATACTTCTCAGGCGAATCTTCGTCAGTGTCCGGCGGCGTGAGCCAAGGCTCTCGCCGGGTGCGGCTCTTCTCTCTCGAGCGACCCAACCGGCAGAACTTCGCGGCCGAACGAATCATTGATCACGATGGCTGCCATCAGGTACCAGGCGGTCAGGGCGCAGAACATTCCTTCCCAACCTGCGATCACGCCCATGACTTTGCTCCCCGTCCAGACATGAATGTCGAGCAGGATAAACAGAATCAGCAGCGTGCTGAAGACCGTAACCAGGGCCTTGTTATGCCGGAAGGTTGCGATCCAGAGGACAAAGGTGAACAGCGTCCAGGCCACCAGCGTGGCCAGCAACCAGCCCTGCAAGGCTTCGGGCGCAATCCATTTGTTCATTTCCATCAGCACCATGCTGGCCAGCGAGATCCAGAACGCGCCGAAGGAGCCGAATGCGGTCATGCCGAAAGTGTTGCCGGTGCGGAACTCCAGGAAACCGGCAACCAGTTGGGCCAGACCACCGTAGAACAACCCCAGTGGCAAGGCCGCGCCAATGCCAATAAATCCGGCATTGTGAAGATTCAGAATGAAGGTTGTAAGCGCGAAGCCCGCCAGCCCCAACGGTGCGGGGTTGGCATACTTCGGCTGTAGATAGACTTGCTCTCGCGATGCGGACATAGAGGGTCCTGATATTCCGCTCGGCGGCACACAATCCGGGACCGGCTGGCTGCTGCCTGCGGACGTAAGATTTTTATGATGATCAATGGAACGATAATGCGGTGATTCCTTCCGATTTTAACGGGCTTCGACCGCTTTGGAAACCATTTCCTACAAACGATTTCATCCCTGGGACAATGCCCATTCCCGCGTGCTTCCATGTCACCTTGACGGCTCCCGCGGCTTCCGCGTTTGACCCAATCCTTCGCGGCTCCTATATTGGAACTTCGGGCATTCGCCCCTCGGATTCCTAATGCGTATTGCCTTCCTGGATTGTTTCTCCGGAATCAGTGGCGACATGTTTCTCGGCGCAGCCGTAGACGCCGGGGTCCCCTTGGAGAAGCTGCAAGCCGTCGCCTCTGCCCTTGGCATCAATGCTGAGCTGCTCTCCCGTCGCGTCGAGCGCGCCGGCATTGCCGCCACCAAAGTGGATGTCGTCATCAACGGCTCAGTCGACCTGCCTCGCGAAGTTTTCCATGAGCAGGCTCATGCCCACCGGCAGCGCACACGCGCACGAAGCTGCGCCGGCGCACGTTCACCCTCACGCCCACAACCATCGCGGCCTGCCTGAGATCCGGGAGATCATCGCGCGCGCGCCCATCAGCCCTGCCGCGCAGGACCTTCGCGCTCAGAGCCTTCGAACTGCTCGCCCAGGCTGAGGCCAAGATTCACAACCGCTCCGCCGAGGCCATCCACTTCCACGAGGTCGGCTCCGAGGACGCCATCGTGGACATCGTCTGCTCGGCCGTCGCCGTCGAAGCCCTGGCCGCCGATCGCTGGTATTGCTCGGCGCTCAACGTCGGCTCCGGTACGGTGCAGTGTGCACACGGCATCCTGCCCGTGCCCGCACCAGCTACCGTCGAGCTTCTCCAGGGCGCGCCCATCTTTTCTTCCGGCATCCAGAAGGAGCTGCTCACCCCCACCGGCGCGGCCCTCCTGCGAGCCCTCAACGTCCGCTTCGAGCCGCTTCCGCCCGTCACGCTTTCCGCCACCGGCTACGGCGCTGGAGCCCGCGACTTCCCCGGCTCCGCCAACGTCGTCCGCCTGTCTCTGGGCGAGTCCGTCGATAAAGCCGGGTGCCCCACATTGCGATGGGTGCCCCACGTTCGCGCCAGCCCCATCGGCGCTAACGTGGGAGTCGGAACGACACCATCACCGTCCTCGAAGCCAATCTCGACGACATGAATCCCCAGCTTTTCTCCTACGTGCAGCAAAAGCTGCTCTCGGCCGGAGCCCTGGATGCCTTTGGCGTTCCTGTGCAGATGAAGAAAGGCCGTCCCGGCATCGTCTTCACCGTGCTTGCCGCACCCGCCCAAGCCGAGGCCCTGGCCCGCATCCTGCTCACCGAGACCACCACCCTCGGCGTGCGCATCCGTCACGAGCAGCGCCGCATTCTCGAACGTGAGCATGTCACCGTACAATCCTCATGGGGGCCAATTCGGGTTAAACTCGGTCGGTTGCAGGGAGAGGTTGTAAACTGCGCTCCTGAGTTCGAGGACTGTCGCAGCATCGCCGAGTCCACTGGCGTGCCTCTTAAGACCGTATTGCAGGAGGCCTTGCGCCTCTATCTTGCGTCATCTGGGTCATCCGCCAGTGCTGCTGTTGATAACGCCAATTCCGGCGATGCCTCTAAAAGTTTCCAGTCTTGATTGAGAGATTCGTATGAGCGAGCAACGCGAAAAGTTTTATATCACCACCCCGATCTACTACGTCAATGCGCGGCCTCACATCGGCCACACCTACACCACCGTGGTCTGCGACGCCATTGCCCGCCGCCAGCGCATGTTGGGCCATGACACGCTTTTCCTCACCGGCACCGACGAGCACGGCCAGAAGATCGAGCGCTCCGCTGCCGCCGCCGGCAAGACTCCCCAGCAGTTCACCGACGAGGTCAGCGGCGAGTTCCGCGCCCTCTGGGATCGCATGGGCATCAGCTACGACAAGTTCATCCGCACCACCAGCCCGGAGCACAAGCGCGGCGTGCAGGCCATGTTCACCCTGCTCCAGGAGCGCGGCTATATCTACAAGGGCTCCTACACCGGCCAGTATTGCGTCTTCGACGAGCTCTACGCCGACGAGAACACTCCCGGCACTCCCTGCCCGGTCTGCGGACGCATCACCGAAACCGTGCAGGAGGAGAATTATTTCTTCAAGCTCTCGGCCATGGCTGAGCCGCTGCTCAAGCTCTACGAGGAGAATCCCGGACTCATCTATCCGGAGACCCGGCGCAACGAGGTCATCGCCTTCGTCAAGGGCGGACTGCGCGATCTCTCCATCTCCCGCACCACTTTTACCTGGGGCATTCCTGTTCCCGGCGATCCCGCGCACGTCATCTATGTCTGGCTGGATGCGCTCTGCAACTACGCCACCGCCGTCGGCTTCGGCTCGCCCGACCCAGCCGACCAGGAGCGCTACCAGCATTACTGGCCCGCCGACGTTCACATGATCGGCAAAGAGATCGTCCGCTTCCACTGCGTCTATTGGCCGGCTTTCCTGCTCGCCGCCGCGCTCCCCATGCCCAGGCAGATCGTGGCGCACGGCTGGCTGCTCTTTGAAGAGAGCAAGATGTCCAAGTCGCGCGGCAACATCGTGCGCAGCGAGACCATCCTCGAAGTCCTCGGCGCCGATGCTCTGCGCTACTTTCTCTTCCGCGAAATCGTCTTCGGCCAGGATGGATCGTTCTCCTTCGACGCGCTTGTGCAGCGCTTCAACAGCGATCTCGCCAACGGCCTCGGCAATCTTGCCAGCCGCACGCTTTCGATGATCGGCCGTTACTTCCAGGGAGAAGTTCCCTATCCCAGCGCCACCATCGCCTTCACTCCCGCCGAGGCCGCCATCGCCAAACTCGCCGGGGAGACCATCGCCGAGTACAACCGTCTCTTCGAAGCCTTCCATTTCTCGCGCGCCCTGGAGTGCCTCTGGTCTCTGCTCAGCGCCGTCGATAAATACATCGTCGAAACGCAGCCCTGGGCCGTCGCTGAAAAAGCAGACGACCGCGATGCCCGCTCCCGTCTGGCCACCATTCTCTACACCTCCGCCGAGGCCCTGCGCATCATCACTGTGCTCGCCCACCCCATCATTCCGGACTCCACGGCGAAGATCTTCACCCAGCTCGGACTCAGCAACATCGCCAAAACCGATCTCAACACCTTGCGCTGGGGACAGTTGAACGTAGGCACCCGCCTGGGCCGGATCGAAGCCGTTTTCCCACGCGCCGACAAGAGCGCCATTGAAAGGATGCAACAGATGGAAGAAGAACGTAAGAGCTCCGCCGAGACCGCAGCCGCCGGAGCCAACGGAGCCACCACTAGCCACTGCTACCGCCGCCATCCGCCGAGCCACTGCTACCGCCATCGCCGCAACGCCAGCCTCGCCGGCCGCGGCATCGCCGGCGCAGCACCGTCGCGCCAGCCCCGGCCGACGCCCACATCACCATTGATGATTTCCTCAAGGTCGAGCTCCGTGTCGGCACCGTCCTCACCGCCGAAAAGGTAGAGAAGGCCGACAAACTCCTGCGCCTCACCGTCGACATCGGCACCGAAGTTCGCCAGATCGTCGCCGGAATCGCCAAGGCGTACGCCCCCGAGACCCTGGTAGGCCGCAAGGTGGTGATCGTCGCCAACCTCGCTCCCCGTAAACTTCGCGGCATCGAGTCGCAAGGCATGATCGTCGCCGCCTCATTCGGAGAAGAAGGCCAGCCCGCCCTCGCCAGCTTCCTCGAAGATGTCCCCAACGGCGCTCGCTTAAAGTAAGAATGCTGCGTTTAAGAAGAATGCTCCTGCAGCCGCGCTTTTGGTTAGGATGGGGCTTTAACTTTGTTTTGTTCTTGTTCTTATTTTGCCTGAGTATCTGAAACCTGAAGACCTGCGCAGTTGCATTTCCAAGCTCTTCCTTTGATGTTGTCATCCGCCCATGTTCCTCGACTCGCACGCCCATCTCGATGGCTCACAGTTCGCCCCTGACCGCGAGGCCGCGATCCAGCGCGCCTACGATGCTGGGGTCCGCGCCCTGCTCGCCATCGGCAACGGCGATGGCCCGGATGATGTTGCCTGCGCCATCCCCTTCGCCGAGCGCTACCCCTGGATCTACGCGTCCATCGGTGTCCACCCGCACGAGGCGCGCCTGCTCACCCCTGTCCACCTCGCCACCATGGAGCGCCTCGCCCGGCACCCGCGCGTCATCGCCATCGGCGAAATCGGCCTCGACTACTGGTACGACTATTCTCCGCGCGAGGTGCAACAGCGGGTCTTCCGCCAGCAGCTTGAGCTAGCTGCCGCCGTCCGCCTTCCCATCCTCATTCACTGCCGCCCCAGCCTCGACAGTGACAATGCCTGGGACGATCTCCTCGCCATCCTCCGCGAGCAGTGGACTCCCACCGGTCTCGGCGGCGTCATGCACTGCTTCACCGGAAACCTCCCGCAGGCCCGCGCCTCGCTCGATCTCGGCTTCATCCTCTCCTTTGCCGGAAACATCAGCTACCCCAAGGCCCAGAACATCCGCGACGCCGCCGCCATGGTCCCGCTCGACCGCTTCTTTCTCGAAACCGATTGCCCTTACCTGGCTCCCATCCCGTACCGCGGCAAACGCAACGAGCCCGCCTTTGTCGTCGAAACCGCGCGCCATTTTGCCCAGCTTCGCAACCTCACCCCCGAAGCCGCCGGACAACTCGCCCTCGATAACTTCCGCAGCTTCTTCCATCTTCCGGAATAAGGTGTCATCCTGCGGCGCGGCGTCGGCCACCCTAGGCGGTCGGCAGGAACATCGAAAACACGCTGCCGCTTCGCCCCGGTTGAGTGCGGCTCCGCACCCACAGCCTGCCACCGTGCTTCTGCACCACGTCGTTCACCAGCGAGAGTCCCAGGCCGCTGCCGCCGGAACCCTTGGTGGTAAAGAACGGCTCAAAGATCCGGTGCAGGTGCTCCGCCGCGATCCCGCTCCCGGTGTCCGCAACCGTCAGCCGTAATCCGGCTCTCTGCTCTCCTACCCATTCCCGCGAAACCGCTGCCCTGACGTACAATTGTCCGCCTTTCGGCATCGCGTCGGCCGCATTCAGCAGCAGGTTGGAGAACACCTGACGCAAAGGTCCGGCGCAGACCAGGAGATCCCCGTGAAGGCAATAGCGGGTGGTCACCCTGATGCCCCGCGCTTCAAACCGTGACCGGTAAATGTCGATGACGGAGTCCATCAATCCCGGCACGTTCGTGCTGGTCACGATGGCGAACTCCCGGAAATAGTCCAGCGCAGCGTGAGTAATTTGCGCCACCCGCTGCACCTCCTCCTCCGCCATCCTCAGATACCGATGCCCATTGTCCGTGAGCGTGGCCTCTGATTCCACCAGGTAGAGCAGGTTCAGAACCGAATCCAGAGGATTATTGATCTCATGCGCAAGGGAAGCTGCCAGCTTCCTCTCTGCGGTGGGGAACGTAGAACCGCGCTGTGTCTCGATGTACACGTACCCACCTGATTTCTTCTGACAAAAAATTATTACGTACTTGGTACGATACCGGACATAACGCAATGGTTGCTTCGGCGTATAGTAACTCCACATCTTAATACGCATCTTTGCTCGCCAGAGCTGGCGGTTCATATGCGCGTCCAGATGCCGTTTTACGGCAAAGGAGCCTTATGAACTCGCCTCCAAGGCAGTACAAGAATCGCGTACTGGCAGCTCTCCCCAAAGATGAAATTGACCGCCTCTCGCCCCATCTGTCACCAGTCTCCCTGAAAGTGCGAACCCCTCTGCTCGACGGCCATGCCGAGCACGCATATTTCATGGAAGAGGGACTGGCCTCCGTGGTCCTCACTCTGGCCAACGGAGATACCGTCGAGGTCGGGGTCATCGGCATTGACGGTGTGGTCGGCATTCCCGTACTGCTGGGAGCTGACACCGTGCCCGGGGAGACCTTCATCCAGGTCGAGGGCTCCGGCTACCGCATCGATGCCCAGCTCTTAAAAGCCGAATTCGAGCGCAGCGGCCAACTCCGCAGCCATCTGCAAAAATACGTGCTGGCCAGTATGGTCCAGAGCGCGCAGAACTCTGCATGCAACCGCCTGCACACCATCAGTGAGCGCCTCGCCCGCTGGTTGCTTACCTGCCACGACCGTATCCAGTCCGACCATATGCCGCTCACCCACGAATTCCTGGGCCAGATGCTGGGTGCTCCCAGAACCACCGTTACCTTGGCCGCCGGCATGCTGCATGAAGCCGGCCTGATCGACTACACCCGCGGCCACGTCACCATCAAGAACCGTGAGGGACTTGAGCACGTCGCATGCGAATGTTACGGAACCGTGCGCAACGAGTTTCGTCATCTCGGCCTTCTCTAACGTCTGGTGCCAGACGCACAGGACCGGAATAATCGTATAAAATACAGCATATCCACTAAACAGGGTTTGGAGCCTCTCATTTCTGAGCGCCGCACATTGCGAGGAATATCTGAGACCGAGGCCATCGAAGGCGCCAAGCAAGGCGACTCTGGATGCTTCGAAACTCTCTACGCGATGCACAAAAGGCGCGTCTACTCCCTCTGCCTCCGCATGACCAGAAATGTGGAGGAGGCCGAGGATCTTACCCAGGACGCCTTCCTGCAGCTTTATCGCAAAATTGCAAGCTATCGCGGCGAGTCCGCGTTTTCCACCTGGCTGCATCGCCTCACGGTCAACACCGTTCTCATGCACTTGCGCAAAAAAGTGCTCCCCGAGATCTCCCTCGACGAAGATCTGGCCCCCGAAGAAGAGGATGGGCCGAAGAAAGAGTACGGTGCCCAGGACTTCGCGCTCACCGGCGCTGTCGACCGGGTCAATCTGGAACGCGCCATCGATGACCTTCCCCCAGGCTATCGCATCGTCTTCGTGCTGCATGATGTGGAAGGCTACGAACACAATGAGATTGCCGAGATTATGGGATGCTCCATTGGCAACAGCAAATCGCAGCTTCACAAGGCGCGGATGAAGCTACGTTGCAAGATGAAAGTGCCCGGAGCCGCGAGAGTCCGCCACGCCCCTCACATTTCCCTCCTGAGCCCGAAATTCAAAGATGCGGGAAGCGCTACTTTGTCATACACTAAGAAGCAATGGCCGCTGAAAACTCGTTTGACATTGTCAGCAACGTGGACCTGCCGGAAGTCACCAATGCCATCCAGCAGGCGCTCAAGGAAATCCATCAGCGTTACGACCTGAAGGGTTCGCACTCAGACATCCAGTTTGATGGCAAGGAAGAGATCGTCCTCACTTCCGCCGACGAATACAAACTCAAGGCCGTGATTGACGTGTTGCAATCCAAACTCGTCAAACGCAACGTCTCGCTGAAGTCCCTGGAGTACGGCAAAATCGAGTCGGCCGCCAGCTCCACCGTCCGCCAGAAGGTCAAGCTTCAGCAAGGCATCGCCATCGAGAAAGCACGCGAGATCGTCAAGACCATCAAGGACTCCAAGAAGAAGGTGCAAGCCTCCATCAATGGAGACATTGTCCGGGTCACGGGCAAGGACCGCGACAGTCTGCAGGACATCATCGCCCTGCTCCGCCAAACCGATTTTGGGATCGACATGCAGTTTACGAACTATCGCAACAATTGACCGGCAGCGAAACCCGGCAATAAGAAGCCGCCGTGGAATTCAATCGAACTGTGTTAGGGTTCAATCTTGAACAGCTTGGCAGCAGCAACGGGCAAAGAGATCTTCGACCTCCTCCAGGATGACCTGGCGGCCATCGAGCGCGAGTTCGGCGGCTACAGCGTGTCGAACGTACAGGCCATCACCGAGATTGGCGAATACCTGCGTCAGGGTGGAGGAAAACGCCTCCGGCCGGCGCTGCTTCTGCTGGCCGCCAAACTACTTAACTACCAGGGACGCGGCGCGGTCCGCCTGGGCGCCGTGGTCGAGATCATTCACACGGCAACCCTGGTGCATGACGACATCATCGACGAAGCCGAAATCCGCCGTGGCCGCCCCTCGCCCAATACCATCTGGGGCAATCCCAAGTGCGTGCTCGCCGGCGACTGGCTCTACATGCAGGCCTTTCAGATCTCGCTGGAGGAGCGCAACCTCCACGTCCTCGACCTGCTTACCGATCTCACCAAGCAGATGGTCGAAGGCGAACTCCTGCAGATCGAAAAGCTCGGCTCGCTGATCACCCGCGACAGCCATCTCGATCTCATCTATCGCAAAACCGCCTGCCTCTTTGCGGTCTGCATGCAACTCGGCGCCGTCCTTGCCGGAGCCAACCAGGAACAGCAACTCCTCCTGCGCGAGTATGGCCGCGCCATCGGCATGGCATTCCAGATCACCGATGACGTCCTCGACCTCACCGCCACCGAAGTGGTTCTCGGGCAAGCCTGTGGCCAGTGACCTGCGTGAAGGCAAAGCAACCCTGGCCGTCATCCACGCCCTCGAGCATTGCACCCCCGAGGAGCGCGCCCAGATTCAGACCGTGCTGGAGCAGCGCGCCTTCAACGGCGTCACCCATCAGGACATCCTCGCCATCCTGGCTCGTTATGAGTCCATCACCGCCGCCAACCGGGAGGCGGCAAAGTTTGCCGAGCACGCGGTCGTGCAACTCCAGTCCTTCCCTGAAAACGGTTTCAAGCGCGCGCTTCTCTGGCTTCCTCAGTTCGTCGTCTCACGCGAGAAGTAGCCCGACTACCGAACCATTGACCGTTTAGGTACCGCCCCCACTACTTCTGTTGCTTGCCTGGGCAATGGGTCCCTTCCCCTCGCAACGATTGACCACGCAGTATATTCGTGATTCGCAAAGTTGCCTGATCTGCCAATCGTTATCGGTGGCATAAAAAAATGGGGCCGCGGCCCCATTGGAATTTTCGCGTTCTCGACTGCCTACTTCCCTGTTCCCGAAAAGACCACAGCGATAGTCTTCAGCAGAATTCTTATGTCGAGCCACAAGCTCCAATTCTCAACATAATAAAAATCCAGTGCAAAATACACCTCCGCAGAAGGGTGATTGCGCGCCTCCACCTGCCAGAGTCCGGTGATTCCCGGCACGGCTTCCACGCGGCGGCGCTGCTCTTTGGTGTAGCGGGCATACTCGCTGGGCAGGCATGGACGCGGTCCGACCACGCTCATGTGCCCTGTAAGCACGCTGAAGAACTGCGGCAACTCATCCAGACTGTAGCGCCGCAAAGCTCTTGCCCAATGGCGTCACGCGCGGATCATTGGACATCTTGAACAGGTTGCCTCGCCGTTCATTCAGATGCAGCAATGCACCCCGCAACGAGTCCGCGTCTTTCACCATTGTTCTGAATTTCAGAAAACGGAATCGTCTGCCATTTCTACCAATCCGTTCGGACACATATAGAATCGGCCCCTCGGAATCCAGCTTCACGAGGATGGCAATCATCAGCAATACAGGGGAGATAACGACCAGCGCAAGCAAAGAGAAGACAATATCAAAGCCACGTTTGGCGAAGCGTTCGAGGTGAAAAGCCCATGACCTCTCGCTGCTCTGTAGCGATGAGCCCTGCCTGACCTCTCGCGAAGATGCAATGCTTCCCACGGATAAAGCTCCAGAGTTCAGATCAACCGCAAAAGTCGAAATCCTGGGGGGAGGATCGAGAAACGAACCTTGGCTTACTTACGTCCTGCCAGACCAGATAACCTGAGCAGCATCGAAAATGGTTCAGTGAGATCAGAGTAGCACAAGCTTGGGCGGCTCAGCCAGAGTTGCCTGCGTAAAACCTTTTTTCAGCCCTGAATTCTAGCCTGAATCCAGGATTCCTTCGCCCAGAGAGCTTCATCTAGTTAATATCCCTTATGAGTTCAAGTGGGCAGGTACGCAGTTGAGAATGCAAATTACAAAATCTACCCCTCACGTCATCATCATCGGCGGGGGCTTCGCTGGACTTTATGCCGCGCTCTCACTTTCCAAGGCAAACGTTCGCGTTACGCTCATTGATCGCCGCAATCACCATACATTTCAGCCTCTGCTTTACCAGGTTGCTACCGCGGCACTTTCTCCCGGAGAAATTGCCTATCCGATCCGCCACATCTTTCGGGACAAGGAGAATATCTCGGTGCTGCTGGCCGAGGCGACGGGTATCGATCTCCAGCGCCGCAAGGTTCAACTCGATGCGGATGAGCTTTTCTATGACTACTTAATCGTCGCGGCCGGAGCTACCCATGCGTACTTTGGACATCCCGAGTGGGCCACCTACGCTCCTGGACTGAAGACCATCGAAGATGCCACCGAGATTCGCCGCCGCATGTTGCTGGCATTTGAAATTGCCGAGCGTCGTGCTCGCCTGAATCATGCGCCCGAGCGCATTAACTTTGTTGTGGTGGGGGCCGGCCCAACCGGAGTTGAACTGGCTGGCGCACTCGCCGAGATCGCCCAGCACGTTCTGGCCTCGGACTTTCGTTCGATCGATCCCCGGAGCACCCGGGTCGTTCTCATAGAAGCCGGACCCAGAATTCTTCCTGCATTTCCCGAGGAGCTCTCCAGCTCGGCGGTGCGCCAGTTGAATAAGCTCGGGGTCGAGGTCATGACCGGTAAGGCAGTTACCAATATCGACGAAACCCACGTCTATCTGGGCGATCAAGCCCTGCCGGCGTCGGTTGTGCTCTGGGGCGCGGGAGTTTCGGCCTCCCCACTTGGACAGCTTCTTGGAGTCCCCACCGACCGCGCCGGCCGCGTGCACGTGGAACCCGATCTGACCATCCCGGGACATCCTGAGGTGTTCATCCTCGGCGACATGGCTTCAATCCTTCAAAAGGACGGGAAGCCGGTTCCCGGGGTTGCTCCCGCGGCGATCCAAATGGGCCGGTTCGCCGCCGCGTCGATCAGGGGCGATCTCCGCGGAGAGGCTCGCAAGGCGTTCGTTTACCGCGACAAGGGCAGTCTGGCAACCATTGGCCGCTCCTCGGCCATAGCGGATGTCAAGGGCTTCAAGGTCTCTGGCTATTTTGCGTGGCTCACCTGGCTCTTTGTCCACGTGCTGTTTCTCATCGGCTTCCGCAACCGCATCCAGGTTCTATGGGAGTGGTTCTGGGACTACGTCACGTTCCAGCGAGGCGCACGCCTGATCACCGGGCAGAGCCGCTCCATCGTTCCTCTCGCACCGGGAGTGATCCACGAGCAGTGTGTAACGGACGCCGAGGCTCAAAGCCGCAAAGCCAGCTAGACTTGTTGCCATCGTTCCAATGACAGCTCTGGCGGGCTGTCAGAGATGCTCGGCATATCGCAAGGCAAAAGGAAGCGCGCCCCACTCGGAGGCGCGCTGTTACTGCGGAATCGCAGCTATAGCTTTTCGTAGAACTCGCAGGCCGAGCAGGAGATGAAGACGCCGCCCGGAATATTGCGCTCACGGTCCTTCACGCGCTTGACGATCCGAGTGGGCTTCGCACACTTCGGACAGTTGGTGCTCTTGGACGTGTCCATTACCTTCTTGCGATCACCTGTTTTTGCAATCTTAGCCAATTTATAAACTCCTATCTGGGCCGGCGCGAGGCTCGGCGGAATTGCTCTGGCAGGACATGGGATACCGCGCAAGAAAACTTGCGGGCCTTCTGCCCGGACACCACCCAGGAAGCTTTCGCTTGCACCGGAACCCGCGGCGGCGGGACGTGCCGGGAATGCAGCACCGTCATACGCACCACCGGGTAGCTCTCTGATTGTATATCAATCGGACGAAGCTGGATTATCTATGCGCTTCCGCCAATCGACCTGGTGCGATGCAATTCGAGAATTGCGTGGCAAAGAAACAGGCCACGGTTAAGTGGCCTGGAATCGTAATGAATCGACAAAGCTAGATACTTTGTCTTACGTCAAATCTTTCTTGCAACAGTTCAACAGGCTACAACTCCGGCCGACGATAACGCGAGCGGATCACTCTTTTCATCGTCAGCGTAAATCAATTCCCTCAGCTTCCGGAGAAGCAGCGGCAGAGCCGCCTCGATGTTGGGAGACAGGTGAGAAGCGAAGTCAAAGCTCTCACCTGCCACCGAAATCAACATCGCTTTGGGAGCGTGTCCGAAGAGGCTTCCGGCATTCGATAACAAGGTCTCCATGGTCAGGGTGTGGATGAACACTCCACTGGCCACCTGCGCGGGCTTCACCTCAGTCACCTCGACCGAACCCGGTACGCCGCCAGCTCTGGCGTCCAGGAAGACAAGCAGGTCGATGTGCGAGATGTCTTCGGCTAACTCCGGTAACAGCTCCTGAACCACCATGACCTCGACTGTAGAGTCTTGATTCATGGCTTCGAATTCCTCAGCAGCACGAATACCGATGCCGTCGTCTCCGCGATACGGATGTCCTAGACCGACTACCAGAACCCTCCTCGGTTTCACGTTAGTTACTCGCTTCTTCCGATACGCTGTTGCAGGCTGCCATCGGCGTTCAGAACATCGACGACCAAAGCCATCGTTCCGTCCGCGTGGGTGGCGCAGCTCAAGCACGGATCGAAGGAGCGAATCACGCCTTCCATCCGGTTCAGCATACCTTCCGTCACTGTTTTGCCGGAGATGAACTTATCAGCGGCCTGCTTGAGGCCCTTGTTCATCGCCTGGGTGTTATGTGCGGTGGCAACAATCAGGTTCGCGCCGGTCATCATGCCGTTCTTGTCCACCTTGTAGTGGTGAATCAGCGTGCCTCGCGGAGCTTCGACGATACCGACGCCTTCGGCTTCATTGGCCTTGGCTTCGGCTCTCACATCCGTATCCAGGATGCTGCGATCCTCGACGATTTCATTGATGCGCTCGAGCGCGAAAATGATCTCGATCAGGCGGGCATAGTGGTTATGGAAGGAGCTGGACACCACGTTGCCGTAAGCCTTGCGGAAGTCCGCCAGAGCCTTATCGGCGAGAGGCGTACCGCACTGCTTGGCAAGATTCAAGCGGGCGGCCGGACCGACGCGATAGAGACCTTCCTGGAATCCGTTCGGCCGGTAATAGGTCGGCTTCATCCAGCTGGACTCATCCACATTCTCGCCGACTATGGTGGCGTAATCTTGCGGCTGAACATTGTCGACCACGGTGTTGCCGTAGGAGTCGATGACCTTCAGCCAGCCTTCATTGCGCCGACGGGAGCCGTACAGACAGAGATTGCCGTCCTTCCGCGCGATGCCCATGAACATCGAGGGGAAGTTGGAGAACGTCGCAGCCTCGTCAGCGAACTTCGAGACGATGCTCTGGAAGAACGCCAGCGTGCGGGTAGCGATATCCAATGCTTCCGGCAGGCCCTTCAGAATCTCATCGCGCTTCTCTGCGGTGAGCGCTTCGGAGACACCACCGGGAACGATCCAGGGGGTGTGAATGCGCTTGCCGCCGAGAATTTCGATAACATGCTGTCCCCACTTGCGCAGGCGAATACCGTCCAGCGCGACCGCGGGATGAACCGCAGCCAGGCCGAATACGTTGCGTTCCGCAGGATCCGAATCCCAGCCGAGCAGGAAGTCGGGAGAAGACAGATGGAAGAAGCTGAGCGCATGCGACTGCGCCATCTGCGCCAGGTGAACTATGCGGCGGAGCTTTTCTCCGGTCTCCGGAACTCGCACACCCATAATCTCGTCGCAAGCTTTCGCTCCGGCAAGCAGGTGGCTGGTAGGGCAGATACCGCAGATACGTGCTGTGAGGGACGGCATTTCCGAGAACGGCCGGCCTTCGCAGAACTTTTCAAATCCGCGGAACTGTGCGATATGCAGATGCGCGTCCTGCACAATACCTTTGTCGTCGAGCTGGATCGTGATCTTCCCATGCCCTTCGACCCTTGTAATTCCATCAATTTTAATAGTCTGCATGAGAGCTCCTAATTACCGAAGCGAGCTTTGTTGGTCAGATCAGGTATCCGACCAGCCAACACCTCGCTCAGAACGAAATAGATCAGATCAGCCGATGGAGGGCAACCGGGGATGAACAGATCGACCGGCACAACCTCGTGCAAGGGAACCACTTTGGGTTCGAGCATCGGGATTACTTTTGTCGGCGGTCCGGGATTCATGGTCACGTTATCGACGTAACCGCGATCCAGAACATCCTTCAAAAGAAAGTTATTGCGCATCGCCGGAACATTGCCGGTCACTGCACAGTCGCCCAGCGCCACCAACAACTTGGTTTTGCTGCGCACCATCTTGATCTTTTCGACGTCTTCCTCATTGGCGACCGCACCCTCAACCAGCGTGAGATCGACGTTGTCGGGAAACACCTTGGGATCCACTACTGGGCTGTACAGCAACACGATCTTGCCGGCAATTTCCACTAGTCGCTCATCGAGATCCAGAAACGACATGTGGCAACCCGAGCAGCCGTCCAACCAAAGCGAAGCTACGCGTGCCTTTGTCATTGACCTCTCCCTTCGCGCATCTGTTCGAGGTACGGAAGGAACTCCGCCTTAACCATCTCCGACACGCCTTTGCCCTTTTCACTGAGTGCGCCAACCGGGCAAACCTTCACGCACTTGCCGCAGTTGGTGCAGGTCTGCGAGTCGCCCCAGGGCTCGCGCAGATCGGTAATTGTCCGGGTGCCAATGCCGCGACCGGCCATGTCCCACGTGTGTGCGCCTTCAATTTCGTCGCAGACGCGCACGCAACGGGCACACAAAATGCAACGATTGTGGTCAACCACGAACCGCGGATGCGACCCGTCCACCTCGCACTTCACATGCAGGTAGGGCACGGTGGCGTGAGTGACGCCCAGTTCCTGCGCCAGGGACTGCAGTTCGCAGTGTCCCGAGGAGACGCATACCGCGCAAACGTGACTACGCTCGGTGAACAGCAGCTCAAGAACCAACTTGCGGAAATCCAGCAATTTTTCCGAGTTGGTGGTGACTTCCATACCTTCCTGCGCCTGAGTTACACAAGCGGGCAGGAGTTTATTGTTTCCCTTGATCTCGACGACACACAGACGGCAGGCGCCAAGACCCGACAAACCTTCCAAGTAGCAGAGGGTCGGAATGTTGATGCCGTTCTCGCGTGCGACTTCGAGGATGGTCTGATTCTCGGCGGCACTCACTTCCTTGCCGTCGATCTTGAGCGTTTTTACCTGATATTGATTTGGCTCTGGCATTTGTCAGTCCTCCTCACTCACCGGCCTTGGGCAGAGCCAGTTCGGGCTTGCCGCAAGCGCACTTGCCTTGGGTACAGGTCTTGTCGGTGATGTGCTTCTCATACTCATGGCGGAAGTACTTTGTCGTACTGATGACCGGATTCGGAGCAGTCTGGCCGAGGCCACATAGAGCCGTGGCTTTGACCATCGTGCCCAGACGTGCCAGGGTGTCGATGTCGGAGGGCTGACCCTCGCCTTCGCTGATGCGTTCCAGCATGCCATGCATTTGCGTGGTACCGACACGGCACGGAACGCACTTACCGCACGATTCGTCGCGCACAAAGTCCATGAAGAACTTTGCCACGTCAACCATGCAGGCAGTCTCGTCCATGACGATCATTCCGCCGGAGCCCATGATGGAGCCCACGGAAGCCAGCGACTCGTAGTCCACCGCCATATCCAGGAACTGCTCAGGAATGCAACCGCCCGAGGGACCGCCCGTCTGAACCGCCTTGAACTTGCGGTCATTCGGAATACCGCCGCCCATCTCGAAGACGATGTCGCGCAGTTTCATACCCATCGGGATTTCGATCAAGCCGGTGTTATTGATGTCGCCGGCCAGCGCGAATACCTTGGTACCCTTGCTCTTTTCGGTACCGATCGAGGCGTACCAGTCGCCGCCCTTGCGGAGAATCGGGGCAACGTTGGCAAAGGTTTCCACGTTATTCAACAGCGTGGGGCACTGGTTCAGACCAGAGTAGGCCGGGAACGGAGGACGTGGACGCGGAACGCCGCGCTTGCCTTCCACCGAGGCGATCAGGGCAGTCTCTTCGCCGCAGACAAACGCGCCGGCGCCGAGACGAATTTCCACCGTGAAGCTAAAGGCGGAGTCGCCAATGTTGTTGCCCAACAGACCCAGTTTTTCCGCCTGCTTAATTGCAATCTTCAGCCGTTTCACGGCCAGAGGATACTCGGCGCGGCAATAGATGTAACCGGTGCTGGCGCCTACCGCATAAGCGGCAATTGCCATACCTTCGAGCACGCGATGAGGATCGCTTTCCAGAACCGAACGATCCATGAACGCGCCCGGATCGCCTTCGTCAGCGTTGCAGATTACGTACTTCTGTGCACCCGGCGCCTTGGAAACCATCGACCACTTCAGGCCGGTAGGATAACCGCCGCCGCCGCGTCCACGGAGACCGCTCTTGATGAGTTCCTGAACAACGTCTTCACGAGTGCGGCTGGACAAGCAGGTAAGCAGAGCCGCGTAACCATCGGCGGCAATGTAATCTTCAATTCTCTCAGGATCGATTTCGCCGCAATTTTCCAGGACGATCTTCTGCTGGGAGGCGAAGAACGGAAGAGCGGGCGAAAGAGCGAACTCCGGTACCGGCTTGCCGTCGAGGTTTTCAAGAATCGCACCGAGAGCCTCGGTATCATCTGCCTTCAGGCTCTCGATAATAGGTATGCTGCGGTTCGGTCAACACGAGCGGACCACGGGCGCAAAGCCCCATGCATCCCACACCCTTAACCTTGACCTTATCTTCGATACCGCGCTTCTTGACCTCGGCCTGCATGGCCTTCAAAACTTGATCGCTGCGTAGCGAGAGACAGGCTGCGGCGACGCAAACGTTGACCTTGTGAGGAATGTTCTTCTGTTCCTGGCGTTCTTTCTCGGCTAGTTCCCGGAGTTCATCAAGCGTCATGGCCCATCCACCTCCGGATCTGATTTTTTACATCCTCTGGCTGCGCTTTCGGAATTACGTCGCCGTCATAGACCACGGCGGGGGCAAGACCGCAAGCGCCGATGCAACGGGCGGCGACCACTGACACTTTATTGTCCGCCGTTGTTCCGCCGGCTTTCACGTTGCCCACTTCCTCGATCGCCTTCAACAATTCGCCGGCGCCCCTGACGTAGCAGGCCGTACCCATGCAGACCACGCAGGTGTGTTCCCCGGCAGGCTTAAGGCTGAAGAAATGGTAAAAAGTTGCAACACCGTACACCTTGCTCAACGGAAGACGTAGCGAAGCGGCTACGAAGCGCATGGAATCATCATCGAGAAATCCGAATACTTCCTGCACCGAATGTAAGACTTCAATGAGAGCGGAGGAATCGCTCCCGTGACGACGCATTGTAGCCATCACGGATTTCCAGCGCTTGTCGTCGGAAGGAGGCGGCACAGATGCCGTATACGCCTTCATGGAAACTCCTTTCAATTTGGGACGATTGCCCGGCACGCGACCAGAATCGCACCGGTTCTTTCGCGGAGGGTGCCGCATAAAACGATTAATTCTTAGGCGGTTTTCTCTAAAAAAGTCTCACTCGTACTATAGGGTATTGCACCTCAATATTGACGTGGCCAAATCTTTTCGTCTGTGATGTGGGTCACGGGTGAACATGACGCTACGCATTGCTGAGAATGGCTTAATGGCGCGGTATTGAGGCCGATCTGGAGGAATTTGTGGACATGTTTTACTCTGCTCCGGCACCGGATGTGTATGGCCCGCAGCTCTGGAGTAAAGGTAAGTAATGCCCTAGCCTTACCTCTTGCGTTGAGTAAGGCAGGAATATGCCGCGCTAGCGCTCGGATCACTGTGCGATCAACAACCCCACTCCGGATCGCCACATGCGGTACTCGGAGTGGGGTATGGGTTTCTTCCACGGTATTTATTCTTCGGTGCCCTTGAGTTTACTGATGACCGCAAAGTCTTCGAGAGTGGTGATGTCTCCCTTGACTTCGCCGCTGGTGGCGAGTTCGCGGAGCAGGCGGCGCATGATCTTTCCGGAGCGCGTCTTCGGCAGTTGCTCGGTGAAGCGAATGTCGTCGGGCTTGGCCATGGAGCCGATCTCCTTCGCCACCCAGGCGCGCAGTTCGTCCTTCAGCGCGGGCGTGGCGGCGACTCCGGTTTCCAGGGTTACAAAGGCCGCCACCGCCTGCCCCTTGATGTCATCGGGACGGCCGACCACGGCCGCCTCGGCAACCTTGGGGTGAGCGACCAGCGCGGACTCGATCTCCATGGTGGAGAGGCGGTGTCCGCTGACGTTGAGCACATCGTCCACCCGGCCCATCACCCAGATGTATCCATCCTTGTCGATTCGTGCGCCGTCTCCGGTGAAGTACACGCCGGGAATGTCCGACCAGTACTGCTTCACGTAGCGCTCGGGGTCGCCGAAGATGGTGCGCGCCATGGCAGGCCAGGGCTGCTTGATGACGAGATAGCCGCCGGAGCCGAGCGGAACCTTGTCGCCGCCGCGATCGACCACCTCGGCGATGATTCCAGGAAATGGACGGGTCGCCGAGCCGGGTTTGGTGGCAATCGCGCCGGGAAGCGGCGAGATCATGATGCAGCCGGTCTCAGTCTGCCACCAGGTATCGACAATGGGACAGCGCTCCTTGCCGATGACTTCGCGATACCACATCCAGGCCTCTGGATTGATCGGTTCGCCGACCGAGCCAAGCAGGCGCAGGCTGCTGAGATCGTGACGGTTGGGATATTCATTGCCCCACTTGATAAAGGTGCGGATCGCGGTGGGCGCGGTGTAGAAGACGCTGACCTTGTACTTTTCGACCAGCGCCCAGAAGCGGTCGAGATCAGGATGATTCGGCGCGCCTTCATACATCAGCGTGGTGGCGCCGTTCTGCAAAGGACCGTAGACGATATAGCTGTGTCCGGTGACCCAGCCGATGTCGGCGGTACACCAGTAGATGTCCTCTTCCTTCAGGTCGAAGATCCACTTGGTCGTGATATAGGTTCCGACGGAGTAGCCGCCAGTCGTGTGGACAATGCCCTTGGGCTTTCCCGTGGAGCCGGAGGTGTAGAGAATGTAGAGCGGGTCCTCGCTATCGAGCGGCTCAGCGGGACAGGTGGGCGCGGCCTTGGCCATGAGTTCGTGCCACCAGTGATCGCGGCCGGGCTGCATGTTGACCTGGGCTCCGGTGCGCTGATAGACCACAACGCTCTTCACCGAAGGACAACTGGCAAGCGCTTCATCGACCGTGGCCTTCAGGGGAAATTGCGCGCCGCGCCGCCATGAGGCATCCTGCGTAATGACAACACTGGACTGCTGATCGTTCACCCGATCGACAATGGCGTTGGCGGAGAAGCCTCCGAAGATGACCGAGTGCACGGCGCCGATGCGGGCGCAGGCCAGCATGGCAATGGCAAGTTCCGGCACCATGCCCATGTAGACCGCGACCCGATCTCCTTTGCCGACGCCAAGACCTTTGAGGGCGTTGGCGAAGCGCTCGACCTCGGCGAGCAACTGGGCGTAGGTCAGCGTGCGAGTATCGCCGGGTTCACCCTCCCAGAGGATCGCGATCTTGTCGCGACGCGCTGAGTCGGCGTGACGGTCGAGGCAGTTGTAGGAGAGATTGATCTTGCCTCCGACAAACCACTTGGCCCACGGCGCATTCCACTCCAGGACCTTGGTCCAGGGCTCAAACCAATGCAGTTCCTGAGCGATCTTTCCCCAGAAGGCTTCCGGATCCTGGGCCGCCTCGGCGTAGATGCGCTCGTATTCGGCGAGGCTCTTGATATGCGCCTTGGCGCTGAACTCCGCCGGGGGCGGGAATACGCGGTTCTCCTGCAACATCGAGTCAATGTTGACGCCATGCGCTAACGGTGTGTTCGCCATGCGTGCTGCTTCCTCCGTAAAAGGCGGGGCCGGGGCCCCGCATGAAAGTTGCTGATGCTGCCAGGAACGATACGGCGCGTCTACTGCTCCAGGGTTGAAATGTCGCCGATCTCCTGACCAGTTTCCTTGGCCTTCAGATAGCGGCGCATGATTTTGCCGGAACGCGTCTTCGGCAGTTGGGTTACGAACTCGAGAGCCGATGGGGTGGCAATCGGGCCTAGTTCGTGGCGCACATGCTCGATCAACGCCGCCGAAAGGGCGTCACTAGCCTCCTGCCCGGAGCGCAGAAGCACAAAGACTTTGATGCATTCGCCCTTCATCGCGTCTGGAATGCCGATGGCCGCAGCTTCCCCTACCGCGGGATGCGAAACCAGGGCGGACTCGACTTCGGCGGTGCCGATGCGGTGGCCGGCGACGTTGAGCACATCATCGGCGCGGCCCAGGACCGCGATGTATCCGTATTCGTCCTTGAGCGCCAGATCTCCGGTGACGTAGGCTCCCTCGATCTGCTGCCAGTCGCGCTCGTAGCGAGGGTTGTCATTCCATGCGGTGCGCATCATGTGCGGGAATGGACCGCACAGCACCAGACGTCCGCGCTCATTCACCCCGACCGACTTGCCCGCGCCGTCGACGACATCGGCAGTGACCCCGGCCAGCGGAATGCCAGCCTTGCCGGTGCGATAGGGCATGGTGACCGGAGTGCCCAGGGTGGGGCCGCCGAGCTCGGTCTGCCACCAGTTGTCCACCACATAGCCCCACTTGCCGTCACCGGCGAGATAGGTTTGCGCCCAATGCCATGCTTCGGGATTGAGCGGCTCACCCGCGCAGGCGATGACCCGCAGCGAGGTGAGATCATGAGCGGCGGGCAGTTGCTCTCCGTAACGCATGAACATGCGTATCGCCGTCGGCGCGGTAAACATCTTGGTGACGCCGTAACGCTCGACGATCTCCCAGGCGATTCCAGGATTGGGCCAGTCGATGGCTCCCTCGCGAAAGATCGTGGTGACCCCGGCGCAGAGCGGGCCATAGACGATGTAGCTGTGGCCGACCACCCAGCCGATATCGGAGGTACACCAGAAAAGATCGCGCGGATTCACATCAAAGAAGGTGCGCAGGTGATAGGTGATGCCGACCATGTATCCGCCGTGCACGTGGACGACGCCCTTGGGACGGCCGGTGGTCCCGCTGGTGTAGAGAATAAAGAGCGGATCTTCGGCATCCATCTCCTCCGCGGGACTCTCGGAGGAGAACTTGAGGAGATCGTAATAGTTGACCTCGCGGGAGCTCTTCGGCTCATAGCTCACCGCGCACTGGGGGACGACCTCACAGCTCCCCCGCACCGGGGGACGACAATGATGTGCTCCACCGTGGTAACGCCGTCGAGGGCCTCATCCACAATGGGCTTGAGTGGCACGATTTTGCCGCGGCGGACCCCAGACTCCCCGGCGATGATAACCTTGGCCTGCGCGTCGGTGATGCGGTCCCGCAGCGCGGTGTGGCCAAGTCCGGCATAGACGACGGAATGGATTGCACCGACGCGGGCGCACGCCAGCATGGAGACCACGCCCTCAATGGTGAGCGGCATGTAAATGACGACTCGGTCTCCCTTGCCCACGCCGAGCGAGCGCAAGCCGTTCGAGAAGCGGCAGACCATGCGGTAGAGTTGGCCGTAGGTGATCACCCGCTCGGAACCATCTTCCCCGAGCCAGATGTAGGCGACGCGATTGAAGCGGTCGCTCTTGGCGTGGCGGTCCAGAGCGCTGAGGGTAATGTTCGTCTTTCCGCCGACAAACCATTTGTGGTGCACGCCATCCCATTCGCGCACCTTGTCCCACTTCTTGGTCCAGGTAAAGTTCTCGGCCTCGGCAGCCCAAAAGGCCTCGGGGTCCTGAATGGAGCGTTCGTACTCGGCGCGGTAGTCCTTGACATTGGCTTCGCGCTGTACGATCTCGGGCGCGTCATAGGAGAACGCGGGAGAAATCGCCTCTGGCTTTGCTGGACTGCTCATAAGAACACCCCTTGGCAGAATTTTGAAACGGAATCGTTAGGGTCCCAGATACTGAGAAGCTACTACCACTCCGTGAATACAAAGCTGCGAGCGCCATCGAGCCCGCCTTGAGCGTGCCCGGCATCATATCAAATCCCCGGCGGCGGAGGGGAAATGAAATTTCTCCTCCGCCGGACGGTCGACTAGACTAGTGCCGCAGTTGCCCTTTCGGAGCCGAGTCCGGTGTTGGCCCGGACTTCGAGTTCTTCGAAGCGCTGAACGGAATAGGGATCTTTCGCTCCGAAGAAGCGTCCCGAGCAGGGCTCCGGCGAAGCCGATGGGAATGCTGAGCAGGCCGGGGTTCTCCAATGGAAAGATGGGCGCATGCTGGATGGCATGGCGCGCAGGACCGACCACGGTCACCGCATCGATGCCCATGACGCTGGGCCCGATGAGGATCAGGATGATCGAGGCCAGCAATCCGAAGAGCAGACCGCAGACCGCTCCGGAAGTGTTGAAGCGCTTCCAGTAAATCGAAAACACAATCACCGGAAGATTGGCCGAAGCCGCAACCGCAAACGCCAGCGCAACCAGGAATGCTACGTTGGCCGTCGGTCCCAGGACAATCGCAATCGCGATGGCAATCGCTCCGACGACAAAGGCAGCAATACGGGCCACCAGGCGCTCCTCGCCCGGGGAACGCTCGACGCCAGAGTGAATGACATTGGTCCACACATCATGCGCAAACGAGGTGGAGGCGCTGATGGTGAGTCCGGCAACCACGGCGAGAATGGTGGCGAAGGCGATGGCGGAGATGAATGCGAAGAAGACATCTCCGGCAACCACTTTGGCCAGCAAGGGCGCGCTCATGTTGGTGCCGCCATTCTTGGCGATAAAATCGCGGCCGACGATGGTCGCGGCTCCGAAGCCGAGAAACGTGGTCATGATGTAGAAGCTGCCGATGATGACCATCGCCCAGACGACGGAGTACCTGGCGGTCTTGGCGTCCGGCACGGTGTAGAACCGCACGAGGATATGGGGCAGTCCGGCGGTGCCGAAGATAAGCGCCATGCCCAGCGAGATCAACTCCAGCGGACCATAAGGCGGCTTGAAGCGCAGGCCGGGGGTCATGAAGTCCTTGACCACGAGTTTGCCATCGGGACCGTGATAGCTGACCTGAGAGATGGCCCGGAAGAACTCGACGAGGCTGAAATGGAAGTGAGCCAGCACCAGAATACTGAGGAGGATGGTGCCGCCGATGAGGAGTACGGCCTTGATGATCTGTACCCAGGTGGTCGCCAACATTCCCCCGAAGACGACATAGACGATCATCAATATTCCGACCCCGGTGACCGCGACCGTGTAGCTGATGTGGCTGCCCTTGAGCAGCAACGCCACCAGCGCTCCGGCGCCGACCATCTGCGCAATCATGTAGAAGGTGCTGACGGTGAGCGTGCTGAGCGAAGCCATGGCGCGGACCGGACGCGGA
This sequence comes from uncultured Acidobacteriota bacterium, assembly GCA_963779365.1. Taxonomy (GTDB): domain Bacteria; phylum Acidobacteriota; class Terriglobia; order Terriglobales; family Acidobacteriaceae; genus TOLSYN. The sequence goes on along the minus strand of CAVZYB010000017.1, from coordinate 27,144 downwards.
TTCAGGCGGTAGGCGAGCACGTCCGCCATGGTGTACTTGCCGGCGTTGCGCAAGGGCTCTGCGACGATGAGCAACACGGTAAGGTAGGCGACCAGCCAACCGACCGAGTACATGAAGCCGTCATAGCCGAAAAAGGCGATGAGCCCGGCGATACCGAGGAACGAGGCCGCACTCATGTAGTCTCCGAGCCACCGCTATGCCGTTCTGCCAGGCGGTAATCTGACGGTTGGCGGCAAAGAAACTGGCCGAGGAACCAGAACGCCGCGATGCCCATGCGGTGATGCCGAGAGTGATGGCAATGAAGGAGAGAAACAACACCAAAGTCATGTCGAGGTGCATGGCTAAAGTCCTCTCTTTCCAGCCTGGTTTAAGTCATACCCCTCGCGCTTGAGGGTCTCGAGGATGTGGGCGCCGAACTTGTCAAACTTGCGGGCTACGCGCGACGTATGCGAAAGCAATGCCCCAGGCGACAAAGAACTGCGAGAGCGCAAAAAGATAAGCCAGGTTGACCGGGCCTAAGACCTTGCGGCTCATGAACTCCGGAGCGTAACCAACGAGCACCGGCAGAGCAAAATAGTAGACGACAAAGAAAACTGTCGTCGGAATCACAAACTCCTTCTTGGCTAAAAGAAGCAGGCGGAATTCGTCCATCTCCTCGACCCGGTCCCACTTGGACTTTTCCGCCCCAAACTTTCCCGCCCCGGTCTTTGTCCACCGGCTGTCGTCGTCCGCTCTTGGCAGTGTTGCCATTGCATCTCCTCCTAAGTTTGGACGGAGCCTAAGCTCCGCGCATAATGCCGATACATAAAGACCGAGCTATAGAGATTTGGATTCCAAAAAGACGGCGGCATAGCGGGTTGCCCCAAATAGCTGGATTATTTGATCCATAAGCGAGAAACAAGGCTGCCCCTAGCTCAAACGAAAAGCGCCGATTGTCAGTGGCAACTTACGCGTAAGGAAGCTGGCGCGCATCTATATGTGAGTTGAGATGCTGGATTTGGAGATCCTGGAGGTGGGCAAGCCCATAAGCCGCAGCGATCGTATATGCAGGCAAGGTACCCGGTTTGAGAACCGGATCATGCTCCGCGAGGGAGGTTGGTACGTGGAGACAGAGTCTGCGATAGTTATCACAAGCAGAATGTGATATAAGTCACTTTCAGGATATCAGTCGTGCGACCTGCGATGGCGATTCCGGGCTGGGGTGGAGCTGTACGGTTTCGACGGTGGTGCGAAGCGAACTGGGCTTCCAAAAATGGAAGTGTTACCATAACAGTTACTGATGGGGGAGGGCTGCCTTGGGATCGCCATACGGTTTGGAACTGGTTGAGAACTGCCTGATATGTAAGCTGCGCACCGACAGCTTCTTTTGTGGTCTCCCCAAGGCTTCTCTGGAAGCATTTGAAAAGATTAAGTTTACCGCGGCATATCCAGCTGGAGCGGTGCTGTTCGTGGAGGGTCAGTCTCCCCGCGGCATTTATATGTTGTGCAAAGGGCGGGTTAAGCTTTCGACAACATCGAGCGATGGAAAGACACTCATTCTGAAGATCGTGCAACCGGGTGAAGTACTTGGCCTGCACGCCACGGTTTCCAATACTCCCTATGAAATCACGGCTGAGTCCGGACAACCCTGCCAGTTGAACTTCATCAAGCGAGAGGATTTCCTGCGCTTTCTGCAACAGCATGGAGATGCCTGCCTGAAGGCCGCGCAACATCTGAGCCGGGACTGCCAATCCGCTTATCAACAGATTCGCTCGCTGGGACTGTCGCACTCGGCACCGGAACGGCTGGCACGATTGCTGCTGGAGTGGTCGCACGGCGAGGGCGCCGACGAAGCGGGGATGCGCATTAAGGTCGCTCTGACCCACGAGGAGATCGCACAGATCATTGGGACCTCGAGGGAGACCGTCACGCGCACCCTTGCCGATTTCCGCAAGAAGCAAATTGCCGTGCTGAAGGGTTCAACCCTGATGATACGGAACAAGCCGGCGCTGGAGAGACTGGTCGGCGCGTAGCGTTTGGGAAGAGCTCCGGAAGAAATCTCGCCGCCTGAGGCGAAGCTTTCCTGTTTTGGGAATTCTTATTTTCGTAAACATTCTCCGCAATATCCGCATCAGACATCTGCTTATTTCTTCAACACTGTGGCGATTTTGTGCACTTTCCTGTTGCGTAATGCAGCAGTAGTGTATCCCTGAACGCATTTTCCGGCGCACGTCGCGATGTGATGCACGTCACGGTGACTAAACAGCTAGCAGGTACATTCTTGCTTCGCATCTTGTATCTGATTTTTTATGGCAGTGCGATGCAAGATTCAGCTTTCATGGCCGGGATTGGATTCGGGACCACGGAAGCAGGTCCGGAGCCTCAGGCTCCGGCGTGTAAGTTGGATTTCGGGCGGGTGCAACATGACCCGACCCGCTGAATGTCAGGCAGCCAGGAAGAGCATGGCGCTGGAGAATATCCCAGCGATACGACAAGTGCGATGTGGGATATCCGGCGTTTTGGAAGGCCGGAGCCATTGCACGCTCGTCCACTGCGGCGCGAACCGCTGGCCTGCGTGAGGTAACCAGAAGCCCCAAGGTTACCGGCTCCGCCCACTGCAAACCCGCCGTACTCCCACGCCATGTTGAATTTAATCCGACTGACATGGATATGCCAGCCGTTAGCGGTGCGGAGATCTTATGAGCAAGGCTATTCTTTACGATGCTACCCTATGCATCGGCTGCAAGCAGTGTGAGAGCGCATGTGCCCAGCAGAACGGACTACCCTATGACGACAAAGTTGCGGCGGAGTCGGTTCAGTCGCGAACACAAGTTCACGGTGGTCCTCAACAACAACGACAAATATATGCGCAGGCTTTGCCAGCACTGCGAAAAGCCGGCCTGCGCCTCGGTTTGCCCGGTTGGTGCCTTCATAAGACAGCCGACGGTCCCGTGGTTTATGACGTCTGGAAGTGCCTCGGCTGCCGTTATTGCATGGTGGCCTGCGCGTTCTCGGTGCCCAAGTACGAGTGGGGAAAGCTGAACCCGCGGGTGCGCAAGTGCATTATGTGCCCGGACCGCGTGGCGGCAGGTAAGCCAACCGCCTGCGCCGAGATCTGTCCCGACGGGCGCGACCAAGTTCGGTGATCGCGACGCATTGATCGCCGAGGCGCAGGACCGACTCCGCCAAAACCCGTCGAATTACGTTCCTCAGATCTACGGCCTGAAGGAAGTGGGTGGAACCAGTGTTCTGTTGCTCTCCTCTGTGCCTTTCCAGCAGTTCGGCTTGCCGAAGGCCGAGCGTGATCGGCGACACTCCGCTGCCTGAGTACACTGGCCGGGTGATGGAACTGATGCCTGATTTTATTCCTCTCTGGGCGCTGGTCCTGGGCGGCGTGTACTGGGTCACCAACCGCCGCAAAGAAGTCGCTGAAGTCGAAGCCGAAGAGAGAGCTATGCGAGGTGCGAAATGACGATTATGAACATTAAGGTGACGTTCTGGAGAGTGGTGTTTGCTGTGATCATGCTGCTCGGCATCTACTCCACCTACGTCCGCTATCTCCATGGCCTCGGCGCCGTCTCCAACATGACCGACCAGTTCCCCTGGGGGCTTTGGATTGGCTTTGACTGCCTCTGTGGCGTCATGCTGGCCGCCGGCGGGTTTTGCGTGACCGGCGCGGTTTACATCTTCCACGTCGAGCGCCTGCACTGCATCGTTCGCCCCGCCATTCTTACAGCCTTTCTGGGATACGTTCTGTTTATCGTTGGTCTGCTCTTTGATCTTGGCCGTCCCTGGTACATCTGGCACATGATGGTCTACCAGAACTTCCACTCGGTCATGCTCGAGGTGGGCTTCTGTGTGATGACCTACACCACGGTCCTCTTCCTCGAATTCCTGCCGAACGTGCTGGAGTGCTTCAACCTGCAGGCGCCGATCCGCTGGGTCAAGAAGATCTATCCCGTGCTGGTGTGTCTGGGCATTCTGCTCTCCACGCTCCACCAGAGCTCGCTCGGCTCTCTCTTCCTGATCTTCCCGGAGAAGATGCATCCGTTCTGGTACACGCCGGCACAGCCGTTCTTCTTCTTCATCTCAGCCATTATCTGCGGACTGGCGATGACGATCTTTGAATCCACACTCAGCGCACGCGCCTTTGGACGCAGTCTGGAACGCTCTGTCATCACCGAACTTTCCGGCGCGCTCTACGTGGCTCTGTGGGTCATGGCGCTGCTGCGGTTGCAAGATTACGTCCATCGCGACGTATTCATGAGCATCTTCAAGCCCAGCTACGAGGCCTATTTCCTGTGGGTAGAACTGGTCCTCGCCTTTGTGATTCCGCTGACGATGCTGAGCTTTAAGAAGGTCCGCACCAACCCTCACCTTGCTTACCTTGCTGCCCTGAGCACCATTTTGGGCTTTGTGACCAACCGCCTGAACGTGGCCATGACCAGCATGGAAACCTGGGTCGGACATCACTATATGCCGAAGTGGACCGAGGTCAGCATTTCACGTGATGATCTGCGCCATCGGCTTCTTCGTCTTCACGTTGTGCGCGAAGTATCTGCCGATATTCGAAGAGGAGCATCACGCGGCTCCTGAGTACGCACATGCAGGGGAACCTGACGGGGGTATCAGAGTCGGCGCATCAGCCTACGCTGGTGCACTAAACCGATGAGCGGGAGCGCTGTCGACCGGCGGCGCTCCCGCTATTCACCTGGAGAAGTTATGTTTCGCCAACTAGAGTCGCGAGTCAAACACGTCAGCACCAAGCTTCTGGTTCTATTGCTGGCTTGTCTGGCATGCGGCTCAGCCGTGCTGGGATACGTGAATATCCGGCTGCACCGGCACGACCTGGAACAGGTTTCGCTGGAGCAGGCAATTGAAATCAGCGATTTTGTCCGGGACAATACCTACCACTCGATGATGGCCAATGATCGCCAAGGTCTGCATGAAGCCATCCAGGGAATCGGCAGTCACCGCGAGGTGGAGCGGATCAGCATCATCAACCACGATGGGCGGGTGGCGTTCTCCACCGACTCCCATGAGGCCGGAACCCTGATCAATAGGGGCAGCAAGCAATGCATTGAATGCCACCGGGTATCCGCTCAAGCCGACGTTGACACAAGCGGTTCAGAATCTACGAAGCGCAGGATCAGGAGGGCAGTCACCGGGTGCTGGGCGTAATTACGCCGATTGTGAACAAGCCGGAATGCTCCAATGCAGCCTGCCACGCGCACCCGGCTACGCAACGCATCCTCGGGGTACTGGATACCGGACTGTCTCTAAAGCGCGAGGATGCCAGCCTGGCTCAAAGCACTCTCTGGGTAGTGGTGCTGCTGCTTTGCGGAGGAGCGTGTGTTGGTCTGTTTGTATGGATCGCAATTCGCACCGTGCTGCACGCTCCCCTGAAGCGGTTGCAAGAGGGAACCGAACATCTGGCTGAGGGCGAACTGGGGTATCAGATTCCGGTGGAATCCGCCGACGAACTGGGGGCGCTGGCGAGAGCCTTCAACAGCATGAGCAGCCAGTTGCAGGCGGCGCAGCGCGAGATCACCAGCTGGGCGCACACGCTGGAGCATCGGGTGGAGCAGAAGACCAGCGAATTGCAGAACACCCAGCAGCAGATCCTGCAAGTGGAGCGCATGGTCGCAATCGGCAAGATGTCAGCCGTGGTGGCGCATGAGATCAATAATCCGCTGGCTGGCATTCTGACCTATGCCAAGCTACTGAAGAAATGGATTGAGCGCGGCATTCAAGACGAGGCGCAAAAGCAGGAAGCGATCGAATCGCTTGACCTGATTGCCAGCGAGAGCAAGCGCTGCGGCGATCTGTTGAAAAACCTTTTGTCGTTCTCACGCACCTCACCAATGAACTTGAGCCTCTCTGATTTGAACACGGTAATCACCCGGACGATTCGTCTGGTAGAGCACAAGGCGGTGATGAGTGGAGTTCTGCTTCAAGTTGACCTGGACCGAAACCTGCCGCCCCTGCAATGCGATGCCGCACATATCGAACAGGTCGCGCTGGCATTGGTGATCAACGCCATTGACGCGATGCCGCACGGGGGAAACCTGTGGGTGTCCACGCGCACGCTGCCGGACGGAAAGCAGGTCGAACTGCAAGTGCGCGACGACGGCGTGGGCATTCCGCCGGAAATTCTGCCACAAATTTTCGATCCCTTCACCACGACCAAAGAAGTGGGCAAGGGCGTTGGGCTGGGACTGGCGGTTTCCAAGGGTATTGTCGAACGCCACGGAGGACACATCGAGGTCTCCTCCAAATTGGGCGAGGGAACCACCTTCCAGATTATTCTGCCTGTGTGTGCGATGCATCCAGAAGATGCGCACGCGCAGGCTTCATCGGGCAGTTGAGCGCGGAGCGCATAGCGCGGGAGCGGGAACGTGAGCGAGAACAAGGGCCGTCTGCTGATTGTGGATGATGAGTTTAGTGTGCGCGATTCGCTGAACAAATGGTTCCGCGAAGAGGGCTACGAGGTGGGAACCGCGGAGAACGCCAGCGAGGCACTACTGCGGCTGGCAGAGCATCCATGGGACATCGCGCTGCTGGACATAAAGATGCGCGGGACGGACGGCATCGAGTTGCAGCGTCGCATTCGCGAACTCGATCCGAACTTGATCGTGATCATGATGACCGGCTACGCCTCGGTGGAAACCGCGGTGGCGGCGCTGAAGAACGGCGCATACGACTACGTGACCAAGCCGCTGGACCCGGATGAGATCGCGCATCTGATGCAGAATGCGCTGTCACACCGCCAGGCGCGGGAAGAGAATGTCCGACTGCGCGAGCAGGTGGACGCAGTGGCGCGGCCAGACAACATGGTGGGCCAGAGCGCCGCGATGAAGAAGGTGTTCGAGGCGATCGAGACCGTAGGCCCCACCGATGCAACCGTGCTGATCACCGGCGAGAGCGGTACGGGCAAAGAGCTGGTGGCAAAAGCGATCCACTTTGCCAGCCCGCGGCGCTATCATCCGCTGGTGGCGATCCACTGCGGAGCGTTGACCGAGACACTGCTGGAAAGCGAGCTGTTCGGACACGAGAAGGGCGCATTCACGGGAGCCCAGTATCGCAAAAAAGGTAAATTCGAAGTAGCCGAGGGCGGCACGGTCTTCCTGGACGAAATCGGCGACATCAGCCTGCGCACGCAAACCGACCTGTTGCGCGTGCTGCAGGAGCGGGAAATCGTGCGGGTCGGCGGCAATACCTCACTCAAGGTGGACTTCCGTTGTGTGGCCGCGACCAACAAGCCCCTGGAACAACTGATCGAAGAGGGCCGCTTCCGTCCCGATCTCTACTACCGGCTGAATGTATTTCGCATCGAGTTACCGCCATTGCGGGAGCGCCGCGATGACATTCCGATGCTGGTGGACCACTTTGTACGCAAGTTCTCACGCGACATGAACAAGAAAATCCTGCGGGTGAATCCGCGGGCGATGGACCTCCTGCAACAGTACCACTGGCCGGGAAATATCCGCGAACTGGAGAACGCGGTGGAGCGGGCGATGGTGGTTTCACAGGAGCCGGAGTTACGCGAACGCGATTTCACCATCCAGCCACATGCCACCACCGCCGCGCCGGTCGCCGACGCGCGCTCGCTGGAGGATATCGAGAAGTCGCACATTCTGCGAGTATTAGATGAGTGCGGCGGCAATCAGACACGGGCTGCCGAAATACTGGACATCGACCGGGTGACACTGCATCACAAACTGAAAAAATACGGATGGAGCAAGCAGGCTCTGACAGCACCTGAAACTCGATGAAGGTATTACAACTACTACCCATTGGCGGGCCCCATGAACCGATGCTGGACTGGTTGCGCTCTGAACTTTCGGAAGCCTTCCAGATCCGGTGTGAGGTCCTGAGCCCTCGCGTTGCGCCCGGAATTTGCCTTCCATGCCGAACGCGGCCAGTACCATTCCAGCGAACTGATTGGGCGGATGCAGCAGTATGCGAACTGGAAGACGTGGCGACTGCTCGGCGTCACCCCGGTCGATCTGTACATTCCTATTCTTACGTTCGTCTTCGGCGAAGCGCAGATGGGCGGAAAGTGCTCGGTGGTATCCTACGCGCGGCTGCGCCAAGAGTTCTACGGCTTGCCGCCGGATATGAACCTTTTGTCGCGCCGGCTGCTGATTGAATCCATCCATGAGTTGGGACACACTCTGGAGTTGCACCACTGCGGTGACTATCGTTGCGTCATGTCCAGTTCGCACGCGGTGGAATGGATTGACTTGAAAGAGCAGACTTTCTGCTCCGAATGCGCGGCCAAGGCTCAGGCGTTGGCACGCAAGTAGCACCTTCCTTCCAAAGCCAGCAAAACGCTCGCTGCTCTGACACCAACTGCCCGCACCGGGCTGAACAACATCACTCACAAATGGATGGAATCACACCGCACCGAGGCGGCGGAATGCGGTGAATAGTACAATCGGCATTTCCGGATGTGAGTTCTGAAGCGCTGGTTTCAGAAAGGAAGTGCTGAATTGGTTGTTGCCGGAGTGATGAGCGGGACTTCCGCCGACGGAGTTGACGTGGCGATTGTGCGATTGACGGGACGGCGCTTTCGGACGCGCTTCGAGTTGGTTGCGCATCGCGCATTTCCCTACCCTGCGGCGGTGCGAACGGCTGTACTCAAGGCAATGAATGCGCAGTCGATCGCGGTATCTGAGCTGGCGCGGTTGAACTTTCTGCTGGCGGAGATTTATGCCGATTGCGTGCGGCGCAGCCAGCGGCGTTCCGGCGTGACCTGCGAGTTGGTGGGCTGCCATGGGCAGACGATCTACCATCAGGGAGAAGCCGCTAAATACCTGGGGCGTAAGATTGCCTGCACGTGGCAGATTGGCGATGGCTCGGTGCTGGCGACGCGGCTGGGAATTCCCGTGGTGAGCGATTTTCGCCCAGCCGACATGGCCGCCGGAGGCAAGGGCGCGCCGCTGGTTCCCTTCCTCGACCTGCTGGTGTTTCGTCATCCAAAGCGGGGTAGGATCGTGCAGAACATTGGCGGAATCGGCAACCTGACCGCAATTCCCGCCGCGGCTGCTCCGGAGCAGGTACACGCGTTTGACACCGGCCCGGGCAACATGGTCATCGACGCGCTTTGCGAGAAGCTCTTCGGCGTAGCGTTCGACGATAAGGGAAAGCTGGCAGCCAAGGGTAAGGTGCTCGACGCCGTGCTGCGGGAGCGCATGAAGCATCCGTTCTTCCGGCGCAAGGGTGCGCGCACGGCAGGACGCGAGGAGTTCGGTCGCGAGTACATGCAGGCGTTCTTAGAGCGGTGCGGGGGGGCTGACAAGCACGATGTGCTGGCGACGGCGACGGCTCTGACGGCGCGCTCGATTGGCGAGGCCGTACGTGGGCTCTCGAAGAAGGACAGCTACCACGATTTGTTTGTCTCCGGCGGAGGCACGCGCAACCTGACCTTGATGAAGATGATTCGCGGCGAGGTGGCCGAACTTGGCTTGGACGTATTGCCTACCGATGCCGCGGGATTGCCTTCGCAGGCGAAGGAAGCGGTTGCCTTCGCGGTGCTCGCCTACCAGACCTGGCATCGACAGGCATCGAACCTTCCAGCGGCAACCGGGGCCGAGCGTGAGGTGGTTCTTGGTAAAGTGAGCTATGCGTAGTGTAGCAATCGCTTCGGCCCTTGTGCTCTGCCTGCTGCTCTGGGGATGTGCCGGGCAGAAACCGGATGCGTCGACCGCGGTCATGCTGATCGAGAGTTCCCCGTTAAATTTGGATCCGAGGATTGGAACGGATGCACAGTCGGAGCGAATCGGTGAGCTGATCTTTGAGGGATTGGTACGGCGCGATGACAATTTTGAACTGAAGCCGCGACTCGCCGAAAGCTGGGATATACCCGATCCGCTCACGTATGTCTTTCACCTGCGGCATGATGTGCGCTTTCACGACGGGCACCCCATGACTTCGGCGGACGTGAAGTGGACCCTGGACTCGCTGCTGAGCGGAAAGCTGCGCTCGGCAAAAGCCAGCGCCTACCGGTACGTCGATTGGGTCGAGGCGCCGGACGCTTTCACCGTGGTGATTCATTTGAAGGAGCCATTTGCCGCATTGCTCTGGAATTTGTCAGACGGCGCTCTGGGAGTGGTTCCGACAGGCTCGGGAGAGGAGCTGGCTCGGCATCCGATTGGCACGGGACCATTCCGCTTCGTCTCCGAGACTCCGGACCGGGAAGTGGTGATTGCGCGGAATGAGCAGTACTGGGGCAAGCGGGCGGGACTGGCGCGGGTGCGCTTTAACGTTGTTCCGGACGCGACCACGCGGGCGCTGGAGTTGCGCAAAGGCTCGGCCGACGCGGAGATCAATGCGCTGCCAGGAGACCTGGTGCCTACTCTCGCGCGCCAACCGCAACTGGTGGTGGAGCGCGCCCCAGGAACCAGCTACCAGTACCTCGCAATGAACCTGCGCGATCCGATTCTGAAGAACGTGCTGGTGAGGCAGGCGCTGGCCTACGCAATCGACCGCAAGCCGCTGATCCATTACCTGTGGCGCGACATGGCACGCCCGGCAAACAGTGTTCTGCCGCCCCAGCACTGGGCCTATGACGCGAAGGCAAAGGACTACCCGCACGATGCGGCCAAGGCTCGCGAACTGCTCGATGAGGCAGGATATCCGCGCCGATGCGAGTGGAGTGCGCTTCCACCTGGTCATGAAGACCTCAACCGATGAGAGCACCCGGTTGCTGTGCGCCGTGCTGCAACAGCAGTTGCGCGAGGTGGGTATTGCTCTCGATATCCGCAGCTATGAGTTTGCAACCTTTTATGCGGACGTGGTGAGGGGTGCGTTTCAACTGTATTCGCTGCGCTGGGTGGGAGGCAGCAACCAGGATCCGGATGTGTTTGAGAACGTCTTCGACTCCGCAAGCTTTGCTCCGAAACGGGCGAATCGAGGGTACTATTCGAATCCCGAAGTGGACAAACTGATTGCTGAAGGGCGGCGTAGCGTGGACGAAAAAAAGCGCACTGGCAGATTACACGAAAATCCAGGAGATACTCGGTCTCGATCTGCCGTATGTGCATCTATGGTGGGCAGACAATGTATTGGTGCACACCCGCAGACTGGAAAACGTACAACTTACCCCAGCCGGAAACTATGACTTCCTACGCGATGCGACGCTGGCCCAATGATTCGTAGGTTCTCTCGAATATAGCTGCGGAGACGATTCGGAGCTGCCGGAATTGCAGTAGAATGGAGCCAACACGGAGGATCGCTTGCCGAAGTTCGAAGAGTGCCTGCAACGGCTAGAGGTAATCGTCAAAGAAATGGAACAGGGCGATTTAGCGCTGGAGCAATCGTTAAAGCTCTTTGAAGAAGGCGTTGCGCTTTCCGCTTCCTGCAGGAAGGAACTTGAGGACGCGGAAGGACGGGTTGAGATCCTTTTAAAGCAGGATGGCAAAATGCGAGCCGAAGCATTCGGCGAGAGCAGCGAAAGCCGTTAAGAACAGAATACTGTCCTCCGCACGAGACCAAAACCTCTTTCCGACTGCTACGCCGCAAGGCGCACGCCGTTGTTGTACGGAGAGAACATGACGCCGTCTACCGTTGTTATCGCACAGAACGACCCGGGCATCGCACAGGGGCTAGCGAACGACCTTCACGCGCATTTCGGCCGGGTGGCCATGGCTGAAGATGCCGCGGAGCTGCGCACATTGCTGCTGCACCACGAGGCGCGAGTGGCAGTGCTCGATCTGGAAGTTGTGAACGTGGAAGATGTACGCCAGTTGGCTCGCACTTTTTGCAATCTAACGATTGTGTGCACCCACCGCTCCCCGGACGAGCGGATGTGGATGGCCGCCCTGAATGCTGGAGCAGTCGAATTCTGCCACCCGCAGGATATCCGCTCCATACTGCGCGCGGCGCGGACAGCGGTGGCGAACCGCTTGGCTATCGCCGCATAAACGCTCGCTTGGCATCGTCGCCCCGCTTTTTGCGGGGCTTTTTGTTTCAGGAAGACCGAACCCCACAGCAATCCAAAACTCTGAGTAGCCCTGCGGCGGAGTGCGCTGTTACACTTTTTAGCGTCCATGTTGAAAGAAACTTTGCTCCAAGGCCAAAAAACTGCTGACGCGGCGCTGGAACGTTTGTTGCCCGCGGCGACGCAATATCCGAGTTCCATCCATCGCGCGATGCGGCATAGCGTTTTTGCCGGAGGCAAGCGTCTGCGCCCGATCCTTTGCATGGAGGCGGCACGGATGGTGAGCGGCGCCATGCCGGAAGGCGTCGATGAACTCGGCGCGGCGATTGAGATGCTGCACACCTACTCGCTGGTGCATGACGATCTGCCGGCGCTCGATAACGATGACCTGCGCCGCGGACGGCCTACCTGCCACAAAGCGTTCGGGGAAGCCACTGCGATTCTGGCTGGCGATGCTTTGCAGACACAAGCCTACGAAGTGATGGCGCGTCTGCAGTGTCCGGCAGAGGCGCGGGTACGCATCATCGAAGAACTGGCACACGGTACGGGAACGATCGACGGCATGATCGGTGGACAGGTGGTGGATCTGGAGTCCGAGCACGCAAAACCCGATCTGCCTACATTGGAGTACATTCACCGGGCGAAGACCGGGGCGCTGATTGTCTCATCCCTGCTGACGGGCTGCTACTATGTGGGCGCAAAGACCGTGGAGGTGCAGCGGGTGCGCGAGTTTGGACGAGCGGCAGGACTGGCCTTCCAAATTGCCGATGACATTCTGGACGTTACGCAGACCAGCGAGCAACTGGGCAAGACCGCGGGCAAAGATCTGGCGGCCGAGAAGGTCACCTATCCGGCTCTGTACGGATTGGCGAAAGCCGAAGAGATGGCGGCGCAACTGGTGCGCACGGCGTGCTCGTCGCTGGACAGCTTCGGCGAGCGGGCGAATACGCTGACGGAGATTGCACGGTATCTGGTCGAGCGCAAGAAGTAGCCTTTGCGTCAGTTTCACTCGGGGAGAGGTGATTCTGAATGAGCGTGATCGACGAAGTTCTTGCCGCCAATGCGCTGTATAAGGAGAGCCACGACACCTCACAGTATTCGCCTGAGCCGCGACGCAAGTTGGCCGTGCTGATGTGCATGGATACGCGTCTCGACCGTCATGCGCTCGGAATCGAATTTGGCGATGCGCATTTTATCCGCAACGCGGGAGGGATTGCGACCGAGGACGCCATTCGTTCGCTCTTGATCTCGCACTACATGCTGGGGACTCAGGAGGTGATGGTGATCAACCATACCGATTGCGGACTGCAGAAGGCCAGCGAAGAAGATATCCACGCGCTGATCGAAGAAAAGGCCGGAAAGCCGGCAAATATTCCGGTCTGCTTCCATGCCTTCCAAGATGTAGCCAAGAATGTACTTCAGCAACTGGAACGGCTAGCCTCCCACTCGTGGGTCCGGAAGGAATTGATCCTGCGCGGATTTGTTTACGATGTGAAGACAGGCCATCTGACGGAAGTTCCGTGGACCTGCACGCGGACGTAGCGCAACTCTGGACCGCAAAGAGAGCGATCCAGATTGAGCTACGCTACTTGAGGGGAAGTTCGCGGCGTACCCCGGGCTCCATCTCCCAGAGATCAAAGTTCTGCTCCCGGGCGGTAGGGCGCAGATCGTGGGGGTCTCCCTTGAGCATTGGGAAGGTGCCAAAGTGCATGGGAACGACGATTCGAGGCTTGAGCAGTTTGCAGGCATACTCGGCCTCGCGGATTCCCATGGTGAAGTGGTCGCCCACCGGAAGCAGGACCATCTCGGGACGGTAGAGGTCATGGATGATCTGCATGTCGCTGAAAACGGCGGTGTCACCGGCATGATAGAGCTTGAGACCATCGCTGAATTCGAGCACATATCCGCAGGCTTCCCCGGCATAGATGAAAGAACCGTCCTCCTCCTGAATGCCGCAGGAGTGCACGGCGTGGACCATGGTGACCTTCACTCCGGCCACCTCCTGTGTGCCGCCCTTGTTCATGGGTGAGATATTCTTTGCGCCTTTGCCGCCGAGCCAGGAGGCCAGTTCGTAGATTCCGACGACCGTGGGCTGAAGCTCACGGCAAATTGCCACGGCGTCGCCGATGTGATCGCCGTGACCGTGGGTGCAGAGCAGCACATCCACTTTGGTCTGGTGCTTTTCAGACTCAGGGCAGCGCGGATTCTGCGTGATCCAGGGATCGATGAGAAATGTCTTGCCTTCAGCGGTATCGATTTTGAAGGTAGAGTGTCCCAGCCAAGTCAGATAGTTCGGCATCTTCTCGTTCCTTACACAGCGTTGGTTGCGTTCTATCACAGAGCCGTTGCTAGCGCGGCTCCGACTCTTTCCATCCGCGATATCCACCGGCCAGCGAAAACACGTTACGGAACCCCATGCGCTGGAGCATGTAGACGGCAAGAGCGGAACAACTGCCGCCTCCGCAATAGAGCAGGATCTTATGATCTTTGTCGGTGGTCACCTGATCGATATTCAACTCCAGTACACCACGCGCGATGGTCGCGGCTCCGGGGATAGTTCCCTGCTTCCAGTCGTCGGGCTCGCGCACGTCGACCAGCGAAAACGCCTCGCCGCTGGCCTTCATCTGCCGCAAAGCTTCAGGGGAAATCTCGCGCACCTCACGCTTCACATCCTCGACTAGCTGCTTGAACTCGGACATTACCATGACAAGAACCTCGGATGGATTCTGTATGCCCATAACAATCGGTGCATCATCTTTGGGCATCGCCCACATTCTACCCCTCTGGTCAGCCAAGGAGACTAACTCTGCGGCGCAGATGGCGATGATAGAATCCGGAATGCGGTTAGCCTGGATGCAGCGATCAACGAGAGAAGATTGCGTTGCTGCTTCGCCGGTTGCCAGGACCAGCTCACAAAAACGCGGCTGGACCGTCTTGAAAGTATCGTAAATGCCGAATGGAATTCAAACGCAGCAGAAGCCCGAAGGGGAGCCGGTCCAGATGGAAGGCTTCCTGCTTGAGGTGGCCGACGCCGTCAACACCACGCTTGACCTGGAGACCCTGATGCGGCGGGTTGCCGAGCTGGTGCGCCGCATCATTCACTATGACATCTTCGCGATTTTGCTATTGAACGAACGGCGCCAGGAGTTGCGCGTCCGCTTTCAGGTGGGGCACTCGGCGGAGGAGGCCAAGCGCATCTGCGTCAAGGTGGGTTCGGGCATTACAGGGATGGCGGCACAGCTCGGCGAGGCCGTGCTGGTGAACAACGTACTCCAGAACTCCGAGTACATCGCCTGCGGAGCCAAAGTGCTCTCCGAACTGGCGGTACCGCTGATCGTAAAGGGGCGCACCATCGGGGTGATCGACGTGGAGGCCTCGGAGAGCAACTTCTTCACCGAGGAGCATCGCAGCGTGCTGATGCTGATTGCCTCGCGCGTGGCCATTGGCGTGGAGAATGCCCGACTGTACACCCGAGTACGGCGGCAGGCCAGGCAACTGGTGCTGCTGAACGAAATCAGCCGCGAGCTCACTTCAATCCTGAACCTGGACCAGCTCTTCAAACGTATCGGCGAACTCTTGCTGCGGCTGATCGACTACCAGATGTTCTCCATCCTGCTACTGAATACCAAACGGACCAAGCTGCAGCATCGCTTCTCGCTGCGGTTTAAGGAGAACGTTCAACTGAAACATGATGTTCCGCTGGGGCGAGGATTGGTGGGCTATGCGGTGGAGAAAAATGAAGCTGTAGTGGTCCGGGATGTGACCTGCGATGATCGCTACATTCCGCTGAATCCGGAGACCATGAGCGAACTCTGCGTGCCGCTGGTATATAAGGACGAGGTCATTGGAGTGCTCGACCTGGAGCATACGCGCCGGAGTTACTTTACCGAGGAGCACGCTCGCATGGTAAAGACGCTGGCGGCGCAGGTGGCAATTTCGATTGAGAACGCGCGGCTCTACGAAAAGACTGAACGGCAAGAGCAGCGCCTCGAGAAGGATATGCTGCTGGCTCGCGAGTTGCAGTACCGGCTGCTTCCGCAGAAGATTCCGCTGCTGGGCAAGGCGGAGATGGCGGCGCGTTCGGTTCCGGCGCGCGCCATCGGCGGAGATCTTTACGATTATGTTTCCTACGACGGGACGGGAGTTGACCGCGCTCGCCATTGGCGACGTGAGTGGAAAAGGCGCCCCGGCGGCGATCTACGAGGCGCTGGTGAGCGGCATCCTGCGCTCCATTGCGGCAGAGAAACCCGGCGCGGCGGAGATGTTGGCGGCGATCAACCGGTCGCTGGCGGAGCGTCCGATTGCGGCCCAGTTTGTCTCCATTATTTACGCTCTGTGGAACGAGAATGACATGTCGCTGCGGATCGCAAACTCCGGACTGCCGCATCCCTATCGCTGCCGGAACGGCAGAGCCGAACCGGTGGAGATCAGCGGAATGCCACTTGGCCTGTTTAGTACCGCAGAGTACGATGAAGTAAGCTTTCGCACGCGCCCCGGCGATGTCTTCCTGTTCTTCAGCGACGGAATTCCGGACGCACAGAACGGAGCGGGCGTGGGGTTCGGCATAAAGCGGCTGCAACGCGTACTGGAGAGCCATGCGAAAGACTCTGCGGAAGCGATTGTAGACGCCGTATTTGCCGAGGTGAACAAGTTCGTTGGCCACGTGGAAGCGTTCGACGACCAGACGGTCGCAGTTCTGAAAATCAAGGAAACGACAAAAGAGAAGTGATGATTCGAAAAGGCTCCTTTGGGGAGCGTCCTCCGGCTTTTACCTATCGAGGCAGCAACACTAGCCGCGCTTTGTGCTGTGATGAAGTGGAAGTGGAGCGCCTGGCCCGCCGTTTCGGCACCCCGCTGTATGTCTACTCGGCAACGGCGATACGGGCGCGCGTGGCGGCGTTTGAGCGGGCGTTTGAAAAACAGCCGCACACCATTTGCTACTCGGTGAAGGCGAACTCGAATCTGTCGGTACTGCGCCTGCTGGCCGCCCTGGGCTGCGGCTTTGATGTGGTCAGCGGCGGTGAGTTGCAGCGGGTGATTCAGGTGGGCAAGCGGGCGGCGGCGGGGGTGGTGTTCTCCGGCGTGGGTAAGACGCCGGCGGAGATGGACGCGGCGCTCGAGGCGGGGATTCTGCTCTTCAACCTGGAGAGCGAAGCCGAGCTTGCACTCCTCGGAGCCCGGGCCGCGAAGCTGAAGAAGACCGCGCGCATCGCCTTCCGCGTCAATCCCGATGTGAAGGCGGAGACGCATCCGTACATCAGCACGGGACTGCGCCAGCATAAGTTCGGCGTGCCGATCGCCAAGGCTCGCGAGCTGTACCGCAAGGCAGCAGCGTTTCCCTACCTCGATCCGGTGGGCGTGAGCGTGCACATTGGCTCGCAGATTACCGACGTGAGGCCATTTGGCGAGACCATGGAGCGGGTGCTGGCCCTGGTGCGCGAGTTGACCGCGGACGGACTCAACATCAGTTTTGTGGACGCCGGCGGCGGGCTCGGCATTCCTTATCAGAAAGCGAAGGACGGCGATGTGAACCTGCGGGGATTCGAGCGCAGCGTGAAGGCCTACGCGGCGGCGCTGATGAAGCCGCTGCGGCGCACGGGACTGCATCTTCTGCTGGAACCGGGGCGCTCGATTGTGGGCGCGGCCGGAGCACTACTGACTCGCACGTTGTACGCCAAGGAGAACGGCGGCAAGCAGTTCCTGGTGGTGGATGCGGCGATGAACGACCTGGTGCGTCCGGCGCTCTACGGAGCGCATCACGAGATTGTGCCGGTAACGCCGCGCAAGAGCTCTGCCGATACGATCAGCGGCGTCTGCGATGTGGTTGGACCGGTTTGCGAGACCGGAGACTTCTTTGCCCGCGACCGCGAGCTGCCTCCGATTGCGCCGGGCGATCTGCTGGCGATTCTGGATGCGGGCGCTTACGGCATGAGCTTGTCGTCGAACTACAACACGCGCGGACGAGCGGCGGAGGTGCTGGTGGAAGGCAAGAAAGTTCGTCTGGTGCGCCGGCGCGAGAGCTTTGAAGACCTGATCCGCAGCGAAAGCTAGCGATCGACTAAGCGAATTGCCGGATTGTGTTGCGGGAAACGCTTGACTACGCTATCGCAACGATGCAATTTGACCGATATTCGCCGAAAGATGGCATGTTGCGCACCTGTACTTGGTGCGGCGCGGCGCTTGGGCGGAACGAAATGCCGCCGCAGAGCGCCGCAGTTTTTTGCTCGCGGCGATGCGAGATTGAGGCGAATTGCTGGCTCTATCAGGAGCTGCTGGTGATCGAAATCACGCATCCACAGGACGGCCACAGCGACCGTCCGTGAGGCGTTTCGATCCGCGCGTTTTGGGTAACCCCCTCCCCCTATATTTCCCGCCAAAAATTTGAAAACAGGATGGTTAGGAGTGCATCCCGACCGGTTACCCAGGGCAGTTCCACGCCAAGTGTATCCGCGAGACCGAAGGCAAAACAGAATCAATCGCTGGCCGAAAAGCTGAGGCTCTACGGGAGACTCGAAGGGTGCTGGGTCCTTCAGTCATGGTCAGAGGGAAAGGCTGGATCATTAGCCGCGAGGCGTTCGACGTAGTAGAATTCCTGGTTCAGACATCGCAGGTTCGACATGGAAACGAAGGACAAGATGAAGGTGGGAACCCGGCTGCTGGATCTCCGCAAGAGGTCACATGAATCCGACCTCTTCGAAAGAGCGCTGCGCGATCGCGTTAAGGGTCAGGACTCGGCGATCAACTCGATGGTGGAAGTTTACAACCTGATCCGGGCAGGGATGACGGCGAAGACTCGGACGATTTGCAATGTGTTGATGCTGGGACCGACGGGGACAGGTAAGACCAGGTTAGTCGAGGCGCTGGTGGAGTCTCTGGGCGGAGATGTGAGAGAAGACCTGTTGAAGATCGACTGCGGTGAGTTCCAGGACTCGCATGAGATCGCCAAGCTGATCGGCGCGCCTCCGGGGTACGTGGGGCACGGCGAGACTGAGCCGATTCTCTCGCAGCGGAACATCGACCGGCATCATGTGCAGGGAGTTACCAATCTGCTGTTCGATGAGATCGAAAAGGCCAGCGATCATCTGCACCAGATGATGCTGGGGATCATGGACAAAGGCAGCTTCCACACGGGCGACAACAAGCAGGTCGACATGACCAAGTGCATGCTGTTCATGACCTCAAACCTGGCGGGAGTGGAGATTCAGGATTGGATTACATCGCCGGTGGCCCGGGAAAAGTTGCGCGCCAAGCTGGAACTGGACGAGACGGCGACGATGGAAGACATGGTGATGGAGATTGCCAAGAGGTCGTTTAAGCCTGAGTTCTGGAATCGCATTGACCGGGTGATGGTCTTCAAGCCGCTGGACAAGCCGGTGCTGCTGGAGATTCTGGAGTTGGAGCTGAAGTACGCGCTGCAGCGCTGCTCGGCGGGAATGTATTCGGTGGCGATGGACGACGAGGCCAAGGAGTGGGTGCTCGATCGCGGATTCGATATCAAGTACGGCGCACGGCATCTGAAACGGATTCTGGAACGGCATGTGATCGTTCCACTGGCCGTGTTCACCTCTACCGGTCAGCTGAAGAGCGGCGACGAGTTGTTTGTGAGCGTGCACGATCACGCGGAGCTTAGTTACAGCTCCGGGGAACGATCGGAGGCAGAGATTCAGGCGCAAGTGGGGAAGCTGCGCAAGGAGCAAGAAGACCGGCAGCAGTTGGAGGATCAGATCGTCGTTAAGAAGTTTATCGAGGAAAATCCATTTGAGCAGCTGCTGACCCAGGGAGCGGTTCCGACCGATATCTACGCGCGGCTCAAGTGCGCGGTGTGCGACCGGCGCAAGCCAGCCTCGCAGGTTCGCAAATGTGAGGTGCGCGGTTGCGATGCTCAGGTTTGCGATGCCTGCAGAGAGACGCACCGGCTTACCCATAGCAAGGTTTATTGATCGCCCTCGATGAGAACAGAAGCAGGATCAACTACCCCACGTTAGCCAACAGCAGTCGAACGTGGGGCACCCGTAACACCCTCTGGCAGTTCGGAGGGTTGGTTAGCGGAGGCCCCACTTCAGGCGGCTGCGCAGGACATCGAAAAAGGGCTGGCGGATGCGCAGGAGTTTTACCCGGTAGTCGGCTTTGCGGCACTCGATGGTGTCGCCCTGGACGACCGGGGTTCCGACCTGTCCATCGACGCTGAGTACGCCGTCCGTACCGCTCTCCAGGCGGACGGAGATGAGGGCGTCATCGCCTACCACGAGAGGACGGTGGGTGAGCGAGTGGGGACAGATGGGGGTGAGCAGGATGGCCTCGACGGAGGGGATGAGCACGGGACCTCCGGCGGCCAGGGAGTAGGCGGTGGAACCGGTGGGGGTGGCGAGGATGACGCCGTCCGCCTGGTACTCCACCACGGGCTCGTTATTGATGCAAAGCTGAAAGCCGATGAGGCGGGCGACGGTGCTCTTGATGACGGCATCGTTGAGCGCGTTATAGTGGGCGACCTCATGGCCGTTGCGGATGAGGCGGCACTCGAGCACGGTGCGCGACTCGTCCGGACACCGGCATCCGATGGTGGCGGTGAGAGCCGGATAGAGATCGTCGAGGTGCACCTCGGTGAGGAAGCCGAGCGAACCGAGGTTGACGGCGAGCAGGGGAATTTCCGCGGCGCCAACGGCACGGGCAGCCGAGAGCAGCGTGCCATCGCCGCCGAGGACGAGGACGAACTCCGGCTTGTGCTGGGCGATATCATGGCGGTGCACCACAAACTCGTGGGTGGCGTAAGCGGCGGTCTGCTCGTCGATGTAGACGCGGTAACCGTGGGCGGCGAACCAGCGCAACACCTCGGGGACGATTACGGATAGCTCAGGCTTGGCGGGTTTGGAGACAATCGCGGCGATCTTCACAGTCTATTTGTACTCCACTTCCGGGGCCTGAGAGGAGAGGAAGAGCGCGTGCAGCAGGAATTCGCGATTGCCTTCCGTTCCCAGGATAGGGGAATCGATGACGTCTATCTGGTGGCCGCCGAGGGCGGTGACCGCCCCGCGGAGCTTGGCAACGGCTGAGAGTTGGGCCGGCTCGCTGCGCACGATTCCGCCCTTGCCGACTAACTCGCGGCCGACTTCGAACTGTGGTTTGATGAGCAAAACCAGTTCGCGGCGGTCCTGAGGTTTATCGGCAAATGCGGCACTTAAGACCGCAGGCAGCACCTGGGTGGCGGAGATGAAGGAGACGTCCATGGAGATGAACTCGACGGGCTCGGGAACCTGGGCGGCTTCGAGATAGCGGGCGTTGGTTTTCTCCAGCAGGCGGACGCGCGGGTCAGAGCGCAGGCGGGCATCGATCTGGCCGTAACCGGTGTCCACGGCGAGCACGCTGGCGGCACCGTGCTGCAACATGCAATCGGTAAAGCCACCGGTGGAGGCGCCGACATCCATGCAGACGGCGGCTTTGAGCAGAATGCTCCAGTGGGTGAGCGCCGCCTCCAGTTTGAGGCCTCCGCGGCTGACGTAGCGGAGATCGCCGCCGAGCAGACGGACCTGGCAATCGTCGGCGACGGCGTGCCCGGACTTGTGCACCTTCTGCTCATCCACCAGGACGCGGCCGGCGAGAATCATGGCCTGGGCACGCTCCCGCGAAGGCACCAGACCACGCTCGACAAGAAGTATGTCAATTCGTTTTTTCAAGACTCTGTTAGTTTCTCACGGGAGCTCTCAGCAACGCTTTCCGGCAAGAAAGCAGTAGACAGATAGCTCGCGTATGCGCCGTTCGGCAGATTCGAAAGCAGCAGCTCTGGATTTGGTGCAGATTGGAGAACCCCGCATGAACACTGGACGATTGGCATCCGTCCGAAGGTTTCACACCGACATTTCCACACTTGTGTTGAAAACATCGGTGGGGAAAATCACCGGCACCGGCGCGCAACGCCGCCAGCATGGTTTAGAATGACGAAGCCCAACCACATGCCTACCAAAAAGCCCACAAAAGCTCCCAAGACTGCCGGAGGCGCGCAGCGATTTTCGCTGGTGTCGGCCGCCGCCCAACAGGAAATGTATCAGGCAATCCGCCGGCTGAAGCCCGTGGAGGCCGCGAGCGGCGCGGAAATTGCCGAGATCGCGGTCTGCGTCGCCCTCGCGGCTAGTGACCCGGTGATTGCGTCGTACGCGGCGCGGGGCGCGCGGACGGTGCGCAAGGGCAAGAAGACCGTGGGCCGCATTTTGGACAACAATGGCACGAGGCTGGTGACGGCGACGATCTCGGCGGTCGCCGCACTGCTGGCCGATGCGAAGGCGACCGCACTGGTCTGCGGAGGCAAACTCGAAGCCGAACCCAGGGCGCAGGAGGATTTCCGCAGCGCCTTCCGGTTTGCCGCCCAGCACAAGCTTCCGATTCTGTATCTGGTGGCAAATACCCTGACCCCGGGACGCAAGCAGGAGTTGGATCTGCGGACACTCTATGCTGAGTTTGGCATTCCGGTGTTTAGCGTGGATGCGAACGACGCCGTCGCCGCCTACCGGGTCGCCACCGAAGCGCTGCACAACGCCCGCCACCAGCGCGGCCCTTGCGTGATCGAGGCTCTGACCGTGCTGGGCAAGAATCGCAACGCGGGGAGCGCCCAGGAGCTGCTGCGCAGCTATATGGAACAGCACGGGAATTGGGAACCGTAGGAGCTCACTGTATCCCGCACTGCAAAGTTCAAGAGCATTCGCCAACAGAGGGCGGATGTGGGCCACCTGTGCTTCAAATCTTCACCTTTCGTAACAAGACAAGCGCGGCAAATTATTGTCTTATAGTTGAATGGCGCGTGCAGTTTCAGTCCGCTTTGTACCTATCGCAGTAACCTTCCTGCTGGTTTGTATCGCCGTACTTTTCCTGGCTGCAGCCTCCACGTTCGTTCCCTCGTCCAACCAGGGCGGAGAGCAGTTGCGCTCGGCACTGATCTCCAGGTTGCTGCGGTAAAGCGGCGCTGCGGAGCAAGCGTCCACATCTGCTGATTACGGCAGATATCGGGAAACCGTCCTACTTCGGATAGATGGTGACCTGCTCGGCCGGGGGCTTGAGACGGATGACGAACTCCTGTTTTTCCTCCTTCACCTCAATGTCATCGCCATAGGTTTGCAGTCCGTGAGCCAGCACCTGCAGGCGCAGTTTGCCGTAGGGGATGTCATCGATGGACGCCCGGCCATCGGTACTGGTCTTGAGTTCGAAGCCCTCGGGGCCCTGGGTGCCATCCTTGCGCAGCGAGTGAATGACCACGCTGGCATTCTTGATGGGCGTGCCGGTGGTGTCCCGGAGCACGAGAAAGCTGAGGGAGCAGAACTGCTCGGGCGGCTTCGGCTTTTTCTCTCCGGCCGACAGGCACAGGGGCAGGATGAGCAGCAAGGCAAAGGTCAATAGCAGGGTCTTTCGCATGGTCTTTCTCGACTCCGGGGAGTGGTTGGAACAAGTTCATTGTATGCGGAAGTGGGGACGGCGCAAGCAGTTACTCGATGGACATATCCGCTGACTGCGGCAGATGTGGGCATCGGGGAGATTCCACGTCAACTACGCAAGATTGCCCTAAAGGAGAAACGAGGGCGGGTGCAATTGCCGAATCGTTCGCGAGTTGAAAGGCCTGGAGCGACGCGAATTCTTCACTTCGACAGGATGACACTCTCGTAATGTGAGCTACTTTGCCAGGTACTGCTCCCATTGCCAGAGCATACGGTTGAACAGGTGGGCGCGGGCCTCGGGACCGGCGATGCCGTGGGTTTTGCCGGGATAGAGTTGCAGATCGAAGGGACGTCCGGCGTTGACCATGGCATCGATGAACTGGATGGAATTTTGCAGATGCACGTTGTCGTCGCTGGTGCCGTGGACCAGCAGGAGTCGCCCGCTGAGCGCGGCGGCTGACTTCACCACGCTGGACTTCTCGTATTGCTCGGCGTTGTCCCTGGGCAGGCCCATGTAGCGCTCGGTGTAGGTGCTGTCGTAGTTGCGCCAGTCGGTGACGGGCGAAACGCTGATCCCGGCCTTAAAGCGATTGGAGTGGGTAAGCGCGTAGGCCGTCATGGTTCCGCCATAGCTCCAACCCCACCAGCCGAGGCGGGTAGGGTCGAGTTGCGGAAACCGTTCGAGCGCCTGATCGAGGGCGGCGAGATTGTCGGCCAGTTCCACTTCGCCTAGATGATGGAAGGTTGGCATGGCAAAGCGGCGGCCGCGATTTCCCATGCCTCGGTTATCCACCTTGAGCACGGCAAAGCCGTTATGCGCTAGCACTTGGTCGAAGGGGTCGATGGTGCGCGCAGCATCACGCACGGACTGGCCTTGCGGGCCTCCGTATGGGTTGAGGATCAAGGGAACGCGGCCGTTGACGGCGGTTGCGGCGCCGTCCGGGGGCAGCAGGATTACCCCGCGCAACAGTTGTCCGTCGGCGGCGTGGAAGTCCACAAAGCGCGGGGTGAGGGTGTCATAGGCGTCCCATGTGTGGGAAGCCCAGAGTTCGCTGCAGGGGCCGTCGACGGCGCAGACCTGCACCCTCGCGGGCGCGGTGAGCGAGCTGTAGGTATCGGCAAAATACTTGGCGTTCGCGGTCATGGAGACGGCGTGCACGCCGGGTTGGTGGGTGATGCGCAGGGCTTCGCCGCCCGCTAGTGGAAGCGCGAAAAGATGCTCCTGCCGGTCATCGCCTTTATTGGCTTCGAGGTAGACGATACCCTTGGCTTCATCCACTCCGAGGACGGTGTTGACCTCGTACTCACCGGCCTCCAACTGGCGCTGCAATTTGGCGTCGGCGAGGGGATGGTCCGGGTCAAAGCTGTAGCGATAGACGTGGGTGAAGCCATCGCGCCAGCTCAGCCAGAGGAACTCACTGGCGGAGTCAAGAAAGCGCAGACCCTGGTGCTCGTCGCGGCCCATGGGATCGTGGACCTCGATGTAGTTGGGGTCGGTCTCATGCAAAACGCGGCGCGACTTTCCAGTGCGTACGTCGATGAAATACAGGTCCTGCTGGTTTTGGAGACGGTTGAGCACCATGGCCCAGGCGAGGCCGGGACGCACCCAGCCAAAGCGCGGGATGTAGAAATCGCCTTTCAGGCCGAGATCGATTGCTTTGGGCTGGCCGTCGAGCGAGGTCAGCATCAGCTTGACCGTGGGATTCGGGTCGCCCGCATTGGGGTAGCGCTCCTGGTCGGTCTCGGGAGGGCGCGGCATCCAGTCAACAATCGGATATTGGGGGACCGGAGCTTCATTCGTCTGAAGGTAGAGAATCTGTTTGGCGTCGGGCGACCAGAAGTAGTTCGAGCGGACGTCTAATTCTTCGGAGTAGAGCCAGTCCACCTCGCCGTTCGAGCAGGTCTGCATTACGGTCCTTGGTGAGGGCGATCTCCGGGCCTCCGGCGATGGGACGCAGGTAGAGATTGTGAGCCCGCACGTAGCTGAGAAATTTGCCATCGGGGGAGAACTTGGGATCGCTCGACGGCTCGCTGGCATCGGTCAACCGGCGGCCCTTGGAGGCGGCCAGATCGAAGATCCAGAGCTGGCCCATGGGCGTCGAAGAGCAGGCTTTGGAATCGGGCGCCCACTGATAGTCGGCCACGCCGAAGCGGGCGCGGTTTTCGCGCTGGCGCTCATCCTTCCGCTTGCCCTCGGAGGGCGCGAGCGCAGCGAGTTTGTCGGCGGCGATCAATTGGCGCGCTCTTGCCGCTGGCGGGATCGAAGTAGTAGAGCGATTCCTGCTCGTCGTCGGCTCCGTGCAGAATGTAGGTGAGCTTGCTTCCGTCGGGACTCCACTGCATGGCTGCGGGCGGGTGGGCAGCGGCAGCGGCGGGGCCGTAGATAGCCTCCACGGTGTACTGCTTTTTGGCCTCGGCGGCGCGGTTCCGATGGCCTGGGCGCAGAGCGCAAGCTCGCAAGAAGCAACGCACAATACGATGCCGAACACACTCCGGAACACGACAAACCATCTGCTGGTCTTCAGAAGAGTCCTCCGCCGGAGCCGGGTGCTCCTCTGGCGAAGGTAAATCCGGGCTGGAACAATTTGCAAGCTGGAGGGCGCGCTGAGCGGTGAGCTCAGCGAAGAGTCAGCCAGATGCGGGCAAGGCCGAATAGCGCGATGAAAATACCGAAGCAGAAAAACAGGTTGTGGGCGGCTTGCTTTGGCAGCGCGTCGGGAATGCTGATGCCGCGCTCGCGGAACGCGGCACCCAGCTCACGATCCTGCTTGCGGAGAAAGTCCGCCAATTGCGCATGAAACAGCGCAATCGTCAGACCAAGCAGGACGCGGGCAAATTGCATAAGCATGGATGCAACTTTAGGCGTATGCCGCGGGCCGGTCTCCATCCGGCAAACTTCTTAGGCATTGGCGGCAAAAAACCTTGGCCCGCCCACGTGCTAGAATTTGATTCTCATGGGCTTCCCGGGAATTCATGCCAACTGATCTTGAAAAGCTCGTCGAATTGCAGGCGGTCGATCTGGAACTTGCGCGGCTCAACGCGCAGCTTGCGGCCATACCGAAAACCATTGCACGCATCGACGCCCAACTGGCGAGCGCCCGCAAACGCGTGGAAGACGCTCGCGCCGCGATCAAAGCCGGAGAGACTGCTAAACGCCAGTACGAACAGGAGATCCGGTCTCTGAACGAGAAGATTCTCAAGTTCCGCGGCCAGTCTTCGAGCATAAAAAACAACGAACAATACAAGGCGCTGCTCTCAGAGATTGCGCACGCCGAAGGCGAGATCGCGGGCTACGAGGAGAAGATTCTCGAACTCATGATGAACGCCGATTCGCTTGCAGTCGCAACTGGCTGCCGCGGAAGCCGCGCTCAAGGCCGAGTCCGCCGAGGTGGAACGCCAGAAGATCGAGGCCGAGAAGGCCGGCGAGTCGGACCGGACGGCCGCGGCCAAGGCGCAGGTCCAGGAGCCAGGCGCTGCGCAAGGGCGTGGACGATACACTGCTGGCGACCTATGACCGCATTCTGAAATCGCGCGGCTACGCGGTGGCCGAAGTACTGGACCATCGCTGTTCGGCCTGCCAGGTCATGTTGCGTCCCCAGGTGCTGTCGAATGTGCGCGCGGCTCAGGAGGTTGTGCACTGCGACTCCTGCGGGCGGATGCTCTACTACCTGGCGGAGCACAACGTAAAGACCTCGGCGATTAACGTGACGGGAATTGCGCACCAGGCGGAGCGCGAATGGATGTATGTGCCATCGATGGGCACCAATGGCGCGTTTGCGGTGTTCATCAACCACAAGGGCAACG
>CAVZYB010000016.1:0-43074 GCA_963779365.1 uncultured Acidobacteriota bacterium | reverse complement strand
GTTATCGGCCTGGATACAGAATTCATCTCCGAGGGCCGCTACGAGCCTGAGCTCTGCCTGGTGCAGCTCTCCACCCCGGAAGAAATCTTTATTGTCGATCCCATTGTGCTGCCCGAGCTTCGTCCGATGTGGGAGTTGCTCGCCTCGCCCGGGCGCGAAATCGTCACCGTCGCCGCCCGCCAGGAGATCAAGTTCTGTGCCAAAGGCGCTGGCGCCGGCTCCGGCCTGTGTGCTGGATCTGCAGGTTGCCGCCGGTTTGCTGGGCTACGGATACCCGCTCTCGCACACCAATCTCTGCCTGCGCATTCTCAATGCCCACGTCAACGGAGGCGAAAGTTTCACCGACTGGCGCAAGCGTCCGCTGCGTCCGGTGCAGCTCGAATATGCCGCCGACGATGTGCGCTACCTGCTGCCGATGCGGGAAAAGATTCTGGCGCGCGGCGCAGAAGCTGGACCGCACCAAGCTGGGTCCGCGGCGAATGCGATCGCCTGGTGAAATCGTGATGCGCGAGGATGAGCGCTGGAGGATCTCCGGCAGTGCGCGGCTGAGCCGCCGTCAGCTTGCCGTGCTCCGCGAGGTGTGGCGCTGGCGCGACCGGCAGGCCCGCGGGCTCAATGTTCCGGTTGCGCGCGTGCTCGGGCGACAGTATGTTGATCGAGGTGGCGCGCCGCTCCCCGGCAACGGTCGAAGACCTGTTCTCGATTCGCGGACTCGACAGCCGGTTGCTGCGCAAGGCAGAGCAGGAAGTTGTCGATGCCGTGGCCGCCGCCCGCGCGATCCCGGAAGCCGATCTTCCCAGCAACGAGCGGCGCGACGATCCGCCGCAGGTTGCCGTACTGACCAAACTGCTCTCGGTTGCCGCCGGCAATCTGGCGGCGGAAACTGACGTGGATACCGCGTTGCTGGCGACCACCAGCGACCTGCAGGAGATTGTGCGCTGGTTTCTCGACCAGGAAGGCGCACCTTGCCCTGAGGTGCTGGAGGGATGGCGAGGCGAGATTCTGCAGGACGTCGCTGATCGGTTTTCTCGAAGGCAAAAAGGTGTCCGGGTCGGCAATGTGCGCCGCCCCAACCCGCTTGTCTTCGAAGCCGTTTTCCAAGGAGTAGTCTCCCGCAGAGCCGATGCGCGGAGTCTATATCCTGTTCCAGCCGCGCCACAGCCATAGGCCCGCCATCAGCAGCACAAGCAGCCCGCTGGATGCGCCGAGGATATTTACGAACGGGCGCAGCCGGTCCATCCGCGTCATCAACTCCTTCTGCTCTTGCTCCAGGTGCGATTCCGCGTTGTTCAAGAAGAGTTGATCGTCCTCGTGCATGGAGAGCGCGCTACGATAAATCAGCAAGATCACAAGCGCGGTCGTCAGCACCGCCCACAACGCCATGAGAACGGACATCGGTTCCATACAGCCACCTTCGGCGCCATCCGGCGCCTACACGGGAGTGACTCGCGCCTGTCCCGGAGTTGAGATCGACCGAGCCGCAGGCATTATAGGCACGATTTCCGCAGGGGTTTCAGGATTATTTTTTTGCCTGCTCGGAATGAGAGGCATCCCCGCCGCCGCGGCTGCATCGCCCGGGATTTTGCTGAGCAAGCTTTTGCGACCACGGCGTTTCTGCGTGCATCCAAACTAATAGCAGAAGCTGCTTCGGCTCAGGTGTCCACGTTGCGTGGCATCGGAGCTTGGAGTTTTGCTATACTAGCGTTTATTTGAGGAGAGAAACCGCAATGTCCACCACCACCCCCACTCCTGAAGTTAAGAATGCTCCTCTCACCCTCACCCCGGCTGCAATCGCCAAGGTGAAGGAGATCATGGCTCAGCAGACTCCCGTTCCCACCGGTCTTCGCGTGGGTGTTGTGGGTGGCGGCTGCTCTGGATTCTCCTACAGCATGCAGTTTGAAAACGGCGCCGGAGCCATGGATAAGACCTTTGAGTTCGATGGCCTGAAGGTCTATATCGACGCGACCTCGCTGATGTATCTGCAGGGCGCAAGCGTTGACTATATAGAGACGCTGGAAGGC
The DNA here is from genome assembly GCA_963779365.1 of uncultured Acidobacteriota bacterium. Taxonomy (GTDB): domain Bacteria; phylum Acidobacteriota; class Terriglobia; order Terriglobales; family Acidobacteriaceae; genus TOLSYN. The sequence continues at coordinate 41,053 of CAVZYB010000016.1, read as the reverse complement.
GCCGGATTCAAGTTTGAAAATCCGAACGTCAAGAGCACCTGCGGCTGCGGCTCCTCGTTCAACGTATAAGCTGAACTCCGCCACGAATTCAAAACCCCGTCTTCTGAGGCGGGGTTTGTTTTTGCTTCGGCACAGCGCTTGGCTATTGGGGAGTGGAAGGCTGGGCAGGCGTGGACGGCGCCGGGGTGGAAGCGGTAGGCGTGGTGCCGGGTGCGCCACTGTTGGGCGAAGCGGTGCTGGATGAGCCCGTACCCGTATTAGCTGAGCCCGTATTGGATTTACCGAGCGATCCCATGAACCGGTTCGGATTGTAAGGCCCGCTCAGCAGGCCCTTTCCGGTATCCTGAGTTGGGTCGTAGATGAAGAACCATTCGTTGTACTTACTCTTGTCGCCGAAGGAGTGAATTCCCTCGGTCTTCGCCTTGCTGACCACTCCGTACATATCTCCGCCACCGAGCACGCCACCATTTGCCGGGTTGGAGCCGCTGGTTCCCGTGCTGCTGGTGGAAGCTCCGGTGGCCGCTGTTCCCTGGCTCGAATCGGTTGTGCCGCTGGCCGAGGCTGCGGCGTTGGTTGCGGTTCCGGTGGCTGCGGCTGCGGCCGCGGCGACGGCTGCTGCTCCAGCAGCGTTGCCGACGCCGCCGGAGCTGGAAAGGAAGCTTGCAGAGTTGCTGGATTGTGCTCCGGTCGCTGGTCGTCAGCCCCTTCAGCTTGGCGATATCGGAAAGATGAACGAGCTGCCACGTTCCATCGGGAGACATCGGGTCTTTGTATCGTTTGCGCAGGTAGCGGATTTTATTGTTATCTTCCAACTGTTCGAGGGAAGTGGGGATATCTGCCGTTCTTTTTGTAGAAGCGCTTGACCGCCCGCTCGTACTGCTCCCCACGATGGATCATCTCCACCTCGCGGTCGCGCAGGATGCTGCGCCGGTAATTGCGCGCCACTCCCAGCATGGTGATCGTCAGCACGGCAACGGCAAGCATCAGAACGAGCAGCATGTAGCCGGAGTCTTTCCGTCTGCTGCCCGCACGCCGCACTCTGATCCCGGCATCGTTCTACCCCTGCGTCAGTTGAATGCTCTGGCGGTTGTTGTTCAGCAAATCTTCCACTTCCACGGCAGTGGGGGAGATGCGCACGATTTTGTAATGGCGATCCACCACATCTCCTTCATGCGCGATCCAGACGTCGTCGCCCTGGGAGAGGAATGCCTTCGGTTTTTCACCCCGGCTGTTGCTGATGCCAAAAAACTTCAGGGTAATCGGAGGCGGAGGTGGGGGAGTATTTGCCGTGCTAGTTGCTGCTGACGCGTGAGCGGCGGTACCTTCACCTTGGGAATTTCAATCGTCTCCGCCCCGGCGCGGAAGATGTTGGTTCCCTTGCCCTCGTACTTCACGTTTTCGGAGTTCGCCAGCAAATCCAGATGCAGCCGCGGGTCGAGCGACTCACTTGCCGACGCGGCTCTTCCATTCGCAGGAGATGCTGCCGCAGGTGCGCTGCCGAAGGCGATGCGGCGGCGGCCGGTTGGGCTGCCGGCGCGCCACGCGACATCAGAGCCCAAGTCACCGTCAGGACCGCGACCATGACCAGCACAATCGCAACCCGTACTTCGGTCTTGTTATCCGTTCCCGCCTTCATGCCGCGCTCCTGAGGAAGGTGGAAAGGTGAACCGAAACCGTCAAGGTATCGCCCTGCATTCCGCCAAAGCTGACGGCATCGATCATCAGCATCATCTTCTGCCGTTCGACGGCGTTGATGAAACGGATGTTCTGCTCGTAGCCGCCGCGCACCTGGATCGTGATGCCGATGCCGTCGTATCCCGGTGGGGTGTCCTTTTCGTCGCGATCGTCATATTTCACGTCGGAGACACTCACCCCGGATTCCGCCGCCATGTGGGCCAGTTGCTCAGACATTGCGGAATAATGCTGGGCCAGCCGCTCGTTGTCAAATTGCGCTTCCTCTTCGCGAGCGGTTGCGATCTTCTGGTCCATACCCTGGGAGGGAGTCGCAGCCTGGGTCTTCTCGATCTTTTCCATCCGTAACTGCTCATACTCCTGCTGCCGCGCGGCGCGCGAACGGCCCGCCGGAGAGACCAGCAAGGCAATCGCGGCGACGTCGAGCAACAGCAGCACGCCCACCAGGATCAGAAGCTGGGTCCGAATATCCCGGAGATCGCCGATCATCGCGCCCCTCCTTTGGCTTCCGCAACTTTGGTATCAGCCGGTTGGTCCTTCGCTACGGGACTAGCCCCGGGTACATAGAGCGCGGTCACCTGGAACTTCACGGTATCAAGGCTATTCTTCTCGCGCATATCGCCCTCCTCGGTGATGCGCGCATCGCGGAAGGAGGGGGATTGCTCCAGGCGTTTGACCAGTTCCACCGCCGCTTCGCGCGAAGTTCCGGCGACCGTCATGTGCACTTCCACGGTATTGGTTTTGGGCTGAAGTTCCGGCGAAATCGAAACCACGTGCAGCTTTGGCGGCATGATCTGTTCCAATTGCATGAACACGCGAGTCCACGAGAACGACTTGCGCGCAATCAATCCATTGAGGAACTTCGAGGTCTCGACCACCGAATCATTCTGCGGACGCTGTAAGACGGCCAAGGCCGCGGCATGCTGCCGGTCCAGCGCGGCTATCTCAGACTGCAACGCGGCGATCTTCGCATTCACGTCGCGCGCTTGCCGCCAGGTGGACACCGCCGTCCACAGCAGCGCCACCGTGCAAACCGCAAGCAGCAGCACCAGCCCGCCCCATTGCAGCAGGATGCGGCGGACATCCTGGTACGGCTTAGTTGCCAGATTGATGTTCAGTCGCACGGTTCGGTTCCTCTTTTGACCACCTTCAAATTTGGTGTGTCCGTCATTCTCATCGCCGGGAAATACGCCGGCTGCCTTACTGGATACACCTTCCGCGATTTCGGTTTAGAGCAGCGCTCCAATGGCTCCGGCAAAATCGTTGCGCAGGCTATCGGAGACCACGGTTGACCCGATCAGCTCTCTGACCTTGACGCCGGTTTGCTGCTCCAGCGCAGGTGAGAGCTTATCGAGGTTGCGCACTCCGCTGACCATCAGTTGCTCTACGCTCACGCCGTAATTGTCCTGAAAATACACCAGCGAAGGATAAATGTCGTCGGCCATGCGCTCGGCGGTCAGGGCTTCGGTTTCCGATCCTTCGAGGATACGGAAGAGCAGTAGCTGGCCATCTTTGACCACGGCGATCGAAGTCGCGTCCTGACCGACCTTCAGCAGCATCGTAGGGCCATCTTCGTCCACCGCGCCTAACGCTCCCAGGCTGGAAGGCATCACCACGCCCGGCGAACACCCGGCATCGCGGAAGGCCGACTCGTACTCCTCCAGCACGCTTTGCAAGACGACGGCGGCGGCGACATGCAAGCCCTGCGGAGTCTTCTGCGCGTCAAAGCTCAGCGCGGCTTTCTCGATATCGAACGGCAAGGACTTGCGCAGCCGGAAGCGTACCGCAGCCTCGGCCTCGCTGACGCCGCTCGGGAAGGGAATCGAAATCCAGCAGAGTCACGCGTACGGCTGAATCCGGCAGCACCGCGATGACTTCCTGGCCCTGCCCGCCCACGGGGGTTAACGCATGTTGAATCGCGTCGCTGAGGGCGTGCGCATTCTGCACATTTTGGGTGGTCATCGCCGGGGTCAAAACCCCTGCCGCCAGCGGGCGGAAGTGCATCGCCTCGATGGTGCCCTGGTTGCCCTCGGAGCGAGCCGCGGCCACGCCCTGCGGAGTGACTTCGCAGGCGATGTGAGGCAGGCGAATTGCAGTTTTTCTTTCGGCCATTAGCGAGTTGACTCGATGAACGTGACTTTGTTGACTTCCTTCAAGGTTGTAATTCCGGCTTTGACTTTGTCGAGCGCGGCCTCGCGCAGGAAGTGCATTCCTTCGTCCCGCGCCGCGCGCCTGATCTCCGAACTGGGGCGCCGTTCCAGGATCAATTCGCGGATGTGGTCGGTCAAATCCAGCAACTCGTGAATGGCGGTTCGCCCGTGGAATCCGGTTCCGGCGCACTCGATGCAGCCGGGACCTTCATAGAGCGGGATGCCGCGCCACTCCTCCGGCCTGACGCCGGCGGCTTCCAGTTGAGCGTCGCTGAAATGCACCTCCTGCTTGCAGTGCTGGCAGATCAATCGCACCAGGCGCTGCGCCAGAATGCAGTTCAGCGAAGACACAAAATTGTACGGCTCGACGCCCATGTTCAGGAAGCGCCCGATCACGTCCACTACGTTGTTGGCGTGCACGGTGGTAAAGACCAGGTGCCCGGTCAGCGCCGAGTTGATGGCGATCTGCGCGGTTTCCTGGTCGCGGATTTCGCCCACCATGATCTTGTCCGGGTCGTGGCGCAGAATCGAGCGCAGGCCGCGCGCAAAGGTCAGGCCCTTTTTTTCGTTTACCGGAATCTGGGTGATGCCGCGCAACTGGTACTCCACCGGGTCCTCGATGGTGATGATCTTGTCTTCGTCGGACTTGATCTCATTGAGCGCGGCGTACAGGGTGGTGGTTTTGCCCGAGCCGGTGGGACCGGTCACCAGCACCATTCCGTAGGGTTCGGCGATGTATTGCCGGAATTTCTTCAGGTCGTAATCGCTGAAACCCACCACGTCCAGGGTGAGCTTATGGAACTTCTCGCTCATCGACTCTTTGTCGAGCACGCGGAGCACGGCATCTTCGCCGTGAATGCTGGGCATGATCGAGACGCGGAAATCGATAAAGCGTCCGTTGTAGCGCACCCGGAAGCGGCCATCCTGGGGCACGCGGCGCTCCGCAATATCCAGCTCGCTCATCACCTTGATGCGCGAAATGATGGTGGAGTGATGCTCCTTGCCGATCGGCTTCATCGCCTCCTGCAGAACGCCGTCGATGCGGTACTTGATGACCACGCAATCGTCGCGGGTCTCCATGTGGATATCGCTGGCACGCCGCTGCAGGGCGGTGAAGATGGTGGTATCCACCAGCCGGATGATCGGGCTGATGTCGCTTTCCTGAGTCAGCTTCTCAATCGAGATGGTTTCGTCGCCGTTGGCGTCATCGTCGTGGATTACGTCCAGCGTGAAGGTTTCGCCGGCTTCGTCCAGCACGCGCTGCGACTGTTCGGTTTTCTTCAGAATATCGGTGATCTCGGTCAGCGTCGAAACCCGCGGCAGCACGCGGCGATTGAGCAGCAGGCTGATCTCGTCGATCACCATGAGTTGGCTGGGGTCGGCCACGGCGATCGCCAGGCGTCCGTCTGCCAACTCCTCGAGCGGAATAAAGTTGAAGCGGAACATCAGCTCGACCGGCACTTTGCGGAAGAGCTCATGCTGAATCTTGAACCCCTTGAGATCGACACATTCGCAGCGATAGCGGTGCGCCAGTTCGTGCGCGCGCTTCTGCTCATCGTTTGCGTCTGGGATTGGTTCTACAAAAAGCTGTTGTGACATAACCCTCGTTGCGTTGCTTGCGATTGCCGGCGCGATCGTTGCGCGTAAATCCGTGCTTGTTCCTTGTGGCTTCAGCCTGCGGTGAAGCTGAAAATCGGCAGGTACAGTGAAATCAGAATAAAGCCGACTACCACGCCCATGAATACCAGAATGGCCGGCTCGATCAGGGACATTGCCGCTGAAAGCGCCGACTGAACGTCTTCTTCGTAAAACTCCGCGATCGAACTCAGCATGGTCGGCAGGGCACCGGTTGCTTCGCCCACCTCCACCATTTCCACGGCGAGATCCGGAAATACTCCGGTCTGTTCCAGGCTCTGCGCCAGGGTCTGGCCCTCGCGCACGCTCTTGGAGGCCTCGGTGATGCCGCGCACAATCAAGCGGCTGGCCATCGATTGGCCGGCGGTTTCCAGCGCCGTAACCAGCGGCAGACCGCCGGAGAGCAGAGTGGACATCATGCGCGAGAAAACCGCGATCTGGTAGCGCTGCCAGATGCTGCCCACGATTGGCAGATTCAGCTTGAACCTGTCCAGAAGCTCGGCCCCACTCTGGGTTTTGGCCCAGCGGTTCAGGAGCAGGTAGATCACCACAATTGCAATCACGATCAGCGGCAGATACTTTTTGGCAGTCAGCGCCGTGCTGATCGTGAACTCGGTCATGGGCGGCAACCTTTGGCCCAGATCGGAGAACAACTCGGAAAACTTGGGGATCACGAAGGTCACCAGCATGGTGACCAATCCGATTACGCCGATCACCAGGATTACCGGATAGACCAGCGAGGAGATCAGCTTCTTGCGGAAACTCAGAGCCAGGCGCTGGAAGGCCACGTAGCGCGAGAGGACCTCGTCGAGATTGCCGCTCTTCTCGCCCGCCATCAAGGTGGTCGAATAGATCTTTGGAAACGCCCCCTGTTTTTCGAAGGCTGCGGAGATGAGTTCTCCGCCCTTGGCGCGGTCGCGTACGTCCTCCAGCAACATGCGGAAGTACTGGTTTCGCTGGCGCTTTGCCAGCAGTTCCAGGGCCTGCACGATAGGAAGACCGGCGCGCACCAGGGTCAAGAATTGCTGATTGAATATGACGAACTGCTCGAGCGTGACGCGGCGGCGTTGCGGCAGCCGAATCTTACCGCCGGAGATCAGCGAACGCGGTTTCACCCAGTAAACCAAGTACCCGGATTGCTGGTAGCGTTCGCGAATTTCCGCGGCAGAGTACCCGGCTTCGGCTTTTTCCAGCACCTTGCCGCGTTCGTCCGCTACGCGAATAACAAATTCGGCCATAGATATCCGCCCACGCCCGGTTCGCCCGGCGCAGCCCTGGCCTCCAGTGTAACATTATGAAACCTTAGGGATTGCTGCCCTGTGACCCTGCTCGTTATCCCACTCTCACAACTTCCGGCTGGCGCACGCCAGGGTGGAAATCTCCAGGTTCCGTGATTACGGCTCTAACTGATTGCTTTGCAGTACCTCGACGCCTGGCGGAGGCTGAAAGCTGAACTGCGCGCTGCCGATTGCAACATTTTCCTGCTGGTCCTCCAGCCGGAACTCAGTTCGTGCTTCCATCCAACTCTTCCATCACGATCCGGCGCAGGAAGCCCTGCGCGTCGCTTTCCAGCAGTACCTGCGAGATGCGGTCTTCCATGCCCACGGGAACTCCTCGCAAGACCACGTCACCGGGTTTTTCGGGCGCTACGTCAGGGGCCAGCGATAGCCCGCGTAACTCCTTGTCCAGCTTGGTGCGGCCCAGCAGATAGCGCAACGGAGAGCGCAGGTCATCCAGTTTTTTCAGCGGTGTGCGGCGGGCCTGGCGCTCGCCCGGAACGTAGAACCAGGCGGTGGCTCCGTCGGTCACAAAGATCTTTTTTTGCGGGGAGGAGTAGTCCCAGCGCATCTTTCCCGGCTTTTTGATCCACAACGTTCCGCTCTCACTGCGCCGAATTCCGCCGCCGGAATAAACTTCCGTGAATTCTGCACGGAGCGATTTCATTCCGTTGTAACGGGCGTCGATGGTCGCGGCCGCCTGCCGCGCATCCGCCGGATGAGATTGAGCCTGCAAAGATAGGCCGCAGAGAGACAGCAACAGTAAAAATCCCGTACTCAGTCGGTTCATTGGGGTGTTTTGTCACCTTAAATCCTTTTTCGCCGGGCATGTCTCCGGCATCGCGCCCTGGAGGCAGCCCGCGCGTAATGAAGGGGAACAGATCGGGCTGCGCCACCTGAACCCGCCCTGCGACCAGTTGGTAGGGAATGTTCTTTGGATCGGCTGGCACGCGACGCAACCATCCGGCTGAGATCAACTCCGGCCAGCCCGCGGGGAGATGGCCGTTCTGGCTGGTGAACTGGTCCACCCGATCCTGCAGAGCTCTCACATCGCTATCCACCCGGAGACAGCGCAGGCGATTGATGGCGTTGGCCCTTAAGCTGGCATCGTCGGTGCTGTTCAGGATGTTCTTCCACATGTAGATGGCGGTTTCGGTTTCGCCGGCGTGGCCCGCCAGCGCCGCTGCCATCACCTTCATCCACGGTTGGGCTCCCGTGATCTTCGAGCCGCGTTCGAAGGCATCGGCGGCCTTCGCCGGATCTTTCAATTCCAGCCAGTAGATGTAGCCGAGGTCGTAGTAGAGCCGCCACGCCTGCGGATTCTCCTGAATGCCTTTTTCCACCAAGCGCGCCGCCGCCTGCGGATTGCCGGCTCCCTCCGGCGGCTTTTGCGCCAGAAACACCGAGCCGAACTGGTAGGCCGGAAGCAGCTTCGGATCGAGCGTCGTGGTCATGTCCAACAGGGGCTCGAGGATGAGGTACTGCATGGCTTTGGCTTTGTGCTTGGAGCCGAAATACTGCACCACGCGAGTCCAATAGACATCCGCCAGCAGTCCGGAGTAGCCCAGGCTCATCCGCTTGACCACCACCGGGGAAGGGATGTAGAGAACTTCCTGCAAGGGCTCGTCGCCGCGCACGCGATCGATCTGGCGCACCAGCATCGCGCTGGCTGCCAGCAGAGCCGCCAGCAGCAGCGCGTAACTCGTCTGGACTCGTAAATCTCTGGTCATTTCAGGTTGCGCCGTTCAAAGATCCAGACGGATGCGGTCAGCACCGCAGCCGTGTACGCCACGACGTAAAGGGTATTCAGCAGGATCAGCTTCGGCTCGATCGCCGTGTTGTGAGCTACCTGGCTGATGACGTTGAGCGCGGCAAAGTTCGGGACCAGATAGGCCGCGCCGGTCATCATCCACCGGGTTGCGCCGGTGGCCATCTGGGCAAATCCGCGAAGGTCTTCCGCGAATGTGCCCACGGCGAAAATTGCGAACGCGAAGATGGAGGAGAACACCGGGGTGGAAAACGTGGAGAACAGCAGAGCTAGTGCCGTGATCAGCACATACTCAAGGAGAATGAAATAGATTGCGGTCACCAGTGACAGGTCGCCGCGTCCCAGGCCGTGCGACACGTACATTACGGCCGCGAAAAAGCCCACGCTCATCAGGAGCGCGTTCACCGTCAGGGTCATCACCAGGCCAAGGAACTTGCCGGTAATGAACTCCCAGCGGCGCACCGGACGCGCGGCCAAAACGGTGTAAAGGGTTCGCTTCTCAATCTCTTTGGAGACCAGTCCGATTCCGATGAAAACCGCAATCACGATGCCGAATAACGAGATCGCCGTCAGCCCCAGGTTGATCAGCACGATGCGGTTGATCTCCAAGGAAATCTGGCCGACCAGCAGGGAAGAGGCCACGATCAGCGTGGCAAACAGGATCAGGTTGTAGAGCACGCGGTCGCGCACCGCTTCGCGGTAGGTATTGTAGGCGATCGCCGTCAGCCGTCCGATCATGCGTTCACCTCGTTCGGCTTTTCATCTCCAATGCGCGCCAGAAAGTAATCCTCCAGGGTTGCTCGCACCGGGGTCACGCTGGTAAGGTGCGCCTGACTGTGACGCAGGGCCGCCAAGGCTGCTTCCAACGAGCGCTCCGGCAGAAGCCCCCGGACGACATCGCCGGTCGCGTGACAGCGCGCGCCGAGCGCGGAGAGCGCCGGAATCGCCTGGGCGCCGCGCCAGACCACTTCCACGTCTCCGCTGACTTCGCGCAACAGGTCGGCGACCACTCCCACGCCCTTCAGTTCGCCTTTGTTCAGCACCGCGACACGGTCACAGACAGTTTCGGCATCGCTCAGAATATGGGTGGAGAAAAAGATGGTCTTGCCTTCTTCGTTCAACTCCTGCACCAGATCGCGAACTTCACGCCGGCCGATGGGATCGAGACCGCTCATCGGTTCGTCCAGCAGCAACAGTTTCGGATCGTGGACAATCGCCTGCGCAATCCCCACCCGCTGCAGCATGCCCTTGGAAAACTTGCGCAACTGCGTCTTGCCCGAATCGGTCATGCCCACCCGAGCCAGCGCCGTATTCACCTTGCGCTTGCGCTCGCGTGAATCCACCCCGCTCAGCCGAGCGTAGTAGTCCGAGCAATTCCAGTGGGGTCAGGTGATCGTAGAAATAGGGTTGTTCGGGCAGGAAGCCGATGTAGCGCTTGACGTTGATGTCGGCCAGATCGCAGCCAAGAATCCTGGCGGTGCCTCCGCTGGGAAATACCAGCCCGAGCAGCAGCTTCAGTGTGGTGGTTTTCCCCGCGCCATTCGGGCCAAGGCAGCCGAAGACTTCGCCCTCTTCCACCGAGAGCGTCAGTGGTTTGAGACCTTGCTTCAGCTTGTTGCCGAAGAACCCGGTTCTGTAGGACTTTTCCAGTCCTTGAATCTCAATCGCAGCCATTTGCTTTGTCAGAATTATAGCCGACGGTTTGTGTCTCGCAGATAACTGAAGTGATCCTTACCCGCGGTGTTCAACGACTACTTACGCTTGGGGCAGCTCCGCTCTCATGCACGACAAGGGAGGAGCATTGAGCTCCTCCCTATGAGTTCAGGTCTCTTGAAAACTACTACTGCAGAGAGCTGTCGGCTGAGGTGGCGGAGGTCGTGGTGTTGTAACGGATCACGCCCGAGCTATCGCTATAAAAGAAGCGGATGCCAGTCTGGCCGGCGGTGACGGGATTCGCGTTGGACGAGTAGAAGACGGAAGGAGTCTGCCCGTCGCCGGTAAGGGTGAAGCTGTAGCCGCTCTTCGTACCGCTGGCAAGAACCGAGTCAAGCAGACCTGCGGCGGCTGAGGTCGGGGCGGCGCCAGCCGTTCCACCAAGAGTTGTAAGCGTGGTGAAACCCACGGTCGGATAGGTGGAGGCGTAGGTGACTTCAGCGGTGTTGATGGTGCGCAGTGAGCCTACGGCAGAGGCTTCATTCGCGGCCATACGTGAGCGAAGCAGGTTCGGGATGGCAATGGCGGCGATGATGAGGATGATCGCCACAACGATAAGAAGCTCAATCAGCGAGAAGCCCTTCTGTTTGCGCATGTAATAATTCTCCGAAGTCGTCTTAAGTGGATAGTCTTAATTCTCGCGACTCACCTTAGCTAAGGCAATCGCGCTGCCATTGAAAGCTGTCGTTCATCGCTTAAAGCCTAGTCAATTCTTAGTAACTGATTGCAAATGACTTAGACAGCACTCGCAGGAACCTGCCGAGGAGCTAGCCGAGTGGTCTAGCGAAAATTGTGACGCCGTTCGGCAGCCTCCAGTGACAAAATATGTCATGCTCGCGACGAGCAGTAACTGTACCAAGTACAGACGCGCCCCCTGTACCAATTCCCAAAAAAGCGAGAGACCCCACTTAAGTGGGGTCTCTCGCTTGTCAGGCTGGTACCCTCCCCAGGGTGCTTTGCCGTGAATACGTTCGGTTCTTCTGTCTGCAGCTATTACTGCAGCGGAAGGTCGGCCGAGGTGGCCGAGGTCGTGGTGTTGTAACGGATCACGCCCGAGGCATCGCTGTAGAAGTAGCGCTGGCCAGTCTGGCCGACTATGACGGGTTTCGCAGTGGAGGAGTAGAACGGGTTGGGATTTCCTGAAGTACCTGCGGTAAGTGCCACGGCGAACGAGTAACCGCTCTTTGCTGCCACTCGCGAGAACGGCGTCAAGCAGACCTGCAGCGGCCGAGGTTCCGGTGCCACCGGCGGTACCACCAAGATTTGCGAGCGAGTTGAAGCCGATGGCCGGATAGGTGGAGGCGTAGGTGACTTCCGCAGTGTTGATGGTGCGCAGCGAGCCCACGGCAGAGGCTTCATTCGCGGCCATGCGCGAGCGCAGCAGGTTTGGGATGGCTATAGCAGCGATGATCAGGATGATCGCCACAACGATAAGAAGCTCAATGAGCGAGAAGCCCTTTTGTTTACGCATTTAGCAATTCTCCGAGTCGTGCTAAGAGGGGAGTCTTAATTCTCGCGACCTATCTTTTGATAGGCAATTGCCATGCCATTGAAAGCTGCTGTCCACTGATTAGACCCATCCCATATAAGCTACTGATTGCGAGGTGGTTAACCGGGGTTCGCAGGATTCTTCCGGGGAGTAAGCCGGACGGTTTGCCAGAATTGTGACGCCGTTCGCTAACCTCAGGTGACAAAATATGTCATACCCGGAGGAGTGTGGTAATTGTTACTAAATGTTACCCAATAGTCTAGTGAGAACAATGTACCAATGGCGCAAAAGAAAACGAGAGGCACCAGGTTTGGTGTCTCTCGCTCTTAGGCTCGTACCCTCCCCAGGTGCTTTGCCTTGCATACCATTCGATTCTGCTGCTGACTCTTACTACTGCAGCGCCAGATCGGACGACTGGGCAGAGGTCGTGGTGTTGTAACGGATCACGCCCGAGGCATCGGTGTAGAAGAAGCGCTGGCCAGTCTGGCCGACCAGGACGGGATTCGCATTGGCCGAGTAGAACGGGTTCGGGGTACCTGAGGTAACTGACACGGTGAAAGAGTAGCCGCTCTTTGTGCCACTCGCCAGAACAGCGTCAAGCAAACCTGCGGCGGCGGAGGTTCCGGTGCCGCCGGCCGTACCACCAAGACTTGCAAGCGAGTTGAAGCCGATGGCCGGATAGGTGGAGGCGTAGGTGACTTCAGCGGTGTTGATGGTGCGCAGCGATCCCACGGCAGAGGCTTCATTCGCGGCCATGCGCGAGCGCAGCAGGTTCGGGATGGCGATGGCAGCGATGATAAGGATGATCGCCACAACGATAAGAAGCTCAATCAGTGAGAAGCCCTTCTGTTTACGCATTTGAATCTCTCCGTCGGATCCCGTTTTGAGATCAGGAATTGGGGTGGTAACACACCCTCAATATAGCAATCGGCGTGCCACTTAGTTCCAGTCGTTCCGGCAAGACCCGAGATCTCACCTATCCTGTTCACCTTACTAACCTTAGCTGTTTGTGCCTAGGTGAGATCACCGGGGCAACGGAGCCTGGAAGGGCAGATATGACAATTAGTGTCAAGCTAGAATGACGCAAAGTGTCATGTTCCGAAAAGAGAGATCGGACAGATTATCTAGGCCGTATGGATAGCAAGTCAGTGTCCTTTGGTAACCTCGTCGATCGGGTACCCTGCCTAGCAGTCGATCTGGTCGCGGGAGAGCTTCAGTCCGGTCAGATTTCCCAGCACGGTCACGGCAATCTGATCGGCGACAAAAAATTCACGCGCCACCTGTTGGACGTCTTCCACATTCACGGCCTCGATCCGTTCGGTAATCTCGTTCATCCCGTAGAAGCGATCGTAGTACATCTCCTGCCGTGCGAGGTTGCTCATGCGCGCCATGGAAGATTCCAAACTCAGCATCAGGCTGCCTTTCAACTGAGCCTTGGCCCGAACCAGTTCTTCCGTGGTCACCGGGACGTCCTTCAGGTTGCGAAACTCCTTCAAAACCGACTGCACCACCTTGGGCGCGGACTCCTTGGAAGTTCCCGCATAGACCGCCAGGCAACCGGTATCGCGGTAAGGATTCAATTCGCTGAAGATGGAGTACACCAAGCCTTGCTTTTCACGCACATTCTGGAAGAGCCGGGAACTCATCCCTCCGCCAAGCAGGGTGTTCAATACGAACGAGGCGTAACGATTCTCATGCGAGATGGAGTAGGAGGGAACGCCGATGCAGAGCTGCACCTGCTCCAGCGATTTCTTGTTTCGCATGGAAATCTTCGCGGTTGCCTTGGGCGCCATGTCCTGAACATCGCTGGCAGCGGCCGGGAGGTGGGCGAACTTGCGCGTCGCCAGCTCCAGGAACTCATCGTGCTGCAGGCTTCCGGCGGCTGCGATCACGATGTTTCCGGCCTGGAAGCGCTGTTTGTAGTAATCAAACAGGAGCGCTGGTCCAAAGGTCTTCACCGTGTCGCGAGTCCCCAGGATCGGTCTGCCCAGGGGATGATCCTTCCAGAAGTTCTGCACGAATATTTCGTGGACCAGGTAATCCGGATTGTCCTCGTCCATCTTGATCTCTTCCATGATGACGCTGCGTTCTTTCTTTACGTCGGAGTCATTGAAGGAAGGGTTGAGCACGAGGTCGGTCAGCACGTCCATGGCATCGCCCAGATGCTCGTCCAGCACTTTGACGTTGAAGCAGACGCACTCTTTGGCGGTGAATGCATCGAGGTTGCCGCCAAACGAGTCCACCTGGCGGGCAATCATCTCCGCCGTACGCGTGGTGGTGCCTTTGAAGACCATGTGTTCGGCGAAGTGAGAGATTCCGTTCACCGCCGGGTCTTCGTGGCGCGATCCTGTCCGAATCCAAACCCCTGCGGACACCGAACGGATATGCGGCATTTCTTCACTGATAATCGTGAGTCCGTTGGGCAGAACGGTGCTGCGCACGTTCCTTAGTGCCGCGTTCAAATTGGTTTTCTGGTTCATTGGGGACTCCTTCGGGTCGCGGACTTCGTGGCGCGGATGATGCTGCGCACGTCTTACTGCACACGTCTTCATGCACACGTCTATGATTGCCGCACGGCCGGCGTCGCCGGGGATTCGCAGCCTCTCAACAACAGGCACTGTACAATTCTAATAGAGACAGAGGTTTCCAGGATTTCTGGAGCGCCTAGGTATTAGATGCATGAGCACCCTTCCACAATTCGAACTATTGGGCCTTAATAATCAAGAGCTTACGGAGCTTGTCGAAAAGCTTGGGGAACCCCGTTTCCGCGCCCGGCAGCTTTTTGAAGCCCTGTACCGCCAGCGTCTCGCCACGTTGGAAGGCATTTCTACGCTGTCGAAATCGCTGCGGTCGCGCCTGGTGTCCGAAGGCTACTGCACGGGTTTGCCCGCGATCGACAAGCGTTTTGTGTCGCTGGACGGCACGGTGCGCTACCTCGTTCGCTTTGCTGATGGACAAACCGTCGAGACCGTGTGGATGCCAGACGGCGACGGCGTGGAAGAGACCGAGGAACTTCTTTCCGGCGACCGGCCCGATCTCCCGCCAGCCGAACTCCCGCGGAAAGATACCCGGAATCCGCCGGGTCAGCGGGCGACCATCTGCCTGTCCTCCCAGTCCGGCTGCGCCGTAAGCTGCAAGTTCTGCATGACGGCGCTGCTGGGCCTGCAACGGAACCTTACGGCTGGCGAAATTGTAGGTCAGGTCCTGCTCGTGCTCAACGATCACGATATCCGGCTGGGGCGTGACCGGATCAACCTGGTCTTCATGGGGCAGGGCGAGCCATTTCTGAACTACGACAACTTCATCCGTGCCGTGCAACTGCTTGCCGAGGGGACCGGGATCGCCGAATCGCGCATGACGGTCTCCACCTCGGGCATTGTTCCGCGAATCGTTGACTTCGCCTCCGAGCCCGTTCGTCCGCACCTGGCCATCTCGCTGAACGGTTCCAACGACGAAGTTCGTGAGCGCGTCATGCCGATCAATCGTAAGTGGAAAATCGAGTCGATACTGAAAGCCGCACGCCAGTTCCCGCTGCGGCCTCGCGAACATGTCACGTTCGAATACGTATTGCTCTCCGGAGTCAACGATGCGCCGGAGAACGCCCGCGAGGTGGTTGAACTGCTGCGGGGAATCCGCGCCAAGGTCAATCTCATTGCGCTCAATCCCGGTCCGGAGATTCCTTTTCAAACCCCGTCCCGGGATGCCGTCGATGCTTTTCAGCAGATTCTGATCGCCGCTGGAATTCCCGCCTACGTTCGCCGTCCTCGAGGACTTGATATTTATGCCGCGTGCGGACAGTTGAAGCGCACCACGGAGTTGGTTCCCTTGGGCTGAAAGCGCTGAAAGCTACCTTCAGCGCTGATGGGCGCATCTCACTCCATGCCCCACGGAGGGGAGTATTATGACCGATCAACTGGCAGGTTTCCGCGTGGCCATTCTGGCCACCGATCTCTTCGAAGAATCCGAACTCATCGAGCCGCGCAAGGCGCTGGATGAAGCTGGAGCCAAAACCGTTGTGATCGCTCCGCACGCCGGAGAAATTCAAGGCGTCAAGCACGGTAAGAACACGCAAAAAGTCAAGGTCGATCAGACTCTCGCCGACGCCGATCCTGAGATCTTCGACGCAGTTCTACTTCCGGGAGGAGCAAAGAACGCCGAGGCTCTCCGGAATTTGCAGTTGGCGCAGGAGTTTGTCCGCCGCATCGACCAGACTCGCCGCCCAGTCGCGGCCATCTGCCATGGCGGCTGGCTGTTGATCTCCGCTCATCTCGTCAAGGGACGCCACATGACCAGCTACCCAGCCATTCAGGACGATTTCCGCAAGGCCGGGGCTTTCTGGACAGACCAGGAAGTAGTCCACGAAGGCAACTGGGTCACCAGCCGTCAGCCTTCCGATATTCCTCGCTTCAACGAGGAGATCATCAACCTGTTTTTCGAGTATCACGCCCGAGCCCGCCAAGCCGCCTGACCGGTCGAATTCATGCCGAGTGGTGACGGGAGGCGCTGCTTCCCGTCGCGGGCTTCAGCGGCTGGGGGAGTGTGGCTGCCCATCTGCTACCATGAAGTTAACCCCATGCCTCTGACGGTTCCTATGTTTACCCTGCGCGACTATGAAAAGCGTGACTTCGAGTTGCTGTTCAAACTGGATCGTCTCTGCTTTGAGCCCGGCATTGCCTACAGCCGTCCTGAACTTGCGAGTTTTATCGAGCAGCGCCGCGCATACACCATCGTTGCCGAGTGGACGGAGGCTTACCGTGAGGACTCCGACGAGGTCGACGCCGCGTACGAGGCTGAGCCAGTGGTGGTGCGGCAAGCCGAGCCTTCAGTGAGCCAGGCAGCAGCGGCAGTGGAGACCGGCCATCACAAGGGCCAGCCGCGCCCTCCCCGGCGCCCGATTGCCGGCTTTGTCACATTCCATTACCAGCGCCAGGCATACGGCCACATCATTACCATTGACGTGCACCCCGATGCCCGCCGCCACCATCTTGGCACGCTGCTGATCGATGCCGCCTGTGCGCGTCTGCGCAAGATGACGGCGTTCATGGTGGTGCTGGAGGTCGCGGTCAACAACCACTCCGCTCTGGCTTTTTATGACAAGCACGGCTTCAAGCGGATCAAGGTTTTGGAGCGCTATTACAATCGCGATGTGGACGCCATCTTCATGACCAAGCGCCTGTAGGGTGAGAGTGGCTCGGTTTACTTTTTCGATTTTACTTTGAAGAGGCGGAGCCCATTGCTTCACGAACGTTTCCCTGGGCGCGCCTGAGCCGCCGTACGGCCTCGGCTTGCGAAACCTTCGCGCAAAGCATCACCAGAGCGACGGAAACTTTCCTGTCCGCAGAATCCAGAGCCGTAAGCGCAACTGCCCGCTCCACCTCGGCAACGCGCTGGACGATTGAGATTGCGCGTTCGATGAGCTTCTCATTCTTCAGTTGAAGATGGACCATCAGGTTGCCATACACATAGCCGAGGCGAGCCATCGCGCCGGTGGTGATCATGTTGCAGATCATCTTCTCGGCCGTGCCCGCCTTCAGGCGAGTCGATCCGGTGAGCACCTCGGGACCGACATCGGCTTCGATGGCAAGCCCGGAGACTTTTGCCAACTCCGAACCGGTATTGCAGACGACCGCGATGGTGGCGGCGCCTTTCTTGCGTGCGTATCGCAAGGCCGCGACCGTGTAAGGGGTTCGTCCGCTGGCGGATATGCCTACGACCACATCTTTCTTGCCGGTCTTGCGCGCCGCCATGTCGCTTGTGCCCAGTTCCGCCGAATCCTCGCTGCTTTC
The DNA here is from genome assembly GCA_963779365.1 of uncultured Acidobacteriota bacterium. Lineage (GTDB taxonomy): Bacteria > Acidobacteriota > Terriglobia > Terriglobales > Acidobacteriaceae > TOLSYN. Next base: position 23,543 of record CAVZYB010000016.1, on the reverse strand, counting down.
GCTGGCCTTGCCCAGAGCAGCTTCGCCACCGGCAATCACGTACTGGATCGTCGCCGGGTCGGTGCCGAAGGTTGGAGGACATTCGGAGGCGTCGAGCGCGCCGATTCTTCCGCTGGTTCCGGTGCCCACGTAGATCAGGCGTCCACCCTGTGCCAGCCGATCGCGAACCAGGTCAATGGCCTCGGCGATCGCGGGCAGCGCTCGGCGCACGGCGCGCGAAACTCTGGCGTCCTGCCGGTTCATCAGGGTGGCAATTTCGAGCGCACCGAGCCTATCCAGATCGGTGGAGTCACGGTTCGTCCGCTCCGTCTTCAGCCGTTTGAGCGGCGTTTCGCCTGGGTTACTTTCTCTCTGCCGCTGCGCCTTCAATCTCAACCCTCCGGAGCAGAAATAAACTCGCGCCGTAGCCAATTACAAATGTTGTGATGCTCCCGAGAACGACATACCAGGTGAAGGGAACCCTGGTGCATTGCCACAGGTAAAGATTCAGCAGAAAGCCGCACAACATTCCGACCATTGCGCCGCCCTCGGAGGCCCGGCGCGTGAGTACGCCCAGCAGGAATACTCCGAGCAACGATCCGTAGGCCACGGATGCAATCGACAGTCCGACCTCAAGCACTTTTCCGCCGCTCCGCGCCACAATCGCCAGCGCAAACAGCACCAATCCCCAGCCCACGGTTGCCACCCGCGACAGCACCACCCGGTGCTTCTCGCTCGCCTCCGGATACATCCTCGAATAGAAGTCAACGATGGTGGTGGAGGAAAGCGAGTTGAGCGCCGCACTCAGATTTGCCATCGCCGCCGCCAGAATTGCCGAAATCAGCAGGCCGCTGATGCCGTGCGGCATGCGGGTGACCACGAAGGTCGGAAAGATCGTGTCCGTTCGCGTGAATGGGAGCGCAGGCGGAAATAATTGGTAGAACACATAGAGCATGGCGCCGATCAGCAGGAACAGTGAAAACTGGAACAACACCATGACGCCGCTGGCCAGCAGCGCGATCTTGGCTTGCCGTTCGCTGCGGGAGGAGAGCAGCCGCTGCACGATCAACTGGTCGGTGCCGTGGCTGGCCGTGGTCAGGAAGGCGCCGCCGATCACTCCGGACCAGAAGGTGTAGGTGGCGTAGAAGTTCCACGAGAAGTCGAAGACGCGGAACTTGCCGGCCTCGGCAGGCCACGCTATGTACGGTGTGCCATCCACCCGGAACCAGGTGCAGAATCGTGAATAATCCGGCCAGCGTGCCCGTAACGTAGACCGCCAGTTGCACCACGTCGGTCCAGATGACGGCTGCCATGCCGCCCTCGAAGGTGTAGATCAAAGTCAGCAGGCTGACAATCGCGATGGCGGCAACGTCGCGGCCGAAGTCGCTGAAGCCGCCCAGCAGATTCGAGAGGGCGATGCCGACCACGATGGCGACGGCGAAGACCCGCACACCTTCGGCGGCGGCGCGGGTGATCAGAAACAAGCCCGCCGTCAGCGATCGCAGCCGCTGCCCGAAGCGGCGCTCAATCAACTGATAGGCCGTGACCAGGTCGCCGCGAAAGTAGTGGGGAATCAGCAGCACGCTGATGATGACGCGCCCGATCAGATAGCCGATGACAAGTTGCAGGAAGCGGAAGTCCCGCTCATAGGCCATGCCCGGCACGCTGATGATGGTCAGCGTGCTGGTCTCCGCTGCCACAATGGACAGGGAAATCGCCCACCAGGGAATCGTCTTTCCGGCCAGGAAATAACCCTTGAGCGTGCTCTGGTTCTTGCGGAAGCGCATCCCGAACGCCGTGACGCAGGCCAGATACACCACGATCACGGTCACGTCCAGCGCGTTCAGTCCCACGGATTTTGCTCTCCTGTCTTCCGCGTTGCAAATTCAGTTCAAGTCGCGATGCGCGTTCAGTACAGCAAATACTTGGCCCGGATCGTTTTGAAAGCTTCGATCTCGTCGATCCACTCCATCCAAACTCGCCGCGGGTCCTGTCCGGCGCTGATCGCCTGCATCGTCCGGTCATTCAGCATCAGGCTGTCCAGGTTCTTCATCTCGAACTGCTGCGGATACAGCGTGTGCAGCGCGGAGGCGATCTCAATGCCCAAGCTCCGGCGCATCGAGCGCATTCCGGTCGGTCACGATGATGTTCACGCCGCCGCATTTTTTCTGCGCATAGACGTCTGCGCGTCGGGCGTGAATGCGATCGGCACAAAGCGCACCCCGCTGATCGCCCGCCCATTCAGATAGGCGGCCAGCTCCACGGGCTGAATCCACGGTGCGCCCAGCACTTCAAAGGGAGTATCCGTGCCGCGGCCCACGGAAACATTGGTTGCCTCCAGAATGCCGACGCCGGGATAGAGAGCGGCTTCGGTCAGGCTGCGCATGTTGGGCGAAGGATTGACCCAGAGAACTCCAGTCGAATCCAGCCAATCGCCGCGCTGCCAGCCCTCCATCGGCGACCACGGTCAGCCGGGCATGGATGCCGCGCTCGGCGTTGTAGAAGCGCGCCAGCTCGCCGATGGTCATGCCGTGGCGAATCGGAATCTGTCCGTAGTTGGTGAAGCTCTCGCGTCCCTGGTCGCTGATCGGCCCCTGCACGTAGGCGCCGTTGATCGGATTGGGCCGGTCGAGAACAAAGATTTTCTTGCCGGTCTTGGCCGCTGCTTCCAGAAAGTATCCGAGGGTCGTCTCGTAGGTGTAAAAGCGCGTGCCAATGTCCTGAATGTCGTAGACGATCGCATCCACCGAATTCAGAATCTCCAGCGACGGATGGCGCTTGGCGCTGCTGTCTCCATAAACGCTGTAGACGGGAATCCCGGTGGCCGCGTCTCTCGAATCCGACAATCGCCGTGGTGTCCAGGCTTCCGGTGACGCCGTGCTCCGGGCTGAAGATGGCGGCGACTTCGATGCCGCGCGCCTTGGCCAGCACATCGATGGTGCGATTGCCGTGCGCGTCCACGCCGGTCTGGTTGGTGACCACCGCAAGCCTGGTCTTTGCCGCTGCCCGGCTCGCGCAGTTCGGCGAAGTCGTGGCTCTCCAGCACGTCGATGCCGGTGCGCACCGAGCCGTTGCGCGCCGTGACCAGCCGCGCGCGCGGACATGGCTTCGTTGTAGCCGGTGATGCGCGCCAGGCGCAGCTCCTGCTCCTCCGACACCGTGAGTCCCAGCCCTTGCGCCACCGCCGAGGCAATGCGCGAGCGCAGCGAAACCACGCCGGAGTTACTGCCGCGCGGATGCACCGCGTTGGTCAGCACGATCACATAGCTGTTGGTCACCGGATCGATCCATATCGATGTTCCGGTGAAGCCGGTGTGGCCAAACGAGCCCACGGGAAAAAACTCTCCGCGATTGCTGGAAAACGGCGAATCGATATCCCATCCCAGGCCGCGCAGCAGCGGACGCGGTGGGCGGCTGTTGCGGGGTCGACATCTTCTCCACCGTCAGCGCCGAAAGAACCTGGAATCCGCTCAGCATATCCTGCGCATACTTTGCGAGATCGTCGGCGGTTGAGAACAGCCCCGCGTGTCCGGCCACCCCGCCCATCCGCCGCGCCGTAGGATCGTGCACCGTCCCGCGCAGCATCTGGTGGCTCTCGTCGTATTCCGTGGGCGCGATACGCGGACGCCATTGCGGCGGCGGCAGAAAGCGCGTGTCGTTCATCGCCAGCGGCTGGAACACATTGTTCTCGCGCGTATTCATCCAGGCTCAAGCCGCTGACTTTTTCCACCACAAAGCCGAGGGTTTCAAAGTTGATATCGCTGTAGAGAAAACGCGAGCCGGGAGGGAAGATGGGCTCGGTGTCCATGACCAACTGGTAGGCGGCACTGCGCCCCTTCCACGCCGTCTTCAGATCGAGATCTTCTTTCAGTCCGGAAAAGTGCGTGAGCAACTGGCGGATGGTGATGTTCTCTTTTCCATTCTTCGCAAACTCAGGCAGGTATGCCGCCACCGGATCGTTGAGCCGCAGCTTGCCTTCCTGCACCAGTTTCATCACGGAGGTCGCCGTGGCAACGCACTTGGTCATGGAAGCAATATCGAAGATCGTATCCACGGTCATGGCTTCCCTGCGCGGCTCCAGCGAGCGCATCCCGAAGGCCTTGCGGTACACCACCTGGCCGTCATGTCCCACCAGCACCACGCCGCCGGGAATCGTTCCGCGGGCCACCGCCGAGTTCATGATCTGGTCAACGGCGGCCAAGCCCGCGCCGGGAAGGGCGCGCCGCCCCGACGCTGCGAGGCGATGGGTTCTGCGCCGGCAATCCGCTGGCGAATACGGCGACGATCAGCAGAATGAATCCATATCGGGGAATTGCCGGACGTTTCACTCGTACCCTCCCTGCATCAGCTATTCTAGGTGCTATGGTTTCCATCCTGCGGAATTCATTGCTGACTTTCCTGATTCTTCTCGCAATGGTGGGCGCGACCATGGCGGATGATGTCGCGCAGGCGGCAGCCGCCAACGATACGACAGGCGCGCGCTGGGCCGACAGCACTCTCCACAAAATGTCTCTGGAGGAAAAAGTTGGCCAGTTGTTCATGGTCTGGGCCAAGGTCGATTTCATGAACTTCCGCGGGCCTGACTACGCCAAGCTGCGCGATGAGATGAAGAAGTACCACCTCGGTGCCTTCGGCATCACCTCTCCGCTGGATGGCGGCTTGTTGCTGAAGGGAAGTCCGCTGGACGCGGCGGCGCTGACCAATCAGTTGCAGGCGCGACAGCGATCTGCCGCTGTTGTTTGCCGCCGATTTTGAGCGCGGCTTGCCGATGCGCTTTCATGGCGGCACGGGCTTTCCGCACGCCATGGCGATTGGCGCCACCGGCAATCCCGAATACGCCTACCAGTTCGGACGCATCACCGCCATGGAGGCCCGCGCTGTCGGCGTTCACTGGAACTTCTATCCTGACGCCGATGTGAACTCCAATCCCAACAATCCGATCATCAACACCCGCTCCTTTGGAGAAGACCCGGCGGAGGTCAGTGCGCTGGTCAAGGCATTCATCCAGGGAGTACATGACGGGCACGGCATGGCCACGGCCAAGCATTTTCCCGGCCACGGAGACACCGATACGGATTCGCATCTTGCCGTCGCCCGGGTCGACGGAAGCCGCCAGCGGATCGAACAGGTGGAGTTGGCGCCCTTCCGCGCTGCCATTGCGGCGGGGGTCGATTCGGTGATGGTGGGCCATCTGCTGGTGCCGTCGCTTGAGCCCGATCCGAACCGCGTTGCCACCGTCTCCCACAACATCAGCACCGGGCTGCTGAAGGACGAACTTGGCTTCCAGGGAATTGTGATCACCGACGCCATGGACATGAACGGACTGACCCGCATCTTCGGCGGCAATACGCCGCAGAGCGCGGGCCGTGCTGCCGTCGAAGCATTGAAGGCCGGAGCCGACTGCATCCTTATCCCCGGAGACCTTGACGGCGCCTACAACGGGGTGCTGGCGGCGGTGCGGAGCGGAGAAATTCCCGAAAGCCGCATCGACGAATCCGTGGGCAAGATGCTGCGCGCCAAGGCCGCCCTCGGTCTGGACAAGAACCGCCTCGTCGATCTCAATGCGGTGAGCGACATCGTAAGCCGTCCGGAGAACATGGCCCTGGCGCAGCAGATCGCCGACGAATCGGTCACGCTGGTGCGCGAAAGCCTGCGGGAGAGCGTTCGCGAGAACTTTCGGGGGAACCTGCATGAGAATCACAAGTTGCTGCCGCTGCCGGAAGGCGCGCCCGTCAATTCGCCGTTCGCCTACCACTCAGCCGTAGCACCCGGCAATCATCTGCTGGTGCTGGTCTTCACCGACGATACCCGCGGCGATAACGGGCGCGCTCTGGTTCGCGAGGTCCGCGCCCGGGTACCGGATGCCCGCGTGATCTACGTGGATGACGTCCTGGCTCCGGTGCTCGCCCCGCACGTGCTGGAGGCTGCGGTAAACGCCGAGCGCGTCCTGGCAGCGGTCTACGTGATCCCTTCGGCGGGCCGCACCGCAGGCCGTGCCTGATGCGACACACTGATCACTACATCTGGCTCCGGTGCTCGCTCCCCAGTGCGAGGCGCCGAACGCCGAGCGCGTGCTGGCGGCTGTCTACGTCATCCCTTCTGCGGGCCGCACCGCGGCGGAGACACGGGCTCGCCCGCGCTCGAACATGGCCCGGCGACGGTACTCGCCAACGTGATCAAGGCCGCTGCCGAGAAAACCGTGGTGGTGGCACTGGGCAGCCCCTATGTGATCGTCCAGTATCCCGCCATCCAGAACTATCTCTGCACATTCTCCAACGCCCCGGACTCCGAACTGAGCGCGGTGAAATTCCTCTTCGGCGAAATGCCTGCCCGCGGTCATCTGCCGGTAACCATACCTGGCATAGCCAGCCGCACTCCGATGCCGGTGGCAGGACAGCAGTAGCTCTGGGCTCTGGACAGAGGCTCATCAGGCGGCACCACTGAAAATGTCTGCTGCGTCTGGGGCATTCCAAGTATCCAATCGCCATGACGACTGGATCGGCGACGGCTGGATCGGCAGACGTTATCGTGATAGGCGCGGGAGTGGCGGGCCTCGCCGCCGCCCGACGGCTTGCCGAAGCCGGGCTGCACGTTCTTATCCTGGAAGCACGCAATCGCATCGGTGGGCGGGTCTGGACGATTCAGGCGGAAAACGGCGTGCCCGTGGAACTCGGCGCCGAGTTCATCCACGGACGGCCGCATGAAATCTGCGACCTAGTAGGCTCCGCGCATCTAGAAGTGCGTGAGTTTACCGGTTCGCAATGGATCTACGCGGACGGACGATTACAGCGGAGCCAAGACTTTTTTGCGCACACGAAAAGCATTCTGGAAAAGCTGACCGACGGCGGACCGGACCACTCCTTCGCCAACTTTCTCAACCTCAACGAAAAGGGTGAGGAGGCCGCCAAATTGTGGGGGCTGGAATACATCGAGGGATTTCATGGGGCGCTTGCCGAACGCATCAGTGTGCACTCCCTGGTACGCAGCCGGAAGGCCGAAAAGGAGGTGGAAGGCCACCGCTCGTTCCGCTTGCTGCGCGGCTATGAGTCGCTGCTGCAGGTGCTGAAGGATGCGCTGCCTCCCGAATTCGTCCAAATCTGCTGCAACACCGCCGTACGAGTGGTGCACTGGGCGGAGCATCAGGTTCGGGTCGAAGCGCAGACGGAGGGCGGGACGGTCGAGTTCACCGCTCCACGGGCCATCGTTACGCTTCCGCTCGGGGTGCTGCAGGCTCCGCCGGAAGCTCCCGGCGCGGTACGCTTCGATCCCTTATTGCTGGAGAAGGAGTCGGCGTTGCTTCTGCTTTACATGGGGCAGACGATCCGGGTTTCGTTGATCTTCCGCGAGCGGTGGTGGGAGCAGGAAGCGGTGGGTGGCTGCGAGCCGGGTGCGCTGCGCGATCTGGGTTTTGTCTTTTCGCATCAGGAGTGGTTTCCGACCTGGTGGACGCGGATAACTTCGGCGCCGATGCTGACCGGTTGGGCTGCCTCCCGTCGCGGGGAGCGCCTGAGCGGCAGGCCGGACTGGTTTATCCGGGACAAGGCACTGGAATCGCTCACTTCCATTTTTGCGGTCCCGCGGTTCAGGCTGGAGGCGATGCTAGAGAGTTGGCATGTGCACGATTGGCATTCGGACCCGTATGCGCGCGGCTCTTACAGCTACGTGGGTGTTGGCGGCGATGGCGCGCAGTCCGCGCTGGCAGAGTCTGTAGCAGACACCCTGTTCTTCGCTGGCGAGGCGACCAACGACGCCGGACATCATGGAACCGTGCACGGGGCCATCGCAACCGGAGAGCGAGCCGCTCGGCAAATCTTAGGCTGATGTTCTTGGTTTCAAGCCCGGGTACGCGCTTCGATACTCGTCCACATCGATTCGTTTGGCCGCGCTGCTGCCTTCAATAGTTCGAGGGTTCTTGCCGCATCGATCCGAAGCTGTGCCCATGCCACTCGTGTCACCGCCTCCCAGCAGATCGCGCACAGTGGCTCCGCTCCGAGACGTTCATTCCGCTTGCATAAATCGCATTTCGTTCCCAAAGCCAGCGTCCCTTTCCTAGTACTGGGTGATGTTGGATGACCCGAATCGAAAAAAGATGCCACAATTTTTCGCAGCCTCCAACCGCGGGTCTGGATGGCGCGATCAGCCGCCTGGCAGGGCCGGATGAGTGGCTGATTCGGCCGCCAACCATGCGCGGTATTGCCGCAAGGTGGTGACTCTACTCCAGGAACTGTACAATACCGTGGCTTAGGATTTCGGCAACGGAATGCCAGGTAGACCGGGGTAAATAATGCCGAAGACAATCAATTGGCCGCATACGCCGCCGCCGCAGCAGCGTCGCCGCCGCCTAGTTTGGCTTCTCGTCCTCCTATTTGTCGTTTTTCTCGCAGGCCGGACAGCGTTGTCCTATTATGTCGACGCGCTGTGGTTCGGGTCGCTTGGCTATGGGGACGTGTTCTGGAAGACTCTGAGCCTACGCGGAGCGGTCTTTGCGGGTTTTGCCGCGGCCACATTCGCCATTCTGTACGGATCGTTTCTGGCACTGAAGCGGGCGGCCTTCGCTGGCCTGCCGGCCAGCCACACGATTCTGATGGGCGGGCAACCAGTAACCCTGCCGGTCGATACTGTTCTGCGCTTCGTCGGACCCGTTGCCGCGCTGATTATCGCCGCTCTGACTGGCACCGGTATGGTAGCGGAGTGGCCGACGCTGGCGCTTTATTGGTATGCGCCGCGCGCCTCGGGTGGAGTGATGGATCCGATCCTCGGCCGTCCCCTGAATTTTTATCTGTTTACCCTTCCGGCATGGCAGCTCATCAGCGGATGGCTGCTGTCTATGGCTGTCATTGTCTGTCTGCTCGCCGTTTTCTTCATCCTGATGACGGGCGGCACGCGGGCGCTTGAGGGACAACGCGACAGTTACATTCCTTTGCCTTGGCGCGGCTTTTCCATTGCCTTCGCGTCTCTGTTGCTGATCTTCGCGGTGCGCCTGTACATCAGCCGATTCGCGCAGTTGTTCGAGGACCACACCGTCTTCAGCGGGGTGACGTACGTGGACGCGCACGTTACCCTGACTGGAAGCACTGGTCGTCTGTGTGGCGCTCGTTCTCGGAGCGCTGATCGCAGCCGCCAACGCGATGTCCGTGCTGCCGCGTGGGCGAAGGCTGATCGAAGCGACTCTTCCCGCCGTGGTCTGCTTTCTTGCGGTTCAGGTAGTCGGCTGGTACGTCGGCAGCTTTATCGTCAAGCCGAACGAACTGGTTCGCGAGCAGCCCTACATTGCCCACAACATCGAATTGACGCGTCAGGCCTACGGGCTGGACCAGTTTACCCAGCGTGAGTTTCCAGCTGAGACCACCGTCGAGGCGGCCGACGCGGCGAACAATCAGGTGACCCTGCAGAACATTCGCCTATGGGACTGGCGCGCTCTGCAGGACACGCTGCGCCAGATCCAGGAAATCCGCACCTACTATGACTTTCCTGACATCGACATCGATCGCTATGAAATCGACGGTGTCACCCGCGAGGTGATGCTCGCCGCCCGCGAACTGAACGTCGACAAACTTCCGGAGAGCAGCCGCAACTGGATCAACGAGAAGCTCATCTACACCCACGGCTACGGCATCACCATGAATCCGGTCAACGGGTTTACCTCCGAGGGGCTGCCCACGCTGTTTCTCAGCAACATGCCGGTCCAGAGCACAGTGCGCGGTCTTAGTGTGACGCGCCCGCAGATTTATTTTGGCGAGCTGACCAACACCGATGTTTACGTGAAGACGCGTCAGCAGGAGTTCGACTACCCGCAAGGCCCCACCAACAGCCTCACTTCGTACGAGGGCAATGGCGGCATCCGCATCGGAGGTTTTCTGCGCCGCATCATCATTGCGCTCGACCGCGGCGATCTCGGGAAGCTGCCGTTCAGCGATGACGTGAACGAGAATAGCCGGTTGCTGATGCGGCGCAACGTGCGCGATCGCGTAACCACCCTGGCGCCGCTGCTCACCTTCGATACGGACCCGTACATCGTGCTCGGCGAAGATGGCCGATTGTCGTGGATCATGGATGCCTTCACGGTTGCAGACACTTATCCGTACTCGAGCCATTACCATCTCGGTGGCAATTCCGTGAACTACATGCGGAACAGCGTGAAGGTGGTGGTGGACGCCTACGATGGCACCACCACGTTTTATGTCTTCGATAAAGAGGACCCGATCATTGCGGCCTACCGGAGCATCTTTCCGAGCCTCTTCAAGGACGCCTCCGCGATGCCGCCGGGGCTGCGCAAACACGTGCGCTATCCGGAGTTGCTGCTCAAACTGCAGGCAGAAGTGTACGGCCTGTATCACATGACCGATACCGGAGCATTCTACAACCGTGACGATCTGTGGACGGTGGCCACCGAAGTTGGCTTGAGCGAGGGCGGCGAGCAAACCACCCAGACGATGCAGCCGAATTTCGTGCTGATGAAACTGCCGGACGAAACCGGGGCGGAGTTCGCGGAGATTCTGCCGTTCACGCCAGCCAACCGCAACAATCTGATTGGCTGGATCGCCGGGCGCAGCGACGGCGCCCACTACGGCAAATCAGTGGTCTACAATTTTCCGAAGACCAAGCTGGTGGACGGGCCGCTGCAGATCGAGGCGCGCATCGATCAGAACGCGCAGCTCTCCGGGCAGTTGACGCTGTGGAATCAGCAAGGCTCGCACGTGCGCCGTGGAACCCTGCTGGTGATTCCGACCGGACGCGCGCTGTTGTATGCTGAGCCGATTTACCTGCAGGCCGAGCGCAGTCCGATGCCGGAGTTGCGCCTGGTCGTACTCGCCTTGCAGGACCGGTTGGCCTACGGGCCGACGTTCGAGTCGGCAATGGCTGGACTTTTCGGCGGATCGGCTTCGTCGCTGAGCGCCTGCGGCTGCTCCCACCGAAGCCGCGCCACGCCCATCGGCGCCGTCCACTGCGCCTCAACCCGCAGAGGATCGCAACGGGCTCATCATGGAAGCAGGGCGAGACCTCGCCGACTATCAGCGCCTGACCTCGGAAGGTAAGCTCGGCGAAGCCGGGCAGAAACTGGAAAAATTGAAGCAAGCACTCGACAAGCTGAATACACGTTAGAATGAATGAGGCGCGGAGTTGCCGCCGAGCAACTTCGCGGCTCGGATTTCCTCTCCGTTGCCACATTCTGATATCTTCTTTTCTCAACCACTCGGTCGGTAGTGACAAATGAAAAAACTTCTAGCTCTCAATCGCAGCGAAATCGCCATTCGCATTCTTCGCGCCGCCAACGAACTCGGCCTGCGCACGGTAGCCATCTTTTCGCAGGAAGACCGCCTCGCCCTGCACCGCTTCAAGGCCGACGAAGCTTACCTGATCGGCGCCGGCAAAGGCCCGGTGGAGGCCTACCTTGATGTCGAAGGCATCGTCTCGCTCGCGCAGGAAAAGGGCGTCGATGCGATCCATCCCGGCTATGGCTTCCTCTCGGAGAATCCGGCGCTGCCGCGCGCCTGCGAACGCGCGGGGATCACCTTTATCGGCCCCAGCGCGGACGTTGCTCGACCTGCTCGGCGACAAAACCGCGGCGCGGCGGCTGGCGCAAAAGGCTGGCATTCCGGTGGTTCCCGGCACCGAGGAGCCGGTGACGGACCCGAAACAGGCGGAGAAGACCGCCGCTGAAATTGGCTTTCCGCTCATCATCAAAGCGGCCTTCGGCGGCGGCGGCCGCGGCATGCGGGTGGTCGATAAGCCCGCCGAGTTCGCGGGCAAGCTGGAGGAAGCCCGCCGCGAAGCGGCTGCCGCCTTCGGCAACGACGCGGTGTTCATGGAGCGCTTTGTGCGCCGCGCCCGCCACATCGAGGTTCAGATTCTAGGCGATCGTCACGGCCACATCCTCCACCTCTACGAGCGCGATTGCTCGGTGCAGCGGCGCCATCAGAAGGTGGTCGAGGTTGCGCCCGCGGTTTCGCTCGATCCGGCGATTCGCGCCGCGCTGGCCGAGGCTGCCGTCAAACTGGCCCGCACCGCCGGCTACTACAACGCCGGCACGGTCGAGTTCCTGGTCGATGCCGATTCCGGCGAGTGGTACTTCATCGAGGTCAACCCGCGCATTCAGGTGGAACATACGGTCACCGAGATGGTGACCGGCATCGACCTGGTGCGCGCCCAGATCCAGGTTGCGCAGGGTCTCTCGCTGCACGGCGAGCAGATGAAGCTGCCCGCGCAGGAGAAGATTCCGCTCTACGGCTACGCCATGCAGTGCCGCATTACCACCGAGGACCCGGCCAACAATTTCGTTCCGGATTACGGCAAGCTCTCCACCTACCGTTCGCCGGCCGGATTCGGCATCCGGCTGGATGGCGGCTCGGCCTACGGCGGCGCGGTCATCACGCCCGTACTACGACTCTCTGCTGGTGAAGGTCACGGCCTGGGGCAGCGACTTCCCGCAGGCTTGCCAGCGCATGGACCGCAGCCTGCGCGAGTTCCGCGTGCGCGGCGTGAAGACCAACATCCCTTTCCTGGAAAACGTGGTCAACAGCGCGGAGTTCCAGGCCGGCCAGGTCACCACCCGCTGGATCGAGGAGACCCCGGCGCTCTTCCGCTTCGCCCACAAACGCGACCGTGCCACCCGCCTGCTCGCCTATCTTGGCGATGTGATCGTGAACGGCAATCCGGCGGTGGCGGGCAAGCCGCGCCCCAAGCGGCTCGGATCCCGCGCCGCTGCCGCCGCACATCTCCGCCGCTCCGCCCGAGGGAACGCGCCAGCTTCTGCAACGCCTCGGCCCGCAAGGTCTGGCCGAATGGGCGCGTTCGCAGAAGCGGCTGCTGCTCACCGACACCACGTTTCGCGATGCCCACCAGTCGCTGCTGGCCACCCGCGTCCGCACCTACGACATGATGGCCATCGCCAACTTCGTCTCCCATCGCCTGCACAATCTGTTCAGCCTGGAGATGTGGGGCGGCGCGACCTTCGACGTAGCCATGCGATTTCTGCATGAGGACTCCGTTCGCCCGCCTGCGGCAGCTTCGCGAAGCCATTCCCAACATCTGTTTTCAGATGTTGCTGCGCGCCTCCAACGCCGTCGGCTACACGGCCTACCCCGATAACGTGGTGGCGGAGTTCATCCAGGAAGCCGCCGCGCAGGGCATCGACATCTTCCGCATCTTCGACTCGCTGAACTGGCTGCCGAACATGAAGGCTTCGATGGAAGCCGTGCGCAAGACCGACTCCGTCTGCGAAGCCGCCATCTGCTATACCGGCGACATTCTCGACCCGCGCGCGCGACAAGTATTCGCTCAACTACTACGTTCGCATGGCCAAGGAGCTGGAGCGCATGGGCGCGCATATCCTGGCCATCAAGGACATGGCGGGACTGTGCCGTCCCTACGCCGCCGAGAAGCTGGTGAAGGCGCTGCGCCAGGAGATCGGCATCCCGATCCACTTCCACACCCACGATACCAGCGGCATGAACGCCGCCTCCATTCTGAAGGCCGCCGAAGCCGGCGTGCACATCGCCGACGGCGCCATCGCCTCCATGAGCGGACAGACCAGCCAGCCCAACCTGAACTCCGTGGTCGCCGCCCTGGCCCACACCGAGCGCGACACCGGAGTCGATCTCGACGCGCTCAACCAGTGCGCCGACTACTGGGAGGTGGTGCGCGAGTACTACGCTGCCATTCGATACCAGTCCCAAGGCCGGCACCGCCGAGGTCTACATCCACGAGATGCCCGGCGGCCAATACACCAACCTCAAGGAGCAGGCCGAATCCATGGGGCTTGGCCCGCGCTGGCACGAGATTGCGCGCACCTACGCCGACGTCAACATGGCCTTTGGCGACATCGTCAAAGTCACGCCGTCCAGCAAAGTCGTCGGCGACATGGCGATCTTCCTGGTGAACCACGACATGACCATGGAGCAGTTCGGCCGCCTCACTCCCGATCACAACCTCACGCTGCCAACTTCGGTCATTGAGATGTTCATGGGATCGCTCGGCGAGCCTGAGGGCGGCTGGCCGAAGAAGCTGCAGAAGATCATCCTGCGCGGGGCCAAGCCGCAGCGCGGACGCCCGGGCGCGCATCTTCCCAAGGTTGACCTCGCCGAAACCGCAGCTCGCTGTGGAAAAGAAAATCGGCCGCCATCCTTCCCACGATGAGGTGCTCAGCTACCTGATGTATCCCGATGTGTTCGTGAAGTTCGCCCGCAATCGCCATCTGGGGCGACGTGGACGTGCTTCCAACCCCGCAGTTCTTCTACGGCATGGAGCCTGCTTCAGAGGTCAATGTCGAACTCGAACCCGGCAAGGCGCTGATCATCAAGTTTCTGACCGTGGGAGAGCCGCATCCCGACGGCACGCGCACCGTCTTCTTCGAACTGAACGGGCAGCCTCGCGAAGTCACCGTTCGCGACCGCAAGCTGGACGCCAAAGCGCCGCTGCGGCCCAAGGCCGACCCCGGACATCCGGGACAGATCGGCGCGCCCATCCCCGGCGTGGTTTCCACCGTGGCGATCGAACTCAACCAGAAAATTCAAAAGGGAGACCGCCTGTTGGTGATGGAGGCCATGAAGATGCAAAGCACCGTCTATTCGCCGGTAGCGGGAACGGTAAAGCAGGTGCTTGTGAAGGCCGGCCAGCATGTGGAATCCAAAGACCTGCTACTCGTCATTGAATAGCAGCGAATAGGCGCAGGGTAGCGGCCAGGAGCGCGGCGGTCAATCGCGCTTCTGGTAGAACTCCGGGTAATGCTTCTCGGCGCAAGCCGGGCAGATCCCGTGCGAGAAGTCCACCCCGGCGTGCTCGTGGAAATATTCTTCCAAGGTTGTCCAGAACTGCTTGTCGTCGCGGACTTTTTTGCACATCATGCAGGTTGGGATGAGGCTCTTCAGCGTGGAGATTTCAGTGATGTCCTCGACCATTACCAAGGCCCGATTCTCACCACTGTTTTGCATCGGGCTGGCGGTGATCAGGATTTGCAGATCCTGCAAGGCCAGTTCGGGAGAGAGCTGGAGATTCATGACCTTACGGCTGACGGTTTGTCCTTCGAGGCACTTCACCACCGCATTGCGAATGACACACTGACCGCAGGCCGGGCCTCTGCCGCATCCCTCAATTACATCGGTGGAGTGCAAGCAATGCAGTACCTCGCCGCCTCGGCGTTGGTACACTCCCTCGCGGGTTTGGCCGCAGAATTGGGCAGCCGCAACGTTCAGTTCCAATATCTGCACGTCGTCATCCACCACGAACGCGGGGATCGGAATCGCGTCGAATATCGTCCGGTCAAACGCACCATCCGACTTCCTTGGCAAGCTTTCAGCCTCCAGATTCTGCATCTCACAACCATGCCGTATTCTTCATGGATTTGCAATCCATAGTTTCCCCGAAAGCTCCGCGGCGCGTCCGCCCCAGCTTACAACAGCACAACAAACCCATCGCTTCAGGCTGGAAATTTGGCTCGTGAGCGGCAGTCGTGCCGGCTGTGACTTTAGTCCTAGATGTGTGCGATGGGCTCTGCAATGATAAGCACGAGGGAACACCACAATGGCTCATGTAATCGTTAATAGCTGCACCAAACTCGCGCTGTGTGTCGATGCTTGTCCGAACGACTGCATTCACCCCACCAAAGACGAAGCCGCCTTCGCCGGGGCAACTCAGTTGTACATTAACCCTGCCGAGTGCATGGATTGCGGAGCTTGCGTCTCGGTCTGTACGGCGGAGGCGATCTTTCCGGCTGACGAGCTTCCGGACGACAAGAAGGAGTTTGCGGCGAAGAACGCTGAGTACTATAAGAAGTAGATTCAGAACGGCAAGCGAGAACGGGAAGCGCCTGCAATATGCCTGAAGAATGCGTTTTCATACAGATCGCAGGGGTCTTGTTTTGCCGCTGTCGGCTACTGCAGGTTCTCTACACTTTGGACGCGGTCAAAATGTCGGCATTCTCCACCTCTACGCGATTACGCCCGTTCTGCTTTGCGTGACCCAGCGCGATCTCAACGCGGTGGAGGACATCGCGGACGACTTGACCGGAGCGCCATTGGGATATGCCAATGCTCACGGTAATTTCGATCGCGTTGACGATAGGTCCTTCGGCGATGCCTTGCCGCAGCCGCTCGGCCACCTCCCGCGCTGCTTCGGCAGTACAGTTGGGCAGGACCACAAGGAACTGCCCGCCCTCGTATCTGCCGATGTGATCGCAGTGGCGCACGACGGAGGAGATTCTTTCCGCTGCGCTGCGGAGCACCTCATCGCCGGCAAGAGAACCGTGGATATTATTGATATGTTTGAAGTTATCAAGATCGGCGACCAGGACGCTGAGGGATGTCTGGGATCGCCTTGCCCGACTCAGTTCTTTGTCTAATAGCTCGATGATGGCTCTGCGGTTCCAAATCCGCAGCAAGGGGTCATGCGAAGCTTCGAATTTCAGTGCATCATGCATCTCAGCTACTTCTTCGTGGCTTCGAACCGCCAGCTCGCCGATCTTCAGCCGGGTTCTCAGCTCATATTGCTTGAACGGCTTGCACAGATAGTCGTCCGCTCCAAACTCAAATCCCTGGAGGACATTTCCTTCGTCATCATCTCCACTTAATAAAATCGTGTACACATAGCCTTGCTTGCGCCCACGAATCCGCGCGCAGAGTTCAAGTCCGCTCATCAACGGCATGGAGACATCCAAAATAGCCAGATGAGGTGCGTCATCGCTGTCGAGGATGAATCGTGCCTCATGGCCATTCACCGCAAGCACGACTTCGTAGCCCCAGGTCTCAAGCAAACCCTGCAGCATGTTCCGGTAGAGCGGCGAGTCATCGGCAACGAGTATTTTCATAGATTTGCCATCCGGAGACGAAGATATCGGGAGCTGGCCGCGCGGTCAATTTACGAAAGTAATCGCCAAAGTGCACCAGCGGAATCTCAGCTTAGTAACCCGCTGCAGCCTCATGGACAATATCGGCATGGTTTTCACAGCCTTTAACCAGGAAAATGGGTGTGGCTCGGTCCTGGTTATCGACCCCGGGGGAGTCGCGACCGGTTTTCCCGATTGCCTCCTCATCCGATAAGGGGTACGATGCGGCTACCCTGGCAATGCCGCCTTAAACACAACTGTAAGACTTCTTCTTGGTTGGTTGACATTGCTCGGCATCGACTTCGGAAACAAATGGAGCCTGAGCGACTTAGCGGAAGGGTAGTTGCAGTTGGCTCACTTGATCCGTATTCGGAGGACAAAATGCCGCCACGAACCACATTTCTTGGCAGGTTAATCGGACTTTATCTGATCCTCATCTCGCTCGCAATGCTTACGCACAAGCAAGCGACCGTGGACTCGATGACTGCGCTCATGCACAATCCGCCGGTGCTGTTCGTAGTCAGTTTGATCGCTGTGGCCGCAGGGTTGGCGATGGTTCTCAGCCACAACGTCTGGTCGGGCGGGATGCTTCCGGTCGTTGTCACCGTCACCGGATGGTTATTGCTGACCAAAGGCGTGCTCTTGCTGTTTCTGTCGCCAGAGGCGGCGTCCGGGATATTTCTTACGGGGCCCCACTACGAGCAGTTCTTCGCTTTGTACACCGGCATTGCGCTGTTTCTCGGCATCTACCTGACCTATGAGGGATCGCGCCGACCGCGCGGGAATGAATCACAGTGGACGCACCTTCGAAATGGAGGTCTCAGGAGCGAGATCGCGATAACACGAGTCTACCGGATGTAATACCCGGATATCCTCCACTGGCCATCATCGCCCAGCGACGGCGTGACCGTTTCGACGGCCGCCCTACGCCGAGTGCAGCCCGGATGATCCCTCTCCGATGACGGTCGCCCACTTCCGCACCACCCATGCCGTTACCAGTCCGTTTCTCACATAGGGGTCAGCCTCGGCGAATGCCGCCGCTACCTCGGGTGATTCCCCGCGGAAGATCAGAACCGCGCCATCCGTCGGGTCTTCGAGTGCCCCAGCCAAGACGAGTTCTCCTCGTTCGCGCGCCTGTTCTGCGAGCTTCAAATGCGCTTCGCGGAACGCCGCTCGTCTTTCTACGTAATCTTCCACGACGTCGTAGAAGAGTATGTAATGCATGAGCGAAAGACCTCCATCGTCCGGCGTTTCCATCTCAGTCCAAGCTACCGCAAACCAACTGCGCCGCCAACACTAGCGTATCCACTGGCCAAAAACACTCCGGTCGTGGACGCCTGACTTGTGGTAGTCCGGCGGACGGGCGGCAGCTGAGAAGCTTCTCGATCCACTGCGCAGGGATGGCGTCAGTGCCGTTCACCGCGCCTAGGAGTGCACCAGCAACCGCCGCATTGGTGCCCGTGTCTCCGCCGCACATGACGGTACCGACCACGCCTTCTTCCAGGTTTGGAGCGTAGAGGAGCTGCCACAACGCATTGCGGAAGCTGGCCAGAACCCAGCCTCGTTGGTGGAGGCAATCGCTCGATGGTGCAGGGGAGATGGCGTTGATTGCCTTAATCAAGGCATCATCCACCCGCATCTCCTTCGCCCAGATTTTAATCTGCCGGTACAAATCCTGAGCCCCAATTCCGGTCGAGATAGCGTGTGCGATGGCCATGGCAAAAAGTGCGTTGGCCTGCTGGCAAATCGGGCGGGGATGGGTCAACGCCGCGTCCCGGCGTGCCCAGGCGGCGACTTGCCGCAGGTCGTAGTTTGCCCCGAAGATGCCTAGCGGACTGATCCGCATCATCGCACCGTTGGATTGGCTAAATGGGTCGGGATCATCATGAAGCCCGCAGGAGACAGTGGGATCGCAGTCAAAAGGGTCGGATTCCAACCAGAAAACGTACGCCTTGCGTGCTTCCTCGGCGTCGTATCGCCTGTGTTTCACCAACGACCGGGCCAGCATCAGAGCCATCTCGGAATCGTCGGTCGGCTGCCCGGCTACCGTCCCCCAGGTACCTCCATCGGCAAGCTCGCGAATGCCGCTTGGATGTTCGCGGCGAACCTCATCCGGACGTTGAAACTCCACCATTCCGCCCAAGGCGCCTCCGGCAAGTTGACCGAGTAAACACCCTTGAGCCCGAGAGAGTATGGCCGGGTCTATCCGCAGATTCGTGATTGGCATGATCTGACGGTTCGTACTCATGGTGAAGCTCCTTTCTGCTACGCCTTCTTTGTGGAAACGATAGCGGCATTGCCCAGTTTTTCTCCGTTGAGGCCACGCCGGCAGCAAATGCCCAAACAGAATAGCGCAAACAGTGACAAACTTTTCGAATTCTGAGCGGGTTAAGGTTAGTTTGTAGGAGAGTGCAGTCTTGGGACTCGCATTAGCTCGGCGAATCGCCGACGGTCCGGAAAGAAGAAAGGCCAGTCGAGGACCGACCGACCTTGGGACGTAGTGGCTCAAAGAGACTACTTCAGGCTCTTCACATACTCCGCAAGCGTCTTGATCTGATCGTCGGTGAGTCCGGCAAAGTGCCCGGTGTGAGGAGCCTTCTTGCCACCGTTGGTCAGAACATCGGTCACGTCCTTGCCCGCGATGGACGGTCCCATTTTGCCTTCACCATTGGCGCCGTGACACATCGCGCACTTCTTGTACAGCGTTGCGCCATCCTGAGCCACCATCATCCCGGTGCTCAGAGCCAGCATTGCGGTAATCGTCATAAATCGCTTCATCGATTTCTGTCTCCTTGTGTGCACGTAATTGCCGGATAAAGCCCGGTCGCCCCGCTGGCCCGAATAACAGATCGAGTCTAACCCCGATCCGAACGTGGGAAGCCAGCTCTTTATCGCCACGAAAAGAATTCTAACCCGAGCCAGTTGGTTCCGCGCCCCATGCAGGGCTGGTGGAGGAGGCTGGCTGATCAGCGTGAACTGCTGTTACCGGACGGCAACGTGCTCACCTGACGGATGTCTCGGTTGTCACGGTTGGCCCCGCAGATTCACTGCGTTGGTTCTTGCTTCGCAACATCTCTGAAGTAAACACCGGTACAAAATGAGAGTTGCGAAACGATTCTAAAACGAGCCGTCCGGGCCTGCGGACGTTCATTCGCCGCTGAATCTAAGGATCACCGGTAAAACAAATTCACGTTGCACTTGGATGCACCGGACCCCGAGAGCGTGGCATTACAGAACAGATTGCGAGATCATCCAGCAACCCTCCTTCGGCATCAGGACGCGAGGTAGGTAAGCTGGAGAGCGTAACCCTCTGCGCAGTCCCTCTAGCCTCCATCCGGAGCTTGGATCTCACACTCCAATATCTTCATTCCATACCGTGGGATTCTGCCGGATAAACTCCGCCATAAGCCGGATGCACTCTTCGTTTTGCAATACCTCGACGGCAACGCCTCGGGAGCGGAGAAGTTCTTCCTCGCCCAGGAATGTCCGATTCTCGCCGATCATCACCCGGGGGATTCCGTACAAGAGAATGGCTCCTGAGCACATGGAGCACGGGGAGAGGGTCGTGTAAAGAACCGACTCCCGGTAGACGGAGGCGGGCCGGCGTCCGGCGCTCTCCAGCGCGTCCATCTCGCCGTGCAGGATTGCACTCCCCTGCTGGACCCGGCGATTGTGACCCTTGCCGATGATCTTGCCACCGTGTACAAGAACAGAGCCGATGGGGATTCCACCTTCTCGCATCCCCTGCCGGGCTTCTTCAATGGCGGCTTGCAGAAACAAATCTTTCATGGAACCTTTTTCGCGGGCTCAAATGTCGACTACGGTTGTCGCAAAGTCCGCATTATGCTCCCACGAATACCCAAACGGATTGCAGATCACGCGGGTCGCTTCGTATTGATAGTCCAGCGAGCAGTGGGTGTGTCCGTGCAGCCAAAGCCGGGGCTTGCGCTCCGTGATGACGCGGCTCATATCGCAGACGAAAAAGCGATTCCAGTCGCTCTCCCGGAACTGCGGAGCTACGCTTCGCTCAGAGGGCAGATGATGAGTCAAAACCACCGTCTCGGGCGTAGCTTTGCCCGCCAGCGCAACAAACGCCCGGTTGTACTCGTACACCCACTCATTGAGCCCTGAGATGTTCTCGAAATCCGGCCAGTGCTTCTCATACAACTGGTTCAACCGGTCGTCGGGAAACCACATGGTACCGGCGAGAAAATGCACGCCTCCGGCCACGGTCTCATCATTGTTCAGGTATTGCATGTTAGGCAGCGGGTCGATACAAGAGCGCAGAATACGCTCGCTGTGCTCAGCCGTGCCTGGTTTCGCCTTGGTTCCCCAATATTCATGGTTGCCCGGCACAAAGAGCACATGCTTGGCCTGGCGCGAGAGGAATTCGAAGACGCTGCGAACCTGTTCCTCGCCCTGGCCATCGACGGCAACGATATCGCCGCAGAGCGCGAGCACGTCCGCACCCGGAAACTGCACCTCTCCACCGGAGAGGAAATCCACTGGAAATTCGTAATCCTCGGTGTGCAAGTCGGACAAGAGCTGAATGCGCATACGCCATCTTACCCGAGCTAGCGTTGCCATGCTCGCGGTGCCGTGCGTTTTCAGTCCGGAACGCAGAAGGCCAGTTACGCCGGCGAACCTACTACTCCGCTCAACTTGAATAGTGGCCAACCGAGTGGCTCTCATCGAATAAGGAGCGGCCGGCACCGCTCCTTCTTGTTGCGTCACGCAGCATACGTTTATGCCGCACGCGAGCCCGCCTTGAGTTCATAGTTGCCTTCAAATGAGACTTCAGATTCGCTAGGGGAGGTCATGTGTCCCTTGAACTTGCCATTGCCGGAGATGCCGGCGAACTGGCCCGTGCCGTGCGTGTACTTCCACGTTCCTTCGAAGGACACCTTATCGTTCTTCATGGTGACGGTGCCCTCGTACTCTCCACCCTCGCGGTCGCCGTTGGCGTGCTCGTTCACGAAGTAACCATGTTCGTGCCCGTTGCCGTTCTTGACGTCCGCGCTGCTGCAGGAGTTGTGTCTCGTGTTGTTGAATAGAGGGTCGCTGCAGACTCTGTTGTGCGGTTCCTGCCCTCAGTATCAATTGGTGCCCAGGCGTGTCATTGCAGGAAACGAATGTCTGTGAAACGTTAGTGCCTTTCAACTGGCCTGTAAAGTTCGGCATGGTTCCTCCTTGTGGCTGACTTGCATGGATATGTGCCGGGTTAAAGAGTCTTTACGTCGTGCAGGAGGCTCGCCCGGCTGTCTGGTTTGCGCCGGAGCCGCGAACTACAACCCGCAAGCCGTTCCGCGGAAATGAAAAATGAAATCAGATACAGGCGTCTTGGCGGCAAACCTCCTGCCAGAGCTTCGTGAATGAGAATCATGCAGCGATGGAGGCGTTGCCCATCTGGATTAAATAGATTGAGCTGCCCGGGGTAGCAGAACAGCAAGGAAGGATGCGGCTCCAGCGATGATTGTCCCGCGAGTCTCAGCCCAGGGTCATCCCCGGGCTGAGCCGTTCCTCAGCCGCGCTCTTCGCGGGGTACGTAGTCTCGCTTAAGCTCGCCGGTGTAGATCTGGCGCGGGCGGTTGATCTTCAGCCGCGTCGCGTCGTGGATCTCCTTGTAATTGGCAATCCAGCCAGGCATCCGCCCGATGGCGAACAGGACGGTGAACATGTTCACCGGAATGCCGATCGCCCGCAGGATGATGCCCGAATAGAAGTCCACGTTGGGATACAGCTTGCGCTCGATGAAGTAACTGTCCTTGAGCGCCGTTTCCTCCAGCTTCCGCGCGATGTCCAGGAGCGGATCGTCGATGTGGAGCTTCGCCAGGATCACGTCGGCGGTCTTCTGCAGGATGCGCGAACGGGGGTCGAAATTGCGATAGACCCGGTGCCCGAAACCCATGAGCCGGAGGTTGGAGCCCTTCTCCTTCACCTTCTCCATGTAGTCCTTCGGGGAAATTCCGGACTTGTGAATCTCCTCCAACATCTCGATCACGGCCATGTTGGCGCCGCCGTGCAATGGCCCCCAGAGTGCGTTCACGCCCGCGGCGCAGGACGCAAACATGTTCGCGCCGGAACTTGCCACCATGCGCACGGTGGATGTGCCGCAGTTCTGCTCGTGGTCGGCGTGCAGAATCAAAAACTGGTTCAGCGCGTGGGCCACGTCAGGGTCGGGCGTGATATGTCCGTAGGGCACCGAAAACATCATGTGCAAAAAGTTTTCGACGTAGGCGAAGTCGGGACGCGGGTACATCATGGGATGCCCGATGCTCATCTTGTAGGTCGCCGCGGCGATGGACCGCACTTGCGAAATCAGGCGCGCGGCGCTCTCTTCGAAGTTGTATTCGTCTTCGTATCCCAGCACTTCGGGATCGAAACAGCCGATCGCGTTGATCATCGCCGACAAGATGGCCATCGGAGGCGCGTTGTTGGGAAAACCCTCGAAATGGTTGCGCATGCTCTCGTGGATCATCTCGTGCTTGGTCAAAAGCGACGAGAAGCGAGCCCGCTCTTGTTCGTTCGGGAGCCTCCCGCCGATCAAGAGCCAGGCGGTTTCCACGAAGGTCGAATGTTCCGCCAGCTGTTCGATGGGGTAGCCGCGGTATCGCAGAATACCTTTGTCGCCATCGATGTAGGTGATGGCCGATTGGCAGGAGCCGGTGTTCGCGTAGCCCTCGTCGAGGGTGATCATTCCGGTCTTGGAGCGCAGATCGGAAATGTCGATGCCGATTTCCTTCTC
>CAVZYB010000015.1:0-17845 GCA_963779365.1 uncultured Acidobacteriota bacterium | reverse complement strand
GCCTCCACGGCCCTGGCTCCGCCGCCCTCGCGAATCTTCGCCTCTTCCGCACGCACTCCTGCCACCAGCGCGCGCATCGCCTCAAGATTGCGCAGGTAGCGAGGTGCTTCGCTCTTCGCCTCCATCGTCAGTTGATTGTCGAGGGAAGTAGTCTTCAAATCGCTCATCAGTCCTCGCCCAGATCGATGCTAGATACGAACGCACCAGCCTACCCGAGCCCGCGCAAACAAGCAATGCGCAGCATACAAACGCCCGCCAGTCAGCCTACATTCGCCTGCTTCTCAGTGAACGAGGGAAGCACAGGCAATCTCTGCCGCTCACGATTCCGGACAAACTTTTCGATTGGAAGGCTTTCTAAGACAGAAATATAACGGAATGGAGGCCGGTTTTTATCGTTTCCCGGCCTAGGGTGCGTCGAAGGAGAACGGTCTGGCAGATGCCCACATTCCACAACCAGGATCCGGCAGCTCCGTAGAGCTCACGGCGTCTGCCGGATCCGCCTCACAGCCAACGGCCGAAGTCTTTTCCGTTTTCCGCCAGCTCAAAGATCCGACCTTCGACAACTCCCCTACGATGCGGTGCGTCTCCGGATCGCGGGCCGCCCGCGTGATCCAGTGATTGGCGACGTCGTAAGTTTCCTGGGTGATCCAGTTCTGCGGCAGAACTTCCACCAGCCCCGCCTGCGGATAGACGACAAGGATTGCGATGCTGGATCGCTTTTCTCCAGTGCCTTGTAGTTGCAGGGCGCCAGCACTTCGTCCACTGCGTGGAAGCTTGCCGGCACCTCGATCGCGTGAGTTCCAGCCGTCAGCTCCGTGCTCACGTCGAACTCCGCCGATGGCGGCGTGGTGGCATAGATCCGCTCGCTTGAGGCCGGAAACCACCCGGCGATCTCCTCGAAGCCGAATGTCTGCATCCGGTCCGGCTCAAAGCAAGCAAAGCGCAGCGTGCGCCCTTCCGGGCACCACACGCCAATTTTTCCGTGTCGATGGGAAAGGGCCAGCAGAAGGTGTTCAGCGCCAGGCGAGGCTGGGCCGGCTCGCCCTCGCCATGGAGAGTCACCAGAAGCTCAAGCCTTCCTGCTGGCCATGGAACGCCACCGATAACGCCGCGAACCGCTGCCGCGCACCTCGGGGAATGTTTCCCAAAACCAAGGCGCCGGTCCCGTCGTCGATTGCACCAGCTTCTTCAGTTGTTCGGGGAGAGACATCTCGCTCTCTCCTACGCGGGACCCCGCGCGGCTTTCACGTTCTCGCGGATGAACTGCACAATGTCATCCATCGGCGTGCCGGGCTGGAATACGCCCTTCACTCCCACCGCCTTCAGCGCCGGAATGTCCTGGTCGGGAATGATGCCGCCCACCAGCACCAGCACGTCGTCCATCTTCTGCTCTTTCATCAGCTCCGCTACCCGCGGAACAATCGCATTATGCGCGCCGGAGAGAATGGACAAGCCGATCACGTCCACGTCCTCCTGCAGCGCCGCGTTCACAACCATCTCCGGCGTTTGCCGCAGTCCTGTGTAGATCACTTCCATGCCCGCGTCGCGCAAGGCGCGGGCAATCACTTTAGCGCCCCGGTCATGTCCATCCAGCCCGGGTTTCGCCACCAGTACGCGAATTCTGCCTTCGTTTGCCATATAGGTGCGTCGAGTCCCCAAATAAACTTGAAATACTCGCCTCTCATGATACCGCGCCACGCTCGTTTGCGGAATTGTAAAACATTGCCCGATGTCGAGTGGCAACTTACCGTCACTACTCAATACAAGAAAACCAGCCTCAGCTCCGTTGCAACTTGACCCTTGAAACTTCTACGTAATCGACGACTCTTCGTAAGTCCCATAAACTTCACGCAGCGCCGCGCAGATCTCTCCCACCGTCGCATATGCTCGCACCGCGTCCAGGATGTAAGGCATGGTATTCGCCTCGGAGATTTTTCCCCACGCCTGCCGACCCGCGTCTGGCGTCATTGCTGCCGCGCCGCTTCAGAGCCTCCAGCGCCCGCCGCACCGCTTGGTTGTCGCGCCTCGCCCGCAGCGCCCGCAGCTTGGCTTTCTGCCGCTCTCCAACACCCTCGCCAATGTGGAGAATCGACGGCGACTCTTCTTCGATCACAAACTCGTTGGCTCCCACCGTGATCTTTTCCCGCGCCTCGTTCGCCTTCTGGAACTGGTAGCTGGCCTCGGCAATCTCTTTCTGCGGAAAGCCGCGCTCGATGGCCTTCACCATTCCGCCCATCGCATCCAGTTTGTCGAAGTACGCAAACGCTCCGTTCTCCATATCCAGCGTCAGCCGCTCCACAAAATACGAGCCTGCCAGCGGGTCGATCGTATTCGCCACTCCGCTCTCGTAGGCAATCACCTGCTGGGTCCGCAGCGCGGTCCGCGCCGCCTCCGCCGTCGGCAGCGCCAGCGCCTCGTCGTAGCTGTCCGTGTGCAGGCTCTGGGTCCCGCCCAGCACCGCCGCCAACCCTTGTAGCGCCACCCTGGCGATGTTGTTCATCGGCTGCTGTGCCGTCAGTGAAACCCCTGCCGTCTGGGTGTGGAAGCGCATCAGCCAGCTTCGCTCCTGCTTGGCCCCAAAGCGCTCCTTCATCAGCCGATACCACAGCTTGCGCGCCGCCCGGAACTTCGCAATCTCCTCAAAGAAGTCATTGTGCGAATTGAAGAAGAAGCTCAGCCGTGGTGCGAACTCATCCACGTCCAGCCCGCGCCGCTTCGCCCACTCCACGTATTCCACCCCGTCGTAGATCGTGAACGCCAGTTCCTGCAGCGCCGTCGAACCCGCCTCGCGGATGTGGTATCCCGAAATCGAAATCGTATTGAAGCGCGGCGTGTACCTCGCCCCGAACTCGAAGGTGTCGATCACCAGCCGCATCGACTCCGCCGGCGGATAGATGTACTCCTTCTGCGCGATGTATTCCTTCAGGATGTCGTTCTGCAGTGTCCCGGAGATCTTCTTCCAGTCCGCCCCCTGCTTCTCGGCCACCACCAGGTACATCGCCCACAGCGCGCTGGCCGGAGAATTAATCGTCATCGAGACCGTGGTCTTCTCCAGGTCGATTCCCCGGAACAAAATCTCCATATCCTCCAGCGAATCGATGGCTACCCCGCACTTGCCCACCTCGCCCTCGCTGAAAGCATGATCGCTGTCATACCCCATCAGCGTCGGCAGGTCGAAGGCCACCGAAAGTCCGTCAACCCCGTGCTCCAGCAGATACAGATAGCGTTCGTTCGTCTCCTCAGGCGAGGCAAATCCTGAGAACTGCCGCATCGTCCACAGCTTCCCCCGGTATCCGGTGGCGTGAATCCCGCGGGTGTAAGGCGCCTCGCCCGGATATCCCAGGTACTTTTCTTCCGACCAGTCCTCCGGCAGATCCGCCTTGGTGTACAGCCGCCGCACCGGCGTTCCTGAAATCGTGCGTAAACCGCGCCGCCCCGCTTCCATCCAGATTCGTTCCCGTGGCCGCGCCGATCGGCTTCTCCGGATGCCGCTCCAAGGCCGCCGCCAGAGTAGTCTCCGCCCAGCGGCGTTCGTTCGCACTCGGTCGGCGCTCCCGCAGTATTTCCTCCACTGGATTCACCGAGGCTTTCTTCTCTATCATTTCGCGATCCTCAACTCACTCTCTTTCAGATGCTTCCCACTCTAGCGCGAAACAACACGAAAAACACGGGTCCCGATCCTTAATCGTCAGGGTGGGCCACATCCGCCCGCAGTTGGCGAATGTGGGGCTGTTGACTTGCTCTCGACCTTCCAACCTTGAAACCTTGAAACTTTTGAAACCTGCGAACCCGGGCTCTCACCCTCGCCCTTTTTCCCAGGCCTTCGCATATTTCCAGCTCACATACGCCGAGTGGTAGAGATGCAGCAGCAATCCCTCGCGGCCGTCCAGAAATCCCAGCCGGAAGAAGTAGTTTTTCAAGAAAGTCGCCGCCGGATTCACCACGATGTTGACCACGAAACGCCGCCAGCGAGCGGCTCGTCCGCCGCTCGCGCAGCAATCCAGGAACGCTCGCCGAACTGTAACGGTCCATGTGCTCAATGTATTGAGCCAGCGTAGGATACTGGTAGTGCAGCAGGTCGTGCTGCAGCTCTCCGGTCGGCCTCCGTGGTCTTCGGAGTTTCATGTACATCCATGTCTTCCGGCAGCCGCGCCGATCCCTTGCGGAATAGCCGCAGCTTGCGGTCGGGATAAAATCCCCCGTGCCGTATCCAGCGCCCGAAGATCAGGTTCAGCCGTGGCGTCCGGTAGGCGTTATATTCCGGCTCTCCGGCCAGCAGCGTCCGTGATCTCCGCCGCCAGCTCGGGAGACACCACCTCATCGGCATCCAGCAGCAGCACCCAGCCGCCCGTGGACTTGTCAATTGCGGAATTCTTCTGCCGTGCAAAGCCCTTCCACGGCTCCTCGAAAATCCTGACCTTGGGCCCGAACGACCGTGCAATCTCCAGCGTGCGATCCGTGGAACCGTTGTCCACAAGATTGATCTCGTCGGCCAGTCCGATCACGCTGGCCAGCGACCGGGCGATGTTCTCCTCCTCGTTGCAGGCCACCATGGCAACGGAGAGTTCCTGACGCACGCGCGCTCCCGGCCTTTCGATGGAATCTTCGGTCGTACTCTGGTCTGGCATCGACCCATCCTAGCAAACGCAGTATGCCCTGTCTGGGCATCGGTGCCCCACTGGTACCGGGTGCGGTGCCCCACATCTGCCGCAGTTAGCAGATGTGGGTTGCAGATGTGGCAATTGGCTGGTAGATGGTTCGCGACCACAAAAAATTAAGGCCGGTGTGCCCTCTTTCGAGGAACCCATCCGGCCTGAATGATTCATCAGGAGGTTACACGTGATAGACGCGCCTCCCGGGAAAAGGTTACCAAATATTTTTCAGGTGGCCGAGCGGAGAGGTTTTGCGCAAAAAATTAAGGCCGGTGTGCCCTCTTTTCGAGGAACCCATCCGGCCTGAATGATTCATCAGGAGGTTACACGTGATAGACGCGCCCCCTGAAAAAGGTTAGCAAATTATTTTGCGGTGGGCTGAACCGTCACCGTGGAGGGCGTCAGATTCGGCTGCAACCCTGGAACCGCCGGCATATGCGTCACATGACCGCTGGCCGCGTCTTCCATGGAAATCCCGTTCCGGTCGAGAATCGTCGCCGTAACCTGATCCAGCGCCACCCGGGCTTTTTCGTAGGTCGAGAGCGCCGCCACGTAGTTCGAGGCCGCCTGCGTCTCGTTACTCTGCTGTTGCAGCACCAGGTAGCTCGTCGAAGCCCCCAGCGCGTACTTCTTTTGCTCGGCATCCAGGCTTTGCAGGGCGATAATCGCGAGCCGCGCGAGCCGAATCCACCCCGGCGCGCGCCTGTTGCAGCGCGAATGCCGCGTTGCGAACCTGCAGGTTGATCTGGTTCTTCTGCTGCTGGAAGTTCAACTGGTTCTGCCGGAACTCCAGCTCTGAGCGGATCTGGTTCGCCTGGGCCGCGCGATTGTGCAGCGGCACCGTCAGCGAGACATATGCGCCTTTGTCGGGAATGCTCCGGTTCACCAGTTGGGTGAAGGCGTCGCCGTAGTTGCTTGCCTGCCCTACGCTCGCGTAATAGCCAACCAGGTCCACAGTCGGCAGCAGCGCATTTTTTGCGGCCTTGTTATTGATCTCGTTGTTGCGCAGGTTCAGCTCGCTCTCCAGCAACTCCGGACGATTGGCCAGGGCGTAGCTCACCAACTCCTCCGCCGGAGGCACCGGTTCATTGCTCAGAACCATCGTGTCGGTCGGAATGACCTCCGCCGCCGTTAACTGCGGGTCATTGAAGTTCCGCGCAATCGCGTTCTTTGTGATCAGTTGCTGATATTGCAGATTGGTCTGCGAGGTGATCAGATTCTGCGTCGCCGATGCCACCGACGACTGAGCCGAAACCACCTCGATCGGAGCCAGCGTCCCGATCTCCACCTGCTTCTTGTTATCGGTCAGCGTGCGTTGCGCAAACTCCAGCGCCGTCTGCTTCACCTTCAGATCTTCGTAAGCGTTTACCAGATCCCAGTAAATATTCTGGATCTGCGCCACCGTCGCAATCACCTGCGCCCGGAAGCTGGCGTCGGTCACCTTGCGGTCGTTCTGCGCGATGATGATCTGCCGGCGATTGTTGTCGATCCCCCAGCCCTGCAGCAGATGCTGCCGCACCGTCACCTTCCACCCGGCATCCAGCTCCGGATTGTAGAAGCTGGCACCCAGTGCCGTACGCGAAATGTTGTTCGTCAGCCGCTGGTTGTCGTAGCTCACATTGGCCAGCGTGCCCGTCGCCCATCCCTGCGCGTAGTTAAAGTTGTATTGGTTCGTGTTCTGGTGAATCGCGTTGATGTTGCCGTAGTAAAACACCGAATTCGCCGGACTCAGTTCCAGTGGCGAGGTCGCGCGATCTCCCGAAAGCGTTCCCGTCAAAATCGGATCATAGGAATCGATGGGCGAGCCCACCGAGTTCTGCGTTGACAGCACGATGCCGCCCGAGCCCGAGGCCGAGCCACCGGTTCCGTTCGAGGTTCCGCCCGATCCGCTGCCGGTCGCGCCCGCCGTGCTGATCGCCGCCGGATTGCCGCCCGGAGTGCCGCGTCAGCAACCCGGTCGCCACGCCGCGTACCGTGCCGCCTGACTTGGCGAGCAGCACATCGGTGTTCGCAATGTCCAGGTTGTAGCGGGCAATCGCAATGTCAAAGTTATTCTCCAGCGCCAGCGCCACGGCATCGTTCAGAGACAGCATCAGCTTGCCGTCTTTCAGCAGGCTGTGCAGCCGGTCGCTGTTGCGCAGTACCGGTTGCGGAAGCCCGTGCGGCGCATAAGGCTTCCAAATGCTCCAGATCGAATGCGGCTGCGTGTACTGCCGCAATGGCGCCGAGTATTCGGCTTGCCCTTGCGGAGTGGCTGGCGTGTTGGTCTGCGCGTTGCCTGCTGCGAGTCCTGCTGCGACGCACGTCGGCACGCTCGTCTGCCCCACCATGCTGGAAGACAGTAAAGCCAGAATCGATACGGACGCAACCATCCGCTGAAGCACCTGTACTGGACGCGAAATCAACATTGGCTCTTCTCCGTTATAAGTTCGGCATTTCTGTACTGATACGCGATTCGCCCACCCCATAGTTCCCGTCTGCGGAAACTTTCCGATCCGCCGGGACAGCGATGGCGTCAGCAACCATCCAGTATAGCTGACCAGCTTTGCCCGGAACCCGCTTCTCAACTTGCGAAACCCGGGAAACTTTGAAACCTTGAAACCTGTGAAGCTCCGCAATCTCAAACTCACCCTCGCCTATGACGGCTCTGCCTTTCACGGCTGGCAGGTCCAACCCGGCAAGTCCACCATCCAGGGAGCCCTGGCCGGCGCCATCGAGAGCCTCACCGGAGAGAAACTTCTGCCCCAGGGCTCAGGACGCACCGACGCCGGAGTGCATGCCCTCGCGCAGATCGCAACCTTTCAAACCGCCAGCTCCATTCCCGCCGCCAACATCCGCACGGTGCTCAATGACCGCCTGCCCGCCGCCATCCGAGTCCTCGCCGTCGATGAAATGCCGGAAGGTTTTCACGCCCGCCACTCGGCCTGCGCCAAGAGCTATCACTACCGCCTCTGGCGCGGCGATGTCGTTCCGCCCTTCCTTTCCCGCTACGTCACCCACCATCCCTACCCGTTGAATGAAGACGGCCATGCAGCAGGCCGCCGCTCTGGTCGCCGGAGAGCACGACTTTACCTCGTTTGCCGCCGTCGATCCCGACCGCGCCCTGCGCCTCGCCGAAGCCTCCGGCGATCGCCGCCACACCACCAACATCCGTACCATTCACGAGTCGCGCTTTGAGCGCCATGCCGAAGAGTTGCTTTACATCGTTCGCGGCAACGGCTTCCTCCACCACATGGTCCGCAACCTCGTCGGCACGTTCCTCCTCGTAGGCAAGGGAAGTATCGCCCCCTTGGCGATCCCTCGCTATCCTCGAAGCCCGTGACCGCCGCGCCGCCGGTCCCACCGCCCCCGCCGAAGGCCTCTACCTCGTCGATGTCGAATACTAGGGTATTAAGGTGTTGGGGATGGTATTAAGGTGTCGGTGTCATCCTGAGCACCGCGAAGGATCCCTACCCGGCTCAAATCTGTTCCGCCCCTCAGGCTTTTCAACCAGTGTCGATTTTGCGCTTCGTCGATTTTCCCATTCAATTTTCCCCGGAGCGTTCTACTTCCCTCCGCATCCAATGAGCAGTAAAGAAAGATGGGTTCCCTCATTCATCTCGTCGATAAGCCTGGTTATAACGACCGCTTCTCCACCTTCAATCCCGCCACCGGCAAGCCTCTCTCCGAATACTCCATTGCCAGTGCCGAGGAGGTTTCCGCCGCGGTTACCCGGGCGCGGCAGGCACAACTCTGGTGGGCGCGGTTGCCGCAACTCCGCCGCTCCGCGGTTCTCCGCCGCCTGGCGAAACTGCTCTGTGCGGAGAAAGAATCGCTGGCCCGCGTCATTACCTCTGAATCCGGCAAGCCACTGCAGGAAGCGCTTCTCAACGACGTTCTGGTCTCCGCCGATGCCGCCGTCTTCTGCGCCGACAATGCCGCCGCGGTTCTCCGCACCCGGTCGATCCCGCATTCCAATCCGGCCTTGCGCTTCAAGCGCGGCCAGCTCTCCTGGGAGCCGCTCGGCGTCATCGGCATCATCTCTCCCTGGAACTATCCGCTCTCCATTCCTGCGGTCGATACCTTTGCCGCCCTTGCCACCGGCAACGCCGTCGTGCTCAAGCCCAGCGAACTCACTCCCCAGTCCGCGCTCGAACTCGACCGTCTCATCGGCGCCGCCCTTGATGCCGAAGGTCTCACCACCACCCCGCGTCCTTTCCAGGTCATCATTGGACTCGGACCCACCGGCCAGTCTCTGCTTGCCAGCCCATCGATAAGCTGATTTTTACCGGCAGTGTCGCCACCGGACGCCGCGTCGCCGCCGCCGCCGGAGAGCGCCTCCTGCCCGTCACCCTCGAACTTGGCGGCAAAGACGCCATGATCGTGCTTGAGGACGCCGATCTCGATACCGCCTCCAGTGCCGCCGTCTGGGGCTCCATGATGAACGCCGGACAGAGCTGTATCGCCGTCGAACGCTGTTACGTGCACCGCAGTATTTATTCGCGCTTCCTCGCCCGCTGTCTGGAGAAAATCTCCAAACTCAAGGTCGGCGACGGCTCTCTCCCTGATACCGATCTCGGCCCCCTCATCAGCTTCAAACAGCTCCAGATCGTCGCCCGTCAGGTCGAGGAAGCCCGCGCTCATGGGCGCCACCGTTCACGCCGGAGGAGAGCCACTCGCTCACCTTGGCCCCAATTTTTACGCCCCCACGCTCATCACCGATGTCGACCACTCCATGCGCCTGATGCGCGAGGAAACCTTCGGCCCCGTGCTCCCCATCCTGCCCTTCAGCTCTGACGAGGAAGCCATCGCGCTCGCCAATGATAGTGATTTCGGCCTCGCCGCCAGTGTCTGGGGCCGCACCGCGCACGCCACCGCTGTCGCCCGCCGCATCGCTGCTGGCGCCGTCCTGGTCAACGACCTGCTCTCCGGATTTGCCGTCAGTGCCGCGCCTCACGGAGGCCTCAAGCAAAGCGGCATCGGACGCACCCACGGCCTTCTCGGTATGCAGGAACTGGTTCGTCCCTGCTACCTCGATGTCGATCGCACTCCCAGAATGAAAAAACTCTGGTGGTATCCCTACGCCGGAAACTTCGCACCCATGGCGGCCTTCACCGATTTCGTTCACGCCACCGGACTCCGCCGTCGCCTCACGGCCGCTCTCCGCTCTATCCCGGCTTTCTTACATCCTCGCCGATAACGCACGCAACCCTCATTGCCTGCCGCCTGCCCGCATCCTGCGGTAATGCCTGCGGTAATGCCTCGCTCTATTACTGCCAGCATCTCGCAGTAATGTCTCCTACCATTACGCCCGTTACCTTGCGTCCTGTCCGGCCGTGGACGATAGTGCAGGAACGACAGTTCCTGCCGTGATGGGATCGCTGCGGCGCTGCTGGTAAGAGGAAATCAAGTGACGCGAACGAAGGCATTCAGCAAGGTGCTCGACGTTAATAAAGAATTGTGGCTTCTGTTATCCATGTTTGTGATTGCCGCCGCCATTAACTTTGTGTTGGCCTCTCATCGAGTGCTTCTTGGCTTCTATGGTCTGCCCACGCTCTTCTCCGCATATTTCTATGGACGGCGTCATGCCGTACTCACCGCGTTCGCCAGCATCCTCATGGTGTTCCTCATCCTGCAACTCAATCCATTGATCGTGCAGGCCAACACGGACTCGATTCAGAAATGGCAGGACCTCACCATCTGGGCCGGCATACTGCTGATTACCGCCTACGGAATGGGAACCCTCTACGAACACAAGACGAAACAATACAGCGAGCTTCGAGAGACCTACGATGGCGTGCTGATGATCCTGTGTCATTTCGTCTCCAAGGACAACTACACCCAGAATCATTCCTACCGCGTCTCCGTCTATGCAACCCAGATCGCGCAGGACTTGGGAGCCTCAGCCGAACTCATCGAGGATGTGCGGGCCGCCGGCTTGCTGCATGACATTGGTAAGCTCGAGGTCAGTCGTCAGGTTCTCTACAAAAGTGCCCGGCTCACCGACAATGAGCATGATGAGATGGCACAGCACCCCAGCCGCGGCGGAGATCTTGTAGACCTCGCCAGAGGCTCACTGCGGCGCGTGGTGCCGCTGATTTTGGCGCATCATGACAGGTTCGACGGCTCGGGCGAATTTGAACCGGCCGGAAAAGACATTCCACTGGGCGCGCGCATCATCACCGTGGCCGATGTCTACGACGCACTGACCAGTGACCGTCCCTACCGCAGGGCCATGCCTCCGTTTGAGGTCCGGGACTACATCGTCAACCGGGCAGGAACCGACTTTGATCCGGCGGTCGTTGACGCCTTTGCCAGAACTTTCAACCGAGGTCTGCTGGAAGTCCCCGAATTGTTGGTCTAGACCGCTTTCCGCGTAGGTGTATCCCGAGGGTGCCCCTATCTGCCGCAGTTAGCAAATGTGGGTTCGCAGGGGATATACCAACCCTGCAACCGCTATAGTCAGGAGCTTGTCATGGGCCGTGAAGCTGCGACACTGCGAGTAGAGCCTCAGACGAACCGTCAGCCCGATCGGCGACGCTTCGTTCGGCATCGGCTTGATGCCAGGCTGGTCGTACGCCCCACCGACAACCGAAGCCGGATGATTCACGGACGTATTGTTGACCTGAGCCAAGGTGGCATCAGCGCCGTGATCGCAGCAAACCTGCAATTAGGCGACGTGCTTGAACTACAGTTCAAGTTGCCCTATGCCGCCGCCGGTGTACTGCTGGAGGCGGTCATCCGCCGCCGCGAAAGTTACCAGTACAGCCTAGAATTCGTGCACGTAATCGCCGCTGAGCAAGTGAAGATCAATCGAATCTGTGCGGCCCTGTCTCTGCTCCAGTAAATATAAATTATACTGTCCCGCCATGCCTCTGCGCGCGCCTACATTGGCCCGTGCTTCTGCTACGCTATCTCTGTCATGAGACCGTAACTCTAGCGAGAGAGTGTTACTGTCTACGAAAATCGCCTAGCAACTGAATACGGGGAATTATGGTTTCCGGGTCCAAGGTGCTGGTAGTAGATGATGAACCCTTTCTTGCCGATATGCTGGTCCTCATTCTCAAGAAGGCGGGCTTCCAAGCCTCCGCCGCCTATTCAGGGATCGAAGCCGTCGAAGTCGCCAAGAACCTGGAACCCGATCTCATTATCAGTGATGTCTGCGTGCCGTATCTTAGCGGGATTGAGGCGATGATCGTCATTCGTGGCTTCCTGCCTGCCTGCAAGATACTTCTCTTCTCTGGTCACGCCACCGCATCCCATCTACTGGAAAGTGCCCGCGCACGCGGCCATCACTTCGAGTTCCTGCCCAAGCCCATCTACCCTAAAAATCTAATCGAAATGCTGAGAACAGTATGATGGTGCTACGCTTCGCATGAGCGGAGTTGAGCATTACGAAGAGAACGTTACTGCCAGCCGTAACCGCGTTACATAGCTACACGTCGCAAGTTCTGCCAAAATGGCTACCATATAACATCGCAGGACGGTATCATTATGATTCCACAATAGTTGGAAGCATAGGATATCATTCCTGAAATGCCATTCCGCCCCTGGATACGATGGAAGTCCGAGCGCACTCAACCCAGTACGTTCGCCGAGGATCTCGTGCGCCTCGCTGCCGACCCTCGTGTCCACCGCCTCTTCGAGTGGTTTTCCCGCCATGAGCGCGACATTGCCGACTTCCAACTCGCCATCACCGCCATTCCTGCGCCGCCCTTTGCCGAGCAAGCTCGTGCCGCCTGGCTCCGCGAGCGTCTCCAGCCCTTCGGCCTCGTCGCTACCATCGATGCCGTAGGAAACCTGCTCGCCTCCCGACCCGGTGGTGGCCCGCCCGATGCTGCTCCATGCGATGGTGTCCCACACCCGTCCGCGGTTGGCGAATGTGGGGGCGAGGCGCCCAGTGGTGGCCCACATCCGCCCGTAGTTGGCGAATGTGGGGACGAACCGCAAGCCCCAGCCGTCGCCGTCAGCGCTCATCTCGATACCGTTTTCCCCGCCTCCACCCCCTGCCGCCGTTCCAGCGCGAGCAAGCCCGTCTGCTCGGTCCCGGCATCAGTGACAACGGCTCCGGACTCGCCGCTCTCTGGGCCTTGGCCGCAGCCTTCCACGAGGTGGCAATCGTCACCTCCGCTCCCTTGCTCTTCGTCGCCAATGTCGGCGAAGAAGGCGAAGGCAATCTGCGCGGCATCCGCCACCTCTACCGCGAGCATCTCGCGCCCGGCGATTCCGCCGCAGATGCCCCGCGCCCGCGCTGGCCATGCCTCATCGCTCTCGATGGCGCCGGCAACGACAACATCATCTCGCAGGCTCTTGGCAGCCGCCGTTTTGAGATCGCCATCACAGGCCCCGGCGGCCATTCCTGGAGCGACCACGGCGCGCCCAATCCCATCGTCGCCGCCTCGCTTGCCGTCGACGCGCTGTTCCGCATCCCGCTGCCCGTCAATCCCCGCACCACGCTCAATGTCGGCAGCCATCGAGGGCGGAACCTCCATCAACACCATTCCCGAGCGCGCCGTCCTCAAGGTCGATCTCCGCTCCTCCGATCCCGCGCGCCTCGACGAACTTGAGCAGCATCTTCGCCGCGTCGTTGCCGACGCCTGTGCGGAAGCCGAGTCGCATTCGTCCCATCCCCGCGCCCGCCTCAGCCACTCCATCACCATGGTCGGCGAGCGCCCCGCCGGAGAGCTGCCTGCCTCCTCGCCTCTGCTGGCCGCCATCCGCGCCGTCGACGCCCAGCTCGGCACTCCACTCCCAGCTCCTCCGCGCCTCCACCGATGCCAACATCCCGCTCTCCCTCGGACTGGAGGCGGTTTCCCTCGGCGCCGGAGGCTCCGGTGGCGGAGCCCATACCCTCCACGAGTGGTTCGACCCCGCCGGACGCGAGCAGGCGCTCAAGCGTCTGACCCTGCTCATCCTTCTCCTCGCCGGGCTCGCCGACCGCGAGTCTCGCCCCAACCGCGAGCCGCCTCGCCCACTCCCGCTCCAACGGAGCCCGCGCTGATGTCGCGTTCGCTCAAGGCCCATCTCCTGCTGTTGGCCGCAACCTTTGTCTGGGGCTCCACCTTCATCGTCATCAAATCCGCGCTCGCCGACGCCACCCCGCTCGTCTTCAACGCCGTGCGCATGTCCTTTGCCGCCCTTGTCCTCTGCGCCATCTTCTTCCGCCAGCTTGCGCCCCCTGCCCGTAGGAGCCCTCCGCGCCGGCTTCGAGATCGGAACCCTCATGTGGCTCGGCTATGAATTCCAAACCGCCGGCCTGCTCTATACCTCGGCCTCCAAGTCCGCCTTCCTCACCGGAATCTCCGTCGTCCTGGTCCCGCTCCTGCTCGCCATCTTCTGGCGCCGCCACGTCAACCGCTACACCCTCGCCGGAGTCTGCGCCGCCTTTGTCGGCCTCTATCTCCTCTGCGTCCCGCCCGCCCAGGGACTCTCCCTCGCCTCGCTCAATCGCGGAGACCTGCTCACCCTTGGCTGCGCCGTAGCCTTCGCCTTCCAGATCATCGTCCTCGGACGCAGTGCCCAGCACTATGGCTTTGCCCACCTCGTCCCCGTCGAAATCGCCGTCTGTGCCCTCTGGATGCTCATCTCCATCCCCATTGCCGACCGTCATGGCTACATCCGCTTCACCCCCGCCATGCTCTGGGCGCTGGCCGTCACCGCCCTGCTCGGAACCGTCGCCTGCTTCATCGTCCAGGCCTGGGCGCAGCGCTTCACTCCGCCCACTCACACCGCGCTCATCTTTTCCCTTGAGCCGGTCTTTGCCGGACTCACCTCCTACGTCCTCATCGGCGAGCGCCTTGGCTCCCGAGCCCTGCTCGGAGCCACTCTCATTCTCGTCGGCGTCCTCGCCAGCGAACTCCTCGGCCACGTCCAAAAGCCCGAAGAAGAACTTGCCGAAGAAGCCAGCTAAGCGCTCTTTGCGCAGCTTCTTGGCTCCAGTGCCGCTCGATGATCCACTAGCTTCCTGCGCGCGGCCCCAACGTCGCAGGGATAGACCCCGATGCCCGACCTCTCCGCCAATCCTCCCCAGCCCGCCTCATCCTCCTCCAGTCCATCACTCTGCCTGGATGCTCATCGAGTGCGCCGTCTCGCTCTTTTCCGCCGCCCGCGCGCATAGCCCCGCGCTCCTCGCCTTCGGCTTTGACAGTTTTGTCGAACTGCTCTCCGCCTCGCTCGTCGTCCTCGCCCTGGCTCCCCGCTTCCGCCTCAACCACCGCCAAATCGACCCCGCCTCCGGAGTCCTGCTCTTCCTCCTCGCCGCCGTTGTCGGCCTCACTTCCGTGCGGCCTTGGCCGGCAAGGTTCAACCCGAGGCAAGCCCTCTCGGAATCGCCATCACCATCGCTGCTCTGCTCGTCATGCCGCTGCTCGCGTGGCAAAAGCGCAAACTCGCGCGCCGAACCGCTAACAACGCGCTCGCCGCCGACGCCGTCCAATCCGCCACCTGCGCCTATCTCGCCGTCATCGCCCTCGCCGGACTCGCCCTCAACGCCGCCTTCCATATCGCCTCGGCAGATTCCCTCGCCGCCCTCGCCGCCATTCCCATCCTGATTCTCGAAGGCCGTCGCGCCATGCGCGGACAAAGTTGCGGCTGTTGTTGAGGAGCTCTTGCCTTTCAACCGTGAAACCTTGAAACCTTGAAACCGTGAACCCGCTTTCCCTCAGCTCTTTTCCCTAATTCCGATAACTTCCCCCTAGCCCGAAATTTGTTGACGAATTCCCACACTTGCGCGTCTAAACAAACTGAACCGGCGTGGAATTTCCACGCCCGGCCAGCGCACGCCTCTCTTTCCACAGAGTTAAGATAGGTTGCAGATTGACTTTGCCGGAGGGCACATGGAACCGCTGAAAGATGCAAGCGGATCGCCGCAGGATCAGATGACAAACAAGAAGAGAAATCGTTTTGCCCCACTTTTTGTCGGATCGGTCACCATGGCTTTGGTGCTGTTGATTGGCACCGTTCTCACCTACACGGCTCGCGCCAAGGCCGTGGACAGCGCTGACGCACCTCAGTTGAGTGTGCCCGCCGTCCACCAGCATGACAACGAATTCGCTCGCGTCGCCAAGGCCGTCGAGCCCACCGTCGTCAACATCAATACCGAATCCACCATTAAGAATCCCCACAAGCGGCTCCACCGCATGCCGGCGCCGAACAATCCCAGACGATGATCAGGACAAGGCGGCGGCAACGGCAACCTGCAGGATTGGTTCGACCGCTTCTTCGGGCAGGAGCCCAATGGCAAGCTCCCGGAGGAGCACCCGACGGCGGTGACATGACCTCGCAGTCGCTCGGCTCCGGCGTCATCGTCAGCGCCAACGGCTACATCGTTACCAACTTCCACGTGGTCGATAAAGCCGACCGCATCCGCGTCAGCCTCATGGGTGAGCCCGCGACGGTCAGCTATCCCGCCAAGGTCATCGGCACCGATCGCGAAACCGATCTCGCCGTCATCAAAATCGACGTCAACCATCCGCTGCCCGCCGCCAAACTCGGCAACTCTGACAGCATGCAGGTCGGCGACTGGGTTCTTGCCATCGGCAGTCCCTTCGGACTCAAGTCCACCGTCACCGCCGGAATCGTCAGCGCCAAGGGCCGCAATATCGTCCCCGGACGCCAGTTCCAGTCCTTCATCCAGACCGATGCCGCCATCAACCCCGGCAACTCCGGCGGTCCCCTGGTGGACATGGACGGTGAAGTCATCGGCATCAACACCGCCATCTACACGGAAAGCTCCGGCTACCAGGGCGTAGGCTTCGCGATGCCATCCGATACCATCGCCCAGGTCTTTAACCAATTGGTCTCGCCCGCTCACAAGGTCGAGCGCGGCTCCATCGGCATCACCTTTAGTGCGGAAACCAGCCCTGCGGTAACCCGCATGTATGGCGGCGGCAAAGGCATCATCGTGCAGGACGTCACCCCTGGCGGCCCTGCCGCTCAGGGCGGTCTCAAAGCCGGCGACGCCATCATCTCCGTCGGCGGTAAGAACGTCAACACTGGCGATGAACTTGTCGCCGAGGTCAGCGCCCATCATCCCGGAGACAAACTGAGGATCGGATACCTCCGTAATGGGAAACAGGAGGAGACCACCGTAACCGTGGCCGACCGCCAGAAGCTATTTGGTGCGCAGTTGGGTACCAACGAAGAGGAAAACGAGGAGCAGGCGCCCAAGGAAGGCAAGCTCGGAGTGACCGTGAAACCGGTTCCCGCCGCTGCCGCCAAACGCTTGAATCTGCAGCCTGATCAAGGTGTTCTCGTGCTCGATGTCAAGCCCGGAGGCTTTGCCGATTCCGTCCAGCTCGGACGCGGCGACGTGATCCTTGAAATCAACCGTCAGCCGGTCAGCGATCCCGATGCCTTTGCCAAAATCGAATCGGGATTGAAGTCCGGGCAGGACGTTGTTTTCGTCGTTCGCCAGGCCGGACAGGGCCAGAACGCAACAAATACCTTCCTGGGAGGTACCCTGCCGTAGTACCCTATAGAAATCCCCACCATGCTGCCGGACATCAAATTTCGATATCCGGCGGCGTGCGGGAAATCGACCGAAGTCCTTCAACACTTTTCCACGCGGTCGAATTCTGATACGCCACGGGGATTGTTCTATCTCCGAAGAGGTGTGTTGATGTTGTCATTCACGAAGTTAAAAACCACGGCCTTGGTTGCCTCGGTCGCCCTGCTTTGCACCTCGCCTTTGGCAGCGGCTCTCAAAACCAGGCCCAGCGCAACTGCACCCGCCTCTCATCGCACGTGCACTTGAAAGCCTCAACCGCGCGCGCATCTCCAGAACGTCTTCGCACAAGCCTCGAAGACGACTGTTGCGAGCACCCGCGCGGGCACATAAAGGCAAAGTTCAAAGCTCAAATTTCAAGCCGCCGCCAAGCCCAAGTTCCGCGGCCAGCAGGCCATCGACGAAGCCCGCACCCTTGAAATTCAGCAGGCTCTGATCCGCGAGCACTACCTTGACGGCGAAGCCACCGGCGAGTGGGATCAGGCAACCCGCGACGCTCTCACCCGCTTCCAGAACGATAATCACTGGCAGACGAAGATCATTCCCGACGCCCGGGCTCTCATCAAACTCGGCCTTGGCCCCAGCCAGCAGAATCTGCTCAACCCCGAGAGTGCAGCCATGGCCATGCCGTATCAGAGTGGAATCGAGAAACCCACAAACGGCGGATCAAACTAGTCACTTCTTAGCAAGCATGCAAAAGCGCGACCCC
>CAVZYB010000014.1:0-411710 GCA_963779365.1 uncultured Acidobacteriota bacterium | reverse complement strand
CACTGAATCAAAGAATTTTATCTTCGAATGTAACTTCCGTTGCCCCTTCGCGTCAGATGGGAGTTACGAAGCATTTTCGCCGGCAATCACCGGTATCACAGCAACGCAACACAAGCCGTTTTGAAAGGAAGTTCCCGATGACGAAAGCCACGATGAAGTCTCTGCTGATGACCGCCGCGATGAGCGGCCTGCTGACGGGTGCCAGCACTGCTGTTTCGGCCACCACCAGCAGCAACACCAACTCAAACTCCGGAAGTATTGCGCGCGCCCTGGGCCTGTCGTCTGCCTCCAGTTTCGATGAGCCGCAGACCGACAAGCACGCCTGTAAAGGCCAGAACTCCTGCAAAGGCAAGGGCGGCTGCAAGAGCGGCGACAACGGATGCAAAGGCAAGAACTCCTGCAAGGGCAAGGGCGGCTGCGCTACCGATGGATCCAAACTGCAGGCAGTCTAGCGCAACAGAAGGCAAACACGAGGGGACCGGCCGCGTCCGGTCCTCCTCATTTTTCTCCATCGAGGTAATGCATATGCCGGCAAATCGGTTCAACGGATTCACCGAATACGGAATCGGAATCGGACTGAGGATTCCGCACTATCAGCACATCCTGGAAAAGAAGCCGGTGGTGGACTGGTTCGAGATTATCTCCGAGAACTACATGATCGACGGTGGACGACCGTTGGCAATCCTCGACCAGATTCTGGAGCAGTACAAAGTTGTGCAGCACG
Organism: uncultured Acidobacteriota bacterium; assembly: GCA_963779365.1. Lineage (GTDB taxonomy): Bacteria > Acidobacteriota > Terriglobia > Terriglobales > Acidobacteriaceae > TOLSYN. Next base: position 410,986 of record CAVZYB010000014.1, on the reverse strand, counting down.
GAGTTTCGATGTACTTCGGCTCGCCACAGCCGCTAAATCGCGAGCACCTGAAAAGATTGAAAGAACTGGTGCGCCGCACTGGAACACCATGGCTCTCCGACCATCTCTGCTGGGGCAGCGTCGATGGCCGCTACACTCACGACCTGCTTCCCCTGCCCTATACGTGGGAGGCCGCTAAGATTGCGGCGGACAACATCCGTCTCGTGCAGGACTACGTCGAAGTTCCCGTAGTGCTTGAAAATGTGAGCAGCTACGCCGAGTTCCACGATTCACAAATGACCGAATGGGAGTTTCTGACTGAAGTAGTGGAGCGCGCCGACTGCGGCATTCTGCTCGATGTCAACAACATCTACGTCAGCTCCATCAATCACGAGTTCGACCCCGCCGAGTACGTGGACTTCATCCCCGCCGAACGCGTCGCGCAGATGCACATTGCCGGACACTCGCGCTACGAGCGCTTCATTCTCGACACTCACGATCACCCGGTGATCGATCCGGTGTGGAAGCTCTACGAACGTGCGCTGCGGCGCACTGGGCCGACGGCGACGCTGCTGGAGTGGGATGACCGCATCCCTCCGTTTGAAGAGGTGCACAACGAGGCGATGAAAGCGAAGAAGTACTCTGGAGGCGGTGACCGTTGCGGCGGGCGAGAGCGCGGAACTGCAGTTGGCGGGAGCGCAATCATGATCGAACTGCTGGAGTTCCAACGCACGCTGGCGCGGGCGGTGATGCAGCCGCTCTCCACGCGCGACAACATGAAGCGCGGTGTGGAAGATGGCGTCGCGCTGGTAAAACCAAATTCACGCCTGAGCAGCTTTGAACGCCTTGAGATCTATAACCGCTCCTACTGGTCTCGCGTACTGGATGCGTTCAGCGAGGATTTTCCGGGCGTTCGTGCGCTGCTTGGTGCAAAGCGCTTTGACCGCCTGCGTCGCAGGTACCTGGCCGACTGCCCATCCGAGTCTTTCACGATGCGCAACCTGGGAAAAAATCTGCCAGCGTGGATTGGGAAAAATCAAGTGCTGACCGGAGCGAATTACGCCATTGCGCTAGACATGGCAAGGCTGGAGTGGGCGGAGATCGAGTCGTTTGACTCATCCGAATACGAGCGTCTTTCGCCTGACGACATCGCTGTGATTGATCCTGACCGTTCGTTGCAGATTCAGCCGCATCTCCGGCTGATTGAATCCGGGCACGACGTCGATACGCTTGTGCTGGAAATTCGCGAGTCGGCTAAGCGCAATGGCGGGGTACCACGCGCAGTCTCCGCAAAGAGAATCGAGAGCGCGAAGTCCGCGATCCCGATCTATCTCGCGATTCATCGTTTTGATCTGGTAGTGCATTACAAACGACTTGACGCGGAGATGTTCCGGCTGGTGAACACGCTTGCAAAAGGAGAGTCAATCGCTGACGCCGTAGAGGTTGCTTACTCAGAATCAACGCTCACTCCCGAACAATGCCAGCAACACATTCAAGACAACTTTGCGCTGTTTGCCGCCCTCGGCTGGTTCTGTAAGCCCGGCTCATCGGCGAATTAGGAGCCATCATGTTCTCCACGACATTAACACGCACATCCGCCAAAGCTTACGGCTGGCTTAGTTCGATAAGCTCCTGGGCGCAATCACCGTTTCTTCTTTTCGTACGCACTCTATTGGGGCTGGCAATTCATGCAGACCGGATGGGGCAAGCTGCACAATCTGGCGCAGGTCACGCAATTCTTCACCACGCTTGGGATCCCCGCGCCTGGGCCGACGGCATTATTTGTTGGCTGCGTTGAGTTCTTTGGTGGGCTTCTGTTGATCCTGGGACTGGCCTCGCGGCTAACCGGGTTGGTGTTGACGGGAAATATGCTTGTCGCCTACCTAACGGCGGACCGGGAAGCGCTGCTGTCGTTTTTCAGCAACCCAGGAAAATTCTACGGCGCCGATCCGTACACGTTTCTTTTTGCCGCTGTGCTGATCCTGATATTTGGCCCGGGACGGATTGCGCTGGATACCTTGATCGCGCGCCGCTATTCCGCACGGGGACCAGAAGGCGCGAAGGGACGCGATGAGGTACCCGGAGAGAACGATCCTGCTTCGCACAGCGAATCTTTTGCGGGGCGCGCTCAATCTTGAGTATGCTACGCCGGAGGAAGGCAGGCGGCCCTATGCGAATTGCTATTCTGGGATCGGGCGGTGTCGGCGGCTATTTTGGCGGTCGCTTGGCCGCGACCGGCAGCGAGGTCACCTTCGTGGCGCGCGGCGCGCATCTGGAGGCGATTCGCCGACACGGACTGCGACTCACCAGTCCGCTTGGCGATGCTCATATCGTTCCGGCCAATGCCGTCGAGACGATTGCCGAAGTCGGCCAAGTTGATCTCGTGATCGTTGCGGTGAAACTCTGGGATACCGAGGAAATCGCCCCCACCTTGCGGCCTTTGGCCGACCGAGGTGCTGCGATCATTTCGTTCCAGAACGGCGTCCAGAAGGACGAACTGCTGCGGAAGTACGTCCCGTCGGACGCCATTATGGGCGGGGTATGCTACATCGCCGCAACTATCGCGGAGCCGGGCGTCATCCTCCATACCGGCACAATGCAGCGCCTCGTGTTCGGCGAGTATGGCGGCGGGAAATTGGGCCGCGGCGAGGCGTTCCTCGCGGCCTGTCTGCAGGCCGGAATCGATGCCGAGTTCACCGACGCGATCGAACGGCAGATTTGGGAGAAGTTCGTGTTTCTCGTCGGCCTGTCGGGCACGACGTCAATCGTGCACCAATCTATCGGGCCGATCCGCGAGAATCCTCAAACGCGTTCACTGCTGCTGGATGCGATGCGCGAGGTCGTCGAGGTCGGAAGGGCGAAGGGCGTGCCGCTAGCGGCAGACTTCGCGGAGAACCGCCTCGCTTTTTGCGACACGTTGCCTGCAACCATGACCTCATCCATGCAGACTGATCTGGAGCGCGGCAACCGGCTTGAAGTGCCCTGGCTGAGCGGTAGCGTGGTTGAATTGGGCGCGGCTCTCGGCGTTTCGACCCCGGTCAATCTAGTGATCTCGGACGCACTCGCGCTTTATGCGCAGGGAAGGCGCTAGCCACATGGTGCCCAACCGGCTCACGCTCCGGTCGCTCTCGGCGACGGCGGTGGCCGTGCCGATGGCCCGCCCACTCGGTACCAGTGCCCAGAGGATCGACATCGCGCCGCTCCTGCTCATCGATCTCGATACAGACGAAGGCGTCAGTGGGCACGCCTATGCCTTCTGCTATCTTCAATCGATCGCACGATCGCTCGTGCCGGTTGTCGCGGAACTGAGCGCGGCGCTGGCCGGGTTGCCTCTTGTCCCGCTCGATCTCTCGCACCGCATTGCCCGTCATTTCAGACTGCCTGGCATAGTCGGCCCATTGGCGATGGTTGCCTCGTCAGTCGATACAGCCGTCTGGGACGCGCTCGCGACGGTTGCCGACATGCCGCTCGCGACCCTTCTGGGCGCCGATCCCCGGCCGATCCCGGCCTACAACAGCAACGGGCTCGGGTTGATGTCGCCTGAAGCCGCCGCTGACGAGGCGGAGGCCTTGCTCGAGGGTGGCTTCCAAGCGGTCAAGCTGCGGTTGGGCCGTACCGCTTTCGATCATGATCTCGCCACGGTCCGGGCGGTGCGCTGCCGTCTACCGGAGCGAGTCCGGCTGATGGTCGATTTCAATCAGGCGCTGACCTTCGCCGAGGCAATGCGATATTGCCCAATACTCGACAGCGAAGGCGTCTATTGGATCGAGGAGCCGATCCGCCATGACGACTACCGCCATACAGCCCTACTCGCAAAAGCGGTCTTGACGCCTATCCAGATCGGTGAGAATTTTGCCGGTCTGTCACCGATGGCGGCCGCTCTCGCCTGCGAGGCATCGGATTACGTGATGATCGATCTGGACCGCATCGGCGGTGTGACCGGCTGGCGGAACGCCGCTGGGCTAGCGACGGCCTACAACCGGGAAGTCTCGTCGCATCTGTTTCCCGAAGTTAGTGCACATCTGCTCGCCGCCACCTCGGGCCGACACTGGCTCGAATATGTCGACTGGGCGGGGCCGATCCTCCAGGAACCGCTTCGGATCGTCGATGGCATGGCGATAGTTCCGTCCTGCCCCGGCAATGGGCTGCGCTGGGACGACGCAGCCGTCGCGAAGTTCCGGCTGGACTGATGTGTGAACGACGCGGCGGGTGAACAGTGCCCAGACGCGAGCCCTCATTCACTTGCCTGGGAGAACCAAGCCTTACTATCCTTACAGGATTATCAGGGGAGCTTTGCGCCTAGAATGTCGATTGGCTCGATCGCGGGCGGTTTGGCAAACAGCTCGGGCGCTTTCGCCACGAGAGCTTGGGCGATGGGACCATTCAGATGAGCTTGACGGCCGCTTTCGTGGGCGAACGCGTCGAACACACCAAAGGTCGACGGCCCTAGCCGCAGCGCGAACCATAGAGGAGTCGTCGCTTCCTGGTTGGCCAGAGCGAGTCCTGTCTCCAGAAACTTCGCGACGTCGTTTTCCTTCCCGACTTTGGCTTCTAAGCGCACGAACAGTGCAACTTTTAACATCTTGTTTCTCCTTATTCAGGCTCAAACGTGATCAGGATAAAGCTCGTGTACAAACAAAGGCTATTGGCAAGATCGCCATTTTTTGATTCAGCTCAGAACGATGCCCGGCAGTTCGGCAAGGGTCGTAATTTGCGCGTCCGGCGTCTCCGGGATTCGCTCCGCCACCTGCCCGAAGCGGTTGCACCACAACACGCGTAAGCCAAAGGCTTTGGCCGAGTAAGCATCCCAGCCGTTGGAGGACAGAAAGCAGATGCGGGCCGCAACAACGTTGAGCCGCTCACAGGCTAACCGGTAGACAGCTGCGTGCGGCTTGTAGACCTTCACTTCCTCCACCGACAGCACGGCATCGAGCAGCTCAGCGATGCCAGCGTTGGCGGCCGCCGCAGCGAGCATGGTGGGAGCCCCGTTGGACAAGATGGCAAGCTTCATGCCGGCTGCCTTCAGGCGCTTCAAGGTGTCGGGCACCTCCGGGTAGGCGCTCAGAACCAGGTACAGGTTCATGAGCCGCGCCCGTAGCGCCGGGTCTTCGAGTTGCAGCGTCGATAGGGCGAAGTCGAGTGCCTCGCCCGTCACCTGCCAAAAATCCGCGTGGCGTCCGCCGAGGCCGCGCAGCCAGGTGTATTGCAACTGCTTTGCACGCCACAGTTCGGCAAGCGGCTGCCACTTTTCTCCCAGCGAGTCCTGGGCCGCACATGCCGCACTGTTTACGTCGAACAGCGTGCCATAGGCGTCGAAGACGCAGGCCTCAATGCCGTAAAGCCGTAGTGTCATCATCGGGAATCTCCCTCTTCAGCGGTAGACTCAGCAAAGTGTTTCCTTTGTTGTGTGCAGGTGTTGTGTGCAGGCGAAGCGCGTCAACTTGGTTCGCATTGAAGCAGACATCCCAATCCGCTGCGGAATAGTAATGCAGCCGGTCAGTATATTGAATTGCTCGTATGCGCCGATCGAACTCATCGGTAAGGCGGGAGATCGAGATCAGCCTCTTCTCCCGCTATCCCGGTTCACGACCGCCTATCACCAATTGCTTGATGGGTTAGCGGCGCTTGGAAATGGCGACCCGCTGTCCGCGACGTGTTCATCCGGTGACATCTGGCCGGCCGCGCTGCGTCCCAGTGATGGGTTGGAGGCGCTTGGAAATGGCGACCCGAGAGCGGGATTATCGGGCCGGTCCGCGTTTATGCTGCTTTGGCTTACGGACATGGAAGGGGGTAAGCCGGCATTGACTGAAGCTGACGACTCCCCGGCCGTGCCGTTTGCCAGCGCTGGGTTGGCGGACTGTGGAAACGCTTCTTGATATTGCTGGCCGATAGCCAGCGTGGTTGTGAGCAACAGCACTGCAACCGCTCCAATCGTAGTCTTCATACAATGAACTCCTTCTAGGTCCTGGATCACCATTCACTAAGTCTGACTCTCAATGCTCGATAAAGTTACGCGCCGCAGAAGATTTCACCGATTTTCGCAGTCGGCCAGGTGCCTACCTTTGCGAAGCGTTAAAGTGAGCGGGCTTCACTTCCGAATTTTGCATTTCCTTCCGCTGTTCTGCTTCAAGCCGCTCGAGGCGTGCCTACACAGTGGCAAGCTGTTTCGTAAGCACTTCCGTATCTGGCGTGACCGCGGGACGACTAGCAGATGAGTTAGCAGACATGCTGCCGGGGAAGCCCACATCAGATGCCTGTTTTGTCTCAGTATCCGAGCAGGTCTGAGTCTGGGCGTACCCACTCTGTGCTTGAGTAAATGCCAGACCCATAACAAGGATCAGGGGTAAAGCAACAACCGCTAGAGCCTTACTCAACTGAGTTCTCATGTACATTTCTCCTCACTACAAATCAGGCTTGCAAGTTTCCCTTTACCACCGGAAGCACTCGTTGCCTTGTAACGCCCATCTGACTAGTCCGGGAAAGGGAAGATACAGCGGAAGCTGAAGTTTTTTCAGTATCTGCGGTAAGTAGGGTCGCAAAATTTGTAACTTCCCCTGACGCCGCCGAGTCTCAACTCCAGGCAAGGCCACTGCCTAGCATTGAACGGAGCACGCGCATGGACGTTTTGTGGCGGCGTCTCGCGATAGGGACCATCGCAGGAGCACTAGCAAGCGTGTCTCTGGTGGCCACGGTCGGACGTCCCTTTTCAGTGTCGCTTTCGGCATCGTGATCGGTGCGGCGTATTCGGCAAGCCTGCGCCCGACGCGTGGAGCTTTCCAAACCGCTTCATCGGAACCCTCTCGACTACTCCCTTTGCGAATTCATCGATGGCTTCCTTCGGGAGCCCGGTCTTTTCAAAGATCGGCGTAACAATCGGTCCGGGCGCAACCGCGTTCACGCGGATGCCGCGCCCCACCAGTTCCGCCGCCGCCGTTCTCGCCAGAGAGCGCAGCGCCGCTTTCGTTGCCGAATACGCGCTGGTCCCAGCATTACCTTTGCTGTCCGCCACGCTGGTATTCAAGATGATCGAGGCACCGTCATTCAGAAACGGCAGCGCTTTCTGAATCGTGAAATACGCTCCCTTGACGTTGATGTCAAACTGCTCGTCGTAAACGCTTTCGGATGTCTGGGCAAGTGGTACGAACTTCGCGACTCCCGCGTTCACGAACAATACATCAATTTTGCCCAACTTCTGCGAAACCTCCGCATACAACTTGTCCACTTCGTTAAGCTTCGCGACGTCCGCCTGGACCGCCACTACGCCATTTCCAATCGATCTCACCGCTTCATCCAGCGTTTTCTTATTTCGGCCAGAGATGGCCACTCTCGCGCCTTCTTCCTGCAAACGTTTGGCCGTCGCCAGTCCAATACCGCTGTTTCCGCCAGTCACTACTGCCACTTTCCCTTTGAGTCTCTTCATGCCGGTCTCCCTATCTTTGTTGTATTTCTGCTGCTCCCGCCCGGGAACATCCATGGCTTTAGGACTGGGCGCACTATTACCCATTCTGCTCGGATGACAAAAGCGACAGTTCAGCGGCGCCGGTTTGGGCCCGCCTTCGTCACGGTTGAAGGCTGGACTGGACTCGTCGCCAAGCTGATCCAGCAGAGCGGGGAAAGTAATCAGTTAAACGAGTGTGAGCCGTGCATGGACGACACGCACTGAGCGATCCGGGCGCAGATTGCGCAGTTCAGTGCTCGATGTGGAACCATGGGTGGGTGATGACCTCGCCAAGGATCAGCAACAGGGTGGCCACCGAAGTGCCCAGTTGTATCCACCGCGCGCGGCGTTGCCGGGAAGTGAGCGGCTGCAGGCGCCACTGCGCCGCCGGATTGCGGCGAATGCGATCCTCGTTGCAGAGCAGAAGCAGGTTGAGCGCCGAGAGGAGACCGGCAATCCACAAGATGGGGAGGCGCACCGCGTTGCTGTGAAATCCGTGTGCCGGTCCAGATGCACCGGCTGCCAGCAGTGACGTCATGCCGAGCAGCACGCGCACGCCGCTGAACGCCACCGCGGCGACGCAGAGCGACTCCACGGCCGCCATCGCCAGCGAGGCCCAGCCAATCCAGACGCCGCGCAATCTTCCCACGCCCTCACTCTCCGGTCTCAAACTGTATCCCACACTCAGCTCCGTAAGTATCCAGCAGCATAGAGTGTTGGCAACTAATATGACAGCAATCAATGTGACGCTATCGCTAGGACGCCACGTGTTCAACACAGCGCCCCGCTCTCAAGAGCGATAACTCCTCTTGCGAAATCGACTGGTGTCCCCGACCTATTTCCCAGGCTCCATCGCATCCATCGTTTCCTGCAATCGCAGGTGCAGGCGCTCGCCGAAACTTACTGGAATCTCAAAGGTCCGCGCGTCGCCCAACAGCACCAGAATATTGTGCGTCGAATCCATCACCGCCGAGCAGTAGCGGCAATTTGCAAGGTGCCGTTCAATGGTCTCGCGGACTTCCGGTGTCACCGATCCATCGATATAATCGGAGACCTGCGCCCATACGTGTTTGCAATCGATTTTCATCTGCCACCAGCTTTTCGGGTTAGCCAGCCCATCAGTCCTCGCTGCTTTGGCGCTAACTGGGGTGCAAGCAGCTTCTGCATCCTCAATCTCGCGCGGAAGAGGCGAACCTTTACCAGTCCTTCGTTCGCGCCCGTCGCCGCCGCGGTTTCGGTAATGCTCATCCCCCTCACGTCGCGCATCATCAGAACTTCGCGGTACTCAGGCGAGAGTTGGGCTATCGCTCCCTGCAGCGCCTGCCGCAGCTCCTTGCGCTCCAGTTGCTCGGAGGGGATGTATCGCCAGTCCGCCAGCACCGAGGGCGTGTAATCACCCTGCGCTTCCTCGCGGTCGTCCAAGGAGTCAAGCCGGTCACCCTTCGTCTGCCGGTAGCGGCTGCGCGCTTCATTTAGCGTGATCGCCATCAGCCAGGTGCTGAATTTCGCATCGCCGCGAAAATGCTTCAGTCCCTTGTAGGCCTTGATCACCGCTTCCTGTGCGATATCTTCGGCGTCGGCCTCGTGCTGCACAATCGAGTAGGCGGCCACGTACAGCCCGCGCTCGTAGGGGCGGATCAGTTCGTGAAACAGTTCGCGCTCCCCGGCAAGGATGCGGGCAATCATCTCAGCCTCACGTGCGATGGTCTCCGAAGCCGCCGCTTTCTTCCCGTCTTTTTCCGCCGCTGAGTTCACTCGCCTGCCTTGCACTGCCGGACACATTCTTCTGTGTTAACGAGAAGACCCCACGCGCCCCTCCAAAGTTACACCCGCACGAAAATTAATCTTGAAAAAGAGTTTCGCCGGACGACGTCGCTGGGATTGATCCTGTGCGACCCGGGATTATTCTCTCCAGGAAAACGAGGCGGCACTATTTTCGCAGTTGGGACGGCGCGGACAGGAAAAAGATACGAAACTATCTTGCCGACAGAAAACCAGCTTTGAATTGTACCCGGTGACTGTACCCAGCGAAGCCGTGGGTGTAGACTCGCCTATCGGCGATCCGCGCCAGCCTACGGTTTGAAATGAGCTTTCTCTGCGAAGTTCGACTAGGCGATACATTCGGCCCTTTTGCGGCGTTTGAAAAGAATCTTGGATTCATTCCCAATCTACTTCGTGCACAGACCCTTCTGCCTCGTGCGATTGAGGCCCACGCGAAGCTTGAAAATGCTGTGCGTACACGGGAACAAGCGATTTCCCGAGTACAGAAGGAACGAATTCTTCTAAGCGTCGCTGCTGTTCGGCAAGACACGTATTGCGTGGCTATGGAGAGTAAGATCCTGTCTTCACTTGGCGTGTCGGATGGTGAGATCGATGATCTCTTGGACGACTACAGTCACGTGGGGCTTTCAGCACCTGACTTGGCCTCCCTGCAATTTTGTCTCAAGTTAAGCCGCTCCGCTCTCTCAGTGGATGCGCAAGACATCGAGTCACTGCGGGCATGCGGATTCGAGGATGAGTCGATACTGGAAGCCGTGGTTCTAACTGCCGTGGCCATCTACCGCGGCACCCTGTCTGTGGGTTTGGGGCCGGATCTGGATTTCGGATCGCGGAAGTTCGCTCTAACGCGATTCAATCAGCAGCATGGAATAGCGCTCGATGGATTGTCTTCCGATGCTCACACCTCTCGAAGGAGAGGGGCGTATGTGTCTGCTCCGTACTTGAGTCCCAGGACGTTTGCGCCTTTCGCAATCATTCAGCAGAGTCACGGATACATTCCGAACTTCTTTCGTGCTCAGACATTGCGCCCCGACCTGCTTGAAGCGGGGCTGGAGGCAGCGGGCACGATTCTGCTGCCTGAAGATGTCCTCACACGAATTCAAAAGGAATGCATTTTGCTGGTCGTGTCGGCGGCTAATCTCAACTCTTATTGTGTCGCGGTGCACTGCAATATGTTGCGAGGGTTGGGCATGCCCCCGGAAGAGGGCGACCAGATTGCTATCGATCATCGTCAGTCCGGTCTAAGCGAGGCGGACAGAACGTTACTGGACTTCGCTGTGAAATTGGGAACGCGTGCTTCAGAGTTTTCGCGCGAGGACGTTACCAAGCTTCAGACGCTTGGTTTTACTGACCGCCAGATTTTGGAATGCGAGGTGGTCACAGCTCTCAACAATTTCGCCAATACTTTGCAGCTGGGCCTTGGAGTCGAGCCGGATTTTGAGCCCCCACCGGTCTTTCAAGAAAATAAAGTGTATCTTCCCATGGCTGCTCACCGTCACACGGACGGCGGAGTTGGTCATGCTCTTTACAGCGCTCAAGACCTGGATGCTGAATTGGTTACCCAGGCGCAGGGCGGGAAGTTGGAAGCATTCGAAGAATTGGTTCGCCGTCATACCCAGTTGATCTATCGCGCTCTGATAGCAATTCTAGGCGACCCAGCCGAAGCGCAGGATGCCATGCAGGATGCTCTAATAAGTGCATTCAGGCACATCGGCGGATTCCAGGGTCGCTCGAAGTTTTCGACATGGCTGGTGAGTATCGCCAGGAATACGGCGCTTGAACATTTGCGGGGCCGGAAGGACATGGAGAGCTTGGATGATGACGGGTATGGGGAAGACCAGGACTTTCGCCCTCGTCAGGTGAGAGCTTGGGAGGACAACCCAGAGCAATGCTACTCAAACGCGGAAACGCGGCAACTGATTGAACGGGGCATCTTGGAGCTTCCCACTAAGTACCGCGAAGTGGTGATGCTCCGGGACATCCAGCAGCTTACTACGGATGAAACAGCGCGGCAATTGGGACTAAGTGTCCCCGCCGTAAAGGTGCGGCTCTTGCGGGCCCGACTGATGCTGCGCGAGTGGCTCTCACCTTATTTCACGACCAGCAGTCCCAGGAGGGCAGCCTAATGATCACCTGCGAGGACTTCTTCGCCGAGATGGGAGACTACTTAGAGGATCAGGTATCCCCAGAGCTTCGCAGGGAACTCGAACTGCATCTTTCCCAGTGCCACGCTTGCCATGTGCTGTACGACTCCAGTTGCAAGACCGTGAAAATCGTGACAGAGAGCGGTTCATTCGAGTTGCCCAAAAGCATTTCCGATTCAATCGTAGACCGTGTCATGGCAAGGCTCAGAGCGGACCCAAAGTAAAAGTAATAAGGGTCCGAGCAACGATCTTGCCTGATGGGCTATCTCGTCATCCGGCAAACGAGCAGGTGTTCGCGAATACTGCATTTTCTCCAAATCCCGGAATCTTTCGATAGCCGCGGTGAGCAGGTCGCGAGACTTTGTAACTTCTTCGACGCTTTCGAGTCTCATCCTCAGGCAAGACAACAAGACAAGTAGCTTGAGCGGAGTACTGCGCATGGACGTTTTTCGGCGGCGTATGGCTATAGGGACCATTGCAGGAGCGCTAGCCAGCGCGGCGCTGGTGGTCACGGTCGGACGTCCCTTTTTCAGCGTTGCTTTCGGCATCGTGATCGGTGCGGCGTATTCGGCAAGCCTGCGCCCGACGCGTGGAGCCTATGTGGACAATTTGATGGCTGCCGCAGCGCTGGGTGTGCCGCTGTGGGCTCTGGTCAGTGTCATCGCGTTCCCGTTGTTTTCAGGACAGATGCCGGAGTGGAGCGCCGCGCAGATGCGGCAACATTTCCCTGCGCTCGTCGGCTGGATTCTCTATGGCGCAGTGCTGGGCGTGATATCACAAGCGTTGAACGACGCCGTCGAACAAGTCCTTGGCCCGGAGCCGGTTTCCTCTTCGCCCAGCGCATCAGAGAAGAAACGGATCGCAGTTTTGGGCGGCGGATTTGCCGGTATGCGGGTGGCTCAATGTCTTGAGGAGCAACTTGGCGCTTCGGTCTCAATCACTTTGATCAGCGAGACGAATGCACTGCTCTTCACTCCTATGCTCGCCGAAGTAGCTGGCAGCAGCCTCGAGCCCAGCCATATCACCACGCCTCTGCGCAGCAGCCTGCATTGCACCGAGTTCATCCGGGGACGGGTCGTCGAAATCGATCTTGCGTCGCGACGGGTCATTCTGGAAGGCGCTCCGGGCGGTACTGGCGAAAGCGGCCGCCGGGACCTTGCATACGACCATCTGGTGCTCGCGCTTGGCTCCGTTGCCAACTACCTGGGCATGCCCAATCTCGAAAAGTTTTCCTTCAATTTCAAGAGTCTGCTCGATGCGATCCGAGTCCGTAATCATGTGATCGAGATGTTCGAACGAGCGGATCGCGAGCCTGATCCCTCCGTACGTAAACCGATTCTGACCTTTGTAATCGCGGGCGGAGGATTTGCCGGCGTTGAACTGGCGGGCGCACTGAACGATTTTGCGCGTGGGATACTGGCGGATTATCCGAATCTACGTCCGGAAGAATTGAGCGTCATACTGGTACACTCGCGGGATCGTATTCTGCCGGAGCTGAGCGAATCGCTCGCCCACTACGCCCAAGCAAAGATGGAGGCGCGAGGCGTCACCTTCCGCCTGAACACTCGCCTGACCGATGCACAGCCTGAGGCGGTCATACTCAGCGATGGCCAAATCGCAGCGCAAACGCTGGTATGGACCGCGGGCACGGCACCGAATCCATTGCTGAAATTACTTCTCCTGGAGAAAGACAGGCGAGGCGCTCTGGTCGTGGATGATTCGCTCGCCGTGCCCGGCCACCCCGGGGTTTGGGCACTGGGTGACTGTGCCGCGGTACATGATGCCAAGACAGCCAAGCCGTGTCCTCCTACCGCACAGTTCGCGCTCCGCGAGGCGGAAGTACTCGCAAGGAATATTGAAGCTCAACTCAAGGGATTGCCGATGCGAAAGTTTCATTTCGACTCGCTCGGTGCACTTTGCGTGGTCGGACACCAGACAGCTTGCGCTGAGTTGACGATACCGTTCGCTCGCAACAAAACCATGCGCTTCTCTGGCCTGCTGGCTTGGTTCATGTGGCGGGGAATCTATCTCTCCAAGCTGCCGGGGCTGGAGCGCAAAATTCGTGTACTCATGGACTGGATGATCGAACTATTTTTTCCTCGCGACATTGTGCAGACGATCGATCTGAAGTAGGAGTAGCTCGGTGACGGAAAGCGATATCTCCACTGCACCACAGCTTCGGAAGAGCGGCATGGCCTGGTTCGGATTCGAGCCGCTGCTGGGGCTGGTCGTGGGCGTATTGGGCGGTGCGTTGCAAAGCGTCCTGCTGGCGACTCCGCTGGCACATGGCATCGTCTTTGGCGCGCTCTTCGGATTCGTCTTCGGCGCCCTCTTTGCCCGACGTGCTACCAGTCCCGGTGCGGGATTGATTTGGGGCGTGGCCGCAGCTCTGCTTCTGTGGATGGTCGTTCCGGCTGGGATTTTGTCGCTGCGTCGCTCGGGGCCTTCCATGGCGATGCTTAGCCACGCCCGGGCGGATTTCCCCCAACTCGTTGCCTTTCTGATCTGCCTGGGGATGCCGGTTGGAGTCACGCTGGGAACGTGGGGCGGGTTTCACTCCAGAACGCGTCAGCCGAGCTTCAGTTGGGGGCGCGCGATTGTAGCTGGCGGACTTGCGGGAACGCTTGCGGGTTTCATCTTCGGCCAGTGGGTCTCCTCGGGAAACTACTTTCCTCTTCTCGCCGGATACAGAGAATTAGGTTCGCGCGCCGCCACCGAGACTTTACATTTTGTCGTTGCGCTTTTGATCGGGGCCACCTTCGGAGTGCTCTTCCAGCGCGACGTGCGTGGCTACGGCTCTTCCATGGCCTGGGGATTGGGCTACGGGATACTCTGGTGGTTCCTTGGGCCGCTTACGCTTTCGCCCCTAGCCGCCGGCTCGCCGCTGGACTGGTCGGCAGAACAGGGCAGCGAGTTGTTTGGCGCCTTGGTCGGTCACATTCTCTATGGTCTGATGCTGGGCGTCACCTACGCCGCCTTTGACCGCCTCTGGTTGCGACTCTTCATCCAATCCGATCCGCTGAACCGTGAAGCGGACGGGCTCGGACTCCGATTGATTCGATCGCTCGAATGGGGCGCTCTAGCCGGCTTGGCCGGAGGGGTTGTCTCCAGCCCAGTTCTCCTTGCTACGGGCATCCTGCCAAAGATTGCGGGAATCGACACGAGCTTCGTTGGAGTGCGCGGTCTGCTGATCCATTTGCTGATCAGCGCGCTTATCGGCATGAGCTATGGGCTACTGTTCCGGGGGGAGGCCTCCAGCTTCGGCTTGGGCGTGGCATGGGGATGGCTGTTTGGCCTGATCTGGTGGTACTTGGGGCCACTGACGCTCCTGCCACTGTTACTTACCGGACAGATCGATTGGCGTCCTGAGGCCGCATCCGCCTTGCTTCCGTCGCTGCCTGGACACCTGATCTACGGGGCTACCACGGCGATTGTGTTCCTTTTGTTCGAGCGCCGATTCACCCGGTGGCTGCTTCTCGACCCGCGGGCCGCCGCACGCGAACAACGCCGCGTGCGGCCAGTCGGGACACCGGCACCAGCTGTTTGGTTGTTTGCTTTAGGGCTGGGCGTGCTCTTGCCCATTATGCTCGGATGATCTCCCTCAGGACTTAGGCTGACACACGCAATGTTAGGGTTGTCACCCAAACTCGACTGGCCGCATCCAAGGAGGCCTAGAAGGACAATTCATGCAGAGAGTAATACAGTTTCCCGCAAACGGACGGTCGCTGGAGAGACCGCTGGAGGATGGGCCAGGGCTGCTGTTTTCGACCGAGTCTGTCCTCAATCTGCAAAAGTTGATTTTTGCAGGCTCTCCGCTTCCTGAAGTTCTCACAAACATTGCACAGTTGGTGGAATCGCAAGCGAACGGCATGTTCTGCACAATTTGGCTTCCTGACGAAGATGGTAAGGAGCTTTATTGTGCAGCTGCGCCCAGTCTTCCAGGGTTCAGCACCCATGTAGGAACCATGGCAGTTTGTCCCGAAAGGGGGATCCTGCGGCACGGCAGTTTATCGGAGGGAGTCGGTGTATGTGACTGACATCCTGACCACCCCCATTTGGGACAATTATCGTGAACGCGTGTTGCCTTATGGAATTCGTGCCGTTTGGTCGCGACCCCTGTTCACAAGCGAAGGCAAGACCCTCGGCACTTTTTCTATCAATTATCGTGAACCACGCAGCCCCTCTGCCAGTGACATCCAGTTGGTCGAAAACGCTAGCCACATTACCGGAATCGCAATTGAGCGACACATGAACGAAGAGGAGTTACGGCGCGAGCGCGACAGGCTTCGCCTACTTCTCGAAATTACGAATATCATGACTTCAAGGCTAGACCTTCGCCGTTTGGTGGAAGTGCTTTCAACGAATCTGCTGAGTGTGACGCGATCCGATTTTTGCGCTTTGCTTCTGCCGGATGCAGGAAGTGGGAACCTGCGCCTGACGATCCTTTATAACCCAGAGTCGCGAGGGTCTATTTGCGATGGGGCGATCGTACCGCTCCGTGGTTCGATCTGTGGCAAGGCTTTTCGGACCGGCAAGAGCCAGCATGTGAATAGCTTCGAAGAGGTACGCGACGATCCTGAAAGTTTCGGTAATGACGTGGGCCGACTTTTCTATGAGCGACTCATGGCGGAAGGCTTGATGTCGGGTTGCGATCTCCCGCTCATTGGCAGAACTGGGGTTCTAGGCGTATTAAGCGCCCTTAAGCGGTCGGAACAGGCATTCGACATAGAGGACGTCAAGTTTCTCGAACAGGTGTCCCGCCAAGTAGCCATCGCCGTCGAGAACGCCTTGGACTATGAGACCGCGATCAAGGATAGGGATCAGGAGACAAGACAGAGACGCTATCTCGAAGAAGAAATTCGCGCCGACTTCAGCGAAATCATCGGAGAGAGCCCGGCGTTGAAGACCGCGTTAAGCATGGTTTCGGTCGTAGCACCTACGGACTCCGGCGTGCTGATTCTGGGAGAGACGGGCACCGGCAAAGAACTCGTTGCGCGTGCGATACACAAGCTCGGCAGACGCAGCGAAAAGGCATTCGTAAAACTGAACTGTGCCGCCATCCCCCTTGGACTCCTCGAGAGTGAGCTTTTCGGGCACGAAAAAGGAGCCTTTACCGGAGCCATCGCTCAAAAAACCGGGCGGTTCGAACTCGCCGACGGAGGTACCCTATTTCTTGACGAGGTCGGCGATATCCCTCTCGAACTTCAGGCGAAGTTGCTCCGCGTCCTACAAGAGCAGGAATTCGAGAGGCTCGGCAGCAACCGCACACATAAGGTTGACGTCCGCTTAATCGCAGCCACGCATCGGGATTTGCCCGCAATGGTCAAACAAGGGACATTTCGTGAAGATCTTTACTATCGGCTGAAAGTATTTCCGATCCGCGTCCCGGCTCTTCGAGAACGGACAGAGGATATCCCGAGATTGGCGCGGCACTTCACCGGGCTCTACTCTCAACGCATGCACAAACGAATTGACGTAATCCCTCCGGAAACGATGGATGCCTTGGTGCGATACCAATGGCCCGGAAACGTTCGGGAGCTGCAGAACTTCATTGAGCGCGCGGTGATTCTCTCGCCGCAGTGGGTTTTGCGGGCGCCAACCTCCGAATTGGAGCCATTTCAGCCCAGTATAGAAAGCAATGTGCCGATGAGTGGTCTCGCCGAGGTGGAGCGCGATCATATTCTTCGCGCGCTGACAGCAAGCAACTGGGTAATCAGTGGCGCCGCCGCTCGTTTAGGAATGAAGCGAACATCATTGAGTTACAGGATGAAGAAGCTTGGTATTCATCGGTCTCGCTGAGTCCTGCAGAAACAGCACCGGATTAGCCAGCGACTAAGTGTCCCGCCCTTTTAGCAATTTCCCGCGAGCGTCAGTGGATCCGACGGAAACCCGTCGGCGACGGACATCCGTCGGAGATCTGTCAGGTACAGTCCGAGATCCGCTGGGCTTCCTCCCTCACAAACTTCAATGGCCAGAATGATTTGCGTTGACTGTTTTGTATTCGAATGAGCTCTGCCTCTTTGGTATCCCACCTGCACTAAAACCAAACAAGTGAGGACGCAATGAGTGATATGACATCAAGAACAGCAGACCGGGCAATGCCGAGTCAGCGCGATGCCCGATTCAGCGTGCCTTCTACCTCCATCCATAGGATCGAAGCCGATGGCGTTCGAATGTTTTATCGCGCGGCCGGGGAGGTAGACGCCCCCGTTATCCTCTTACTGCACGGATTCCCAACCTCATCTTTCATGTTTCGTGAACTCATCCCACGCCTGGCCAATGATTACCGAGTGATCGCGCCAGATCTTCCAGGTTTTGGATTCACCGACGTGCCTCTTGAACGAAGCTATTCGTACTCCTTTGATCAATTGGCGTTTACGATCGACGCCTTCACGCAGGCACTCAAGATCGGCCGCTATGCTCTTTACGTGTTTGATTATGGTGCGCCCACAGGTTTCCGTTTGGCGATGATGCACCCTGAGCGGGTCACAGCCATTGTTTCGCAGAATGGGAACGCGTACGAAGAAGGCCTTGGTGATGCGTGGGGACCGATCCGAAAATACTGGGTTGCACCCACGCCAGAAAATAGGGACATCCTCCGCCAAGGCATTTTGACTGCAGGTGGAACGCGCTGGCAGTACACCCAGGGTGTGGCGAATCCGGAGATTGTTGCGCCCGAGTCGTACACCCTGGACACGGCTCTACTCGAACGGCGGGGGAACAAAGAGATCCAGCTCGATTTGTTTTTGGATTATGCCTCAAACATAAAGCTTTATACGAACTTTCAGGAATATTTCCGTAAATCGAAACCACCTTTGCTTGCCATCTGGGGAAAGAATGATCCTTTTTTCATTCCCGCGGGAGCAGAGGCGTTTCGAAAGGACTTGCCTAACGCGAAGGTCCAGTTCCTCGACACCGGACATTTCGCCATCGAGACACACGTCGTAGAAATTGCCGCAGCGATGAAAGACTTTCTCGCCACGACTGGAATTGGCCGCAGTCGAGTAGAACTTGTTTCCTAGCTAGGTGATTGGAACGAAGAGGCAAGGTATGGAACGTCGCAGATTACCTGGTGCACTCACAGATGCACCTCGTGGGGTGTGCGCGAGGGCTCTTTCACTGAGCTTGCGCGTGCTTTCTCGCAAGTAAAGCCAGGGAGGCTTCCAAGATGAGCGAATCTCCCAAGAGCTCAACGATCGTTTTCGTGCATGCAGCCTGGGCCGACGGTACGTGTTGGGGAAACATCATTCTGCCATTGGAACAGCGCGGTCTTCACGTCACCTGCGCCCCGATTCCGATGACTTCCTTGAGCGACGACGCGATTGCTCTGACTCGGGCACTGGAACGGACTAGCGGCCCGGTGGTCCTGGTGGGACATGCCTACTCTGGCGCTGTGATCGCCTCGGTGCACGAAGATCGGGTCAAGTCTCTGGTCTATATTGCGGCGCTTGCACCTGATGAGTGTGAGACAGTAGCAAACGTTTTTTATCGGGACGAACCGAGTCCGGAGCAGCCGAAGTTGGTTCCCGATTCCCACGGCTTTATATGGATACCAGAGGATGGGTTTTGCAGAGCGGTTGCCCACAAGGCTTCTGACGATCAAACGACCATTGCGGCTGCCGTGCAACGTCCAATTGCTTTGCAGTGCATTCAACAGCCGGTCCCAAGGCCAGCATGGAAAACGAAACCGTCGTGGTATCTGTTGGCAGAAGAAGATCGGATGATTAACCCGAAGACGCAGCGTTTCATGGCCGATCGCATGGGTGCGACGGTTTATTCCCATTGTGTAGACCACACGCCAATGTACTCAGAGCCGAATCTCGTGATCGACATCATCGTGGAGGCGGCGCGTGAAACTTCTCGTCATGAGGCTGCTTCTGCAATGAACCTGATCTCTGATTGATGAAGGATGATATGACCGCTGCAAAATCTGTTGCCATCGTAACCGGCGCAGGCATTGGGCGTGCGACGGCACTCCGGCTTTCGCGCGATTTCTACGCATTGGACGGCGGCGAGATCAAGAGCATCTAGGCCACGGACAAGGAGGAAGCAATGGAGCGTCGTAGGTTTCTTGGTGGCCTGACCGCCGCATCTCTCGGCGTCCTGTTGGAGAGGGCCTTCGCTCAACAGGTACGACCACTGAGCTCAAGTAAGACTGGAGGAAGCATGGCTGACCGCGATTCTTTCGAGTCGTCTCTTGTAGAGGTTTCAGGAAATACAGTCTTCGTACGCCGGTATGGAAAAGGGCCGGCAATTCTGCTTGTGCACGGCTTCCCGCGCACAAGCTTGATGTGGCGATTCCTGGCGCCGAAGCTTGCCGAAAATCATACGGTTATCTGCGTAGACCTGCGCGCCTACGGCTGTAGCGGGGTACCCATCTCTACGGACGACCACTTTCCTTATTCAAAGCGAGCCATGGCAAAGGAATTGCTCGAGGTGATGGGAAAGCTCGGCTTTCCGACCTTCGTTCTGATTGGTCACGATCGCGGAGGACGCGTCAGCTACCGCATGGCCTTGGATCATCCGAAAAGCGTGGAGCGTCTGGCTGTGTTTGATGTAATTCCAATTTTCGAAGCGTGGAACCGATCAGATGCGCGCTTCGCGCGGACCTATTGGCCGTGGATCTTACTATCGCAGAAAGAGCCGCTTCCGGAGAATTATCTACTTGGCGCTCCCGAGGCCGTCTTCCATAACCCATTCGGCGAAGGTTCCTTCGGTTCGGAAGTTCTCCAAGAATACGTTTTAACCTATCGCAATCCCGCGCGCGTGCATGGCATCTGCGAGGAATATCGAGCTGCGGCAACGATCGATGTTGAACATGATCGTGCTGACAAGCAAGCGTCTAAAAAAATCGAATGTCCGATGCTGCATCTCTGGGCCGAAGGCGGTCCGCTCGACACTTTCTATGAAACGGACGGTGGTCCGCTCGGCATTTGGAGGCAATGGGCCCCCGGCGCTCACGGACAAGCGATGAAGGGCGGCCATTTCTTCCCTGAAGAAAACCCTGATGACACGACCGTTCTAGTGAAGCAGTTCCTCTCTGCTTGAGCTGCTCATCGTTAAGAGGGTTGAGGTAACAGATAGAAGCATGGAAGTTTTACTGCGAAAACGATTCCTGAACGCTTTGTTTGTGTCCGTCATGCTGACGGCTGCGCTGACTGGAACTTTTTTCTTTGCATGGAGAGTTGCAGGGCTCCCGTTTGTACCTTTCGACGTTTTTGATTGGATGGCTCGCGTGCTTCCGGGGCGCCTCATTGCTTTTGGCATAGGGACGCTGGTAACGGTGATACGCGCTCTTAATCTCGGGTCCAACTTCCGAGACGGCGAAATTGGCAGAGCAGACCATGGCGATAGCGGGGCTGTTCCTTACCGGAGTCGTCGCTGGTTTGGTCCTGTTCGCAATCCTTAGCGCTCAGAGCAGACGGCGTGGAACTGCCCTTGGAGTCGCTATGGGAATCATCTTGGGTGTCCCGACAATGCTGATCAGCATGCAGGCAAGCCAGACCGCCAGCGTGGGGCCGGCGGCGCGAGCGATTTGGGTGCTCTTGGCGTTCGTCGTTTGGGGTGCAGTTTTGGGCGGCGTAGAACAACGGCTGATTTATCCGGCGGGGGTAGAGCCGGTTGAGGCAAGCGCGGAGCGAGTCGACCGCCGAACCTTCCTGATCAAACTCGGCGGCGCCACGGCAGCGATCACGGTAGCTGGAGCTGTGGTCGGGGAATTGGCTGAGGCAAGACGCGGAGAGGCAGTGCGCATGGCAGGCGCCGAGTCTATGCGTTGGTCGACAACGCACCTCTTGCCGAATGCGAATGCCGCCGTCAAGCCTGCGCCGGGAGCACGTCCGGAGTTCACACCTCTGGAGCGGCACTATCGCATCGACATCAACACGATTCCTCCTGCCGTCGATGGGCAGCAGTGGCGGCTCAAGATTGATGGCTTGGTAGAGAGACCGCTGGCTCTAGCACTGGAAGATCTCCGTCGCTATCCGCCATTGCACCAGTTCATCACTTTATCTTGTATTTCCAACCCCGTCGGCGGAGACCTCATCGGGACGACCCGCTGGACCGGAGTAAGCCTGCAGCGACTGTTACCTGACCTGCAACTCAAACCGGGGGCGACGCACTTGAAAATTCGTTCGGCAGATCAATTCTTCGAGATTGTTGCACTGGATGCCATCAAGGCAGATGAACGGATCATGCTGGCATACGAGTGGGACGGCGTGCCTCTCACGCGCGAGCACGGCTTTCCGCTCAGGATTTATATCCCTGACGTCCACGGAATGAAGCAACCCAAATGGATCGAATCCATCGAAGTCATCGACCACTGGGAGCCCGGATACTGGGTAGCGCGCGGCTGGAACAAAGTCGCGCAGATGCACAGCACATCCGTGATCGACACCATAGCCGTAGATATGAGCATTATCGGTGGCGGTCTCAAACTGGTGCCGATTGGCGGGATTGCACATGCTGGGGCGCGCGGCATTTCGAAGGTTGAGGTACAAGTCGACAACGGTCCGTGGGAACAGGCCGAGTTACGGACTCCGATGTCGTCATTGACCTGGGTTCTCTGGCGTTACAATTGGCCACTTCAACAGGGTAAACACACCTTTACCGTACGGTGTTACGAGGGAAACGGGACACCGCAGATCGTTGCTCCCACTCCCGCCGAGCCGAACGGAGCAACCGGTCTGCATAGCCGGTCGATGATGTTGTGAGTACAAGCTGTACACAGTCTCGCGCATTGGGTGCACTTGGGACGCTGTGCCTTCACTGGCCGGAGTATCTGATGGAAGCTGGCGAGTTGGGCTTATACGTGCTCTCCGCTTGTACATTCGCAGCCCTAATTCAGCACCCGGCTTCGCCGGTCCAACACTTTTTCACAAGCAGCCTCGCTCGCCGGGCACTTTATGGATTAGCTATGGGTAGCACAGTAATTGGGATCATCATGACGCCCTGGGGAAAGCAGTCTGGAGGTCATTTCAATCCGGCAATCACCCTGACTTTTTATCGGCTGGGAAAAGTTGAGTTTTGGGACGCATGGTTTTATGTCATCGCACAGTTCTTAGGAGCAACCGGCGGCGTCTGTTTCGCTAGGTTTGTCTTGCGAGGTGCGCTTGGCAACCCTGCGGTGCGTTATGCGGTGACCGTACCCGGCAGGTACGGCAGCGCTGTCGCGTTTGTCGCCGAATTGACGATCTCCTTTATCCTGATGATTGCCGTATTGTTTGCCACCAACAGCAAGAAGCTAGCCCCGTATACCGCCTATTTTCTAGGCGCACTTATCGCAAGCTATTTCACATTCGAAGCCCCGCTATCTGGCATGAGCACAAACCCGGCACGGACATTCGCCTCAGCGCTTCACGCCAACTGTTGGAATGGGATTTGGATTTATTTCATAGCACCGACGCTCGGCATGTTCTTCGCCGCTGAGGTATCTTTGCGAGTTCGCGGAGGCGCGGCTCCGCACTGCGCCAAACTCCACCACGCCAACAACAGACGCTGCATCTTCCATCACGTGCAACAGGAAGTCCTAAAAACAGGAGAACCCGTCGATTGGAAAGGAAAATCCGCATGAAAAGTATGGAGAAAAGTTTACCGGCCAAAGCACCTAGGAATATGGGGGCGGAAGAATTCGATCTAGTGATTCTCGGTGGCGGCACGGGCTCGACCATTGCTGCCTGGACATTTGCCGGACTGGGACAGCGCGTCGCGGTGATCGATCGCAAATACATTGGCGGATCGTGCCCTGCCAAGTAAAAACATCGTCCACAGTGCGAAGATCGCATGGTACCTTCGTCGAAGCAAGGAGTTCGGCATCGCTCACGACGGCTTTACGATTGATATGACCGGTGTCCGTGAACGCAAGCGCAAAATGGTGTCCAGACCTGAACGAGATGTATCTCGAAGATTATAGGAACACGGGCGCAGAGTTAATCTTTGGGAATGGACGGTTCGTAGCTTTACGGACAGTAGAGGTCGCTTTTCGCGACGGTACTACGCGGCAACTGCGGGGCACCAACGTGATCGTCAGTACTGGCACACGGGCCTCAGGGACTTGCTGATGCGCAACCGCTCACGCGTAATCGGCAGCGGTTATGTGGGAATAGAGTTGTCTCAGGCGATGCGCCGATTCGGCAGCAATGTGTCGGTCGTCGGTCGTAGCGAGCAGTTGATGTCTCGGCTAGGTGGAGAGAAAGAAAATATCGCCGATGATCAGTTGAACCTGTCCGGCAGCGAGAATGCCTCTCGGCTCACTTCTGAGGCAGTTTTGCGCGAGTGATGAATGGCGGCCAGTGTATATCGATGAGGTATCGGTCGTATTTGTGCGACGTCGCCCGGAGACTGAAAACCTGATACAGCGCTTGAGTATCGATTGCGCCAGGGCCCCGTCGCCGACCACCAAGGCGTTGGCCATCTTCGCGGCTGCACTGCTTTCCGCCCAACCTCCTGGGGCGCAACTTCACGGTGACCGCACCCAACCAGGTGTGGATAGGTAACGTGACGTACATCCCCGTGGAGTTGCAGACCGCCCTTGAAGCCCTGAGCTTGACATTCCACGGCAGCAGTTCTGGGGCGAGAATATCCTGCGGAGGAACTTGGTGCGGGTATGCGCGTCATAACTCTGGTGAGGCTATCGCTGGCGAACCAGAAACTCGCTTAGCTTCGGGTAGGTAGTTAACCAGGCCTTCACGGGCTCTTCGTATCCTTTTAATTCAACCATTCGCTTCTCGAAATACTTTACAGCGTCCGGAGCACTGCTTAGGCACTCGAATGTGAATCCGCCCAGAGCGAGATCAAATCCGCTATTTTTTGTAGTGCTTTCAAGACGAAATGCCGTGTTGACGCTCTCTCCCAGAGGGCTGAAGTCCGGGTTTTCTTGCGGGCCACAATTGCCTACAATGCTTGAGTCCCGTATTGATTCCAGCGCCAATGCGCACCGGGGAGGGAAGTGAGAATTGTTCGTGCAATCCGGCGGTGAGCCCCTGAATTTCCAGGAGAGTCTCCAGCACAAGACAGATTTGCTCCTGGTCCGGCATCTGGTTCTCATGGACCCAAACCGCCATGGCTGCATCTCCTATGTACTTCTCCGTGGCGCAGCCGTTTCGCCGGAACATAGAGCCAAGTTTTCGAAACCAAGTACCAATACTTCGCGCCAGCAGCCCCTCATCGATCTGTCGGGCCAGTGGAGTGAAATCGCGAATGTCAACCACCAGGACGGTCACGAGGCGTTTAGGTTGCAAAACAGTTGTTCCCTCGTCTCCCAATACTGACTTCTCTGCCTGCGACTCCGCGCTTGGAATTGTAAAACACAAGCTTTGTCTCGCCGCAAAGAAGCGAATCTCCGTTGTGCAGTTCAACCGGCGTGGTGATGCGCCGGCCATTCAGCGTAGAGCCATTGCTGCTCCCGAAATCTATGAAATAGAACCTGCCCAGCTGCATCCGCTGAACGACGGCGTGGCACCTCGACATGGCCATATCATCGAAGACAAATGCATTCTCAGCGGAGCGTCCGATTGTCCAGGAGCTACCAGTGCCCAGGTGCAGCTTCTTTGTTGCCTGTGTTCCTGTTAGGAAATACGCCCGTTCGATTCCCAAGACACACTCTCCCGACAGCGAGGGGTTAGTGTTTTGAGATGCGGCGCACTCGTGATCCGTGCTGAATCAGCACGCCGCAAGAACAAACCAATGATCGCGCAGTTAGCAAAGGATGCGAGTACCCGTGGCGGAGATTCCCCCAGTTACGGAACAAAACATGGCGAGCCGCAACTCGTTAAAGCGTGAATGAATCTAACCCGCTCAGCCAGATTCCGCGACTGGCTCCAATGGTGGTTGCGGAGGCTCAGGGAGGCTCCATGTCCGCAAGGGCCGACGGCCAAGCCGAGTTCTTTCAGGGGCTTCCAGCAGTAGCTTATTTCGAATGGGATGTCGCGGCGCGCGCTGTGTTAGGTGGATTATGCAAGTTCAACCAGGTTCCATGGGATGTCCTGGCGCTTAGATCCATTCCTGCAAAGGTATTGATCACCGCCTCGGAACAGGCTCTGGCTGAACGCTGGGAGAGTTTGCAACGCAGCGGTGTGCGCATCATCGCTCTTAGCGACACCCGCTATGAGAACCCGTGGCTGGATGTTGCCGTGTTCGCCTATCTGCAACCGTCCACCCCGCCCCCTCTCGTCGAGCGAATCATCGAAAATGCGCTCCACGATATTGAGTTAGGCAATCTCCATCATGAGTTGACAGAGCGCTTGAGGGCAACTTCCGGCGAAGTCGACGAGTTGAACCGTATTGGCGTGGCACTTTCCGCAGAGCACAACATTCCCAAGCTGCTAGAAATGATCTTGACCAAGGCGCGCCAGATTACTGCTGCCGATGCTGGTTCGATTTACCTGGTGGAGTGTGGGCCAGATGATTCGCTCCGAGGCTCGGCCAGTTCGCCTTACGCTTTCGCGCCGGAATGGCGCCCGTCTGTTTCGGACCCACTCCATGCGGAGGACATTCCACGTCCACGCAACCTGCGCTTTGCCTGGGTGCAAAACGACACTGTTTCCGCGCCCCTTGAGGAGATGATTGTTGAGATCAGCGAGGACTCTATCGCCGGTCATGTCGCGCTGACCGGAGAGTGTGTCCACCTAGAAGACGCCTACAACCCTCCGCCGGGACTCCCATACGCCATCAATCGCGGTTTTGACACGCGTCTCGGCTACCGAACCAAGTCGATCCTTGCGGTCCCGATGCGAAATGAAAAGTCCGAAGTTGTCGGGGTGTTGCAACTCATGAACTCCCGGCGTGACCCGGCCGCCAAACTGACTTCCCTCGCTGCCGTTGCCGCCCAGGTGGTTCCGTTTACGGTTCATCATCGCGAACTGATTCTGTCGCTGGCGAGCCAAGCCGCCGTAGCGCTTCAAAACAGCCGCTTGCTGGCCTCTATCGAGAATTTGTTTGAAGGTTTTGTGCGTGCTTCGGTGATTGCCATTGAAGAACGCGATCCAACAACCTGTGGGCATTCATTCCGGGTAGCGCAAATGACATTAGCACTGGCGGCCGCGGTCAACCGCACCACCACGGGCCCGCTAGCCCAAATTCAATTCACACCCAACCAGCTGAAAGAGCTCCGCTATGCCGCGCTGCTGCACGACTTCGGCAAAGTAGGCGTTCGCGAAGATGTGCTACTGAAGGCGACCAAGCTCTATCCCGCGCAATTGGAGTCGCTGCGCCATCGATTTTTGTTTGCCAAGCGCACTGCTGAGGCTGAGTTGCTGCGCGCGCAGATGGAGTTTCTGCTGGCTCATGGAGAAGTCGCTCATCGGCAGAATGAAGAACAAACGGAAGCCCGCTTACGGGAATACTGGGACGAACTTGATTCGCTGTGGAACTCCATTCAGCAATCGAATCTGCCCACCGTGACTCCGGAGGGCGTGTGCACCCACTTAGCAAACGCCGCATCGTGTACCTACTCCGCCCTCGACGGCACCCCCCAACCCCTGGTCACCAGGGAGGAAGCCAGCCTCCTCTCGATTCCCAAGGGCTCTCTGGATCCGGAGGAGCGTACCCACGTCGAAGCGCACGTGATCAAAACCGTACGCTTTCTCAGCCAGATACCGTGGACGGCGGAGGTGCGTGGCGTGATCGCTATCGCCGCCGGTCATCACGAGAAGCTGAACGGCTCTGGCTATCCCTACCGGCTCACTGCGGCGGCAATCCCGGTGCAGACACGCATGCTCACCATCGTCGACACCTTCGACGCATTGACCGCCTCCGACCGGCCTTACAAGAAGGCCCTCAGCCCGGAAGGCGCCCTCAAGATACTTCGGGCCGAGGTAGACGCTGGCGCAATCGATCCGGACCTGTTCGAACTCTTTGTCGGCATGGTCCATCAAGGAGCACATACTGGAGAGCTGCGCGATCAGAGTTCTTCATTGGCAGACGAGTCAGCGATTGCATAGTGCCGGTTTGATCAAAGACTCAGGCGACGGCCGAAGACACGTTGCTGTGAGTAGGTACAGCTTAGAACAGGGAAAGCTCATCTTAGTTATTTGCGAGACTTGATTGGGATGGCGATAAGCCATCCAGCACAGGGGCTAAGTGGCGAAATGCTCTGTGCGCTTGTCGTTTGGCAGTGAAGGCTGTAATCTCTAACCTCGCCAAGTGGTAATCGTGGGTAAAAGCATAGCTCGGTCCGGCTGGTTGCTCTGGTGTTGAAGAGTTAACAAGCGCATGGCGGATAACAAGATCACACATATCGGGAAGTATGACGTAGTCAAAACCATCGGACGAGGAGGAATGGGCTTGGTTTACAAGGCCACCGATCCCCTGCTTGGCCGAACGGTTGCAATCAAGATGATGACGGGCGGCTTTGCGGATGATCCGGACCTGCTCAAGCGTTTCTATCGGGAGGCAAAGTCCACCGCCAGCCTTCGTCATCCCAATATCGTTACCGTGTACGACGTGGGGGACCAGGCGGGAGAACCATACCTCGTCATGGAATTTCTTGATGGCGAGAGCCTGGATTCGATCATCAATTCCCAGCGCGACCTCAGCCTGCTCGAAAAGATCAACTATATCGTGCAAGTCTGTCGCGGGCTGCAGTATGCCCATGACCGCAATATCATTCACCGTGATATTAAGCCCGCCAACATCATGGTGTTGCACGAGGGAGCAGTTAAGATTGTCGATTTTGGAATCGCCCGAATGGGTGATGATCGCGTTACCCGCCCCGGCCAGGTGATGGGCAGCATTCACTACATGTCGCCTGAGCAGATCAGGGAAAGCGATATCGACACACGCACGGATCTCTTCGCTACCGGAACCGTGCTTTATCAACTGCTCACCTATAACCTGCCATTCAAAGGCGAGGATGTGCGTGCGACGTTGATCAAAATCATGCATGACCCGCCTTTGCCGCTTTCGCGTTATATAAACTCCTACCCTCCTGACCTGGACGCGATTATCGAGCGGGCGCTCGCAAAAGATAGCGGCGAACGCTACCAGACCGCAGACGAACTGGCGTTTGATCTGACCCAGATACAATTGCAGCTCAAAGCCGGTCTGGTGGCTGAGCTGTTAGTGAAAGCGGACAGCTCGATTGCGCAGGGAGGACTGACCAGCGCAAGAGAGCACTTGCTGGAATTGCTCAAACTTGACCCGGAGAACCAGACTGCGAATCAACGTATGCGTTCTTTGCAAAAGTCAATCTTGGAGCGTCGGCGCGCCGAGCAGGTGCAACAGTTGCGGAAGCAAGCGGAGGAAGCCGCGAAACAGGAACAATTCGACGAGGCGTTACGGTTCGTTGAGCACGCAATCGCTCTCGATCAGACCAACCCCGAACTGTTGGAGGTCAGAGATCAACTGAATCGCGCGAAGACTCGGGCGGATTTCATCCGGGAGTGTATGAGTCTGGCACAATCCGCGCGCGGTGGTAACGACCTTGACCGGGCATTGAGTCATCTGGACCAACTATTGTCGAGGGAACCTGGGCACGCACCCGCTGTTAGTCTGCGCGATGAGATATCAGGCGAGATTGTACGCCGCGAGAAGCGTCGCCAGGTGCAAACGCTAATGGAGACGGCTCATCGCCAGATCGGAGCGCGACAGTTTGTTGAGGTGCTCGAAGTTCTCGACCGGGTGAAAGAGCTAGACCCGAATGTGCCGAATTTGCGCGGCTTAGTTCAATTGGCGAAGGAGGGAATTGAGCATGAGCGACGCGAGCAACTACAGGTACTCACGTTTGAGATCGAGCGCTTGCTTTACTGCGACAACTATCTGGCCGCGCTGGCGCAGATTGAAAATGGCCTGCTTAGTTTCCCGGACGAACCCTCATTGCTGAGGCTTAGAAGCATTGCCGAACGGCACCGTGAATTGTCGGAAAACCGCACGTGGGTCAACGCGCGGATCGCTGCCGCTCGCAATTTACTGAATTCCGGGAAGCCCCGAGAGGCGATTGCGGCACTCCGGTCGGCAAGTGATTTTGTCGACAGAGTACCGCCTGACTTGCGAGCGCGTTACGACGATATGATAGCCGCGATGAATCAGTTACAGAGGGAGGCAAACACAGTACCCACCCGGACGCGGAATGCCGGACTGGAGGTTACCGGTGCCTCACTTTCCTGCGCGTCTGACGCGACTACCCGCGAAATGGGATCGGCTCCCAGCTCGCCTGCATCGCGAACGACCCCATCGAACGACAACACTTTATTGGAAATGACGCCTCCCGAGGGCCAGGTTGTTCCGGATCATTTGAGGCGAGAGTTGATCGGCAACGAGCCAACCCTTGCCCCGCCAGCGCAAACCACATCGGAGCCTACGAACCGTTCTGCCGCCTACATCCCTACTGAGACCACCTATAGGGGGTCAGCTACGGCCTTTAGTAATATTTCGGGGTGGCAAGTTGAGACGTTAGTAAAAGTGGAGAAAGAACTCGCCTTCTTCCTCGGACCATTGGCGAGGGTACTTGTCAAGAAAGCTGCAGCCCGAACGAACAGTTCCGAGGAGCTCTATGCGGTTCTCGCTGCAAACTTAGAACGGGAGAGTGACCGGAGGAATTTTCTTTCGGGAAAAGCCGTGGCGAAGCAGAACAGAACCCCGAACTCGCCAGCGGTGGAACCGTCGCCTCCCAGTGTTACCGGCCTGGTCTCCCCACCTCCCAAAAGTCAGCTCAGGCAAGCAGACGTCGATCGCGCCGCCCACTTGCTCGCACGTCATCTTGGCCCCATCTCTGGTGTTCTGGTCAAAAGGGCGGCACAGCGCGCGGACAACCTTCGCACACTTTACAAACTCCTCGCCGAGCATCTTGAAAACAGCGCAGACCGGGCTCGTTTCTTGCGAGACTCCGGCTTCTCCGATTTGTAAGCGATCTGTCACGGGGATCAACTGGCAGCACTTTGGAAATTCGGTTTCCGTCGCATCTCACGCCGCGCTTCCCCGCTGCGGCGCGCGAAGCTGCAGGTTTCGGATTAGCCGGTGCAGGTAGTTGGGATGTACACCAAGAATCTTTGCCGCTTCCGTGATCATTCCGCCACCCTGTTCGATTGCCTCCAAGATCAAACGCTTTTTCAATTCGTTGATCGATTGATAGTATTTCGAAACAGTACTTGCCTCCGACTGGCCCTCCAGCAGTGCTTCTGGCAGATCTTCCGGTACTATCGTATCGCCCGCGCCCAATACGACCGCTCGTTCGATTGCGTTTTCCAATTCCCTTACGTTTCCGGGCCAGGAGTAGCTCATTAAGATTGCACGTGCCTGGGGCGAAATGCCCTTCAGCGGACGTTTGCATTTTTTTGAACACTCGGCAGCGAAATACATGGCAAGCAGCGGAATGTCTTCGCGGTGTGCACGTAAAGGGGGCGTCGTAACGGAGACCACATTCAGCCTGTAAAAAAGGTCCGGACGGAAGGTTCCGGATTGCATCGCTTTCTCCAGATCCCGGTTCGTTGCGGCCACAAAACGCGCGTCTACCTTCATAGAACGCGTACTGCCGACGCGCTCGAACTCGCGGTTTTGCAAGACTCGGAGGAGCTTGGCCTGCAGCGTCAGGGGCATCTCCCCGATCTCGTCGAGAAATAGAGTTCCGGAATTAGCGATTTCCAGCCTGCCTTTCTTCAGACCTGTTGCGCCGGTAAACGCGCCCTTTTCATGGCCGAACAGTTCACTTTCCAGCAGCGTCTCCGTAATTGCAGCGCAATTAATAGCCACGAATGGGCTGTCCCTTCGAGGGCTGTTCTCGTGTATGGCACGTGCCACCAGTTCCTTACCCGTACCGCTCTCACCCCGGATGAGCACAGTTGAATCCGTCGGCGCAGCGCGAGAGATGAATTCCATCACCGATGCCATCGCTGAACTCTCCCCAATGAGCGTCTGTTCCACCTCGATTTCTCTCCGAAGTCGGCTGTTCTCGTCTTCGAGGGATTCCATATGCATGACGTTCTCAAAGGCAATGGCAAAAATGCTGGCCAACGTACCCACGAACTGCACATGGCTCTCGCCGAATGCAGCATCTGGGCTCGCGACAAGGTATATCACGCCGATCGTCTTTTTCGTCGCAGCGAGCTGGACACAGAGCACCAGGGAATCGTTCCCCTCTTCTTTTCCAGCAGCTTCCGGCTCGTTCACGATGTTTGCAGTTTCCCACAACACACGATTGACGATCTTCCAGTTCAACTCCTGAGGCGAAGCCTTGCGTCCGTCGCGGTGCAGGCCAATCGCTTTGAGGTCGCCGCCATGCGAGCTAACGATGACAAAGGCCCGCTCGGCGGGAACAACGTCAAGAGCGATTTCCAGTAATTCGCGTTGCAGCGCGTCGACCTTATCGATAGTGTTAATGCGTCGACTGAGCTTCAACAAAACATCGAAGTCGCGCACCAAGGTTCCAACGTCCGGCACAGTGGAATCCAATCCCTCCCGAAGCTGAGTTCTGGACACGACGATAGTGCACTCGTGGTTCACCGACGGCGCGAGTTCGTTTTCCTTCTCTGCTTCCTCTTCCACCAGGAACAGGAGTTCGGAGGCCCCGAGTCGAATCGTGTCCCCATGCCGCAATGCTTTCTCTCGTATCGGAATGCCATTCACGAAGGTGCCATTGCGACTGTTGAAATCAACGATTCGGTATCTGTCGCCGTCCGACAGGACGGCGCAGTGTTTGCGGGATATAGACTCCTCGCTCATGCATAGCCCACTCATCGAATCTCTGCCGATGGTCATTTCCGACCCACTCAGTCGAGCAATCGTGCCTCTCTTGGCGCCACTCATGATGACAAGTCTTGGTTCTTTCATTCCTTATCCCTCCCGACATTTAGACAAAAGCGGCGTTTCGCAATCGCTGTAATGTTGTGAGATGCCAGAAATCCGGCTATGGTCCGGGCCACTCACTGGTTCCCTCCATTCCGTGTAGGCCAGTATTGCAATCGCGTTTTAACGGCTACACCTCTGCCGTCGTTAGTCGCCGGGTGGATTCAGGAGTGCACTTCAGCGCAGAAGAGATCATGAGGGACTGTTGTCTATCCGATCCGATAGGCGCGGCTCGCTTGTTGGATAGCTTTCCAGTACATCTGCTTTTAGATTTCGATACTGTTCGTCCGCCGCTGCATTGATAAGTCCCTGAAAATACGTGCGATTTGTTTCGTTTGTCGCCAGCCAGATGCTTCTTGGCGGTTTGGCACGGTGGGTGCATTTAAGAGGGCATGACCGCGAGCGAAGGTCATAAATCAAGAGCGCTTCCATAAGGCGTTCGACAAACACAAAGAACAGGAGACACTCCCAATGAAGAATATTAAGAACATGATCTGGCCGCTAGCACTGCTGATTGCCACTTCCACCGCTGGATTCGCCCAGAACCGCAACAACTACCAGGGTCAGACTCAGCAGCATGACGGGTCCTATTACAAGAATGGCTGCGGCCGTGACGGTCATGGCGACCACGACGGTTATGGCCACGATGGTTACGGTCATGACGGCCACGGCAGGTGTGACCATGACGGTTATGGCAAGGACGGTTATGGCAAGGACGGTTACGGCAAGGATGGGCATGACGGTTATGGCTATAGGGACCAAGGCAGCCAGCCGAATAACAATGGGCAGAACGGGAATCAGACCGGGCAGAACTAATGGCGATCGAAGCGCCAGAGGGCTGCAGAGCAGTTCCTCTGGCGCGCCAAAATGATCTTCCGGAATCCGCATGGATATTTAATGCTAGCCAAGCAATCAACGTGGCCCTTTGGCAACGTGCTACTCACTAACCGATGTTTGCTTCCGAGGGTATGTTAATGCGAGTTCTTCGTTCCAGCGCTGTGGTCTTTGCGGCTTGCCTGTGTGTTCTTTGTGCACACGCACAGTCCGATTTTAACGCGACAGCAGTACCGCAACGCGATGCATCCCAGGCCCCTGGGCTAGTGAATGCCAACCTTGGCAACGACCCAGTGGGTGTCGGTGATCTTGTCTACATTTCCGTAACTGGAGCCCCTGAACTCACGCATAGCTACCGGGTCGCCAACGACGGTCGCATTTGCTTACCGCTGGTGCGTGAACCTATTTCCGTTGGTGGAATGATTCCGACCGACATTGCCCGTGCCGTGGCGGAAAGGCTGGTCCACGACCAAATCCTCGTGGCACCTATCGTCTCGGCGGCGGTGCTCGAGTACAGGAGTCGGGAAGTAACCGTGGCTGGGGCCGTAAAGGCTCCCATAATCATCCAAGCAACCGGCGATCTGAAGTTACTGGACGCAATCGCGCGTGCTCAAGGAATTGGTCAAGATGCCGGACCGGAGCTTATCGTGTCGACTCTCGATAAAGCAACCGGGACCAGAACCTCGACCAGAATTCCGATCAAGGATTTGATCGGCGGCAAGAATCCTGCACTCAATATTTCTCTGCACGGCGGAGAAGAGATTCGCGTGCCGGAGGCTCCCAAACTGTTCATCACGGGAAACGTGAGATCGCCCGGCATTTACCGATTCAGCGACATGGATGGCTCATCCGTGCTCAAGGCAATGGCGATGTCACAAGGCCCCCTACCCTCGACAGCAAGCCAGGCCTATGTGTATCGCGTCGTGGAGGGTACGGATAAACGCAAGGAAATCACGATTCCCTTACGAGCGATACTGAAAAGGAAATCACCTGACGTGCGTCTTCAGCCAAATGACATTCTTTATGTTCCCGAGAACACAAAGATGCAGTACGCCAAGATACTTGAGCATTTAGCTGGCTTCGGGGAATCGGTGGGGTCGGGGCTAATCGTCGCGCACCCATTCTAGTCGCGCCTCTCGCTGGAGCTTACCTGGGACCCGCAGCCCTGACGTACGTATCGTGAAGACGCTGTGCTCACCCGCTGAAACAACGCTTACTAATCGCCTCGCGCCCGATGGCATGCTTCCTGCCTTGGAGAGCCGTATGGAAGGTGGAATCAAATGGCCTACGTTGAACCAAAAGTTGACCCTGCAAAGAATTCGAAGTCTGTCAATGTGTTCACCACACTTATTGAAAAAGCGCCGACGCTGCCCAGGCTCGTGATTACCCGTGGCTCGAAGAAGGGTTTTGTGCTGCGACTAAATCAAGATGAACTTACCATCGGCCGCGATCCACAGACTGGGTTATGCCTTGCGGACGATGCGATTTCGCGCCAGCAGTGCACCATAAAGGCAGACCGTGGCACATACCTGATCAGCGATTGCAAAAGTTTCAATGGCACATTTGTGAATGGCACGGCGATACGAGAGAAGATCCTGCAGCATGGAGATTCTATTCGTGTCGGAAGCACTGAGTTTGTCTTCCTGGAAGAGGGAGATAATGCCTCGGCGCTGAATCGATCAAAGGACAGGCAAGCCTTAGGTCTCACAAGGTGCATTCCTTATCCTGCAAGCAGCAGGGCGCCGGAGTTGCGGCCCATTGAACGCACCCGTCGCCGATTCTCGAATCCAGCAGTTCCACCGCCGGCTGCGCCTCTATCACCGGAGCTGAGTCCCACCGTAGATTCCACCTCTCTTGTCCGGTTCGCGAAAATTATCAAAAGGCAACAGTGGAAATTGCTGACGTTCGTCGGCATCGCCATGGGCGCCGCTGTCGCATTCCAGATTGTTGTACCTAAGGTCTACCAAGCCACTGCTCTGGTCAAGGTTGACCGCCACACCGTAGGCGAAGGAATGGGCGAGGGGTCGTCCCTGGTCGCCTCCGTCAGCGACATGGACAGGGTCATCGCCACTCAGATAGAGATGGCGCAGTCGGACCCGATCCTCCGTTCAGTTGTCGAACGCTATAACCTGCTCGCGATCGAAAGTTCATTCAAGGCTCCCGGCACAAAACAGGTGACGACGGCAGGCCCAATTGAGTTGAAAGGACTGACAATTTCGCGGCTGCCGAACACCTATCTGGTACGAATCGCCTATCGAGCGCACGATCCACAACTCGCCGCGAATGTTGCCAACGCGGTTGCGAAGTCGTTAGTCGAGCACGCCAACGATACGGCGAAAGATTCATATGAACAGATTTCCGGTTTAGTTGCGCAGGACATGACTGAGTTGCGTACGAGGATGGAAACCTCGGTTAAGCAATTGGCTGAATTTGAAAAACACCTGAACATGGTTGATCCGTCTCAGAGAGCGGCTACACTCGCGGCTCGTCTCTCACAAATAGATTCAGAGTTCACAACTGCTCAGGAGGAAAGAATTCGCCGCGAAGCCATCCTGGCACAGGTGACCGGATCTCAAACGCTGGCATCCGCACAGACAGCTCAGGCCGCAGCACAGGACACCCTGCTCAACGAGGCCATTCAGCGCCTGAACGCCGCCCGTCAGCAGTTCGCCTTGACTCGTTCTTATTATGGGGAAGGTCATCCGGAATACGCGAAGGCACAAAAACAGGTGCAGGAAGTTCAATCCCAGGTGGAGGAACTTCGAACGAGAGCAAAAGAACGGGCCAGGGACGAGTATCAGCAGGCTTTGGAACGCGAGAACCGTTTGCACGCCGTCCTCCAACAAACTAAAGCAGAAGGGGAGGGCCTCAGAGCTGTCGCGCTTCAACATGAGCAACTGCAAAGCGAGGTGGACAAGGACAAGAAGGCATATGACGATTTGGAGACCCGAACTCGAATAGCCCACATCAACCAACAATTTCAGAACGCAACCGTGCAGATGGCCGCGCCGGCGATCGCGCCACGACGACAAATCTTTCCGAGGCTGCCAATCGATCTGGCTCTCGCACTGATCGTCTCATCTATTCTCGGAATTCTCGTCGTGCTTCTTGCAGACGCAATGAATACCACTTTCTCCGATTCAGACGAGATTGCACGCCGGCTTCGCATCAATGTACTGGCTGCCATACCCGCCGCAAAACTTCCATCGGAGATGTCTCTCAATTTCGCCGCCGGGGATAATTCAAAGCGCTCGGCTGAGCCGATCTCATCCTATGATGAAGCCATTCGGACTGTGCGAACGGCATTAACCCTGGCGTCGAAGGATCGTCCAATACGGAGCGTGCTGGTCACTAGCGCCGTACCTGGCGAAGGCAAATCGACCACCGCGGCTCAACTTGCGATTGCCTGTGCCCAGCTCGGCAGAAAGGTGCTGCTGGTCGATGCCAACTTCCGGAGTCCGGCACTGCACGAGCTATTTGGCGAGGAGGTCACGGCTGGATTCGCGGACGTACTCCAGGGCAAAAAATCCTATGCAGAAGCCATTCGCGAATCGGCGCAGCCGCGACTCTTCTTGATGCCAAGCGGTCCTCTGCCGCGGCGCGCTACCGATTTGATCAGTGTTGGTTTTTCCAAGATATTGGACAAAGTGCGCCGCGATTTCGATTTGATCATTATTGATGCACCACATGTCCTCGGTGCTTCGGAAACACAGGAACTGGCTGCAATTGCCGATGGCGTACTACTTTTAACGAAAGTCGGCGCGACCCCTCGAAGGATGGTTTCAGAAGCTCTGTCCACGATTCTCCGGACGGGGGCAAATCTCATTGGCCTTGTCATAAACCAAGTGAAGCCTTCCGGTGCAGGTAGCTATCTGATCGGCCTGTCAAACCAACCGGGAAGATAAGGGCATGCTCCTGCCAACCTGGAGGCCTCTGCCGCAGAGGTTTGCATGCTATTGAATATCAAGCTTAGCGCGGGTGCTGATACCGTGACACAAGCTTTGCAAGAATGGCCGATCAATTGCCCAAGATAAGAGCAAAGACGGCATAGGGTACCGGAGAAGCACACAAGGAGGAGTTATGACAGCAGAGATCGTATGGCGGAATCCGCTGCCGCCAGCAAAAGATGGAGCCAGCATTGAGCGAGTCACCTCAGATGATGGTGGCGCGCTATATGCAGTATCTCGGTCCGATGATGCTCAGCAGAATTTCGAATTGATTATGGGCGGCGTGGTCTGACGCTCTCTACAGGCTACGAGTCTACGAACGGGTTATGACATGAATTAGAGTGCTCCTGTGCGGCGTTGGATCAAAGCATCAGGAAGACTCCAGCATTTTGATCGCTTGCACCAGGCTTTTGCGCATGCGGTCAAATGACTGCGACAGTTTCGCGATTTCGTCTTTGCCGGAAGCGTGAAACTCCGGTACGTCCATATTCCCCATGCTCACCTCGTCGGCTACTTTGGCCAACTGCTTTACGGGTCTGACTACGAGAACGTATAGCATCCCGTTCAATGCGCAAAAAATTACGGCAAAGGCCACTGCCAGAGAAGTCATAAATGCTTTGAGGACACGGGTTGCCCGCTCCATCGGCAGTTGCATCGGTACCGATACAATCTGTGCACCTATGATGTCGTTCACCTTCCAGCCGAAGCCATTTTCGCTTCCATAGCGCTCCACCACCGTCCGGGGTGCCGTCGCGGCTGTGTCGTGACAGCCCAGGCACGAGCCATCCACCACAGTCATCGGACGCGCCATATAAAACGACCGGCCATTCGGCGTGTCGCGCTCACCCACCTGTTCCAGCTTTCCGGGTGACTGCCGGAATTGGTTCACAACATCAGACTCCCAGTCGGTAGCGCGATTGATTGGATTGGTTGGATTCAGGGTTGCCTCTTTGTAGGAGTAGTCGGGAAACTTCTTCCGCAGTTGAGCGAAGTATTGGTTCGCCGAATAGGCGGGCACAATCTGAGGCAGGAACGAATACTTGATCTGTGTCTCCAGAAGCGGCTTGATCTCAGTGCTCGTGTACTTCCGTACCGCCAATGCGGCTTCCATCATGATCCGCGCATTTTCAGAGACTTCCGTCTTGGCGTTTGCCTGCAGCAGCCTGTTGGTCAGATATCCCACCGAGATAAAGCCGAGCGCAAACACAAGGAGCACAACAAGGTTGACCTTCATGATCAGTTTCAATTTATGTTCCTCACATTCCTCGCATCGGGATTGCCAGTTGCCGTTGGCGACGTTCTCTGCTCGTAGCGTTCAGGATGCAGGGCCGGGTCCCATTCGGGGTAATCTCTTACATGAGCTTCCAGCGCCCGGCGGAATTCTGGGTCGTTGAGGCGTACCTCGAAGCGTCTGACAAAGCCCCTGCGCCACGCCTGCCCAATGGTCAACCACGGCTGGATCTCCTGATAGCTGACTTCGTGGTCGCGCTTAGGCTGTGGCGGCTTTCCCTGGAAGCGGGCCAGAAGAGGGAGAAATGTGTCCCGAAACTGGTGCGGCATCGAATCGACAAACGGCGAACTGAAACGCGGAGCGACCGCGATCTCCTTGCCGGCCACACGCGACGCAAACTGTCCGGCTTTCACCAAACGCGGATCGTGCCAAACTCCGCTCGCGTTTACCGCGCCGATGCGGGCGGAGCCGGATTCGACGAAGATTTCCGATAGCTCCGCCGTGGAATGCATGACGATGGTGCCGTTCTGAGTCGTCGCCGCCAACAGCGGGCTGTCATAGCGGTAAACGACGCCATTGGTACTGCACTGGCCCTTCAGCCAACCGCTCAACAATACCAACTCCGCGGCCCCGCGGCGGAAGCTATAGAGATAAACTCGCGTCGCATTGCCGAGGGCTACGATCGCACCTCCGGTGAACTCTAATTGCACAAATCCTGCATTCGAGCTCTCAATAATGTCTCCCGAATGGATGCGTACGCCTTCGCCTGCCTGAAGCAAAGTCGCACCTCGAATAATCCGCAATGGTCCCTCAGCGAGAGTTACCGTGCCCGCTTCCTGTGCCGAGGAAGCAAGCGCTAGCAACAGACATACAGCGACTAATGAAAGTGCACGATTCAATGCACACTCCAAGTCAACGAGCATCGCAATCGTTCGTCGGATTAGGATTCTCGCCCCAAGGTTGCCCTGCAGGATACGTCTTGCCAGCGGTTTTCAGCGCCCATCGAGTGCTGCTTATCAGGAACTCGCACCGGCGATCACGCTGCGTTATTTCCGCTCTTCCTCGCCGGCAATCAGCTTTCGGCACGGGCACTACATCAGTCCTCGTTGAGGCCACTCAGGCGACGCTATCCGACGGCGGCTAACTGCTGGGGTTCGCTGTCGAGTTGGCTGCGAACTAAGCCTGCGTAAGAACCATCTCTGGCCAGAAGTTCGTCGTGGGTTCCTTGCTCTACGATCGAACCGTTATCCATGACGACGATCAGATCGGCATTCCGAATGGTGCTCAGACGATGGGCAATGACGACGCGGGCGCAGGAAAGTTCGTCGAGGTTGCGGTCTACGATCCTTTCTGTAATGACATCCAAATGGCTGGTGGCTTCGTCGAGTAAAAGCAGAGAAGGCCGGTGTGCAATCGCGCGAGCAATGGCAATTCGCTGACGTTGTCCGCCCGACAGGCTGCCGCCTCCCTCACCGACTCGCGTCTCATATCCCATTGGCATCTGCAGGATGTCTTCATGAATGGCAGCAATATTGGCGGCTCTGGTCAAATCCTCGGCGCGCATCTGCCGGTTGTTAAACGCAATGTTGTCCTTTAAGGAAGAGGCGAAGACAAACGAGTCTTGCAGGGCGGCGCCCCATTGAGCCCGAACCGTTTGTAAGTTCATGGATTCCAGCGGGATGCCGTCGTATGAGATATCGCCCGTGGTGGGCGTATACAGGCCCAACAGTAGTCTCGCCAAAGTGCTCTTGCCCGAGCCTGTCCTGCCCACCAGGGCGACCTTCTGTCCTGGTTGGATTGACAATGTGATATCTTGCAGGACCTTGGGCGAGTGGGTGTCATAACGGAAGGACACGTTGCGCAGCTCGATTTTGCCACTTAGCTTGGGAGCTGAATTCACAGATTCCAACTTCTGCTCCGGCTCCGCATGCATCACGTCGGCGATTCGCTCCAGATAGGCGCCAGCTAACTGCACACGTTGCGCACTCATGACGACAGAACCCAGAGGTTGCAGGAAGGACGCCGCCAAAGCATTAAGCGCAAACATCGTCCCAAGGCTCATGGACCCCCTCAGTACGAGCGTGCCGCCCAGCCACAACAGGAAAAGCGGCGAGAAGGTGCGAAGCAGGATCACGACACCGTCCACTCCTGCCATATACCGGCCGCGCTGCTCTGAAGTTTCGATTTGTTTAGCCAGCAGTTTGCTCCAGCGTTCGAGCGTTGCCTGTTCCGCTCCTGCCGATTTCAGAGTGGAGATTCCCATCAGCGTCTCTACCAGGCAGCTTTGCGACTCCGATTGGCGCGCAAGAGTACTGTCAGCCAGGGCATGAACCCGTCCCGAGGTGGCCAGCAGAAATGCCAGTTCGATCAGCCCGATGGTCAGGGCGGCGAGTCCAAACAGCGGAGACAGCCGCAAAAGGGCGATAAGGAACACCAGTACGAGGGGTCCATCGAGAATCGCGCTTGTGGTGTACCCTGTAAGCGCCTCGCAGATGATCGTATTGCTCCCCAGGCGCATTGCCAGATCACCGCTGCTTCTTTGCTGAAAGAACCTGTAAGGCAGCGATAACAAATGGCGGAAAAGAGACACCATCAGATGTGAGTCCAGGCGGCACTCCAGTTGCACAAGCAGCACCGACCGAATATACGAGATGCCGGCATGGCTGAAAGCAACCACAATGGCTGCCACCAGCAGCAGGTTCAATTCACCCGCCTGGTGCAGGGGCACCACGCGATCGATCAGCTCTCTTGTGAGCAGAGGAAGGCTAAAGCCGAACGCCTGCAAAATAAGCGATGCAGCGACGACTTTCGCGATCACACCCTTTGTGCCCGGAATATCCAGGATTTGGCGCAAGTAGCTCCACCTCTGGTTGCAGTGGCGGGGAGATCGCGTTTGGAATTCCGCTCCGCGTTCAAAGGTAATGGCAATCCCAGTGAAACTGCCCTCGAATTCCTCCATTGGCACCGTCATCCGTCCATGGGCAGGGTCGACGATCTGGGCGCCGGAAGCAGACATGCGCTCGAAGACCACAAAGTGGTTGTAGTTCCAGTGGATGATGCAGGGGAGATCGAGTCTCCGCAGCTCCTCTGAGCGGAGCGAGTAGGCTTTGGTAAGCAACCCGAATTCACGGGCGGCGCCGACTATGGTTTGTGCCGTTACACCATTCCGGCCGGGATCGCATTTGGCACGGCACTCTTCCAACCGCGTCTTGCGGCC
Source organism: uncultured Acidobacteriota bacterium (assembly GCA_963779365.1). Lineage (GTDB taxonomy): Bacteria > Acidobacteriota > Terriglobia > Terriglobales > Acidobacteriaceae > TOLSYN. Next base: position 369,642 of record CAVZYB010000014.1, on the reverse strand, counting down.
AAAGCTGCACAGGATCATGGCCAGACAAGCAGCACCACATTCGACAGAATCCATTTGGAGAATGACAGGAACTTTAGTTCTTTTCATCACAACACCGGGGCTTCAAGCGCAAGGATGGAGGGAATGTTCGCCGGTGCGGCATGACGTAGCAGGGCATAACCGATGCCGGCAAGGCCCGTCATCAGGCCGGGCGATTCAACGCCAAGAGGATTGCTGCACTTCCATCCTGATTCCTGCGCGCTTTTCAGTGCGGCGGTCACGGCATGGCCCGCGTAACTGCGCCACCGGGGATCGTTCAGGATTTCGGAGGCATGCAGTAGGATGTCTGCATTACCCAGATCGCCATGGCAGAGCGTGGGATCTGCGGCAAAGCTCTTTGCGGTAGTTGCCAGCGCCGCCTCGATTTCTTCCGAATGCAGGGAATCCCGCGAGAAACCAAGCGCGCACAGCCGAGACAGGCCGATTCCCGGTGCGCCATGGCACCATGCCGCGGAGAAACTCTGGGCTGCCATATTTCGCAGGTCCGGCCAGTTGCGCTGCTCCGGAGAATAAATGGAACGCTCGTACTCGAATGCGAGGGTGGCAGCATCCTGGAAGCGCTGTTGCTGGGTTGCACCGTAAAGAGCGAGCAGAGCGTATCCGATACCTGCATTGCCATGCGCGAATCCGGTCAACGGCGCAGCAGTATCGCGCATGCAATTCCAGCCGATTCCCCGGCTTTGCTTCAGTGCCGAACGGAGCAGGTGCTCGCCGCAGGCAATGGCCATGTCAAGGGTTTCCTGCGAGGGTTTGCACTTGTGCAGTGCGAGCAGCGACAGTGCGAAGCCAGCCGCGCCTCCGATGATATCGAAGTTTGGATCAGTGGCGATCGAGTCGGACACCGACTTCGCAAGCTCCTCTGCCTCCGCAAACAGCAATGCTTCCTGCCAGATGGCACCCAGATGGGCGTACAAGTAGATGATGCCGCCCCAGCCACTGAATGCGCCGATGTTACCCGTGCCTCCCGATCGTTTAATCTGGGAGCGCAGCGTTTTGAGAGCGGCCCGGGCCAAGGAGGCATAACGGGGCTCCTTGCTCACCTTTGCAAGGTAAGCAAGGAAGAGAATGACGCCAGGTAATCCATCATAGAGATCGAGTGCAAGTGGTGAAAGTAGCAGCTCTCTCTCTCTGGCGACGACCAGACCGATCCAGGCTGCGTCATCAGCAGTGCCAAAGGCCAGTTCCATCAGGCGATCTCCGATTTGACGCGCCGCGGTGATGAGTTCCTCAGCTCCGGCTGTCTCTTGCGGTGCTATTGCCGGGCGCGCTGCCGCCGGAGCATGAGCATGTCCTTCGCTGCAGGGCTTCATTGTGGCAATCGAGGCGCGCACGATCCAGAGCTGCAGTTGCAGATCCTTTTCGCTGAGCTGAGAGATGCGACGCTCGACCAACGACATCCCGGACTCGGAGAAATACTCCGCAATCCGCTGTCCACGGCTGGTCCAAATGTCGCGCGTGTCAGGACGGGTGGTGAATAAAGGAATGTCCCCGCGCTGAAGATCCTCCTGCTCGGCGGCCAGCAGCCTCTGCAGATCGGGACGAAACGCTACGGTCTCCTGCAGTTTGTTCAGGAACGATTCGCGGCTGCTGCGGTCGCGCAACAGGTCCGGGTGAAAGCTTTCGTGGTACAGGGTGCCATAAGTCTGCGAGGCGCGGGGAATGGCGCGCGCCTCGTCGTGTGCAAAGCGATGGAGTACAGAGAGGAACTCCGAAGCGTGGCCCAGCAATAAACGGTAGGTCGATGCAAAGGCGCTGGCGATTTCCTCAACGTAATCGAATGCGCTTGCGGGCAGTCCCTCGAGGGTTGGGCAGTTGTCGGAGCCAGCCAATGCCATGCGCTTGCGGACCACGCACATTTCGTCGGTATTCATCTTGTCCCACTGCGGCACAGTGAACGGTGTGAGCTGCCCGGCGGGATTGCTCAATCCGCTGACGTCAACTCCGGAATCGTCGTCGTTCGCCCAGATCCGGATGGGCAGCATCCCAATGTCGAGAACGGAGTTGCCCAAGGCCGAGCCGGCCAGTTCGTCCGCGCGCTGCCCGGCATGGGGTGCGACTCTCGGATGGAAGAGCGCTTCCAGATCGACCAGCATGGGGTGCTCGCCGGCGGCAACCAGGTTTTCATGGTGGAAGTCGCAGGCCTCCATGGCGTAGAGCAGGGCGAGATAGCTTCCCTGTCGGCGGTAGAATCGGGAGAGTTCCTCCTGGCTCCGGCAGGGCGCCGCAGAAGCGAATTCAACCCATCCGTGATCGCCGCGATTTAATACTTTCATCAGGCGAAATTCCGGACCAGCACCCTGGCCGTTAATCCATCCCAGCAGTTGTTGGAAATGCTCGTCGGTGGAGAGCGAGCGCGGCTTATAGACGATGCGCTCGCCGCTGGTGAAGGTGATGATCATCACCGAACGGCCGCCGCGGTGGGTGTCTCCCGCGCCGCCCCGAATGGTTGCGATCTCGCCGGGGTCGGTCTCTGAAAAAAACTGGTGATGCAGCTGCTGCCGATCCTCACAAAGATGCTTGAGGAATTCGAGACTGAAGATGGACCAGTTCTCCAGCCGGCTTTCAATTTCATTCTTCAGGACCGGATACTCGGAAAACAGCTGGCTGGCGATAGCGGGCTCGCGCAGCCGGTTGAGGAAGCTGACGAAGCGCTCCTCGGAGCTGTCGCCTGTGAGAACGCCTTCCAGTCTTGCAACGTTCAACTCCAGCACGCATACGCGGGACATCATCGACATCAGTGGCTCGACAAGATTGACAGCTAGTTTCTCTTCGATGGTCTGTGGATCGAAGGGGGCGTTGGGGAAGCTTTTTGCCAGCTCGCGGGCGCCGCTCCGTACGATCCCTCGTGCCCGTTGGATGATTGGAGCCGCAACGACCAGGCAATGGGAGAATCCGTGGCGCTGTAAGTCCTCCGGCAGCGGAAGAGGAAAGCTGGTACAGGGGCTTTCCTGGGATACTCCAACAGACGCTTCAGCAAGCATGGGATACCTCTTGAGAGTTGGTTCGCAGTGGCGGCCCGCGATGCGACCCGCCTGCTTGCGATAGGTTGTGGGTTGTGGCTGCGGCACCGGCTCTTACAGTTGTTCGTGATGTGCGGGCGGGTGAGCTTTCCGCTCCACCCGCCACAAGGTAACTGGTGCCCTTTACCAGAGCAGGTTCCCGATTTTCGTGACGGTGCACCCCCTCGCGACCGAGGTTTGTGGGACGCAGGGACACAGCTGGTTACAGGTGCGCGGCTTCGGGTTGATCGGCGGAAGCGGAAGCGGTTTCGCTCCGCCGGACGCTCCGTTCAGCTCTCCATCCGTCAGTTCAATGAAGCCCGCCGGATTGGCTGGCAGCGCGGCACGTTCCGCCTCGCTGAGGCTGTTGCGATAGTTGGGGTCCTTCCAGGCGCGAATGATGTTGTTGCTTGACATTGGTGTCTCCTTTGGCGGTGTTTGTGTCCTTCGATATCGAAGAACGCCCTTCTAAAATGCAATCGGCAGGCCATACCGGAATGACCCCTGGTCAGACTAGGAGCATCCACATAAACATTTTTCTTTCAATCGGATAGCGATGATGTGTTGTATCGGCCGAGGTTCGATCGACGAATTGCAAGGGATCAGCTCTATCCGAATGTTTAGCCGCGCGCTCCGATCGGATAGAGATGAGCCGCCGGGCAGTGTAGCGGCGCCGAGAAGAAGAGCCTGCTCAGGCGGCCCATAGTTCAGGCAGCCATTTTTCGCTTTGCTGGAAACGGGGCAGAAACTCTTCCACGGCAAAGGTCTCATATAACGTCGGAGTCGTATTCCTCGCGCTACGCAGCTCCTGGGGTTTCATTTCCCCGCTGTTCATGGCGCTGAACATTTCAAGAATCAGATCGGCGAGGTCTAAGGACAATCCGAACTCAACCAGGATTGGGCGGAACTGATCGTCCGATATATGTTGGTAATACCCAATTCCGGGCTGGCCGGTGACCTTGCTGAGGATGGCAGCAACTTCCATCAGGCTGATGTCCCGCTGTCCGTGAAGCTCTCGTGTCTGCTTCCCGGAGAATTTGCGGTGCAGCAACTCATTGGCAGCCACGGCGCTGGTTTCACGTGACGAGGACCGTGTAATGTATCGTTGTCACGCACAAACTTGGGGGAGAAGTTTAAAGCCTGCTACTTATGATGTTGTCTACCACGGAATTGTTCTTTCCGGTGGACGAGGGCCCAGGCTTTGTATCGGCGTGAGGACGAGAGCGCTTACGGTTTCGCGATCATAACCTCTGTTGATTTAATCAGCGCTATGGCAACGTCCCCGACTTTCAAATCGAGATCGGCAGCAGCTTCTGCGGTGATTATTGCCGAGACCCTCTGCTCTCCGAGTGAGATCACAATCTTGGCCAATAAGCCATCAATCCTGACTTCTATGATCCTTCCCAAAAGCTGATTGCGCCCGCTGACAACCCTTATGGTAGTGTTTTTCTTCGCGCCGCGCTGCCGAGGCAAAAAAGCATCTAACTCGGCGATTGGAATCCGGTGATGACCGCCGGGTGTCTTCACAGTTTTGATTTTACCGGTCAAAATCCAATGTTTCGTTGTTGGATAGCTGATGCCAAGTAAGTTGGCGGCCTCGCGGGGTGTCAACAGCGGCGATTTGAGTGTCGTGCTCATGGTCAACTCGGACTGCTAATTTTTCAGCTCTTTCCTTCCGGCGACGCTCACTCAGCAAACGAAACCGCCGGTTTCATCCACAACGGTCACCCAAACTAGCCGGGCCGCCATCGCGAGGTACCGATCCTCGATTTCATACGGATCGATACGGTAATGCGAGAAAAGTATCTACGATTTAGTATCTTTCGGTCAAGTGCTTCGGCAAAACCGGCGGTTGAAGCGTGTGGTGGCATAACTCGACCAAGATCGGGAGATACTGAAAGGCGGGAATCGCAAGGCGTGGCTGGGGCTTGCATCACTGAAACACAGACAGGTATCGGCTGCGGAACACTTTGATTAATACAAATCAAGACAGATTCAACCAATCAGCATAACGATATAAGACGCTTCTGCCAGATTCATGCAGCGAGCGGGATTGGAACTCGACTGGTGGCAAGCATGTACCTCGATGCTCGCGTCGTAAAAATATTTTTGACCAGGAAAAAATCAATTGCGAATCGTTCGATTGATACAGATCGAAGCACATCTTACGTGTGAACATTCACGATATAGCACGCTTTGTAACTGAGAGCGAAGACGATCGACGCCTGGTAAGAGCCGCTCGATGGGAGGGTTGCGCGACGATACCATCCCGGCAGGCATCAAATTACTGATAGCAGGCAACCCGCAGACTCCGTCGTTGCGGTGGCGCTTATCCGCCCACCGCTGATCGCAAGCAGAAGCAATATTCAACTGAAGGGGGCTCCATGGATAACACGATGATGGAACTCGAAGAGATTTTGAAACAGAAGCATCTTACCGATCAGGAGCTTTTGGATGCGGCTGAGAGTGCGGAAGACTACCGGATTCTGCCGGATGCAACGGTAGTCAAGATCGGTGGTCAGAGCGTCATTGACCGTGGACGCGCGGCTGTTTACCCGCTCGTGGAGGAAATTGTCGCCGCGCGCAAGGATCACAAGATGCTGATCGGAACCGGCGCGGGAACCCGGGCCCGGCACCTGTACTCGATTGCCGCAGGTCTCAACCTGCCCGCCGGCGTGCTCACGCAGTTGGGCGCCACGGTCGCCAACGAGAACGCTTCCATGCTGGGACAGCTTCTCGCCAAGTACGGCATCTCATCGGTCGACGAGGCCGGACTCTCGTCGGTTCCGCTTTTCCTCGCCGAGGTGAATGCAGTTGTCTTCAGCGGCATGCCCCCCTACCGCCTCTGGATACGACCAGCTATCGACAGCGTCATTCCTCCCTATCGCACGGATGCTGGCTGTTTCCTGGTTGCGGAACAGTTCGGATGCAAGGCGATGATTTATGTGAAGGACGAGAAGGGCCTGCACACCGCCAATCCCAAGACATCGAAAGACGCAACCTTCATTCCGAAGATCTCGGTCGATGAGATGAAGGCAAAGGGACTCCACGATTCGATCCTCGAGTTCCCTGTGCTTGACCTTCTCAAGCAGTCCCGCCATATCCGCCAGGTTCAGATCGTAAACGGCCTTGTTGCCGGCAACCTGACACGCGCTCTCGCAGGCGAGCACGTCGGGACCATCATCACTGCAGATTGAGGGGCACGAATATGACAAACACATCCAGTAACATCAAACATGTCGCCTCTGCACTGGCTCGTCAGACACTGCTCGACGGCTCGATCACGAACCCTGTCGCGGGTGTGCGTCCGATCCCGCTTCTCCCTTGGCTGAAGGTGGTGAAGATAGGCGGCCGCTCCATCATGGATCGTGGCCGGGATGCGATTCTTCCCATCGTGGACGAGATCCGGAAGCTTCTTCCGGAACATCGCCTGCTGATTCTAACCGGAGCCGGTATCCGCGCCCGTCATCTTTTCGCTGTCGGTCTCGACCTGGGTCTTCCGGTCGGTTCGCTGGCTCCTCTTGCCGCGTCCGAAGCGGGGCAGAACGGCCATATCCTGGCGGCACTGCTCTCCCAGGATTTCGTTTCCTACGTGGAGAAACCCACCATCGCGAACCAACTGGGAATCCACTTCGCCAGTGCGCGCGCCGTCGTGGGGAGTGCCTATCCGCCCTATCACCACCATGAGTTCCCAAGCTCCCGTATCCCGATTCACCGGGCGGACACAGGTGCTTTCCTGCTCGCGGATGCGCTTGGGGCAGCTAGTCTCACGATCGTAGAGGATGTGGATGGCGTGTACAGCGCTGATCCGAATGGCCCTGAGGGAAAGAATGCAAAGCTGATCGGCGAGGTGAGTTATGCCGATTTCGCCAACCACCCAGGCACATTGCCGTTTGACCGTGCGCTCCTGGAAGTCATGGCGAACGCGCGTCACATTCAAAGTGTGCAAGTTGTCAACGGACTGGTGCCGGGCCGGCTCACAGCGGCGCTGCGTGGACAGCATGTCGGTACCGTTATCCGTACCGGTGCGGCGCTACAGGAGCGAGAAGCTGAGGTGTATGAAACAACCAGGATCAGTGCGCGCAATGCGCTCGCCGGTACCGTCTCCAAGGTCGTCAGGGGCGCGGTCAACTCAGAAGTTGACCTGGACCTTCAGGGCGGAGAAAAGGTGGTAGCAGTGATTACCAATTCAAGCGCAGCTTCGCTCGGCCTGAGGGAAGGAAGCGCGGTCACCGTGATCATCAAGGCAAGCAATGTGATGATTGCGAAAGAGCCCGGCAAACTGAGCGCAAGAAATGCCCTGAGCGGAACCGTGGCTACGGTGAACGAAGGTGCCGTGGATAACGAAGTCATTTTGAAGCTCCCCGGCGGTGCTGAGGTGGTTTCCGTCATCACCAAGGCAAGCGTGAAGAACCTAGGATTGAAAGCAGGCGACGCAGCCACGGCGATCATCAAGGCCTCAAACATCATCCTCGCAGCCTAGAACATCCAAGGATTCACCCAAAAAGGCTCGGAAAATCCCGGGCCTCCGCGCTTTGGAGGAGTGTCACACGGGGGATGGCTGGCTGCCGCGCTGTACTCAACAAACCAGAAACTTGCTTATCCGGTGCAGCCACTGTCACCGTGAGGTTGTCATGCGCGCAAGTGAGCATCCCCCGAAACGCGATGTCATGCTTGCTGTATTTGCCCTTGTGGTGTCTGTGGATCACAGCCTGAACGGTTTCGAATAGCTGGAGCGATATGAACCTATTGTGACTGCCCTGATATTTCGCTTCCCCCCACTCGAATGTTCCGAAATAAGACTGATTCGTGAGAATCGCCCGGCGCCAAATACAGCCGCGAGGTCGATCATGGCGTCTTCGCCGAGCTCGTTTTCATATCCGATGAGGGGCTGAGTAATTTCGGCGACATTTGCGCAGTACGGCGATTTCGCTCTTGAAACTCAGCTACTCTGCTTATACTCTTCTTAAATCTTTCTTTATGCGGCAGGGATGAGTGCACTGCTCACTTCAGGAGCGCGTGCGGAGCTGTGTGTTGTCTTCTGGATTTGTGACGTTGCTGTTTTGCAGTACTGAATTGCTAGATACAGTTCATCCGAGCGGTTTGAGCCTAACGCCGGGAGGGAAATTCCACTTGAAAAACCACTTGAGACATTTTTGCGCCGCGGGCATGCTCTTACTTTTACTGTCGGCGATGTTGCTCGGGAGTATCGAGAACGCTAACGCTCAGAGCGCCACGACGAGCGCGAAGAAAAAAGCTCATGCGCCAGTTGCAGCGAGCGTGCACCCGGTTGTGGCCAAGGTAAGCAACAGCAGGGTCGCTCCGCTTCCTTCGAACGTGAAGGCGGTCTCGTACCATGCTCCGTTTGACTCAGGCGATTGCAGTATCTGCCACATGAGCAATGATGCGCAGAATCCGGGACCGGTGAAGACCTCGGGGAATGAGCTGTGCATGGGCTGTCACGACGATTTCCGGCAGACGCTGGCGCGCAAGTACGCTCATCCGCCATCACAGAAGAACTGCCTGAGCTGCCACAATCCGCACGACTCAAAACAGCCCAAGCTGCTGCTGGATGAATCAGAGACACTGTGTTTGAGCTGCCACGCGGGGATCAAGCAGGCAGCGCAATCGGCGGTCAAGCACGACGCGCTGACGCAAGGCGGCAAGTGCATCAACTGCCACAATCCGCACGGCGCCAACGTGGAACACCTGCTGGTGCAGTTGCCCATGCAGCTTTGCCTGCAATGCCACGATAAAGATAATGTCGCCGACCATAACGGCAAAAAGCTGACCAACGTGAAAAAGCTGCTCGCAGACAATCCGAATCATCACGGCCCGGTGGCGGGCGAGGATTGCAGCGCATGTCACAAGACGCATGGCGGCGACAATTTCCGGCTGCTAACCAGTGCGTATCCGGCGGCGTTTTATTCCGGCTACGATGCGAAGAACTATGCGCTTTGCTTCGGCTGCCACGAGGAAAAAGTCTTTACCGAGCCGCAGACCGAGGAGCTTACGCAATTCCGCGACGGCACCAGGAATCTGCATTACCTGCACGTGAACAAGACTGACCTCGGCCGCACGTGCCGCGCCTGCCATGAGGTTCACGCCTCGGGACAGGACCACCAGATCCGCGACGCGGTGCCCTATGGCCCGAAAGGGTGGATGCTCAAGATCAACTTCACGAAGACGGCAACGGGGGGTTCGTGTACGAAGACCTGCCACTCTACCAAGACGTATAACAACACCCGCACAAAGACCGCAGCGAGCGTGACCGAAGCCAAGCCATGAAGACGGGCCGCAGGCGCACTCGCGAAATGTTGCTGCTGCTCGCCTGGGTGATGTTCGGTCCGGGGGCGTGGGGTTACTCCCATGCTCAGCTCGGCACGTTGATCCAGGATGCCGATATGCCGACGCTTGCGGGCGGCAAGGATCGCCTGCTGGGCGATGCGAGGGTTAACGTGATTATCTATTTCCGGCCGGGGCAGTATTACTCGCGCACGGCGCTCAAGAAGTTGGCGGCCGTGGAAAAGGAGCTCGCCGGCAAGCCGATCCATTGGGTGGCCGTTGTTTCGGATCGCGCCGCCGCCGCCGACGCGCAATCCGACGCGAAGGAGGCAGGGCTCGCGATGCCGATCCTCGTTGACGTGGGCGATGTGCTGTACGGGACGTTAGGCGTGGCGCAGCTTCCGGCGACGGGCATATGCGACCAGCAGCACAGGCTCGTAGCGTACGAGCCATTCAAGGAGGTCAACTACGCGGCGGTTGTCAGCGCCCGCGTGCGGAACCTGTTGAAGGAAATCAGCGACGAAGAAATGGAGGCGGCGCTGAACCCTCCGGCGGCACTCACGGACAGCGAAGAGGCGGCTGCACTTCGGCGATTGAACCTTGCGAAAAAGCTCTTCGAGGCGAAAAGCTATGAAAAGGCGCTTGAGAGTGTGAACCTCAGCATCGAAAGGACTCCGAGCGCCGCAGCTTACGCGTTGCGTGGGGATATATTGAGCGCACAAGACAAGTGCTCTGAAGCAGTTTTGGCCCTGGGCCGGGCGCTGCAGCTCGAACCCCAAAACGCGCGCGCCCTGGAGGGAATGAAAACCTGCCAGCAGAAAAGACCTTAACGGACTTCGCGGGTTGGATAAATCGATCGAAGTATCTAGTTCGGTCCGTAGCATAGGTCAATCCGTTGCCAAGGCGTATCGGCCTCGGCGTGAAGACAGGCCGCATCGCAGTGAGGGCGCATGCTCATATACAGACTCCTGTCGCCCGAGTGAGTGGCCCATTGAACTCAGATCTGCGTCTTGGGCAAGCTGGAACTTTCTTTTGGCAGCGCCTGTCAAGGATGCGCGAATCTTCTGCTTTTCGGCACGATAAGTTGCTTGGTTCCCAACCCCAGGCGATGGCAACGAAGACTAGGTTGTCAACCAAAAAGACATCACCCTCTGGAAGGTGTTTGCTGCCTCGGGAGGTTCCAGTTGGTATGACTTTAACTTCGACGGTCTGACCCACGACGCCGACTTTGCGATCATCCAGGCTAATCTGGGTACGAGCTGTCTTCCAAAGAAGTAGCGCTTTCCGCGCCTGAATTCGGAACGGCGGCTCAGCATTTGCGAGGCTGCGAAAGAAAGGTGGTCACGCAACATCTGCCCTCGACAATTCACCGTGAGTTTCGAAACTCTAAAGCAGGTCGACGTGCATCCCGAACCCGGCGGCAGGCCAATCCGAACCTGACGTGCGCACCCGGAAACAAACGGTAAGAAAAATGTGGCCCCCGGCGTTGGGAGCCACAGAGTGTGAATATCCGAGGTTGTATTGTTAGTTCACCGTCAGAACCGCTGGAGTGCTCGCGGTTGTGTTGAACGTTGCGGTGATGTTCGTTGTGCCGAGCCCGGCACTGCTCGCAAGCCCTGTCGTATCCACCACCGCAACCGCCGGGTCCGATGAAGCCCATTGCGAAACGGAAGTGACATCTTGCGTTGTACCGTCACTGAAGGTACCGGTCGCCGTGAATGGCTGTGCGCTACCCAAGTTGATCGACGGAACCGTCGGCGCCACCTGCACGCTTATGATCGTGGCTCCGGAGACCGTCAGCGTCGTCTGATAGGTGGTCGACTGGTACGTCGCAGAGATCGTCACTTGACCCGCCGCAATGCCCGCTGCGAGTCCAGAGCTGGAGATGTCCGCGTCAAGGTAGTTGGAGGTTTGCCAATAGGCGGAGTTTGACAGGGTCACCTGCGAGCCATCGATGGTTCCCGTCAGTGCGAACTGCAGGGTCGTCCCCGGAGCAATGGACAAGTTCGCCGGGGTGATCGCCACCGCAGTCACCGGATCGTTGGAGATCGTCACCGTCGTGCTACCAGTCATTGCGTTCAGCGTCGCGGAGACGGTCACCGAGCCTTTCTTGCCCTTGGTCCGGACGAGACCGCTACTGCTAACCATGGCGCGGCTGGGCGTGCTCGTATGCCAACTGACTCCGCTGAGCGGGCTGGTACTGCCATCACTGAACACACCCATGGCGGTGAACTGAATCTTGCCGTGCGTCGGCACCACCGGATTATTCGGTAACACCTCAATAGCGGTTAGCTGGGCGGTACTCACTGTAAGTGTTGCGCTCCCGCTGACACCCTGATACGAGGCTGCGATCTGCGTGGTTCCCGCGCTCAGGCCGCTTGCCAGTCCGGTATTGCTGATCAAGGCGACGTTCGCGGCCGAGGAGGTCCACCCCACCTGTGACGTCAGGTCCTGCGTGCTGCCGTCGGCAAAAACCGCGGTCGCGGTGAATTGCTTTGTATCGTCGATTCCAACGGAGATCAACGCCGGAGTCACCGCGATGGAAGTCGGCGCTCCGAGTACAACCGTCAAAGCGCCCGAGAAGACCTGCCCGTTATACACCGCGCTGATGGCGGCTTCACCGGTAGCGAGCGCCGCAACCAATCCGTTTGCATTGACTCCGGCAACTGCCGGATCGGACGAGGTCCAGCTTACGTTCGAGGTCAATGGCTCAGTGCTGCCATCGCTGAAGGTGCCGGTGAGTACAAACTGGGCAGTGCTGCCAGCGGTTAGCGAAGCATTCAATGGGCTAATTACGATCGACTCCAAAGTTGCTGGCAGAACGATCAATGTTGCGGTATTGGAGGTTGTCGGATTCGTGAAGCCGGCCACGGTTGCGGCAATGGTGACCCCGTTGGCATTGGCTGCCACTCCGGTCGCTACGCCCAATACAGGATCAATGCTCGCAACGGTGGTGTCAGAAGACTGATACTGCACGCTTGGAAGGCTCTGAATACTACCATCGCTGAACGTGCCCACTACGGTGAAGGTCACTTGACCACCAACCGGAACCGACGCAGTATCCGGAGAAATATCAATCGATTGCAGGACCGCGGAGGTTACTGTGAGCGTGGCCTGAGCGCTAACTACTGCAGCGGAGGTAGCGGTGACATGCACCGTTCCGGCACTGAGGCCGTTGGCTACGTTCGCGTTCATGGTAGCGACGGCGAGATTATCCGAAGCCCATTGCACGGTGTTGGTAATGTCGCTGGAACTGCCATCGCTAAAGAAACCGGTGGCGGTAAACGCCTGGCTTGTACCTGTGGGAATTGAGGCCGCGGAGGGATTCACCACGATTGAGGTCAGCGTCGGCGCGTTCACGGTGATCGACGCGCTACCCTGAACCGAGCCGAGGGACGCAGAGATTGTGGTCGGTCCGGCGGAAAGGGCGGTGAGCGTCGCCACGCCCGAGGAGACGGTCACGCTAGCCACTGATGGGCTAGCAGAAAACCAAGTCACGGTAAGGGTCAGGTCCTGCGTGCTGTTATCGCTATACGTACCGATTGCCTTGAGCGGGTGGGCCTGGTTGATGTTGAGGGTGGCCGAAGTTGGGGTGATCACGATCTGCGTCAGACTTGCGGCGCTTCCGACGGTCAGCATCCCGCTCACATAGCTGAACGTGTAGTTCGCCGCGGTCAGTCCCTCGACCGAGAACGTGATCGGGTAGGTTCCCGCCGGTGAACTGCTGGTTGCCGCTGTCGTCTCCGTCGCCGTTCCCGAAACCACCGCGCTTGTATCGCCGTTCACAAAACCAGTCACGGCGTAGGTGAGGGCTGGCACGCTCTGCCCGGAGGCCATGCTGGCATTTTTGGCCGTCACCATAAGTACCGCCGGGGTCACCGTGAAACTCACCGGAACCGGCTGCGCCGCCGCGTAGCTCCCATTGCCCGCCTGAGTGGCTGTCACTGTTACCCGGCCCGCGCCCGTGATGGTCAAAGTCGAAGCGCTCAGCGTTGCCGGTCCGGAGGTCACCGCGTAGCTCACTGGAAGACCCGAACTGGCCGTGGCTCCCAGGGTGATGGGACCCACGCCGTAGGTCACATTAGGCGGCGCTCCGAAGGTGATCGTCTGCACCGCTCCTCCCGTGGCGGTCAGCGTCCCGCTCACATAGCTGAACGTGTAGTTCGCCGCGGTCAGTCCCTCGGCCGAGAACGTGATCGGGTAGGTTCCCGCCGGTGAACTGCTGGTTGCCGCTGTCGTCTCCGTCGCCGTTCCCGAAACCACCGCGCTTGTATCGCCGTTCACAAAACCAGTCACGGCGTAGGTGAGGGCTGGCACGCTCTGCCCGGAGGCCATGCTGGCATTTTTGGCCGTCACCATAAGTACCGCCGGGGTCACCGTGAAACTCACCGGAACCGGTTGAGCCGCCGTGTAGCTCCCATTGCCCGCCTGAGTGGCTGTCACCGTCACCCGGCCCGCGCCCGTGATGGTCAAAGTCGAAGCGCTCAGCGTCGCCGGTCCGGAGGTCACCGCGTAGCTCACTGGAAGACCCGAACTGGCCGTGGCTCCCAGGGTGATGGGACCCACGCCGTAGGTCACATTAGGCAGCGCTCCGAAGGTGATCGTCTGCGCCAATGGTGTGGTCGCCACAACAGGCTTGGAGCCACCACTTCCGCATCCGATCGACCCGATACTTATGACACATGCAACCAGAATGGTCAGGAAGTTTCTCACAGCTCCTCCTCGGCAATGCTAGGGATTGTTCCCGAAAATGAACACGAAGGGGATTTTTCCCGAAATGTACACTGCGAGTGTTCCTGAATATGAACGTCGGGGCAAGTTACCTCCGTAAGTGCACCGGTAACACGCGCATCGGTACCATCAATGTATTGGGCATTTACTCGATCGGAGGCACGCATGCAGCAGACGGATTGTCTTCGGCGACCGGCGCGGGTGGATCGGCCTGCCCCATCGACTCATCGATCACCGGCGGCAAGCACTTAGCTTCCCCAGATCTCGACTTTGGAACCGCTCACGAGTGGTACATTTTTGCGCAGAGCACCCCTGGCCCCCAGAGGAGGCGCGACAGTCTCCGACAATGCTCGGGTGGTCTTCTAATGTCTCCCCGGTGCGTCTGTCTAAGAAGGTGAGTGTGTGAGCGCCTCGTGCTTCAAGAGCGGAAACTCAATCCAAAAAGTGGTCCCATTGTTTACCTCGCTGACCACCGACAGGTTGGCATGGTGCATCTCCGCGATCCACTTGGCGATTGACAACCCCAACCCGCTTCCTTCCACCTGGCTGCGCGATGGATCGGCCCGATAGAAGCGGTCAAAGATGAAAGGCAGATCAGATTGGGCAATCCCCATTCCATTGTCGCGCACCAGGACGGTCGCCTCTGCTGGGCTCGTGCTCAGAATCACGTCGATTTGACCGGGTGCTGGGGTGTACTTCATTGCATTGTCGATAAGAATCCAGAGCAGTCTGCGAAGGGTCGGAAACTCTCCCAAGACGTCCACGGGCTGATCTGTTCCCAAGGAAACTAAGATAGACAACTGTCGCTCTTCGGCCAGCGGTCGCGCCTTCTCGCAGACGCTTTCAATCACGGCAGCCAGATCGACCGGTTCCCACAGCAGATCGCAGTAATCTGAGTCGGCCCTAGCCAGCGTGAGCATATCTCCGAGCAGCACCGCGGCTTTGCCGCCCTCATCGACGATCTCTTCGAATGCTCGGCGACTCTCCACGTCAATGTTCGGGTTTCTGAGGGCAACCTCGGCTACGGTTCTGGTGAACGACAGCGGAGCACGAAGCTCATGCGAGGCATCGGCGGTGAACTGCTTGATCCGATTCACCGAGGAATCCAGCCGCTCCAACATGGCGTTACAGGTTTCGGCGAGTCGTTGCAACTCATCGCCGGAGTTGGCCACGGGCAACCGCTCCGAGAGGCTCCGTATGCTGATGGATTGCACCGTGGAAGTAATTCTGTCCACCGGTTGCAATGCCTTTCGTCCTACCCAATATCCGCCTGCGGACGAAACCAGCAGCAGTATCGGCGCCGACGCGAGCAATCCGACGAGAAAGCGGTTCAGCACCAGCAGGTTTCCAGCCTCGGGCGCTGCCGCCATCAGATACGATGACTGACCGCCGAGAGTGAACGGGCGCACCAGCACCCAATAGCTCTGGCTGGCAGAAGTCACATGCGAGAATCTTTCCGAGCCGCCGCTCTTTACAACCGGCCATGGGAACGTTCGCGCCGCAGACGTGGGCGAAGGATAAGCGCGGCTCCCATCCATACGAAAGACTTCGCTCAGTCCGCTGCCGGTGGCGTGAGCAAAATCCTGAAAGTCCTGGCGGCGATCCTCTTCCCGCTCGCCCTGGGTCTTTCGCAACAGATCTTGCAACCGGTCCACGCGGCGGGAGAGCGTCTGGAAGCGCTCTCCAGTCAAAGTGCTCTGCAGGTTGAACCACATGGCCGCACCGAACAGGAGCCATCCCAGAAAGAAAATGCCTCCGAACCAGAGCGTCAGGCGTAGCGAGATCGACCAGCGGGGTCTCAACTGGATTGACCCCGCAGGGAATAGCCGACGCCGCGGACGGTGTGCAACAACTCCGGTTCTCCCGGGTGCGTGATCTTGGAACGGAGTGCACGGATGAACATGTAGAGGCTGTCAAAGCTCACATCGCAATCCGCGCCCCAACCTTCGTCGATCAGCACGCCATGAGGAACAACGGTGCGCGCCCTCCGCATTAGCGTTTCCATCAGGGCGCACTCGGTACGAGTCAGGGCCTCCGCGCGATCACCGCGCTGCAACTCGTACTTGCTGGGGCGCAGAATGAGGTCTTCGAAATGCATCTCTTGTTCTGTTGAAACCGGAACGCGGCGCGCCGCAGCCCGTATCTTCGCCAGCAGAATATCAAGTGCAAAGGGTTTGGTCAGGTAATCATCGGCGCCTGCGTCCAACCCATCGATAATGTCTCGCGTGGAATCGCGCGACGAAACGATGATGGCTTGTGTGCGCACTCGTTCCTCCCGCAGTTTTCTAATCACTGCGAGTCCATCCATACGCGGAAGCGTGACATCCAGGAGCAATACGTCAAAGTCGTTGGTCTTGGCGAGGCGAAACCCTTCATCGCCGTCATAGGCGAACGCCACGGAATACCCTTCCCCTTCGAGCGCGCGGCCTAGGTGCTCAACCAAGCTACGTTTATCTTCGACGATTAAAACCCGCATTAAAGCCATCCTATCTGCGTCGCATTAATTTCCGATGAATACAGCCGTCCCCGCGGCTTTCCTTAGATTGCCATTAGATTGGGTTGCCATACTGCCTTCGGTAATCCACCTGCACTGCCTGCGCGCAAAAAATGCTTTGGGAGAGAGGCTGCATGTTTGTAATCAGACGAGATTGGAACATTCGCAAGATCAGTTGGCTGTTAGTAAGCCTGTTGTTGCTTTCACTACCGGGATTCGCCCAATCCGGCAAAGGCGTCATCACGGGCTCGGTCACGGACAATTCTGGAGCCGTGCTAAAAGGAGCCCGCGTCGAACTGCTTCCTTCGGGCATCACCGCCAGTACCAACAGCCAAGGCATATTTGTGCTGCGTGATATTGCCGTCGGCCACTATGCACTGGCAACCACCTACATTGGATTTAAGATCGACAACCAAGAGGTCGATGTGGATGCAGGGAAAACCCTGAATCTAAATCTGAAACTGGAAGTGGCGTCCGAGAGCGAGGAAATCATGGTGACCGCTGATCGCGCTCACGGTGAAGCCGACGCCATTAATCAGACTCGGACCGCCGACAACATCATCAACGTGCTTCCCGCCGAGGTCATCACCAGCCTCCCCAATGCCAACATAGCGGACGCCCTTGGACGTCTTCCAGGAGTTGTGCTTGAGCGTATCGAGGGTGAAGGTGTTTACGTTGACGTTCGCGGCACAGAACCTCGGTTGACCAACACGATGATCGACGGCATCACCATTGCGTCCCCTGAACCGAACATTCGCTATGTCCGCCTCGACGTGATCCCTTCTGAACTAGTGGAAGCCGTTGAACTCAACAAGACTCTTTCGGCCAACCAGGACGGCGATGGAATCGGTGGATCGGTGAATCTGCGCACCAAAAACGCCAGCGACCAACCGCTCTTCACCGTGTTCGGCAACGGCGGCTACACGCCGATTTCCAATGGCCGCGGCGTGGCGCAGACGGGAGCCG
The DNA here is from genome assembly GCA_963779365.1 of uncultured Acidobacteriota bacterium. Classification (GTDB taxonomy): domain Bacteria; phylum Acidobacteriota; class Terriglobia; order Terriglobales; family Acidobacteriaceae; genus TOLSYN. The sequence continues at coordinate 352,128 of CAVZYB010000014.1, read as the reverse complement.
TCTACGGAAAGCGTTTTGGCGAGACCAAGAAATTTGGCATCCTCACCGGCGTTACTTACGACTACAACGGCCGCAGCATCGACAACATTCAGCCGGCCCTTGATAAGTATTCAAGCATGGCTCAACCTTTCTATGACAGCAACACCCTCCGCGAGTATCGCTACTTCCGCACGCGCTACGGCATCAGCGGCAGCACGGATTACAAATTCAACGACAAGAACAACATCTACGCTCACGGTCTTTACTCTGATCTGCAAGACTACGGCGACAAATGGTATTACTCACCGGTCTCCAACTCCCTGAGCGGACCCGGTGCGGCCGCGGTATCCACTGCCATCAACACGGTAGACAAGAATCCTCCGACGTTTTACACCTCCAAAAAGAGTCCGAACGCTTCTATCTCAAGCATGTCCGTCGGCGGCAGGCACGTACAGCAGACCTCCTGGCTGACGTGGGAACTTTCGGCAGGGCGCTCTTATGAAATCGACTCCGCAGGCAACCCCAAGGCCGACTTCGCCTGGGTCGGTTCCTCGATTCCGAGTTGCAACTACAATCCCGGGACGCGCATTGGCGATCCCACGTTCGGCGCCAATTGCGACCAGGCCAACTCGCCTTTGCTGAATGCGAATTCCTGGTCACTTACCGATCTCACTACTTCGACAGGTTTGACCTCACAGCTCAACCTTTCCGCGGCCACCTCCTACGCGCGGAACTACTCTGCGGGCGGACACTTCGGAACCTTCGAAGCGGGCTTCAAGATCCGCAACGATCATAAGACGCAAGACGCCACGGAAAACGTCTACGATAAGTTTCCCACCGGTAGCGGCCTCCTGATGAGTTCGCTCAATGGTAATTTCGAGGATCAGGAGTATCACCCGGGCGCCACCTATTTTGGCGGAAAATTCGGCCCTGTGTCGGACTTCAACCTGGCAAAGAACTACGTCCTGCAAAATCTGCAAGGGAATCTGGACGGATATAAGACCGCCAGCGCAAGCTATCCCAACATCTTCCACACCGTCGAGCGCATCACTGCCGGTTATGCAATGAACACCATTGACTTCGGAAAGCTGCACGTGCAAACCGGCGTGCGTTTCGAAGGTACGCAGATGGACACTCTCGGCTACCAAGTGACCCTCTTCAAAACGGCGACCGGGTGTCCGAATGGAAACAAAACGGGCTGCGGTATAGCCAGCCCGATCTCGAATAATCCCTCTTATCTAGACGTACTGCCCAGCGTGCAATTGCGTTACGCGCTTTCTGAGGATTCGGTTGTACGCGCGGTTTATTCGCGCGGAATCGCTCGTCCCGACGCCTATGAACTCGTCCCGTTTGTTACCGCCGACGAATCCAAGACCCCGGTCGCGCTCACGGCAGGTAATCCCAACCTCAAGCCCGAGCACGCTAACAATTATGACCTGCTTTACGAAAGATATCTTCACCCGATCGGCATGTTGCAGGCAGGATTCTTCTTCAAGCAGTTGAACGATCCGCAAGTCTCACTCACCAGTGCCCCGGCGTCCTTGTTTCCCGTGCCGATGCAAAATGTGTTCAATTCGTATGCGAGCGGCGGGGTCGTTCCGCCCATCTCCAGTGACGTTAATGGTGAGAATGCCTCTCTCTACGGCTTCGAGGCCAGCTATTTGCAGCATTGGACCATGCTTCCCGGCGCTCTCAAGGGTTTGGGGCTCTCCACCAACTACACCTATACGACCTCACAGGAGAAGGGTGTTCCGGGCGGGCGCACGGACCATCCGAATCTGATTCGCCAGGCTCCCAATACCTGGAACTTCAGCCCGACCTATGACACCAAACACCTCTCGGTTCGGGTTGGCTTCAATTACAGCGGAGCCAATATTTACAGCTACAATTGGTTCCCGTCCAAGGACTCCAGTGGGCTTGGCCCGAAAGGTCCTTCAGGCGATGTCTACACCATGGCGCACAAGCAGTTGGATGTGCAGGGCAGCTACCGGATCGGCCACGGCTTTACGGCTACGGCTTATGCACTCAACCTGACGAACGAAGTCTTCGGCTACTACACCGGAAGCACGCAGTTCGTAAACCAGCGCGAGTACTACAAGCCCACCTACGCTGGCGGCCTTCGCTATACGCTTGGACAGGAGCGCTAAGCTGTAACGTTCAGGCTGACTCACTTCACACTGGAGCACATGGCTTGCCTGCATGTGCTCCGCCTCTTTTGTTCATCGGTATTTTCCGGCAACGTTTTCTGTCGCGCAGGGGTTCGTATTCAAAATGCTGAGGAGTTGCATGGTCCGTCAGAGTTTCTATACCGTATGCTTGGTCTTATTCACCGCCTTATCCGCCGCCGCGCAAGCCGCGCCGCTGGCTTCCAACCGTCCGGATGCTGAACTGAAGTTTGTGGTGTACGTCAGCCGTCATGGGGTGCGCTCTCCGACGGGAAAGCCGGAGCAGTACAATCCGTATTCCATCGCACCTTGGCCGTCGTGGAACGTTGCTCCCGGCTATCTCACCGAGCACGGTTACCATTTGATGGAGCTGTTTGGCGCATACGACCGCATGGAGTTGGCGAGCCAAGGACTCCTGGCAGCAACCGGATGCAAGGATGCGTCCCATGTCACCATTTACGCTGACTCAGACCAGCGCACACGTGAAACCGGCAAAGCGCTCGCCGCAGGCCTTTTTCCAGGATGCACGGTTCCTGTTCAGGCTCTGGCAGAAGGTGTTGAAGACCCGCTTTTTCATTCAATACCGGCCGGAGTAGGCCAGTCGGACCCGGCGTTGGCCGTTGCTGCGCTCTCCGGACGAATCGGTGGCAATCCCGATAATCTTACGGGCGCCTACCGTGCGCAGATTGCCGCACTCGATAAAATCCTTGCCACCTGTGGCACTCCGGTTGCCCGCGCAGCGAATCGCTCTCCTCTTCTCGAAATTCCGGCGACACTCATGCCCGGAAAAGCCGATCGTCTCGCCGAGTTGCGCGGTCCTTTGAACACCGCAGCCACACTGACTGAAAACCTGCTGCTGGAGTACACCGAGGGCATGGACGCCTCCAGCGTAGGCTGGGGCTGCGTTGATGCCGAAAAGCTCCGCTCACTGGTCGATTTGCACACGTCGGCCTCGGACTTTGCGCAGCGTACAAAGGCAATCGCCCGGATGCAGGCTTCCAATCTGCTGGACCACGTCCGTCGGGCTCTGGAACAGTCAGCCACAGGCAAGCCGACTTCCGGCGCTCCGAGCGCGCCCGCTGATCGCGCTCTCTTCCTGATCGGGCACGATACGAACCTGACCAACATCGCAGGCCTTTTGAACCTGACCTGGATTGTGGACGGACGTCGTGATGACACCCCTCCCGGCGGAGTGCTCATATTTGAACTCTGGAAGACACGCGCCGCAGGAAGATACTCTGTGCGAGCCTATTACGCCGCCCAAACCCTTGAACAAATGCGATCAGCTTCGAGCCTGACACTTGACAGTCCTCCGCAACGTGAACCAGTCTTCATCCCTGGTTGCAGTGCGCAGGATTTTTCCTGCTCGTGGCCATCCTTTATAAAGACACTGGATCAAGCCATCGATAAGCACTATGTAAGCTCCCGTTGAGCCGTGTCTTCCCGTGGGGCTGACAGGGCGACGTATCTTCCTCCTAAAACAACGAACCCCACGCGCGTGGGGTTCGTCTAAAGTTAGGCCAGCAGAATGTTGGCCGCCTGTTGGTAGCCAGCCGGTTACTTTATCGTATATGCATACGACAAACCCGCAAGTTCATCGCCCGAAATCTGTCCGTATGCGGGGGGTGAAACTGCGCCGACGTAGCTATCGACATAGAGTGTTCCAGTGACCAATGTGCCGGACGGACCACTCGGTGTGATGATCACAGGTATGGTGACGGTTTGGCCTGGGCTGATGAGCACGGGAGAAAACGTGTTTGCCGGGTTTGTGGACGTCAGCCACACGTCGCCTGCCGCAGATGTTACGGCACCATCAAATGCTTTGGTGTAAGCCACCATGTTGGTTGTGGAGGCTCCCGCAGGCGCCGCCGATGGATATGGCCCACACTCATCAGGCGAGGCGAACCAAATACCGGCTGAAACAAGGCCTCCCGGTGAGGTGTAAGAAGCTGACTCGGCTGTTCCGCATTGCGCCGAGGTGGAGCTCGGCAAGTCCGGATCACCCGAAGCTAGTCCGAAGTCGAACATGGCTGGCAGGCTCGACGTCTGCGCGACGGTTAAGGTCTTGGTTTGAGTCGGCACGAACCAGAGTTGGGGTAACCCGATATTCGGCAGAGCTATCGTTGTGGAGCTTCCGAACTGCGCTGCCAAGGCTAAGTCTTGGTAAGTGTTGAGCCGGGCGTCCATGAATATCTCCAAGGGCGCCGCACCGTTGTTGGTTACCGCAACCGGCACTGTAACCGGTACACCGGCCGGGAGAATCGTGCGCGTGCTGTCTGGCAGTCCGGCGGCGCTGGCGTTGACGCGATTGAACTGAATGTTGCCGCTGAACGGCTGCGAAATCTCATTGCCAACTACCGGTTCGGCGAAATCCACAATCAGGGTCCAAGTACCGGGAATAGGGTTCAGCGTATACGCTGTCAGAGAAGTTAGCGACGAAGTCAGATCCGAATTGGAGCCATAACCGAGAGTATCTCCGTTCGGGCTGATGAGGTAAGTGCCCACAGGGTCGGATGGGTCGTTAGCGAATGACACATTGGCCGTGATGTTGTGTACTCCAGCCGGAACATTGAATTCGTAGTACTGCACTTGTCCCTCGCCAATATCGCGTCCGTTGCCGCCGGTCAGCACGCCACTAAAGCCGCCACCCTTTGTTACATTCAGCAGGCTGCGGAGTGTTACCGGGATGGAAGTAGTGAATCCGCGATCCGAGATCACAGCAATAGAACCCGCCAAATCCCCGGCTTGCGATGGCGTAACCGCAGAGACCGTGACGGTTTCGCTCTTGCCGGGAGGCAACAGGAGAGCGTTCGGCTGGACCGAACCGAACGGAACGTAGAGCTGAGTTTGGACCTGCCATGGAACGGTTCCATTCGTTCCACCATCGGCGGCAACATCGCCGAAGATAACGCCAGTCCACTTACCCGGCGTCGGGAATCTCACGTCTACGTTGCCAAAGTTTCCGGGTCCCTGGGGCAGTGAATGCGCAGCAAAGCGCCCGCGCGGATCGATCAGGATCAGGCGCACGCGAGAATTCAATCCGACCTCGCAGGCATCCTGGAGGCAGTAGGTTGGGTTACCGGGCCAGGCGAGTGAGGCGCTCAACCTCTGGGCCAGCACGGGAACTTCGAATGTAAACACACCATAATTGTTCTGGAGTCCCTGGTAGTTTGCGAACTGTGGACTTACGCCGTCGGTGAGGGTGACGCTACCTGTTTGCGTACTCAGGGTGGGACCGAGTGTTCGGCCGAGCAGGCCCACGGCCTGGGCACTTTGTCCGGTGTTGGTGATAGTCACGTTCCATCTCTCCGGGGTTCCGGGCAGGTCAGCCGCGTTGAGTTTGCTGGTAGAAAGCAACAGAGTGTCACCGGTCCGTTTCGGTGAACCGTCTCCGGTTCGAATGGATTCGGCCAAAAGCACTGCTTGATAGGAGTTCAGCAGACCAGCGCCTTGTTCGGGCGCAAGAGTTCCAAGATCGGTTGCGGAACTCACCAGAATTTGCTTCACCAATGCAGGCGATGGGCTCGCACCGCCGTGGGTTTGACGGTAAGCCTGGATCACCAGGGCTGCCGCGCCGGCTACAAATGGGGACGACTCACTAGTGCCGCCGCTTTCCTCGATATCCGACGACTGGCCGAGGAAGTTGGTGCACTCTACGAAGATCGGACTTGCGTCACATGATGCGAAACTCAGGTCTCCGGGGGCTATCAGGTCGATCGTGTGCCCTGTCTGGTCGAAGCCGCTTGAGCTTAGCGCGCTGATATTGTCGTCGAGCCACCCTGTGGTGGCGAAGTAACGCGCGGCAGCATAGTTGGTTTGTGCATAGAAGCGGAAATCCGTAGATGCGCCGACCGAGATGGCGAGTGGGTCGGTTGATGGCGAACCGGTTGTATTGAACGGTCCGGAGTCGCCGCTGGAGACCGTGACCACCACGCCTGCAGCGATTGCCGCATCGTTGAACAACTTGGTTGCATCGAGCGCCGTAATATCCGGAAAGGGGTTGGAGCCGAAGGATTCGTTAATCACGTCGACGTGATCCACCGTGACTGCGTATTCGATAGCCTGCAGGAAGTTGGACTCCGTAGTGTCCTCAAATGATCCGAACACATTCAGTCCGAGCAGGCTGGCGCCAGGAGCCACACCCTCGATTCGAATATTGCAAGTTGAGGGATCTGCCTGGGCGCTGAAGTTCTGCACGTTATAAACGTGAATGCCCTGGCCCGCGATGGTGTTGGAGTCGAGAAAAGCTTCATCGCCGCCGGTGGGCTGGCCTGGTCCATCACCGCTGAAATCCTGATAGTCGAAGAAGACCGAGGTATTGTCGTGCCGAATGAAATTAATGTTGTTAGGATCGACGCCGTCGGCGATCCACGCGACTTTGACGCCAGCGCCGGTTATCCCTAGAGAGCGAGCGGTGGGAAGACCCGAGCTATCCGAGTCAGTGTAGGTCAGCGCGAGTCCTTCGGGATCGAGCAGCACTGCCCCGTCAGCACCGCAGGCACCGGGAATCACGTTAGGAGTTAACGAGGTCGTTATGCTCGGGGAAGCCGAATTAGACGCAACCGACAGCCGCGGACGACGGATCGTCACGTCGGGTAAGACCCGCGCGACCAAGGGATGCGATTTTAACCTCTCCACGTAACCCTTCGAAACCGTGGCGGCGAAGGCGTTGACCAGCCGATAGCTTTTAACGTTCCTGGCATGCACCTGGCCAAGCTCGCCCATGAGGGGCGCTTGGTCCGCCGCGACCGCGCTGGAGCGCTCGACTGTGCTGCTGCCCGCGGGGGCAGTAGCGAACTGGTTCTTCATGATTACAATTACATGCTGATCCGCATTCTGCGAAAGCTGCCCAGCCATCGCATCCGATAGTTGTGCGCTTACCGGTGCTGCCCAGACGGCAAGCGCGCAAAGGCCCGCGAGGCTCCATAACTTGATTCCCGGTTTCATAGTGTCAGCTCCTGTCCTTATTCGACCCAGTGTTGGCCTACTTGCGACCGAGATGTTGGCCCGAATTGTTGGGTTGCATGCTCCGCAAAGCGCAGGAGCAATACAGGTCGAAATAAGGAGAGTAACTGGGGATTTCGGTAGGAGAGCAGATGCATCGAGAAACGAAAAGTATCGAGCTGTTCACCGTGGCCACGTCGGCTTGCGCGGAGTCAAATCATCATTGCAATAGTGAGCAGCAACGCAATCAACCGCTTGCGACAAGTGCTCCGCGGCAGAACTTCTGGTAGTGGCCTCGGGCGAGTCTCGACCGGACCGATGTATAGCATCTCCTCGGCTTTAAATGCGGGTCTTCCTTGTTGGGGGTGAATGCAATCGATCGGGGAGCTTTGAAAGCTCCCCGATGGGTGTGCATCTGAACGGATTGAAAACTCAGAAACCCTCCCTTAATTCCTCAGAAGCTCACGCGAAGCGCGAACTGGCCAAAACGGCGCTCGTCGCTGTTGCCGCCTGAAGCAACCGAACCAAGGCCACCCTTCTCCTCGATGACTTGCAACGGCGTTGTCGTTGGGCCACCGCTATAGAGCAGGTTGCTCGTGTTCACATAGAAGTTGTGGTGATTGAAAATATTAAATCCTTCGGCACGGAACTCCAGAGCGACTTGCTCCGTAACTTTGAATTTCTTGGACGCCGAAAGATCGAAGTTCCATGCCCCGGGTCCGCGAAAAGCGTTCCGGCCAGTCATGTCGGCGGGAAATGGCCCGAAATCCGAAATACCCAGGGCCGGGTTGAGCGGAGCAAAGCTGGCCGGCACCGGAACGGACAAGGCACTGAAAAGGTTCACGCCCACATTCTGAGGCGAGCCTACTTTGTATTGGGTAATCGGCGTGGCAGGCGTCAGCCGCGGGACAGTATAGCCACTCGAGACGTTGTTGTTATCGTAGATGCTGAAGGGCGTGCCCGTGCGTGCGGTAAAGACGCCAACGAGCGACCAGCCTCCAGCCAGGTTTGTCGCCAGACCCTTGCCTTTTTTGTACCAGGGAGTTTCCCAGATAGGAGAGACCACAATGCGGTTCCGGACGTCAAAGTCCGAGTTGCCATAATCCAGCTTTGGATTGAGCAGATCGGTATATCCGGTGGTGCCGAATCCCGTGCTGCTGCCCCCGCCCTGCAGGCTGTCGGAAAAAGTTGAGCTTATGTTGTCGAGCGAATGCGCCCAGGTATAGTTCGTGACCAAACTCAATCCGGTATGATGCAGGTCTTGCATCTGGAGCTTGATATTCATAGCGTTATAGCTATCGATACCCCTGCTGCCACGCAGATTGATATTAGAATATTGCTGGTTTGGCCGGGTGAGGCATTCAGGAGTTCCGGTAGCCAGGTTTGTAAAGCCGGAATTGGCACATTGAGCACCTGTGAGCAATGGGTCTCCCAGATAGACCTGGGCGGCACCGACTTGGTTGATGTTGTTGAGGTCATACTGGTGGACCCCGTGAGCACCGCTGTAGCTGAGTTCTAACACCGCGCCTTTAGCCAGTTGCTGCTGTAGAGCCAGGCTCCAGAACTGGGTTTGCGCGACGTGAATGTTGGGATCCGGCATACGTATTTCAACTGGCCCGAGGAAGCTCGGAGGACCTGGCAGCCCCAGAGGGCCAAGGTTGTTATTGGTGACCAGGGTTGAGCATGACGGGTTGCTAGCCGAGCAAGTGGTGCTAAGCACGGCGCTGGCCGGAGGGTTGAAGCTTGCGTTGTAGGTTACATTGCCGAAGTTACGTTCGTAGCTGATGCCAAAGCCGCCGCGTAGACTACTCGTGCCATTGCCAAAAAGGTCATAGGCAAAGCCAGCTCTCGGCGCCACGGTACCCCAACTTGGAGCCCAGAATTGACCAATGGAGCTCTTGTCGGCAATCTGCACCTGGCCTGTTCGTACCTGCTGCTCAGTGCCGGAGCCTGGACCGTAATAGAAGTTGGAATCCAGGCTCTGAATGTTATTGTGCTGCACACCGTAGTGCTCGTAGCGCACGCCATAGTTAATCGTCAGCCTCGGAGTCATCCGAAAGCCATCCATGACGTATAGTGCCCAGTCCTTGTAGCGATAACTGCGTCCATAGGAAGCCGGAACCAGCGGTGGAGTTACCGCGCAGGACGAGCTCTGGATCAAATTGCCAAATACGTCGTTCGGGCAGGGGAGCACTCCCTGGGGGTTGACCCTCGCCGAAAACGTCGTTAGCTGGCTTCCGTTTGGATTGCCTGCAACGTTCGTCAGATCGTTTATGCTGTCCGTGAAACTAGTCCCGAGTTGTTCTACCGCCTGCGCGTAAGCGCCATAGGCGTAGTTCAGTTGAATATAGGTAAACTGCCCACCGAACTTGAGGTTATGCTTACCCTTGGACCAGGACAGGTCATCAAAGAATTGAATGGTGTTCTGCGGTCCGCCAGCCGGCAGGCCCCCAGTGCCTGGGCCTTCGTTTTCCAATCCCGGGAGTTGGATTACGATTCCTGTCACCGGGTCCACTCGCGGCACGATCATCAAACTTGGAGTGCTGACCAGCGAACTATCAAAGGAGTCAGCAAAATTGAAGCGCGTAAAACTGACCTTGCTGTTGTTGATCACCGTAGGGTTGAAGGTGTGAGTCAACGAATAAAGGTAACTCTGGTTCAGGTCCGTGAAACCAACATTGTATTGTGGGTACGGGCTGTAAAACTCCGTCCCTGCTAAGTAGTCTATATTTTCCCGCCCTGCGCGGAAGAACATCTGAGTCTTATCGGTTGGATTGAAGTCAAGGCGTCCTACCAGCGCGTATTGGTTCCCCGGAAAGCCGCCGCCAGCGTAGGTTGGCGCGTGAAAATTGATCGTGTCAAACACAGGCTGTGATGCTGGAATTGCGGTGACCCCGTTTACGGGACCGACCGGAACCCCGCCCGCAGCTAACTGGCCAGCAGTGGTAACCTGACCGGAAGCAGGCGCCAAACCAGTACCATACTGCCGAAAGTAGGCCTGCGTATTTGCCGGCAACAGCGAGACGAACGACGGGTCGATTGCCTCTTCGGTCTCAGTTGCTGAGCTGCGCACCCGCGTCCATTCGGTGCTCTGTGAGACGAAAAGCTTGTTCTTGACGATGGGGCCGCCGACAAAATAGCCAAACTGATTTCGAGTGTAGTTACCTTTCGGATCGACAACCGAACCAGCCGCGGCATTGGCGGCATCGTTGGCGTAGGTGTTGGCAGTATAGGCCGCGAGGCGGTTGTACTCCCAGGCGGAGCCGTGGAAGCTATTGCTTCCTGCCCTGGTGGTCACATTGACCACTCCTCCTCCGGCGCGGCCATACTCGGGGCTAAAGTTACTGGTAACGATGCTAAATTCCTGCACTGAATCCTGTGGGACATTCTCTCCAACAGCGACATTAAAGATACCTTCGTTCTCGACACCGTCCAACAGTATCTCAGTACTCGATTCGCGCTGCCCATTGATGCTGAAGCCCACGCCACGAGTCAAGGTGCCCTGACCACTACCGTTGACATTATTGTTGCCTTGGGCATTGGAGGTGCTGTCCGCGTTGCTGACGTTGCCGGACAGTGCAACAAAGTCGTAGGGATTGCGCGTGAGGCTGGGAAGGTTCGCTATCTGCTGCGGGCTTATCAGTTGGGACTGTTCCTGGGTTTGCGTGTTCACCTCGGTGGCCGCCCCGGCAGCAACTTCAATTACTGCCGAAGCCTCGCCAACCTGCAGGTGAGCATCCACCGTCGAGCTTCCACCCACGGTAACTTCCACGGTCGTCTGAAAAGTTTTGAATGAACTGCTGCCAACCGTCACTTGATAATTTCCCGGTGTAAGGGCGGGAATCGAGTACTGCCCGATACTTCCCGTGTGCACGCTTCGCTCGGCCCCCGTCGCAATACTCTTTGCCGTTACCGTGGCACCGGTGACTACTGCACCCGACGGGTCACGAACAGTACCGGAAATCGAACCGGCCTCTGCCTGACCGAGAGCTGGTGTTACGGTCCATAGCGTAAACATAGCAGCTAGACACCAGCACAGAAGGAACCAGTAATTCCTCCGAATAACACTCCGCTTGTTCTGTGACATTCCGATCTCCTTGCCAAGGCCACAAACTCCGAGCGTACTCGCACGTTTGCTGCCATAAGTGCGCAACCCGAGCAGGGCCAAAGATTATTGGTCAGCACTAAAAGTCATCCGGGAATATGAAATTAGGAATAGACAGAAATCTTTGCTTCCAACAATGGAAGATCAAAAACAAGGTTGCAATGGGGTAAGGTCCTTAGTTCTGCATTCCACGGTGCCGGAGTAGGTTGGGTCAGGCACGGCTCCGGAGAAGCTGTCGCACTGTCCTTAGCGGTGCCACGTACTCGCATCGAAATTGCGATAAGAACCCGCGCACATGTAACCGCCAGTGGCACGATCACCGCTCACCGTTACCGCTCGGTAGAATTTCAAGCAGACTGGCGAATGCCAGAATTCCGGCCAAAGACTTCGCGTACTTTGCGTAACAGAGCATCGGGAGAAAAAGGTTTTTCGATGAAGGCGTGTCCAACACCGAGTAGTTCGCTTATGTTTTCCGCGTATCCTGACATATAGAGCACCTGAGTCTCCGGGTGGCTTGCAGGAATCGCTTCGGCTACTTCTCGCCCCCCCATTACGGGCATGACAAGATCGGTGATCATAAGACCGATGCGCCCAGAATGCTTTCGGGCAAGCAACAGAGCCTCGTATCCGTTGCCGGCAGGCAGCACCGTGTACCCATTCCTGCGCAGGATTTCGCAGAGCAGCGTGCGGAGTCCGTCCTGATCCTCAACAACCATGATTGTCTCTGACCCCGGGGCCATCTCGAACGGAACCGCCTGTCTTTCTTCAGGCATCGTACCTTCCGTACGTTGGAAGTAAACGTGGAAGGTTGCGCCCCGCCCAATTTCGCTCTCGACAGCGATATGCCCGCCTGTTTGACGCACAATTCCGTAAACCGTCGCCAGGCCCATCCCGGTCCCCTTGCCCACTTCCTTAGTGGTAAAGAACGGTTCGAAGATGCGAGCTTTTGTCGCGGCATCCATACCGTGTCCCGTGTCGGTGACTTGCAGGCAGACATAAGGGCATGACTGAACTGCGATAGAAAGCCTCATGCCTTCATCTCCTGGCATGACATTTCTGACCGACAAGGAGATGCTGCCGCCTTTTGCCGTGGCATCGCGTGCGTTGAGCAGCAGATTCAAGATCACCTGTTGAATCTGTCCGCGGTCTGCGTGGATCAGGCATGGTTCCGGGTCGTTCTGAATGACAAGGTCGATATCCTCGCTCACCGCCCGGCGGAGCATTTGTTCCATATCGGCCACTACACTTCTTAAATCCCACAATCTTGGTCGCAGCATTTGGCGGCGGGTAAATGCCAGCAACTGACGGGTGAGAGAGTTAGCCTGTTCTCCGGCTCGTAGGATCTGCTCGACCTTCTCTTGCTTTGCGGGATTGTCCTCCAATGAGTTGCGCAGCAACTCGCCATAGCCCATGATGATCGTCATCAGATTATTGAAGTCGTGCGCAATGCCTCCAGCCAGTTGCCCCATTGCCTCCATCTTCTGGGCTTCGCGAAGTTGTTCTTCGAGCCGCTTCCGCTCGGTGATGTCCGTTGAAATGGTGCCAATGGCGTAGAGCCTGCCCTGCTCATCGCGCAACGGAGCCCTGGTTACGATGTAAGTATGTTGCCCGTCGGTTTGCAGAATCGATTCTTCCGTCTCCATGACCGCGCCCGTCTCCAGTACCTGCTGCTCGCGGTCGCGACAGGCATCAGCCTTTTCTTTGGGGAACAGGTCGTGCTCGGTTTTCCCTATGATTTCCCGAACAGTTTCACTCGCGAAAGAGCCAGGGGGACGCAACAACTCCTCCATTCGGCGATTGAGCAACAGGAAGCAGCCTGACAGGTCTTTCACGCAGATCAGCGCCGTGGAATTGTCGACGATATCCTGCAGCAGTTGCCGGCTCTTCCGTACGGAAGCTTCCGCGATTTTTAGCTCTGTAATGTCGAGGATGAGTCCGACGATCCCGCCGAGAGTTCCATCCGATCTGGTGAAAGTAGCCTTGTGAAACATCACGTCGCGCATCTCGCCATTGGCATAGCGGACCCGCGCTTCATAGATCTGTGACCCTGGCCGGCCGAGCAGTGCTCGATCCGCGCTGAGATATACCTCGGCCAACTCCGGAGGATAAAGTTCGTTTGCCGTCTTGCCGATCATCTCGCTGGCGGGAAGGCCGACAAAGGCCTCGAATGCGCTGTTGCAGCCAAGGTACCGCGCTTGCGCATCCTTGTAGAAGACGGGACCGGGGATCGCTTCAATCAGTTGCTGTACAAAATGAAGCTGCTGGGACAGTTCAGCCGTGCGTTCGGCAACACGCGCTTCCAGCTCGCTATTGGTTTTTTCCAGGTCCTCCTTCGCCCCAGCCAGAGCGTCGAGCGCGCTTTCGAGTTCCTGGGTGCGCTGATTGACCTCCTCCTCCAGCATGAAGGTGGTCTGCAATAAGCTGAAATCATTGTTCGGATTATTCAGATTGCGCTGAACTTGATTCATCAACGCATGAATGATCTTGTCCCGCCGTCTGATTTCGCCCAGTAATCCGGCTTGGTCGTCGAGCTCACATCGGATATCGATGTCATCATTCATGCTTGGGCCTGGCACCAATCGCAATGCCGGTAAAAGTTTGGTTTACGTGCATGCCTCGGAACTGTTCACCATAGCTGTTGAACCCAATCACGTTGTGTTCGCGCAGAATGGCGGAAACATCGTCGATCGTTTCGCTCTGTACCAGTTCGAGCCGACGCAGGATGCAGTCGAAACCGATGACCACTCGTGGCGGCCCAACTCGCTGCGCAATATCATCAAAGAGCAACCTGAGATTCTGCACCGGATCGACTCCGCTTGCGACATTGAATACAATGCCTTCATCGATGGCACAGAAGAAGGTCAGGCTGCCATCCGGATTCACCTTCTGGATCGAACGCACGAAATCGGCACCGCCGATCTTCACCACCATCGGGTTTGCTGAAAACACAAGTGGGCCCAACTGACTGGAATTCACGCCGATGGTTCGGGCGTACTCCTCGGCTGCGGGCAGGCCATTGATTTCGGTGACGATGCGCCGCTCGGGAATCGCGCCGCTGACGACCAGGCGTTGCGCACCGCAGACAAAGTGCTGGGTCTTGAAGCTGGTAAACGGGTGGGGTGTAGAGGCGACCAGGAGCACCGCCGAATTGATACGGAATCGCCCATCGTACAGTACGGCCGTCTGCTGGAAGCTCATGCCGTCGCCGGCGGACCCGCCCACCATCGCAATGCCGCCCAATCCGTCATAAACGGCTCGCGCCACATGCTCCTCGTGCCCACAAAGACCATCGATCAGCAGCAGCGCGAAACAATGTTTCGTGTCAAACGTTTTTATCCGCTGTGCCAGACGCTGACGAATCTCATACGCAAAAGCCTGGACCCGCCGATGATCGATATCGGATACCTGTTCGATCAGGCCGATCTCAAAGGTCAGGTCGCCGCGTCCGAGCGTCAGCCCCGATACTCCGCCCTCAAGATAGCCAAGGGGCCCTATCTCGCCCGCCGTAGTGCAACCAATTACCTGGGCTGCGCCGAACTCCCGCCGGAGATTCTCAGCCATCGCGTCGAGATCGTATCGGCTGGAGACAAACACCAAGGCGAGTCCCGCTTGATCGTGTCCGATCAGCTTGCGCAACTCTGCCGCAGCGGCGGCGGGGGCAGGGTTCACAGAGGACCCCGTCCGAAACAGCAGCTCACTTTCCTCAGCGGTATCGCATCTAGGCTGCAGCATAGGAGGCTGTTTAGCGAGCGTTGGATCGAAGGCAGTTGGCGAGAATCCATCTGTCGGTCGGACTCCGCCATAGGCTCTCAGACATATAGACGTCCGATCCACCAACTATAGTTGTCTGACGGAGCGATTCGAACGGTCCCGAAATGGGAATCAGCGGGGACGCACGGCAGCGGCCATAGCCCGGGAAGTGAGTCCGGCGGCGTTATTCGGGCATTCTTCTGGTTCATCGCCGGTGCCACAGTCTCAATACGGCGCGGCAAAGCTTGCGACGAAAGCCAATTTCGCAGTACTTGTTTCTGAAAGTGCCTGCGTAAACAAGAAGAGGAGCAGCAGGTGATCCCGCCGCTCCTGGGTTGCTTGGTTCTCGTTCAGCTCCTGTGGGCTATGACGCTTTGCCTGCAGTCTCCAGGCGTTTGTGGCCAGTGTGCTCGCCGCGCGGCAAGGCAACCAGCTCTGCGCCGGTCCCTGCGGCGATTGCCTTCAGCTCCGCCATTCTCAGGTGCTGCCCGTAGATTTTCAGATCGATGCCGCTGACTGCTACCAGAATGTAGCGCGGCGTTTCGGAGCCGTCGACGTACTTGCTCCGCTCGCGATAGAAGATTTTTCCAGCCATGGAAAGGGTGCCTCCTTTTCTCGTTGTCCTCCCTAATGGAGGGGTAACGCGGTCACTATATCAAATCTGGAGTCTGTCGAGACGCTTTTCAGGCCTTAGGCCCGGATAATCGTCCCGATCTTTTCTCCCCTGAGCGCCTGGACGAGGGTGCCGCGCTTGTGTCCATTGATGATCCGTATCTCCCTTACGGACCTCATGTCACGCAGCAGGTGGAGCATTTTCCGCTCCAGGACCATATCCTCCATGTCCATCTGGATCAGTTCGTCGGCGGTGATCTCCTCGATCAGCTTTGCCTCCGGGTTGACCTGCGGGTCTTCCGTAAAGAGCCCGTCCACGTTCTTGAGAAGAATACAGCTCCGAGCTCCCAGCACCTCGGCCATCAGCAGCGCGCCGGTGTCGGTACGGTGCGGCGGGATCAGGCCGGTCTCGGGCGGATGTTCGTAGAGTCCGTAAGGCGGAGTGCCATGGATCACCGGCAATAAACCGAGGTGGAGCAGGGTCGGCAGGTCGAGCAGATCGCCCGTCTTTACCCGCGAGCCGCCCCACTTGGAAAGCAGCAGGGTGACGATTTCGGCATTCTGCTCGCTGATCTTGGCCGCCAGTTCGGCGAGGACCCCGGTCGGCATGCCTAGGTCGATACCGATGTCCAGGATGTGCCTGACCCTCACGCCTCCGCCCGTAACCGCCAGAATTTTGTACTGCTTGGAAAGCTCGCCGATTTCCTCCATCAGCGGCAGGACCACCTCGCGGCCATAGTCGATAATGCCGTGCCCGCCTATCTTGACTACGTTGAGGTCGGGAACTAATCGGAGCGGGACGATGCCTGCATGCTTCTGCATGAGACCCTTGCGGACCAGGGTCTCCCCTTTCAGTTTCGTTTCCAGTTCGTGCCGTGCTGACATATTTGCCATTCTCCTGCTTCTGTTAGGCAAGAGCTTAGCAGAGCGGTGAGGAACAAACACGCACATTGTTCATTCAGCTCGCCCCCGGTAGGCGGACGAACTCAGAACGTCGAACGTAGCTGATCTGGCGCCTGCTTAGGCTGACGTCTTCTGCTTAACCCAGCTTCGGACGCGAGCCCCGATTTCATCGCGTACTTTGCGGAATACCACAAGTCGCTCTTCCTTCGATCCAGGGGCTTCCGCCGGGTCTTCGAATGGCCAGTGCTCGCGAATGCAGGGACCGGGAAAAATAGGACAACGCTCCGCCGCGTTGTCGCACACTGTGATAACGCGCGGGAAGTGCTGGCCAAGATATTCCGTCACATTCTTGGACCGTTGCTCCGAGATGTCGATGCCGACCTCTCGCATGACCTCCACCGCGAGCGGGTTCACGGTCGAGGGCTTCGTCCCTGCGCTGTGCGCTTCGTAATCGCCTCCGCCGTCGGTGCGAAGGAAGCCTTCGGCCATCTGACTGCGGCAGGAGTTTCCCGTGCAAAGAAACAATACCTTCGTCTTCATGCGTACTCCTAGCGGCGAACGGCCGGGAATGGCTCGACGCGCAATACGTCAGGATTCGCAAAGTACTTGCGTTGGAAGTAAAAGGCGACGTTGACCAGGCCGATCATAACCGGCACTTCCACGAGGGGACCGATAACCGCGGCGAAGGCCGCGCCGGAGTTGATACCGAACACAGAGACGGCCACTGCAATCGCCAGTTCGAAGTTGTTGGAAGCCGCCGTGAAGGAGAGCGTCGTCGTTTGCGCGTAGTCCGCGCCGAGCTTCCTGCCCATGTAGAACGACACCAGGAACATGACGATGAAGTAGATCAGCAGTGGCACGGCGATCCGCAACACATCAAGCGGAAGCCGCACGATGTACTCACCCTTCAGCGAGAACATCACCACTATGGTGAACAGCAGAGCAATCAACGTCAGCGGGCTCACACGGGGCACAAAGCTGTGGTCGTACCACTCCCGACCCTTCGCCCGGATCAATACCGTCCGAGTGAGGAAACCGGCCAGGAACGGGACACCGAGATAAATGAAAACGCTCTTCGCAATTTCCGCGATGGAGACGTGCACCACCATGCCGTGCAACCCAAGAAGCGGCGGCAGAACAGTAATGAACAACCAGGCGTAAACCGAGTAGAAGAACACCTGAAACAGCGAGTTGAAAGCGACCAGGCCCGCAGCGTACTGCGTGTCGCCTTTCGCCAGCTCGTTCCACACAATCACCATCGCGATGCAGCGCGCCAGACCGATCATGATGAGCCCGGCCATGTACTCCGGGTACCCGCGCAGGAAGGTGATGGCCAGTACAAACATCAGGACCGGGCCGATGATCCAGTTTTGCACTAACGATAAGCCAAGCACGCGCTTGTCGCGGAAGACCAGATGCAGTTCCTCGTAGCGCACCTTCGTAAACGGCGGGTACATCATGACGATGAGACCCACCGCAATCGGCACCGAAGTTGTACCAATACTGAATCGGTTGAGGAAGGGCACAATGCCGGGGATCAGCCAACCGGCGACAACACCCAGCACCATTGCACCAAAGATCCACGCGGTCAGATATCGATCCAGAAAGCTGAGACGGGCTTTGTTGCTCACCTGTACCTCACCTTCTCCCATGCAGCTTGATTGAAGCGACAGCCTCAGCCGCCGCACGAATCAGGGTGTCGGGATTTTTAAGCGACGCGACTGAAATCGTCGAACCACAACAGGAACTCTCACCACTGGAGGCGCAGTCCGGGGCTAGAACTTTCACCAACTCAGGGCCGTGTGCGATGCGTGGGATGCTGAGCTCCCGAAGACCGGCCGCAAGCGCCGTGGCGAGGTAGTCCGTGAGCAGGCTCGCCCCGGAGATGCAGCCCACGTAGGCACTGATGTCGCGTACCAGCGCCTCTGGCAACGTCTTCAGCAACACAATGTCACTGACGGCGAAATGTCCGCCGGGCTTCAGTACGCGGGCGATCTCACGAAACACGGCGGGCTTGTCTGGGGAGAGGTTGATCACGCAGTTGCTGATCACGTAATCGATGGTGGCGCTCTCCACCGGAAGGTTCTCGATCATCCCTTTGCGGAATTCGACGTTGGTGGCACCGCGCTTCTCCGCGTTTTGGCGGGCGCGGGCGAGCATGTCATCGGTCATGTCGACGCCGATCACCTGACCTGTCGCTCCCACCCGGTGCCATGCCAAAAACGCATCGAACCCGGCACCGGAACCTAGGTCCAGCACCGTCATTCCCGGCTTGATTTGAGTGAGCGCCAGCGGATTGCCGCATCCCAGGCCCAGGTTGGCATCGCCTGCGAGCGTCAGTTCTTCCTCGCTATAACCGATAGAGCGGGCAACGTCGTCGACCGGCGCTCCGCAGGCTGCGGACTCGCCGCGTGCGACGGCCCCATAGTGTGCTTGTACCGCGGTGGTAACGGACTCGTTTTCCATTCGTTCCTCGATTCTCTAGCGTGCTTCTGGCATGAGTTCAGTGACCGGAGAGGGAGCGGGTGCTCCCTGAAGGTTTACAAACTTCTGCGGTTCGCAACACGCGCGGCCCAGACGCGAACGATCCCGCTGCATATCCTTATCTTCCGCCAGCCAACGCAAGGTTCCGCTCAACAATTGGCGGGCAAACGGATTCTCCGGGACTACGATCCGGTAGTGCATCCACTTGCCTTCCCGGCGTGCTGCAACCAGGCCTGCACGGCGCAGATACGCCAAGTGCCGCGAGATAGTCGGTTGCGAAACGCTGAGAATTTCCACGAAGTAGCAGACACAAACTTCCTGGTCGGCCATCAAGTTCAGGAGGCGAAGGCGGGTGCGATCCGCGAAACCTTGGAACAGTTTCTCCATTGCCGCAGCTACGGTCTTGTCGGCCATGAACGAATCTTAACACAACATATACGCATTAGCAAATATGTTGTCGGCTACTTATTTGAAGCACCCACAGAGCGGCGACTCGAATGTTGATTCAGGAGTCGGACAACTCGCACGCACCGTCGCTGTCAAGAGCGCGACGTGTCGGCGGGAGGGTAAATAGTCGATGGGCACTGCCCGGACTTCAAGCACGAGCATCAGCGCAGATTTCTTCGGAGGTTATCCACCGCGGCGACCAACCACCAGAAGCTCCGCCTTCATGGGCGGAGCTTCTTTTTTGAAAAGACAGCGCTGCTCACTTCTTTCGCCCACTAGCTGCTGATTTGCTGTCACCCTCAATTAAGGCGCGACGCTGCTCGGTGCAAAATATCCGCTGACGTCGAGTATGAGTTGCGTAGAGTTGGATGAGAACGCCTCGATTGAACCGTTTATCGTCGGCACGATCGCCATGTTGGAAGTAACCGCCCCATCATCCGCGTTTAACGTTGACACCCCCGGCTGCGCCTCGTTTTCCTGCCACAACGCCAAGTACCCTAAACCCTCTGTGGGTACAACCGTTGCATTCAGCACAAAGGCCTGCGCGCTCGATGCTATGCCACAGGAACTACCCGTCACATTGACTGGCTGCGTCCCAGTGAACGCACCGATTAAGTTCCGCGTATCCAACACGCGACATGGAGCTACCGTATACAGCGCCTGGCCGCCGGCGGCCGAGCTCAGTGGTGCGAAGTACCCGTTGATATCGATCAACACGTCCGTGTTGTTGGAACCCACCACGGTGATATCTCCGCTGGTTCCCGCGGGCACAATCGCGGCGTTTGCCACCACCGTACCGGGCGAGTTCAGGGTCGAAACCCCCGGCCATGCTTCTCCTGTCGGCCAGGCGCTCAGGTAACCGAGTCCGCGTCCGTTTTGCGGAATCGCCGTAAGGTTCAGGGAATACGCTTGCGCAGTCGAAGGGATGTTGCACGTACTCGACAGGATGGGAAAAGCACGACCTTGCCCATTCGTATTACCGACCAGCGACGGTCCACCCAAGGGTGCACTCGGATTACGCGTGTCTGCAATACGGCAGGGCGTCAGGGGATAAAACGCCAGGGCGGTAGAATCCGTGACGGGCTCGAAATAGCCGTTAATGTCCAGCACCAGGTTGGTGGTATCGGTGACGTACACGCTGATTGCGCCGCCGTTCCCTGCCGGAACAATGGCCGCATTCGCCTTTACCCGGCCATCCGAGTTCAGGGTCGAGACCCCGGGCTGCTCCAGTCCGGTTGGCCATACCGTCAGATATCCCAATCCGGCCGGCGGGATAACCGTGACGTTGAGGGAATAGGCGGTTGCCGTGGGAGGAACCGCGCAGGTACTTTCCGGAATCACGAAGCTTCGTGAAGCACCTCCTGCGATCGATGGGCCGCCAAACGGGCCTGCTGCATTCCTGGTATCCACCAAACGGCAAGGAGTCATCGGAACGAAAAACAAAGCGCCCGGAACCTTGGCCACAAAACTGTCAGCCCCGCCCGCCTGGCTTTGTTGGAACGCGCCAGGGGTGGCAAACGAGCCGCCAGGCAAGGTCGAACCCCCAACGTAGATAGCCCCCGATGCGTCGACGGCAAAACCACCGGGCCGTTCACCTCCGGTCGCTCGGTCCGCCGCCAACCATAACCCCGAGGAGAACCTGCGAGCCGGTCGAATTGAACTTGGCCACATACACCGAATCGGTGCCATTGAGCGTACTCACAGTGCCGCCTCCCAGCGGCAATTGGTCGGTCCCCTGGCCGAGAACATAGACATTCTGTAGGCTGTCGACCACCACCGGGCCCAGAAAGGCGAGCGGAGCGTTCGATTCGGCACCCAGGTAGGTGGCCCACACCAAGTCCGTCCCAGTCGGGTTGAGCTTGGCGACGTAGCCATCCTGGTTACAAAACGTGGCTGGCTCATTCGGATCGCATTGTGTCTGAAAGGCTCCGGGGGTCGCGGGAAAGTCCGCGGCGAAAGTCTCGCCGGCGACATAGGCATTGCCACTGCTATCTGCGGCGACGCCACCCACATCGCCGCCGCCAGTCGAGCCTCCACCAAAGTACGTGCTGTAGACGAGCGAGGTCGTTCCACTCTTTATCGGGTTGAACTTGGCAACGTAGCCGTATCCGTCTGTCACGTTGAGCAATTGGGGCGCGGAAGGATTCGGGCCGCCGCCCGTGGTGTTGAACGCTCCTTGGGTTATAGCAGGTGGGCTGAAATTGTCCGTGCCTGTGATGTAGACGTTGCCGGAAGGATCCAGAGCAATCGCGGTTCCGTAGGTTCCTGCGCTACAGTCAATGGTGCATCCAG
The DNA here is from genome assembly GCA_963779365.1 of uncultured Acidobacteriota bacterium. Taxonomy (GTDB): domain Bacteria; phylum Acidobacteriota; class Terriglobia; order Terriglobales; family Acidobacteriaceae; genus TOLSYN. The sequence continues at coordinate 330,447 of CAVZYB010000014.1, read as the reverse complement.
CGCCTTTGACGGATACGGCCCCTTCGGTGTCTCCGAACAGAGTCGAATAGACGAGTGCTGATCCCGTACTGTCGAAGACGCTCATGAATGCCATATCGTCGGAATTCCCGCCGCCGATATCGGAGATTGCCGCATCCGCTGTTGTGGGGAAGCACTCGTATTGCGCACCGTAGGTGTACACGACGCCGCCGCAAAGTGAATTGCTGGCCACGCCGGTTACATATGCCTGGCCGGCACTGTCCAAGGCAATGCCCGTACCCCACGTCGCGCCGTATCCACCGAGGAAGCTCGAATAGACGAGCGTGGAGCCCGTCGGGTTCAGCTTCAGCACAAATGCATTCCGTGAGTAAAAGCCATTCCCGTTGATGCTGCAACTTGCTACCGGGCTGCCGGTATTGGCGTCGTAGTTGGGCGCGCAGTTTGTCTGGAATGCTCCGGAGGTTACGGGGAAGTCGTTGGTTCCGGCGGATCCAGTGACGTAGGCGTTTCCCGTACTATCGACCGCCAGCGCGTAGGCTGCGTCATTTCCACCTGCCGAGCCGCCAAAGTAAGCCGAGTAAAGCAGCTTGGAGCCGTCCGGGCTGAACTTCGAGACAAACGCCCAGTTCTGGCCGGCTAACTTGGTGGTGTGGGAAAAGACTGTACCTGCAACGGGAAAGTCTGTGGACGTGGTACTACCGGCAACATACAGGTTCCCTTGGGAATCGATTCCCACGGCCTGCGTGGGTTCGGGGCTCGGTGAACCGTTGCCTTCGGGGAAGCTATTGCCGATGTAGTCGTTTCCGGTTCCGCCGAGGTAACTGAAATAGCTCAAAACAGGATCAATGACCAGCGGCTGGCTCCGGTCATACCGGCCAAGCCGGAAGCCGACGGTCTTATCCGAGACGGTGTAGGTTGCCGCCACAGGGCAGCGCTTTCCGTCGATAATCTGATAAGCCACAGGCGCGAGGAATCGAACCGTTCCCCCGGGCGCGCGTAGTTCGAGGACGTTATCTGCATCGAGCATAGGGCGCGCGCCGTCGATCCGCCAGCGAATACGGCCGGCGTCCGCGCCCGCAGAGACCACAAAATCATATTCGAGTTGGCGCTGGTTGCCGTAGAAAACCAGATTCACGCCGGGATAAACCTGCGCATAGTTGACTCTGGCGTACGTCGGTATGCTTGAGTGCCACCGCCGAGGATCATTCCCAATGAAGTAGCTCACCACGCCGGGCAGCGGTTCGGCTCCGGCGACGGCTGCGGAACGGTCTGCTCCCGCGAGCTTCATCCGCAGCGTATCGACGGAGGCCTCGGGCTGCCGCCCGGAATTCGCGCCTGGTGCCGCTCCAGGTTAAGAACCACCTCGCCTTCCATAAGCGCAAGCGAGTAGCCGGAGCCGTGTGAAAGAAACTTCACCCGACGCATCGGCCTGACCCTGATTCGCTTCGAAGCTGAGTGGAACCTTCCCGTATGAGACAGCTACGCGCTCGCCGGAGGGCGAAGAAGTTACGGCGGCGGTCATCGCGCTCGGTGCACCGGCAATCGTGCCAGCAAGCGCAAGCCATACCGAAGCATTCCATAGCACTTCTGCTTTAAGGTTGAAACAAGCCACTTTCTTGGCGCCGGTAAACATAAGGATTTCCTCTATCTACGCAGACGCGTAGTTCAGCTTGTCAGTCAGTAGGCAACGGAGTTTCGACTAAACTCTCCTACCCATTGAAGCGGTGTAGGCTCGACACAAGGGTTTGGCTGGTTCTCCCCACGGGCGATACGATGAGAGCTGGCCAGCTCTGAGTTGCCTGTCTTGTAATGTTTGGTCGGACCGGGGCACGAATTTCCTACTGAGATTACGCAGGAATGTCGATACAAGATGATGAAGTCTGCCACGCATTTCCACGATTCCACTGAGCGCAGGCTCGCAGAGGAAAGACTGTGCGAGTTCGCTTCCGCAAATTAAATACCTTCTCTACTTGTGCCGATATGGTGTGTGTCGGTATCGCGTTTTCGGAACGGACTCATTATTGCCATGACTCGCAGGCAGCAACTCGGTGAACTTCTCTTAGAACGTCAGCTCATCTCAGAGCATGATCTCCGGCTTGTTCTCACCGAACAGGTCATCCGAAAGCAGCGTTTAGGCGAGCTGATTTATGAAAAGAAACTGGTTGGCAAAGACGATCTTGTCTGCGCCATCGAAGATCTTACCCATTGCAAATTCTGCGACCTCGAGGGCCTTCGGCCAGATATTCAGGCGCTACGGCTTCTTCCGATCGCGTTGGCTCAGAAACACTGCTGCTTTCCCATCCGCCTGAATAGCGGGTCGATCGAGATCGCAATCGCCGAGCCGCAGAACCTCGTCGCGCTCAATGAACTCGCCTTTGCCACCGGTCTGCGAGTGGTGCCGTTCCTGTGTTTCCAGGCAGATATTCGAAATGCGATTAACCTTTTCTATCGCCCGGATATGAGCCAGCTGGAAGTTACTGCCATCCCTTTGAGAGCCGACCCGGCCACGGATGGAGGCGACATTGAATTCATCAGCGCCAGTTCGCGCCAGGCGCACAAAGATTCGATGTATGAAATGCAGGCAAACGAGCGGGGACAAAAGACGGAAGCAGTTAGTTTGGTCTCCAGCATTATGGCCAGCGCATTGCAAAGGAAAGCCAGCGATATTCATTTCGAACAGCAGTCGGATGGTCTCGTGGTGCGCATCCGGGTCGATGGTGTCCTCCGAAACTTGTTAAGAGTGTCCTATCGGGGTTCGTGCGCAGCTCATCTCACGGATAAAGATTCTCGCCGATATGGACATCTCCGAACGGCGTGTTCCCCTCGATGGGCGGTTCCTCAGCCGCCGCGGCAATGAGGCATTTGACATTCGCGTTTCCACCCTGCCCACTCATTTCGGAGAAAAGGTGGTGATGCGAATCCTCGATCCACGAGCCGCCAATGTGCCGTTTCAGGAACTTGGTCTTTCGCGGCTCGACGCCGCAGCTTTCGCGGAGCTCGTGCGGCTTCCCCAGGGAATGATCCTCGTCACCGGCCCCACCGGATCCGGCAAATCTACGACGCTATATTCCGCACTCAGCCTGATTCGCTCGTCTGCAACCAATATCACCACCATCGAAGATCCTATCGAGTACATGCTTGAGGGAGCCAATCAGGTACAAGTCGATGTGAAAGCCGGACGCACCTTCGCTGGGTGCCTCCGCTCCGTGCTGCGGCAAGACCCCGACATCGTAATGGTAGGCGAAATCCGAGACACCGAGACCGCCGAAATTGCTCTGACTGGCGCACAAACCGGGCACTTGGTATTCTCCACCCTGCACACCAATGACAGCGTCTCCGCAATCTCTCGGCTCATCGATTTGAAGATTCCCCCATTCCTGATTGCCTCTTCCGTGAATGCGGTCCTGGCACAACGGTTAGTGCGCAAGCTTTGCCCTTGCCGCATTGAGTCTTTCGATACGACTGAGTTACAGAGCGAACTGCGCGGCATGGGCTATGAGAAAACACCTATTGTCGCATACTTTCCAAAAGGCTGCCCCAATTGCGACAACACCGGATACAAAGGACGAATCGGTGTGTACGAGATGCTTATGATCGACGAACACATCCGCCAGGCCATTCGCAATGATGTTCGCGATGATGTATTGCGCGATTATGCAACGTCTTCCGGAATGCGCCTGATGGTCGACGATGCGATCAGTAAGGTGCTGCAAGGCATTACTACAGTGAACGAAGTCCTGCGCGTCATCCCTTACGTCAAGCGCCTAAACCCAGCTCTGCACGCATTGCCGGACCGCACTGAATCCGAGATTCCGATTCTGCCCGATTTGTGGAACCGAGAATCATTCCGAATGCGGCTGTTCCGACTGGCGATGCTGACCAGGCCCAGCCTTCGGTAAGACCGATGTAGCTTCATGGCTTCTTGGACGTGTGGGAAAACTTAACCAGGAATTGTGGTATTTGCACGAATGTTTCTGATTGATGAAACAGAGCGCTTTGCCGATAGAGGATCCTCAAAGTTAGGCAAATATGTATCATCAACAATCAATTTATCGCGAGACAAGCCATTCTGGACCTGCAATCGCAATGCATTGGTTATGAACTCCTGTACCGCAATGCGGATACCGATAAAGCCAACGTCAACGATGGTAGCCAGGCGTCCCTGCAGGTGTTCGATAGTGCGCATCTTTTTGGCATTGAAGCGCTGTGCGGTGAGTTCAAAGCTTTTGTGAATTGCACGCGGAAGTGCTCACAGCGATCTCATCAACGTTCTGCAGCCAGCTCGAACTGTACTGGAAATTGTAGAAACCGTTATGCCGACCCCAGATCTTCTGGAAGCTTGTCGAAGGTTGAAATGCTTCCGGCTATCTGCTGGCATTGACCACTTCGCGCCGGCGGAACAGAGAAATGCCTTCTTGCCCATTGCGGACATTGTAAAAATAGACATTCACATGGCATCTCCCGAACTGACTTTCATTCATCCGGGAGCAAGCCAAAGCCGGAACGAAGTTGCTCGCCGAGCGGGTTGAGACCAGGGATGAGTACGATACCGCCCGTGCTCTTGGGTTTCGAGCTTTTCCAGGGATTCTACTTCTGCAAGCCGCAAGTAATGGCAACTAAAACTTTGGGGCCTTCACGGATCAACAATCTCCGGCTATTGCAAGCAACTGTGAATGATGAGCTTAAGTTCTCCGAATTGGAAACGATCATCAAACAAGATGCGGCTCTTTGTTATCGATTGTTGAGATTCATCAATTCGGCGGAATTCTGTCTTCGCTCCAGTGTTCAATCCATCCGGCACGCGTTCGCTCTGCTGGGCGAACGCAATACGCGCCGATGGGTCCTGTTGACGCGACGGTTGTGATGGGCGACGACAAGCCACCGGAACTTCTCCGTTGTGCATTGCTCCGGGCAAAGCTGATGGAACTCATTGCGCCGGGAGCTGAGTGCAACGAATACGAAGGATTTCTGGTGGGACTGCTTATCGCTTATGGCAGTGATCCTCGATTCGCCGTCAATTGCAACCCGGCTGGAGGTGCCTGTCAACGTTAGTGCCGCCCTTGCAGAAAAGGGAGGACGCCTTGGAGATCTACTCAAGGTTGCGGTGAGCTACGAGCGCTCTGAGTGGGAGGAATGCGAAGCAACCGCACAGAACCTTGAAAATCGGCGAGGCTGAGTTAAGCACAGCTTACGTTGAAGCCGTTCGATGGGTGTCGAAGATTCCGATTTAAAGCACCGGTTGCCCTGGCGATCATCGTCAGCTTTAGTGTTGACCAAATCAGGTAGCGGCGACGTTCAATGTAATCCGGTGCGCTCGCGCGAGACGCACCGGATTGCTATTTACAGGGAGATGCTGAAGGCGATTCCAAGGCAGATTGTTCGGCTATCTGTTCCAGTCGCGATGGTCGCCATCTGGGTGGTGTTCATCATGATGGTTTCCGTCCCGATGAGCGCGGTCGTGCTTCCAGTCGGTGTGTCCACCGAATGCGCGGTCATAGTGCCTGTACCCGCGCTGATCGCGCTGATAGCGATAGCCATCTTCGTAGTAGTAGCCATCGTGGTAGCCACTGGTAAACACAACGGCCGGAGCACCGATCTGAACTCCGACTTGAACTTCAGCCGTGGCTTTCGGCGGCGACGACAAACCTGCCGCGATTGCCAGACCGCACACTGCGAATAGCACTTTCTTTAACATGGTTAGGACCTCCAATACTTTTTACTGCGAACTAACTGTAGGAAATCTACTTCCTGACTCATCGAGCGTAGCAGTCCCGCATCTCAATGTATGGTCAATCAAGCTCACATTGCGATCTGGCAAGAAATGTTTGTAAGCGTGCACAATGAGCGGTTATCGTGGACGAACTCATGTACCCAAGACGGCGCCGGGAGAGGCCACTAGTCGTTTCCAGCCCTCCCACCCTTTGTAAGACAAAACAGGCATAAATGGGCTCTAACGGCCACTCTGTCCATTTGAGTAGCGCCTATCGTGGATTAGATTGTGTTTGATTGAATCTATTGGGCAGACGGAGAACTGCTGGCGGAGAGAGAGGGATTCGAACCCCCGATGGAGTTTCCCCCATGCCGGTTTTCAAGACCGGAGCCATCAACCACTCGGCCATCTCTCCGCTACTACAGTTTTACTACAATATCAGCGCAAATCACTGATTCGTGTCGTCAATAAAGTGGTTTTCAAGAATGGGACCGCCCTGCCCCTGTTGCATGGAGTCAGTGAGTTAGCCTCAGCATAAGTGCCGCTGTTCGAGTGAAATAAGGCAGTTCCGAGCTAAGTATGCACCCGCTGCACACAGCGGTTTCTGACCCCAGGCGAACGCAAGCGTTGGCAGGTCGGCGCCCGGGGAGTGGCATGGGGGACATAAATTGGCTCACTGGTCGGAGTCCGGCTCCACTTCACGGTCAGCCTACGGCGAACCGACTGCGTCGTGGTTAGCCGCGCGCAACTGATGTGGCGGGGCATCCTGCAACCGCTTGGCTGTACACTTCCGCTGCTGCTGGTTGGCGCGCTGCTTGCCGCCCGGTGGATGCCATCGCAGTTACTCCTGGCACCATTGGCCGCCGGAGCGGAAGTGATGGCTTTGTTCTGGCAGCTCACCTTTGACGGGGAAGAACGAGAACAACTTCGGGGAATGCTTCTGCACTTTGCGGCCATCCCGGCGAAGGTGCTCCCCGCTCCTAGCGTCGGGCTGCCATTCAGACGAACATGACAGCCCTCGCCGCTTTCTTGCTTGTTACCAGGAAACGCTGACAGCGCGTCCTTCGAGACACCGGGCCTGCGCAGCGTGCTCGTCCCCGGCCCTTGCTTTTCACCATGGCAGGCAGGAGACGCTGCATGACAGTGTCCAGCGTTAAGGCACCACCGCAGTCACCTGACTGGAGTAACTGGATTGTTCTCCGCTTGAGTTGATCGCAGTGGCAACATAGTAATAGGTCGTTCCGGATGAAACCGTGCTATCCGTGTATGAGGTGCCCGTAAGAGCTGAGGGATTTAGTTGGGAGTAGTAGCCCCCAGAGGTGGTCGACCGATAAACGTTATAGCCCACTACATTACTGCCGGTACTCGGTGTCCAGGAGACCGCTACCGATTGCGCAGGAATTGCAACTCCTGTACCGGTGAGTGCTACAGTCTGCGGGCCAGTGCTCGCACTGTCGCTAATCGCTATCGAACCGCTTACCGAGCCGGCTTCAACCGGATCGAATAGCACAACAATGCTGCACTGTGCACCTGCATTCAAAGAGGCGCCGCAGTTGTTGCTCTGGGAAAAGTTGGCGCTCGTCGTTATCCCGCTGATTGTGATCGTCGTGGAACCTGTGTTGGTAAGCGTCACTGTCTTCGAGGCGCTTGGCGAATTCACCGTCTGGCTGGCAAAGGTCAAGCTCGTGGGCGAGAAGGCATCCGCGGTAGTTGGCGCAGATGGAGTCGGTGGAGCAGAGCTGGCAGTTGCAGCGCCGGTGCCCGTTAGAGATACGGTTTGGGCGCCGCTGCGGGCACTGTCGGTGATCGACAAACTGCCTGTACTCGTTCCGCTCGCAGCGGGACTGAAAGTCACGGAAATTGCGCACTGTGCTTCTGCGGCCAGCGATGTGCCGCAATTATTACTTTGCGAGAAGTTACCACTAACAGCAATGCTGCCGATGCTGATGGATGTGCTTCCAGTATTGGCTAGCGTCACGGTTTGAGCCGTGCTTGTGGTTCCCACTGTCTGGCTGGCGAAGGTAAGGCTGCTGGGCGACAGCGACGAAGTTTGGGTTTTCCTGTGACGGTTGGAAGCTTGCGCACAGATAACGGCTAACAAAACAATGCTGGAAGTTACGATTAGTTTCCTCATGCCAACAACAAGCTAATTGAGAAGACGCAGCCTTGAAATCCAATGGGACACCTAACACTTTTGCGAATTGCACCTAGGCAAACCGCGTACACGAGTCAAAGTACCTACGGAAAGTGCGGCCATAACCCCCATCTCGAACGCGATTTGCTGTCTCGTGAAATCCATGGCGAGGTAACGTGGAGGCATTGGCAAGGTTTAACCTGCAAACGAATCCTGAGAGGATGCTTATCTTCAGAATCACCATTGGAGGAAGAGCAGCTTTCCCGCTGAGCGACGATTCTTCAATAGAGGAGAGCTTGGCGATCGGACAGACCTGCGCAGCAGGCGGCCATACACGTTTGTGTTTTGGCCAACCTGATCAAGGGGATGTTGGCGATGGTTCGAACCCGACCAATATCTTTCCCAATATCGCATCCCGGTTGCCGGCATCATCTGGACGAATCTGATCCCGCCCGCTAAACCACCAGGTCGGGAATGTCCATCTGTTGCTTGCGGAAGGCGCGGACAAAGGCGGCGACCACGTCCGGATCAAAGTCGTGTCCGGCGCCGCGCTCCAGGATTTCGCGCGCCTCGTACGCGGTACTCCCCTTGCGGTACGGGCGATCGCTGGTAATCGCATCGTAGGCGTCGGCCACGGCGAGGATGCGGGCTTCCAGCGGAATCTCCTCCCCTGCGCGATCGCTGTAGCCGGAGCCATCGAAGCGGTCGTGATGCGTCAGAATGATGGGCAGCACCCGGCGCAGTGAACCGCCCACCGGTTCCAGCAGAGCCGCCCCCCGCGACACGTGTTCGCGCATCTCCTGGTACTCCGTCGGGTTCAGTCGCGCCGCTTTGTATAAAATCTCGCGGCTGATGTCCAGTTTGCCGATATCGTGCAGCAGTGCGGCGGCCCTCACATCTTCAATGCGTTCGTCGTCGAAGCCCATCTCCGCCGCCATCCGCGCCGCATAAATCGAGACCCGATACGAGTGGTTCTGGGTGTAGGTATCTTTCGAAATGAAGTGCCGCAGAATCATCAGCACACCGTGATAGGTCTCCCGCAACTCGCGCATCCGTGCCGCGTTGCGGTCGTACAGCGTGCCCATGGCGAAGCCCGTCAGAATCAGTGACCCGCCCCAGACGCTGATGTCGCACCACTTCTGTACACCGAGCACCTCGGTCCCATGCCCGAACAGGTTTGGGTTCAGAAACGTGATCAGCACCGCCAGCAATACGCTGGCCAGCGCCGTCAGGGTCGCGTGACGCCGTCCGTAGTAGTACGCGGAGAACAGGGTCGGAAAGGTATAGAAGCTGAGCAGCATGCCGCGGTTGGCAATCAGAAAATTACACAGCGCGGCGATCACAAACAACGAAAGCAGGAGCCAGAGCTCGCGATTCGCTTCCGTACATTGCTTCAGCAGACTCTTCTTCAATGCAATCTCCAACACGGCAATCGAGACGGTCCAGCCTCGCCTGCGCGCGTCATCGCTATCGACGGATGGAAAGTTATGGTACGAAGATTTCGGGCGCGGCGCAAGATTACTCAGGACATGTACTCAGGGTGTGCAACAGCAAAAAGGACAGCCGGGATGGCTGCCCTTTCCTCTAAAACTTTTTTCAGATGCGAAAACTAAACCGCCGTCACGTTCTCTGCCTGCCAGCCCTTGGGTCCTTTGACGACGTTGAACTGCACCGCCTGGCCTTCCTTGAGACTCCGGAAGCCATTCGTTTGAATAGCCGAGAAGTGAACGAAAACATCTTCGCCATTCTGGCGGCTGATGAAACCAAAGCCCTTCGCGTCATTGAACCACTTAACGATTCCTTGTTCCATGGTGTTACGTGTTCCTTCGTGAATTGAAATCAGGCTGAGTGAATCGGAGGGATTTCGTCTGCAGATACGTGTTCCGGAGCAGCGCTTAGTTTCTCGCTCTCAGGGCGCCTCTACCGCTTGCGTCCTTCCAAATCAAAAGCGTGAGCATTGTAGCACTCTATCTTTTAATGTGTATACCTGAATTTATCGTGAGAAAGCTAAGTCACTGAGTAAAAAAGACATTTAGTTTGTGACGCTTGTCCTCGACAACCCCCACCCCAAGGTTAGACAGTAAAAGGATGAAACTCATCAAAGTTTCCGGCAATGGTTCCACGAACCCGTCGGCCTCCGCCACTCCCCTGGAAATGCTGCTCGGCTGCCATGCCCGCACCCGCCACTTCATGCAGTTGAGCCGAACCTTGGCTGACGCCGAAAGCGCGCCGCACCAGGAAATCGCCCAGGCCGCCACCTCCATCCTTCGCCACTTCAGCGATGCCCTGCCGCTGCATGAGGCCGATGAGAACGAATCGCTCTTCCCGCGTCTTCACGCCGCCCTGCCGCCCGGCGGACTGGTGCGGGAAGCCGCTGAAACCATGGTCGAGCAGCACAAAGCAATCCATGAACTGGTGACCGAATTGTTGCCCCTGTGCGCTTCCCTCGGCCGCCAGCCCGGCCGTCTGCCCTTCCTCTCGCACCGTCTCGATCATGTCACCCAGGCCCTCAACCAGATCTTCGCCGCCCACCTCTGCCTGGAGGAGACCGTGGTATTTCCCGCCATTACGGAATGGCTCTCTCCCGCACAAATCAAGGAGATGTCCCGCGAGATGCACGCGCGCCGCCGCCCCGCGCGCGGTACCATCCACCTGGTCCAGTGAAACCACCAGTATGAGAGCGCGCGCCTTGTGCGTGCAGTGTTCTTGAGAGGCGCGCATTTGTCGCAAGCTTTTTTTGAGCTGTTCTTCTAGAGCGCGTCTTATGAGGGTGTCATTTATGAGGGTGTCATGCTGAGCGCAGCGAAGCATCCCCGCATCGCCAAATCTCCCGCGCGGTTTCAAGCTCTTCTGCCGACAATCGATTCTGTCATTCGCTCCGCCCAGGGCAGCTCCTGCGAAGCGCCTCTTCCGCCGACTATTCGTAGCGCAGAGCTTCCACCGGGTCCAGCTTTGCCGCCTTGGCCGCCGGATAAATTCCAAAGAATAGCCCCACGCTCATCGCTGCCGCCACCGCCGCCGGAATCACCCAGCCCGGAACTGCCGCAGGCACCTGCGGTAGCGCGACGTTAAGCACGGCGATCAGCGCCAGACAGAAGACCACCGCCGCAATCCCCGCCGTACCGGTCAGCACCACGGCTTCCACCAGGAACTGCCGCACCACGTCCTTGCTGCGTGCGCCAATCGCCTTGCGCACTCCAATCTCGTGGGTGCGCTCGGTCACCGACATCAGCATGATGTTCATCACCCCGACTCCGCCCACCAGCATTCCCACCGATGCCACCGCGATCGTCAGCAGTGCAATCGAACCCATGATGCTGCGGAACTGATTGGAAATCGCCTCCGCCGAGGAGATCCCAAAGCTATCCGGTTTATTGAAGGCATCGCCCCGCCGGCGGCGCAGAATCCCCGTGATCTCGTCGGTCGCCTGCGACTTCTTACCCTCCGCCGCCAGTGCGGTGATGAAGTTTTCCTTATCCTGTGGCCGGTGTTTCAGGTAGGAGAGGTAGGGGATGAACACCTGTTTGTCGGCCGAGTTGTCCCGCAGGAATACCCCTTTGCTCTTCTCAATCACCCCAATAATCCGGAACGTCATTCCGGCGACTTGCAAATCTTTGCCGATGGCGTCCTTCGCCGGAAACAGCGTCTCCGCCAGATCGTGTCCAATTACCGCAACATCCAGCCGATGGCTATTTTCGCTCTCGGTCAAAAATCTCCCCTGCTCCATGCGCGAGTTCTGCACCGTCTGAAACGAAGGCGTCACTCCCTCGAAGTTCACCGCCAGAACTTCCTTGCCGTTGTAGCGTGCCGTGGGAATAAAGGCCGGCGTTCCCGGAACAAAGCTAGTCGAGTCCAGCTCCACGCAGATTTCTTTTACCGACGGTGCTTCCTCGCGGATCGCCTCCGCGTCCTCATACTTCAAAGGTTTGCGCAGGCGCAATTCCTGCGGCAGCTGGCGCAGTTGGATTCCCGGTTCGAACTTATAAACAAACAGCGTGTTGGTGCCGTACTGTTCCAGTTGCGCGCGCAAATCCGCATCCACCCCGTACATGATGGAGAACACCATCACCAGCACCACCACCGCAATAAACACTCCCAGCACCGTCAGCGCCGAGCGCAGTTTATTTTGCCAGCAGCGTTTCAAATGCCATCCGCGCGCTTTCGCCAAAGGAGAAGTATCTGCGCTTCGAGTTCACCCGTGTTCTCCTTTGCGCGATTCCATAGTGATCCGCATCACCATCGCCTTACTCCGCCCGCAGCGCTTCAATCGGATTCAACCGTGCCGCCTTGCGCGCCGGATACACCCCGAAGAACAGCCCCACCGCGGTGGAGACCGTGATCGCCACCAGAACTGCCGACAGCGGTACCGACATCGGCAGTGGCGTCGTCTTGTCCAGAATCATCGCCAGAACCCATGCCAGCAGAATTCCCATACTCCGCCCATCGCGCTCATCACCGATGCCTCCACCAGAAACTGGCTCAGAATGTCCGTGGTGCGCGCCCCCAGCGATTTGCGGATGCCGATCTCACGAGTGCGTTCGGTCACGCTGGCCAGCATCACGTTCATGATCACCACGCCGCCGATCACCAGAAAGATGGAGACAAATCCCACCATTGCCCCCGCCAGGGTTCCGGTCAAATTCTTCCATAGCTCCATCAGGTTATCGGCGCCAAACAGTCCAAAGTTATCGTCTTCATTCGGAGCCAGATGCCGCCGCGCCCGCATCATCGCCCGCGCCTCGTCCTTGGTCTGCTCCATGTACTCCGGCCCGCGTGCCTGGATGTTGATGGCGAAGTCGTCCGAGTGCGTGCCGTTGAGCTTGAACCAGGTGTCCACCGGAATATAAATAAAGTTGTCCTGCGGCTGCCCCAGCACGTTCCCGATTGGCTTGGCGATCCCGACAATTTCAAACTCATAACCCCGCACCGTCACCGTCTTGCCCATCGGGTCGGTGTTCGGGAACAGCTTTTTCACCAGCTCATCGCCGATCATCGCCGTCAAACTGCGGTGCTCGTTGTCGTTATCGCTGATGTAGCGGCCGCGCGCCACCTCTTCGATATCCATCTCGCCGATGTTGGCCGTCACTCCGCGCACCGAAACATCCTCGGAGCTCTTGGCTTCGCGCCGCGCCGTATCGGTAAATCGGCACTCCAGTCCCACGTTTTTCGGCAGCTTCAGGCCGTCGCGCAGCGCCACAAAGTCGTCGTAGCTGAGCTGCTTGTTGCGCCGCGCCGCTTTCACCAAACCTTCCCGGCTGTTGATGATCCCGTAGCGCGCCACCAGAAATACGCCGTTGCCCATATTGGCCACCCGGTCGGCGATAAACGTGTTCGTGCCGTTGATCAGGGCCACCACCAGGATCAGTGTGGATACCGAGAGAATCACCCCGAGCAGCATCAGAAACGAGCGCAGCTTGTGCGAGAGCATCGTCTCCAGCGCAATCATCGCCGGTTCCTTCAGCCTGATTCCGCGCATCGCTCTCCAAATCTGGGCAGCCGCCCGCTACTATCGAATACGTAACCGCCAGCGATTAGGTTCCCACGGCTTTCATGGGTGGACAAGCCCTAACCCTAACGACGCCATCCTTGCGCTGTCAAACCTTCACTAACTAGGTTCCCCGGTGGGACATGCCCCCAAATCCGTCGTCTCGGTGCTTTGGGTGGTTTCCGCCGCGGTGAAGCTGTGTTACGTTAGCAAAATACACGGGTCGATCCCTGCTTCTGCGGTTTCCAGGTCGCGGTCCGCTGCCGCTGCATGCGAGTGGAGTGCAATCATGTTCGGATTTGGTTACAACAAAGATAAATCGCGGGCAAAAGCCGAACGGTATTTGCAGCAGAATAAGCTGCCAAACGCCATCTCCGAATACGGCAAGATCCTCCAGGTCGAACCCCGCGATCTCGCCATTCTCAATACCGTAGGCGATATCTATTCCCGCCTTGGCCAGAACAAAGAGGCCATCGAGCGCTTCCGCGTCATCGCCGAAGCCTATGCCGCCGACGGCACCCTGCTGAAATCGATCGCGATGTATAAGAAGATCGTCAAGCTCGATACCAACGATCTGGCCGCCATGGAAAAGCTCGCCGAGCTCTACCGCAAGCAGGGACTGGTCAGTGATGCCCGCTCCGCCCTGCTCCAGGCCGCCGAGGTCTACACCCGCAAGGGCCAGTCCAAGGAAACTCTGCGCCTGCTCAAGCAGCTTGTCCTGTTCGACCCGGAAAATGTGCAGGTGATTACCCGCACCGCCGACCTCATGAACGCCAGCAGTCAGAAGGAAGAAGCCAAGCAGATGCTGGCCCAGACTGCTTCCACCCTCGTCGAACGCCATGCCCTCGAGCCCGCGCAAAAGATCCTCGAACGCCTCATCGCCCTCGACCGCACCAACCTTCGAGCTCAGGAGCTGCGCGCCCAGGTCACCTTCGAGCTGGGAAACTCCGAAAAAGCAGCCGAACTCTACGAAGCCATCCCCGATCTCGACTCCCGGATCGACGGCCTGCGCAATCTCCTGTCCGCCTACTTGAACCTTGGCAAGCTAGACGAAGCCCTGCCCGTCGGCCGCAAGCTGATGACCGTGCACCACGATGCCGATGGCGTGTTGAAGGTAGCCTCGCGCCTCTACAAGGAAAACGACACCCCGGGAGCGCTCAACCTTTACAACGAGTTTGCCACCGAACTCCTCGCCCACGATAAAGAGGAGGTGATGGCCCACCTGCAAGGCGCCATCTCCAAGGTACGCACCAATCCCGAGGCGCTACAGATCCTCTATCGCCTCTTCCAGTGCGCTGGCGAAACCTCCATGATCGCCGAGATCCTCGAACTCGAAGCTCACGCCTGCGTGCAAGGCGGCCAGCTCGAGCGCGCTCGCGACGCCTACCAGGAGCTCATCGAACTGGAGCCGGAGAATGCCGCCCACCTGAACGCCTTCCGCCAGGTCTGCACCCGCCTCGCTCCGGACGCTCCTGCTCCAATCCCTGGAGCCAAGCTGGACGAACCCCGCACCCTCGAGGAGTTCCTCACCGGCGATGAGCCCCCTCTGCCCGCGCAAAGTTACCCGCCGCAGGTAGAGGACGTCATCACCGCCGCCCTCACCGAAGCCGAACTTTCTGAGTCCTTCTCCTCCAAGAAGAGTGGAATCAAGGCTTTGGAGCTTGCCTTGCAGAGTGCCCCCGAGGACCTGCGCCTCAACCGCACCCTCGGCCTGCTCTACGGCCAGGAGGGTGAATCCACCAAGGCCGCAGCCTGCTACGGCACCATGCACCGCGTCCTCGAGAGCCTCGGAGAGACCGAGGCCGCGGGTTATTACGCCCAGCGCGCCGGCTCCAGCCAGACCACGACCTGGGAGGCCAAAAGCGGCGAGTTCACCGCCCGCGACTTCGACCTTTCGCCCAACGCCGAGGACATAACCGGCGGTGCCGAGGAAATCGACCTCTCCGCCGAGTGGGAAGCCGTCTGGCATGATACCCCAGCGCAGCCGTCCCCCTCCGCCGCCACGCCACCGCCTGTCCCGGTCGATTCCACGGAAAATGTCCCGGAACTGGTCGAGGAAGCGCGCTTCTTTCTTGCCCAGCAGCTCTGGGCTCAGGCCGAGACCGCGATCTCCCGGCTCGCCGCCGCCAGCCCCCAGCATCCCGAGCTGCCCGCCTTTCGCGCCGAGTTGCGCCAAGGCCGTCCCAGCCCCGCCCCAGTCGAAGTCATTGAAGTCACTGGTGATCTGCCCTCGGCCACGCCGCCTGCATTCCTCGAATCCCCGGCTCCCGCGCCCACTCTGAACTCTTTAGCCGCCGAGTTGGATTTCGAGCTGGGCGACAGCTTCGTTCCCGCTCAGCAGCCCCGCCGCGAACCCGCCCCGCCGCGCTCTGCTCCGCCCGAGCCCCAGCCTGGATTCGCATCCGGGACTGCGCCCGACCTCGCATCCGGGGTTGCCAGCAACGTCACGCCCTTCCCGCCGCCCGCCGAGCCCACCACCGCTCCGGCCAGCGCCTTCGCACTCGACGAAGTCGACCCCTTCCCGCCGCCTCCGCCTGCCAGCGAGCAGAATCTGGTGCCCTACATGGCGGCCGCCGCCGAGCCCGTCGCCGACCCCATTGCGGAGCCCATCCCGGTGCCCAGCGTCTTTGGCGAACTCCTCGAGGACTTTGAGCGGGAGCTGGCCATGCCGCAGAACGACGACAACGATCCGGAAACTCACTTCAATCTCGGCATCGCCTTCCGCGAGATGGGATTGCTCGATGAGGCCATCGGTGAGCTGCAAAAGGTCTGCAGAATGGCCGGACAGGGATTGAGTCCCGCCCGCACCCAGGATGCCTATATCTGGCTCGCCACCTGTTTTGTCGAGAAGTCCGTACCCGAAGCCTCGTTCAAGTGGTTCCTCCGTGCCTTGGAGGCAGCGCCCGACGAGGAGTCGCGCACCGCCGTCAATTACGAACTGGCCAGCGCCTACGCCGCCGCCGGAATGAAACGTGAGGCGCTCGATCGCTTCATGGAGGTCTATGGCACCAACATCGACTACCGCGACGTGGCCTCCCGCATCCGCGAATTGCGCTCCGCCGTCTGATATCTGATATTGGATGAAAAACAAACGCATCTTCCCTTTTTTTCACCCTGTGCCCGTCGCCGTTTCTGTCTTTTGCGCTCTTCAGCGTAGAATCAGGTTCGTGATTGCACAAATCCAGGCAACATGATTCGAGTAGCCTCAGACGCGAAGCCATGCCAATCGTGAGAAATCAGGGACGCATCGAATCAACGATGGAAGTAGGACCGCTGAAGCAGAGCTCACAAACTCCGGCACCGGATGCCAATCCCGGCCAGGCCGTCCCGCCCGCCGCTCATCCCCCGGTGTGGGCGCAGCGTCTGTTGCTGGTGGTTGAGGTCGCCATTGCCGTCTGGGCTGGCATGCTGGTCATGGCGCTCCCGTGGACCCGCCTCTGGACCCAGAACCCGCTGCTCGCCGGATGGCCTACCCTGAAGTTCGTTCTCAATCAGAATTTCGTCCGTGGATTGATCTCCGGCATCGGTCTGGTCGATGTCTGGATAGGAGTCTCGGACGCCATACACTATCGCGATCTGCGATAGTTTTACTGGCAAGTGAATCTTTATGGCTGATCAAACAAAACCCACAACTCCGCGCGCGCATCTGGCTTATGAAAATGAAACCTTCCTCAAGGGCCCCGATGGCCGTCCCTTACGCATCCTCGCCGAGTACACCGAACCCCTCGCCCGCTTCCGCCGCGAAAAAATTCAGGACACCGTAGTCTTCTTCGGCTCCGCCCGCTTCCGCAGCCTCAGCAGCGCCGAGGAAGCCGTCCAGTTGCTGGCCAGTCCCGGCTCAGCCCAAGCTGCTCCCGAGCACGAGCAGGAGGCCTATCGCGCCCAGCGGGTCGTCGATATGGCCCAATACTACGAGGCTGCCCGCACCCTCGCGCACATGTTGACCGATTGGACTCTTACCCTGCCCGGCAAGCGTCATCGCTTCGTCGTCACCACCGGCGGAGGCGGGGGAATCATGGAGGCCGCCAATCGTGGCGCGCACGAAGCCGGAGGCAAGACCATCGGCCTTAACATCGCCCTCCCCTGTGAGCAGGAGCCCAATCCCTACATCACCCCGGAGCTCAATTTCGAGTTCCACTACTTCTTCATGCGCAAGCTCTGGTTCGCCTACCTGGCCAAAGCCCTGGTGGTCTTTCCCGGCGGCTTCGGAACCCTCGACGAACTCTTTGAGATCCTGACTCTGGCCCAGACCGAAAAGCTCGCCAAAAAAATGAACGTGCTCCTCTACGGAGAGCAATACTGGCGTCGCGTCCTCAACCTCGAATTCCTCGCCGACGCCGGAACCATCGCCCCCGAGGATGTGAACCTCTTCCAGTTTGTCGATTCCCCCGAGGAAGCCTTCGCCAGACTCCAGGAAAGCCTCATCCGCGACCACCTGGAATTTCCCCCTCAAGCCAAGAGCCTCTCACCCGAGATCGCCACCACCCGCCGCTAACCAGTTCGAGAGTTAGTGCGGCGGGCCGGGTGCCCGGGTTGTTCCGTGGGTGGCCCATTCAAGCCCTCTTTTGGCTTGAGTGGGGAAGCGCCACGCTCCCATCCTCCTGACGTTGTGAGTATTAGACGGGTCGGTCGCCCGGACCTACCAGATGCTGAACGTCGCGTTGTCAACCCACTCCTGATACCCAGTGCCGCTGGCATTCACGTCGAGTTGCCACTGCACTCCGGCGTTGTCGGTCCAGCCAGAACCAAGGTTTTTCGCGGGCTGGGTCTGGTTCAGGTTGTAAACCACACCGTCCACCACCAGCGTTTTGTAGGTGTACGTGTGATTCGTGTGATCGTTGGTCATATACCACTGAATATGGTGCCAGCTTCCGGCCGCGAACTTCTTGCAGGGGATGGTGGTGTGCAGCCATTGCCCGGCCGATTCGTTCCACGTATCCCACACGCTGGCCGCGTAGTTGCACTCCGTGCCCATCATGTAGTTGTAGCCACCCACGAACTGGAAAGCGTCATATTCGAGGGCCTGCCCCGCATCCACCGAGGCGCTGTCAACCTGCACGTAGAAGTCCCACAAAAAATTCGTCGCCGCATCGTCTGCACCCGTTTTATTGGTCCAGAGAGCGTTGCTGTAGCTGCCATCCTGGTAGATCTCCATGCTGCGGCCGCTGAGCGAAGGCGACGCCTGATCGAATGCCTGCCAGTAGGTACCTTTGCCGCTGCCGCCAGCGCACGCCGCCGTGTTGCAAGAGCTCCATCCGCTGGTCATCTGTTCAATATTGCTAAAGACCGCTGCGGTCGAGGGCGGCGTGGGAAGTGCGCCGCTGGGGGTCGCCGTCGTGGGGGTTGGTTCGGTTGTCGTCGGCGGTGTTGTCGGTGTCGGT
Organism: uncultured Acidobacteriota bacterium; assembly: GCA_963779365.1. Lineage (GTDB taxonomy): Bacteria > Acidobacteriota > Terriglobia > Terriglobales > Acidobacteriaceae > TOLSYN. The sequence continues at coordinate 311,758 of CAVZYB010000014.1, read as the reverse complement.
GTCGTTGGCGTTGTCGTAGGTGCCGTTGCGGTTGGAGTAGGGTTTTGTGAACTGCCGGAACCACTGGAGCTCGGCTGGCTTGCTTTCGCGCCACTACCGCAAGCTACGCTGAGAGACAGAGATACCGTGAGCAGGCCTAAAAGGAACTTCTTCATCTGCCTACTGTGGGCGAGACGGGATGGCAAATGAACGGGCTGAAGACCCTAAGGAACCTAGGTTTTTCGCTCTAGATGGAACGCCGTAGAACTAAGGGTATGCACCGAGCCATGGAGGCTTCGCCGCGTGCCCCACCTACGGTTGCCTGTTCTGGCAGGCTAAGGTCGGACCTATGACGCGCCAGGCGCATTCCAAGCTCCACCCGCCCACATCTCCGAACGTCCGCAGTTGCATACTTAACGAGAGAAGTAACTCACACGACGTAAACAGCCATTTGTGAGTTGGCGCGACCGGAACCGCACCCACGCCGCTCCTCACTCCACCCAACTGCTCTTCACCGTCATGGCCCCCACGCACCACAGCAGCGCATCTTCCAGCGTCGTCCGGGTCAGCCCGCTCTCCGCCAGAAAGCTGGCAAACTCCGGACTCTCGCCCAGCCGTTCGGCCGTTGCCGCCAGCACGGTCGCATACTCGGCGGGAACGTTCAGCTTCACCGCCCGCAGCAGGTCGTCGAACACCGCGATCAGTTCGAACAGCAACCCGTCCCCGTCCTCCGCCGCCTGATTGGCAACGTAGAGAGCCTCGCTGATCTCGCACAGCAACTCCAGCTCCGTCGGCACCGGACGCACCTCGCTGAACCCATTGTCGCTGGCGCTCAACGCCTTCAAAGCGTCTCCCGGCTGGCGAAAGAACAGTATCCGGTCGCCCTTGGTGATCGGCCGCTCGTTCTCCCCCTCGGAGCCGATCAGCGTGTAAAACTGCGGACCTTCCGCCTCCGGGTCCATGCGGAAACCGATCAGATACAGCTCCTTGCTCAGCGCCTTGGGCGGAAACGTAACCACTTGACTGTTCATTTCTTTATTTTATTGCACAACTTTCCTCCAGCCCATGTGTTTACGCCAAAGCGGAGATTTCTCTCCATCGGTGGATACCCCTATGCGCAAAATCCTTGTCACCCTGCTGAGCATCGTTTCCCTGGCAACCCTTGTCGCCTGCGGTGGAGGATCATCGTCCAACAGCGTTTCCGTTCCCCCGGCACCGTCGGGCGGAAATAACGCCGGCTTCTCCAACGCCAGCCTCACCGGAAACTACGTCTTCGCCGCCAACGGCCTCAACAACAGCAACAACTATGCCGTTGTCGGACAATTCACCGCCGATGGCAAAGGCAACATCACCGCCGGCACCCGTGACACCGTCAACGACGGTGGCGGACAGACCTTAGGCGAATCGATTAACGGAAACTACAGCGTCAACTCGGACGGACGCGGTCTGGCGGTTCTCAACGGCGGCTCCGGACAGGTGATCTACAATTTTGTCTTGCAGTCCCCCTCGGCCGGCAAACTCTTCCAGGACGGCACCACCTCCAACTCCGTCATCGCCGATGCCGTCGGCCGAATCGAGTTGCAGTCTGGCACCCCCGGAGCTACCGGAACCTACATCGTCCGCTTGGATGGCGAGGACGTTAACAAGTCGCCTTACGGCGCCGTCAGCGGACTGAACTTCAGCGGCGGCGCCATTACCGGCACCGGCGCCTACGATGAGAACGACGCGGGTCTCTTCAGTGCGCAGCTTTCCGCCACCGGTACTTACAATTTGACCGGAACCCGCGGCAGCGCAACCTTGGCCACCCCCAACGGACCGAACACTGGAACCCATAACTTCATCGCCTATTACGTCTCGCCCAGCCGTCTCGAACTGCTCAGTACGGACAAGAGTTTCTGGCTCCACGGCTACGCCGACCTGCAAACCTCTCTAGCCGCTGCCAGCACCGCCGCATTCGCCGGGCCTGAGGTCTTCAACCTCTCCGGATTGGATGGCGGAAGCGGCACCGGTGCCTATCCCATCGTGGAGACCGGACGCTTCACCTTCGACGGGGCCGGCAACATAACCAGCACCAGCGCTGTCAAGGATTACAACGAACGCAGCGCCTTCTACTCCCCAACTTTCTCCGGAACTTATAGCGCAGCCGCAAATGGCCGCTGGACAGCCATCATGAACGGCTTCAGCGTCGGACCCATTGCGAACGAGAACCTCGTCGGCTGGCAAGTCTCGCCTACGCAGTCCCTGGTTCTTGTCAGCTTCGCAAGCAACCCCAATATCAGCGGCTACGCTACGGTGGAGACTGGCGAAATGCGCTCCCAGACCCTTGGCCTGTCGAACGCAAGCGTCACCGGCAACTATGCCCAGTCTCTCTCCGGTCTTGATACCAGCCTGGGTAACTTCGAATCCACCGGCAACTACCTCGCCGGCGGTGGCAATCTCACCGGCACCATCGACTTTCAAACCGACAACGAAGGTTTGGCTCAGGACAGCTCTCAGAGCGGCAGCTACACCGTGGACCCTGTCCTTGGGCGCGGCACCGCAACCGTCAGTGGTGTTCCCGTGATGTTCTACACCGTCGATGGCAGCACCATCTACCTGATCTCCTCCAATGCCGCCAGCGGCTACCAGGGAACGTTGTTGGCGCAGCAGCCATAGCCCTTGGCGTTCTCCCCCACAAGCCCCGGCCTCTCTCCATTGGCCGGGGTTTTTATTACTCCGGTAGCATCCCGATCCTGCAAAGCTTCCCCACGGCGAAAAAGCAATCCTGTTAAACGTATGTTTGCTTTCGCTTTCGCCCGGTCAGAGTTACTATCAAATCTCATTGGTACCGAACTCTTAAGCAGGCTAATTAGGATGGCTGGCAATGAAAATCGGTGATTGGCTGAAGTCGGAATTGGAATATGGGCGCAATCTTGCGGACTCCGGATGGCAGGGGGCACGGACCGCAGTGGATTCACTTCTCCAGGAAGAGCCCGTGGGTGAGATCCTCACGCGATCCGCGCGTGCCTCCTGGGCCCCAACCGTAATGGGTGCCGGCGTCGGTGCGCTCTGCGGTCTGCTGGTCCAGCGCCGCAAGCCAAACACCGCCGCAGTCGTCGCCATGGGAGTCGTCGGCGGCTTCGTCGGCTTTACCGCCGGAGTCGCCTGGGAAACCCGCGAACTCTCCTCCGGAATCGCCCGCGGAGCCATGCGCAAAATCGGCACCACCCGTGACTCCCATTGGCTCGGCAAGCATCCCATCAACTTCGGCTGATGTAAAGGCTTTACCCGCAACAGCTTATCTGCACAACAAACCGGAGAGTCTGGCATCATCCGCCCAGGCTCTCCGGTTTCTCATTCCAGCGTTGGTCTCCCTACATCACCTCGACGTCGCCTACCTTATTCCCCGGCTTGCCCGGCTTCGGCGGCTTTGCTGGAGGCCCCGGCTCCGTCTCCGGAGCGTTCGAGCCCTTGCTGATCTCGATATCGCCGGTATCCGACGTCACGTTGATCTTCACTCCGCCTTTGCCCACCGTCCCTGTCGCAGTCGATAGCCCCGCCATGGTTCTCTGCCCGCACGCTCTCAAAATCCGTCGAAATATCGCCGTGCCGGGTCACCGCCTGATACTGGAAATTCGCCTTCGCCGGCAGCCGCAGATGCACGTCGCCATGATGCGTCGTCAGCTCCAGATTGCCCAGTGCCGCCGCCGAATTGCTCTCCAGATTGATATCGCCGTGGTCGTCGCTGATGTGAACGTCGCCCTTCAAATTCCGCAAACTCACATCCTTGGCCTTGGTTGAGAGCGAGAGTGGCCCCTGCAGTCCATCCCCCTGCAGGTCGCCGGAATCCATCGTCAGCTCCCCATCCAGCTTGGCCAGCTCCAACTCCGTCCGCGAGGTGCGAATCGTCGCCCCCTTTTCCAGCTTTGCCAGCCGCGTGTCGCCAAAAATATCCGCCGTAATCAACACCGGCCCCGAGATCGATTCCAGCGTCAGATCATCCACCCGTCCGTCCGCCGTCACCTTCCCGTTCACGTTGCTGGCCGCAAGCGACCCTTTCCGGCTCGTGACGTTGACGTTTCCCGTCACCTGATCCACGCTCACATCCCCGTGCTGCGAGTTCACTCTCACCTCGCCCGTATGCTCGGTCACCGAGACATCCCCGCGACGCGCCGTCAGCTCCACATCCGCCTTCTGCGGAACATACACTTCCAGGTCGGACGCAACCCCTTTGGCTCCTGCGCCTTCCGTATTGCCCTGCTACCTCCACCGTCGTGCCCTGCGCCAGCAGCCGCGGGGCCGTAGCCTGGTTCGTCGAATCCGCTTCGCTCTGGCTCCCGGCAAAAATCCGCTTGTGGTACACCACCTTGACCTGCGCCTGATCCCAACTGTTCACCGTGATGTTGCCCCGCTCGCAGTTCACCCGAACCGCACCGCCCGCCGGCAGCGCCTGCGTCAGTTCGCCATCAAAGGTGTACTGGTTGCCGAACAGATGCATCCACTGGTCATCCACGTCGACGTTGTCCCGCACCGAGCCCCAGTTGATCTGATTGCGGGCGTGGAACAGCGCGCTCAAACCCGCTCCCACCACAATCAAAATGACCAGCAGAAACACCGTCCCGCCGCCCATCCGCGGCACCGGTTGCTGCCGGTTGCGGGCCGCAAAGTACTCCGCCAGCCGCACCAGTCCGATCACCACCAGCAGCAGTGGCCAGTACTGCACAAACTGGTGCAGCAGCGGAAGCCGGAAGCCAAAGTTCCGCAGCAGAAACAGCACCCCAATCACAATCAGAATCAGCGGCCCCACCACCGAATGCCGGCGCGGAGGCGGTACATACATGGTGCCCGGGCTAGCCATTGTGCACCTCGTTGTTCTCCCCTCGGCCATCGCCCAGGGCTCCCGCGCTCGGCGCCGGCGGAGGCGTAATCACCGGCTCGCGCGCCATCCCGCTCTGCCCCGCCGGATACGTTGCACCCCCCGCATACGGCGCCTGATACGGCGGCGGCGGGTACGGTCCCGGATTGATATGTTCTTGATTCGGCATCACATACCGCGCCACATTGACCGCTCCCATCACAATCAGCAGAATCGGCCACGTCCGGTCAAACGAATAGTCCGTCATATTTCCCAGCAGAAACAGCAGCCCCAGCGTCACCAGCACCGCCGGACCCATCAAGCCCCGGGTACTGCATCGGCCACAGCCGCACGCCGGATTCGGTTGGTAATATCGCATCGCAGATCTCCCTTTACCGCGCATCGCGCCGGCGTTGAACGAACAGCCACACCCCAATCACAATCAGAATCACCGGCCAGAATTGGCTGATCCAGTGAAAGCTGAACCACCCCAGATTCGCCAGCAGGAACAGCACTCCCAGCCCAATCAGCACCACTGCCCCCACCGGGCTGTGTTCGTGCTCCTTCGGAGGTCACATAGTAGGTGCCCTCCGGTCCCGAGTAGTACGCTCCCTGCGGCGCCCACATAAGCCGTGCTTCCGGCTCCCGCCTGCTGCCCCGCGCTCCGGCGGCGGTCGGCTGATTTGTGCTTGCCGACGCCCCTGGCGTTCCCGCCGTCGGCCTGCGCCGTCGACCCCGGCGGAGTTGCTCCCCCCGCCTTCTGCCAGTGCTGCCCAATGTTTTGCGCCGCATATTCCACGTGCGTTCCGATCCGTTCGCCGGCCTGCTCCACGCGCTCGCGAAAGGTGCCTTCGCGCCCTTCCAGAATCGCGTTCAGCCCAATCGGATCAGGAATCGGCAGTCCGTCGCGCCGTGCCTTCGCCGTCGTCCAGGCGTCGAACACCATGTAGAAGACCCACGCCGCGATCAGCAATCCGGCGAACGCTCCCATCCCGTGGTCTGACATCCAGATCAGCGTGCTCATCACGATCACGTGCACAAAGCCCTTCAGAAACTGTCCGTTGTAAAACGCCCCCACTCCCGGAATAAATCCGAGAAACAGCGCCAGCCCCGGACTCGCATCCTCAGGCCCCCGCGGCTGCTCATAGCCCGCCCCCGCGCCGAACCCTCCAGCCGCCCCCGGATGAATCCGCGCTCCCAGGCACGATTCGCAGTAGTACGTTCCCTGCACCTCACGCTTGCAGGCTTCGCAGAGCGCCTTGCCACAGCTCCGGCAGTAACCCACCGCTGCCGTGTCGGGATGTTGTGCGCAATTCATAGCTCTCTCCTCTGCCTCGCAACCATCTCCGGGCCATCCAAGCTCTGTCCCCGGATTGTTCCTGGTTTATCCCTGGGCTATCCCAACGCCCGGCTCACGCCCGCTCAGCCCCACCAGCAGCAGCCCATTCCGTTCGCGGCTCAATTCCCGCTGCTCGCCGCCTTCCGGCTGGCTCTTCTGTCCTCGGTCTGGTTGTTGTTCTTCTCCAGACTCCGGTTCTTCTCCTCGTGCTCGCTCTCGTCGCCGGCCTTGCGCAGCTCTCGCACGCGCGACTCCAGCTCATACGCCAGCCGCGTGTTTTCGTAATACTTCATCACCTTGTTCTCACTCCGGTAGAACGTGTGGCTCAGGTTGTGCGCCGTCAGATCCGTAATCCGGATCTGCGCCATGTCCAGCACCAGCATGATCGAGAAGAACGCCATCCCCATCGACATTCCAAAGCGCGGCGTCAGCACCGGAGCAAATGCCATCCCCAGCTCACGCCGCAGCCGCTCCCACCGCGAGACCCGCGGCTCGCCCTGCGCAGCCTGCTGCTGCGCGCACCGCTGGTCACCGCCAGAATGTTGTGCACCAGATTCCGAGGCGGCGCCGCGTCCACCAACTCGTCCAGCCAGGCCGCGCCGCTGGTGACCTCTGCCAGCAATGTGTTGCAAGCCGCGCAACCCGCCCTATGCCGCTCGAACTCTTCCCGCGTCTGTCCACTCAGCGTGCCGTCCACGGCCTCCGCCAGCAGGGCCTCGAACTCTTCGCACCGCATCCCGGATTTGCCTTCGTCCACCATTCCACTCCCCTGCCTCGCCCTTCTACCCGCGCATCCGAATTACAGCGCTTGTCTATATGTACGTTGCAGCCGCCGCGCCAGTTCCGCCCGTCCGCGATTGATCCTGCTTTTCACCGTCCCCTCCGGCACTTTCAGAACCTGCGCGATCTCCGCGATAATCCATATCCTGCAAATCGCGCAGAATCACCGCCTCGCGCAAATCCGGCGAAATCTCCTGCAGCGCCCGATGCACCATCTCCCGCCGCTCCCGGCTCTCCACGTGAACCTGCGGACTGTCCCCCGCCGAGGCCAGCCGGTCGGCCAGGGTTGGCCCATCCTCTTCTCCGCCCTGCACCGCGTCGATCGAATCCGTCGCCCGCTCATTGCGCGTCTTGCGGAAGTGGTCCACCAGCAGGTTGCGCGTCACGGCTGTCACCCAGGTGTTAAACGAAGCCTTCTCGCCGTCGAAGCTGCCGACGGTGCGATACACCTTGATAAACACTTCCTGAGTCAGATCCTGGGCATCCTCCGCCGATCCGGCAAAGCGGTAGCAGAGGTTATAAATCCGCCGATGGAAGCGCTGCACAATCTCTTCCCAGGCAGCGGCGTCGCCCGATGCGCAGCGGCGTACCAGTTGTGCGACGGCTTGTGCCTCTTCCACCCGTGCCTCCACCGGCCGGCCTTGAGCGGACGTGAACCGGGCCAGCATGGGCGGAGCTGCGCCAGTAACCATGCTGACTTATTACGTATTACCCGCGCGCAAAGTTCCGCGCCCCCTTAAAACCCCGAATCTTACCACCCTCACGAATCAGTCCGCGAAGTTGTTGTTCATGAAAGCCCAGTTCGTAAAATTGTTCGTGAGGTAAACCCGTGAAGGTGAAGTCGTGCAGAATTCGGGAACATACTTCGGGAATTTGTTCCTGCAGGTAAGTCGTGAAAGTCGTTGGTCAAGGAGTCCCGCGAGTTTGTTCGTGAACGATTCGCACGGTTGTTCGTGAACGATTCTGGTGCCCGATTCTGGTGCCCCACGTTCGCCCGCAGTTGGCTAACGTGGGGTCGTTGACCTTGCTTGTGCCCTTGCCCTTCCCTTTGAAACTTTGAAACCTCTGAAACTCTGGAACCTCTGAAACTTTGAAACCTTGCTCCTACTTCAGCACCCCGCGTTCGCTCGTGCGGATAAACTCCACCAGCAGCTTCACGTCCTCGGTCTGCTCCACCTCGTGCTCGATGCGCTCCAAAGCTTGCGTCGTATTCAGCTTGGCGGCCAGCAGCACCCGGAACGCCCGCTGAATCGCCTGCACCCGTTCTTTGCTGAAGCCGCGCCGTTCCAGTCCAATCGAATTCGCTCCATAGGCGTGTACGTCGCGCACCGCGCAGGTCTTGGCGAACGGCATCACATCCTGCGTAATCGTGGTTCCTCCGCCAATATAGGAGTGCTTCCCGATCCGCACAAACTGATGGATCGGCGACAGTGCGCCCACCACCGCCCATTCCTCCACGGTCACATGACCAGCCAGCGTTGCCGCGTTCGCCATAATCACATTGTCCCCAATGTGGCAGTCGTGCGCGATATGCGCATAGGCCATCAGCAGGCAGTGCGAGCCCACCGTAGTCAGCCCTCCGCCCTTCACCGTGCCGCGATGCACCGTGACATACTCGCGAATCTCGTTGTGGTCGCCGATCTCCAACCGCGTGCGCTCGCCCTTAAACGTCAGATCCTGCGGCCCCATGCCCACCACCGCGAACGGATGAATCCGGTTGTGGCTGCCCATCCGCGTCGGCCCCGTCAGCACCGCGTGCGAGATCAGTTCGCAGTGCTCGCCCATCTCCACGTCGGCGCCCACCAGGCAAAACGGCCCAATCGTGCACGACTCCGGCACCCGTACGCTCGGGTCCACCACTGCGCTCGGATGAATGCCCATCTACTCCGCCTTCGCCTCTTCGGCTGCGGCCTGCGCCTTTTTCACATTCACCAATTGGCAGGTCACCGTCGCCTCACAAACCTTCTTGCCGTCCACCGTGATCGTGCCTTCCATCTTCACCGCCAGCGTGCGCCAGTTGATCACGTTTACCTCCAGCCGCAACTGGTCGCCCGGCGTCACCTGCCGGCGGAACTTCGCCCGCTCGATCCCGGTAAACACCGTCAGCATCTCCGCCCGGTTCGGAATCTCGGTCATCAGCAGGGTGGCCCCGGTCTGCGCAATCGCCTCCACCATCAGCACTCCCGGCATAATCGGATTCCCCGGAAAGTGTCCCCGGAAGAACTCCTCATTCACCGTCACATTTTTGATCGCGACGATCCGCTTCCGCCGTTCCAGCTCCACCACCCGGTCAATCAGCAGAAACGGATAGCGATGCGGCAGAATCTTTTGAATGGCAACGCTGTCGAGGGGCAACTTCGCCAGCACATCAGGCGTAAGGGTAGCGTCAGGGCTATGGAATTCGGTCATGGATTATCCCGTGGAAAACATAAAGTATAGCAGCCAGCGTTGCTCACCACGAAGCGCCGCGTTGCCATATCCCGCACCCAGCCAATGATCCCCCGCTCCCTGACCCAATTTATGGAGCTTTCCCCGGCATTCCGGCCGATGCAGATGGCGGAAAAACAGGTCGAGGGCTCGCAATCGACTTGTATCGGTTTCATTTTCATGCGATCTTTTTCATGCGAATCGCGGTCCCACCGCACGGAGCCAAGAACCTTGCTGAACCGTGAAATTTACTCAATCGTGGGCGCCGAAGCTTTCAGACGTCTGGCAGCCGCTTTTTACAGCCAGCTTTCCGAAGACGATCTCATCGGCCCCATGTATCCGCAGGATGACATGGAAGGCGCGGAAGAGCGCCTGCGCGAGTTCCTGATCTTCCTCTTCGGAGGGCCGCAGAGCTACATCCAACTGCGGGGCATGCCCCGCCTGGGCGTGCGCCATGCCGGCTTTGCTATCGATCAGGCCGCCCGCGAGCGCTGGATGCTGATAATGAACAATGCTTTCGCGGAGACCGCCCTGCCCCCCGAGGTCGAGCAAGCCATGCGCAAAGTCTTCGAGCAAATGTCCACCTCCCTGATCAATCAGGTGGTCTCCGGAGACCGCTAACCCCGTAGACGCTGTCGCGCACTGGAAAGAGTTCGGGTGCCCCATCTTCGACGCGCGCTCTTTGCGCGGCTAAGGTGGATCCGTTGACCTTGCCGTCGCAGTGGCGTATTTCGCAAAGTCTCGCGGCTAGCGCCGTCGCGCATGAAACTGCCATCCCGTATGAAACTGCCGTATGAGAGTGCCATCGCGTATTTTTGAGGGTGTCATCCCGAGCGCTAGCGAGGGATCCCTGCACCCCCCGCGTCTCCCGTGCGACTTCAAGCTTTTCAACCGGTAATCGATTTTTCTCTCCTGAGATAACGCGCCCCTCATCAGCAACAAAGTTACAATCGCCCCTATGCCCTCGCGATCTCCGCTCCTGCGCGCCCTCACCCCGCAGCTTCCCGAGATGCTCTCCACCCTCCGCCGCTACGTCGAGCACGAATCTCCCTCCGCCTCGCCCGATGCCATCGCCGCCCTGGTCTCCACCATCGCCGCCGATTTCGCCGCGCTCTCCCCGCGCATCCGCCTGCACAAACTCCCCAGCTACGGCCCCGCCCTGCAAATCGATTTCCCCGCGCCAGCGGCCGGAGCGGCTTCCGTTGCCGCGCCAGGCGCCAGCGTCCGCCAAACGCCGCCTGCTTCTGCTCGGCCACACCGACACCGTCTACCCCCTCGGAACCCTAGCCACCATGCCCTGCCGCCAGCGCGCCGGACGCCTCTCCGGTCCCGGCGCATTCGACATGAAAGCCGGAATCGTCCAGGCTCTCTTCGCCCTCCGTGCCTTGCTCGCCCGCGGCCCGCTGCCTTGCCCGGTCACCCTCCTGCTCGTCCCCGACGAAGAAATCGGCAGTCCAGCCTCGCGACCCCTCACCGAGCGCCTCGCCCTCCGCTCCAGCGCCGTGCTCGTCCTCGAACCCGCTGCCGGAGCCACCGGCGCCTGCAAAACCTCGCGCAAGGGTGTGGCCCGCTACACCCTGCGCGTCCATGGCCGTGCCGCCCACGCCGGACTCGACTTCGAGCGCGGTGCCTCGGCCATCGTCGAGGCCGCCCACCAAATCGTCGCCATCAGTCGGCTCTCCCGTCCCGCCAAGGGACTCACCCTCAACCCTGGACTCATCTCCGGAGGCGTTCGCCCCAACGTGGTCGCCGATCTTGCCGAAATTGTCGTTGATGTGCGCTTCCTCACCGCATCCCAGGCCGCTCGCGCCGATGCCGGAATTCATCGCCTGCGCCCGCGCGATCCCCGCTGCAGCCTCGAAATTCTCGGCGGCGTCGAGCGTGCTCCCTTCGAGCGTTCGCCCGCAACCGTCGGCCTCTACCGCATGGCGGCCCAGGCCGCAACCCAGCTCGGCTTCCAACTTGGCCGAGGCTGCTGTCGGCGGCGGATCGGACGGCAATCTCACTGCTGCCCTCGGCGTCCCCACTCTCGATGGCCTGGGTGCGGTCGGCGACGGAGCCCATGCTCCCCATGAGTTTGTCGAAATCCGTGAACTGCCCCGCCGTAGCGCTCTCCTGGCGGAACTAATCACGATGTTGGCCGCTCGGTAAGGCGATTCAACCTTTGACGCGTCGCCAGCCGTGGCCTACACTTAAAGCGAATGCACAGCCTGCGGGCGGAACAATCTGTTCCATTGCCCCGAACAGTCTGAGCGAATGGAGAAAACACAATGTTCGGTGGAAAACTTGGCCTCCCGGAACTGCTCGTCATCCTCGTGATCGCGCTTATCGTCTTTGGCCCCTCGAAGATTTCTGAGCTTGGCAAAGGCCTCGGCGAAGGCATCCGAAACTTCAAGAGCGCCGTCAAGGAAGGCGAAACTCCGCCTCCGACCGACCCCGACAAAAAGTAGTCCGCCTCCGCTAGGTCGCACCGATCCCTGAAAAGCGCCTCTCCGTCGAGGCGCTTTTCCTCGCCTAATTTTGAGAGCTGTCATTCTGAGCGCAGCGAAGAATCCCCGCGCTGCCCGCATCTCCCACGCCGCCTCAAGCTTTTCAGCCGCCAATCGATTTCGCCCTTGAAGCCTTCAACCGCCATCGCTCTCACGCGGTCACGGAATCCAGCATCGCCCGCACGCGCGCCACCGGCAGTCCCACCACGTTGAAGTAGCATCCCTCGATTCGCCGTACCCAGCGCGACGCTCCGCCCTGAATCGCGTACGCCCCAGCCTTGTCCATCGGCTCGCCCGATGCCACGTACCCCGCGATCTCCTCTGCGCTCATCGCCGCAAACTCCACCTCGGTTACCTCCGCCTCAACCGCGCACACCGCCAGCCCATCCGCGTCGCGGCGCGCCAAGCACACCCCGGTCGTCACCTGATGCCGGCGTCCGCTCAGCCGTGCCAGCATCTGCCGCGCCTCGGCCGAGTCCACTGGTTTCCCCAGGCTCTCTCCGTCCACCACCACCGTCGTGTCCGCCCCCAGAACCACCGCCCCTGCCGGAGCCGTCGCCAGCACTGCCAGCGCCTTTTCCCGGGCCAACCGTTTCACATACTCCGTCGGCTCTTCCCCTGGGCGCAGGCTCTCATCCACGTCCGCCGGACGCACCTCGAAGGCAATCCCCGCATTGCGCAGCAACTCCGCCCGCCGGGGCGATTGTGAAGCCAGTATCAGCATCCTCCCATTCTACTTGCTCCGGAAGTCTCGGCGATTCAGCCAGCCGGGCGCCCCACCTTCGCGCCGCGCATTTCGGCGCTAAGGTGGGAAGCAACGCCCTCCACCCTGATCTCAGCGAGCCCCATCCCTCATCCACGGTCGGCGATTCAGGCGGCCTTTGGCATCTGCCGATATTTTTTCACCGCTTTTTCAAACGACGGCGCAGCCTTCTTCAGGTCGCCCACAGTCATACAAGGATGAAACTCTACGCGCGCCTGAAAGGCGAGGTACCACGGCTCGGCAATGGCCGGAATCTCCGATTCATCTTTCACATTGCACACCACAATTCCCGTCCTGGCTCCCTGCTCCTCGCAAAAATAGGCGGCCTCCGGATTGATGTCGTTCAGGATCGATTCAATCGTCCTCGCTAAACTGCCGTCAACAATACGCTCGTTACCAATCTCGGTTGGAATGGACACTTTGAGCAGACAACGCATAAAACCCTCCTTGTCTCTGATAACAGCTTCGGATTGAGCATCTGATCAAGCTTCGGATGAAGCAGCGAGTAAAGCGCCGGATGGAACATCGGATCGAGCCATTAGAGCCCACCCCGCCGGGCGGAGTTGCCCATCCCCTCGCCGCCGCATCTTCCGCTCTCGGAGCCACCCTCCGTGGCGACCACGTCGACTTTCTTCTCTGGGCGCCGCGCCTCTCCGCGGTCGCCCTGCGTCTCCAGCGCCGCTCACCGGATGCTCCAACCCAGGACGCTCCGCCCCAAGGATTTTCCCCATGCTCCCTCTGCCCGACGGCTACTGGCGCCTCACTCTGCCCGCCTCCCCCGGCGATCGCTACCAGTACGCCACCGGCGCGCTCGCTCTCCCCGACCCGGTCTCCCGCCTGCTTCCCGAAGGCGTCCACGGCCCCACCGAAATCGTCGATCCCGCCTTTCCCTGGCCCGACGATCACTGGCGCGGACTTCCCCTCTCCAGCTTCGTTCTCTACGAACTTCACGTCGGCACCTTCACCCCCGAAGGCACCCTCGACTCCGCCATCGAGCGCCTCGATTACCTCCGCGACCTCGGCATCACCGCCATCGAACTCATGCCGCGTCAACGCCGTTCCCGGCCCCCGCAACTGGGGATACGACGGCGTCGGCCTCTACGCCGTGCAGTCCAATTACGGAGGCCCCGCCGCGCTTCGCCGCTTTGTCGACGCCGCCCACCAGCGCGGCCTCGCCGTCCTCCTCGATGTCGTCTACAACCACCTCGGCAACGAGGGCAACTACCTCTCGCAGTTCGGCCCCTACTTCACCGCTCGCCACAAAACTCCCTGGGGCGACGCCATCAATTACGACGACACCGGCAGCCCTCACGTCCGCCGCTTCATCGTCGAAAACGCCCTCTACTGGCTGCGCGAGTATCACCTCGACGGCCTCCGCCTCGACGCCGTGCAGACCATCCAGGACGATTCTCCCACAGCACATCGTCGCCGAAATCGCCGCCCGCGCCCATGCATTCGCCGCCGCCCAGCGCCGCACCATCGTCGTCACCGTCGAAACCGACGAGAACCTTCCCCGCTACGTCCTCCCCGCCTCCCAGGGCGGATACGCCGCCGATGCCGTCTGGAGCGACGACTTCCACCACGCCATCCACGTCCTGCTCACCGGCGAGCGCCAGGGCTACTATCAGGACTTCACCGACCCCGCTCTCCTGCCCCGCGTCCTCACCGAGCCCTACGCCTTTCAGGGCGAGCCCTTCGGCTTCTGGCAGGGCCGTCCCCGCGGAGCCCCTGCCGCCGACCTCCCTCTGCCCACGCAAATCATCTGCATCCAGAATCACGATCAGGTCGGCAACCGCGCCTTGGGCGAGCGCCTCACCGCGCTGGTCCCCACCGGCGCGCGCAAACTCGCCGCCGCGCTCCTGTTGCTCGCCCCGCACACCCCGCTCCTGTTCATGGGGCAGGAGTACGATGAGTCCGCCCCCTTCCAGTTCTTCACCAGCTTCGAGGACCCCATCATCCGCCAAGCCGTCTCCGAGGGACGCCTCCGCGAGTTTGCCGACTTCGGCTGGACCCACGTCCCCGATCCGCAAGACCCTGCAACCTTCGAGCGTTCGCGCCTCCAGTGGCTCCAAACCCCGGCAAATCTCGATATGCTCGCCTGGTACCGCACTCTCCTCCACCTGCGCCGCGAATTTATCCTCCCCAATCCCCGCACCGCCCACGCCGCCTGGACGGCTCCCCACCAACTCACCGTCCAAATCCCCGCCGAATCTCCGCGCCTCGAAATCCTCGCCAGCCTTCCCGGCGCGCAACCCATCCTTCCCCACCCCAACCACTGGACATTGAAACTAGAGAACGACGAGGACGGCTACCGCACCCAAATCTGCCTCCACCCCGCCTAGCGTAGTGCGTCACACAGATGGGCATGTATTTGTTTTAAAGGGCACGACTTCAGTCGTGCCGCAAGTGTAATCAAATCGACGGGGCTTTTAGCCCCTGAGGGAACGCGGGCAAGCGCAGATAGGCTTCCCGGCGCAAGAAATTTTCCGGCGCACTGACTAGGAAGCCCCCAGCACAAACCGGGGCGGGTGGCCCATATAAGCCCGCATTTGGCTTATGTGGGGCTGTTGACGTTGTAGTTTCGGTTCTGTTTCAGGATTGTGAGCGACTTGGCGACTTTGCGCCACCTAACGATGCGGGTGCCTCATCTTCGCTTACCTCTTTTGGCAAGCTAAGGTGGGATCTATAAAAGCCGCGCAAAGCGCGTTCCATGCTCCTATGCTGTTGGCTTGTGCGGGGCAGTTGACCTTGTCCCTGTTTCTTGCTGTTGATTTTGCTGTCGCCTTTACTCTTGCCTTTGATTTTGAAGGGTCATCCTGAGCGCAGCGAAGGACCCCAGCACGGCTCAAAAATACAGTGCTGCATCAAGGTCACCTCTATCAGTTATCTCTTCTGCCCAAGTTGAGATCGCCGAATTGTGAGTTACTTGGCGATTGTTAGCTCGCTACCGACCTACGGCTGGCGCTGCTTGGACTTTTCGTAGCGTCTGCGCGATGCGATTGATTTCAGGCTGCGACACTCCCGGCTTTGGGCGGTCATAACCCTTTTGATTAAAGATGAACTCGACGCTGCCATCATCGGAATAAAGATCAACAGCAATGCCGTTGGGGTGGACTTGGGGGCTCCCCTGTTGAAATCCTCTGTAGTCTCGGTTCTGAATGTTGAAGAGCCCTCCCTTCGCCCACGGACAACAGTGAAATCGACTTAATGGTCAGCAGCGTGCCCTCTCGATGGTGAAGCGTTCGGCGACACGCTCCGAGTAGTTCATCTTTTCGGGCGTAAGTTCGTACAGACGCTTGAGAAAACCATAATCTGACTGGGTTGCTTCAACTCCATAGGCTGCTTCGATCAACTGAGGTGAAGTGTGAGCCGTGGAAGCCAGACCTTTCACGTACTCCTTCGCGGGAAGCGCCGTAAAAGACAAACGCAATCCTGAACGGAATGTGAGGACAACCTTGTTGGGATTCGCCTCCGGATACAGCTTTGTCCGCGCGTCGGGTCGATATCATCCCATCGGGACCTCAAATTCGTAGCCAAAGTATGAGACTTTCTGGCCCGAAGCAGAAGACACCGAGAAATCATTCAGCTCTTTAGGAACTAATCTTGCGATTTGCGGAGCTTTCTTCGCCATATATACAGAAAGAGCGACTGGAGCGACCCAATATACGATGGCTGCGATGAGCGCAAGCGTGGACGATACGATGATGATAATCCGGCGAGCTTTCCTCAACGTTCCAACTCCGTCCCGTATCTGTCGGCCCAATTGCTTTCTAGGTGTTGCAGTTGATCTTAGTAAGCCTGATCCGCGTGAACAAGCAGTTTGTTGGCGCAAACAGCCCTAGGCACTCACTATCTCGTGGAGGTAACCGCCGGGGCCAGCGCAGAACTGGAAATTAAGGCTAACGTTGTGGAGAGCCCGGTTCGCGACGCCTTGCAGCCCGAACCGGGGGCGTTGATTTGGTCTTGAACTAGTTGCATAAATGGGTTTTGAAAGGGCACGGCTTCAGCCGTGCCGCCAAAGGTGCATAAACAGCGGGCTTTCACCCCTGAGGGAAGTTCCTGAAAGCCTCGATCTATTTGTGCAACCAGTTTAATAATTCCGGCTCAGAACTTCAGTACCAGCCCGGTTGAGAACCGCCCATCGTCCTGCCGTGTGCCATTGAAGCGAGTCTGCAAATCATCGAGCTGCACTCGCCAGCTCACCCGCGGAATCAGGTGGTAATCGATCCCGCCGCCGATCGCGTCCGCAAAATCCGTCTCGCTGTTTGAGAACGCAAAATCGGCTTCACTGACATGCGCTGCTCCGAACAGGATGTGTGCAAACGGCCGGAACTTTCCGGACGAAAACGACACTCGGGGGCCGACCAGATAGCTCACCACGTGGGTCGGGGCATTCACCCCCACGAATTGGTCCGGCAACGTCCCATAATGCCCACTCACATCGGCGACGATCCCAACATAGGGTAGAACCTTACCTTCTATGGACCCTTCCCAGCCGTTCAGATTACCCCGGTTGTCCAATCCGGTATCGGCACGATTGTACGAGTATCCCAGGAACACGTTTCCCGACGTCGGAATCTGTGCGAAACCAGCGGCGGTCATCATCATCACTAGCGCGAACACAATTGAAATATTTTTTCGCAAAGCGGCCTCCACCCTTATAAACCCAACTTCCTCGGCTGGGTTGCGAATTAAGTTGCGAATTAAGTTGCGAATTACGTCGCGGAAAGTTGCGATTTACCTTGCGAATTTGTTTGTAGCAATTTACTCACACCAGAGTGGCGCCATGTTCCTGTTTTGAGGTTTCCGTCTTGAGAAGGTCTAAGAGTTCATCCGGCGGGTGGCCCACATCCGCCCCGCAGTTGGGCGAATGTGGGGTACGATCTGCTGACCTCCACTACGACGCGGACAGCCCTTCCGATTCCCGCCGACCAGCTGCCACGCCATCCCTCGGAAGACGAAATGTGGATCGCATTTTTCCATTTCGGAACGCACCTTCGCCCACTTTCCCTCATCCATTTACTTCCTGGTCACACTGCTTGCCAATTTTGCTGGCGAGTCGGTCAATCCTTGCCCCCCAAACCATTGACCATTAAGTCAATCGTTGCCGGGACAGAGAACATCCTCGCATTCGCCTGAAAACCCGGGGAACTCTGCTTCGAGCCTCTGTTTTTGCGGCTCAGACGCCTTTTCGGCATAAATGGTAAAATGGAGAATAACCTCAGCGCAGCCTCGCAATTCGTGCGGGCGTTTGGACTTCGAAAGCAAAGCATGGACCGCACCTCGATTCGGAACTTCGCGATCATCGCGCACATCGACCACGGCAAGACCACGCTCTCCGACCGCATGCTGGAGATCACCGGATCGCTCAGCGCCCGTGAAATGGCGGGTCAGGAGCAGGTGCTCGACGCCATGGAACTCGAACGCGAGCGCGGCATCACCATCAAAGCCCACGCCGTCCGCATGATGTACCTCGCCAAAGACGGCCAAACCTATCAGCTCAACCTCATCGACACTCCCGGCCACGTTGACTTCTCCTACGAAGTTTCCCGTTCGCTCGCCTCCTGCGAAGGCGCGCTGCTGGTCGTCGATGCCACCCAGGGCGTGGAAGCGCAGACCCTCGCCAACAGCTACATCGCCATCAACCACGGCCTTGAAATCATTCCGGTCATCAACAAGATTGATCTTCCCAGCTCTGACGTTGAGCGCACCAAGGAAATGATCGAGAGCGCCGTCGGCCTCGACGCTTCCGGCGCGCTGTGCATCAGCGCCAAGACCGGCGCGGGCGTAATCGAAGTTCTTGAGCAGATCGTGCACCGCGTGCCGCCGCCGAAAGGCAACATCGATGCGCCCCTGCAGGCCCTGATCTTCGACTCCTGGTTTGACAGCTATCGTGGTGTCGGCGTGCTTGCCCGCGTGGTCAACGGCCGTCTTTACAAGGGCCAAAAGATCAAGCTGATGGCCAAGGGCACCACCTTTCTCGTCGATTCCATGGGAGTGTTGACGCCCAAAGCCGCAGGAGATCGGCGAGCTTACCGCCGGCGAGGTCGGATTCTTCTTTGCCACCATGAAGACCGTGGGCGACGTAAAAATCGGCGACACCATCACCGATGCCGACAAGCCCGCGATCGAGGCCATGCCCGGCTTTGAAGACATCAAGCCGATGGTCTTCGCCGGCCTTTACACGGTCGATTCGCATGAGCACGGATTGCTGCGCGACGCGCTGGAAAAGCTGCGCCTCAATGACGCATCGTTCTTCTTCGAGCCCGAGAGTTCGACCGCGCTCGGCTTCGGATTCCGCTGCGGCTTTCTCGGCCTGCTCCACATGGAGATCATCCAGGAGCGCCTGGAGCGCGAGTACGATCTGGATCTCATCATCACCGCGCCCAGCGTGCGCTACATCGTGACCCTCACCAATGGCGAGACGCTCGAAGTGGACAACCCTTCGCGCTGGCCCGATCCCACGCTGATCGACAAGATCAAAGAACCGATCATCACCGCAATGATCCTTACCGCCGAAGAATATGTCGGCGGAATTCTGAAGCTCGTGGAAGAGAAGCGCGGCAAGCAGAAGAACTTTGAGTACGTCGGCTCCAGCCGCGTCATGCTCACCTACGAGCTTCCGCTCAATGAGATTGTTCTCGATTTCTACGATCGGCTCAAGACGGTTTCGCGCGGCTACGCTTCGCTGGACTATCACCTCTCCGGGTGGTGGGAGTCGCCGATGGTGAAGCTCGATATTCTGGTTGCCGGCGATCCGGTCGATGCGCTCTCCATCATCGTGCACCGCGACTACGCCTACGAGCGCGGCAAAGCGCTGGTCTCCAAGATGCGCGAACTCATCCCAAGGCAACAGTTCGAGGTCGCGATCCAGGCCGCCATCGGAGCCAAAATCGTGGCCCGCGAAACCGTAGCGGCGCTGCGCAAGAACGTGATCGCCAAGTGTTACGGCGGAGACATCTCCCGCAAACGCAAGTTGCTGGAGAAGCAAAAAGAAGGCAAGCGCCGCATGAAGCGAATCGGCAAAGTGGACATTCCGCAGGAAGCTTTCCTTGCCGTCCTGCGCGTCTCCAGCGATGAAAGCTGATCTGGGCCAAGTTCGCGCTTCCCTGGGAAACGCCTTCGGAAGAGCTCATCGGGCACTCAATTTCCCTAGCGTTATCACACGCGGCAAGATATATTTGCAAGTATCGATGTGTGCAAAACTCGCGAATGCGATTTTTTGCAAAACGAAAGATCATCCGTCGTCAAGAACATTTTTACATTTCTTGTATAGTGACTGAATACAAGACGATTAACGTTAATTTTAGCGAAACTTTCCCGGGTTGGTCACGCTGTCATCTGTGTTCACAATCTAATTCTCCGCAATTCTGCACAGTTTTTTCCACACTTTCGCTGGACTGATTTCCTCTACGAGCTGGCAGAAGAAAAGGCCGCCCTTTGGGAGGCGGCCATAAGATCCAATCTTTGCCCTATTTAGGGGCAGCTGACCGGAGCAGTCGGTTTGGCGGCAGCCGCAGGCTTGGCCGGAGCGGCAACGCCGGACTGGGCATTGTAGGCGTCCACCACGGACTTGGTGATATCCACCGAGGTATCGGCCCACAGAACCGGGCTCGCCTGGCCGGAGACATCCAGAATCAGGGTGAAGTTGTTGTCCTTGGCATACTTGTCCAGAACCCCGACCAACTTTTGGCCGATGCGGTTGGCAATTTCATTCTGCTGCGCCTGGATGTCGGTGTTCGCATCTTCGTAATTGCGCTGCAGAACCTTCTTCTTGGCGTCGATCTGCTTCAGCAACTCGCCACGAGCCTCTTCGTTGAGCTTGTCGCCCTGGGCGTTGAACTTCTTCTGAAGCTCGTCAACTTCCTTATTCAGGTTTTCCAGTTCGATGCGCTTTGGGTCGAATTTCTTCTGGAGATCCTCGAAATCGCGCTGTCCCTCGTTGGAGTTAACAATGGCAGCCTGAATGTTGATGATGCCGACCTTGGTAGCCGAGGGAGCTGCGGCAGCCGCAGGAGCAGCAGACTGGGCGAAGGCGGGAACGCTGAGAATCAGTGCCAGCGCCATGGCCGGGATCAAACGTGCAAAGTTGCGATTCATCGAAATTAGCCTCAACTCCTCTAAGAGCTTACGGAGATTCCGCAGAAACCTTTCAGCAGGCGGGCGAGCATAAAGTCCAGCTCCAGCCCTGATCGAAAATCCTCTGACGGATGTTCCGGATTATAGGTTGTGGGAAAAACAGCGTCAAACAGCAATTGCGCCGCTTGAGCCTCTTTCCCAATCATTGACCCAACTACTAAAACGTAGTGGCCACGGTAAATCGGAATGTCTTTCTCGGTTCCCGAATCCGATACGACGGATTATAGGTTGCGATGGTGTTCAGGTACGTATATTCTCCCGCCGCACCGGCCGGGAACATGTTCACGCGTGAGCAGGTTCGGCGCCAGCGCCGGCGTATCCACGCGCAATGGATTGTAGGCATAGTAGAGCCGGAATGGAGCATTTACCACCGGCAGAATCACCTGCAACTCCACGCCGGTGGACATACGCACGACATAGTTCGTGTGGGCAGCGGCGTCAGGTTCTGGTTGAACTTCAAGAACTGCGTTGCCCGTGCAGGTCGCGGTGACCTGATTGTTGATTTCGGTCACCACGGGAGGGGCCGGGCAACCGAATGGCGTTGCGTCCAGTTGGTCGAACTGTTGGTCGCTCAGTCGCAACTGCGACTGACGCACGGCCATGTTCATGCCCGTATCGGCGAAGAACGCCATCGTCACCGGCCCGACGATCGGGATGCGGTATTCGACGTTGCTGACCAGGCTGGTGTCTCCGCCCGGATAAACCAGACGGGTAATCGGCACCGTAATCTGCCAAGGTGCCAACCGCGGGGATTGTTGGGGTCCGCCAGAACCACGTTGCCGTCGGGGTTGGTCAGATTGACCGTCACCTTGTCGGCGATCAGGGCCGTGGGCGAAGCCGAGCGGATATCAAAGCCACGCAGATCGGTGTCGCCACCCTGGAAGAAGCGTTCGAAGGGAGGAGCCGTCTTGCCGCCCCATCCGGTGATGAACGAACCCTGCAGACGAATACCCAGCGTCTGCATCCCTTCCTTGTTCGGATGGAAGCCCTTCATCGGAATGAACTGTTTGAATTCGCCAATCGGGCGGATGTCCGCCACGTTGCCGCCGATGCCGGCGATGTCCATGCCCATGAAGTAGCTGCGGCCGCGGTGCGGACGCAGAGGATTGTCGATCGTGCTGCTGCTGAAGCTGGGAACCAGCTTGCTGGTCTGGATTCCCTGCAGGGCGTTCGGTCCGCCGACGTTACGGAATGCCAGAAATTCAAAGTAATCCTGGGACGCCGTCGTGTAGGTGGTGATGGTCGACGTGTCGAACGAATAAGTCAGGCCGAAGCGCTTGAACGAGCGGTGCAGCGGATAGCTGGTCGAGACCGTGAAGCCGGTGCTCGACTGCGAATAGTTCTGCAGCGAGTTCAGATAAGCGGCAGGCAGAGTCTGCTTCTGGCCCGAGGAGATGCTGGCCTGCTGGGCCTGGTTATACTTAAAGTTTCGAGTAAAGACCGTGAAGCCGAGCTGGATCGGCTTATCGAAGAAATACGGCTCGGTGAAGCCGAACATTGCGTCCCGCTGGTAGGTTCCGAGCGAAGCCGAAAGCGAAAGGGTTTCGCCCAGTCCCAGGAAGTTGTTGGTCTGGTAGTTCAGGCCGACGAACGCGCCCGACAATCCGCTGACGCCGCCATTCAGGCCAATCGAGTTCTTGCCTTTTTCCTTGACCTTGAGGTTGATATCCACGGTGTTGTCGGCAACGTCCTGATGAACTTCCGAATCCTGTTCCGGCTTCAGCGTCTCGAAGTAGTTCAACTGGTTGAGGCGCAGCAGGCTGACTTCCCAGAGACGGGAGTTGTAAACCTGGCCTTCTTCCAGGGCAAGCTCGCGGCGAATCACTTTGTCGCGCGTCGTCGTGTTGCCGGAGAATTCGATGCGGCGCACGAAGAACTGCTTGCCTTCATCAATATCGATCTTCAGCGTGATGGTCTTGTGCTCTTCATCAATTACCGTGTCCGGAATGTTGGTCTCATTGATGTAGCCCAGCGAGCCATAAGCCTTGCGCAGTTCATCCAGGCCCTTGCTGACCAGCGTGCGATTGAACCATTCGCCGTCCTTGATTTTGAAGAGACGGCGCAGCGCAGCCGTGTTGGTAATCGCCTTGTTGCCGGTGAAGGTGATCTCCTTCAGGCGATAGCGATCGCCCTCTTCCACCGGAACCGTAATATCCACCGACTTGCCGTGCCGCGCCTTGAACGGAAAGTACCAGGCGACGCCGCTGACGTCGCGAATCTTGGTCTTGGGATCTTCGACGATAGCCTTGAAGTAGCCCTTGTCCTGGTAGGCAAAGCGTACGCGTTCGGCGTCTTCACTGAGCTTGGTGGCATCAAAGGTGCGCGCAAACAGATTCTCCAGGATGATCGAGTGCGGAATACCGATCGGTTTGGAGTTGTGCATGGCGGCGCGCAGGTAGCGCGTGGGCACCTTCTTGTTGCCTTCAAATCTGATCTCGCCGACCTTTACCTTCGGGCCTTCTTTGATGTTGAAGGTGATGCCGACGGCGGCCGGAGGAATCTGGCGGATTTCGGTGGTGATGGTGGCGAACTGGCGGCCGTGCGCGGCGAGCAGTTCCTTCAGCACCACTTCGGCCTTCTTCACGCGGGTGGGGTCGAACTGGCTTTCCTGGCTAAGCCCCACCTTGAGTTCCTTGAACTTATCCAGCACGTCGCTCTGCGAAACCGCATTGAGTCCGATGTACTTGATTTCGCGAATTGTCGGCTTTTCCTTCACGTAAACGTGAAGAATCCAACCCTTGGAGCTCTCTTCGCGCTCGATGCGAAGATCGTCAAAATAGCCCGAGTTCCATAGCGAGTTAAAGTCGCGCTCCAGGCCTGCCGGATCGTAGACGTCGCCCGGACGGGTAAACATGCGGGAGCGAATGGTGTCGGCCGGGATGCGCCGATTGCCGTGGATTCGTATGTCTTCGATGATGCCCTGCTGAGCGAAAGCCATGCCGCCAAGCAGCATGATTACCAGACAGAAGCGAAGCAACTGGAACAACCCGCATCCAAAGGGGCGGCTCAGGCGAGGCGTGGCGCAGACGTAATCAGTGCGAAGAATGGCGAGACCCTCATGCGTAAATCTTGGGCGCGGAAGGTCCAATTATACAGGGTCAATGTGCTCTCAACGCCATGGCGCGCAAGGATACCGGCCGTCTTCGCTATCCCTGCTTGGTAAATCACTGATCGGGGTTCAGACCTTTTCGACCTCTACCAGCGCGGAGTAAAACGTGGCGCCTCTTCCCATATCGGTCAGGCGGTCGCTGGTAAGGACGTTGATATTCTTGCCGCCCGGGGACGAGCGCGCCCAATCGAGATAGGCGGAGACCACTCCGGGGGGCACGCTGTCGTCCACTCGGGCGCGCAAAAGCACTTCGCCGCGGTCATTGTGGACCCGCAGCGAATCGCCGTCCGTGATGCCGCGCGCCGACGCATCGACCGCATTCATCTGCAGTTCAAATCGCCGCTCCATCTTCTGGTGGCCAGCCAGATTGCAGAACGTGGTGTTGAGGAAGTTGTCATGCTTCCGCGAGAGCAACTCCAGCGGATATTGCCGCGCCCGTTCGCCATGGCGCGATTCGGTGGGCGCGATGTATGCCGCAACCGGGTCCAGGCCTGCGGCGGCCAGCGCCTCGCTGTACAACTCGGCCTTGCCGCTCGGCGTGGCGAAGCCGTTTGCGAAGGGAAGATATGCGCCATTCGGGCGGGGAACATTCAGCGGGATGGAGTGTTCGCGCTCCAATGCCTCGCGGCGTGATGCCGGCGAGAAACTCGTGGCCCGGCTTGAGCCCGTCTGGGTCGGACATCGACGTCGAGCGCATCGTCGATCAATTCATCGTCGGAGGCGCGGAGGCATTCATCCTCCAAACCCATGCGCGCGGCCAGGCGCCGGAATACTTCCGCGTTGCTGCAGGATTCGCCCAGCGGCTCGATCGCCTGCCTCGGAAAGCTGCAGATGGAGGTGTCCGTAGGAGGTGACCAGATCCTTGTGCTCCAGAAAGGTCGTCGCGGGCAGAACGATGTCGGCGTAGTCCGTTGTGTCGGTGAAGAACTGCTCGTGCACCACGGTGAACAGATCGGGACGCTGCAAGCCCTCCACCACCAGATTGTGGTTGGGGCAGACCGCTGCGGGATTCGAGTTATAAACGAACAACGCCTTCACCGGAGGCGCCAGCGTCGCGTCGGTCAGCAACTTGCCCAGTTGATTCATGTTGAGGATGCGCGCCGGACGGCCAAGGGTCGCGGTCATCAGGTCTTCGCGCTGCAGAGCTTGCTTGTTGAGCGCGAAGGTGCCGGAGGTGGAGAGCGTCAGCCCGCCGCCCTGCCGAGTCCATGCTCCGGTGATCGCGGGCAACATGGTGATGGCGCGCACCGCCATGCCTCCGTTCTCGCTGCGCTGCACGCCATAGTTCAGGCGGATGACCGAGGGATTGGTGCGTGGCGTATTCGCGCGCCAGCCGTCACAATGTCCCCGGCGCTGAGGCCGGTAATCTCCGCCACCCGCTCAGGCGTATATTCGGCGGCGCGCTTCCTGAGCTCCTCAAAGCCGGTGGTGTGCGCCGCCACAAAGGGCGCATCGTGCAGATCATTGTGCGATGATGTGGTTCATCAGCCCCAGCGCCAGCGCAACGTCAGTCCCGGGACGAATCGCCAGGTGCCAATCGGCAACCCGCGCCGTACGCGTACGGAACGGATCGATCACCACCAGCTTTGCGCCATTGCGGCGGGCTTCTTCAACAAATGGCCACAGATGAATATTGTTGCCGTGAATGTTCGCGCCCCAGGCGATGATGTAGCGCGCATGCACGAAATCTTCGGGCGGGACGCCGTATTTCGCTCCGTTCACGCTGACCAGGCGCAACCCCCCCGGCCTCCGAACAGATCGTGCGATCCAGTTGCGAAGCTCCCAGGCGATGAAAGAAGCGCCGGTCCATCCCATTGCCGTGGATCTGCCCCAGCGTGCCGCCATAGGAAAATGGAAGGATGGATTCAGGGCCGAACTCCGCCGACGCAGCCTGCAGTTTGGCGGCAATTTCGTCCAACGCTTCGTCCCAGGAGATCCGCTCGAAAGCCCCCGGACCGGCGCTGCCCTTGGCCGCAACCCTTCTCATGGGATACAGCAGGCGATCGGGCGAGTACACGCGATCCAGATACTTGGCTACCTTGCCGCAGAGAAATCCGCGAGTGACCGGATGATCCGGATTGCCCTCCACGCGAGTAGCCCGTCCATTCTCAATCGTAACCAGGACGGAGCAGGCATCGGGACAGTCGTGCGGGCAGGCGGTGTGAACAATGCGGGACATGCCAGATTATAGCCACATTTCCGGCCGCGATTCTCCCTTTTTGGCCGCCCTCAGGCCGTCTGCGCGGCGCTCTGGCGCAATTGCGTCCGCCGCCATGCCGAATATCCGGCAATGCACAGGAGAACGAAGACCGCATAGAGAGAGGATGTGAGGTAGAGATGTTTGTAGAGGAACAACCCGACATTGATGAGATCCACCACGATCCAGAGCAGCCAGTTCTCCAGTAGCTTGCTCCCCGCCATGTACTGCGCCGCCAAGGCGAGCACGGTGGCCAGTGAATCCGCAGCGGGTACGTTGCTATCCGTGTAGTGGCAAAGCACCTGGTAAACTGCCATCCACGCAATCGGAGTCAGAGCCAGCAGGGTTATGCCAACGGCTTTCGGCGTGCTGCGAACCGGCAACGCTGCCATGCCTTCCGGGCAATGGCTCCAGCGCCACCAGCCATAAATGGCGATTGCTATATAGAAGAGTTGCAGACAGGAGCCGGCATACAGCTTGGCACGCCAGAACATCACGAAAAACAGCAGATTGTTCGTAATCCCGACGGGCCAGGTCAGAATGTTTTCCTTCGCCGCCAGCATTACGCAGACCGCGCCGGTCAGGACTCCGAAAATTTCCACGGGCGACATACGATGATGATAACCGCCCGCACCCAACCAACATCGTCCACTCGCAACCGAGCCTGGGATCTTCCCAGGCTCGTGCTTGCGCGAATACGCTGCGGCCGTCGTCAGACCTGCATGACTTCCTTTTCCTTCACCTTGAACATCTCTTCCATCTTCTTGATTTCGTCGTCCGTGATCTTCTGCATCTGATCGAGTGAGCCGCGCTCCTCATCCTCGGAGATTTTCTTGTCCTTCATCGCCTTTTTAATGGCTTCATTGCCGTCGCGGCGGATATTGCGGATCGCGGTGCGATGCTCCTCAAGCACTTTGTTGAGGTGCTTCACCATATCCTTGCGGCGCTCCTCGGTGAGAGCCGGCACGGGGACGCGAATCACCTTGCCGTCATTCTGCGGATTGAAGCCGAGGTCAGAGCTGCGGATAGCCTTTTCAATGGCCGCCGTCAGCGACGTATCCCAGGGCGTGATGGTGATGAGTTGCGGCTCCGGCGCGCTGATGTTGCCGACCTGGGTGAGCGGCACCTGCGAGCCGTAGGCGTCCACGTGAATGCTGTCCAGCATGTGCACGTTGGCGCGGCCGGTACGCTGCGAAGTCAGTTCCTTGCGGAACGCCTCGACAGCCTTATCCATGCGCGACTTGAGTTGCAGTGAATGTTTCTTTGAGGGCGGGCAGTGCCGCCATGCTGATCTGAGCCATAGGTGTACTCCGTACAAGCGAGCCGATTATAAACCCGGCATCTCAGTGCTGCGTACTCTACCAAATCCGGGCCCGGGGAAACCCAGTTGCCAATCAGCTTCCCGCACTCAGGCACCGCAACCGACAAATTGCCTGCGAACGCCCGCAACCAATGCATCAGGCGGTTACGATCGAGCCGATCTTTTCGCCCAGGCACACCCGGCGGATGTTGCCGTGCGTGTTCAGGTTGAAAATCAGGATCGGCAGATTGTTCTCCCGGCACAGGCTGATCGCGGTCGCATCCATCACCCGCAGCCCCAGCTTCAAAACGTCGGTAAAGGTGATCGTGTCGAACATCTTCGCGCTCTTGTCCTTGAACGGATCGGAATCGTAGATGCCCTCCACCTTGGTGGCCTTCATAATGACTTCCGCCTTGATCTCCATGGCGCGCAGCGAGGCGGCGGTATCGGTGGAGAAATAAGGATTGCCGGTCCCGGCGCCGAAGATCACGACCCGATCCTTTTCGAGATGGCGGATGGCGCGGCGCCGGATGAAGGGCTCGGCCACCTGGTTCATCTCAATCGCGCTCATCACGCGCGTATTGACACCCTGCTTCTCCAGCGCGTCCTGCAGGGCCAGCGCGTTGATCATGGTAGCCAGCATGCCCATGTGATCGGCCGAAACCCGGTCCATGTCCTTGGCCTGCTCGGCGACGCCGCGGAAAAAGTTTCCCCCGCCCACCACCAGGCCAATCTGCACTCCAAGCCGGTGCACGTCGGCAATTTCGGCTGCAATTTCGTGCACGCGGGTGTTATCGACACCAAAGCCCTGGCCCGCTGCCAGTGCCTCGCCGGAGAGTTTGAGAAGAATGCGCTTATAGATGGGATCTGCCATGGTTGAGTACCTTTACGAGTGTAAACGATCCGACTCGACAGCCCGACCAGGGACTTAATCGCGGACGCGAGGAAAGCGGCCCATGTGTTGCCACGCAACAGAAACGGGGCGGAATTGCTCCGCCCCGCTGGGTTGCGATCGAATCCGCGATCTTCTGAACTACTCAGCCTTTTCGGCGGCAGCCTGCGGCTTGGCGACCGCAACCGTCTCAGTCGCCTCGCCCACCTTGAAGCGGGCGAAGCGGCGAACCGAAATATTCTCGCCGAGTTTGCCGATCACGGTGGCGATCAGCTGCGTGATCGTAACGCTCTGCTCCTTGATAAACGGCTGCTCCAGCAGGCAAACTTCCTCGTAGAACTTGCCCATCTTGCCTTCCACGATCTTTTCGATGACCGGGGCCGGCTTGCCGGTGGCCGCCGCCTGGGCGCGGATAGATGTCCTTTTCCTTCTCCATGTCGGCTGCGGTCACGTCCTCCTTGCGGACGTAGCGCGGGTCGACGGCGGCGATGTGCATGGCGATGTCATGCACCAGGCCCTGGAACTCGGCGGTGCGGGCGACAAAATCGCTCTCGCAGTTCACTTCCAGCAGAACGCCGATCTTTCCTCCGGCGTGGATGTAGCTGGTAACCACGCCCTCGCTGGTGGTGCGCGCCGCCTTCTTGCTGCGGTGGCCATGCCGCGCTTGCGCAGCACCACATTGCCTGCTCCAGATCGCCATTCGCCTCTTAAGGGCTTTCTTGCAGTCCATCATGGGGGCGCCGGACTTTTCGCGGAGCTCTTTAACCATTGTTGCGGTAATCTCTGCCATTGCAAAACCTTTCTTGGATCAGTGCGGCCGGGCAAGGCCAGGCTCCTGGATTGCTTTCAACAACAACTCAATACTGATTCTCGCAAAACGACCCGCGCCGAAGAATGCAGCGCGGGTCGCTTTTCACGAAATATTCGCGAATGCCCCGTTGGGGCTGCGGCCTTACCGCGATTCCACCTCTACATCGCTTTCAGCAACAGCCGTCTCCACCTTGCGCACGCCCTTGCCAAGCACCTCTTCCATGTTGACGTCTTCGGCCGGGTGCAGCTTCGGCGGAAACTCGCTTCGGCTGCAGCAGCTTCTTCGCTCGCCGTGACGCCGGCAGCCAGTTCGGCGCTCTGCTTGTCGGTGGCGGCCTGCGAACCTTCCACGACCGAATCGGCAATCTTGGAGGCAAACAGGCGGATGGCGCGCAGCGCGTCATCGTTGCCCGGAATGATGTAGTCCACTTCGCTCGGATCGCAGTTGGTGTCAACCACGGCAACCACCGGAATTCCAAGCTTGCGCGCTTCCTTCACCGCGATCTGCTCCTTGTTGGAGTCGATCACGAAGATCGCGTCAGGAAGGCGGTTCAGATTCTTGATGCCGGCGAGGTTGGCCTGGAGGTGCTTGCGCTCGCGCTCCAGTTTCACAACTTCCTTCTTCGGCAGCAGCTCATAGCGGCCATCGGTCGCCATTTCGTCCAGTTCCTTCAGCCGCTTTACCGACTTCTGCACGGTCACCCAGTTGGTGAGCAGACCGCCCAGCCAGCGCTGGTTGATGTAGAACATTCCGCAGCGCGTTGCCTCTTCGGCAATCGCTTCCTGCGCCTGGCGCTTGGTGCCGACGAACAGGATCGTGCGGCCTTCGGCGGCGTTGTCCTGCACGAACTTCGACGCTTCCTTGAACATCTTCAGCGTCTTCTGCAGGTCGATGATGTAAATCCCATTGCGCTCGCCAAAGATGTATTCCTTCATCTTCGGATTCCAGCGCTTGGTCTGATGCCCGAAGTGCACACCAGCTTCGAGCAATTCCTTCATGGTGATATTGGCCACTGAACCTCCTTGGATGGATTTGCATTGCCTGCTTGCGCCACGAGTGCGCCAGACAATTCAATTCCCGTTGCCCGCCCCGGAATTAGCGGGAGCGGGAAGATTTTTTGGTTCCGGACACAACAAAGAGCCGCGCGCCGCCGGAACCTGCAGCGCAGGGCGAAAACTCTAGCACAACTGAGCACGCACAAACCAAAAAACCAGAGCGCAGCACGGTGCAGGCCCCGGCGGAACCGGAGCCTGCCAGCGGTTTAACGCTTGCTGAACTGGAAGCGCTTGCGGGCGCCCTTCTGGCCGTACTTCTTGCGCTCTTTCTGGCGCGCATCGCGCGTCATAAAGCCTTCGGCCTTCATCTTTGCACGCAGCTCAGGATTGAACTCCTGCAGCGCGCGCGCAATGCCCATGCGGACCGCGCCCGCCTGTGCCGTGATGCCGCCGCCGGAGCAGTTGGCAATCACGTCGAAGCTGTTGACAGTCTCGGTAAGAATCAGTGACTGGCGGGCAATGATGCGCTGCACGTCGGTCACGAAGTGCTCCTCGAAAGCCTTGCCGTTCACCTTGATGATGCCGGTGCCGGGGCGGAGGAAAATGCGGGCTACGCTCGATTTGCGGCGGCCCGTTCCATAGTATTGAACCAGTTCAGCCATGCGATGTTAATCCTTAAATGTTAAGCGAGCCGGTTACGCGACCGGAGCGATCGCCTCAGGCTTTTGCGCCTGGTGCGGGTGCTTGTCGTCGCGGTAAACCTTGAGCTTCGTGGCCATGGCACGGCCCAGCTTTGATTTGGGCAGCATGCCTTCGATGGCTTCCTGCACAATCAGCTCGGGTTTGCGGACCAGACGCTTGGAAAATTCTTCTTCCCGCAATCCGCCGGGGAATCCGGTGTAATGGCGATAGACCTTGGCGTTTGCCTTCAGCCCGGTCAGTTTCACCTTGGCCGGCGTTGATGACTACGACATGGTCGCCGGTATCGAGAAACGGCGTATAGCGGGGGTTATCTTTGCCGCTGAGGATGCGCGCGACGCGCGTAGATAGACGTCCGAGCGTCTGCCCATCGGCATCCACCACGTACCATTTGCGCGCAATCTCCCCCTTGGGGAAATAGGTTGACATTCCAAACTCTCCCAGATGTAAAAACCACTAATG
Organism: uncultured Acidobacteriota bacterium; assembly: GCA_963779365.1. Lineage (GTDB taxonomy): Bacteria > Acidobacteriota > Terriglobia > Terriglobales > Acidobacteriaceae > TOLSYN. Next base: position 280,543 of record CAVZYB010000014.1, on the reverse strand, counting down.
AGAAGACCGTCTCGGCCTCGCTCCGCCTGATTACGGCAGGCACCGCTACGCACCCCAACAATTTCTCGCCGAGGAGTCGAAGACCCAAGACTTTGGTCTGGGAACTTCTGCACGTTCGTGCGGGGCAAAACCGTCAGCAGAACCGCTTTGCAGATCCCGGCCGGTGAGGCCGATGTGATCTGCGGCGACAGAATACCGTCAGGCGGGCAACCGCAGGACAGCCGAAAGACTATACGGTAGCGCATGCCAGAGTTGACTGTCAACGCTGGCAGACGCGCGCGAGTATCCAGAGGCGCTATTCACGCCCCCTTCAAGCCCGTTCCCGATCCCTCGCAGTATAGCACAAGAGAGCGGAGGTCCGTTCCGTCGCAACTTGGGTGAGAGACTTGGGCGAGAGCAGCCGGCATTTCCGCCTTGCTCCGGCAAGCGGTTTGGATATCGTTGCTCAAGCCGTCCCTCTCAGCTAAACTGAACGTCATCTCAACCAGACTTGGAAATTCATGCAACCTGAGGACTCGAAGTTCGAAAGGCTCTTCCTGGGTGGTGACGAAGCTGTCGCCCTGGCTGCGCTGGATGCGAATGTAAAGCTAGGCACGGGTTATCCGGGCACGCCTTCGACAGAGATTCTGGAAACCTTCGAAAAGCTAGGTGGGCGGGCGCAATGGGCTCCGAACGAGAAAGTCGCGCTGGAGGTTGGCATCGGGGCTGCATTTGCCGGAGCGCGCGCCCTCGTCACCATGAAGCACGTTGGCCTGAACGTCGCGGCCGATCCTTTATTTACGGTCGCATACACCGGGGTGGACGGCGCCTTGATTGTGATCTCCGCCGATGATCCGGGGATGGCCTCCAGCCAGAACGAGCAGGATAATCGCCGCTATGCGGTTGCCGCCGGAGTTCCCATGCTGGAGCCGGCCGACTCCCAGGAAGCCTATGACTTCACCCTTCGCGCCATAGAGATTTCCGAGCGCTGGCACATTCCCGTGCTGTTCCGCATGACCACCCGGGTCTGTCACTCCAAGTCGGTGGTGCAGCGTGGCGCAGCGGTCCCGGCGGCTCGTCCCGGCCCATTTTGCGCACGACATTCGCTCGCGGGTGATGATTCCGGCCTACGCTCGTCCGGCGCACCGGCGGCTTCGTGAAAAGCTTGCGCAGATCGCAGAATGGAATGAAACTTCAGGGCTGAACAGCTTACCCCAGGTTCCACCGAACTGGGCATCATCACCTCCGGCGTCTGTTACCAGCATGTGCGCGAGGCCCTGCCGGAGGCGAGCGTGCTCAAGTTGGGCATGACCTATCCGTTGCCGACGGAGCTGATGCGCAAGTTTGCCTCCAGCGTGAAGCGCTGCCTGGTGATCGAAGAAGGTGATCCGTACCTGGTGGAAAGCGCTCGGATGGCCGGCATCGCCGTCGAGGACAAGTCGGAGATGTACCGCTTCGGTGAATTGAACGTCCCGCGGGTGCGCCGCATCGTGGAGCGCGATCTCTCGCCCGAGGCGAAGCCGGTTCCCGGCAAGCCTCCCGAACTGTGCCCTGGATGCCCACACCGCACGGTATTCATCGCCCTCAAGAACCTTGACTGCTACGTGGCGGGCGACATCGGCTGTTATTCGTTGGGCGTCCTGCCGCCATTTGAAGCCATGGATTCGCTGGTTTGCATGGGGGCGGCCATCGGGGTTGGTCTCGGTATGCGTCATGTGCTTCCTCCAGAGGAGGCCAAGCGCGTGGTCAGCGTGCTGGGAGACAGCACGTTTGTCCACAGCGGAATTACCGGCTTAGTGGAGATGATCTATAACCCGCCGCCCACCGGACACGTCCTGCTGATTCTGGATAACGGAACCACCGCCATGACCGGGCTGCAAGAACATCCCGGCACTGGACGTACCCTGGAACACTCAAGCACCGGCAAGGTGATATTCGAGGATCTGGTGCGAGCCCTGGGCGTGCGCAACGTCATCGTGGTTGACCCCACAGCCGACCCCAAGAGCTTCGAGGAGCTGGTGCAGAGCGCTCTGGACAAACCGGAACTCTCCGTGATCATTGCCCGCCGCAACTGTTTGCTTGCGGCGAAATCCATTCGCGAGTACGAGAGGTGTAATGAACAGCAGGTCAGCAATACTAACGGTGACTAATATCGTGGTGGCCGGACTCGGCGGACAGGGTGTGCTGAAGGCTTCCGACATCCTGGCCGAGGTCGCATTCCTCTCTGGTCTGGATGTGAAAAAGAGCGAGATCCACGGCATGAGTCAGCGCGGTGGTTCGGTCTCCAGCGACGTGCGCTTTGGCCCCAGGGTATTCAGTCCCATGGTGCCCGAAGGCGAGGCCGATTATCTGCTGGTCACGCAAGAGGATCAGGTCGCGATCAACGTTGGCCTGCTGGCCAAGAAGAACGGAATCCTGATCCGCCCTTCACAGGTGGAGACGGGCCAGTTGCAGAACCAAAAGAGTTTGAACGTAGCCTTGCTGGGAGTGTTGAGTCATTACCTGAGCTTCCCGGAAGAGGTGTGGAAGGCGGCGATTCGGCATCACCTGCGCGAACCGCTGCACGAAGCCAATCTACAGGCATTTGCCTTGGGAAGGGGCGCCGGAGATCGTTGACACCGCAAACCAGTTTTTCTCCCGCCAGTGCGCTGGACTTTGTTCCTCGACGCGAATTGGAGCAGCTCCAGCTTAGACGTTTACAAACCGTGGTCGCGCTCTCGCATGAGAACGTACCGCTGTTTCGCGCCCGAATGAAAGAACGCGGACTCGCTCCGGAAGACATTCGGTCGCTGGACGATATCGCGAAACTTCCCTTTACGGTGAAAACCGACCTGCGCGACACCTATCCATTCGGATTGTTCGCCACTCCGATGAAGGATGTTGTACGCCTGCATGCTTCCAGCGGAACCACCGGGAAGCCGATTGTCGTCGCCTACACGAAAGCCGATCTCGATGTGTGGTCCTCGGTCGTGGCGCGCTCGTTCAGTGCCTGCGGACTGTACGAGGGCGACATCATCCAGGTGGCATATGGATATGGACTCTTTACCGGCGGACTGGGCGCGCATTACGGGGCGGAGAGGCTCGGAGCCACGGTTGTGCCCACCTCGGTCGGCAACACCGACCGCCAGATCATGCTGATGAGCGATTTCGGCACCACTGCCATCTGCTGCACGCCCACCTACTTCCTCCATATGATTGAGCGGGCCGGCACCATGGGAATCGACGTGCGCAAGTTGCCCTTGCGTGCCGGAATTTTTGGCGCGGAACCGTGGTCGGAAGGAATGCGCCAGCATATTGAGGAGCATTCCGGCATCAAGGCGTTTGATATTTACGGACTCTCCGAAATTATTGGTCCGGGTGTGGGTGTCGAATGCCTCTGCCAAAAAGGCTTGCACATTTTTGAGGACCACTTTTACCCCGAGATCGTCGATCCGGAAACCGGCGAGTTGATGCCGGAGGGCGAGGCGGGCGAACTGGTACTGACGACGCTCAGCAAGCAGGCGATGCCGTTAATTCGTTATCGCACCCGTGACATCACCGCCTTCCACACCGAGCCTTGCGAATGTGGCCGCACGATTCGCCGGATTCGCCGCATCGGACAGCGTTGCGACGACATGCTGATCATCCGGGGGATTAACGTCTTCCCCTCGCAAGTGGAGTCGGTGCTGCTGGCGGTCGAGGGTACGCTGCCGCACTACCAGATCATCCTGACCCGCGAGCATGGACTGGACCAGATGGAGGTCCAGGTCGAAGTGACGCCCGAGTTGTTCACCGACACGGTGAGCGGCTTGGAGGCGTTGGAGCGGAGACTGGCCCAATCCCTGGAGCGCGTCTTGCAGGTACGTGTGCGGATCACCCTGGTGGAACCGCGCACCATTCAACGCAGTGAAGGCAAAGCCAAACGAGTCATTGACCGGCGGCAATCATGAAGATCACTCAACTTTCTGTCTTTGTCGAAAACGCACCGGGCCACATTCTGGCTCCCTGCCGCGCGCTGGCCGACGCGGGAGTGAACATCCGCGCCTTGTCCCTGGCCGATGCCCAGAAGTTTGGAATCTTGCGGATGATTGTTTCGGATTGGCGTCAGGCGGCGACCATCCTTGAAGAGGCAGGCTTCTCGGCCAAAGCGACCGAGGTGCTGGCCGTGGAGGTTCCCGACCATCCCGGCGGCCTGTCTCAGGTGTTGGGAGCACTGCAAGGATCATCCGTCAACATCGAGTACATGTATGCCTTTCCCTTCGGCCGGGGAGAAAAAGCGACTCTGATCTTTCGCTTCGATAATCCTGATGCTGCGCTCGCCCAACTGCAGTCGGCCGGCATCAGTCTCATTCGGCATAGCGAACTCGAAGAAGAATCGGACCGCCGTACGTAGCCGTCCAGCGCGGCATTCCTGCAATGCGGTGCCCCATGTTCGCCTGCTGTTGGCTAACGTGGGGTAGTTGCCTTTGCTGCAACCGCTTAGGGTTCGGGAGCGAGAGCGTCGATCTTCGCGGCCATAATGAAGTCGTTACGATGGAGCCCGTGAATCTTGTGGGTCCACAGGGTCACCGTAACCCGGCCCCATTCGGTGAGAATTGCCGGATGATGACCTTCGGCTTCGGCAAGAGCACCTACCCGGTTGGTAAAGCCCAGCGCCTCCGCAAAATTTTTTGCCGCAAATACCCGCTCCAACTGCTGAATGCCCCGGTTCTCCACCAGCGTCCACTCTGGAACCTGAGACTTCAGCTCCTGAATCTCCGCCTCGGTGACGAGCGGGGAATCGCGGCGGCAGGCGGTACACTTCTCATTCGTGAGCGCAGCCATGGCCATGGGTTCTACGCCACCCGCCGAAGTTCGGCTCCGGTGACTTCCTTCAGCCGGCCACTCTTCACGTTGTAAACAAAACCCCGAACGGTAATCTGCTGCGGAATCCATGGATGCGAGCGCAGCTTGATCACTTGCTCACGTACGTTTTGCTCGACATCATCAAAGGCATAAAACCGTGCCGGAGCCACCGCAAGTTTGCCCGTTGAATTCATCAATCGAGTGCGGAGGGCGTTGTCCTTGAAGGTCAACATGCCGCAATCGGTGTGATTGATGATCATCACCTCCTGCGTGCCCAGCAGTTGCTCAGAGATGATCAGCGAGCGCACCACATCGTCGGTGACGATGCCTCCGGCGTTGCGGATAATGTGCGCTTCCCCGATCTTCAGCCCCAGCATGGGCTCAATCGTAAGCCGAGCGTCCATGCAGGCAACAATCGCAAGTTTCCGGCCAGGCGGCATTGCCAGATCGGCTCCATCGAAGCCGCGGCTGTAGCTTTCGTTTGCCCTGATGGCATCGTCAATCGTGCTCATGATGTACCTCGTTGCGAAATTAGATCCGTCTGCAATCCGATAGAGTTGCATCGGGAAACGTTGGCGGGCGCGGCCCGAACACGCTCGCACACAATGTTGTGACGCGCACGTTTCGCCGCCGAACCGGCCGGGCTGATAAGATCGAAGGCAGTGGTTCGACGTTGTCGACGTTTCCGAAAGGAGATCAAGCTGCATGGCAAAAGCGAAGGAATTCAGGGTAACGATCGAGAACAAACCGGCGGCTCTGGGGTCATGCTGCCTCGCCTTGGCGGAGCGAGGCGTGAACATCCTGGCTTTTCAGTCGTTCGTGGAGCAGGGCGAGAGCTTGGCCCGCTTCGTGGTAGATGATCCGGCTACCGCTCTGGAGGTGCTGCGCAAATTGCGCGCGAACTTCGAGGAAGACGACGTAGCCGTAGTGACGCTGGAACATCGTCCGGGTGAACTGGGGCGCGCGGCGGTGCGATTGGGCGAAAACCAGATCAATATCAACTACTCCTACTGCGGGCTGGAAGCAGGTTCCACATCGCCAATGGCGGTCTTCGGGGTCGATCAGGTGAACAAGGCAGCGGTCGTGCTCGATGAGCTTGCCGCCAAAGTTTCCTAGCAGGGATGAGCCGCCGCTCTCCATCGGATGGAAAAAGAAAGCCTTCTGAATACGGAGCGGGGGATTGATTTCTGGATTACAATACCGCCATGCAGCGAACGTTTGTACTTGCGTTGCTGGCCGCCTCTACTCTGTTTGCCGGGAATCTCCAGGCACAACGAGGAGGTGGTGCCGCTCGGGGTGGAACTGCCCGGGCAGGGGTCGGGTCCGGTGTTGGCAGGCATCCGGGTTCGCGCAATGGCTTGGCGGGGAATTCTCGTCGTCGCAACAATCGCAACAACGCGAATTCTTTATCCATACTGGGACGATGGCTACGGTTGGTATGACGACGGTTACGGCGAGCCGGCTGATGACCAACAGCCTCCCCCAATGATGATGGTGCCGCCCGGCAGATCGAGGTCGATGGCGCGGGAAGCTCCCGCCCCCAACCCGAAGGTAATCGAGTTGCCGGCCACCGCGGATTCAGCAGCATCCAAACCATTACCGCCGGCGATGTTTATTTTGACCAGCGGTGAGCGGCTGGAAGCTCAGACTTATCTGCTCACGCACGATAAGCTGAACGTCACTGTCGATCGCCAGCAGCGCACCATTCCGATCAGCATGCTCGATATCAACGCGACGATTGCCGCCAACCGCGAACGTGGAATCAACCTCCGGATTCCTGCCGACCGGAGTGAAATTTCTTTGAGTTTCTAAGGAACCTGCCGCCCGGCCGCACTGAAAGCCGCCCGCGGCTCTCGCCTGCGCGCATATCCGCCGCCTGTCAATTCGCCATGCCTCAGGCTATTTGCTGGACCGTGTTGGCTCGCAGCGCCTTGAGTTTCTCACATTCGGGGCATTCCTTGAGCAGGCCGTGGACAACGGTTGGCCCTCCCTCATCGCGCTTTGGAGGGTGGCAGTTGACGTAGATGGTGGTTGCCGGTCTGGCCGCGATAAGTTGCTCCAGGGAAACCGCCATCTCAGGCGTCTCAGCATGATAGCCGACTGCGACAAGGATACTGCAGGTCTGCGTCAGCCAGCCCTTTGCCACGTCCAGGGAAAACAAGAGGGCAGCCTCGGCTGAGTCCTCAAATGCCTGAAGCGAGCGCATGCGGTCGCTCTCGCTCTGCGAACCGAGAAGCCACAACACACGCGTCGTCAATACCTTCCGGATCGCGTCCAATTCCTGAACCGTATTCGCCGCAATCAGGATCTTGCGCGAATGAGCCAGCGTGGCGACGGTGGCGGCTGGATCGTTGGTGGCAATAAAATGCTCGATGACAGTGCGGTCCATTGCAATCGTTCCTCTCCTGAACACCACGTCACGCGCTGGCAAGCTAAAAGCGCGTCGGCTACCTGGAGAAATCCCACATCCTACTCGTAAAAGCAGTATACCCGCAATCGAGTAAACCCAGCGGTAAATGCGCCGTCCGATCGTTCCATTACTTCCAGTTGCCATTCAGCGGAAACAGCGCAGAAGGTTGTTCGCTTGGCGGATCAAACAGCTTAGGGTCAAGTTCAGGATTCACCGTGTAATCGCTGATAGTGGATTCGATGGTGTGCCCGTCGCGCGTGGCCTGGCTCTTGAATGGGAACATGAAACCGCTAACTGCCCGCCAGTCGGAGTGATTCGTTACGACCTCGCCCGCGCCTGGGAGAGAGAACCTAGCCCTCAAGACCCGCTTGGTCGCCGGGTCGATGCTCCAACTTACCGTATGCCCGGCCTTGCTGATCGTGAGCGTGGGAGAAGCAACTCCTCCAATTTGTTCGGTTTCTCCGGTTACGCAAACGTAGTCCTGCCGGTGTTGTGCAATCACAACCGGGCTGAATTCCATCGCGCGACGGGAAGACTCAACGGTTGGGTCTGCGATAGGGCTGGTGATCGGACCTAAACTCTGGTAACCAAATTCAGCGGTGATGACCATTCTCGCGGTGGCGCCGCTCGCCGTCTGCACCAGAACGTAAACCTTATCGGGGTAAACCTCCGCATGCTCAAACCTGGAGGTCGTGCCTGCGGTGACGACCGTTCCCTTCCACCGGCTACTGTTCACCGCGACCAGTTTGCTTCGCGGTCCGACGGCGTCCAGGGCAGCGTCCAACAGCTTACCGCAATCCTTGGGCTCAGCCCGGCTCGGCGCGGCGTCCATGGCTGCCGGAGCAGATATCATGGCGTTCAGCAACTGGTCCGATAGACCTTGTTTCTTTAATGCGATGAGGGTATTGGGCGAAGTATCGAAGGCAGCCGCTCCGTTCTGTATGAGAAGGACGATGGTCTGCTCGGCCATGCCGGAGTTGACCATCTTGAGTACGTCAGCGTTCGTCAGTGGCGGATGAGCCGATTGAGCAAACAGTGCGATCGATGTGATTACGAGCAGCAGCAGTTGCAGAATGCGTTTCATCCTGACCTTCCGTGGACCCTCCCCGGGCGTCGCGCAGATGCTACGAGGGTCACGCCCGCCGGTGAGCTTCTTCTTTTCCATATCGTTCCGCTTTCGTGACGAAATGGTCGCTGGAGTTCCAGCAGCTTATAACTGCATCAATTCGTACCAGAGCATTACCGCACGTAGCGGTCGCTGACCTCGCCGGATTTCGAGGCGTTCAACCAGGCGAGACGGTACCACATTCCGTTGGAAAAGCGCAGTGATGAGCCCGGGCCAGGAAAAATCAAGCCTCCGCTGGCTGAAGGTTTTGCCTCCTCTGGCCGATGATCCCCTTGAGAAATCATTCGAGCAGAATCGGAGCGATGGAAGAACATGAAATGCCCTCAACTCTCCAATCCGTGGAACGCACCATGACCCCGTCCCAAGGGCTCACGGGGGGAGAGACGCGCTTCATCGCGCGCCAGCCGATTCTGGATTGCAAGCGAGACGTTTACGCTTACGAACTGCTCTTTCGCTCCCGGGCTGACATTTCCTTCTTCGATGGGAATGCCGAGAGTGCAACCCAATCCACGATCGATCTTTCGTTGCTGCTGGGCGCTGAGTCGTTCACCGAAGGCCTGCCCGCGTTCATCAACTGTACTCGTGAATCGCTGTGCCTGGAGGTCGCAGGCACGCTTCCGAAAGAGATCGTGGTACTGGAGATTTTGGAAGATGTTCCCGACGACGAAGAGACGGTTCGCCAGTGTTACCGCCTGAAGCAGGCGGGCTACCGCATCGCGCTCGACGATATTGTTTCCACCGAGGATCGATTGGCTCTGTTTGAGATTGCCGACATCATCAAGGTGGATTTTCTGCTTACCGACGCGGCACAACAGAATGCGATTGCCCGGCGCTTCGGAAGGCGCGGAGTGCAGCTGCTTGCGGAAAAGGTGGAGACTCACGAACAATTCCAAGCCGCAGTAAAGATGGGATACACGCTCTTCCAGGGATACTTTTTCTGCCGTCCCGTGACCATGACGGCCAAAGATCTGCCCAGTGTGCACCTGGGATATCTGGAGATCCTGCGTAAAGTGTTCGAACCCGAAATCGATCTTGCGGCGGTCGAGCGCGCGATCCGTGAGGAACCGTCGCTCTGCTACCGGCTGCTGCGCTACCTGAACTCTGCGGCCTTCGGCGTTTCCCCGGTGCACTCGATTATCCAGGCGCTGAATCTGCTTGGCCGGGACCAACTCCGCAAGTGGGTATCTCTAGTTGGGGCGATCAGCCTGGCGGGTCCCCATTCCGCCGAGTTGATCCGAATGGCGTTGGTCCGCGCGCGCTTCTGCGAGATGTTCGCTGAGCTCCAGGGCCTGCCATCGACGGATTACTTCCTGACCGGTCTGTTCTCGCTGTTGGACGCCGTCCTCGATCGGCCCCAGGCCCAGATCATTGAGCAGATCCCAATTACGAAGCTCTGCCGAGACGCGTTGACCGGCGTGCCTAACCAGCTGCGATATGTCTTGGAGGTAGCCATTGCGAGCGCGCGCGGCAACTGGGAAGTCCTGCCCCAACTTTGCGAGAAGGCAGGTTGTACGGAACTGGAGGTATGCCGTTGGCAGATTGAAGCGCAGCGATGGGTGCGCACCATGATGGCGAAAAAGTCCAGTACGGTCTAACTGGCACGACAAGAGAGCGCATGGGCGGAAGCAGGCCGCTGCTTCGCGCCGGCCACCCTCCGCCAGCCGTTACTCATCTCCAACTGTTTAGCAGAAAGACAATTCATCACCTAATCAACTATTTCGCCCTTTTCATACCATTAGCAAAACAGTGACTTCAGCTCCGGAATAGTTTACCTTCTGGTGAATCGCTGCCCCTGAGATCGTCCCGCTTGCGGAGAGCTGATGAATTTCACCACGGCACGAACCGGTATCGAGACTGGAGGTGCGGTCATGTTCTGCGATCTCAGATACACGCTTTTCTCCGGTGAAAGGGAGGCGTAATATGCTCGCTGAGAATTCCCGGAGTTTTCGCAAACGTCCTTCTCCGTAGAATCCGACTTGCTTGACGACCGGGGATAAACGGCAATGACCGATACACTCACTCCCGCACAGCTTGAAGTTCTCCAGCGATATCTCGAATTCGAAGCACATCTGGAGGAAGTGCGCTTTAAACTTCGAGGAATCCTTGACTTCAATTTCGTGGCGGAAGCAGGCAGGCGTTTTATGGACTGCAACTTTCCTCCACCGAAGCCGGGTATTCAGGTCACTCGGCAGCATTTGGAAGCCGCACTTCAACGCCGCCGGTCCCGGCACATTTCCGAGCAGGAACTTGTGGAGTGGGCGACGATGCTCTTTCTGAACCAAGCCTATTTCTGGGAAGGCGAGGATGGAGAAATCATCTTCGAGTGGTTGAAGAACATCAGCTTCGACTTCAAGCCTATGGACGAGTAGGTCACGCCCGTATCCGGCAACCCCGAATCCGAATCCCGCCGCGTTGATCTCCTCCTCATTCGGCGGCCAACCGCTTGTTGATCACAATCCCGGTGACAACGATGCCCGCAATAATGCCGGCGAAGAGCAACAGCCAGCCCCAGTATTGGCCGGGATTACGAACTGCACGAACGAAGTGCCGTCCGTAATGCTCAGCCAGGAAAGCAATGAGCGAATAGCGTGCAGCCCTGCAGAGTCCGACCACGATGAGGAATTTCTTCGCAGGGTACTCAGAAGCTCCGGCGGCCGCGAACAAGAAGCTGGTGGGGGTAGGAAAAGGCACGGCGGTGGAAATGGCCAGAGCCCCGGTACCCCACGTCTCGAATAACTTCAGGAGGCGGGGCACGCGACCACTTCCGAAATGTTTGTTCAGATATTCGATACCTGCACGGCGTGCCAGCCTGAAGGTGATCATGGCCCCTAGCAACGAACCTGCGGTCGCCGCCGCTGCATACTCATACCACGGGTCATGGTGACGGGCGGCGAGGATGGCAGTCAGAATGTCGGGACCACCGAATGTTGGAAACGGCAGACTGTCCAGAATGGCCAAGGAGAACAAACCGAGCGGGCCGAAATGGCGAAGGTAGGCAGCGAAGCCCGCGCTGCGCTTCTTCGTAGCGGTTGCGAGCAACCCGATAAACATCTTGGAAGTTTCCACTATTCCGCGACAAACTTCTAGAGCGCCTCTGCCAGGGTGTTACATTTGGGCTCAGAGTTCCCGCTTCTTCGGAGAGTTTGGAGAGACGGCAACCGCGAGTAGGGTTAGAGAACTTACCAGCAACGGAAACCATACCTGCGCGACCCACGGCACCGGAATCAGGAACAGCACATCGTAGTCTTTAAGTGAAGATGGCCAGCGTAAAGTCGCCCAGAGCCCCACGTAGTAAGTTATGTCCCACGCCGCAAATGCCCATAGGAAAGCCCCCCAACGCTCCTTCGCGCCAGCACCCGCGAGCAGCGCGACACAGCCTAGCATGACCATCGTCGCCGCCTCGCGAAAGACCTCAATGGTGCGCAAATTTTGCGGAAATTGAGCGACCGACGATACCAATTCCTGATAGGCCTCGGATGAATTTTGAGATTGGGAAATTGGGTTGCTGTGATGACCAGGCACGTCTGCGGCGGCACGCAGGTAAACCACCACGGCTGCTTCCACGACGCCGAAAGATGCGCCAAACAATGCCAGCGTCAGAAGGCTTCCAGAGCTAAGCAGTAATCCTTTTCGCCGCCAGAAGAGATAGGAAAGTGCAGGTACGAGAAACAGGAGGTTGACCCACCATGGCTGCGCCAAAATCTGGAATCTTTCCATAGAGTTAGTGAGAGATGTGCTCCATTGATGCGCGTACTTGCGATCTGCGCTGCTTTCGACGCAGATCGACTTCACCGAAAGAATAACTTTGAGCAATGCATTCAGGGCACGATTATCAACAGCGAGAGATGCGGAAAATCTTCTCTAGGTTGCGCTCCAAACAATGGAGTTTTCGGGCGCCGGCAGCAGGTAGCCATACAGGTGCACGCAATAAATTAAAGGTACCTAATGAAGGCACGTACATGCAACCAGCATCGAGTAGCTCACATCTCTAGATATTGCAAGCAGTATTGCTGACCAGACTTGCGTCTTTTTCGCCAGAATAGTTAACCAACGCCCTAAAGAAATAGAGCCCGCCTGTAGCTGAAATCTACAGGCGGGCTCGCAAACCAACAACTTTCGGCAAACCGATAGCTGTCAGTCCTCAGACGCACATTATCGGCTTGCCTGCTCCGAAAGGCAAGCAAATGTTTTCTTTCAATCGCGCTCCGTCGTGCGTTGCTACCCCCTGCCTGTTCAAAATCAACACCCGCAGGATCCCGCGGACGCGGCTGATCCTTTGCTTAATATCCATGTTGGCGATAGCAGGGCTAGCCGCTGCGCAGCCATCCAAACCGCAGAGCAGCACGGGTCAAGCTGTCAGCGCGCCGGGACGCCCGCCGCACATGTACTACACCATCGGCGCCAAGAAGCGCCTCGCCATCCAGAAAGGGGCGGAGCACCCCAAGGCGGCAGACTCGCAAGCATCTCCGATAATCGATGAGCCGGAAATCGAATCATCGGCCGATGGGGGCGAGGTGGCAGATCCCCTGTACTACGGCGGCCCCGTGATTTCCAATGTTCAGGTGGTGGTGGTGTACTGGGGTCAAAGTGTGGATCCGCTGGTCGCCGCAGGGATTCCCGGCTTTTTTACGGCGATTACCAACAGCAATTTTTTGGATATGCTTTCTGAGTACAGCACAAACGGGGTGAGTCCTGTTGGTGGGGGAACGGCGGGGAACGAATTTATCGGTCGCGGCACCTTGGGCGCAGAGTACACGATCGCTCCTTCCATCGGCAACAATGGAGGCGATTTGGACGACAGCCAGATCCAGACCGAACTGCTGGCTCAGATCAACGCCGGTCATCTGCCGGCGCCCGCTACGGACAGCAATGGTGATGACACTACACTCTACATGATCTATTTCCCGCCGGGACTTACGATCACGCTGGATGGGTACTCCAGTTGCGTGGATTTCTGCGCCTATCATGGCACGGTGGTGCAAAACAACCTGTATGTGCCTTACGGCGTATTCCCCGACCAAGGTCCCACTGAGGCCTGCTCTACGGAGTGCGCTGCTGGTACGGAAATCCAGGACCTTACAACCATTTCCTCTCACGAATTAGCCGAAGCTATCACCGACACCGCAGCCGGGGTAGCCTATCAGTTCGCCTACCCTCTGGGTTGGTACGACACTACCTGGGGTGAGATCGCCGACGTCTGCAATGCCAGCGGCTATCCCCAGAATCAGACTCTGCTGCCCGGAGGCGCGTACACGGTGCAGAAGATATGGTCAAACCTGCAGCAGGATTGCGTCAGCGCCCCGCCCACGTTTACCTTATCGGCGGCGTCCAGCGTGTCATCCGACGTTCCGCTTACTCTATCTCTCACGGTTCAAAGCAGTCTTGGAGTGGCGCTCGTTCCGCCGTACACCGGCACGGTCGCATTCACCAGCAGCGACGGGTCGGCCATGCTGCCCGCAACCTACACCTTCACGGCGAATGATAATAATTCGCATACCTTCAGCAACGCCGCAACCCTGAGGGCCGTTGGCTCACAGACGATCACCGCCACTGACACTCACTCCGAAGGGTTCACCGGTACCGCGCAGGTTACAGTCAACAGTAACGTCAACGGTTATTTCACGGTGAGCGGTCCATCCTCGACAGCTTCGGGTGTTCCGTTCGCCATAACAGTAACAGCGCTGAACAGCTCGGGAGCTCTCAATTCCGGCTACAGTGGCACCGTGACATTCTCCAGTTCCGATCCTCAGGCGACGTTGCCGGCCAACGCCACACTGACGAAGGGCGTAGGTACGTTCACCACAACATTGCGAACAGCAGGAACGCAGACAATCCTGGCGAACGATACGGCCAACTCAACGATTGCCGGTATCTCCAACCACATTTCAGTCACCGCCGGTCCCGCCACGCACCTTGCAGTAAGCACGCCTTCGTCAGTAGTTTTGAACACGCCATTCACGTTTGCGGTTTCCGCGCTGGATAGCGCCGGTAACATCAGCATCGGTTACACCGGCACGGTGCACTTCACCAGTTCCGATCCTGGCGCCACGCTGCCGGCGAATTCAACCCTGACCAACGGCAGCCGCACATTCATCGCGACGCTGGTGAAACAGGGGAGCGAGACAATCAGTGCAACGGACACGACGACCACTGCTATCAGCGGCGTTTCTGGGAATATTGCCGCAGGTGGGCCGGATTTGATCCTCAGCAGCTTCAGTGTCCTCACCGCAAACCCTGTCTCCGGCGGCAACCTGTCGGTCAGTTCCAACGTCGCCAATCAGGGAAACGTCAGTGCCGGCAGCTCGGTGACGGGGTTCTATCTGTCTACCGACGGCAAGACCCTTGGCGCCGTCCTTGGGACGAATTTGGTGAACTCCCTGGCTGCTGGTGCAAACTCCGGAGCCGTGACCACAACCTTTACGTTGCCGCTGAACCTCAACGGAGCCTACTACCCGATTGCGTGCGCGAATTACAACGATGCCGTCGTGGAAACGACTTACAGCGACAACTGCACAGTATTGTCTCCTATGCAGGTGGCCGGCGCTGATCTGGCCGAGTCAGGGGTCAGCGTTACGGGCACGTTTTCCAGCGGCGGTCCGATCCAGGTAACTGACACTGTGACGGATAGTGGTGGAGTGGCTCCGGCCTCGACTACCTGGTTCTACCTGGCTGCCTCGGCTACGGCACAGAACGGTACTTACCTGGGTCAGCGGAGTGTTCCGAGCTTGGCCGCGGGCAACACTAGCACGGCAACAACCCAACTGACACTGCCTGCTAATATCGCTGGCACTTACTACGTTGTGGCTTGTGCCAATGCTGGCTACCTCGCATTCACGGAGAGCAATATGGCCAACAATTGCGCCGCCTCAGCCGCGATTGCGGTACCTAGCGCCGATCTCTCCGAGTCGGGAGTAAGTGTGACCGGTAATCTTGCCAGTGGAGGCACCATCCAAGTGACCGATACGGTAAATGACGCAGTGAACACGGCTCCGGCCTCGACGACTTGGTTTTACCTGACTGGTTCGGCCACGGCTACAAGCGGCACTTACTTGGGCAACCGCAGCGTTCCGAGCCTGACCGCGGGCACTGCAAATACGGCAACCACTACTCTGGCTTTACCTGCCGGCATTGGAGGCACATTCTACATTGTGGCCTGCGCCAATTCAGGCTACAACGGATTCAGCGAGAAGAACATGGCCAACAACTGCGCAGGCTCAGCAGCGATTGCCGTGGCTAGCGCCGATCTGGCTGAGTCGGGAGTAAGCGTAAGCGGTAGCTTTGTCAGCGGCGGAACCGTACAGGTGACCGATACAGTTACCGACAGCATCGGCGTGGCTCCGGGCTCGACCACCTGGTTCTACCTGACTGGTTCAGCGACGGCGACGAGCGGCACTTACCTGGGCAACCGCACGGTTTCGAGCCTCGCTCCGGGCAGCAGTAACACCGCAACGACTACTCTGACTTTGCCGTCCGGGATCACGGGCACAAACTACGTTGTGGCGTGCGCCAATTCCAGCTACAGCGGATTCACTGAAACCAACCGGGCCAACAACTGCGCGGGCTCAAACGCGATGATCACGCCCAACACCAATCCCGTTCCAACCTGGGTGCGCGGTGCCTCTAACGAAGCATCTGGAACAACCACTACGGCAACATTCTCCAGCAACACGGCAGGAGACACGCTGGTGATTGGGGTTGAGGCAAACGTTCCAACTACTGGAATTAAGTTTGTACTCACGGACAGTAACGGAAATAAGTACTCGCCTGTAATGGGGCCGGATTTTGTCTACACCACTGCTTTCCAGCAGCTTGCCATTTACGTCGTGCCAAACTGCGCGGGGTCAAGCTCTCCCAACACTGTCACCTTCACGGCGACTGGTGCGACCTTCGTCGGACTCAATATAAACGAGTACTCCGAAGTCGCAACGTCGAGCCCGGTCGACGGCAGCGGCAACATGGGCGTATCGGGCAGAGGCACCGCATTATCCAGCGGAAGTTTTGCTGTTACCGCGGGCGATTTGGTGGTTGGGTTCGGCTTAGCGAACAATGGCTCGTCCACTGCGGGGAGCGGGTTCACCCTGAGAAACTCGCAGAAGTACTTTATCTTCGAGGATCAGGTTGCAGCTTCCACATCAGCCACCGCGACCGCAACACAGGGCGGGAGCGCGGGCTGGGCAATGGCTGGAATTGCATTAAAGCCGTAGTGTTCGAAGGCGGAGGCCGTGAAAGGAGAGCAACTTGACAGTCAGCCACACCTGCGTAGGCATGGTGCTCACTCGCTGAGGCAGCGGCGGCTCGCGTGCTGGTCATGCGGCGGAACTCAGACATCTCTGCAAGTCCTCGATTTTCGAGGACTTTAGGCCAGTGAAATATTTGGGGGAAGCCGGCAGCTTAACGGGGTCTGAGGAGATAGTTCGTACCAAGGGTGCAATTGCCGCCATCAGCAAGAAAAACGACAGCAGAGACAAGAGAAACAGCAGCGGCTGCACGCCAACGCGCAAGAGCGGATTGCGAATCGCAGTCCAAGCCACCTGGATCGCGGGCAAACCGGAAACGACCAGCGCAACATCGTCGCGCGGCAAGGAGCCTCTTACGATGGCGACTGGATCGACGAAAAAGCGCAAGAGGCATCCGGTGTCTCTTCCAGACCTAGTTCAAGCGAAATCAGCCGTTCTAAACACCTTGAGTTCGGCGGACGCGCAGCGTGGATATCGGCACGCGACCGACGAACGCGTCGAGTGGTACTGCTCCGAGCCAAAGGTGGATTAGCGTCGCCGAGGGAGTCCCTTTGCCGAGGCCTCGGAACCAGGTGGTTCACGGAACGGTTCCACGGAAATACGCTCGTAACGCACCTCCAGCACGGTCAGGTATTCTGTACCGCCCGGTGCTTGGAGAACCACGTCGTCGCCCGCTGCCGACTTCGTCAACGCGCGCCCCAGAGGTGACACCCAACTGATGTGGTTGCGGTTGAGATCGACCTCGTCGACGCCCACGATGCTCACCACTCGCTCGGCTCCCGCGGCATTGGCATAGCCTACGGTCGCTCCGAAGAATGCCCTCGTCTTCGCCTGCCCCGCTCTTGGAGCTTCCGGGTCCACTACTTCCGCGGCTTCGATGCGCATCGAAAGAAAGCGAATCCGCCCATCGATCTGCCGCAGCCGCCGCTTGCCGTACTGATAGTCGGCGTTTTCACTGCGATCGCCGTTGCTGGCAGCCCACGCCACCACCTCCACGACGGCCGGGCGTTCCCTGGTGAGCAGAAACCGGTGCTCGTCTTTGAGGCGCTGCAGCCCGCTCGGCGTTATATAGTTCTTGCCGTGCGTCGCGGGCTCGTTCCCCTGTGGTTTTCT
Organism: uncultured Acidobacteriota bacterium; assembly: GCA_963779365.1. Classification (GTDB taxonomy): domain Bacteria; phylum Acidobacteriota; class Terriglobia; order Terriglobales; family Acidobacteriaceae; genus TOLSYN. Next base: position 262,854 of record CAVZYB010000014.1, on the reverse strand, counting down.
CGTAGACCCTTTTCGCATCTCGTAATTGTTCCTAGAGTGTACCCAATTGAACGCGGATGAGCGCCGATACAAAACACCGTAGGTCATCCGCTTTCACGGGAGTTCATCTGCGGTCCTAACTGATTTTTTCACGTCTTTTAGTCTTTGGCGATCCCTATCCATCATCTCGGACAGGTGCCGGCGAAGGCATGCTCGGAGATCAGTCTGCTCTACGATCATCGTGCAACGATTGCTAGCTATCTTGAATTGTTGGCGATTCCACATTCGGAGGGAATCATTAAGGAAAATTTCGACCTCGCCTCGCTGCCGAAAGAGCGCGTCCAAGATGCCGCTCGAACCCTCCTCGCATCGCCAGATCGGCAAGCTGCCGAACTTTACCTGAAGTACCTCGTAGTTCAAGGTGGGCCCTGGTCGGTGATTGAAGAAGTCCTTCCTGCCGGGGAGGCGCTATGGATGGGAGGCGGCTATTGCTGAGTGCAGCGATTCTGCCACCACCCGATGCAAACGGAATGCTGCTGCAAGGGGCAGAGCGTCCGGCTAGAGGAGAATGCGTGATCACCAACGAAGAGCGCATCCGGCGAAGCTTTTCCATGCGTGGTTCCGCTATCGTCGATCCTTCCGGTTCGGATTCAGAAAAGCCTCGTGACTCCATTAAAACTGCAGTTTCCGCCGCTATGTCCGCCTTGAGGGTAGGCTCCCTATCGGGTGCCCACGAGGGCGGGAACTGCTTCAAAATCGCCATTTCCGCTTCCCGATTTACTGAAGGTGCCGCGATAGTTCTACGGACGATCACTTAATCCCGTGATGGTCATCACAAAATTTCTTCCGATTGAGTGTCATCATGTGCCTAAAGCAGAGCTGGATTCTGCTGCGCGCGGACCTGCAACAGGAGCCGCGTGGTTCAGTGCCACGGATGCGACGGCCATGGTTTTCGCTGAAGAGGGTTGCTGGATCGACGCGCGAGCCGTGATGTGCCAACGATTCCAACCAAAGCAGCCATAACACAAACAAATCCGCCGGAATCATTCCGCCGGAAGGGCACTTGAAGTGTGCAGTGGGGCCTAACCCTGGGGATGTACTGAAGTAAATCTGGAAATGGTCGTGCAAAGGAGCACCATGCGCAAATATTGCGTCGCAGTTCCTCTCTTCGCGTTGATTCTCTTATCATTCATGACAGCTTGCGGCGGCGGTGGGAGCAAGCCAATGGCCGTCTCCATTGCTGCGCCTACTTCGACTTCCGTCCCTGCGGGCTCGTCAGTTGCACTGGCTTCGAGTGTATCGAATGACTCCAAGAATGGTGGCGTGACTTGGGGAATTTCAGCAGGTTGCGGCACGCTGACGAACGTGACAACAACGTCGGCGACTTACAATGCGCCGGCGGCTGCGACGCTGGATGCGACTTGCACGGCGACGATTACGGCGACATCAGTTAGTGATACATCGAAGGCTTCAACGTTAGCATTGACGGCCAAAGCGATCACGGTGTCGGTCTCGTCGAGTGCAGGTACAACCACGACATTTGGCTCAGGAGCGGCGGCAGTTACGCTGACCGCAACCCTGAACAATGAAGCCACGGGCGCGAGCGATCCGGTCAAGTGGAGCCTCGTTCCCGCCGCCACCGAGTCGGCGCGCAGGCCGTCAAGATCGGTTCATCGGAACATAGTCGGCGCAGTTACTTGTGGAACGCTTACGCCGAGCACGACAAACCCCGAGCAGGCGACGTGGACGTCGCCGTCCTCGCTGGGTTCGAACTGCACGGCAACGATTACGGCAGCATCCACGATCAATAGCAATCAGACCATGGTGACGACCTTTACGGTCGACGAAATTATAGTTGCGATCGCGACTCCTGCGGCTGCGGTGACTGAGTACGACGACAAAGGCGCGGTGGGCCTTACGGCTACAATCGCAAACGATGCCGCTAACAAGGGCTTGACTTGGGCGCTTACAGCAGGGAGCTGCGGCTCAATCGGGGGCGCCGGTACCTCTGCCACCTATACTCCTCCGGTGGCGCCAGCGTCGCCATGCACGGCGACGGCAACTGCGACTTCGGTGACAGACCCGTCACAGGTCGCAACCTCACCGCTCATTACGATTAATCCCAACATCCAGGTTGGACTTGGTGCCGTGCCGTCAACCCTCAATGAAGGCGCGCAACAGTCGCTGACGGCGAATATCTCCAACGATCTCAATAATGGTGGACTGGCGTGGACCTTGAACCCGACCTCTGGTTGTGGTTCGCTGTCCGGCTCCGGGGCGACGGTGACTTACACCGCCGGGCCTTCCTTGGCGGCAACGTGTACAGCCGTTGTGAAAGTAAGTTCCGTGACCGACAGCACTCAGTCCGCCACGGCCAGCATTGTGGTGACTCCGACCACGGTTGCGATCACGTTGCCGACGGGCGCGCAGCAGGTGACAAGCAGCACGGTGACGGCATTAACGGCGTCGATTCAGAATGACGGTAGCGGACAAGGCATCTCGTGGACGATTTCACCAGCCACAGGTTGCGGTATGCTATCGCCCCCTTCCGGTACATCGATCAACTACACAGCACCTGCGGAGCCGCCACTAGCGGCGGCCTGCACTGCGACCATTACCGCCGCCTCCACCGATGACTCCACGAAAAAATCGGCTCCGGTGCAGATTACAGCGAACCCGATTGCGATGAGCGCGATCACCTCGGGCACCACAGGCATCACTCTGCCCGCGTCCGTGTGGCAGGCCTCGCCGGGGATTCAGCTCTCGGCTTCGGTCAGCTACGACGCGGCCGGAGGCAACGACATCAGCTGGAGCATGAGCCCGCTTACGGGCTGTGGTTCGCTGGGAACTCCTGTTGTGGCCGTCGGCGGCAACACCTCGACGAACGGCTTCACCCCGCCCAACTCGGTCGCGGGTACGGTGCCATGCGTGGCGACGATCACAGCCACGTCGTTGGCGGATGGTTCGAGAAAATCGTCGACGACGATTACTGTGACGCCTTTGGCGATTAGCATCTCGCCTTCAGGTACGGCTTACGTAAATTTAAGTGGAACGCAGCAACTCACGGCGACGATTTCAAAGGACGTGCTGAGTCAGGGTGTGAACTGGAGCCTAAATCCGGCGACGGGTTGCGGTAGCCTTTTCTTTGCTTCCGGTGCCTCGGGATCTCCAAACACCTTCACCGCACCAGCTACTCCATGCACTGCGACAGCAACGGCTACGTCAGTGTCCGATGGAACAAAGACAGCCAGCGTAGGGCTGACGGTGACGGCGGGAATCTCGGTCGCACTATCCCCAGCCGGGCCGCTGAACATTGATGGCAATAGTCCGCTTTCCATTATGCCCACGGTCAACAACGACAGCGCAGGTCTGGGCGTAATAGCTGCGCTCAACCCGCCCACGGGCTGTGGAACTCTCTCGGGCCTCGGGGCGGGCAACAAAGTTGCCTCCGGGATTGCGTTCAACTACAACCCGCCGGCATCCAGCACATGCGCAGTCGCGATTGTTGCAACTTCGCAATCGGATGGCACCAGGTCTGCCACGCTGAATCTCAATGTGTACCCGTCGTTGAACCTCACAGGGACGCTAGGATTGGCAACGCAGGGATTATCCTACTCGGGCTCGCTCACCGCGGGTGGCGGAAATGGGACCTACACCTGGACGGTGACCCCTCTATCTAACGGTCTGAGTTCCAGCGCGACCGGCAACACTTTAACAATTACCGGAGCGCCGATTGCGGGCAACCCGGTGAGCTTCCAAGCCAGCGTGAAAGACTCCACCGGCACGACGATAGGCCCGAACAACTACACGATTACCGTGAGCCCGTACACTCTGGTCTCACTGCCTTCCGTTAGCCTTCCAGGTACCACGGTGGGTCAGCAGGGCTACAGTGCGTCCATCACCGCCTCGAACGGCGTGCCAAGCTACACATTCACGGTCAACGGCACTCCTGTCGGCAGCACGGCTGGATTGTTAACCGGCGGCGGCGGACTTTCAGGGGTAACAAATGGCAGTGTGCTAACCATCTCCGGCACGCCTAGTGGTCCGGCGGGCCCAATCTCCCTGGCTGTCAGCGTGATGGATGGCGAGGGCCATATTGCCTCCAACACCTACTCGGTCAGCGTTAACTCGGGTGCTACGCTGAGCAGCCAGATCTTTGAGAATAACAACTGCGACTCCAACCTCACGCAGCCCACGTTTACGGTCACCCTCAGCAACAGTTCCGGTCCGGTTGGCACCCCCCAGACCACCGACGTCAACGGGAACTTCTCGTTTGCGGGCATCCCCGACGGGACTTACACGATTACTCCGTCGATCACTGGGCCGAGTTCGGTGTTCTACCCGGCCAGCCAAACCGTCACGGTGAGTGGCGGGGTTGCAACTCCGAACCTCCAAACGACTACAGTCAGTCTGGGCTACACGGTTTCCGGTACAGTGAGCTACGCGCCGGGAACGGCCAAGCCGATTTATATCTCGCTGAACAACAACAACTGCGGCAGTGGAAATAGCGGGCCCGGTACCAGCATCGTGGGCCCAGGGTCGTTCACGATCCGGGGCGTAGGACCTGGCAGCTACAGCTTGCAATCCGTAATGGACACCTTAGGCAATGGCGCTCCCAACGCTAACGATCCGTCGGGCAGCACCAGCGTGAGCGTTTCCAACGCGAACGCGACGGGTGTTTCCGTCACGCTGAACAGTCCGTCGACGATAACCTTCACCTCAAATCCCTCGATTAACTCGGTGAACCCCACCAACCTGGGCGCGCTGCTCGTCTACACCCCCGTTGCAACGCAAGACAGCAATGGAAATCAGGTAGAGCAGGCTGCTTCCTACACGGTCCAATACAGCACCAACTCATCCTTCACCGGAGCCCTCACCAAAACCTTCCCGGCCACTGGTACACATGGCACGAACTTTTGGATTTTGAGCGGGCTCACCAACAGCCAAAAGTATTACTTCCGCGCCATGGGCACGGCACCGGGGGCGACGGACAGCGGTTGGTCCAACACGGGCAGTGCAGTTATCGGGGCGTCCACAACCGGCTATAAAGTTACGGGCACGGTCAACTTTACCGGAACTGCAACCGGCCCTTTGTATGTGGGCTTCTTCGATCAAAACGCGAACATTCCGTATGTGGCGGTGGTAGCAAGCCCAACAACCGGCGTAGGGTTCACGGTTTACGTGCCCGCCGTCACCAACAGTTACTACTTCTTCGGGATCATTGACCAGAACAACGACGGTGTGGTTGATGCAGGTGACATTACCAACACGAACAGTGGCAACGACAACGCAAACGTCGTGACCATATCGGGCGCTACAGCCGAACCAGCACTGACGTTGCCCAGCTCCAATAGCAATGCCACGCTTACAACCAATCACTCGAAGTCGACAAACCCAGGTTCTGGCGGTGGTCCGGATGTCACCAATGAAAACTACTCTCTCAACTTCGATGTGCGGGGAGTTGCCAAGATTCCTGTGATCGTTACCGTAACCTCAGGTCCCAATGTGATCGCACCCCAGGACTTTAGCTTGTGTAGCTCATGCGATAGCGCTCAAGTCAACTTCAGTGTCGGTATTAACGGTGCCCGGCCGACGGTGGCTCCGGCGCCCGACAGCTACGACCTGTCAGTCACGTACAGCGATGGGTCCTCGGACACAGAGACCGTTACCGTGGGTGCTGTGCTCGACGCATTCGTCACCAACCTTTCGCCCGTCGACATCGTCGCCGGCGATACCACGCCAACGTTTACCTGGACCTACCCGGCAAACGCTAGCGATTACACCTACTCGTTCAATATCTATGGCGGCAACAACTGGAGTGGCTGGCAGATACCGGGCAACAACTCCAAGTCCAATGGCTTCTCCAGCTCCGCTGTTACGTCCATCATTTACCCAACCGACCCAACAGATAGCACCAACACGGCGAGTCCAAGCAGCCTGACCACCGGGCAACAGTACAACTGGCAGATATCGGCCCAGGACAGCAACGGCAACTCAGCTCAGCAGCAGGTGTACTTCATCCCGTAGGCTTTTTCACCTGTAACATTCGCATTGGCGGTCAACCATTCTGGTTGGCCGCTTTTTTTATTCGAGAAGCGCAGGAAATCTGAATTCTTCAAGCGGGGAAAACTTATTGGGGGGACTTTACCTTCGACGGAAGGCGTTACCGGATTCCGCTGAAGGCTTCTAATCGGCAGCAAGCTGCAAACCTAGAAAAGCTGCGCATAGCGGATGCTCAGAATCACTCAATGACCGCAAAACTGACCATCTCTGCAGCAGGTGACCTGTACTTTCAACGCCTTGACGTCGGGGTTGGCGGACGGCATGGAGGAAGCTGACCAAGGAAGCCGGACTCGAAGGACTGCGCCCCCACGACCTGCGCCACCATGCAATCACTAAGTTGGCCGAGTCATCAGAAGCATCGGAACAAACCATCATGTCCATCGCGGGGCACGTCAGCAGAGAAATGCTGGAGCACTACAGCCACATCCGCCAAGAAGCCAAGCGGAAGGCAGTAGCCTCGCTTGACAACGTCACAATTACGTCACAAATTGGAGAGGTTGAAGCCAAGGACAGAGAAACTCGTAAACTGTTGAAAACAAAATACTTAATGGTCGGGATGGGCAGATTTGAACTGCCGACCCCTCGCACCCCAAGCGAGTGCTCTACCAGGCTGAGCCACATCCCGACGGTTTACGGCGCAGGCGCGCCGAAGGGGTGAATTGATTTTAACACTGCAGAAGAGCAAGCGGAGTGGAAAACGCGGGCGCTGAGGCCCGCGCTTCCTAAATTTGCGCTGCGCGGTTATTGTTCCGGCGGCTTGAAGCCTTCCGGAGTCTCTCCACCGGAGCCGAAGAAGTACTGCTCCATCTGCTGCACGATGAAGTCCTGATGCTCTTTCTTCCAGGGCTGCAGGCGATATTCGTTGAGCAGCATCTTCATGTGGTTCTGCCAGTCAGCCCAGGCCTGCTTGCTGATGTTTTCATAGATTCTCTGCCCGAGAGGGCTGTCAAAGGGCGCTTCGTCGAGGCCTTCGGCCTCGCGTCCCAGCTTTGCGCATTGCACCATGTGTGCCATTCGGAAAATCCTCGCATCGGATGAAGTCTGCAATGAATTGTACTAGGGGCGACCCCACATTCGCCAAATGAAGAAAGATGTGTCGCCACCGGTTGCGATGGCCACTCGGTTACACGTTAGTAGTGAAGGCGCTTGCGGCCGCGGCGGGCGGGGGTGGGGCGCTCGTCGACGAGGGCGAATTGCAGCTTGCGCTCGACCCGGTCGATGCGGTCGAGGACGACGCGGACACGGTCTCCGAGGGAAAAGGTTTTGCGGGTGCGCTGGCCGATGATCTGGCGGGTGGTTTCGTGGAAGGTGTAGCGGTCGTCGTACATGGTGTTCAGAGGGATGAGGCCCTCGACGAAGAGGTCGGTGAGTTCGACGAACATTCCGTACTTGGTGATGCTGACGATGAGTCCGTCGAAGTCTTCGCCGACGCGGTCAGACATGAACTTCATCTTCTTCCACTCGACCAGTTCGCGCTCGGCGGCATCGGCGCGGCGCTCGGCGAAGCTGGCGTCCTCGGCCTGATGGCGAAGTTCGTCCTCGGGGATGGGGCCTGGGAGCGCGGGGCGATGGCCTTCGGTCTTCTGCGCTTTCTTCGCGGTTCCCTTGGAAGCTTTTTTCAGAGCCGGTTGCTGTGGCCGGCCAGAGCGCTTCGGCGTTTTGCTGGACGTGGCCTCCGACGCCGATGGCGACAGGTGCCCTCGTGAAGCTCGGCGCTTTCGGCCAGCACGCCCTTGAGGATGCGATGGATGAGGAGGTCGGGATAGCGGCGGATGGGCGAGGTGAAGTGGGTGTAACAGGTGGCGGCCAGAGCAAAGTGGCCGTCGTTGATCTCAGAGTAGCGCGCCTGTTTCAGCGAGCGCAGCATGAGGTAGCTGAGGATGCGCTCCTCGGGCTTGCCGGCGATTTTGGCGGCGAGCTTCTGGTACATCGCGGGGGTGATGGCGACCTCCTGCGGGATCTCGATCTCGTGCGGCTTGGCGCGGTGGGCGGTGGAGCGCGCGTTGTGCGCGCCGCGCTGGTCGGGCTTGATGCGGAAGCGCGAAATGGGGAGCGCGCCGATGCCGAGCGAATAGCCGAAAGCGGCGGCGAGGTTTTCAAAATCGTAGACGCGCTTGGGGTCGGGCGGCTCGTGGACGCGGTAGATGGAGGCGACGCCCTTGTGTTCGAGGTAGGTGGCGACGGTCTCATTGGCCGCGAGCATGAACTCCTCGATCAGGCGATGAGCGAAGAGCCGCTCGGAGCGGGTGACGCCTTTCATCAGGCCGTTCTCGTCGAATTCGATGAGCGGCTCGGGAAGATCGAAGTCGATGGAGCCGCGGCGCTGGCGCTTCTGCGTTGAGGATCTCGGCCAGCTCCTGCATGAGCAGAAAATTTTCGACCAGAGGTGCGTAACGCTCGCGGGCTGCGGCGTCGCCATCGAGAATGAGCTGGACACGCGTCGTAGGTCATGCGCTCGGCGCTGCGGATGACGCCGGGCATGATCTGGTAGGAGACGACTTCGCCGCGCGCGTCGATCTGCATGATGCAGGACATGACCAGGCGATCCACCTGCGGACGCAGCGAGCAGATGTCGGTGGAGAGCTCGATGGGCAGCATGGGGATGGCGCGGTCCGGGAAATAAACGCTGGTGCCGCGGATCTCGGCCTCGCGGTCGATGTCCATGCCGGGGCGGACGTAGTGAGCGACGTCGGCGATGTGGACCTGGAGTTCGTAGTGTCCATCGGGGAGTTTGCGGACGAGGACGGCATCGTCAAAATCGCGCGCGGTTTCGCCATCGATGGTGACGATGGGCAGGTCGCGGAAATCGCGGCGGCGCGTCAGTTCGGCGGGCGGAATGTCGCGGATGGGAATGGCGCGGGCTTCGGCGATGACCGATCTGCGGAAAGTGGTGGGGCAGGTGGTGCTTGCGGATGATGATCTCAACGTCAACGCCGAAATCGTCTTCGTAGCCGATGACCTCGATGACGCGGCCGCGGGGATTCTTGGTGGCGCGTGGGCCAGTCGGTAATCTCGCAATCGACAACCAGCCCTTCGAGGTCTTCCCAGGGACGGCGGCTGGCTTCGCTGCCGATGACGCGATCGACCTCAAGGCGGCTCGTCGGCCTCGGATGGCTCGGGAACGACCTCGTCGCCCTCGGCGATGATGATGTCCATCTTGATGCGGTCGTCGATGGGGCGCACGTAGTTGTGGCGGCTGGCCGTAGTGGAAGGTTCCAACGACGGTGGGATGGGCGCGCTCCATGACGCGGACGATGCGGCCTTCGGCGCGGCCCTCGCGGGAGTGCGGGGAAAGCTCGACCAGAACCTGGTCGCCGTGCATCGCCTCGGCGGTGTCGAAGGGCGGGATGAAGACGTCGCCCTGAAGGCGCTCGCGAACTTCGCGGTCCAGCGGGACGGACGAAGCCGAAGCCGTCGCGGTGCATGGTGAGGGTTCCGACGACGAGATTGCGATTGACGGCGGCCGAGGCGATGGCATAACGGTCGCGCGCGACCAGGACCAGTTTGCCGCGCACCACGAGATCGGCGAGGAGCGATTCCAGCTCCTGGCGCTCGCGGCCCCGCAGAGAGAGCTCGCGGATGAGTTGCTTGTATCCGGCGGCACGCTGGGGCTGGTCTTCGATGTGTTGGAGCAGATCGCTTTCAGAGATCATTCGTCGATGGTGTGATGGTACCGCGTCGGTGGCCGATGTGCGAATGACTGGCTATGGAACGCTTGATGGCCAGTGCGAACGAGGCTGACGCGGCACACGAAAATAACTAGGGGCGATTCCCGAGGCGGCTGAGGTATTTCAGCCAGTGCAGAAACTTCCGTGCGAATTGGAATATAGTGCATACAGGGAACAAGAGCACGCCTTTATTACAGACCAGCCAACCCTAGAAGCCATTGTGCAGTTCAGACTTACGAAATGCACAGAGAATGGCGATGCAGGTGCAGACCTGTTTAATGAAAGGACTCACTAAAAATGTGGAAGCCCTCAACACCGTCCGGCAGCAATAATCCCGCGCCTGCGGAACCGCAGCGCCAGCCCTCCACACCGCCTCCGGCACCGGAGTACAACAACAGCACGCCGAAGCCGATGAGTTCGGCGACGGCAGTCTCCGACCAGGCCACGATAGGAAAGTCGCTCGTGATCAAAGGTGAGGTCACCGGATCGGAATCGCTTTACATCGATGGCAGGGTGGAAGGCTCGATTCACCTTCCGGGAAACCGTGTTACGGTGGGACGCAATGGCGTGATCGCCGCCAATATCACGGCCCGCGAAGCGGTGATTCTGGGCAAGGTGCGCGGCAATGTTACGGCCACCGACCGGGTGGACATTCGCAACGAAGGTTCGCTGACCGGCGACGTGATCGCCCAGCGCATCAGCATTGAGGATGGCGCATTCTTCAAGGGCGGAATCGATATCCGCAAGCCCAATGTGAACGAAAAGCCGCAAGCGGTGGAGACGCCGCCGCGCGCGGTTCCGGATAAGGCAGCGGTTCGCGCCTGAAGAGCGCGCCTGAGCAAGCGTACGCGGTAACGGATTCGGATGGCCCGGTAGCCGGCTGCCGGGCTTGCGCTTTCATGGCTCAGGCTTGCCGTCAGACGTACTGGCTAGTTTAGGATCCGGCAAGTGGAATCGACCGCTGCTTGCAGGACTGCTGCGCAGCGGCAACACAAAGTAAGTGCAAGTTCCGCGAGGTGTGTTCTGAATATGTTGGAGAAAGTGCTGAACCTGTTGTCGTTTGGTTGCCGGCACACTCACATGTCCGTGCCCTTTTCGATGGATATGGCACGGCAGCACCAGGCGCACCTGGACTGGGCGGAAGAGCTGCCGTCCGGTTGCTCCCACTACGTTGTGTGCCTGGATTGTGGGCGGCGCTTTGGCTATGACTGGAGCGCGATGAAGGTGGTCAAGACGAAGATGAAAGCGGCGGGGTAGGTCTGCGATTCCCACATTCGCCACCAAGAAGGCGGATGTGGGCCTCCTGCATGCCAACCGGCTCTCCGGTTGGCGTGCAGGACCAGAGCCGGATCAGCTGCGCTTCAACCCGAAGCGTGCCAGAAGAGTCGAGAGAAATCCACTTACTCCCAGCAGGTGCGTAATCGACAGATAGACGGCGCCGAAGGGAATGAGAACCAGCAGCCCGCGCAGGACCGGCGAGCCCAGATGCAATCTCCATTCCAGCAGCAATGAGAGCGCGGCGGCCGTGAGCGCGGCGGCCCAGAGCTTGAGGACACGCACGGCGGAGAAGGCTACGTGGCCGATGCGGGCCTGCAATCCACGCCGCAAAAGAGCGAATTCCACCCATCCAGCAATGCCCGCCGAGGAGGTAAGTCCGGCCACGCCCCAGTTGTGGTCGATCCCCAGTGCGCGGGGCAGAGGCAGCGCGAAGAGATAGCCAAGGCAGAGCGTGAGCGCCACCCGCACCAGGGCAAAACGCAGAGGAGTGCGGGTGTCCCGCAGAGCGTAGAAGGTGGAGGAATAGAGGCGTCCCATGGTCTGCGCCAGCAGTCCCACGCCTGACCCTGCCAGGGCTGCCCAGACAAAGAGTACATCCTGCTCGCCGAACTTTCCGGTGCGGTAGAGGGTGGAGGCCACGACGTTGCCAAGGGCAAGAAAAGCCACGGCAGAGGGAACAACGAAGAAGGAAATCTTCTCCAGACCCGCACTGAGGCGGGTGCGCAAGGTGGCGGCAATCTCCGACTCGGAGCCAACGGCGCGGGACATAGCAGGCAGTTCGGCGGCCGAAACCGACATTCCGAACAACGATACCGGAAGCATGTACAGGGTTTGCGCGTAGGTGAGCAGCACGTTGCCCTTGGGAAGAAAGCTGGCGAGCTGAAGATCGATAAAGCCTGAGATCTGAAAGACTCCTCGGCTGATGAAGACCGGGATGAAGGCGGCGACCACGGCCGCCACATGAAGCGAACGGAGATCGACCCGCAACAGCAATGGGCGCAGATAGGAATACACGCTGGGAGCCTGCACCGCGAATTGCAAAATGGCTCCGACGACCGAGGCCCAGGAAATGGTATAGGCGAGCGAGACCGTGCCCTGGCCGCGCCATCCTCCCTGCCAGACCAGGGCGGCGATCATGGCAAGGTTCATCATGACGGCCGAGGCGTAGGAGAGAAAAAAGCGGCCATGGCTGTTCAGCACGCCGAGGCACCAGGCGGCAAAGACGAGCAGTCCGGTGCCGGGAAAAACAATCCGCACCAGGGCGATGGTCAGGGCGCGCTTTTCACCCTGGAAGCCCGGGACGAGCAGACTGACGAGCACCGGGGCACAGAGGATTCCGAGGGCAACGATGACGCTGGCGACGAGGGCCAGCAGAGCGAATATGGCTTCGGCGAGTTCGCTGGCCTCGCGCTCGCGGCCTTCGGCGCGGAGGCGGGCGTAAACCGGAATGAACGATGCGGAGAGGACACCTTCGCCCGAGCAGATTCTGCAGCATGTTGGGTACGCGGAAGGCGGCGCGATAGGCGTCGGCGGCCAGCGAGGTTCCAAGATAGTGGGCGAAAAAGCGCTCCCGGATGAGGCCACTGAGGCGGCTGAGCAGAATTCCGGCGGCGACCATGGCGGCTGCAGCTTTGGCTCTGCGAGGTTTCGGAAGTGCGTCGGAAGGCGTCTCAATCATGGCTTCGAAGGTGGACTGGAGTTGATTCTACACGCTCGGTTGACACTGGCGAGGCACGGAATGCGGCTGCTTGGTGCGCGGAGTGAGCAGGATTCAGTACAATGACAGGAGACCGTTTCTCCAGGGGCAACTCTTCATGATCCATGCGTGGCACGACATCACACCGGGAGAAAATCTTCCCGGTGAGTTTAACGCGGTAATCGAAATTCCGTTTGGCTCCAGCGTCAAGTACGAACTGGACAAAAGCAGTGGGCTGATCAGGCTGGACCGGATTCTGTATTCGGCTGTGTACTATCCGGCGAACTACGGATTCATCCCGCAGACTCTGGCCGAGGATGACGATCCGCTCGACGTTCTGGTCTTCTGCCAGGAGCCGGTGGTTCCGCTGACCATCATCCAGGCGCGAGCCGTGGGCTTGATGACGATGATCGACGGCGGGAAGAAAGATCATAAAATCATTGCCGTTGCCAGCAAGGACCCGGAGTTCAACAGCTACACCGATGCGCGGGAGATGCCGCCGCACCGGTTGATGATGCTGCGCCGCTTCTTCCAGGACTACAAACTGTTGGAGGGCAAGGCCGTCGAGGTAGACGAGGTGCAACCGCCGCACGATGCCTACCCGGTGATTGAGGCCGCTCTGGCGGCCTACAGCAAGCAGAGGCGTAAAGGTTTCGGGAAGTAAAGACCGCAAGTATACGTTGATACGAGACGGCGGCTCCATTCGTGGGCCGCTTTTTTTGCCAGCGTGCCTTCGCGTCAAAAGGAAAAGCGCGAGCTGAGTGCCCGCGCCGGAAGAGTTGATGTTCGAACCCGAACACTTAGAACCAGGAAACTGATTTCTTCTTCTTCGGAGGAGCGCTGGCGTCGGCTTCCTGGCCGGCATCAGCAGGCGCAGCCTCGGGCTTCTTTCCATTCTTGGCGGCTTGGGCTGCTTCCGCCTTGCGCTTGGCTTCTCTTCCGGGCGAGCTTCTTCTGCTTCTTGGATTCCTTTTTCCCCAGCTTGGCTTCCTTCTTCGCCTCACTCTTCTTTTCAGCCAGGTACTTGCTCCGCTCCTTGGGAGACATGTGGCTCAACTTCTCTTTTTCTGCGGCGTCGGCTGCGGCTTTGGCGGCGGCAGCGGCGGCGGCGGCCTTGCGGTCGTTCTCGGCCCTCTCCTTGGCATCCACCTCGGCTTTGGCGAGGCCGAGTTCGGAGGTGCTGCCGGTGGGCTTGTGGTCGTTCTTGTCTTTGCCCACCACGACAACCGTCTTCTTCTTACCCACGCCGAGTTTGCCGCGAACCTGCTTGGTCTTGGGACCAGCGTCCGAGGTGTAGATCAGTTTGGTTTGGTTGGGGCTGGCACCGGCGTCGGTGTAGCCGGGCTTGATGTCGATGTAAGCCTCTTCGCGCAAACGCGTGAGGTAGTCACGCAGGGCAGGCTGCACCTTCTGGCTGTAGAGCTGCTCCTGAATCTGATCGCGAACGCGCTCCAGGGGAGGAGTTCCGGCCTCAATATGGTCGCTGACCCGAAGAATGATGAAGCCCTGGCGGGTACGAATCGGCTCCGTGAATTCCCCGTTCTTGAGGATGAAAGTCTTGTCCTCAAGCTCCTTGGCCAGATCCTTGCGCTTGAAATACCCGAGATCGCCACCCTGATCGGCAGTAGAGCCGTTTGACTCCTTGCGGGCGATTTCGTCGAACTTGGCACCGCCCTTGAGTTGCTGATAAATATCGTTGGCCTTGGCTTCGGCGGCGGCTACCTGCTCGGCGGTCGGCTCCTGCAGATTGGATTCCTTGCCCGGCTCCGGCTTGGGCGCGCCGGGATTGTTGGCAATTAGGATCTCGCTGAGGCGGACGCGCTCGGGCTGGGCAATTTCGGATTTGTGCTCCTCATAAAATTTCTGAATTTCATCGCGGGTGACCTGGACATGGCTGCCGACTTCGGAGCCAATCACCTTCTGGGTGAGAATGCCATTCTTGGTGTTCTGCTTGAACTCTTCCCAGCTAACGCCCTGGGCTTCGGCCGTCTTCTGCAGCTCCTCCATCGAGCTGGCCTTCATCTCCTTGCGCAGGTCATCCAGGCGCTTGACCAGATCGGCATCGGCGGAGATTCCAAGATCGGCGGCCTTCTGGATGAGCAACTGCTGGTCGATGAGATCGCGCAGAGAGTTCGCGTCGCGCTCATCAGAAGTCTTCTGCGGGAGGTTCTGCTCCTTGGCTTCCTGCGCGGCTTGCTCTTGGTTCCGGCGCAGATCGGCGCGGGTGATGATCGAGTTATTGACCCGCGCGACGATCTCCTCAACGACGGTGTCTTGCTGCGCGAGGGCGGGGAAGGCTAAGGAACCGATGACGATCAGCGACAACAAAAACTTCTTCATTGAGATCCGGGGCGCGTTGCGATTCCAGCCCGGCAGGCAGCAGGCGGAATGCCGCGAAAAATTTGACAATACAAGACAAGCTATTGTAACTCCCTGCACCCACATCAGCCAGCGGCTACCGGGTTTGCCAATCCGGGATAGTTGCGGCACGGGTCACCAGGCGACTGCTGGCCGGACTAAGCTTGTCCGCTCCCGGTGCGATTTCAGGAGGCGCACCGTGCGGCTATGTGTCGCGCGAGATTGCGGCCACTGACATGGGGTTGTCCATGTGCCTGCCGGCGAACAGGGTTGCGGTATCAAGCACCACGCGGCAAAGCGATTGCGCCACTCGGCTTACTCCCTCCGTGGCTTTCAACAGGCCCCCGGCACCGAACTCCGTGCTACGGCGGCCCATGCACTCGAGTATCCCGCTTTCGCCGCGCGCTTCGACAACTCCGCGTGAGGCCATCAGCAGAGCGCCACCGCGCGGAATGACGCGGAAGCAGGGTTCATGAGTGGCATGAGAGAAGATTCCGAGGGGCAAGCCCGTAGACTCCAGAAACTCTGTGGAATCCGCCGCGAGCAGCAGGCCGGGAACATGCCCGGCGTTGATGTAGGTGAGCGTGCCGTCCTCTCCGTTGAGGATGCCGAGCAGCGCGGCTGCCAAGTGAGCGCGTCCGGCGGTTTCCAGAATGGTGCGGTTGAGGTGCAGGCAAAGCTCGGAGAGAGCGGCGGCCGGACTGCTCTCCATGGACAATAACTCCGGAGCGCGGCTGCGAAACTCGTCCTGCATAAAAGCCGCAAGATTCAACGCGTTGGTTCGCTGACCGGCTACATCCATCAGCAAAAAGCCCAGGTGCTCGCTGCCGACTGCGAGGGCGTCAAAAAAATCGCCCGCGCCGCGCGGAGGAACCTGCACGTCTACCCGAACGGATTTCATCGCAGGCATAATCAGCGGTGCTGGCGTGCGCGCCACGACCGCAGGCGAGGTTAAGGGGGTCAAGAAAGTGAGGAGTTTCATGGTTGCAATCAGTGGATGCGATCAATGTTGCGATCAATCCAAAGTAGCACGTTGGGCGGGCGGCTGCCACTGACCTATGTGAGTGAATCAACTTTGCGGTATTGTGCTTCTGATGCGGAACGCGGAGGCGAATTGGGAGTGGGAATCAAAAGCTTTGCTCTCGTGCTCTCTCTTGTGCTGAGCACTCCGGTGCTGCACGCGCAGCAAGTGGAGGAGCTAACGCCGGCACCGGCGCTCCAGCTTCCTGGTAAAGATTCTCCACGACCTTCCACAAGGCCGGTGGACACAGCTCAACGCAATGGACCAGTCGCGCTGTTGTATCGCGCACTGCGCTCTGCCGGCTTGGACGAAACCAAGGTGTTTCATGTGCGCGAAGCCGTGCTGGAGCGCGGTGAACTGCACCTCTATCTGACCGATGGCACCATCGCATTTACGCAGGATGTGCTGGGCCGCGTGACCGGAGCATATTTCGAGGGCGAGGGAGAGGTATTAATGCGTCCTCCGGATTTAACCGAGCACGCATCGCTCGGATTATTCTCCGGACTGGGCGTCTTGGACGAGCACTTCACGGCGGCGTATCTGCGCTTTAACAGCGACCTGCCAGGCGAGCTGAAGCCGTACTTGCGCGACAGTGAAGAGCCGGAGGATTTTGTTCGCGCCCACGGCCCACAAGCCCAGGGGCTCGCCGAACTGGATGCGCTGCGGTTGCTGGAGAGCTTTACGGAAGATGCAACGCTATCCAAGGATGATCATTTTCTGCATGCGCGGCTGGCAACGCGACTGGGCAGTCTCGATGTCTTCGACGATTCGCAAGCCGAGGACCAGTTCGAGGTGGCGCGCCTCAGCCGTGCGGGAAACGATCTATATTTCGACGTGTGGATGGCATTTCCTGGGATCGAAGCGCGGAGCCAGGGAGAGAGCCGGGTGATTGATCCGGCAGGCTCCGCCACGGCCGTGCCGGTGGAAGCGTTTCGCATCGACACCTCGTTGACTCCTCCCGAAATGCTGGAGGCTACTGCGGAGCTTGATGTAGAGGTGCGAAACGGTGGACAGAGACTGCTGGTCTTCGAACTCTCGCGTTGGCTGCAGGTGCGTGCCGTGAGCGTGGATGGGGTAGACGCGGAGTTTCTGCAGAATGAAGCGCTCAAGGGAAGCGAGCTGGCACGACTTGGCAATGATCTGGTGGCCGTAGTGATGCCAGCCACATTGCGGGCGGGCGAGCATCATCGTCTGCGCTTTCATTACGCCGGAGCCGTGATGCAACAAGCCGCGCCGGGGCTGCTGTATGTGGGCGCGCGCGGTACATGGTATCCAAATCGCGGGATGCAGATGAGCAACTTTGAATTGAAGTTTCACTGGCCCAGGGAATGGACACTCGTGGCCACGGGCCATCTCAGCTCAATGCGCGAAGAAGGCGACGCCCAGGTAGGCCAGTGGAGTTCGGAGGTAAAGATTCCGCTGGCTGGATTCAACCTGGGAAAATTCGCGCGGGCCTCGGCGCAGGCGGACGGAGTAGAGGTCGCAAGCTACTCGGCTGGGGTGGTCGAAGCGTCTCTGGCGACGCCGGCCAAGGAGATGGCCGAGCAAGCCGCAGCAAGAAACAGCGCAATTGCCCGGCGCTCGGCAGAGGCGATTGAAAAGTACGAGCACTGGTTTGGTCCGTATCCATACAAGAGCTTGACGCTTACCCAGATGCCGGGACCGATATCACAGGGATGGCCGACCCTGGTGTATCTGAGTAGCATGGCTTACCTCAGCGATGAGGAGCGGCAGGCACTGAAGTTGAATGAATTTCAACGTCTGGTGTACGGCGGCTTTATGCAGGACCATGAGACCGCCCACCAGTGGTGGGGTGACCGGGTCGGCTGGAAGAGTTATCGTGACCAGTGGCTGATGGAAGCACTCGCCAACCTGAGTGCGCTGATGATTCTGGAAGAGAAACACCCGGCGCAAGCGCGAGAGCTGCTGGAATATTATCGGCAAGAGTTGCTGAAGACCAACGCGGCCGGCAAACGCTATGCTGACGCGGGGCCGGTCACGCTTGGCTATCGCCTGTCATCCTCGGTGTTTCCGAACGCTTACATTCCGGTAACCTACGGGCGAGGTCTGTGGCTGCTGGTCATGCTGCGCGACTACTTTGCGGATTACGAGAAGAACGAAGCGAAGCAGCCGACCAATGCGGAAGGCGGCCGCTTTTTGGCAGCATTGCGCGAGTTCGGCAGGCGTTATACCCGGAGTGCGGCCACGACCGACGACTTCCGCCGGGTGCTCGAGGAATTCCTTCCGCCGTCGGCACGCTTTGAGGGGGCGCACAGTTTGAGCTGGTTCTTCGACGAATGGGTGCGCGGCAGTTCGGTGCCCCAGATCGAACTGAAGCAGCTCGTGTTCAAGCGCCGCGGCAACGCGACTGTGGCGAGCTTCTCTCTGTCATCAACAACAGTGCCCGGAATCCTTGGTGACGTCCGTGCCCATCTTTGCGGAACTGGAAGGCGGAGAACGCATACCATTGCAGCGAGTGTTCGCCGACGGCCATGAATCCCACTTTGAGCTGAAGGTGCCGCGGGAAACTCGCCGCCTTTTGGCCGATCCGGAAAAAAAGATACTGCGGCTGTACTGAAAAGAAAATTGCGAAGAATTCGCCGGGCGATATACGAAATGGAAGAGCTTCCGCTATAATCGGGCAAGCCGGAATTGCGGAGAGATGGCCGAGTGGCTGAAGGCGGCGGTTTGCTAAACCGTTGTACGGTCAAAAGCTGTACCGGGGGTTCGAATCCCCCTCTCTCCGCCAGACACTTCTAAGCCACTAGTAATAAACGACTTAACATAGATTACATGATCGGCGGCCACCCCGCCGATTTGATGTTTCTGGACTCTTGGGTGATCACCGGGTGATCAGATCGCCCTAAAAACCTGTTTTTCCTTTCTGGGCTACTGCTCATCATCATCCGTTCCAGACATCGGGGCGGACAAGATTACCAGCGGCTTGCTCGTTAGAACGGCAAGTCTGGGATACCGTGCTTAGGCACGACGACGCCCCAGGTCACTCGACCTTCGTCCTCAGCGCGCGCCGTTTCTGTGTCCGAATCTACTACGACACTTAGGCGGCGCTTCTAGCAGATTCGGTGCCCTCTCGGCCACGACTGTCAACTCCGGTTGAAAATTCCCCATTTAGCCGAAGTAAAATTCCCCGCCAAGTGATTAAGAAAGATGCTCACTGGCTCCGGACGTAGCAGAGCCCAGCGCCGCTTTGCGGCGCGTTTTGGGCGGAGCGGAGTCTGGAGCCAGTGAGGGCGGGGAGAACAATACCTGTCTGTCTCCGTCGCCCGACTGTTCTCGTCCGCCGATCAGCCCAGCACGCCGCCTCTCCTTCAGCCGATAGCTTTCGCCGCGGATGTTTATGGTTGTCGAGTGGTGTAGTAGGCGATCCAGAATCGCAGTGGCAATGACTGAGTCGCCGAAGATACTGCCCCAATCGGTGTAGCTCTTGTTACTGGTCACGATGATGCTGCCGCGCTCGTAACGCGCGCTGACGAGTTGGAAGAAGATGGTTGCACCCATCTCGTCCAATGGCAGATAACCCATCTCATCAATCACAAGCAGCTTCGGTGCCAGGTACACCCGCAGGCGGCGGTCCAGCCGATTCTCGCGCGTGGCCCGCGACAGATCCGTGACCAAGTCATGAGCGGTGATGAAGTAAGCGCCGAAACCGGCTTGAATCGCCGCTTCCGCAAGGGCCACACTCAAGTGGGTCTTGCCCACTCCAGGCGGCCCAAGAAAAATCGCATTGCTCGCCTCATGCACGAAGCGCAACGTTTGCAGTTCGCGGACCTGGCGCTCGTCGATCGAAGGCTGGAAACTGAAATCAAACTGTTCGAAAGTCTTTAGATACGGCAAGTGCGCCAGTTGCAGCCGCGCCCGCAGATAGCGGCTGCGCCGGGCGTCAGCTTCTGTCTTCAGAGTGTCCAGCAGAAACTCCGCGTAGCCGGGCTCTTTCTGCGAAGCCTGTTCGAGAAGGTTTGGGAGCCGGGCTTGCACGGCCTTGAGGCCCAGCGTTTCAACGAGGCTTTCCAACTGCTCGAACTCAGTCATCGTCCACCTCCTGCTGCCATGCACTCATAAGCAGAGAGCGAACGCACTTCGACCTCCGGTCCTAGTGGACGAATCCGAACCTGTGTCTTCACGATCGAGCGCAGCGAACCGAGTGGAATGCCGGCGTGATGCACGGCTTGCGCCGCGATCCGGTGCTGACCGGCGAGCCCCGCATGGGTCGCAATCAGGACATCGCCGGCAAATACCTCGACCACACCGCTTTGTCCGCGTACCATGACCTGCTGTCCGGCATAGGTCCACGGCACTGAGTAGCGGTTGCCTTGCCACGCCACGTAGGCGTCGCGCGACACTCGCCGCAGCTCCTCTTCTACGTACGGATAAGGCAAGCGTCCGGCCATCGGCTCCAGATGCGCTTGTTCCGCCTGCCAGCGTCTCTGCACAATGCAATGTGTCGTGCCATGCACGCGCTGGTTGGCGACCTCCCAAACCCAGCTGCGTAACCTCGCGTTCAAATCATCCAGGCTGTGCGGCTCGCGCCCTTGCAGGCTACACAGGAAGTTACGCCGCACGTACTTTACTCCCGACTCCACCTTGCCCTTGGTCTGGGCGCGATACGGTCGGCACAGCCGCGGAGTGAATCCCCAGTAGCGTGCGAAGTCAAGAAACTGCGGATGCCATCGCACCTCACCGCGCTCATCTGTGCCCAGCCACACGGTCTTCATGCGGTCGTACAGAATCTCTCGCGGAATCCCGCCCAGCTGCCGGAAAGCTTCCTCATGCAAGCGAAGCAATGTTCCCAACTTCTGATCCAGCGCCCCTTCGGCCATCAGCGCCCGACTGTATCCCAGCGTAAATACGAAACCAGAGACCGCTTGTTCTCCGGCCTCGTCTTCCAAGTAACCGAGATGTCCCCAGTCAACCTGCGCTTGCACCCCGGGTGCCGTCTCAAAACGGCGCACTGCTGTCTGTCGCGCTGCTTCCCGCTGTGGTCGCAGGTAGTCGGTCAGGATCGTATAGCTGCCGCTATAGCCACGTTCACGCAACTCCCGCAGCAACACTACTGCGTTCCAGACTCCCGCCTTGCATCGTTCTTCCAGGTACGGCATAAAAGCGTCCAGCTTGCCCGGACGCGGTGCCCGTGGCCCATACGACGGCCTCGTACCTGGCGCATGCGCCAGGTACTTGCGGATGGTCTTGCGATCGTGCCCGGTTAAGGATCCGATCGCTTGCAAGCTCATCCCAAGTTGCTTCAGCTCATTGATCTCGCTCACCTCTCCACCTCGTAGCAGGTTCCGCACCTCCTCTTCGAAGAGTCGGTGCTGTTGTAACACTCGTTACTAATAGGTGGGGAATTTTACTTCGGCACATCGGGGATTTTAGGACCGGCGCTGACACGACAGGCTCGACACCGCCGCCCGCTACGTTGAACGACCAGCGGAAGTTCGGCGGGAGGTGGCTGACAGAGTGAGCG
Organism: uncultured Acidobacteriota bacterium; assembly: GCA_963779365.1. Taxonomy (GTDB): domain Bacteria; phylum Acidobacteriota; class Terriglobia; order Terriglobales; family Acidobacteriaceae; genus TOLSYN. Next base: position 241,309 of record CAVZYB010000014.1, on the reverse strand, counting down.
TATCAGGTAGCAAGATGGGTGCGCCACTATCCGGACAGCGCGCTTAGGGTGCGAGCCTTGACGCGGTCAATGCATACAATAAGTATCAGATGTGCACGGCTGGAAGATTCGGACTGGGCGGTAATCGCGATGTTGCAGCGAACCGTGGGATCACCGTGGCGAAGGGATAGGAAACGTGATCTACAACCATGAACGCGCCTTAGAATTGCTCAGAATTGGTTCAGGTATCAGAAATGCTAATTTTCGGGACAATCAAGAGGACGCAATTCGCCACATTGTCGAAGGCAGAGGCCGATTACTGGTCGTACAGAGAACCGGCTGGGGGAAGAGCTTTGTCTTCTTTATTGCGACCAAATTGCTCCGCGAAGGTGGGGCTGGTCCCGCGATTTTGATATCCCCCCTTCTTGCTCTGATGCGAAATCAGATTGCGGCGGCAGAGCGTATGGGAGTTCTTGCGGCTACGATCAACTCTGACAATACGGCAGAGTGGGACGACATAGAAGCCAAGCTGCATCGCAACCAGATCGATATACTGCTGATCTCACCTGAACGCCTGGCGAATGAACGTTTCAGGTCAGAAGTGTTGGCGCGCATTGCTGAGCGGATCTCGCTATTGGTAGTCGACGAGGCTCATTGCATTTCGGATTGGGGTCACGATTTCCGGCCGCATTATAGATCGCTTGAGCGCATTGTTAACCGGTTGCCAGGCAATGTGAGATTCCTGGCAACTACCGCGACCGCAAATGACCGCGTGATGGAAGATCTCGCTGCAACCCTAGGTCCGAATCTCGAAATATCGCGTGGCGAACTGAACCGCACCTCGCTGTCCCTGCAAACGATACGCTTGCCTAGCCAAGCTGAACGGTTAGCATGGCTAGCGGAAAGGCTCGCTACACTTTGAGGGCATGGGATTATTTACACCCTTACGGTGCACGATGCCAATCAAGTTGCCGAATGGCTAAAGAACCGCGGCTTCAATGTAGAAGCTTACACGGGTGAAACCGGTGACGATCGGGAGCGACTCGAGCATTCGCTGCTCGATAACCAAGTCAAGGCGCTCGTAGCCACTACAGCACTTGGCATGGGCTTCGACAAGCCTGATCTGGCTTTTGTCATCCATTATCAAATGCCGGGTTCAGTGGTCGCCTATTACCAGCAGGTGGGGCGCGCCGGTCGTGCTTTAGATTCCGCATACGGCATTCTGCTGAGCGGCGAAGAAGAAGCGGATATCACTGACTGGTTTATTCGAAGCGCGTTTCCGACCTCGCAGGAGGTCACTGATATTTTAAATGCGCTTGAGCAGGCACCCGAAGGCCTCTCCGTCCCTGAACTTCTAAGCCGACTAAACCTGAGCAAAGGGAGTGTTGAGAGAGCAATTGCACTTCTCTCCTTAGAATCCCCTGCTCCCATTGTCAAACAGGGGAGCAAATGGCAACTTACCGTAGCAACGCTAAGCCAAGGATTCTGGGATCGTGCCGAGCGCCTAACCCAACTGCGCCGCGGGGAGCACCAGCAGATGCGGGAGTATGTTCTCCTGCCATTCGGTTCACACATGCGGTTCCTGATTGAATCCCTTAACGGCGATGCCAGTTCGGTCCTGCCACCCGCCCTGCCAGAATTACCGTCCACAGCAGATCCAGCGTTGATCCAAGAGGCTGTTGCTTTCCTGCGGCGCACGAGCCTCCCGATTGATCCTCGGAAGAAGTGGCCGGACGGAGGCATGCCACATTACCAGGTCAAGGGAAAGATTCCCAGCACGCTTCAATCCCAGGCGGGTAGGGCCCTTTGTATATGGGGTGATGCTGGTTGGGGTGGCCTGGTTAGGCAAGGCAAATACAGTGATGGCCATTTCGCAGATGAAATTGTATTGGCTTGCGTGAAGATGATTCAGGAGTGGAACCCACAGCCCGCACCTACCTGGGTAACCTGTGTTCCTTCGCTACGCCACCCCAATCTCGTACCGAATTTCGCGCAGCGGCTGGCGATCGCTATGGGGCTACTATTTCATATGATGCTAAGCAAGACAGACAATCGGCCTGAACAAAAGACAATGGCAAATAGTACGTGTTCGTGTCCTGAATATCTCCATTCAGAATTTCGTTGCCGACAATGAGAATCTCCACTGCTTTCACTTCAGCCATGAAACTCCCGCACCCATGAGCGCCATCGTGCCATGATAGCGCGCGCCTAACATCGTAGAGTTCATCCATGCTGGAATGTACACTCACACACATTGAGGACTCTGCTCGTACCTCTTTCGAGAGAACTCTCGAATACGCTGGCTCAATGAAAAGGTCCGGGCAGTTTGCTACTGCATCTTCCATCGCTCGTCCGAGCATGAATCTAAGCCCCAGATGAGAACGTGTCAACAAGGAAGTAGGCTCGAACCGCTTGTCAACTCGGCGAACTGACTTCATGCTTCTTGCATCAGAAGTGCTATTCCGTGCTCCGGCTAGGAAGAGGTTTTGTCATGCCAAGATCGCCGCGCTTTGCAGAGCAGCCACGCGTCGTACTCCCCGGGAGTGAAAAAGCTGCCGTTCCAACTGCGATCGCGCAGAAGCCCACATCACCAAGGTCGAAGCTGACCGTCTCGGTCATCGTCAAACGGAAGCAGCCACTCACGATCAATCGCCGCGGCGGCCGCGCCAGCGGTCCGGTTCGCATCACCCGTGCCGAGTTTAAGAAGGAACATGCCGCCGACCCTGCCGCCCTTACGCTGGTTCGCGCCTTTGCACGCGAGTTCAAGTTGAAGGTCGAACCCGATCCCACTTCGGTAGCGCGGCGCACCGTTCGGCTTACCGGCACCGCTGCCGACATGCAGAAGGCCTTCGGCGTTGTGCTCGAACAGAAGGCGATTGACGGGATCGAATACCGTGTCCGCGAAGGCGGCATCCACCTGCCTGCCTCGCTGATCGATTTCGTGGTTGCTGTCATCGGACTCGACAACCGTCCTCAGGCCAAGCCCCACTTCCGCATCCGTCGGCCAAACGTCGCGGCCACCAGCTATACGCCGGTGCAGGTCGCGCAAGCGTACCAATTTCCGGCAAGCGCCATCGGAGCAGGTCAGACCATCGGCATCATCGAACTTGGCGGCGGCTACCGGCAGACCGACATCACCGCTTACTTCAAAAGCCTCGGCCTCGCGGCACCCGCCGTCACCACCGTCTCCGTTGACGGCGGAAAGAACTCTCCCTCAAACTCCAACAGTGCCGATGGCGAGGTGATGCTGGACATTGAGGTCGCCGCCGCTGTCGCCCCTGGAGCAAAGGTAGCCGTCTACTTCGCGCCGAACACCGATCAGGGCTTCATAGACGCCATCACTACCGCCGTTCACGACACCACCAATAAGCCGAATGTCATTTCGATCAGTTGGGGCGGCCCGGAGTCGAGTTGGACTCAACAGTCCCTCTCTGCACTCGACGCAGCCTGCCAGTCTGCTGCCGCGCTTGGCATTACCATCACGGTCGCGGCGGGCGATAACGGGTCGTCTGATGGAGGCACCGGCAGCAACGTCGACTTCCCGGCATCTAGTCCCCACGTCCTCGCTTGCGGCGGGACGAAGCTCGAGGCCAGCGGGGCGAATATCACCTCCGAGACCGTATGGAACGAGACGGCAAGCAACGAGGGCGCGACCGGCGGCGGCGTAAGCACCGTCTTCGCGCTGCCCACTTGGCAGGCGAAATCGAACGTCCCCGCCCCTAGCACCAGCACCGGCGGGCGTGGTGTCCCTGACGTCGCAGGCGACGCCGATCCAACCACCGGCTACACCATTCGCGTCGATGGCCAAACAATCGTCATCGGCGGTACCAGTGCAGTCGCTCCGCTCTGGGCCGGATTGATCGCCGTCGCCAACCAGCAGCTCGGCGCCACGGTCGGTTTCATCCAGCCAGCCATCTACGCTTCCAAGGCCGTCTCTGCTTTCCACGACATCACCCAGGGCAATAACGGTGCCTTCTCGGCTGGCCCCGGCTGGGACGCCTGCACGGGGCTCGGCTCGCCCATTGCCACCAGACTCATTCCCCTGCTGGCACCCGCAGATCCCACACCTCCGTCTAAGACGCCGACCAAACCAGTCAAAAAGAAGCCGGTCAGAACGAAGCCGGTGGCTAAGAAGGCAGCAAAGAGGTCTGCCAAGTAGCCTACAGAGCGTGCCGTAGACATTGAGACTGCCTCAGCCTGAGGCGCAACTCGAGGCAACTCCCAGGTGGTCTGGCGAATTCAAAGCCTCGCATGAGAAGTCGTTTGTTCATGGTGCTTGCGGCCATATCTGCACTTTTTATTCTGACGATCGGAGTGCAACTGGCGGAAGCCCAGGCCTCTGGCGCGAGCACTACCAGTCCAGCGCAGATACACACGCTCAAGATCACCTTGCTTTCCACGATGCTCGTGGGTGACGCCCATCCCGCCAATCCGGAGCTGGGTGAGTGGGGTTTTTCCGCGCTGGTGGAAGCCGACGGCCATCGTATTCTGCTGGATACCGGAGCCCACCCGGAAACCGTGCTGCAGAATGCGCGTGATCTGAACATTGATTTGTCCAACGTGAGTGAAGTGATCCTCACCCACAACCACTGGGACCATGTACGCGGGCTGATGATGCTGCGCCGCGAACTGATGAAGAAGAACCCGTCGGCGCTCTCTGTCGCGCATGTTGCCACGGGAATTTTCTACAGTCGACCGACGCCGAAGGGCGAGGGCAACGAGATGATCGCCATTCGCAAGGAATACGAAGCCACCGGCGGTAAATTTGTCGAGCACGCCGCCGGGGTCGAAATCTTTCCGGGCGCGTGGCTGACCGGCCCGGTTCCCCGTAAATATCCAGAGCGCAACTGGAGCGTTAGCGGAAAAGTGCAGACGCCGACCGGCCTGGTCGAGGACAACATTCCTGAAGATCAATCCCTGGTGCTCAACACACCGCGGGGCCTAGTTGTAGTAACCGGCTGCGGCCACGCTGGCATCGTCAACATTTTGACGTACGCGGAAGAAGAATTCCCCAATCGGCCCGTCTATGGAGTCGTCGGCGGTCTGCACCTGTTCGCAGCCAGTGACAATCAACTGGACTGGACAGGTGACCAGCTGAAGGAATTCAAAGTCGCGAATCTTCTCGGCGCACACTGCACTGGCATAGAAGCCGTATATCGCCTTCGTGAACGGGCCGGACTCACACGCAAATCAGCCATCGTCGGCAGCGTTGGTTCCACCTTCACGCTTGCCGACGGGATTCACCCAGGCGCGCTGGGAAGTATCGGCACTTGGACTCGGCTGTATGAGTATGAGCGCCGCTTATGGACCACCGGCCGACAAGCAGGACTTCCACACGAGATTGGTCCTGAGAAGTCTTAGGGAGTCGGCTTGTGGCTCGGTTTCTCGGCGCGGCCTAATCTTTAGGTGGCTTCTTCTGGCTGGCCTTTTTTGCCCCGTAACCACGCCCAGGGACTTTCAGTGTTTATCCAAGCGATTCGTTCGACGAAAGCAGTTCTGCATCAGGATAGTCCAACCAACCTCGGCCCCGATCTTGTCCGCGTACTTGAAGCACTCGGCCACCGTCTTCATCGGGCTGTATAGCATTCCTACGTCGATCCCCTGAGCTCTCCCTCGCGCATCCCCGTGAGTGCCCCACATCGAGAGGAGACACTTATGCGCGGAGCACCCAGCGTAGCTTGAATCTACTCCCAATCGACTACGAACAACATCAACGGCTGCACCGCCTGGGTGGCTGGCGCAGCCGTTCGCGTTCAGAATAGATAGCCGCAGGTTCTATGCAGAAGGCGGATACTTTGCCTGCAGGACGCTGACCATTGTTGGGGTTAGCTGTTTGAAGAGTTCCGCATTGTAGGAGGCACAGTACGGGACTCCCTGGATCGACGCGTACTTGATCGTCAGATCCTGCGAGTTATCCTGTGGACGGCTCGGATCCATGGGTTCCAAAGACTGGCCGTACATCGACTCCAGATTTGGCGCATTTGGCGTCAGGTTAGTTTGCACAATCTGTTGCGTCGCGATGGAATAGGACCGTGACTTCGCTGCCGGCGTTCCATCGACAACCGCTGGGTCCACGTTGATGGCGACAATTGAAACCGAGTAGTCGCTATTGAGGTAGACCTCGAACGTGCGGAACTGTTGCGGGTAATCCCGGAGCGACGACGTTTCGACCTGCCAGAAGCCGTTTACCGGACCAGCACCGGGCGGCGGCTTGAAGGCTTTTACCGTGTTGTAATGACGATGTCCCGCAATCCACATAAGCAGATTCGGCGTATTCTGCAGCACTGCAACCAGATTCGTCAGGCTCACGGCATTCGGTAGTACCGCGTTCGGATCCTTGTCCGACTCCCACCATTCGAACTCGGTACCGATGTTTGCGACCGCCAGCGGAACGTGTGCGGCAATGATCATGAGTTGATTGGCCGCCTGTCCGGAAGCAAGTTCCGCTTGCAGCCAGTTCCACCGTGTTGCATCCAGGAATCCATGTCCGTGAATGTCGTGCGAGCCGTCAGTCTCCGACTGAGTATCATCCAGAACAATCACCTTCAGCGGAATACCTGACTTGGGCAAAAAGCTGTAGCAGGCAAAACCGGCTCCCATCGAGGGATCAACCAGATTGAGCCCGTGCCCCTTGGGAGTTGTCGTGGTGTTGAAGAACTCCTGTATCCACTCCGTTTTCAGAAGAGAGCGACGATTCGGATCGGCAACCACTGTCGGCGGGGACGCCGTGGACGCAACCATGCCAGCCCCTTTGATGGTACCGGTAGGGGTTGAGCCGTCCAGGTAGCCCATGTACATGGTCTGCTCTTGAATTGCGGCGTAGGTATCGAAGAGACAAGGGAAGCCGGAATTGGGACTCAGTAGATCTCCTGACTTCCAGACATTGCCGCTTGTGTAGGACTGGCGAAGCTGAAGGTTTACATCGGCATCTAGGGGGATGGACCCAATCATGAAGTGATCATGGTTGCCGAGGACTTGATACCAGGGAATAGCTGGGTTGAGTCCAGCAGCCTTGTAAGGCTTCTGGTAGTCGATGGTGCTGGCTCCCACATGAGAGCCGGAACTTGGACAGATGAGTCTGCCGTCGATGACATCGATATACCACCGCAGTTCGTTGTACTGTGTGCTGTTGCACGTGTCGCCCAGGGAGATGCCAAAATCAAACGGACTTTTCTCATGGAGAGCATTTATCGTCTGGATGGCGGCATCCAGAACATGAGTGGTATAGGGCATGATCGGCGAGTACAACGATGTCATGGGCGCTCCGAATACCGGATCCGTCTGCTGAATGTAGATCAGTTGATTGGGAGCTTCCTTATCGGTGATGTGGATGTCAGTCATGGCGAAGAAATTCGCCAGACGCGAGAGTCGCACAGGGGAGGGGTTCCTGTACCCATCGACCATAATGTCGTAGCGCGGTTCGGCCTGGAGCCCGCCGCCGTATGTGTAGTTGCCGTAACCATAGGTTGCGTACTGCGAGACCAGGGGGAGCTCGGTTGGACAGAGCCCAATACCCGAGTTCGGCGTTGCAATCTTCGCCGGCATCGGGAAGGACAGCACCTGGTCTACCGTCGTGGTAACCGTGGAACCTATCGGATACGTGGAGACTTCGCCGGCACCACAGGCGGCCTCGAAAACACCGAGATACATCAATGCCGCGGTGCCGAAGGAGTACCCAACAAACTCACGGCGCGAGATGTTGCGGATCATCTTCAGACTGTCGCCGGGTAGAATCTTGCTGCCAGCTTGGAACTTGTTATCGTCGTTCATACCACTCTCCTGCCTTGTTATCGGCATTGTTGCGGTCAAGCATCGGCTAACACTCGGCATGTAACGGCGCCGTTTGCCAAACGTGAAAACCAGCCACTCATCTCGCGAGCAGCGGCCCCTACGGAGAAAATCAGAACTGGGGCGGCGCCGCCGGCAGATCTGCGGAGTTGATGCCTTCACACTTCGAGAAATCTGCCGTCAGGTTTCCGCTTGCGTCTAGAGTCACTATCCAGAGACTGTCGTAGTCAGTGGGCGACCAGTTGGGTGCCGTGGGTGCGCCCCCGTTTGGGAAATAGCTCGCGAGCAGCGCATTGAGGGTCTGCGTGTTCTGGGCGTACATCCATCCCAACAGGGCTTTGTGATCGGAAAACGTACCGCCAGAAAAAAAGAAATTACTGGTGAGCTGGGCAGAGTTCGGATCGGACCCCAAGAAATTCGATACGAGCGAATAGGGCAGGTTGTTTGCGATTGCGTAGGGTTCGACGCTCAATGCAGGACCTACGCCCGACCAGTTGTAATCGCCCGCGGTGCTGACCGTACCTATGCTGGATTGCGACGGGTCCGCCGACCAGACCTGATCGGGGTTGATCTTGCCGCGCAGCGCGTCCGCCAGTGCCAAAGCGCGCCATTGCCCCGCGCCGACATAGTTGTTGTCTGACCAATAGCCCTGTGGATGCTCGTCTACGTGCCGGACAATGTACAGGGTTTCATTGGTGTTGACGCCCGCTGGAATCACCGCTCCATTGACGCCGCCGGTCACTTGAATATTGGAAGGTGTGTACGACGCGCATGCATTGGTCGTTGATAAAGGCATGGGCAACACGGGAAACGTGGATGGCGGGTTCACGTTGCTGTTGAAAGTCGCGAGGCTCGCACTCCCCGACGTCGTGATAGAGATCGCGTAGATCACGTTCGGCCCCTCGTACTTGGCCGGAATGACCAATTTCGCTCCTTCGAGCGCGTTGGTGCTCGTCAATAGCGCGTGCGTGGTTTCCCACGGCGCGGAGAATACATAGAACCCTGGGGCGTTTGCCTTCAGGAGTCCGGATACCAGCGTCTCGTTATCGCCTTCCTCGTCATTGAAGTCCAGTCCCTGGCAAGTCGGACAGTACTGCGAGGGCACAGCAACTCCAGAGGGCACGGACCCCGGCGCATAAGACGCGTAGATCGGATAGTTGTAGCCTGTGTACGGATGCCCGCCCACCAGATCGCTGGAGAGTGTGATCTGATTCTGCAGTGCGAATTGCTGAATCGTCTCCAGCGCCGCCATATCAGGAAGATTGCCCGCACCTTGCGGATGTGTCATCGGGGCAAGCGCGTAGATGCTCGTGACATTCTGCTTCCCCAGGACCTGCTGTTGCAGAAAAGGCGCCATACGAAGGGACCGCTGCAATCCCTGACTTGTGAGATTCGCGGTGTTTGGATTGACATCTCCGCGTCCCTGGTACGTCAGGTCGGGACTCACGACGAAGATCAGATTCAGATTGGCGGCGTTCAGCGGAGCGGGATTCGATACAGGGATGTTGGAGGTGCCTGCACATCCTGTCAACATTGAAAGCGCCAGAGCCAAGAACATCGGATAGACAGCCGAGATTTTGTTCATAATTCTCCAGGGCACAGATAGCGATCAGAACTGCGGTGGCGCGGCGGGCAGCGCCGCAGAGTCGATTCCCTCGCAGGTCGCGTTGTCCATCGTGAAATTTCCTACGGAGTCAAACTTCACTGTCCACATGCTGTCGTAATCGGCGCCCGGCCAAATGGGTGTCGCCGGGGCTCCGCCGTTCGGGAAATAACTTGCAAGCAACTCATTGACAGTTGCCACGATGTGGTTGTGTTCCCACGCCATCAGTGCCTTATGATTTGAGAATCCACCGCCGGTAAAAAAGAAGTTGCTGGTCTCCTGGGGAGAATTAGGATCGAAGACCTCAAATCCAGCAGCCAAGTAATAGGGGAGGTTGTTGGCGATGGCATAAGGCTCGACAGTCAAAGAAGGCCGGACATACGCCCAGTAGGAACTTCCTGCGATGGTTTGAGTCCCCGGAGTGACCTGAGCGGGATCGCTCGACCACACCTGGTCGGGAGCAATCTTCCCCTGGAGTGCGTTCGGCAGCGCGAGCGATCGCCATTGCCCCGCACCAACGTAGTTGCCGTCCTCCCATTGGCCAGCAGGATGCGCCTCTGCATGGCGAATCATATACAGGGTTTCGTTCGTATTTGCACCGGAGGGAATGGTCGCGCCATTGATGCCCTGGGTCACAGAAATATTGAACGGCGTCTGGGCCGTGCAGGCATTGTTGGTCGCCACCGGTGAAGGTAGCGCGGGGTAGGTCGCGGCCGGAGTCAGATTGCTGTTGTAGGTGACCAGGCTGGCTAGCCCTGAGGGAGCAATTGAGATCGCGTAGATATAGTTCGGCCCTTGGTAGATTGCTGGAAGAGTCAGGCTGTTACCCTTTGCCTGATTAACAATCGCCAGCAGCGCGCTGGCGGTTTCCCACGGAGTGGATAAAACATAAAAACCCGGAACGTTCGCGGTGATGATCCCAGTCAGCAGGCTCTCGTTGGCGCTGCCCTTGTCATTGAAGTTGATTCCCTGGCAGGCCGGACACGGCAGCAGAGGTGAAGCCACTCCGCCAGGAAGGGCCGTGCCTTCCCCGTACGAGACATTGAGCGGATAACTGTTGGCCGTGAAAGGAACCCATCCCTGAGCGCTGCTGGAGAGTGTGATCTGGTTGAGCATGGCAAACTGCTGAATGCTCTCGATCGCCACCATGTCCGGAAATGCGCCAGCAGTCTGCAGATGGCTCATTGGCTGGAGTGCGTAGAGCCCATCAACATTCTCATTGCCTAGCACGCTGTGGCGGAGAAACGTTGCCATCTGCAGCGACCGCTGCAGGCCTTGATTGGTCAGGTTCGCTGTACTTGAATTGATGTCGCCAGGAGCTTGATAAGCCAGATCCTCGCTCACCGCAAAGACTAAGTTAACGTTTTTGGGGTTAAGTGGGTCCGGATTGAAAGCTGATTTTGAGGAGCCGCAGCCTGTCATCAGCGAAACCGCCAAAAGCAGAGAGCATACAGCCGTGACTATTCTCATATACCTCCAACGGATCCGGATCAGTAATACAATCGGCATTTCACCGTTCGAACCTTACTTTTCTCGAATCAGAAGCTTCCGGATTCGCATTGTGAAGTTGCAAATCTGGATGTGGATGCCGCCCTCATGGGCAGCGAATCGTATAGCAGCTCGACCCACTGGAGCACACCTGCGCGGGGAGAGAGCTCCCCGCCGTCGTGAAGTCAGTTGTAAAGGTCTGCTCGAGCCGTCGGATCATGCCCTGATCGGTGAAGATGGTACCCAGTTCGCGGTTTTTCGTCAGCGAAGTGTCGGTGATGTTCTCAGACCCCACAAAGGCGCGGGAGGCGTCTGCGATGACTGCTTTCCATACCTCTTATCGACACTCTGCCCTGATCCCTTCAATCTGGTGATAAAGGTGAGCGCAGTCACGCAGGGCAGCGCGGATAATCCCGCAGAACTGCGCCAACCCGTAAGACATACCCCGGGTATGGTCGATGGGCTTGGGCTGAGGTTGCGTTCGCGGCGCTGAATTTGTTTCAGGCGTTCCGTGGCCAGACCAGCGTCTTCATTTCGCTTGTTGGAGGTAACATCGCAGCTGCTTGTGCGATGGTGACTTGCAGATGAACTTCGACAAAAAGTCGAGGAGCTTCGACTTGCGCCGCAGCAGGTTCAAACCTTGAGGAGTTTGCTTCCCGGCTGTGCTTGGTGTAAGCGCCTTCCGACTCCGGACTCACGTTGGATTACGTTGGAACAATTTCACCAAGCATACGGCTCTCTTACGCATGGGTCTGCCCGGATTGCAAACGGACTTGGAGTGAGCTCCCTCGTCTCTGGCAGCAATAACCAAGCCGACCCTGGCGACGCATAACGTTGATCTCACGCGCTACGCCGATAAATTCTGAGCGGGTTCGATCATGTCCGATTCGCGGAGTCACTCCGGCACGATACGAAGCGAGACGACGCGATCCCGACGAACTCGAGTTTTACCAATGAGGATACCGGAGGGATTGATCGATTCGAGCCGTCCAGTCAGCAGTTTAGGCTTGTCTGCCAGAGATGCTTCACAATTCACTTTGTCGGGCCCACCGCGGGCTTTCGCCATAAAGGGCGGCCGGGTTGAATTATTGTCGAGCTGGTTAAAGCGGACCTCGGTGACCAGCGAGGCAGCGAATACGAACAGATCAGCGGCATTGGCGCCGTTTACCCGTCCTCGAACCTCGAACGAGCCTTGCCGGTAAGTCACCTTCCCGTTGCAGGTGCTTCCATCCGTGAGGACGACGGTATCGGCGCGCAATGGGAGCGCGCACGGAACGATACTAACAAGCAATAGCAACGAAGGCAGCTTATTCATTGAGCAACTCCGGTTGTAATCTCGGTGCCAAGAACAGAATTGTCAGGCAAAAACACGACGCGAAGGCTTCGCACTCTAGTTTGAATTCCGGGGATGTCACGTAGCGGGCGGAATATGAAGTAGCCATTCTTCCCGTGGGCCAGCATCCTGAAACCCTCAACCGTACCATCTCTTGGCGGATCGTCGGTGAACAACGCATTGGGAAGTTTGCTCTTATCGACTGACAGCCTAACTGGAGGTAATGTAGGGGAGTTCTCCCACATGTCAATCGAGGCATCCGTGCGTCCGCGCCAAACTGAAAACCAGGAGAGGCCGACGAGGGCAATCGCGGCCGTGATGATGAGCGTTCGGGTTCGGCGGCGCCCGTGCCAAAATAAGAGCAGGCCGCCAGCGATAAACACGGCGCCGACGGCGAGACCCATCCAGGAAAAAAGTGGACGTTCGGCAAAGATCATAATCTCCCGAATGTCGAAGCTCAGTTCATTGATTGAGATCCCGTATGCCGAATAATAGCCAGAGATATAACTCCAGCCCATCGTGTAGAGCGTGACCGCCAGGAAAAGCGCATCGCCGGTAAGCCATGGAGTGGAGAAGGAATTATCTGGGTGCCCGCTTCTCATAGCGCCGCTGCCCCACAAAAATCCAGCTCATTTCGGCACGTTGTCCGGCGAAGATCGTTCGAGCGTCGGGGCGTGTACTCAATGATGAGCTTGGCACTACGTGGCAATGGCTCGCAATCACGACGCATCAATCCGAGAGTAGTCACGTGTATGCCCTTTCCAACGCGATCCGCCGATAAACTAGACACCAGAGAACCTGCAGCTCTTTTTACACGACAGCTGTTCCTATTGCAATCGCCTTATGCGGTATTCCCACAAATCGCCGACTGTGTCCGTTCCTTGCATACTATGCGGGCATGGCATTGCGGAAGTTACAAGATCAAGTTGGATTGGCAGGAAAAATTTTGGAGCGCAACGTGCGAATCTGCAAGAATACGCTGCTCGTTCATCTAAATCACAAGGCAGATCGCACCAGCTCCCCATCCTTGGCGAGTTCGGCACGGTGTCCGGAACCTGAGCCGGAGATGCGCCCAGTCTTGAGAGTGCTGACCGTCATCGCACTCGCTAATCCCTCCATCGCCCGGGGATTCTGCCTACCTCCCGTCGCTGCCGGGACTACCTCCTGCAGATACGTCAAGATCTCCCCGGCGGTTACCACCCCATCGTGATTCCGGTCCGCCTCGCCCTCTAGGCCGCGCAGCAAGTAATAGGTAAACACCCCGTGACCGTCCCCCCAACTCTTGTCCTCAAACGATGACTCATTGATATCGCTCGCCGTAATTACTACACGTTCCCCTTGCCCCGCGTAGTGCTCTATGTATTGGTTGATCAGGTTGTTCCCGCTGGCCGCAAGCGCGCCGGTTCGCTCCCCAGTGAACCCATATCCGTGACATGTATCGGCAAACGTCAACACCCGCTTTGCCTTCAGTACCCGCGCGAATACCTGCTGCATCTCGTACATCGGAAAAGCAGTCCCCACCATGTCATTCAGCTTCGCGTCCGAAGTCAAGAAATAGAGGTTGCGTGGGTCGCGCGGGTCCGGAATCCCATGCCCCGCCATGTAGATCACGACCGTATCCTGCTCCAAAGGCCTGGACAGAAAGGCAAACAGCGCATTCCGCACCGTTGCCGCCGTTGCTTTCTCGTTCAACAGCAGCAACGCGTCTGCTTCGGCCACCCCGCCACCTGCCGGCGAGCGCAAGAAGTCGAACACCGCCTTCGCGTCCCGGTCCGCATACATCAAATCGTCTGCATGCTGTCCATTCCTCGAAAAGTGCGAGACCCCAATCACCACGGCAAATAGACGTCCGCTCCGCTTCTCGGGTGCTTTCTCCGCCGATTCCGGCTTCTCCCTGCGGCGATTCCTCGAAAGGTCTGCAAACTCGATGAGAAAGTTGCTGTACGTCGCCCGTCCAAACTCGTCCTGATACTCCAGTTCCACCGAGTTGCGGCCAGGTTGCATCGGAAACCCGCCTTTGCCATTCAGATCGACGCTTATCAACAATCCGTCGAGACCAATCGACTTCTTCATCGCAACGTCGGCGGATTCCGTGTTCACCTTTGCGTGAATAGTGCCGAAGGGTATCCGCGAGCCGCCCGCCGGAACATGAAGGACAATCTCTTTAATGAAGCTCGGCTCCTGCGTTAGAGCCGCCATAGAGTTAGAACTCAACCGCTTCCCAACGTCCGGTAACTCCATCCATGGCCGACGGTCCTCAGGGGTGGAACTCGAAACCCCGCACAAACAGAGAACCAAGATCGCCGAAAGGATCAACCCCAATCTCGTAGGCTTCAAGAGTCCATGCCCCTTGCACGTAAAATTAATCTGAATGCTCAGCCGTTGCTGGTATTATTACTTGCCATTCACATATTGACAATCGCAACAGTCGGTGCCCGCATTTTATCTCGCTCATTGGAGTCATCATGCAGAACTGCCTTCGCCACCTGTGGACCATCGCCCTCTGTCTCCTGTTCGCCAGCCCCGCCTTCTCCCAGGTGAGCGGTCAAGCTCCAGAATACTCCGACTCTGACAAGAAGAAGATCGCCGAGCTTGAGCAGAAGCCGGAAACTAAAGCGCGGATTCAGCGCCTGTGGGACGACAAGCGACGCGCCGACCTCCAGTTCATCTACCGTCTTAACATCGACGAGCGAACCCATACCAACAACGATAAAGAACAAGACTTCGCTACAAATGTGGAGAATACCGGGTCACTCTACAACAATCCCATGCTGCAGCGTTACATCAATGCAATGGGACAGCGGCTTGTACCAAAGGATTCGCCGAACCTGTACTCCTTCAAACTCGTCCTGAATCCAATCCCATTCACCCATGCTTACACGACCGGAACGATCCTCATCAGCACGGGTATGGTTTCAATTCTGGACAACGAAGCGCAGCTCGCCTATATCCTTGGGCGGGACATTGCTCACGTGGAAAAGAACCACGCCTACGAACTCATCCACAATCAAGTCCTGCAAGACGAACTGAACGAGGGGAAGGAACAGCAGAAGAAAACCTTGACCAAGATGCTCGGCTTCGTGGGCGCTCTCATCGCCACCCAAATCCACGAGGATGGAACGGAGTGGCCTGATCTCTACGAAAACGAAGCGGATAATGCCGCGATCCAATATATGCTCGACCAGTCGTATGATGCACGCGAGGCCCCCCGCGTCTTCGTTCACCTCGAGACCGTCACCACCCGCGATCCCCGCGTGGCTCTCGGTAATGCGGGTAACTCGGTACACCTCAAGGCACGCCACATTCATCTTCAGGAATTACTCTCCGGCGACCTCAAGACTCAAATCGAAGCCAAGCTCAAGGGAACTGTCCTCACTGGTTCCAGTGGTGATTTTTCGCTCATCATGGCAGCACTCAAACGCGACAATGGCATCATCGCCTTCAACTATGATCTCTTCGCCATCGCTCGAGAGAACCTCGAAGAGGCCGTCAATCTCCGCTCCAATGACGCTCGGGCGCAGCTCTATCTCGGCAAAGTCATCTCTATCACCGCCCGTAACGATCAGGATCGGCGGGACGCCGAAGACCACTTTCTTAGCGCAATCCAATACGATGCTCCGCGTGGAGCCTATCCTGACCCGCACCTCGAGCACGCGCTCCATATGATCGGCCAGAATGGCGATAAGGCCGAAATTAACAAAGAGATTGAAGCCTACATCGCTCTGTACCAGCGCGAGAACTCGGGCCGCGTCCCCAACAACATGCCCATCCTTTACGACTATCTCACCCTTGTCGGCAACACCAACTGGTACGCCACCCCCGCCACCGTTATCTCAACTCAAAACGTCGAGGCCGTACGCGTGAATACCTCCGGTGGCAACGCAGCTCTCACTGGCCCGCAGGTCGTGCAAGCCGCCACCCGGTCTGCCGGCTCCACTTCCGCGCAGGAGGCGCCGAGTACTGCTCCGGCAGCAAAGTTGAAGCCGATTGCAAAGAAGGGAATAAGCCAGTGAGAGGATGTCGCCGAGCATGGCTCCTCCTCTTTGTGGCTGTCGCTCTCTCCGCTGCTGCGCTTCAGCCCCCGGCGCAGCAGCTCACCATCGGTATCGCCCCAACCTTCGACGCGGGTTCTGACGAGGCCGGCCCTGCCATCTCGCAGCACCTCGGACTCTTCCTTTATCGCAGTCTCTCCAAGGGAAACAGCTTCATTCCCGTCCTGCTCAATCCTGGAGGCGTCTATTCCCCGTTCGACACAAGCTGGCTCGTCGACTACGTCCACGACCGACCCGAGCTTGACCTCCTGCTGGCGACCACCCTCAAGCCGAATACCAAAGACGGGGGGCTTGTCGTCGAGGTCAGCTTGCTCGACGCCCGCACCGGAGGAAAGATCAGCTCATGGACAGCCACCTCCTTGACCGACGGGAAGAAGGGATGGAAGGCACTCGGTGCCAGTCTGCAGACCCAAATCGGCATCAATAGCAACTCCACATTCGAAAAAGGCCCACTCGCTAACTCGACTTGGCGCGTTGCCGACTCAATCAGAGATGCTCTCCCAGCCAAAACCGCCGGACTTCCCAACAACCCAGCTCCAATGCAGGCGATGCCCAGTTCCACGGCACCTCCCGCCCAATGCGTTACCCACACTCACATCACGTATGGATATAAACATAGCGTCTCCCGCTCCCAACTCTTGATTGTGAACGATCTCGACCAGACATCTACACTGAAAGATGGTTTCAGTTCATTCATGCTTCCGGAAGGCCCTACCGTCGTCCAGTTCAGCCTCAACGATGCCCCTTACACAATGTCCAAGCAACCTTTTTACCAGCTCTCCACCATTCACTCCTGCTCTACATCCACCCTCATCATCGATCTAGGCGCGCAAGGCGATGAGCATCACCACTGGGAGTAGAGATTTAGATCGGCTGCGCCGCATCATGGCATGGTCGATGAATGCTGACTGGCCCGCTTCACCCAGTAGCCACGGCCGGGAAGCGATATCGTCGTCTGCCCGCACGTCGCCCAGAACGGACTACGTCGTTAATCCTAAGGAAACTCAGGGTTACCAACTAGAGGACAAATCTCCAGGGCGGGGTATTCTAATGCACTGACCTCGTGTATTTGTGAGAAAGCAAAGGAAGCAGCCTTGTGGAATGCTGAAGGGCTCAATCATGCCCAACAGCCTGAAGCATGTAAGCTGTAACGTGTGGCGCAGAGTGGGACACGAAAAGTTGCTGGAAGTGTTGAGGCAATGCGGAATGGTCTTGGCATTGTGTTGCGCGGGATTCGCGCAATCTACCTCTGTGTTTGCTCCTGAGTCCGCTTCTCAACCCGTATCTCAGTCTGCCAGTCAGTTTCTGCAACAGCCGGAAAAAAAACCCGTTGCTGCGTTGCAACCTCTCCAACCCGGCGACAGTGACTTTACGGCGTTGAGCGCCGACCAGCGCGCGAGCCTGTTCTTCAAAGGATATCTTGGTTCGCCGGCAACTTATTATGAGCCGGCTGCAACAGCTACCGGCGGTTTGATCGCCAACGTTCCCGAGGAATGGCACCGAACGTGGGGTGGTTACAGCAGGCGGGTTGGCAATTCGTTCGCCTTGTTCACCATGGAGGCGGCCATGCACGATGCGGGTGACGCGGCCCTGGGTCTAGATCCGCGCTACTTCCGCTGTCGCTGCGCGGGTCTCTGGCATCGCTCCGGACACGCCCTCAAGATGACGCTATTTGCCTACGACTCCAGCGGAAACAATCATCTCGATCTGCCACGAATCGTAGGAGATTACGGCAGTGCGATGATCGTCACCACCTGGTACCCGGCGCATTACTCGCCGCTGGTCCAAGGCGTGCAGTTGGGGCATGTGCAGTTGGGGATGGATGCCGGCGTGAATCTCTTGCGCGAATTCAGCCCGGAGTTGAATCGGTTTCTCCACAAGTTGAAGCCCCGTTCCCAGGATTAGCGGATTCACGGTTGCTCCCGCACGCTGCTCTTTTAAGCATCCCAGGTCTGCCACCTAAATCGCAGAACGCGGGGTGGCAGAATCGCTGCACTCCGCAATAGCCGCCATGAAGCTATAGCGCCTCCCCGGCAGGCAGGACTTCTTCAATCACCGACCAGGGCCCACCTTGAACCACGAGGTACTTCAGGTAAAGTTCGGCAGCTTGCCGATCTGGCGATGCGAGGAGGGTTCGAGCGGCATCCTGGACGCGCTCTTTCGGCAGCGAGGCGAGGTCGAAATTTTCCTCAATGATTCCCTCCGAATGTGGAATCGCCAACAATTCAAGATAGCTGGCAATCGTTGCACGATGATCGTAGAGCAAATAGTCCTGCAGCAGAGTGTTTGCTATCTGATCGGGAAGATTCAGCGTTGTTGCGGTCCAGTTGACCAGGCGCTCGAGCGGGGCCCGGCGGACGCTAATCTCGCGAACGTTTTTTGCTTTTGCGAGAGCGGCAAAGAGGAACTGCTTCTGTTCTTTCGTTGTCTCCGCCCAAAATACTTTGCTGGCGGAGATTCTGTTCTCACTGGGCAGTTGTCGCCAAATACGGGTTGCAGAAAGTGGCATGAGCGGGCCTCACTTACAGTCATTCAAAAGTTTCACCTACGATCATAGCGGCTGCGGGAAAACAATGCATTGAAGCACAATGCCCCAGGTTGGGATGCACGCTCTGCGCAGACTCAAATAGTCTGGGTGGCAGACTCAATGGTAACGACCATAGCGGCGCGCAGCCATTTGAAATTTGCCTTCAGCACGTCGAAATCCGGACCAGAGGTCACAAATGCGGCCTTCCCCTTGATAAGGAAACCCGTACCCGGTCCATGAAGGCCTTTGATCTTGCTGCTCCCCAAGGTAATTAAAACCTCCGGATTCAAAGCTACGTTTGCCTCGGTACGATACATGTAACCGGCAGGAATCAACAGACGCCCATCTTCGGTGGCTCGTAGATAGCTATTCCAGGTATTGACCATGTGCGGTCCATCTTTTCCCAAGGTTGCAATTGCAACCACTCCATCCTGTTTCATAATTTCCAGTACTTTTTCCGGAATCATTTTGACCTCATGGTTTGCACTGCTGGTTAGGCGGTATCCCGCCAAAGAACAGGTTAGGCGCCTTTCCGCTAATCACCAATGTAGGCGGAGAGGTCCCTCAGGGCGAACACGCCGTCGGCGGCGAACAGGTGCGGAGCAGCCTGGACGAGCAAACGCGCGGTGCCGATACAACCCTGATTGATTGCGGCTTTAGCACCCATCCCCTACGGCCCAGCTGACGACTGGAGCAGATGCCCTTGCGAC
Source organism: uncultured Acidobacteriota bacterium (assembly GCA_963779365.1). Lineage (GTDB taxonomy): Bacteria > Acidobacteriota > Terriglobia > Terriglobales > Acidobacteriaceae > TOLSYN. The sequence goes on along the minus strand of CAVZYB010000014.1, from coordinate 221,829 downwards.
CTGATTCTGACGATATTATAATCAAAGTTATAATTCGAGGGGGCCTATGTCCACTGTCAAAGTGACTACCGTCGGCAATTCAACCGGAATTGTGCTGCCCAAAGAGGTGTTGGAACAGCTCCACATTGCCAGGGGCGATGTGCTCTATGTGACTGCCACCCCGGGCGGGATACACCTGACTCCGTATCGAGCTGATTTTGCAGCAGCGATAGAAGCCGGGACAGAGGTGATGCGCCAATATCGTAATGCCTTAAAGAAGCTCGCTGAATGAGCGAGCCGGTCTGGCTGGAAATGGATGCCGTCCTCGCTTTACACGACATGCAGCTCGCCGCGTTTGGCGGCCCTGCGGGAGTACGCGATGCCGGACTGCTGGAATCAGCTTTGTACCGCCCGAGGAATGTGTTGTTCTATGAAACGGCCGCTCCCTCGCTGGCGCGTCTTGCCGCCGCCTATGCCTTTGGCCTAGTCGAGAATCATCCCTTCGTGGATGGCAATAAGCGCACGGGGCTGGTTGTCTCGTTCACTTTTTTGAAGCTGAATGGTCAGAGAATGACAGCCAGCGAAGAGGATACTTATCAGACCTTTATCAACCTCGCCTCAGGCGCACTGAGCGAAGAGGCGCTTGCCGATTGGATTTCCGCGAACTCTCAGCGGGAGAGCAAATGACGCACGGTTCGTCGCCATTCGCAGCCACTGTCGCGTAATTGCTAATCCCACAACACCGCGCACTCACGCCTGAGCTTCGAGAGAAGAGATTCAGCCGCCGGCTGGACATGTGTACAGCCAAACTTTACAGCTTACCTGTAAATATGCGATATTGATCTGGTGAGCAGCCGAAAGTTTTCCGGTCAAACCGAGCTCGCTCGGACGCTTGCCGTCGAGATCCGTGCGGTGTACCGCAAGCTCAAGCTGCGGGTGCGCGAGCATGGCGGGCACAGCGATCTGACGCCGTCACAGATCTCTGTCGTTCTGCGATTGGAGAAAGACGGTTCGGCCACAGTTTCAAGCCTGGCGCGAGCGGAAGGGATGCGTCCGCAGTCCATGAGCGCCGTAGTGACTCCGCTGCAGGAGTCGGGCCTTGTGAGAGGTGCGCCCGACCCGGGCGACGGACGGCAAACGCTGATGTCTCTCACGCCCAAATGCCTGAAGTTGCTTCAAGCGGGCAGGGCCGCGAGACAGGACTGGCTCACCACGAGGATCTCAAAGAAGCTCTCTGTTCAGGAGCAGGAGAAGCTTCAGGCGGCACTCTTACTGCTTGCGCGGCTGGTTGAGGATTGAACTCACCGCATCCCGCTTCTCACCCGTGTCAACTCTTCATCCGGGAAGAACAACCGATGCCGCTTACTACGCTTGGCCTCAATAATATCGCTCGGTTGCTGATCCATCTACGGTAGAAGCAAAGAAGGAGTTCTGCATTATGAATTGGCTTTGGCTTGTGTCGTATTTCTTTGGGGGCGCTTTTTCGGCAAACGCCATCCCTCATTTTGTAGCCGGCACGATGGGACATCCCTTCCAGAGTCCCTTTGCAAAGCCGCCCGGTAAAGGGCTCTCCTCCGCAACGGTCAATGCTGTCTGGGGATTCTTCAACGCCGTGGTTGCGTATCTGCTGGTCGCGCACGTCGGTGCTTTTGATCCGCGAGCCGCAAGCCACATCCTCGCGTTCGGCCTGGGCGCGCTGCTCATCAGCATCTTTTCGGCGCATCACTTCGGTCAGTTCCATGGAGGCAACAGGCCGTCGCGCACATGAGAAACCCAGTGGCCGGTACCTTTCGCTCCCTGAGAAGCTTCAACTTCCGTTTGTGGACAGCCGGGGCTCTGGTTTCCAACGTCGGTACGTGGATGCAGCGCGTCGCTCAGGACTGGCTCGTGCTGACGCAACTGACCCATCACGATGCGTCCGCGCTGGGGATTGTGATGGGTCTGCAGTTCGCCCCGCAGCTTCTGTTCCTGCCCTGGACGGGATTGGCTGCGGACCGCCTCAATCAGCGCAAACTCCTGATGCTCACCCAGGCAATGATGGGCGTGTTTGCGCTCATGCTGGGAGTTCTAACGATCGCAGGAGTCATCCGGCTCTGGCACGTGTATGTGTTGGCCTTCCTGTCTGGGTCCGCCTTTGCCCTGGATGCTCCGGTGAGGCAGACCTTCGTGGCAGAGATGGTGGGCGATGCGGATCTCTCTAATGCCGTGGCGTTGAACTCAACCTCATTTAATGCTGCCCAGATGATTGGTCCCGCCGTTGCCGGTTTGCTGATTGCAAAGCTTGGCATCGGATGGGCCTTTCTTCTGAATGGACTCTCGTTCGGGGCGGTTCTCATCTCGATGTCGTTCTTCCGTCTCTCCGAACTGGGTGCAAGCGCCAGAGCGCATCGCAACGCATCGGGATTTCGCGAGGGGCTTCGCTATGTGTGGCGGAAGCCGGAGCTTAGGGCCATCCTGATCATGTTGTTTCTCATCGGCACATTTGGGTTCAACTTTCCAATCTTCATCTCTACGATGGCCGTGAATGTCTTCCACTCCGACGCCCGTGCTTTCGGTCTGCTCTCATCCATCATGGCCGTGGGCTCACTCTCGGGAGCGTTGTTTGCTGCTGGCCGAAAGAAACCAGGTTTAGCGTCTCTGTCGATGGGAGCCGGTGTCTTCGGGCTAGGCTGTACGCTAGCCGCGCTCGCCCCCGGATACTGGTGGTTTGCGGCCGCTCTGGCGATTAGTGGCGCGGCCGTGCTGACCTTCGCCAATGGCACCAACAGCATCATGCAGCTCTCAACAGAACCATCCATGCGGGGCAGGGTGATGGCGCTCCGGGTCGGCGTTGCGCTGGGAGGAATGACCGTCGGCGCACCGATGGCCGGTTGGGTTGCCAACCGCTTCGGCCCGCGCTGGTCGCTCGCCGTGGGTGCCGGGGCTGGCTTCACCGCTGCCCTGGTCGCAGTCTGCATTCTGGCCCGCCGAAAAGAGCCACTGCTTGCCTGGTGAAACGTGCGCCGCGCGTGCGCCCAACGCGGCGCGAATGTTTATAGCCTTCCGGTTGGGACTGCGCCTGCACGCTCGTAATTCACGATAATGACGCCTTTCGAGGTCACTGTGCTTTCCGTCACCTTGAATGCCGCCGGGATCGTGCCATCGGCAAACAATCGTTTTCCACCGCCCAACGTTATCGGAAATATCTTCAGCCAGAACGCATCGACTAAATCATGCTTGATGAGCGTCTGAACGAGATTTGCGCTTCCATAAACGTGCAAATCCGGCCCTTCCTGTTGCTTGATTTTGGTAATTTTTTCCGCAATATCTCCGTTTAGAAACACGGACGGCTGCCATTCGTGAGAAGTCATGGTATTGGAGGCGACGTACTTGGTCGCCGTGTTGACGGCTGGCCACATGTCATTATGTTGCGGCCAGAACGACGCCCAAATGTCAAAGGTTCTGCGCCCTATCAACAAGTCAAACGGCAGATTCATCTGCATCCTTATGGCCGTTGAAAGAACCGGGTCGGAATGTGGAAACATCCACCCGCCATAGGCGAAGCCGCCACTGGTATCTTCCTCTGGCCCGCCTGGGGCTTGTATGACACCATCGAGGGAGACAAATTCAAGCACATTGATTTTTCTCATGACTGAGTTCCTTCGAGTCCTATCTGATTTGTTTTCATGATTTCTCATCTCCTTGATGGTCTTCGGGCGGCCAGTTTGCCTGCCTTCACCATGTCGGCGAATGGCCAGACCGGAGCTGAATTCTACGAATAGTCTAAGATTTTTTATCTGATCCGCGATCTACGGTGGTTCCTTCGAAACGGCATTTCGGAGCCCACTCATTCCTTCTCCTTTTTCAGTTGCAGTTGATCATCAATAAACATATTCTCCCGAGGGGTGATCGCCGATGAAGAGTTCAGGAATTTCTCCTGTGCTACGGGCTCTACTGGGCCTGGTTTTGATGCTAAGTGCAGGCACGACGGCTTGGGCGCAGGCCAGCGCCACCGCCACTACGTTGAGTCTTTCATCCGGCAGTGTTCCCACTGGAACCGCCGTGACGCTGACGGCTTCGGTGGTCTCCGGAACGACGCCTGTGATTGAGGGCCAGGTGCTGTTCTGCAATGCCGGCGCAGCCCACTGCGAGGATTCGGCGATCTTCGGCAGCGCATGGATAACGAAGACGGGTACGGCGACAATCCATAAAATCTTCGGCTTCGGGTCGCATAACATTCAGGCCGTATTCCAGGGGACGGCCTCCTTCGCCGCAAGCCCCTCCGCAGCCCAACCTTTAACGGTCACCAGTGCGCTTCTGCCGACCACCACCACGCTGATCGCCACGGGGACAACCGGCAGCTATGCTCTGAGCGCAACCGTCACGGCCAGCAGCACCGTGGCTCCGACGGGGAGCGTTTCGTTTCTGGACGCCAGCAACGGCAACGCCGTGCTCGCATCTGGTGTGCTGGGAACGCCGGTGCTGACGCCGGGTTTTGCCAACACGCCCCCACCGCCGACGACCGAGAGCACCCAGGTTGCCGTGGGCGATTTCAATAACGATGGCTTCCCCGATATCGCCGTTCTTAACCCTAGTGGTACGGGCAGCGGCAGCACGCTCACGATTTTATTGGGTCAGGGAGCAGGCGTCTTTACGGCTGGCGCAACGTACACGGTGGGCTATAGCGCTACCCAACTGGTGACCGCCGACTTCAACGGCGATGGAAACCTCGACATCGCTGTCAGCTGTAACGGGTCCGTTCCGATGTCGATTTTGCTGGGCAACGGCGACGGCACCTTCACCGCTGCCGCAAATCCCGCGCTTCCGAGTCCACTCAACTTGACCTGGATAGCTGTTGGAGATTTCAACGGCGATGGCATTCCGGATCTGGTGGTGACCGACTACACCGATAGCGCGGTCCAGGTTCTGTTGGGCGTCGGGGATGGTACGTTTACTCCCCAGGTTTTGATGCCGCTGTCACAACCCCAGCCTTATGGCATTGTAGCCGCCGATTTCAACGGCGATGGCAAGACCGACATCGCCGTGATGATTGACAACAACTCCACCTCCACGTGGGAGTTGCTGATCTATCTGGGTAACGGCGATGGCACCTTCACCGCCGGAGGGGCATACCTAACGGGCGAAACCAATGTGCAAGTTGTGGCGGGAGATTTCAACGGCGACGGCATTCCGGATCTAGCTACCGTAAATTACCGTGGCGGCAGCGTGTCGGTGCTGCTGGGCAAGGGTGATGGCACCTTCACCACCGCGTCCACACCAACCGTCAGCGCATCGCCCAAAGGAATTGCGCTTGGCGACTTCAACGGCGACGGAATCCTGGATATCGCCACCGCGGACTTCTTGAACAAACAGATCACGATTCTGCTGGGCAACGGCGACGGCACTTTTTTCAGCGCCAGCGAATCCCCGGCCACGGATCCTTTCCCTACCGGCCTGGCGGCAGCGGATTTGAACGGCGACGGCCTGCTGGACATTGTTACCTCGAACCAGGCAGCCACGCCAACCGTTCTGCTGCAGAATGTAACCTCGGCGACGACGGTGACCGCCAGCGGAATATCCGTCCTCGCAACGGATAATGTTTTTGCCCAATACAGCGGCGATGGCAATTACTCTCCCAGTCAATCCACCGCGACTCCGCTCAGTTCCATCCTGCTGACGGCGCAGACGATCACCTTCGCGAATCCAGGGCCCCAGGTCTTCGGTACGCCGCTGAAGTTGAGCGCAACGGCGACGTCGGGTCTTCCGGTCAACTTCCTGCTAATCTCCGGGCCGGCAACGCTGAGCGGCGGCACGCTGCTTTTCTCGGCTGCCGGGTCGGTCACGGTCCAGGCCGTGCAGAGCGGCAACGGCAGCTTTGCCCCTGCCAGTCCGGTAATCGTGACGTTTGCCGTGAGCCCGGGTTCGCAGTCCATCAGTTTCCCGAATCCAGGCCCGCTACCCATCGGCGTCGCGCCGATCACGCTGGCGGCGACCGCAAGTTCGGGGCTGCCGGTAACGTATTCGCTGATTTCAGGGCCGGGGACGTTAAGCGGCAGCACGCTGACGATCACCGGCGAGGGCAGCATCGTGGTGGAGGCCGATCAGGCCGGCAATGCGAACTACCTAGCGGCGCCTGCCGTACAGATCACGATTACGATAGCGGCGACGACGATCACCGTGGTGCCCGCTACACTCGCGACAACGACGGTCACGACGCTTGGCCAGTCCGCGACCATACCGGTAACCGTCATTGCCGCCAGCAATGTTGCGGGAACCGTCAGCTTTACCTGCACGGTGCCATCGACGATGCTCGAGGCCTCCTGCTCGGCAAACCCTGTGCAAGTCACGGGCAGCACTCCGGTGGCTGCGACTGTGACCGTAAACACCACGGCACCACATCAGGTCACGGCCTCGTCACGGCTTGGGCCGTGGAACGCAATGCCGTCCGGTATCGCAATCGCGGCCCTCGTTGTGGCCTCCGGCGGGAAGAAAAAAAAGAAATTTAGGGCCGGGATGCTGTTTGGCGCGCTCGCGATCGTTATGCTCGCGGGGTTGATCGCTTGTGGCGGTAGCGGTTCGGGCAATGCGACGAAGACAGACCCCGGTACTCCGGCGGGAAGCTACACCCTGACGCTCGTAGCCCATAGCGGCAGTTCCAGTTCCACCGTTACACTGCCGGTCACGGTGCAGTAACGTAGAATCGTGCTGAGTTCAATCACTGCGCTGGAGCGAGACATATGTTGATCCGGATGCGGCTCTTCTGTGCCTGCATGGTTTTTCTTTTCTCTGGTCTATCCCTTGCGGCTGGGCAGGCCACAAGTACGCCATCTACCGGCGAGGCTCTATCCACTCCGCAGGCGGAGGCTTCATCACCATCATTGCCGTCGGCCTCACCACAGACTCCACAAACGGTCCACCCATCCTACACTTCTACTCAGCCTCAGACTCCGCCGGAGCCGGTCGCCAAGTTTGAAGACATCGTGCGATTGGTACAAAAAGAAGGCCGCAGCGCAACCATTAGTGGCAACACTGCGCTGGATTTAGGCCTCGTAGCGTTTTCTGAATATATGGTGCCGGTGCAAGCTCATGCTCTGGACGATATCGATAGCCATCGAGCGATCTACGTCGTCGACGATACTCGCACTGTACTGTTCATGATAAAAACCGGCGACAGTCCTGTCGTTTATTTAGCGGATCGCGCTGGGGTACTCCGAAAGGCAGGACGTATCCACACAGGGCGGCTGAAGTCTCAATCATTCCAGCGCATTCCGATGAATGAGGCCGGAGCCGGATTTAATGCCGAAAAGGAGTTTTGGATTAAGAGCTGCACGGCCTCTGATCCCGCGAAGGTGAAGCAGCAGGCCGGCCTCTCGCTGGCGAAGCTCGAAAGCGGCGCCGTTGTGGCGCCGACGCTGGTGGCGAAGCCCTCGGCAGCGGCAGGCAGGGTCCCAAACCAGGCAACCGCAACCTCGGAGGCCAGCAAGCACAGCGGCGCCGAGCTCACCGTCTCCTCCACCCCAGGCGGCGCCGAGATCGAAATCGACCGCAAGGTAGCGGGCAACACGCCCCTGACCGTTCCGCTCTCCCACGGCGAGCACTGGGTCACCCTGCGCAAGGACGGCTACCGCCTCTGGCGGCGCAGGATCAAAACTGAGGGTAGCCCACTCGAACTGAATGCCGAACTGCTGCCGGAGAAGGAAAAGGTTCACTGGTTCTAACGGGCAGCGCCAGCCGGGCTCAAACTCCGCAAGGCCCAGCTTCAACACTGGTCCAGCCCCTCTCAGGAGTAGATGATGTTGAGATGGCGCGATGCTAGAATATTGCTTCGCATTCCTCCGAGTCCGTAACGCGCAACTTAGCTTATTGACAGAAATGTGAAGGGACCAAGCATGAACGCCGTAGATCGTGGGCCTGTCTGGATTCATCCCCCGCTCTTTTGGAAAGCAACTGAGGACAAAAGCGAAGACGAAATCGCCGGTCTTCTTGATCACATCGAACAACTTCTTGCCGAAGGTCAGATCGAGGCTCTGCTCCGCTATGATTTTGTAACCGGGGTTGGCTATCCGTACCCAAACTCTTCCAGGCGCATCGATATTGTGAGGAGGCGCGTCGTTTAGTTCAAGCGATCAGGCACTCTGCATCGCTACTGCAAGGTTGCAGCGCGGGCTGGTGAGCTACTAACCGATCCATCTCCTACCCGCATAGAATGAAGAGCAAGATAATCAAGCACTGCGATTGTCACCAGAGAACTGCGCATCTGTTAGTGGTGATGCTTGCCACCGCCATGACCGCCGGAGTGACCTCCTCCACCGTGCGAGTGCCCTCCGCCGAAATGTTTTCCGCCGCCGATAAGAACTCTTCGGCGCATGTCCGCCACCTCCCATGCGGAAGCCGCCTGAGCTTCGGCTGCTAACGCTCTTGGGCTCGTGCCTGCTGCCAAACAGATGGAAGCCACCCGAGCGCGCTGGCTTTTCGGCGGAGCGCGCAAAGTCCCTGCTCGCGAAAGCTCCGGAAGATCGTCCCCCGAATTCGCCGCGCTGAAAACCTGAGTTCGGCGCGCGATAGGCAGATGTCGAACGGCCGTAGGCTGCGCCCGCCCGGCCGCGGTAGCCTTCTCCGGCTTCCCCGGTTCAAGCCGGAGCCGTAACCACGGCGGTCGAACTGCTGCCTGCTTTCTCGTGCCTGCACATAGTTGTAGGCAGTCTGGGGTGTCCGGTAGTAGTCGCCTCTGTAGGCCTGGGAGCCGCGGTTGGAATTTCCTCGCCAGCTCCCGGCATATCTGTCCGGCGGGCGTCCGAATCCCTGTCCTCGGTTCCCGTTGTATCCGCTGCCGAACCGGCCGTAACCGCCCGATGTGCGCTCGTAGCTGTGCCTCGCATACACTTCCCGTGCCGCGTAGGCATGCATCTCATGCCGAAATCCCCAATCAGCTACGGTGGTGCTGTGCGAATAGTAGTCCGACTGGTGGAAGAGCACGGCCTGAGCTAGCCAGTTGATACCCCACGCCAGCCAGCCCCAGGGCGTGTGGCTGAAGGCGCTCATCGCGATCCCGAGCCCATAGTTGATTGGCGACGAGCCGAGAAATGATCCGCACTGCGCCAAGCAGCGAAAAACCGGGGTAGGGCGAAACCTGCTCTCCGTAGACCGTCCACGGGTTATACGTCGGCACATACACGACTTGCGGATTCACCGGCATCAGTTGGATGTAGCCCTGGTCGTTACGCACGGCTTGCTGCGGCGTGCTCTGCAGGGTTCCGGCCGCCTGAGCGCGCTGGCGCATTACCTGGACTGCCTCGAATACGTCTTGCGGCTGGTTGTAGTAGGCATTGCCCAGATCGGTGGTCCATTGCAGATTGCGACCCATTAGCGCCAACACCTGGGGAAACGCCGTCAAGGCCTTTACGCTCGGGTCCCAGTTCTGCACGTCAGCGCCGGCTGCAACCTGGTCAGGAGAGGCGTAGCCTTGCGCCTGCCGCCACTGGTCGGCATCTGCAACCTGGCCCGGGTAAGTCGACGCGGCCAAGACTTGCGCCACCAGCGCGTCTGGATAAAGCGCGATTGGGGCCACGAGTTGTTCCAGCTGTACCGCAGTGAGCGGCTGAGCCTGAGCTGCCCCTTGGCCATACCCCTGCTGCGGATATGCCCGACCAGAATCCGGATAATACGGTTGCGACCCGGGCTGTCTCCATAGTCGCTCGATTGCTGATTTGGCGCGGATTGTCCGTTGTATCGATCGTTCTGTGACCATCCCTGATTGCCGGCCCACGTTTGCTGCCCGAAGAGAGTTCCTGGTTCCAAGAAGGAGGACAACGACCACCATCGCAAGCCAAGCTGGAAGCTGCCACGCCGCGTATTTCGCGGTGCGTGTATTAAGCGGCAGACGAGAAAACCTGGCAGCGTGCCGTGCATACCAGTACATTTTGGGCTTCCTATTCCTTTGAACCCGATACTCCGAACCACCCGCCAACTGATTCTTTTGCGCGCGGGCAATACTGTCGAAGGACGGCTCTTAGCGATGAACCCGGACTCCCACCAGTTGTTGCGGAGGAAATGTTGCGGAGGAATGAACTCGCCCTGTGCAACTAGTCCCGCTGAATTGACTTCGGAAAGGCCGATAACGTCCCGCCCGTCAGCGGCTAAGATGCTTTGACTTTCCTCGATCCTGCCTTGGCGTGATTCGGAGCAGCGCCTATCGCAGATCCTCCGCCTTCAGCACGGCGTTCATCGATCCCGAGCGGAATCCTTCCACATCCAGGGCCACGAATTTGAATCCGCAAGCCTTGATCTCTGCACTCATCCGCCCAAAAATCTCCAGTGAGAGTGCCCGCTCCATCTCCTCGCGTGCAATTTCGATACGCGCCACATCGCCGTGGTGCCGCAGCCGGAACTGCCGGAAGCCCATCGCCCGCAGTGCGTCTTCTCCGCGCTCCACCTGCTCCAGCGCCTCCCGCGTAACCTTGCGCCCATACTCAATCCGAGACGACAGGCAGGCCGAAGCCGGTTTGTCCCACACCCGCAGCCCTGCCTCGGCGGCCAGCGCGCGAATCTCCGCCTTGCTCAGTCCCGCCTCCAGCAGAGGAGCCGCCACCCCATGTTGCCGCGCCGCCTTCTGTCCCGGACGCCAATCCCCCTGATCGTCCAGGTTGACCCCGTAGGCCACCGCCGCCCAGCCGTGGGCCGTAGCAAACCGCTCCATCACTCCGAACAGCGCATCCTTGCAGTGAAAGCAGCGCATCGCGTCGTTGCGTTGATAGTCCGCATTCTCCATCTCATCGGTCCGCACCATCTCCACCGGAAACCCACACTCCTCGGCGAAGCTAAGCGCATCCCGCATCTGCGAGCGCGCCAGCGAAGGCGAATCCGCCATCACCGCCAGCATTCCGTCCCCCAGCACCTCGTGCGCCGCCCAGGCCAGATAAGCCGAATCCACTCCACCCGAGTACGCCACCAGCACCCGCCCCAACTCGCGCAGTCGTCCATACAACCGTTCGCGCTTCGCCTTTAACTCGGAATCAACCGCACTCCCAATTTCAATCGCCATGAAGTAATTCTACCGTGCAGGCGCCTTCCTGAACGAAGCTCTGTTTTCTCCAACAAACCCGCCATCAGCCAAGATTTCAGAGGATCGATGACATTTACATTGAACAACTAAATGAATCGAGCTACTCTGGCTCCCAAGCCCATACAGGAGACACAGATAAATGAAGCCTTTTGGCAAAACTGCCTTCATCGCCGCCTTGGCCGGTGCCATGCTTTTCTCTGGATGCAGCACCTCCTCATCCTCCTCATCATCCGCATCCTCCTCCTCTTCGACTTCGTCAGGCTATGTATTCTTACAGGCGCCCAAGCTCAGCACCACTGCACAGTTGGCGCTCTCCGGCAATCTCATGGCCCAGCGCAAAATGGTCCAAGACCTGCGGAAGAAGGTTAAGCGCGCCGTATTGACGGCTAAAGCGAGGCGCGCCCTCTTGAAGGCTGGCATCGTGCGGAACATCTCCGGGGTTTCCGTGTCCGAGATGGATCTTTACCTGGTCCAGACGAGTTCCTCGTCCCCGGTGAAGCTGAACACAAGCAGCATCACATTCACCGGCGCCGCGCTCTCTCCGGATGGCACTGAGGTCGCCTATACGGCTCTCGACAGCAGCCAGACCAGCCAACTCTACATCGCATCGGTGACCAACTTCAGCCAACCGACTCAGCTCACGAACGGCTCAACCTATGACTACGCCTACCCGGTATTTTCGCCCGACGGAAAGACCATCGCCACCACGGTCGCCACGGTGACTTCCAACTCGGGCACGCTCGGGATCGCGCTTATCCCGGCGGCCGGCGGACAGAAGACTCTGCTCAACCTAGGCACGTCCACGGGCTTCGCCGGGGCCGCGGTTTTCACTCCTGACGGCGCTCACCTGATCTTCTCCGCGACCCCAACAACAGCTTTGCAGCAACCCGCTTTCGTCGCCATCTACGAGTGCAACCTAGACGGCAGCAGCGTAAAGCAGCTAAGCAACCCGAGCGACAACGCCTACTACGACCTGCTGCCATCGGTTTCCGCGGACGGCAGCACCATCGTCTTCACGCGTTTGATGCAAAGCACCAACGCCCTGCAAGTCTCGGCCAACGTCGTCAGCATTCCAGTCACTGGCGAGACATCCTCAACAGGGGCCAAACAGTTGACCAAGGACAATCAGAGCCTTGGAGGCATGTTCATCGGCCCGGCCAGCAATAACAAAATCGTGTACACCGATGTCAATGTCAATACCAGCGGGGCGTCACCCTCGTTCGTAGGCACGGCGCTTTACGAAATGAATTCCGACGGGAGCAATCCGCAGCAGGTCACCAATGTGACGGGTGGCGCAGTTTTGCCATAAGCCGCTTGCCTAGTATTTCGAGGTCGTCTCATCGGAACTGCCCCGCTCTGCCCTTCCAGAGTGGGGCAGTTCCTTTGCAGACTGAGGCGCTGCGGCGAAAGCCGCGTCAACAAGACCGCCTCCAATACATCGCCCAGGACCCAACAATCCTTGAAGTATGACGTTGGCAAACGAAAAGCGCCGCCCTCTGCCGGGCGGCGCTCCTAACTTCCTTCCAACCGCTTCTACAGAATGTATCTCGACAGGTCGGAATCCTTCACGATGTCGGCCAGCATTTTGCCCACGTATTCGCGATCGACCTTCACGTCCTTCTCTTTCAGCTCCGGAGCCTCGAAGCTGATCTTGTCCAGAACCCGTTCCATGATCGTGTGCAGCCTGCGTGCCCCAATGTTTTCCGTCGTTTCATTCACCTTGGCGGCAAATTTTGCAATCTCCTCCAGCGCGTCCGGAGTGAACTCCAGCTTCAGCCCTTCGGTGTCCAGCAGCGCGATGTACTGCTTGGTCAGCGACGACTTCGGCTCGGTCAGAATCCTCACGAAATCTTCTTCCGTCAACGACTTCAGCTCCACCCGGATCGGAAAGCGCCCCTGCAGTTCAGGAATCAGATCGCTCGGCTTGGAGACATGGAACGCGCCCGCCGCGATGAACAGAATGTGGTCGGTGCGCAACATGCCATAGCGCGTGTTGATCGTCGTGCCTTCCACAATCGGCAGAATGTCCCGCTGCACGCCCTCGCGGGAAACGTCCGGCCCGTGTCCACTTTCGCGCCCGGCAATCTTGTCGATCTCGTCGAGGAAGATGATGCCGCTTTGTTCCACCCGGTCCAGCGCCGTCTTGGTCACCTGATCCATGTCGATCAGCCGCTGCTCTTCTTCCGCAATCAGGTATTCAAAGGCTTCGCTCACCTTCATCTTCCGCTTCTTGGTGCGCTGGCCAAAGATGTTGGGCAACATGTCCTTGAAGTTGATGTCCATGTCTTCAATGCCCTGATTGCTGATGATTTCAAACGCCGGCATATTCTTTTCGCGCACGTCCAACTCCACCATGCGCTCGTCCAGCTTGCCTTCGCGCAACTGCTGGCGCAGCTTTTCGCGCGTGCGTGAGCTGCTCTCCAGCGGTAGGCTCAGCGCCGTGGGCTCGCCTGCAATCGTCGTCGCTCCCGAACTCGTTCCCGGCACTCCCACGCCGTCGGGAGGAGTCGCCGGTGGCGTCGTGCTGGGCGATGGCGGCAGCAGCAGGTCCAGAATGCGTTCCTCCGCATTCATCTCCGCTTTTTCCGCCACATCCTCCAGCTTTTCCTCGCGCACCATGTCGATCGCAATCTCGATCAGGTCGCGAATCATCGACTCCACATCGCGGCCCACGTAGCCCACTTCGGTAAACTTTGAGGCCTCGACTTTTAGGAACGGCGAATTCGCCAGCTTAGCCAACCGTCGCGCGATCTCCGTCTTCCCCACCCCCGTCGGTCCGATCATGATGATGTTTTTCGGCATCACCTCTTCGGCCATCTCCGGAGAGAGTTTCTGCCGTCGCATCCGGTTGCGTAGCGCAATGGCCACGGCGCGTTTGGCATCATGTTGGCCCACCACGTACTTATCCAACTCAGCCACAATTTCGCGCGGCGTCAACTCATCCAGCGCGATCAACTCTTCTTCTACGGTCTGTGGCAGATAAATCGCCATTGCAATTCCTTTCGGCGCCAGGGCAGTTGCCCTTCGATGGACACCCTGTTTACTTTCGTGCCTCCGCGCAGGAGGCCAGCCGTTCCGAGGCTCTTACAGTTCTTCGATGGTGAACTTTTCGTTGGTGTAGATGCAGGTCTGTCCTGCAATGGTCATCGCGGCCTGCGCAATCTTCAGCGCATCCAGATCGGTATATTGCAGCAGCGCGCGCGCCGCGCTTAGCGCGAACGGTCCTCCGCTGCCAATGGCGGCAATGTCATCGTCCGGCTCAATCACGTCGCCGTTGCCGCTCAGCAGATAGGTCTGGGCCTGGTCGGCCACCAGCAGCAGCGCTTCCAGTTGGCGCAGGCTCTTGTCGGTGCGCCAGTCTTTTGCCAGCTCCACGGCCGAGCGTCCCAGGTTGCCCGCGTATTGTTCCAGCTTGGTTTCAAAGCGCGCAAACAGCGAAAATGCATCGGCGGTCGATCCCGCGAAGCCCGCCAGAATTTTGTCCTGGTACAAGCGCCGGATCTTCCGCGCACTCTGTTTGATGACATGATCGCCGAGTGTCACCTGCCCATCGCCAGCCATCACCACCCGCCCGTGGCGTCGCACGCAGAGCACGGTAGTGGAGCGGATACGCTGGTTCTGAGAAGGTGCATCGAAGGAAAGAAAGCCAGTAGTAGTTGATTTCGTCGGCATTGGTGTAGTCCCTGATTATAGCAGCGCCGCTGTTAGCCCGGCTTCGCCAGCCTCCCGAAAGCCGCCGCTTTCGTACTTTCATCGCTCTTTTATTGCAACTTTGACACATCACCGCTCGTTTCCAGCGCGCTTCTCGCCTCTTTGTCATTGACGCTCGTACCTCCCGGTTGTTAGGCTTTGAAGACGGCCAACAAACAAGCAGACAAGGGAGGGCGCGCAGACGCTCCGAGGTATTGTTGACTGAGCTTACCCCGGCCAGAGTCCCAACGGCCTGATCTTCAGGAGAATCGATTGCGGAAACGTTGGTACATCCTTTTTGTTGCGCGTGATGCAGAAGGCCAACTCCGCAAGATTCCCATTCCCGTTCATTACCTCTATGTATTTCTCGTCGGTGCTCTCATTGGCATGTTCACCGTCACCGGCATGGCTGGCTCCTACGCCCGCATGTTGTGGAAGGTGGAACGCTTCAATGAGCTCCGCGCCGAGAAGGATCAGATCAAGCGCAACTATTCGCAGCTTGAGCAGGTTTCAAAAGAGAAGGATGTTCAGGTAGCTTCGCTCGGCTCCATCGCCGGTGAGGTCTCTGCTCTCTACGGCCTCAAAACCAATGAGCGCCTGCTGCCCACCAATGACAATGTGCAGCCCGAGCAATACCAGGCATCGCTGGATACCCTGTACGCGCTTCGTGGCTCGGCCCTCACCGGAGCCGCTGCCGCCGGTCTGCAGGATCAGGAGCATCGTCTCGCCTCGCTCTCCGATTGGACCCGCGCCGCGGATGCTCCGTCGCTGTGGCCAGTCGAGGGACGCCTCACCAGCTCCTTCGGTGAGCGTGTCGATCCCTTCAATGGAGAAGGCGCGTTTCATAGCGGTATTGATATTTCAGTTCCCTACGGCACTCCGGTCCACGCCGCTGCTGACGGCGTAGTCGACTTCGCCGCAGTTCATGAATGGTTACGGAAATCTCATCAGCCTCGATCACGGCCACGGCGTCGCCACCCGCTACGGCCATCTCTCCGGATTCGCCATCACCAACGGCCAACACGTTCATCGTGGCCAGGTCATCGGATACGTCGGCAGCACCGGCCGCGTCACTTCTCCGCATTTGCACTACGAAGTCCGCATCCAGAGCGTTCCGGTCAATCCCTACAAGTATCTCCGCACCACCATGGCGCAGCTCGGCAAGCAGGGCAACAGCTAATCTGGACCGTCTCGCCTTTCCATGTTTACAATTACGGAACTAGTTCAAAAATCGCATTTCCGCCTGCATTTTGGCGTTTGCGGAACTTTTTCAGTCACCGGTGTCTCTTTAGAGGTACTCTTTGATGCACGTGACCCACATGAGCATTCTTGATTATTGCGCCGCCAATCCCGCCTCCGTTTCCCTCACCGCCACTGCCGCTGACGCCATCGAGGCCATGATCCACCGCCGCATGGGTGCCGCCGCTGTCGTCGATGAGCACGGCATCGTCGCCGGCATCTTCACCGAGCGCGACGTGATGACCCGCGTGGCTCTCTGTGGCCGCGACTCCGCAACAGGTTCCCATCACCGAAGTCATGACCACCCCGGTCCTTATGGCGACTCGTTCCACCTCCATCGCCGAAGCCACCGCCGTCATGATCAACCACCAGAAGCGCCACCTTCCCGTGGTGGAAGACGATGGCCGTCTCATCGGAATTCTCTCCATCCGCCACGTCCTGGAGCGCAAGGTGGACGAACTCACCGCCCAGATTCGCGAATCCGCAAGCGTCTGAAGCCGGCGACCACCCATGCGGGCACCGTCTCTGCAGGTGTGCGCCTGCGCGTCAGTTTTTGAGAGCCTCCGAGCGCGCAAGCCGCGTGCCACCTGGGCTCTGCCTCTGGCAACGAGCGATATCTCTTTGCCACCAACTCTCGACTTCCGCCGAACAGACCTTCCTGCTCTCTCCCTACTTTCCCTCGCTCGCCTTTTCGAGTACTCTTTCACGTCATGCCTATTGCCGAAACTCGTCTCATCGAACGCATCGCGCACGCCAGCGCGGCGGCGCACCCAGCCCTGCGCCGTCCGCCATCGGCCCGCGTCCTCCAGTCCATTGGCGACGATTGCGCCGTGCTCTCCACCCTCCCCGGCACCGAGACTCTGGTCACCACCGATTTCTCGCTCGAAGGCGTGCACTTCCGCCGCGAGTGGCATCCCGCCGACTCCGTCGGCCACCGCTGCCTCACTCGCGGACTCTCCGACATTGCAGCCATGGGCGGCGAGCCCTTCGCCGCATTTCTCTCGCTCGCCATGCCCGCCGAACTGCCGCAGCGCTGGGCCGACCAGTTCTTCGACGGCCTCCTGAACACCGCCAAAAAAGCCGGCGTCACCCTCGCCGGAGGCGATGTCGCGCAATCCCCCGCCGGAGTTCTCGCCGACATCACCGTCATCGGCACCGTGCCCGAGGGCAAGGCCATCCTCCGCAGCACGGCGCCAAACCCGGCGACCGCATCTTCGTCAGCGGAGAGCTGGGCGCTCCCTGCGCATTGCTGGAGCAGATGTATGCCGCCCCCGAGCGCCGCTTCCGTGCCTCGTCCTACCCGGCGCACTTCTATCCTCAGGCCCAGCTCGCCCTCGCCCGCTTCCTGCGCGAAAAGCAGATTCCCTCGGCCATGATCGACATCAGCGACGGCCTCTCCATCGATCTCGCCCGCCTCTGCCGCGCCTCCCGCGCCGGCGCCGTCCTGCAGGAGAACGCCATCCCCATCGCCTCGCTCAACCGCCACGAGGTCGAGCTGCGCCACGCCCTGCACGGCGGCGACGAATACCAGCTCCTGTTCACCGTCCCTCCCGGCCGCCGCCTCCCCGCCGAATACAAGGAGCTGCCGCTCTCGCTCATCGGCTACATCACCGAGGGCGACGAAATCTCCATCGAGCACGAGAACGGCTACACCACCGAACTCGAACCCCAGGGCTGGCAGCACTTCACCCCCAGGCCACCCGCACCACCAAGCGCGCCAAACCCAAATCCTGAAGTCTTCTGCGTGTACACCGAATTCTTTGTTGAAGCACGCCGGTTCGAGTGCCCCACGATCAGCCCTCCTTTGGCGTATGTGGGCTAGTTCCCTATGATGTTGGCTGCATTCCTGTCTTTTGCCGGCAATGAAAAAGGCCACCGCGAAGTGGCCTTTGATTCTCGAATCCGCAACGGTTATTTCTTCTTCGCCGTCTTCGGAGCCGGTCCCAGCGCGGACTTCACCTGTTCGATGGTCTCAAACAGCTTTTCCTTGCTCGGGCACTTGCACGTAGGGCTCCTGCTTGGAATTGCTCACCACGTAAATCGTCGGCGTCTGGCGCACGCCGGTCGCCTTTCCAAGCGCCGTGTCGGCCTCCACCTTGGCGCGCAGCGCGCCGGTCGGATCGTAGAAGGCCGGGCAGCGCCGTGTGGTGTGCGGCGGCGAACTTGTCCGCCCACTCCCGCAGGTTCGTCTTGTAGATCGCATTCTGGTTGGCAAAGATGTATCTCCGGAACTCCTCGCCCAACTGCGGCGACTGCGTATCGAAGTACCGCGCCATGATGTGTGCTTCCATGCTCCAGGTGTGGCTCGGAATGATAAAGTCGTGGCGCACCAGCGGCAGTTTGTAATTGCGCTCCGCCTGCTCCAGCAGCGGCTCGGCCCTGGCGCACGCCGGACACTGCAGGTCCTCGAACACCACCAGCGCAATCCGGCTCCCCGCCGGAGGATGCAGCGCGCTCGTATCGTGGCTGCCCACGCCGCCGCAGCCATCATCATCACCACCGCAATCAGCGCCACCATCTTCCTCTTCATCGTTACCCTTTCCTCAATTTGCTCTTCCTGTACCTATTTCTTCTCTGCCGCCTGTAGCTGCTCGATCATTGCGAACAGCTTGTCGCGGTCCAGTGTCTCCACAAACGGCGCTCCGCTTTCGCTTTCGCTCACCACGTACACCGTGGGAGTATGAACCACGCCCACCTGCTGTCCCAGGGCGTAATCGGCCAACACCTTGTTCTTCAACTCGCCCTTCGGATCATAGTTTGCAGGCAGCTCCACATGGTGTTGATCGGCGAATCGTTCGGCCATCCCGCGCAGGTTATCTTTGTTGATCGAACTCTGGTTGGCATACACCCAGCGCCGGAACTCCTCGCCGAACGGCAGCGCTTTCGCATCGGTTCGCGTATCGGTTCTGCGTATCAAAGTATCGCGCCATCACATGAGCCTCAAATGCCCAGTTGTGCTTGGGCAGCGGAAAGTCATGCCGCACCAGCGGAATCCCATACTTCGCCGACGCTTCTTCCAGCAGCGCCTCGGCGGCGGCACAATCCGGGCATTGCAAATCTTCAAACGCAATCACCGCAACCCGCGCGCCCTTGGGAGGCCGCAGTGCGCTCGTATCGACCGCCCACAGAACAGCCGGAACCATCAGCAACGCCAGCATGGCAGCAAGACGCAAGTTCATCCCTTCTCTCTTTCCGCGAGTTCCGCGCGAGTGCTTTCCTCTGGCCTCCCATGATAGACGAAGCCTCCACGCCGTGCACTGCATTGGCGGACGCTATTCGGTTCCTGCTTTTCACGCGAGCCTCACCCGTAGTGGTCGTCGTGCGGCAAAGTCGAAACAAATCGGGGCAAAAAAGAAGAGACGCGGATTGAATCCACGCCCCGAGAGATGCAAAGGAGGTTTATGCCAGTTAGACGCGCCAGTATTCCGTCGGTTAGCAACCGGAGCACAAATCCTTTTTGCAGCTCTTCGCCGACGCGAACTTTCGCAAGGGCTAACCATATACTCGTGAGCTAACCAACTTGAGCCAAAGCTAACCAGAAGGTTAATCGTTCCGCGTTCTCGCAACCATTGACCATGCTCGTAAACTCTTGTCTCCAAACGATTCACCAACTTGTCAATCGTTGCCCTCCTGGCCGGATTCCGCTCTCGCCGCCAGCCCTGAATGATTCGCATGTCCATTGCACAGTACTTGGCGTTCGCTAAAGAAGCATTCTGTGTTCCCGCTGCAGACGAGTAAAATCGTAAGCATGGCAATCACCGTTCGCTCTTTCGCAAAAATCAATCTCGGCTTGGCGATCGGCGCTCTGCGCCCCGATCGGCTTCCATGCTCTGGAGACGATTTACCAGACGGTCGCCGCGCACGACTCATCCGCGTGGAAGCCTCGCGCGGCAATGGCATCGAGATTCGCTGCAAGAATCCCCAGGTTCCATGCGATGAGACCAACACCTGCTATCGCGTTGCCGACCGCATGTTGCGCCACTGGAAGCAGCGCGCCAAGGTCGCCATCACCATCGAAAAGAATCTTCCCGTGCAGGGCGGACTCGGCGCCGGCTCATCCAATGCCGTGGCCACCATGTTCGCCCTGGAGCGCGAACTGAAAGAGCCGCTTGCCGCCGACGAGCGCCTGCGCATCGCCGCCGAAGTTGGCTCCGATCTTCCGCTGTTTCTGCTGGGTGGAAGCGTGCTTGGCCTCGGACGCGGCGAGCAGGTCTATCCCCTTGGCGGACTTGCCGGCGATCGCATGCGTGCTGGTCACGCCCGCGGTCGCGGTCTCCACGCCGCAGGCTTTTCGCGACTGGGATGCGTTCATGGAGAGCGAGTCCAAGGCTTGGAATTTGACGCCCCCCGATGACTCCGTTACACTATCTAAGTTCAACCGCTCTGCGTTTGAGTGGTTGAGCTACCTGGATGTATCCGGTGTTCCCGTCGAATGTGACGGGGACCGGGCCGAGACTCCGCTTCTCGACCTCGTCCGAGCCGGGATAGAAAACGATTTCGAAAGAGTCGTCTTTCCTCAATATCCCGAATTGCGTGACGTGAAGCGAGTGCTTGAGCGCGAAGGCGCCGATTATGCTTCGCTCTCCGGATCAGGCTCGACGATGTACGGTTTGTTCCGTACCCGTGAGCGTGCGGTGCAGGCGGCCGAACGGATGAGCGCGGAAGGATTGGCAACCACCGTCACCGAAACGCTGCCGCGAAGTCAATATCGCGCGCAGATGTTTGTGAAGTAGCGATTCGGCGAATCTTGCCCCACTGGGCGGTAGACTAATGGTAGGTCAAGTGCCTTTGGAGCACTTCGTCCAGGTTCGAATCCTGGCCGCCCAGCCAGAATTTCAGGTCAGGGAATGCAATTGGCAGTACCGGTTTCAGGCGACGCTGTGCCGCGAATGATTCGCGCCAGCCGCCTGGAGTTTTACGCGATTTAAGCGGGGATCAACCAGTCCCCATAGCGGAGAGAGCGATGGATGCAGTAGTCGAACCGAGCGTAGTGACAGCAACCGCCGAGGCCACACAAACGGCGCCCGAAACAGGAGCAGCGGCTCCTGCCAAGAGCTGCCGAACTGCCCAAGGGCGACAAGAAGCCGGTACCAACTCGCCGCGATGATAAGTTGAGAATTTTCTGCGGCACCTCGAATCCGGCACTCGCCAAAGAGGTCTGCGATTTTCTCGGGCTGCCGCTGGGACAGACGTTTCTGACGCAGTTCTCCGATGGCGAAATTTACGTGCAGATTCTGGAGAACGTACGCGGCGCGGATGTGTTCGTCATTCAGCCCACCTGCGATCCGGTCTCGCACAACCTGATGCAGTTGCTGCTGATTATCGATGCGCTGAAGCGCGCATCGGCGCGGCGCATCACCGTGGTGATTCCGTATTTCGGTTACGCCCGGCAAGACCGCAAGGACAAGCCGCGGGTTCCGATCAGTTCCAAGCTGGTGGCCGATATTCTGACCACCGCGGGAGCCAATCGCGCGCTGGTGGTCGATCTGCACGCCCCGCAGATTCAGGGCTTTTTCAATATTCCGGTGGATCACCTGTTTGCCTCGCCGGTGCTGGTGGATCACTTCCGCAAACTGAATCTGCCCAACCTGACGGTCGTTTCTCCCGATGCCGGCGGCGTGGAGCGCGCCCGCTTCTTTGCCAAGAAGATGGATGCTCCGATGGCGATTGTGGACAAGCGCCGGACGGAGATGAACGTAACGGAAGTAATGAACGTGATCGGCGATGTGCGCGGGCGCACTTGCCTGATCCTGGACGACATTGTGGACACGGCGGGAACGCTGGTGAAGACCGTACAGGCGCTGCTGGATAACGGCGCGGTTTCAGTCTCTGCCTGCGCCTCTCATGCGGTACTTTCCGGACCGGCGCTGGAGCGGATTTCCAAGTCGAATCTGAAAGAGCTGATTGTTACCAACACAATTCCGCTGAGCGAGGCGGGACAGAAGGAACCGAAGATCAAGGTGCTTTCGATCGCCGGTCTCATCGCGCGTGCGATCCAGTCGATCCACGAAGAGACCTCGGTGAGCAAGCTGTTTAGCTAAGCCTTGGCGCGCACGTTGCGCGCCTTGGCTTAGACGTGAACCCAGACGTAGAAGGAACGAACTGATGGCAACCGCAACTGCAACAAACACAGTGGAAGCAAAAGTTCGTGAAGCTTCCGACAAAAACGCCGCGCGCCGTCTGCGCACCACGGGAATGATTCCGGCGGTGCTGTACGGCGCCAAGAAAGACCCGCGCGCAATTGCCGTGGATCCGAAGCAGATTCTGAAAATTCTGCACTCGGCCTCGGGTCACAACACGATTTTCGACATCAACCTCGAAGGCGAACAGGCCAAGGCGATGGTGGTGGACTGGCAGTACGAACCGATGAAGGGGAGCCTGCTGCACGTCGACCTGAAGCGCATCGCGATGGATCAGAAGATGCGTCTCTCGGTTCCGGTGCATATTACGGGCGAAGCCAAGGGCACCAAGGAAGAGGGCGGGCTGCTGGATCTGGTACTGCGCGAGATCCACATCGAGTGCCTCCCGGCCGACATTCCGAGCCACATTTCGGTGGACGTAACCAATCTGGGCCAGGGCGAGGCGATTCGCGTCGCCGATCTGCCGCAGACCGCTTCGGTGAAATATCTGGACGATCCGGATGCACTGGTTGTGCACATCACCTATGTGAAGGAAGAAGTAGTCGCTGCGCCGGTGGAAGGCGCGGTTGCCACTGCCGAGCCTGAAGTCATCAAGAAGGGCAAGACGGAAGTGGAGCCCGAAGCGAAGGATACGAAGAAGAAATAACTGCCGGGTTGGGCTCAGACGGCTTGGCCGGGTGAGCCCGCGGCGATGGGAGAGGCTGCACGGTGAAACTGATTGTCGGGCTCGGAAATCCGGGCATCGAGTACCAGTTCACACCGCACAACATGGGGTTTCTGGCGATTGATCGCATCGCCGAGCAGTGCGGAGTGAAAGTTGCGAACCGCCACTGCAAGGCAGTCACGGCGAGGGCGATTGTGGAAGGCGCAGGCGGTATTGCTGGCCAAGCCTGAAACCTACATGAACC
Organism: uncultured Acidobacteriota bacterium; assembly: GCA_963779365.1. Classification (GTDB taxonomy): domain Bacteria; phylum Acidobacteriota; class Terriglobia; order Terriglobales; family Acidobacteriaceae; genus TOLSYN. The sequence goes on along the minus strand of CAVZYB010000014.1, from coordinate 198,832 downwards.
TGCAGCGGCGATTCGGTCAGGGAGTTGCTGGAACGCTACGAAGCGGATCCAGCCAGAGACTTGATCGTGCTGTATGACGATTTGGCACTCCCGTTCGGCTCCATCCGGGTTCGTGAGCGCGGAAGCGCAGGCGGACACAACGGAATGAAGTCGATCATCGCCTCCCTCGACGGATCGCAGGAGTTTTTGCGGGTGCGGCTTGGGAGTAGCGCCGGAGTACAAGCTGACGAACGGCAGGGATTATCTGCTGTCGCCGATGCGGAAGGCGCAACTGCCACTGGCCGATGAGGCTCTGGACGCGTGCAGTGAAGCGGTTCGAATGATTTTGACGCTTGGAGCGTCAGCCGCGATGAACCGGTTCAATCAGAAGGTGAATGAGGCGGGGCAAGCGGAGTAAGGATTGAGGGCAAGCGCCAGCGCAGCCCAGGAGAGAACAGATGGATCGTAAATATGAAGTGATGTTCATCCTTCGTCCGGATACACCCGAGGAGGATATGGATCGCCTTCTCCAGACGATGGAGACCAACGTTGCCGCGACCGGCGGCAAGGTAACCGGCTTTGAGCGCATGGGCAAGCGCCGCCTGGCTTACACGGTCAAGAAGTTCCAGGATGGCATCTACATTCTGGCCTTCGTGGAGGGACCTGGCTCGGTGCTGAAGGAGCTGGAGCGGCGTCTGCGCGTGCAGGAACTTGTCATCAAGTTCATTACCGTTCGCACCGACGAGGAAGAGAAGCGTCTGGCGAAGGTCAAGAAGCTGCGCGACGCCAAGGTCAGGGGCCAGGGAACGCAGGGCCAGGCGGCAGCAGCCGCAGCAGCCCAGGCAGCCGAGAATGCAGCGGCGGCGGCTCAGTTGGCGGAGACAGCAGCGGCTCAGGCAGCCGAGACGGCGGCGGCTGAAACTCCGGCCGAAGCTCCGGCCGAAAGTCCGGCGGAAGTTCCTCCGGCAACGGTTTAAGCCTAGCCCGGCATCAGGCGGGCAGCGCGAGCAGGCAGTCGCGCGTAAACGATGGTGAAAGTTCAGGCGCCTCTGGCGCCAACAAGGAGAGTTATGGCAGACGAGAGCACTAAACAGGCAGCTCCGGAGAGGTCGGAAGCAACGGCACCTGAGGGCGCCGCAGCACGTCCCTCCGGTCCCCGTTCTTCCTCGGGACCGCGCCCAGGCGGAGGCGGCGGACGCCCCGGCGGCAGTGGCCGCGATGGCGGCCGCAAATTCTTCCGGCGCAAGAAGGTTTGCAAGTTCTGCACCGAGAAGATCGACAGCATTAATTACAAGGACGTACGTCTGCTTTCGGGCTTTGTGGCCGAGAGCGGCAAGATCGTTCCTCGCCGCCTGACGGGTGTTTGCACGCCCCACCAGCGCCGCGTCACCGAGGCTATCAAGCAGGCGCGCAATATTGCTCTGCTGCCGTTCGCGGCCAGCCGCTAAACGCCGTGGGCGCCGCACGATTGCGGTGCCGCGGACGGGCGCTGAGATCAGGGCTCAGATTAGAGAGGGATTGAGTCATGGAAGTCATTTTGAAAGAAGATGTGGCCAAGCTGGGCGGGCGTGGCGAAGTGGTGAATGTGGCCGAAGGGTACGGCCGCAATTACCTGCTGCCAAAAAGCTCGCCGTGGAAGCGACCAAGGCGAACAAGGCCGTAATCGAGCAGATGAAGGCGTCGTCGGTACGCAAGGTCGCCAAGGAAAAGGGCGACGCGGAGCTGCTGGCAAAGCAGTTCGAGGGCGTAAGCCTCCACTTTACCCGCAAAGCCGGCGAACACGATGCGCTGTTCGGTTCGGTTACCTCGGCCGACATTGCGCATGAACTCGAAGGCCGTGGTTTCACCGTCGACCGCCGCAAGATTGAGCTGGACCAGCCGCTCAAGTCGTTGGGCGAGTTCAACGTACCGCTCAAGCTGCACAAGGAAGTCACCGTGCAGATCAAGGTTACGGTGACCAAGCAAGAGAGTGAAGAACCGTCCGCGTAAGCTGCGGCTAAGTGCTTTGCGGGAGGCCGGCGTCCGAGGACGCTGGCCTTTCTGCGTTTAGGATTGCAAAATAGATTGCTAACGGACTGAGCTTTGGCCCGTCCAACCCATAGCAACGTACTCTGCGGGGCAGAGTTCGGACTAGAAGGGCACGGGCGAAGCAAAAGATTCCCCAAAGGAAAGCATGGTGGGGCAAGGCCCGAGCCGGGTAAATGATGCCGAACTGATTCGCGCCGCGCAGCAGGGAGATCAGGCTGCGTTTGAGGAGCTGGTGCGCCAGTACGATCAACCGGTGTTGCGGTTGGCCTTACATCTGACCGGCTCCGAGCACGAAGCGAAGGATATTTACCAGGAAGCGTTTCTGAAGGTGTACCGCAACCTGGGGAGCTTCCGTTTCGAGTGTTCTTTTTACACGTGGGTGTACCGGATCGTCTCCAACCTGTGCATGGATTATTTGCGGCGCAGGCAGGTTCGCAAGGAAGATCCTTCGGTGCGGGTCAGCTCGGAGGGGGAAGAGTTTGACCTGCTGGAGCAAGTTCCGGATGAGCGCGCCGGGGCGAGTCCGGAGCAGGATCTGATGCGGCGGGAGCTGGGCAAGCGAATTGCCAAGGCTTTGACCAAGCTAAGTCCCCGCGAGCGCATGGTGTTTGAGATGAAGCACTACCAGGGACTGAAGCTGCGCACGATTGGCGAAGCCCTGAACACAACGGAAGAGACGGCAAAGAACACACTGTTTCGGGCAACGCAGAAATTAAGGACGGCTCTGGCCGACCTGAAGTCGAAGTGAAGAAGGCAATTATGAACTGCGATTGGGTACAGGAAAACATTCCGCTATATCTCTACGACGAGCTGGCCGATGACGCACGTCACGAGTTGGAAGGGCACGTCGAGCGTTGTGCGGAGTGCGCCGCCGAGTTGAAAGCGTTGCGCGTGTTTCATGGCGAATTGACTGGGGTGCCGCAACTGGAAGTGACGCCCAATCTGCTGGCGTCGGCGCGGATGCAACTCGCCGAGGCCCTGGAGACGGTCGAGCAGCGCCGCGGCTGGCGCTGGGTACTGGACCCGATGGCCTTATTGCGGCAGATGCGTTTCTCGCCTGCTCTGGCCACCATCATCTTCATCGTCGGTTTCGGCGGCGGCATTGGCACCATGTACCACATGAGTGCATCGCTGCATGGGGGCGCGCTTTCGCCGGGGATCAGCAGGAAGCTTCGATTGCGGGCATTCGAAATATTGTCCAGGAACCGGGCAGCGACCGGGTTCGCATTGACTACGAACGAGCGCTGCCGGAGACGGTACAGGGTTCGGTGAACGATCCGCAGATTCAGGCGCTGCTGGTGATGGCGTCGCGCAGCACGGCGAATTCGGGACTGCGCATGGATTCCGTCGATCTGCTACGGCAGAAGCCGGACGATCCGGCGGTGCGCGAGAGTTTGGTGTATTCGCTGCGCTCGGATAGTAATCCGGGAGTGCGGCTCAAGGCCGAAGAGGCGTTGACGCCGATGGTGAAGCAGGACATCCGGGTACGCAATGCCATGCTGGAGTCGCTGCTGAATGACAACAACCCCGGCGTTCGCGCCGGTGCGCTCAAGGCCCTGGGGACGGTGCGCGACGATACCAGTGTCCGGCAGGCCTTGACCCAGTTGGCCAAAGAAGACCCTAACGAGTTCATCCGGCAGGAATCCTCACGCGTACTGGCGCAGGCGGCGAACGCAGAGTAGATGAATCGCCAGATGGAAGACGGACAGTACGGCCACGGAGATCATCAAGCTGCGAACTGCCAAGAATGAGGGCCACACGCTGTGAACAGGAGTGGCACGCGGCGAGCGTGGACAGGTTGCATCTCACTGATTCTGTGCTTGGCGCTTCCGGCGCTGGCCATGCAGCGCGAGCAACAGGTAGTGCGGGATGGCAGCGGCTGGGTGCAGGTGAGTACCGGCCCACTGGCCAGCGAGAAATTGCTGCAGGTGACGCGCTTTGTGGGCTCAGTGCGCGTGGTTACCGGGGCCAAATCTGGCAGCTACACCCTGCGCTTACATTCGCAGCAGCCGCTTGAAAAGGACGCGCGCCGGCAGTTTGCAAATTTCCACCTGGGAGTTGGCAGCACCCGCGGCGAGGTTCTGATTCAGACCGTAGGGCCGGTTGAGCTGGCGGTTCGTCCTGAGCTGGAGCTACAGATTCCGGCGGGCACAGACGTGGTGCACGTCGATACCCTGGTCGGCAGGATCACAATCCACGGCAAAGTAAACCATCTCGATCTCCAGACCCATGGCGGAGATATTGAGATTGACGATGCCGAGCTGCTGCGCGCCGTGACCATGGGCGGCTCGGTAACGGTCAACCACTGTTTAGGCGATTCCTTCATTCGTACCGGTGGCGGCGACATCCGCATCGATGCCTCGGTGGGCGACCTGGCGATATCTTCTCTGGGTGGAAACATTTTCCTGAAGGCGATCGCCAAGGGACGGGTGGAATCCGGCGGCGGAAATATTGAAGTGGTGCGTTGCTTAGGTGGGCTGCTGGTGCGTACGGCTGGCGGCAACATCAATCTGGGCGAGATGGGTGGAGCGGTTACGGCCGAGACCGGTGGCGGCAACATCCGCATTGGGGTGGCTCACGGACCCGTAGTGGCCAGCACCGCACTGGGCAACATTGAGCTCTGGAAGCTGGCGCAGGGAGCCGACGCGCACACGGGTATGGGGCGGATTACCGCCGAGTTCATTGGCGACCGGAACTCCATGCGAGAGTCACAACTGGTGACCTCGATGGGCGATATCGTGGTGTACTTTGCCGGTACGGTTCCGGGCAATGTTCATGCGGTGACCGGAAAGAGTCCGACGCGGCACATTCTAAGCGACTTTCCGGGCTTGAAGATTTTAAGTGGCATTCCCGCGTACGGGCCGCGCAGCGTGGTCGCCGATGGAGCCATTCACGGCGGTGGGCCTGCAATCGAATTGCGCACGATGGTCGGCCAGATCGAATTGCGCGACGTCAGGTAGCGCAGCTCACCAATCAGGATTGCGAGTCGTCCTCATTCGGGTTCCGCAGTTGCCGGTTTTCTTGCGGAACACCGACCTCCAGGTTCAGCCTTTCGCTGGTGGCGCTGCTGCCATCTCTCTTTGCGGCCGTCAGGTCCACATTCCAACTGCCTGGCGTATCGGCCTTCACCTTGCTCTCGTAAACGCCGTTGCCTTTGCCGTGCAGAATCATATGCTGAGCTCCGTGATCCGTACCGCTCATGGAGAAGGTGGCCTCGACGGCTAAGCCGTCGGCGGGCTGGCCCGCAGCGTCGGTGACATGGACGCGCAGCACAATCGGGGAATCATAGCTGGGCGGCTCGGGATCGGTGCTGAGGGTGAAGCGGAACGGCGAGGACTGGCCACGGATGTTGCGGATCAGGGCGGCGGTATCGGGCAGAGCAGATAGCGTGGATTTGTTTTGGACGGCAAAGTAGGCCAGCGCGGCAACCGTGGCGATGGCAAGAATGCGAAGGCGCATGAACAGGACTCCTTAGTGCGAGTTTCCCGGCAGACAGCGACGACTCAGGATCCGGTGCCTGACTCCGCGACCGGACATTTGTTGTACTATCGGCTTTATCCGCCGACCTCGATACTGAGTTTCTGCTGACGGCTTTTGCCATCCCTGGTGGCCGTGAGATCCACGTCCCAACTGCCAGCCATCTCCAGGTTCACCTGTCCCTCATAGTCGCCGCCGCCCTTACCGCTCAAGGTCAGGTGCTGGGCGCCGTGGTCCATGCCACTCATCGAGATATCCACGTTGACCGTGACTCCATCCGCCGGTTGATTGGCGGCGTCGATGACGTGCACCTTGAGCAGAATGGGAGCATTGTAGTTCGGCGAGGCGGGCTCGGTCGCCAGGGTGAAGCGAAAGGGCGTGAGCTGGTCGCGCACGTTGTTGATGATCGTGGTGGGGTTCGGAGGCAGTAGCGGGCTCGGACTTGCATCCAGTACAGGCAACAGCGAGCACGGCGGCTGCGGCAATCGTAAGGGTGTGAACACGCATGGATCGGCTCCTCATTCCGGCTTTGGTTTGCGAGCTGGTATGAGAGACATTCTACCGGTGTTCGTGGTGCACGGGTAGGATGCAGCCGTGGGCGAGTTCGCAGTTGGCGCTCTCAAACTGAATTGTGGTGTGGTGGATCTGATGCCGGGTGGCCAGCAGTTGGCGCAACTCGGCAAGAATGGCGTTGCTGGCCGAGGGCGGAATGTCCTGAATGATGATGTGCGAAGAGAGCGCGTGCGTGTCACTGCCGATGCTCCAGATGTGCAGGTCGTGAACATCGATGACGCCAGCTACGGCGCGCATTTCAGAGATGATGGTCTGTAGTTCCACACTGCTGGGCGTGCCTTCCAGAAGAATATTCAGGCTCTCGCGAACGATGCCGATCGACGACCACAAGATCATGGCGGCGATGGCAATGGAGAGTGCCGGGTCAATCCAGCTATGGCCGGTGACCATGATGGCCCAGCCTCCGGCGATCACCGCTGCCGTGGAGAGCGTGTCGCCAACCTGGTGAATGATTACCGAGCGCAGGTTCAGGTCGCGACGGCTGCGCAGCAGCAGCATGGTGATGGCGCCGTTGAGCAGCACTCCGACCGCGGCGACCCACATAATCAGCCCGGCGCGGACGGGCACAGGATGGGAGATGCGCTGGATCGCCGAATAGAAGATGAGGACGGCGATGACGATCAGGGTGGAGGCGTTAACAAAAGCGGCGAAGACTCCGGCGCGGCGCCATCCGTAGGTTTTGGTGCTGGTGGCGGGTCGCTCACTGAGGTAGGCGGCAACCCAGGAGAGGAGAAGGGCGAAGAAGTCTGAAACATTATGTCCGGCTTCCGAGAGCAGCGCCAAGCTGTGTGCCCGAAACCCTGCAACCACCAGCAGAACAATGTACGCCAAAGTGAATCCCAGGGCAAGGCGAAGCATCCGGGCGTTGAGCGCGGGATGACAGTGGCCTTGGTGGGAGTGTCCGGTAGTGGGACTGCATGGTGGGAGTTTACGGCGGCTCGCGGTCCGGCAGCAAGACGAAGGGGCAAAAATACTTTTGGGCGGTGCAGCCCAGGTACGCCACGAGGCCGGACCTTCCCTGTGGGCAGCAAAGGGCAGGTATCCGGCATCTTAAAACAGCGAAACGGCGGGATGGCTTCCCGCTGCCGCAGGAGCGAACCATGCGCAAAGGATCTCCGGTGCTGATGTTGGGAATCGCGATGCTGACCGCGGGAGCGATCGCACAGGAGATTGTGATTGAGCCTACGAATGGACGTACTCAGGCACCCACGCATCGCGTTTCGCGTCCGGCGGCGGTGGAATCAGCGCCGGGAGAGCAAGGAAAGGCTGCGGCCAGAGCCGGAGTACCGGTAAGCGCGACGAAGAAGCCAGCGAAAAAGGTTTCTGCGGAACAGGCGGCAAGGCTGAAGGCAGCTCCGGCAAAGGCAAAGCCATCGGCTTTGCCCGCTGCGGAGACAGACCCTGAGGCGGCGGAGACGAAACCAGCTCCGAAGATTCCGGCACGGCCGGAGTGGGCGATGGCTGACACGCGGGATGCCCGTAGCTTGCAGATGGAGATTGCCAGCGCCCTGGCTCGCGATCCCAAGCTGGCAGGTTCGGCAATTCAGGTGGACGTAGATGACAAATCAGTGACCCTGGAAGGCCATGCCTCCGGAGGGGAAGAGCATCTGCAGGCGCAACGCCTGGCGCATAGCTACGCCTGGAACCGCAGGCTGGTGGACCACATTGAAGTCGCGCACAGTGTCTCCGCGCAAAAGTAGCCGCAGGGTCTTGGGCCAGCCTGTCCGGGTACTAAACGGCAAGTTCACCGAAGAGACTGGCTTGTTCAGGGAGCGATGGACGAAAGCGCGCACCTTCCAGATTGAGCAGGAATTCCTTGGCCGCCAAGCCTCCGCCGAATCCGGCGAGGGTGCCGTTGGAGGCGATGACGCGGTGGCAGGGAACGATGATGGCAACGGGATTATGGTGGTTTGCCTGGCCGACAGCCCGGGAGGCCAGCGGTGAGCCGACTTCGGCGGCAAGCTGAGCGTAGGACCAAGTCTGGCCGTAGGGGATACGCAACAGCCCCTGCCAGCAACGCTGATGAAATGCCGGGCCGCGCAGGTCGAGCGGCAGATCGAACTCACGCCGGGTTCCGGCAAAGTACTCGTCCAGTTGACGAGTCACCTCGCGGAAGCGATCCTGCTCTTCAATCCAACGCACATTCGTCGTGCCGTGGGGAGTGATCCAGCGTCCATGAAACGCGACCACGGCAAGGCCGCGCTCACTCATGGCGAAATCGAGGTGGCCGACGGGGGAGTCGTAACCGCCGGTGAAAAAGAATTCAGATGGCTCGGTGAATAGCATTCGTTGGGGCAAAGATAGCATGAAAGCCGCGATATTGCGCGTCCCTGAAGCCAAGCGGAGTTGCGGGCGCAAACGCAACAGGCGCGAACCTGGATGGTCCGCGCCTGTGCCGCACTTACGTGGTTGCGAAACTACTGAGGTTGAGACATGGACGGCGTTTGCGGAGCGGTCTGCTCGGTCAGCTCGCCAACCCCGTTCTTGAGCAAAGTGACTTCCACGCGGCTGCCATGCGAAGGCTTGGCGGTGGTGTCGTCGGAAGCGGTCTGCACCTTGGCATTGCCTAAGCCAAGCTCATAGATGCGATAGACCGGAATCTGGTGATTGATGACCAGGTAACGCACAACCGAGTCTGCCAGATGCTGCGACTGCTGGATGGAAGCAGCGCCACGTCCCGGAGTAAAGCCCTGGACCTCTACGAGATAGCCCTTCTGATCCTTCATGGTTTCGGCAAGCTCGTCGAGTGCTTCCTTGGCATTCTTGCTGAGCACGGCGGCGCCGGGACGGAAGCGGATTTCGACCTGGTTGGCGCTCTGGTACTGGTCAAGGTTCTGCACTACGTGCGAGACAGACTGCAGATGAGTGCTGGCCTGCTGGGCGGTCTGGTTCGCCATCTGGGCGCGGTTGGCGGCATCGACGGCGTGCTGATCGGCAAGGCTGGCGTGGGCGTCGGCGCGCTGGATGCCTGCGGTGGCGCGGGCGTCCACATCCTTCAACATCCGGGAATTGCTCGCCGTGAGCTCATCGAGCTCATTGGCGCGGTCGCGAATCGGGGCAAGCTGACGCTGCACATACTTTTTACGCGCAAACGGATTCAGGTGTCCCCAGAAGCCTTCGCGGGTGTCGGGCTTGAGCGGCTCAAGCTGCTGGTCAGGATTGGCCATCGGCGAGTTGACGTCGGTGGCTGTCTGCGACTGGGCAGGCTGCTGATCTGGCGTGGCGCTGCTTTGCTGCGCAACAACCGGCAGGGCGAGCGTGGCAATCAAGGGCAAGGCAAACAGGAAACGGTTCTTCATTTAACATTCCTCCGGCGGGAGTAGCCCGCTGTCAGGCTGCGTACCGCATCAGGCGATAGCGCGACGCTCTTACTAGTACAGTTCAGATGCCAAACTAGAGACTGATGTAACCTGCTTATTATCAGTGATTAATGAAAGCAGAGTGGAAGGTGTGAGCGGTAGGAATGGGTACGGTAGGTAGGAATTACAGACTGCGACGGCAGCCGCATCACTTCGAAACGCTCCGCTCCGCCAGTTTCCGGTGCTGATCGAGGATGTAGTTATCGGTCATGCCAGCGATGTAGTCGCAGATGACGCGCGCCCGGGGTTCCGCCTCCATCTGGCGCTGGTAGCTGGCCGGCAGGGTGGTGGGGTGCTCGATCCAGTAGCTGAAAAGGTCGTTGATGATCTTTTCCCCGTCGGCCTTCTGCGGGCGTAGCGAGTCGCTATGGTAAAGGTTGCGATAGAGGAACTCTTTTAGCTGGGCACGCTCTCCATCGGCGATGGGACTGAAGGCGGCGAGACGCTCGGGATGGCGGCGGATGTCATCGAGGGTTTCGACGCCAGAGGCCTGGACACGGCGCCGGGTGTTCTCAAGCAGGTCGGTGACCAGGTGATTCAACATGCGCTTGAGCGCCTCGTTGAACTTGAGCTTGTCGTGGACGCCGGCGAACTCCTGCTCAATCTGACCGAAATAACGGTCGAAGATGGCGACCTCGCGGCGAATATCGCTGAGTTTGAGCAAGTGCGCCTCGTAACCGTCGTCAAGGTCGGCGGTGTTGTAGGCGATCTCGTCGGTATGGTCGATCAGTTGAGCTTCGAGCGGCGGACGCTGGTCGAGCAGGTATTCGGCCAGCTCGGGATGGTCCGCGGGGGTGTAGTCGTGCGAGTGCTTGATGATGCCTTCGCGAACTTCGAAGGTGAGGTTGAGGCCGGGATGGGAGGCGTAACGCTGCTCGAAGTGCTCGACGATGCGCAGGGCGTGAAGATTGTGATCGAAGCGCTCACCATGCTTGCGCATGACCAGGTCAAGGGCGCGCTCGCCGGAATGGCCGAACGGAGGATGACCGAGGTCATGCACGAGGGCAAGGGTTTCGACGAGGCTTTCATTCAGGTGGAGGGCGGCGGCGATGGTGCGCGAAATCTGCGCTACTTCGATGGTGTGGGTGAGCCGGGTACGGAAGTGATCCGAGAGACGGTGGGTGAAGACCTGGGTTTTGTTTTCCAGGCGGCGGAAGGCGCGAGCATGAATGATGCGGTCGCGGTCGCGCTGGAAATCGTCACGATAAGGATGCGGCGGCTCGGGATAGCGGCGTCCGAGAGAGGACTCAACCCGCACTGCGTAAGAAGCCAGCATGGGGGAAGTGTAGCACCTGGAGCGATGCGGCGGGGGCGGGGCTTCGACCCGGCAGAAAACAACAGCCGCCGAGTGCGGCAATGCCGGTCCGGCGGCTATGGATTTCGCTGCGGTGTAGCTTGTTCTGTTAGTGGGCGCTGTTGTCTTCCTGTTTGGCGAGCTTCACCTTGGCGCCGTCGAGTTTCTTCTGAACCTTGGCCACGTCAGCGGCTTCGATTTCGGCAGGAACGGTCTTCTTCCACTCCTGCAGCGAGCGCTCCCACTGGGTCACGGCAAGCTTCAGGCGATTGGTCTTCTGATAGACGTCGCCTAGATGTTCGTGCACGGTAGGATCGTTGTCGATGCGGTCGACGGCGCGGTGCAGATCGTTTTCGGCGAGATCGTACTTGCCCATCTTGAAGTAGACCCAGCCGAGCGAGTCCAGGTAGGCGCCATTCTGCGGATCGAGCGCCACGGCGCGCCGGATCAGCGAGAGCGCTTCGTCGAGGCGCGTGCCGCGGTCAGCCAGCATGTAGCCCAAGTAGTTGAGGGCGGTGGCGTTTTTCGGATCGGAGGCAAGCACCTTGTGGAAATAGCTCTCGGCTTCGTCGTACTTTTTCTGGCGCTCATAGATGGAGCCGGCGATGAAGTTGGCGTAGTCCTTCTCTTCCTGTTTGGTGGAAAGCTCGAGGGCTTTGGCCAGGGCCTTCTCAGCCTCGGGATAGTGGCGTACGCGGCTGTACATCTGGGCCAGTGCGATCCAGACCTCGCGGTCGTCCGCGGAGCTGCCTTTGAGCATGGCCTTGACGCGGGCAATGGCGGCATCGGCATCTCCGCTATCGGCTTCCTGCCCGGCTAGCACCATCTGGAGTTCGCGGTCCTTGGGAAGTTTCTCTACGGCTTCGCGGGCGGCGGCCGTGGCGGCGGGCCAGTTCTTGGCGTCGCGGTAGGTTTCAATGATCTGCTGATAGCCACGAGCCACCGAGTCATCGCCCAGGGCGATCATTTTGCGGAAGATGTCGACCGCTGCCTGCGTCTTGTTCTGGTCGCGATAAACGGTGCCGAGGCGTTCCAGAAAGATGGCGCGATTGTTGCGTTCAGGGGCAGTGTACACGCCATTGGGCTTCTCGCTGTGGGCCAGCAGATCTTCCAGTTGCTTGGCGGCTTCGTCGTACTTACCGAGCGCTTCCTGGATGACGGCGCGATTGTACTCGATCTCCATGGAGTCAGGGGTGATCGCCTGCGCTTTGTTCAGGGTATCCAGAGCTTTCTCAAACTGTCCGTCACGGCGATAGAGTTCGGAGATGTGCAGCAACGTCTGGACATCCTGCGGATCGGCGGCCTCGATCGTCTTATATTGCTCCAAGGCGGCGTCGGTCTGATTGTCATTGAGCAGGTTCTGCGCCAGTCCGCGTACGGCGTCCAGATTGTCGCTGTCCTGATCGACCGCCTTGCGATAGGCCGCAATGGCGCGCGGGTAATCCTTCTTCTGCTCGTAGGTGTAGCCCAGCACGGAATCGACTCGCGGCGAGCGGTCGGCCTCGGGCACGGACTGTAGAATCTCCAGGGCGCGGCCTGGATCACCTTCCTCGTTGTACAGCAGCGCCAGCGTGGTGACGGCGTCTTCCGACGAGGGTTCCAATTTGACGGAGGTGCGGAACTCGGCTTCCGCTTTGCCGGTCTCATTATTCAGACGGTAGAGACGGCCGAGCAGGAGATGATCCTCAATGCTGGTGGGATCGAGACGCACAATTTGTTCGTACTGCTCGATGGCAAGGTGGAGCATGGTCTCGGTGTCGGTCTGCGCGCCGCCTTGCAAGTCACCGATGGAACGCAGGTAGATTCGGCCGAGGAGGCGGCGGGCATCAAGATTGTCCGGGTCGCGACTGATGACCTCTTGGGCGGTAGCGATGGACTCACGGATATCTCCGGTGCGGGCATAAAGCTCGGCGAGGGAGGTGGCAAGATAAGTCGAAGTCGGATCCGCCTGAGCGCTGCTTTGTACTCATCCACCGCTTTGGCGACGTATTCCGTGCGGCCGGTGGAGGCCACCATCTCCTCATACATATGACCGAGCTCGAAATGGTAGTACGCATCGCCGCGGTTGGGCTGCGTCGCGGGGGCAGATGCGGTCGCGGGCTTCGCCGGGGCCGCTGGGACTTTACTCGCCGGCGCCGCAGCGGGGCTTGCCGGAGCCACGGCGGGCGGGGTCGGCTGCGGGGTGCTCGCAGGCTGCTGGGCGAAGGCGGCAAGGGAAACCACCAGAAGGGCGGGAACGAGCGAGCTGTTGAGTATTTTCATGTTCACCAAACCAATGGTACTTGGATGCGCTAAGGCTTACCACCGGAGCATTATCTATTCTAGGCTAAGAAACAGAGTGGGAAGGCTGAGGATGGATTCCAAAGCGAGGATTAGGCGTTCTCACATTGCGAATCTTGCGGTGGCTATTCTGACGACGGCTCAATTCGGAGGAACTTCCTGCAAAATCCTGATTTTCCAGCTATTTTCGGCCGGGGTAAGCAGGACAAGGTAGTGCGCCTGGATGCGCTCGGAGGAGAGCAGTTTGCTGCCCTCGTGGTACTGAATCTCCAGGTCGGCAGTGTCCATCGCCTCCAGCGCGGAACCATCGAGGGAGTAGAACCGGACCCGCACCTGGTGGCCGTGATCGACGATGAGGCGGTTGAGACCGTTCTTCTGCTGGGCGTGGATGGCATCCTGCCATTGCTGGCGCGCGCCGCCGGTAAAGTTCTCATCGAGCAATTCGGCACGATTCTCCCCCAAGGCTGCAACCAACGACTGCCAAGCCTGTGCGTAGTCGCGCTGAACGGCGAGAGCGGTAGTTTCTTCCACCGGGCGCGGCGCGGCGGAGTCAGTATTAAAGGATTGAATCGGCGACTGAACCGGCGCGGGCGATGCGGCGTGAGTGGTTGAGGCGAGAGCGAGCAGAAGGAACAGGCCCAGAGCTGCGAGCCATAGAGCGTCTCTCCGATAGCCCGGGGCATGATCGATCACTGGCCACCTCCCCAGTGGATTTCATTGCCGAGGACCACCCCGGCGGCAACCGAAAGCGTGGCGGAACGTGAGGGGGGCAACTCGGCTCGGGCAAAACCGCGCTTGATGCGAGCGTCCACTGTGCTGCGTCCGGCGGCATCGACCGAGGCGAACGTCACGATGGTGCCATCCGGCACGGCATTGCCGGAGCAGTCTTGAATCGGCGTGGTTTCAACCAGAATATTGCCGTCGGGAGCGCGCATGGCGCTCATGCGAAGGGCGCAGGGATCGGCTGCGACCTGCTGCACGATGCGGCGTACCTGAACCTCACCCGAGGCGGCGGTGAACTGGGCGGGGCCGCTGCGACGGCCTGAATTCAACCGCACCCAGGCAACGCCATCCTTGGCGGTTACGCTACGCTCTTCGCCCGGAGTGCCTTCTACGGCCAACCGGAAGCTCACCGGAAGCGGTGTGAGCACAAGATTCTGAAAACGATCGAAGAGGAAGGCTGAACCCAGCACCGCACCGCTGGCGGCAGCAGGCACCCGCGAAGGACGGGCGACGAAGGAGATCGCTTCCAGTTTCGCTGGCTTTACGAAAAACGAGGTGCTGCTGCTATCGAGGATTGCGGTGTAGCGTCCGGCGGTTTTCAGTTCGTCCGCGGAGAGGGTGATAGTGCCGCGCTCGACGGGGCGCTTGCTGGCTCCGCCGGGGCCGAACAGATACAAGGTCGTGCTGCCGGAACCGGGAGCTTGCAAGGTGGCTCCCGAACCGGCTTCGAGCGGACCGGTGACCTGCAACTGTGCCATGCATAACTGTGGCCATAACCCGGAGGCCGCGCAGAAAAAAATCAGGAAGAGAGATCGCCGAAGTGAATTCATGGCCGCCTCTCACTGCACGCGGTCGCGGCTGTACTGGTTCGCCGTGACCCGGTAACTGTGAATTTGGGGCGCGAGGTCGTCGCGCACGCCGAGGGTGAAGGCTACCGGCGTTTGCGGCCCCAGTGCCTGATCGCCATAGCCGTCCGATACCCAGATCACCTTGCCGGCATTGTCATAGAACGTCGCCAGCACGTGCGGAATATTTACCGTCTGGCCGCTCTGGTTCACGAGTTCGCCGGTGAGCACGGAGTGTCCGCGAGCATCCTTTTGCAGCGCCTGATGCATGACGCCGATCACCGGATCAGCCGACGCCGGGACCAGCATGGCGTTGGGTTGCATGTGCACGCTCTGGATATGTTCGCGGCTCACGTTGGGGAAGTCGATACGGAAAGGGGAGATCTCTTTGGGCAGCAGGACGTGGCTGATTTTATCGAAGCTCTCCTCCTGCGCCATGATCTGCCCATCCTTGCCGATGAGAGTTGCCGCCACGGAGACAAATCCCGGTACGGTGTCTTCATTTTCAATCTCGCCGAGGAGAATGAAATTGCCGTCCTTCTCAACCGGATTCATGGAGATGATGCGCACCCGCGGAGCATCGACGTTCTGCGCGCCCCAGTCGTCATGGTCGCCGCGCGTCACGATGTCCCAGCGCAGGTAGTTGACCGGGATCACCTGCGGCGGAACCTTGGCCGGCGGTTGCACGGGCCATACCACCTTCCAGGTATTGTCCTCACGCACCACCTTCAAATCACGCGAGTCGTAGACGGCGCCGACCGCCGAGGCCCATTCCAGGGTGGCGCGCACCGAGGCTTGCTGGTCGTCCTGGCGGAGCACCTTGGTATCAAAGTGCTGCAATGCCGAATAGGTGCGCAGGTTGCCCTCTTGACCGAAGACGTCGCGGACGAAATCCTCCGGGGCAGTGTTGCTGGCCTTGGACACATAGCGGTAGGCGCCTGGGGCGTCGCGGCTCCGGACATGGTTGAGCAAGGCCATCACCGCACCCTCGGGCGTGGTGGCCGAAGCCAGCGATGAGGAGTGCAAAGTGGCGGCGGCTACGAGCGCGCCAGCCAGAAGAATGAGTAAAACCGGCAGCACCTTGTTCATGGCTACTGTGCCTCCCGCAGTGAAACCTCGCTTGCTTGGGAGGACGCCGGAAACTCGATCGCCTCCGCACGCCGGCGGCGCTCCGGAAGACAAACGATGAAGATCGCAAACAGGCTTGCACCCATGGGAACCAGCCCCCACATCACGCCCTGCCAGACGGGCGGGACGGCATTTCCGAAATTGATAGGTTTTGCCGGGGGCACATCGTCCTTGGTCCACAGGGTGGTGGCGCCATAATCATAGGTCTCCGTCGGCCGCCATCCAGCAAAGGCCAGCAGGGGCTCATAGTAGCGGTCGCGCACGAAGATGTAGCGCAGGCCGTACTTGTCGGCGTGCTTTAGAATTGCGCGCAGCGCCTCCATCCCCGGAGTTCCGTAGTACTTGGAGTTGTAGAGCTGGCCGGCGCCGTAGGCGGTTAACTCAGGCAGCAGGCGGGCGGAGTTGTAATCGCCGTCAAGGCTGCCGGCATTCGCATAGGTGGAAACCTTCGCGAACTGGTTGCCGTAGCCGAGAGTGATGTAGCGATATCTCGAGTGTCCTTCGCGATTCAGGAAGTCGATAATCGCCTGCACCTGGAAGATTCCTGTGTTAATCGGATTGAAGACCACCCAGGCCACCGCCATCGCGCAACTGTAAACCGCGGCAGCGCCCAGCAGCACCACTGCCGGACGGCCCCAGTGGTCCACCATCCAGGCGGCCAGCAGACCTACAAATGGCAGCGCCATCAAGGTCGCCCAGAAAGTGAAGCGTTCGTAGGTCAACACTTCGTAGGCTCGGCCCAGCAGCAGACGGCCAATGGGAGTGGTTCCGCCGAGGCCGAGCAGAGTGGTTAAGTACCAGCCAAAGAGCAGCGGGCGAAGACGGCGCTCGGCCGAACCCTTGATCAAGATGTAGGGAATGGCGAGGATCAGCGCGCCCATCGGAATGACCCAGAAGTTCATTCCGCTGAGAGGCCGAAGGATGTAGTTGTCACGCGACCCGTGCGGAATGGGCAACTGGGTGATCGGGTTCTGATGCAGAGAGATGAAATACGGCAGCAGGACCAGGACGGCCATGGCCAGGACGATGACAGCAAAGACAGCCGCGCGTGCCAGCACAGCCACCGCGGACGCTTTGCGCGGACTCTGCTCGCGGTCGAGCAAGCTGAGCCAGAGCACCGGCAGCGCAAACAGGATGGCTCCGAAAAGAAATGTAACGTGATGGGCGGCGGCGCCAGCCATGGAAATCGCCGCGCCTTTCAGCAATTGCCTCACGCCTCCGTCGCGCGTCCAGCGGTAGAAGAATGGCAACGCGTTGAGAGTGAGCGCAGCCGCCGTGGTGGTGGGCAATTGACCGGACTGATAGACCAGCATCGCCAACGATCCCAGAAAGACCGAGCCCACCGCCGCATAACTTGCTTCACGCTCAGGAATCCAGAGCAGCGCGTAGCGGTACATTCCCACGGGCAGCAGCAGGATCACGATCAGCTGGACAAACATGTATGCGCCGGTCAATCCGAAGAGATGTGAGAACAGCGCGATCCACTGATGAGTCAGCGGAGGATAGGTTGTCTGCGACATTCCGCCAAACCACTTTTCATTCCATGGAGAAAACCAGTGATTGGCGTAATGACCGGCGAAAAAGATGTGGGTGTTCGCGTCATAAGAGTTGGCGGGAAGCTGCATGAGCAGCAGCGGACCATGCACCGCCAGAGCCAGCAGGACGATCGCGAGCAGCGGAATACCACGGCTTGAAACAGGTTTCGACTTGGCAATCAAGGGAGTCATCTCCACCTTGCCCAAGGTCTGATTCGCAGAGCTGCACATGGGTTTGCCAGAATTTTTCGGGAGCGTGCGTATAAGCGGCGAATGACTCAACGTGAGTAGATGTGTGCCTCAAATTGGCAGGTTATGAATCGTTGCGAAAACTCTCAACCTTAGACGGAAGACATTTCGCCGCTTTATCGCATCCCAAGCAGACGGACAAAGTTCGCGATCTGCGATTGCGCGACAGAATTCCAGAGTGGCCCAGTGAAAATGAAACTGTTACTTCTATTTTGTGTTCTGCTGTTTTCATCGCCGTTGTTGCGCGCACAGGATATCGATCTGGAAGGCGGCGCGCATGGCACGTCAAAGAATCCGAGAAAGCCTTCTGGCGAGGCGATGGGCTGGGGCGCCAGCATTGAAGTAGGACGCAATGCGCGCGCTGCCGAGGACGAATTAAAACGCGGTAACCCCACGGCCGCGGCAGCGGCGGCTGAGCGCGCGGTAAAAGCCGCGCCGCAGAACGCGCGGCTCTGGTTTCTGTTGGGCTATGCGTCACGGCTTGCCGGGCAGTACGCAAAGTCGGTGGACGCATTCGAGCAGGGACTGAAGCTTGAGCACAATAATCTGGACGGACTGAGCGGGCTGGCGCAGACCTATCATGCGCATGGGCCGCCTTGACGATGCCAAGCGATTGCTGATGCAGGTGGTGAACGCCGCCCCCAAGCGGGAGAATGATCTGCTGATGGCAGGTGAGCTCTGCCTGCAAAGCGGCGACTCGCAGCAAGGCATTGCGCTACTCTCGCGGGCGGAGTCGCTGCATCCCTCGTCGCACGCCGAAGTAATGCTGGCGGTGGCTTACGCGAAATTGAAGCAACCCGAACGTGCCAGACAGATGCTGGATCGGGCGCGCAGTCATGACCCGAAGAACCCGTCGATCTTCCGTGCGGTAGCGAATTTCTATCGCGAGCAGCACGATTACAAGGCCGCGATCTCCGCGCTGAAGAGCGCTCCCGGGCCGAATCCCGACGTGCTGGCCGATCTCGGCTACAGCTACGAGTTGGATGGAAATCGGCAGCAGGCGGCGGAAACCTACTCGAAGGCTGCCAATCTTGCGCCACGGCAGATCGGATTGCAGTTGAGCGCGGCGCAGGCAGAGTTGCACGTTGCAGAGCTGGATCGGGCACGAACGTTTCTTGCCCGCGCCGCGCAGATCGATCCGAACCACTATCGGCTGCACGCGCTGAAGGCACAGCTTGCCCGGACAGAAAATCATAATGCGGAGGCCATCCGCGAATACCAGGCGGCGGTTGCCAACCTGCCCCACGGAGCCGTGCCGGAGGGTCAGCTCTATCCCATTGAACTTCGTTTGAATCTTGCCGAGATCTATCGCGAGACCGGTGACGATGAGGCCGCGCGCCGCCAGGTTTCCGAAGCTGAATCGCTGGTGGATCAATTGCATATCGAAGGTACGGCGCGTGCAGAGTTCCTGCGGGTGCGCGCTTCCATACGGCTCAGTGGAAATGACCTTGAGGGTGCGGAGAGCGACCTGAAGGAAGCCATGCGGCTGGACCCGAACAATAGCGCCATCACCTTGCAGTATGCCAACCTGCTCTGGCGCGCCAAGCGTGCAGCGGAAGCGCGCAAGATATACGAGGAGATACTGCAGGCCGACCCGAAAAATCGTTACGCGTTAGAGGCGATGGGGTACATCTCGCGGGAGGAAAACGATAACGCCGCCGCCGAACGCTTCTTCCATCAGCTTGCTTCGGATTACCCGGATGATTACGTTGCCTACCTTGCATTGGGCGACCTTTACACGGCCACCATGCAACTGGATCGCGCGAACCTTTCCTATGAAGAAGCATACAAGCACGCACCGCGCAATCCGGTTGTGATTGCCAATGCATCCAGCGCGGCGATCCAGGCGGGACACTTCGACGTCGCTGCCGACTGGGTCGGCCGCGCTACGGGAAGCATGCTGGACGATCCGCGGGTGATGCGCGAACGTGAGCGCGTTCTGTTTCACGAGGGCAAGTACGCCGAATCAGCGCGGCTGGGCTATCAGGTGCTGTCGCAGTTGGAGAAGGACCGCAACGCGTCGGTATATCTGGCATACGATCTGTACAACCTGGGACGGTATGACGAGACCCTCACGCTTACCGAGCGTTACGCGAGGTGTTGCCGAAGGAACCGAATTTCCCGCTGCTGACCGGGCATGTTCATAAGCAAAACCAGCTTCTACAGCAGTCGGTGCAGGACTACACCGAAGCCCTCGCACGCGATCCGAAGATGGTGGAGGCTTACGTAAACCGTGGGTACGTCCTCAATGATCTGCAGAATGCAGAGGCCGCGATTCACGACTTTCACTCGGCGCTCGATCTGCAGCCCTCCAACGGTGTTGCCCATCTCGGGCTGGCTTTTTCTGAGTTGCAGCTTCGGCAAGGGCGCGCCGCGTTGGACGAGGCCGACCAAGCTGAAAAGCTGCTCGGCGAGTCAGGAGCAATTCACCTGGCGCGTGCCACCGCATACGGAATCCTGCGGCTTCGCGACAAGGCGGAGCAGGAATATGTGGCGGCGCTGAAGTATGCACCGGATGATCTGGAGCTTCATCTGGCATTGGCGACACGTCCAGTTCCATGCGCGGCGCTACACCGCGGCGATCGAGACACTGAACACCACGCTTGCGATTTCGCCGGATGATCCGGAGATTTACGCCCGGCTGGCCAGCGCGCACGCCGAACTGCATCAGCGCGATCAGACCCTGCGCTACATCAGCGCGGCGGAGAAACAGAGTCCGGACTCTTCGTCCATTCTGCTCAACACCGGCTCCGCATTGCTGCACTCTGGAGACCAGAATGGGGCGATGCAGCGCTTTACTCGAGCGCTGGAGGCCCCGGACGCCAACCGGGTCCAGGCCCGCTTGCTGTTCGCGCGGATCTTCGTCAATCAGCACAAATTCGACGCGGCGCAACAAGAGTTCGGGCTGGCCTTTGCCGAATCGCGCGTCGGCGAAGCTTCTCCGGTGACGGCCGATGATTTCATTGACGCCGCGAATCTTTTTCTCGCGATGCATGATTTTGATCTGGCTCGCCGCTACTACGAACGCGCCCGCCAGGCGGGTGCGGCGGATGAGGTGGTGACCATCGGCATGGCCAACACGGAGATCGCCGAAGGCCGGACCAGCGAAGCGCAAGACCAGCTTGCGAAATTGGGCAACCCGGCGGAGTTCGCAAACAATTTCGAGTACACGCTGGCGCAGGCGAATATCTACAGGCAACAACACCAGCAGTTCCAAGCCATGACCGCATTCGCACGCGCCAATCAGCTGGGCGGCGAAGATGATGCCGCCGAGTTAGCCATGCAGCAGGTGGCCGGCGAGCAGGGTGTGCAGATCAGCCAGAGGATCAGCCTTAAATCCGATGTTCTGGTGCATGGCATCTTCGACGATGCCACGATCAACGGACTGGACCGTCAGATCTTCCGCAATCCTCAGAGCGGAGCCATCCCGCCGCCGATTTCATCGCTCGAAACCTTATGGACCAACGGCATTCGCACCGATCTCGGCAAGTTCCCTGCACTGACCGGATTCTTCCAGGTACGAAATGATCGCGGTCAGATTTCATTGCCGAACGAGGAACTGATCCTGAATAACGACACTTGGGATTACACCATGAACGCCGGCCTGAATCCGGTGCTCAAGCTGGGCTCTGCCACGTTTACCTTCAACACCGGGTTTGCAATACACGCTGCGGCGCGACAGCGACAGTCCTGTCGAGCTAAATCAAAATCTGTTCCGGCAGTTTGCCTATGTGTCGACCAATGCGCTGGGAAATTGGCTGACGGTACAAGGCCAGAGGCTTCCATGAGACCGGCCCGTTCACGAATCAGAACCTGCACTCGCGCGAGGTCGGTGCGCGCCTGCAATTCATCGTGGGACGTCCCTGGGGGCGCACCCAGTTCATCACTGCCTATGGCGTGCGCGATCTGCTTTTCCGCCCGCTGATTCGCGAGTTCTACTCGACCTCAACCTCGGCCGGCCTGCAGCATGAGTTCAGTGACTCGCTGCGCGTAGCCGTGTTGGGCGAGTACATCCGGTCATGGCGTGTGCAGGACCAGAGTTTTTGGATTGCGCAGGCATTTCGTCCTGCGGGAGAGATTGAATGGAAAGCCATCGCGGCGATGGTTTGTGAACGGAAATTTTGCATTCTCGCGGGGGGAAGGAATTCACGACTATGACAACGTGCAGAGCAGTGTCCTCATCTCTTACAACAAGCCATTGCGGCGGATTGTGAGCGACAGCGCCGGGCTGGTTCCGGTGGAGTATCCGATTCGGTTCTCCTTCGGGTTTGAAAGCGCGAATTACTTCAATTTTGCTGGCCACAGCCAAACGATTCTGCGTCCGGCAGTTCGTCTGACTTTATTTTAGGCCAAAGGCGCGCCATGAAGATTTGTCTGGTAACTGCATTTCCGCCTTCGCGGCGGGGGCTGAACGAATACGGATTTCACATCGCTCGCGAACTGCAGAGCGATCCGCTGCTCAGCCTTACGATTCTCGGCGATGTTCTGGATACCGCCCAACCAGAACTGGAAGAGTTTCGACGTCATCCGCTGTTGGGACTTCAACAGCCTCGCCAATCCAGTTCGCGTGCTGCGCGTGCTCCGCGAGTTGAAGCCCGACGTGGTGTGGTTCAATCTGCTGTTCTCGACCTTCGGCTCTCATCCGTCGCCGGCCTTTACCGGTCTCACCTTGCCGTTGCTGGCGCGGCTGTCGGGAACCTATACCCACATCACTCTGCACCACCTGATGGATAACATCGATCTGCAACACGCAGGCGTTCGTTTTCCGCGCAGCTATCGGGCCGGTGGTTATCTGGCAACGCGACTGTTGCTGATGGCGAATTCGATTTCTGTTCTGCTGCCCGCCTATCGCCGCACGCTGATGTCGAAGTACAACGGGGACAATGTCCACTTTCGGGCGCACGGTATTCTTTCGGCGCGGCCCGAGCCGCCAGCCTTCGAAAAGCGCGGCAACCCCGAACATCGCATCCTGGCTTTCGGCAAGTGGGGAACATACAAGCGGCTGGAGTTGCTGATCGAGGCCTTTGCGGAAATTGTCGAACGCTGTCCGCAGGCTCGCCTCGTCATCGCCGGAGGCGATCATCCTGCCACCCAGGGTTACGTCGAACGAGTTGCTGCCCGTCACGCTGACAACCCGTATATCCGGTTTACCGGATACGTCGCGGAGGAAGATGTTGCCGAACTGTTTGCGCTCGGCGACCCTGATGGTAATGCCGTACTCCTCCGCCGCCGGTTCCAGCGGAGTTGCGCATCTGGCCTGTGAATACGGATTGCCCATTGTCTGCGCGGACATAGCGGACTTCCGCGAAATGTGCGCCGACGAGCAGTTTGCCATCAGCTTTTTCAAAACCGGAGATGCGCACAGCATGGCTGAGTGCATCGTGAGCCTGTTGGAGAATCCTGCGGCGCAACGCGAGATGGGCGAAGCAAATTTCTCGGTCGCTCTGCGCCAGACCATGCCCATGATCATTCGTCAATATCTGCGCTCTTTCACTGTGCAGCAACGCCAGAGTGCTTTGCGTCCCTTCTCGCGTTTCCGGAGGTTGCCGGGATGGGTGCCGCTTCGGTCGGCAATTTTTCGCGCTGCCGCGCCCAGGTGGTCGCCATGGACCTAGGCGGCAGGAGTTCTGAATCCGGCAGCTTCTCCGATCTAACTCCACCTGCATCCGGCCTACGCGGAGTTCGCGCGCTGGTGCTGGTGGGGGGAAGGCCGGAGATAGAACGCTTTGGCGAATTTCCCCTGGCGCAGCTTCGACGTACTGGGACGTAGCGTGCTCATGCGCACGCTCGACCGTATTCGTGCTGCCGGAGTCGGCGAGATCGCCGTGCTCAGCGACACCGAGCCGTTGCCGCCCGGTCCGGAATCGGTTTCGTGCAAGTTCAGCGTGGCCAAGCCGGAGTGTTTCTGGAATGAGGCGTCGCAGCTATTCCGCAGCCTTAGCTGGCAGTCGGAGTGCGTCCTGGTACTCCGCCTTGGCGCTTGGGCCGAGGTGGATCTCGCCGCGATGGTGATCGAACAGCAGCGCTCGGGAGCGGCCATCATGCGCGCGCATTCGCGGCGCGGAGAGGCGCTGGATGTGTTTGCAATCTCTTCCGGCAGCCAGTCCGAGGCGGCGGCGCTGTTGCGCGGAGAACTCCGCGACGAGCGCGTAGCGGTGGCCGTGCACCAGAGCTATGGCTATGTGAATCTGCTGCTGACGCCGGCAGACTTGCGCATCCTGACCCTCGACGCCTTTGCCGAGGACTGCGAAATTCGTCCTTGTGGCCGCGAACTGCGCCCCGGGGTGTGGATTGGCAGTGGGGCACGGGTTCATCGTCGCGCGCGGGTTCTCGCGCCTTCCTTCATCGGGCGTTTCTGCAAGGTGCATCGTGCCGCCATCGTCACCCGCGGCAGTTCTCTGGAACACCATGCGGAGGTGGATTGCGCCACGGTGATCGACAACTCCAGCGTGATGGCTTACACGCGAGTAGGCGCGGGCCTGGATGTGGAGTGCTCGCTCGTGGGATTGAATCAGGTGCATAGCCTGCAGCGCAACACAACCGTGGTGATCGAAGATCCGCACCTGATCGGGACCACAACAACTCACTTTTCCGCACCTCTGCTCACCGCCGCAAGCTGGTTTGTCAGCTTCATGCCTGGCATATTGCGGAAACTGCTCTCTGAGCCCAGAACCGAACCTGTCCTGCGGGACGCACCCGGAGGCGATTGATCCATCCACTCCAGCTCTCGAGCGATCCGTCTTTGGCACCGGTCGAGTCACAAACGGATCCCTACCGGGAAATGGCGGAAACGAGGAGATATGGAAACGAGTAGACCTGTCGTCGTCAAACGTGTACCGGAGAGCCTGAACCTGAAACAGGCGCGCGCCTTCCTCGAAGAAGTGAGGCCGCTGCTGGAACACGATCGTCCCCAACTCGTATTTGATCTCTCGCTCGTACGCAGGATTGATGCCGCCGGAGTGGACTTGCTGTTGTATTGCATGCAGGAGGCGGCGCGGCGGGATGGCGACTTGAAGTTGGCCTCGCTCAGTCCTCACGCTCAAGTGGTGCTGGATCTGACGCGGACGGGCAGGCTCTTCGAGATTTTTGCCAGCTCAGCCGATGCCGTGCGCAGCTTCGGCGGATATCTTCCAAACATGGTTCGGCAATTCCACCCTGATCCTGAGCTGGATAGAAAGGATGGGAGGAAAGCTGCATGAGCGTTCGCGAACAGGCGCTGCGTCCCTGGCCGCAGTCCCGGATGCGTACGGCATTCGAGACCCTGAATGCGCGCGGCTCCGAGGGCAGGGTGTTCACCGGCGGCGTAGTCATGCTGGCCGGTTCGGTCCTGGTGTCGCTGGCCAACTTCGGCTACAACATCGGGGTCGCGCACCTGCTCGGTCCGGGAGACTTCAGTCAGGCCGCCGCTTCCGTCACGTTGCTGATGCTCGCCTCCTGCATCAGCCTTGCCTACCAGCTCGTTACCGCAAAGTTGATCGCCAGGACGACGCTGCCCGCCGAGCGCGCCACAGTCTACCAGTTCTTCATGCGCCGGGCGTGGCTGGTCGGTTTCGGACTCTCGGCCATCTTTGTGGGAGCCAGCCGCTGGATCGCCGCTTACCTGCGAATGCCTTCGCCGACTCTCGTCGTGCTGTTCGGCCTCGGCATGCTCTTCTACATACCGCTTGGGGTACGGCGCGGCGGAATGCAGGGTACCTGCCAGTTTCTCCGCCTCAGCCTGAACCTGGCGGCCGAAGCCTTTGTAAAGCTGATCGCGGCGATGGTCCTTGTGCTCGGCGGCGCTGGAGTTCTGGGCGCGGTCGGCGCGATTTCGTTTTCTGTTTTCGCGGCCTTTCTGCTGCCGGCGGGCGACCGTGAGCTGCGTCAGGCTCCCGCGCTGTTTCGCCGGGCTCGTTTCTGGAGGGCATCCAGGCAATCATTTTCTTTGTCGGCCAAGTCATCATCAGCAACGTTGACATCCTCATGGTGAAGCACTATTTCGAGCCCACCGAGGCCGGAATCTATGCTGCCGTCGCGCTGGTCGGACGCCTGCTGTACTTTGCCACCTGGTCGGTAACCAGTGCCATGTTTCCGATTTCCGCGAGCAGCGCGGCGGAGAGTGATAGCCGCCGGGTGCTGGCCGTACCGCTATTGTTTATTGCCGGACTCTCCACGCTCTTCGTGGTATTTCTTGCCAGCTTCCCCGGCCTGATCATTCGAACTCTGTTCGGCAGTGACTTCCATCGCGCGGGCGCCGGGGTGGAGCAATTGCTGGTGATGAATGCCATTGCCACCGCTGTTTACGCCGTCTGTGTCGTGTTGATTACCTATGAGATGTCGCGCCGGATTGCCAACACCGGATGGCTGCAGCTGGTGGTGAGCCTGCTGATCATTCTTTCCATCTCCGTATTTCATGCCTCTCTGATGCAAGTGATTGTGGTCCAGCAGGTGCTCCGTGGCCTGTTATTGATCGCGATATCGATTCCATTTTTTCGCTCTTCCCCGAGTCTGGGCAAGGAGGCAGCATGAGAAACCTACGGCGTTCCACAGAGGCCGAAGTTATCTCCGAATTCTTGAAGAATGAGTTCTATCAGGAAGAATTTCACGCTGACCGCGAGAGCTTTGAACGCCTGGTGCTGGAAGCTGATCTCACCAATGAGGACGAGAACGCGCTGCGGCGCGCCCTGTTATTTCGCCGCCGGGGCCACATGTGGCGCGAAGTTCCGCTCGATACCCAGTGGTGGGAGGTGGAACTGGAGCCGCGCGATCTTAATTTCCTGCGAGTATTTCCGCGCGCGCAATGGCGAAAAATTGCAGACGGAAGTTTTCTGCTTCGGGACATCGTGGATCGCATGCGCACCGTGCAATTCTCCGGCTCCAAACGCGATTTTATCGCTTGCCTGCAGGTGCTGAGTGACCGGCTGCGTACGGAACACGATCGTAGCGCCGTGCTCCTGATCGGGGTGGACGAACAACAGCCGCTCACTATTTTGGAAGGCAATCATCGGCTTACCGCAGCTCTGCTTGCCGACCCGGCCATGTTCGGCCAACAGTTCCGCGTGTTCTGTGGATGTTCTCCCCACATGTCGCGTTCCTGCTGGTATGAGACCAATCTACCCAATCTGTGGCGCTACTCGCGGAACCGGCTGCGCAACCTCTTTTATGACCGCGATGCCGATGTCAATCGGGTGCTGCGCCAGATGGCGGACGCCCCCCAGACCCCGCCATCGGCATTGGAAGGCGGCATGAATCCTGTGCGCGCGGGAAAAATATTGGGTGGCTCGAAGTAAACCAAGGCTCGATGCAAGCCAGAGAAGTTACCAATTCAGGTGAGGAGTTTTCGAGATGCAAGCGAAACCACGATCCGCGAGGCTCGATGTCAAATTGTTCATTGCCGCACTCTTGTTTTCGGTCAACCTGAGCGCACAGCAGCAAGTTTCGCAGAGCAGTTCACAACCGGCGCAGCAGACGCCCCAGCGGGGTCAGGATCGATCCTTCTGCCGGCCCTCTCCAACCGAGTGAGCCGCCACCTGCTGCAACCCAGCCCGCGGAAGCTCCATCAGCGCAGCCTCCGGTCACCCCGGTGCCCGCGCAAGCGCAAGCCCCTGAGCCCACTCAATCACCGGTCGGCGCTGCTGCAGCCGAGGAGATAAAGACGGCCGGCGGCGGCGCATCGCGTCCGGCTGGGAGCGCCATCGCGCCTGTCAAGCAACACCAGTACCGCTCGATTCTGATCAAACTTGGCGCGGTAGCCGCTGCAGGAATCGCCGTGGGCACCGTGTACGGGCTCAGCCGTGCAACTCCCAGCACACCGCCGCATGCCGCGACCGCGGCCACAAGATAATCGTTATGTCATCGACCGAGAATTTTGGCAAACCGATTCTAATCAGCTTCTCCGGGCTGGACGGCTCGGGCAAGACAACTCAGATCGCCGCGCTGCGCGAAGCCATCTCGCACCTCGGGTTGCGTAGCGAGCTCCTTGTCTTCTGGGATGATATCGTGGTCGGCAGCCGCTGCCGGGAAAGCTTTGCGCACAAAGTCCTGGGCAGCGAACATGGCGTGGGCGCACCCGACCGGCCGGTGGAGAGGCGGGACAAGAATGTACGCATCGGCTACCTGACCCTGATGCGTCACCTGCTCTATCTGGCCGACGCCCTGCATCTGCGCGTCGTTGCTTTTCGCGCCCGCTGCAGTGGAGCCCAGGTGATCATTTTGGATCGCTATCTCTACGACGAATTGGCCAATCTGCCGATTGAGAATCGACTCTCGGCGGCCTATGCGCGGCTGCTCGCATGGATTTCGCCGCGGCCGGAGATTGCGTTTCTGCTGGATACCGATCCCGAGATAGCGCGCGCCCGCAAGCCGGAGTACCCGCTGCTTTATATGCACCAGTCACGCCGCACCTACTTCCGCCTGGCTCGCCTCCTGGATAATCTCACGATCGTCCCTCCGCTCGCCCTCGAAGACACCAAGCGCGCCATACTGACCGTTTTTTTGCGGGTTCTTGGGCGGCGAAAGGGCGATCTCGCCGGAGCTGCTCCCGCCTCGTAGACCGATCGGAAATGTGCAAAGATATGGCCGCGTTTATTCGCGGCTATTCTATTCTGTACGGACCGGAAGAAAGGCCCGGCGCGGGAATGAATCCTTTGCAACCGGCAGGAACTCTTCAGGATTGAGGGAAATTATGAGTACGATGGTTTCTGTGGCGGCACTGAAGGACGAGATGACTGTTGGGCATCGCCTGCAGTTGATCGACGTGCGCACGGCGTCGGAGTACGCTAGTGGACATATTCCGTGCGCGGTCAATATTCCGATGGACCAGTTTGAAGCGCGGCGGAAGGATCTGCGCAAGGAAGAGGGAGTGGTGCTGGTTTGCAAGGGAGGAAGCCGGGCGCAGATTGTTGCAGGATGGTTGGGTGCCACCCCAGCGGTGCGGGTATTGGAGGGTGGAACCGATGCCTGGACTCGCGATGGGCTTGAAGTGGTGGCCTCGGTAAAAACGCGCTGGTCACTGGAGCGGCAGGTGCGGCTAGGGGCTGGGGTGATGGTGCTGGCCGGGACAGCGCTGGAGGTTTCAGGAGTTCACGGAGCGATCTGGCTG
This sequence comes from uncultured Acidobacteriota bacterium, assembly GCA_963779365.1. GTDB lineage: Bacteria > Acidobacteriota > Terriglobia > Terriglobales > Acidobacteriaceae > TOLSYN. The sequence continues at coordinate 170,282 of CAVZYB010000014.1, read as the reverse complement.
GCGATGTTCGCTGGCGCGGGGTTGACGTTTGCTGGAGCTACCGACATCTGCATGATGGGGCTTCTGTTGGCGAAGATGCCGTGGAATCAAGCGCGGTGAGATCCGCCGGGCAGGTCATGACGAAGGGGATTAAGAGCGCACCTGAATGTTTCTTGCCTGAAAGGGCAGAGCGAGGAGAGGACATTATGCTGGAAGTTTCGGTGGTGCACCTGGGGTCCGTGCAATTTGAGATCAAGGCGCGCGGGCATTCGATTGTGAGCGATCAACCGGAAGAAAATGGCGGCTTTGACGAAGGGATGACGCCGCCGGAGCTGATGCTTGCCTCGCTGGGTTCGTGCGCGGGATTTTACGCGGCAGACTATCTGAAGCGGCAGCAGCTTTCGGCTGAAGGGACCAAAGTTCGGGTGACCGCCGAGAAGGCGAAGAACCCGGCGCGGATGGATAACTTCAAGATCGAAGTGGAGGTGCCGGCGGGATTGAGCGAGGAACACGTGAAGGGGTTGGAGGAGGCGATCCATCGCTGCCTGATCCACAACACGTTGACGCATCCTCCAAAAATTGAACTAGAGGTGAAGGGGCTGGCGGAAACTCCAGCGCGATGAACCTGCACGCTCGCCCCGCGTTCGTCGTCGCAGGTTCGCGATGGAGCTATGCGTGTGAGCCGACTGAGTGAGATACCAGCCCGCGGCGGTGAGCCCGTCCTGCTACTTGCTATGGCTGTCGCGCCGGGCGAGGTTCTCCTGCAATTTGCGTGATTTTTCTTCCACCCCGTGCGCCAGCTTCTCTTTGTAGACTTCCAGCTTCTTGGACAGGTCGCTGTCGCCGGTGGCGAGAATCTGGGCGGCGAGAATGCCTGCGTTAGTGGCTCCGGGTTTGCCGATAGCGACGGTTGCGACCGGAATGCCCGCGGGCATCTGCACCATGGCCAGCAGCGCGTCTAACCCGCCGAGCGACGTGGCGGCGATGGGAACGGCGATAACGGGCAGAATGGTCTCGGCGGCAATCACTCCGGCGAGATGGGCAGCACCACCAGCTCCGGCAATAATGACGCGAATGCCGCGCGTGGCTGCCTGACGGCTGAATTCGCTGGTACGCGCCGGGGACCGGTGCGCCGAGCAGATATCAATCTCATAGGAGAGGTCGAAGAGGTCCAATGCCTTGGCCGCCTCGCTCATGATCTCAAGATCGCTGTCACTGCCCATGATGATGGAGACTACTGGTTTTCTTTCCATATCCTCACATCCATCCGAGTTTCCGGATTCTGCTGCGAAAGATGCATCGCACGTACCAGGTATTTCACCGTGGACGGCGATTCCTAATTCACCTGAAAGCGTCTCAGCGTTTCAGCCGCCGATGAGCGATGTCGCTGCGGTACTGCATGCCATCAAAGCTGATGCAGCGCACGGCCTCGTAGGCGCGCGCAACGGCTGACTCCAGGGTGGTGGCGCGGGCGGTGACTCCGAGGACACGTCCTCCGGCGGTTGCGATCTGGCCATCGACAAGGCTGGTGCCCGCATGGAAGATTCTCACGCCGTCGAGCGCATTTGCACGCTCAAGACCGGAGATTGGCTTGCCCGATTGCACCGGCCCGGGATAGCCGCCCGCAGCCATCACCACGCAGACACTGGGATCGGGACTCCAGCGGAAGATACCATCGCTGACCCGTCCCTCGATGCTCGCCTCAAATGCTTCGAGCAGGTCGCTGTCCAGACGCATAAGAATCGGCTGGGTTTCCGGGTCGCCGAAGCGGCAGTTGAACTCAAGCACCTGGGGGCCTTTGGCGGTCATCATGAGGCCGCAATAGAGGATTCCCGTGTAGGGCGCGCCCTCCTCAGCCATGCCGGCGATGACCGGCCGGGCGACGTGGCGCAACAGCCATTCGCGCATGTTGTCGTCGATGAGCCCTGAGGTGGAGTAGGCACCCATGCCTCCGGTATTGGGGCCGGTGTCGCCGTCGCCGATGCGTTTGTGGTCTTGCGCGGCCACCAGCGGTGCGACGCGCTCGCCATCGCTGATGACCAGAAAGCTGATCTCCTCACCCTCCAGAAACTCCTCGAAGAGAACGTGGTGCCCGGCGTCTCCCAGGGAGCCTTGCAGCATGGCGGTCGCCGCCTGGGCGGCTTCCTCCTTGCTGGCAGCGATTATGACGCCTTTGCCCGCAGCCAGACCATCCGCTTTGACCACGATGGGGGCGCTGAAGTGGGCGAGCGCATCCTTGATCTCCGAAACCGCGTGCACCTGGACATAGAGCGGAGTGGGGATGCGATGACGGGTCATGAAGGCCTTGGAGAAGCTCTTGCTGGACTCCAGTTGCGCGGCTGCCTGGGTGGGTCCAAAGACCGGAATGCCGCGACGGCGAAGTTCATCGACGGCGCCGAGCATCAGCGGAACCTCTGGGCCGACGACGACGAGTTCCGGGCCGGCATTCACCGCCGCTTCGATAATGGAATCCAGTCGGTTGAGATCACAGGGCAGGCAGGTTGCCTCCTGCGCGATGCCGGCGTTGCCGGGAGCGCAGAAAATCTGGCTCACCCGGGGCGACTGCTTCAGCTTCCAAACCAGCGCGTGTTCGCGGCCTCCGCCGCCCAGCACAAGAACCTTCATGAGTTCTCCAAGTGATATCTCCAACCGCAAAGGGTATGAGTTCACTATAGGATAAGTCAAACGTTTTGCAGTGGACTACCGAGTTCGAATTCAGCAATAGGAACCGCGAGGCGCCCGCTTCCGTATTACTCCCAGGTGGGCACACTGCCCTGAGGACACACGATGACGACGAAGATGCTGCAAACGGTATGCGCGGCCATGGTCGGCGGGGTGCTGATGATGGCAGGCTGCAAGATCAGCCAGCAGAACCATGGCGACGACAAGAAGATCAGCATTGAAGCGCCGGGCGCGAGCGTGAAAGTGGATACCGGAACATCCGCGAACGATTCGGGAATGCCGCTCTATCCGGGAGCGCAGCCGAAGCAGAGTTCAGGGGACGATAAGAATCGCGCGCACGTGAACTTGGAAATGCCATTTCTCAAGGTGAGGGTGGTGGCATTGAAATTTACCTCCGACGACCCACCGGAGAAGGTTGCGGCCTTTTATCGCAGTAAACTGGGCAGCTACGGCACGGTGCTGGAGTGCAAGGGCCAAGGCGATGACGTCGATATGGGCAGCGGGCGCGGTCTGGATAGCCCGGTGACCTGCGGCAAGGCGCACGGCCACCCGGGCGAGATCAGTTTGAAGGTGGGGACCGAAGGCAATCAGCATCTGGTCTCGGTAAAGCCGAGCGGCAAAGGCTCGGAATTTGAGTTAGTTTACGTTCACATCGGGAAGGGAAAAAGCGACGACGATTACAACGGTAAGCAGCCGTCCTAACCCGCGTCCTGAACTCCGAAGCTGAGAGGCTGCGGCGTACCGGCAGATGGACCACAGGAGTTTCTCATTTGCGTCTGGGCAACCAGACTGGTAACTTTTGTGCAGTGGGGCACGATTGCAGCCAATGCGGAGCGGCGGTGGAGAACGGGCAGCCCTTCTGCCCGGAATGCCATGCGCCGCAGATTAAGGTTCCGGTGCGCCCACCTACGGCGCCGGTAACCGAGCCTCTTCCGCCGGGAACTCCAGAGGACCTGCAGCCTCCGGCAGAGCCCGTGGTGGATGAAACCAATGGGCCCGTCACGCAGGAAAACATTCCCGCCCAACCGGAAAACAAGTTGGTTTGGCGCTCGGCTTTCGGCTCGGCGCTGGTCGCAGGTTTGCTGGCTGCGGTCGGCACCTCGATTCCGATCATTCCGCTGGCGATGCTGTGCATGTTTGCGTCGGGTGGATTGGCAGTCACACTGTACCGCCGCCGGGCAGGGTATCACACGGTGACGCCGTGGATGGGCGTGAAGCTGGGCTTGCTGGCCGGGGGATTGGGATTTGGGCTACTGGCACTGCTGAGTACGTTCCGGCTTTTTGCCGCCAGCGAGCGCACCGAATTGCGCTCCGCCTTCCTCGACAAATTGCAAGAGGCTGTGGCGGCTAGCCCCGATCCTGACGTGCGACAAGCAATGGAACAGTTTCGAGGCTACATTGCCACCGACCACGGGTTGATCATCATGGTTCTGATTTTCCTGGCGATTGCGGCGATCTTCTTCCTGATCTTCAGCGCCCTCGGCGGAGCGCTTGGCGCGGCGCTGTTCGGACGGGAGAGCGGCCGCAAGGAGTTATGATGGGGCACGGCGAGCCCTTGCCGTGTGCTTGCTAGGTCGCGTATCATCAGGCAGTTATGAACGTCATCTCACGGCCACCTCATCTTCGGGAAAAAGGGCAGATCATGTCTGCCTCCGAAATCGAGCGCACCCTGGTTCGCCTGGCGCACGAAATCGTAGAAAAAAACAATGGTATCGGAACCCTTGGCCTGATTGGGATTCGCCGGCGCGGCATTCCAATTGCCGAGCGGCTGGCGAAGCACATCGAGCGCATTGAAAAGACTCCGGTGCCGGTTGGCATGCTTGATATCACCCTCTATCGCGACGATCTTTCCACGGTCGGTCCAAAGCCGGTGGTGGAGCCTCGCCCGATCGGTTTCAACATCACCGGCAAAGATGTTGTGCTCTGCGACGACGTGCTCTACACGGGGCGAACCGTGCGCGCCGCACTGGATGCGCTATTCGACCAGGGCCGTCCACGCAGCGTAAAGCTGCTGACCTTGATCGATCGCGGACATCGCGAACTGCCGATCGAAGCAAGCTTTGTGGGACGCCGGGTGCAGACCACCGATTTGGAGATTATCGAGGTAAAACTCAACGAGACCGACCAGATGGAAAAAGTTCTTCTGGTTGAGCGCGTGCCGGAATCGGAAGGCTAAGCGAAGGACAACAATGAAAGCCAAGCCCCGGTCGCTGCTCGGGATCGAGCCGCTGGATTCGCGGCAGATCCTCGAAATTCTCGCGTTGGCGAAGCGGATGAATCCAGCCCGGCCTCGCATCACTCTTCGCGGCCGCCGCATCGCCCTTCTGTTTTATGAAAATTCGACCCGCACCCGCACCAGCTTTGAGATTGCGGCCAAATCTCTGGGCGCATCCACCGTGGTCATCCATGCGACCACCGCCAGCATTGAAAAGGGCGAGTCGCTGAAAGATACGGGAAGGACCCTGCAGTCGATTGTGGACGCCATTGTAATGCGGCATCCCAGCTCGGGAGCGCCGGTGCTTTTATCGCGCTTGATCGACATTCCGATCATCAACGCCGGTGACGGAATGCACGCGCACCCTTCTCAGGCGCTGCTCGACGCCTTCACCATCCTGAACCACAAGAAAAGTCTCAAGGGGCTGAAGATCGTCACGATTGGCGATATTTTCCACAGCCGTGTCGCGCGCAGTGACGCTCACCTGTTCAGCAAATTGGGTGCGCGAGTGGTGTTCTGCGGACCGGATGTGCTGCTCCCCAACGCTGCGCGCGAGTTGGCGCCCGGGGTAGAAATCGTGCGCGATATGGATGACGCGATTCGCGGCGCCGATGTGGTGATGATGCTGCGCGTACAGCAGGAACGGCTTTCAGGAATGCAGATCAACGTGGACGAGTATATCCGCCGTTATCAACTGACCCCGGCCAAGCTGAAATTGGCGAAGAGGGATGCCATCGTCATGCACCCCGGGCCGATGATCCGGGGCATGGAGATGACCGACGAGGTTGCGGATTGCAAGCAGTCGGTGGTGCTGGAACAGGTACTGAACGGGGTGAAGGTACGCATGGCAATCCTGGCGACGGTGTTAGGAGCAAAGCGATGAGTACGGTATTGCTAAAGGGCGGGCACCTGATCGACCCGGCGAGAGGATTTGATGCCCTGGCCGATGTCGTGCTCCGCGATGGCCGCGTTGAAGAGATTGCCGAACCAGGCAAATCCAAAAGCAGCGCCGATGAGACGCTGAACCTGAAAGGGCTGATGGTCGCTCCCGGCTTCATCGATCTTCATGTACACCTTCGTGAACCCGGACAGACTCACAAGGAAAGCATTGCAACCGGAACCGCTGCGGCGGCGGCCGGCGGATTCACCTCGGTTTGCGCGATGCCGAATACGCGCCCGATCAACGATTCGCCGGCGGTGACGCGATGGATTCAGGACGAGGAACGCGGCGCGGTGGTAAACGTCTTTCCGATCGCCGCGGCAACCCTGGGTAGCCTGGGCGAAAAGCTCAGCGATTATCGCAGGCTGAAGGAAGCCGGTGCGGTGGCGCTGAGTGATGATGGCAAGCCGATTCTGGATGACCACATCATGCGCGAGGCGCTGGCGCTGGCCGCCAAAGTCGGGCTTCCGGTGATTCAACATGCCGAAGACACCAAGATCTCGGGCGGCAATCCCATGAACGAGGGAGTCACGTCGTTCAAGTTGGGATTGCGCGGTCAGCCGTCGGCATCGGAGTGGCAGATGGTGGAGCGGGACATTCGCCTGGCGAGCCAGGAGGGCGGACGTCTCGCATGTGGCGCACGTCTCGTCGGCAAAGTCGCTCGACATGGTGCGACTCGGACGGGCTTCGCAGGTGAAGGTGACGGCAGAGGTCACGCCGCATCACTTCCTGTTCACCGAAGAAAGCTGCTCGACCTACGACACGCGCTACAAGATGAGTCCGCCCTTGCGTTCGGCGGCGGACCGCGAAGCCATTCTGGCGGCGCTGATCGATGGAACCGTCGACGCCATTGCGACCGACCATGCCCCGCACGCGCTGTTTGAAAAGGAAGTGGAGTTCGACAAAGCGGCGTTCGGCATTACGGGGCTGGAGATTGCGCTGGCGGCGACCATCACCGAGTTGCAGCACACCGGCAAGATTTCCTTGACGCGAGTGGTGGAGTTGCTCTCGACCAATCCGGCAAAGATTGTGGGCCTGAAGGGCCGGGGCACGCTGGCCGAAGGATCGGTCGCCGACGTTACCATCTTCGATCCGAAAAAACGCTGGACCTACGACGTGGAGAAAACCCGCTCGCGATCGCGCAACTGTCCGTATGGCGGAATGCAGTTTTACGGTAAGGTGCGGGCGACCATTGTGGCCGGCAAAGTTGTCTTCAGCGAGTTGTAGATGCCGCGCCGCACTCCGAGACGGCGAAGAGTTCACGCAGAGGCCCGCGAACGCTGCGGGCCTTTTGCTGTTAGAGTTGGATTTCCAGTCATGCGTGATGTTGATTCCATCCTGACCTCGATTTTCGGACTCGAACAGTTCCGTCTCCAGCAGCGCGAAATTGTGAACGACGTGCTTGCGGGCCGCGACGCGCTGGTGGTGATGCCGACCGGCGCGGGCAAGAGCCTTTGCTATCAGTTGCCGGCCGTATCGCTGCGCGGACTTACGCTGATCATCTCCCCCTTGATTTCGCTGATGACCGACCAGGTGCGGCAATTGCGCACGCTGAGAATTCCGGCAATGATGCTGTGCAGCGGGCAGAGTTGGGATGAGCAGCGCGAGGTGATGGCAAGATTGCGCGACGGATTTCGCGGCCTGCTCTATGTCGCGCCGGAAAGATTCAGCGCGCCGGGATTTCTATCGATCATCACCCAGCGCAAGTTGTCACTGCTGGCGATCGACGAGGCGCATTGCATCAGCCAGTGGGGACACGACTTCCGCCCGGAGTATCTGCGTCTCGGTGAGGTGCGCAAGCAACTGGGCGATCCGCTGACCATTGCACTGACCGCGACGGCAACGCCGGAGGTGCGCTCCGACATCGTACGCAATCTCGAACTGAAAGATCCTGCGATCCATGTCACCGGCTTCGACCGCCCGAATCTCAGCTATCAGTCGATTGTGTTTGCCAAGGCGAAGAACAAGCAGGCAGAGCTGATCGACTATCTCTTGCAGCAAAAGTCCGGCGGCATTGTGTACTGCTCCACCCGCAAACAGGTGGACGAAGTCACCTCGCTGCTCGGCAGCAAGCTGCGGGGGCGTACCGTGGTGGCCTATCACGCAGGCATGGACCAGGAGGCGCGCGGCAGCAATCAACGCCGCTTCATCGATCGCGACGATGCGATCGTGGTGGCGACCAACGCCTTCGGCATGGGCATCAACAAACCCAACCTGCGCTACGTCATTCACTACAATCTGCCGGGGAGCCTGGAAGCCTACTACCAGGAGGCGGGACGCGCAGGACGCGACGGACTGCCCGCGGAGTGCGTTCTGTATTTTGCTCCGGCCGATGTGATGATGCAGAAGTTCTTCATCGAGAAGATCGGCGAAACCAACAGTCAGATTGACCGAAAAACAAATCGCGATATTACAGAAGCGAGCCAACAAGCAACTGAACGCCATGCAGAACTATGCGCGATGGGAGCGCTGCCGCCGCCGCCAGATCCTGGAATATTTTGGCGAAGATAAAATTCCAGAGAACTGCGAATGCGATGTCTGCCGCGCCAGCAAACCGAAGCTGAAGCTTACAGGGCGCGCGGCAGCGGTGGCCGTAGAGAGCATCGGCAGCCACGCGCGTGCATATCGACACCTCGGGCCGAAGACCGTGGAGCGCGTGATGGGGCCGGTGGTGCTGGCTTCCGACGACGTACGGCTGGCGCGAATGAAGGATCTTCGCCGCGATGTTGTGCGCTCACTGGGAACGATTTTCTTTCAGCATCTGCCGGATGAGTTGCTGCGCAGATTGATCGCGAATCCGCCGAAATCGTTTTGGAGATTGCGCGACGATTTTGAGGTGCATAACAAGATCATTGAGAACTTCGGAAGCGAATTCTGCACACTGCTGAGCGCAGCAGATGCGCGCATACCGCTTATCTCTGGAAGATAGACTGCCTCGAGCTCGCGGGCGAATGTCGTGCGCAACGCACCGCGCGCGAGCGAGTGAGCGCAACCTCACGGGCGAAGGTTGCGGCGGCCAAGGAAGTTGCAGGCGGCAAGGTGGGAGCTCTGCATGGCACGCGCGGTGGAAGCTCGATTTGAACGGCTACGCACGCTGCGGCTTGAGCTGGCGCGCAAGAATCATTGGCCAGCCTATTGTGTGCTGCAGGATGCGACTCTGCTGGAGATCGCGCGCTCGCAGCCACGCACGATGCGCGAACTGCTGGAGATCAAGGGCATGGGGCCGAAGCGCGCAGAGAAGTACGGCAAAGAGCTGCTCGCAGAGCTGGCGAAAGAATAACTTCCAGCGAATCGCACGCAAGGGCAGCCGCGGCTGCCCTTCACGTTTGCCGCAACAGTTCTCTACGCGATCAATCCCATGCGCTTGCCGACCCGGCCGAGCACTTCGAGAGCCTGGCTGAGTTGGGCTTCCGTGTGGGTTGCGGTGACGATGGTGCGCACCCGCGCCTTGCCCTCGGGAACCGTAGGGAAGGCGATGCCGGTGCCCATCACTCCTGCGTCAAAGATTGCTTTGCTGAAGTCCATGGTGGCGCGTCCGTCGCCGATGATGATGGGGGTGATCGGAGTTTCACTGGCGGGCGTGGTGACGCCGCCGATGTTGAAGCCGAGCAGTCCGAGCTCCTTCTTGAAGAAGCGGGTGTTTGACCAGAGGCGCTCGATCAGTTCGGGTTCGTTCTCCAGCACGTCGAAGGCGGCGATGCAGGTGGCGGCAACCGCGGGCGGATGCGAGGTGGAGAACAGGAACGGGCGGGCGCGATGGTAGAGGTACTCGATGAAATCGCGCGTGCCGCAGACGTAGCCGCCGAGCGCGCCGATGGCCTTGGAGAGCGTGCCCACCTGGATGTCCACGCGTCCGTGCACGCCGAAATGGTCGATGGTGCCGCGTCCGTTGCGCCCCAGGACGCCGGAGGCGTGCGCGTCATCCACCATCATGATGGCGCCGTACTTTTCGGCCGCGTCGCACAGGCCGGGCAGCGGGCCGATGTCGCCATCCATGGAGAAGACGCCGTCGGTGATGAGCAGCTTTTTGCCGGGAAGGTTGGCGACGCTGGCGAGTTGCTCTTCGGCGTGCGCCACATCCTTGTGGCGGAAGACGAGAATCTTGGCGCGCGAGAGGCGGCAGCCGTCGATGATGGAGGCGTGATTCAACTCATCGCTGATGATGTAGTCGTCCTTGCCGAGGAACGATGAGACGGTTCCGGCGTTGGCGGTGAAGCCGGACTGAAAGACGACGCAAGCCTCTACACCTTTGAAGCGCGCGATCTTCTCCTCCAGTTCCATGTGAATCTTCATGGTTCCGGCGATGGTGCGCACGGCGCCGGAGCCCACTCCGTACTTGCGCGTGGCCTCCAGCGCGGCCTCGCGAAGCTTGGGGTGGGTGGTGAGTCCGAGGTAGTTGTTGGAGGCCAGATTGATGACCTTGCGCCCGTCAAAATGGCAGACCGGAGCCTGCTCATCTTCGAGCACGCGCAGCTTGAAATACGTGCCCTTCTGCTTCAGCGCGTTTAATTCATCGGAGAGGAACGAGAGCGGATTGGTGCGGATGGTAGTCATGAAATCCCCCTTAAAATGCGCTGTCGACGCCGCCTGTATAGAGCAGGATTTTCGAGGCCTTGCCGGAGTTCAGCAGCTCCATGCCCTTGTCCGAAATCAGAGATTGGCAGACGGTCGGTGATGACCGGATGCAGTTCGAGCTTTCCGGCCTTGAGCAGCGCGGTCATCTGATACCAGGTTTCGAACATCTTGCGTCCGTTGATGCCGAGCACGGTGGCGCCTTTGAAGATGATGTCGCGGGCGAGATCGAGTTCCATCGGCCGCGAAGGAATGCCGAGCAGACTGACGCGACCACCGGTGCGCAAAATGTCAAAGCCCAGTTTGATCGCGTCCTTGTGTCCGGCCATCTCCAGCAGCACGTCGACGCCATAGCCGTTGGTGTGTTCGCGCACAATCGCACGCACGTCTTCGGTCGCGGGGTCGAGTACGAGGTCGGCGTTCATCTGGCGAGCGATGTTGCGGCGGTATTCGCTCACCTCGATGGCGAAGACCTGGGCGGCTCCGCAGGCGCGCGCCACGGCGATGGCGAACAGGCCGATGGGGCCGCATCCGGTGATGGCAACCGTCTTGGCGGCCAAATCGCCGGAGAGCGCGGCGTGAACCGCATTGCCGAGCGGGTCGAGAATGGAGGCGTACTCGTGCGGGATGGCAGGATCGAGCTTCCAGATATTGGACTCAGGGATGACAACATAATCGGCGAAAGCTCCATGCCGATCGATGCCGATGATCTTGACGTTCTGGCAGATGTGCCCCTGGCCGGTGCGGCACTGCAAGCACTTGCCGCAGGCGACGTGCATCTCGGCAGAGACGAAGTCACCCTCTTTTACGCTTGTAACTTCACGGCCGATGGCGGCGACATAACCGCAGAACTCGTGGCCTGGAATGAGCGGAGGCGCGATCCGCCCCTGCGCCCATGGATCCCAGTTGTAGATGTGCAGATCGGTACCGCAGATGGAGGCGACCTTCACCTTCACGAGGACATCGGCGGGACCAACGGCCGGGATAGGAACCTCGCGGATCTCAACTCCCGCTTTCGGCTCGCTCTTTACCACCGCCGACATCAACTTCGACATGACAAGTTGCCTCTCGAAGGACTGGAGCAGCGCGTCCAGGCCCGAAACCTGCTTTGCAGAACCCCATATTTTAGCACCGCGAGCGCAACCGGCGTGCCCGGGTGCCAAGATGGCAAGCGGCTCGGGGAATTTCTGTCACGTTGAATAACGAGCAAAACCTCGTCAAGTAAAAAAGAGAAAATCTATTGACAATTAGAGCAACTCACCACAAAATCTTGGACTAGCACTTGATTGCATCCAAGATGTAGGCATGGCTTGCAGATCTTTGCGACACCTTCAAGGGAGAAGGTTCCAATCAAGTGCTGCGGAGCTGGGTAACAGTTCTGAACCTGCGAGGAGGCTAGACCTCGATTTTTTCATTGTTCAGTCTCCGCGCTGTCTCGCGGAGACTTTTTCATTTTGAGTGCGTTGCGTTGAAGCAGCTCTGCACACGTGTTACAAGAACAGGTAGTGGAATTGGTGTCCCCATGCCAACAGCAAAACGCAAACTCGCCAAGTCGCAAACGGAAGTTGTGATTCCGGAGAAGATTTATTTTCGCATTGGCGAGGTAAGCGAGCTGGCAAAGCTGCCGACGTATGTCCTGCGCTTTTGGGAGACGGAGTTCTCGCAACTGAAGCCCACGAAAAGCAGCACGGGGCAGCGGATGTATCGCCGCAAGGACGTGGAATACGTAATGCAGATTCGCAAGCTGCTTTACGAGGACGGATTCACGATCGCCGGAGCGCGGGAGAAGCTGCGAGAAGAGGTGCGGTCGAACCGGCGCACAAATGCCGCCTGCACAGGTTCTGACGACGGCCATGACTCCGCATGAGGACGCGCAGGAATCGCAGTCATGCCGTTTCTTGCGCCGGGAAATGACGTCCACGGCAAGGAAGAGCTGCGAAGATTGCGGCAGCAGCTCTCGAGTCTCGACCTGCTCTCCTGAGCCTGCTGATTCTTGACGGCTAGGTGGGGTGCCGGTAATGTAGGCCTCCAGGTGGCGGATGGTTTCGCGCTGCTCGGTGAGGATCCAGTTCACCAGATCGCCGATGGAAATCATGCCGGCGAGCCGCTCCCTATCCAGTACTGGAAGATGACGGATGCGATGGTCCGTGATGATCTTCATGCATTCGCCGACGGTATGCTCGAGCGAGACCGTGACCACCGGAGAACTCATGATCTCGGCGACGGTGGTTTCCTTGGAAGAGCGCCCCTTCAGGATCACTTTGCGCGCATAGTCGCGCTCAGAGATGATGCCTACGATCTGGCCATCGAAGAGCACGAGCAGTGCGCCGACCTGCTTCTCAGCCATCATCGCGACGGCATCATAAACAGAGCTCAATGGAGAGACGGAACAGACGAATCCACCTTTCTGCTTCAGAATTGGACCAATCGACTCGGAAAGTTGCATCAGCGGCACCTCAAGAGCAAAGATGATAAACCCATTCCAAGGCTGCTCGCTGAGGGGAAAGGAAGCAGCTTCGATCAGGCTGCCTTGGGGAAGGGTTTGAAGCAGGCGGCGAGCGTTTAAAGCGCCTGCGGGAGTTTCCTCGTGCTTGAGGAAGGCATAGACGTCGCGCTCTTTGGCGGCTTGCGCCAGCGAGTCTGCGATCTGCTGGAGCGCGGCTTCGGGGTAATCGGATTTCCGGAAGCGATAGTAGGCGAAGCTGGCGGTGTGCACTTCAGGCACTTGCAGGTCATCGCTTTCGGCGATGCAGAGAGCGGCGTTGTGTTCGCGCATGAGGCTGAAGACGGCATCGTTGAACCAGCTCTCATTGCGGAACTCGATGGCCGCCAGAGTGTTTGGCGGAATGCATTGCAGGAGCGCTCGCAGGCGATCGGGGTCGGCTTTCAAGAATGGCGGGAGCTGAAAGAGGACAGGGCCGAGTTTGTTGGTGGAAGACAAGGGCCGGAGCGACTGATAGAAACCGTCGATGTCGGCGGCGACATCTTTCAGGCGCTTGATGTGGGTGATGCGCTGATGGGCTTTGACGGCGAAGCGGAATCCTTCCGGAGTGGATTCGGACCAATTCTGCTAAGGTTTTGGGCGAGGGACGGGCGCGGAAAGTGTAATTCACCTCGACGCAGTTGAGCTGCGTTGCGTAGTAGCTCAAGAACTTTGAGGCTGGAGTTTTGAGCGGATAGAAGTCCGGTTTCCATGAGGAATAGGCCCAGCCGGAAGTTCCGATGTGGAGTTTGTTCATGCCGGACCCCTCCCCCTTTATTTCCGGGCAAAAATTTGAAAACGGGAGGGTTAGATGCGGTTCATCCGCGCAATGCTGGCGCGGCTTCCATGGATTCCACCTTAGCTTGCCAAAAGAGGGCGGATGTTGGCCACCGCGTCCTGAATCATCTGCACCCGAGTTGCCGCTCGCTGGTCAGAGCAGCTCGATGGTTCGGGGGTCAGGTTCGCCGGCAAAGTACTTTTCAAGGGCATCCTTGAATATCTGATGGTCAGAGGCGGTGGCGGCGAACAGGGTCATGGAAGATCGAAATTTGAGATTGTCGGGGTAGCCGAAGATCTGGTCGACGGAGCGGCCTTCGACCGAGTTGACCAGCCGGGTACACTCCCTGAGGCGAGGCCCGAGGATCGGGTGCGCCAGGTAGGCTTCGGCTTCCTGGCGGGAGGCGATTCCGTAGTAGCTCGCGGTTTCACTCCTGCCCAGGCCTTTCATCTGGGGAAAGATGAACCATATCCAATGGGTGCGCTTGTGGCCGGCGCGTAATTCCGCACATACCTGCTGGTAGTCCGGCTTCTGGGCGTCGACAAAGCGTTGCAAATTGTGGGGGTCGGCTGAGTTTGTCATCTTCGCTCCCAGGGTGTGGTTTGTCTGGCTGCGGAAGTGTAACCCAGGAAGTGCGAGCCGCGGGCAAGGGAAAGAAAAGAACAACTGCCACTCCAATGAAAAGAGCGTCGAGTGGGGCACTCGCCCCGTCCCCACATTCGCCAAAAAGCGGGCGGATGTGGGCCACCCGCGTCTTGATCATCTACAGTCATCCGCCGAACAGCGTTGATGATTCGATGCGAGGAGCAAGGGTGGGCGGACAACTCGGGTTCACCTTACGAATTCCAAGCCGGTACCCCTAGCGATCTGGCTAGAGTACGGAGGAAAGACAATGCTGGAGAGAAAGAGCTGGAGAGTGATTGCGGAGCTGTGCGCGCTGGCGATGGCAGCCTTGTGGGCCTTGCCGGGACAGGCGCAGATGGCGGAGGTCAAAGAGAAGCCACCGATGTATTCCTATGTCTCGTTCTGGACATTTCCTCGCGGGCAGTGGGCAGAACGGGCAAAGGAGAACGCGGCCGACCGGGCGATACTGGGAAAAGCGCTCTCCAGCGGAGCGATTGTGGGCTATGGCGACGATGTGAATCTGATTCATCAGCCCGATGGCGAGCACGCACGACGACTGGTGGTCGGCTATGTCCATGGCCGGGGTGCTCAATGTGTTGGACCAGTTCTACAAGTCCGGCTCGACCACTTCTCCGCTGCTGGCCAGCGCCACCGACCACTGGGATAATCTTCTTGTCAGCCGGTACTACAACTGGCATTCGGGATCGTGGAAAGATGCGTACACGCACGGATCGTACTATCGGCTGAGGCCGGAGGTACCGGACATGGCGGTGGAAAGGCTCAGCAAGAGCGTGCTGGTTCCGGTGCTGGAGAAGTTGCTGGCCGACGGTACGATTGTGGAATATGAGATCGACACGGAGGCGATTCACACCGAAGCACCGGGCGCGTTCTGGATTTTTTACATCACGCCGAACGCGGAAGGGCTGGACAAGAGCAGTGGGTTGGTACGGGAAACCTTGAAGACGAACCCGCTGATCGGTCCGGCATTTGATTCCATGGTGGACCCGGCGGCCCATCGCGATTATCTGGTTCGCACGACTGCCACCTACAAATAATCCCTGCATTCACGGTGGGCTAGAAGGCGAGGAGTCTCTGCGGGGACTCCTTGAGCTTTGGAGAGTTGACAAGCGGAGGGAAATTGTTGTGTCTTATAGCTGGGATTGAGCCGAAGAAAGCATCGCACGCACTATGGTTTCATCAGGAAGCAAGCGGAAGATGTCCCGGGATGCCGGATTGCGAAGCCTGCCAATGGAAGTTGCCGGAAAGACCGATATCGGCCGGGTGCGTACGAACAACGAGGATTGCTTCGGCTACGACGCGGCGCTGGGCATTTTCGTATTGTGCGATGGCATGGGGGGCGAGACCGCCGGTGAGGTGGCCAGCGAACTCGGCGTCAGTAGTGTGCTCTCCTTCTTCCGGCAGGCGGCGGGGAAAGGCGAATACCCGGCGACCGAATCCGTGGCGGCGGTTTCGGCCGACGCCAAGGCCCTGGGCAACGCTTTGCAGGCGGCGAATCTGGCGATTCGTCAGGCGATCGCCGCGGACTCCGAGAAAAACGGCATGGGAACCACGATTGTGGCGGCGCTGGTTCGAGGAGACAATCTGGCCATCGCACACGCCGGCGACAGCCGCATCTATCGTCTTCGCGACAATACGATTGAACAGCTTACAAACGACCACTCGCTGGTGATGGAGCAGGTACGCCATGGTCTTTTAACGCCTGAGCAAGCCGCGCAATCGCCTTTGCAGAACATTATCACGCGGGCCCTGGGAGTGGCGGACACGGTGGAAGCGGAACTGGCCGACTGGGAGCTGGCGACGGGAGACACACTGCTGCTGTGCAGCGATGGATTGAACCGTCATCTCTCCGATGAGCGGCGGAGCTGGCCGACTGGGAGCTGGCGAAGCAGGACACACTGCTACTGTGCAGCGACGGTCTGACCCGTCATCTCTCCGATGAGCGGATTCTGACCATTGTTGCCGAATCGTCGTCTCTGGCGGCGGCTTGCGAGGAATTGATCGCCTCGGCCAATGAGGCCGGAGGAAGCGACAACATTACCTGCCTGTTGGTGCGCGTGATGTGAATTCCGACGTAGTTGGGTGAGCCGATGGGATTGCAAAAAAGAAGGTTCGGCGGTGATTCCCGCCGAACCTTCCTTTTTTCGAACGCTATCTTTGTAACTTACAACTATGCTTTTGCAGCCTTGGCGGAGGTTCCCATGGCGGCGCCGAAGATGCCCATTACCTGCTGGAGGTTGGCAAGACGGGGGTTGGTGAACTGGCAAGCGTCCTTCTTTGCGTTGGTCGCCATGACTTCGAAGTCGGCTTCCTTCACGCCCAGCTCGGCCAGGCCAGAGGGGATGCCCACATCCTTCGACAGCTTGCGGATCGCGGCGATGGCCACGTCAGCAGCGTCAACCGGAGCCAGACCGTCAATCTTCTCGCCCATCGCAACCGCGATGTCAGCAAAACGCGCCGGACATGCGATCTTGTTGTAGGCGGAAACTTCCGGCAGCAGGATGGCATTGCAAACGCCGTGCGGCAGGTTGTAGAAGCCGCCCAGCTGGTGCGCCATGGCGTGTACATAGCCCAGGCTGGCGTTGTTGAACGCCATTCCGGCCAGGTACTCGGCATAGGCCATCTTGTCGCGAGCTTCGAGGTTGGTGCCATTGGCAACTGCCGGACGCAGGTACTCGGCAATCAGCTTGATCGCCATCAGGGCGCAGGCATCGGTGATCGGGTTGGCGATCGTCGAAACATAGGCCTCGACCGCGTGGGTCAGAGCGTCCATACCGGTAGCAGCCGTCAGAGCCGGCGGCATGCCGACCATCAGGAGAGGATCATTGATGGCGACATTAGGAGTTACGCGCCAGTCAACAATGGCCATCTTCACGTGGGTGTCGGAATTGGTGATGATGCAGAAGCGGGTCATTTCGCTCGCGGTGCCAGCGGTCGTGTTGATCGCGAGGAACGGAGGCATGGGCTTCGTGGACTTGTTGACGCCTTCGTAATCGCGGATGTCGCCGCCGTTGGCGATCATCAGGGCAACGCCCTTGCCGCAATCGTGCGAGCTGCCGCCGCCAAGCGTGACGATACCGTCGCACTTGTTTTCCTGGTAGGCCTTGACGCCGTCACGGACGTTCTTGTCGGTCGGGTTCGGTTCTGCGCCCGAGTAGATGACAGCCTTCAGGCCGGCATCAACGATCAACTTCTTGATCTGGTCAGCAACGCCCATTTTCGCAAGTCCGGCATCGGTAACGATCAGAAGGTTGGTCGCACCGAGTGCCTTTGCCTGCGCGCCTGCATCCTTCGCACAGCCCACACCCATCAATGAAACGGTAGGAATAAAGAAGCCGAAAGTCTGGTCTGCTAATGCCAAAGTAGTTCTCCTAGGTTTATTTTTTGCGTGCTTCGGGGTTCTGTACTGGTGGTACGGGCTAATTGTAGCGTGTCATAGGGCTTCTGCCCATAGCAGTACTCACGATTTTTGGCAAGCGTTTTGCAATGGGCGGGTTTGCGATAAGGATTTAGCCACAGCGGCAGTCGAACGGGCATAGGGCGAGCGGCAGCAGCGGGGGAAAGCGGAGCCCTACGGTCCGGCGCGGTATTGGTTGCGACATCGCGAGTCTCACATTGAGCAGTGCCACATTTCATCGCTCCCAAATTTGCATCGGAGAAGTTCGGGGCGGGTCAAACTGGGTTAATATCTTGCATTACACCCGGGTGGTGGAGGGCATTCGGACCGAAGACAGGTTCGTTCCTTGATGGTGGGCGATGAAGCCAAACGCGATGGGCCGACATCGAATATGGAAACGGTGATGGAAGTTGGACAGTATGGACGTCGAGAAAACTATTATTGAAATCGAGTTGCTGGAGCAAATTCTCAGACTGCCGGACAACCGGCCGCTCCGGATGTCCGATTGGAAGGCTGCGAACCAGAAGCACGATGAGACGTATGCCAATAATCCATGGTTCCGGCTGTGGAAGCGGGATGGCGGGTAAGCCCGGCGAATTGCATTCGAAACGTTGAAGGCCGCAGGGCGGCGTGCTTTATTTGGGGCGGTATTTGATGAATTCAGTCAACAGCCTGCTGGCATCCATGAGGTGTTGCCACAGGGCGGCAGCAGGCGGCGTCCGCATTGCGCGTGCGAATCGCATCCAGAAGGATTCGATGGGTGGTGCAGGTGTGCTGGATATTTCCGGTAAACGAGAGAACCATCTGGGTGTAGCGATCGCAGTTGGTGTTCAGCTTCTTCAGGATTGACAAGGCCACGGGACGTCCGGCGCGGGAGTAAAACAACTGGTGGAACTCCCAATTCCATTGGCTCCAGTGGCCTGCGGCAGTGCCGGCCTGGATGAGTTTCTCGTACTCGTCGAGCATGCGGGCGCCTTCGAGGAGGTCCTCGTCGGTGAGGTTGGGAACGGCGTGGCGCAGGACAAAACACTCGAGCACCGCCCGAACCTCAAACATCTGTTCGATCTCGTCGGTTGAGAGCGCCGAAACGATGGCGCCGTGGTTGGTGACAATCTTGATCAAGCCTTCGGCTTCGAGGTGGGAAAAAGCCTCGCGCACAGGAATCTTACTGACCCGAAACTCGGTTGCCAGCGCATCCTGGCGTAGCTGCGCACCTTCCTTCAACTCTCCACGAATGATTTTTTCGCGCAGCTGATCGGTGACGGCGGCAGCCAGAGACTGTCGAGGAATCGCCGCGAGCGGTTTCGCGTTAGGTGGAGTGATCATAAAGTTGAGGGAACGGCGACCCATGATAGCCGATTTAGCCCTGCGTGCCTAAGTTTTTTTGTTTTTCAATTGACATCTGCACTTACGAGGTGCTTATTGATTGAAGGCGTGCTTTAGGGCGCGCCTCTCGCCTCACTCGACCTTTCCGGCTGAATTACACTGGCTCCATGCGCCTCAACCAGAACCGCGTCCGCGAGCTTTTGCTGCTCATTGGACTGTGCGGATTTTTCTTCTTCTTCCGCCTCTCCGGCATTGGACTGCTGGGCCCCGACGAACCTCGCTACGCGCAGGTGGCGCGCGAAATGCTTGGCCGGCCACGACTGGGTTACACCGGTGCTCTATGGCCATCCGTGGCTGGAGAAGCCCATCCTTCTCTACTGGGGAGAGATGCTCTCCTACCGCGGCGTTCGGAGTCTCGGACTGGGCCGCGCGCGTGCCCTCGGCGGTTGCCGCCACCCTGCTGGTCTTCGGAACGTTTCTTACGGTGCGGCGCATCCGGTTTGAGGCGCGGCTGGACGCCGCCCTGATGGTTGGCTCATCCGTGCTGGTTCTGGGCTTTGCGCGCGCCGCCGCCACGGACATGCTGCTGGCCGCGCCGCTCAGCCTCTCGCTGCTGGCCTGGTTCTGCTGGTACCAAGTCCGGCGCGCGATTCGTCCCATGCGGTTGCGGGTCGACGGTAGCTTCGCGTAGTCTCCGCACGCGCTGGCTGGTGCTTTTTTACGCCCTCAACGCGCTGGCTATGCTCGCCAAGGGGCCGGTGGCACCGGCGCTCGGCGGCCTTCGTACTGATCGCCTTCTGTGCTACCCAGCGCGACTTCCGGGCTTTGCGGCGCACGCTTGATCCTATCGGCCTCGCCGTCTTTTTCGCCGTCGCCGCACCCTGGTATGGGCTGGTTCAGTGGCGCACTCCGGAGTTCTTTCGCATCTTTATTCTTGAGCACAACCTGGCGCGCTTCGGCTCCAATCTCTATCGCCACAAGCAGCCCTTCTGGTATTACATCCCGGTGGCTCTGGTCGGCACGCTTCCCTGGACCGTGTGGCTGATGCACGGGCTGGCCGATGCCGGGCGCGCGCTACGTTCGCAACTGGGCGGCGGGGATCGCAACATCGGCTGAGCGGCGGCGATCCGGCAGACGAACCCAGCCTTTACCTTTGAGATATTCCTCCTGGTGTCGGCCCTCGTTCCGATTGCGTTCTTCTCCCTCTCGCACTCCAAGCTTCCCGGATACATCCTGCCGGCCATCCCGGCGCTGGTTATTCTGGCGGCGGTCGCCGTACATCGCCGGGCGGGGCGGGAGGAGCGTCCGCAATGGACTTCGATCACGGCGCACGCCGTTCTGCTGGCCGCCATCGCCGCCGCGCTCTGCGTGGCTCCGCGGCTGGCCTTCAAGTTGCCTCTTTCGGCGGCGAACCTGATGATCGCCGCCTTTGCCGGAACCGCTATCTTCCTGATCGCCGCGCTGCCGCTGCTGTACCGCCGGGTGGAGCATGCTGCGCTTTGTGACCCTGTTGCCGCTGATCCTCGCGGTGGGATTTGTGTTGCGCGGGCTGGCCCCGGCGGTGGATGCCACGCAGTCCTCGCGGCCCGTCGCCCGGCTGCTGCAGCAGATCGATGAGCCCGGCAGGCTGCCGCTGGCGACGTTTGCGCTCAATCGCAATACCGCCTTCGGACTGGCCTTTTATCTCGACCGGCGGGTGGTTCCGTATGAGGGGCTGGAGATCTCCCCCGCGGTGTATGAGCTTCCGGCGGCGATTCCGACCTCTGCCCACATTCTTGTCACGCGCGAGGATTCGCTCCCGGCACTTCGTCTGCTGCTGCCGGAGCGCGAGATTCGCTTGCTCGGCTCCTACCGTCCGCAGCGGATCGAGTTCTTCGAAATATCGGCTGCGCCGTAGACAATTACGACAGCTCACGTCACCGGTTAGTAACCCTGCGCGTCCCCTTTCGCCCGGTACATCCGTTACACTAGGCCGGGCGGTATTCCAGCCGCGGAGCCTAACTTACAGTGGAGATTCTCGACCTTCGTCACTTTGCTTCCTCCGACCTGCGCTTCCTCGTAGAGGAGGAGGTTGCGGTGTGGCGAAAAACTCTTCATTGGGACTACCGGCTCCTCGGCGGACATGGTTCTGCGCTACGCGGACTCGCGGATCCTGCCGGGTTTTGCGGCGATCGAGCGGGGACGCGTCCACGGCTACTGCTTTTTCGTGTACGAAGGATCGAAGGGCGTCATCGGGGATCTTTACGTCGAAGACTCCAAGAGCACGCGAGGACCGTCGCGACAGCCTTGAGATCGAGTTGCTTCGCCATTCGATCAGCACGCTGCAACAGTCTCCGGGGATTCATCGCGTCGAGGCACAACTGCTCATCCATCCTACCGGGCACCTGGCCGCGCCGTTTCTTGAGGAAGGCTTCCGCTGCTACCGGCGCATCTTTCTGACGCTGCCGATCGACCATGACTACTCGCGAGGCGTCGCGTCCGCTTCCGCCCGACATTGAGATTCATCGCTGGACCGAGAGCGACTACCAGCCTGCCGCCAACATCATCACCTCCGCCTACCGCAACCACGTCGACAGCGATGTCAACGACCAGTACCGGACGATTGCGGGCTCGTTGCGCTTTCTCAACAACATCGTGCGCTTCCCTGGTTGCGGAGTCTTCGACCCGACCTCTTCGTTCATCGCCGTACATGTGCCCACCCGGACCCGCATCGGGATTCTGCTATGCTCGCGGGTTCGGCATGACGTGGGCCACATTACCCAGCTCTGCACGCTGCCCGAATATCGCGGCTCAGGCATCGGCGAGCACCTTCTCCGTTACTGCTACGCGGACCTTGCGGCGCGCCGGTTCACCGAACTCTCCCTCACCGTGACGGAGGAGAACGCGCGCGCCCTCGCCCTCTACCGCCGCCTCGGCTTCCACCACCTCCACACCTTTGACGGCTTCGTCTGGGAGGGCTGATGGTCAGGGCTGTCGCAGGGATTCCTCGTACGGCCCGACATGGCAATCTGATTCAAGAGCTGGATCAATCGGGAGATCAAACAGCAAGAGCAGAGTCAACTACCCCACATTTGCCAACTGACGGCAAATACGGGGCACCCGAGCTGTCCGGCTCACGTGCCGAATTTTTCCCGTAATTACCTTGCGCTGCGTCTGGTTTCTGAATCTACTAATCCGTAATGTCCGTCCTGCTCTTTACCGCGCTCATCGCGCTCGGCTCGCTGGTCGCGGGGTTTCTCGGCTCACTCACCGGACTCGGCGGCGGAGTCGTCATCGTCCCGCTGCTCGCTCTGGTCTTCCACGTCGATATGCGATACGCCATCGGAGCCTCACTCGTCTCCGTCATCGCCACCTCTTCAGGCGCGGCGGCGGCCTACGTGCGGGAAGGCTTCAGCAACATACGGATCGGAATGTTTCTGGAGATCGCCACCACGGTTGGAGCCATTGCCGGAGCCCTGATCGCGACCCATGTCTCCACGGCTACCATCGCCATCGTCTTCGGCCTGGTGCTGATCTACTCCGCCTACCTCTCGGTTCGCAGCCAACCCGCCCACGCCGTAGTTGAGACGCAGGACCCGGCTCGCCCGGGCGTTGCGCCTCGATGGAGACTATCCGACCGCCGAAGGGCGGGAGCGCTACACGGTGCACCACATCCCGCTCGGCTTCGGCCTGATGTTCGGCGCCGGAACCCTCTCCGGACTGCTGGGCATCGGCTCCGGAGCGGTCAAGGTTCTCGCCATGGATCAGGCGATGCGCATCCCCTTCAAGGTTTCCACCACCACCAGCAATTTCATGATCGGGGTAACCGCCGCGGCCAGCGCCGGGATCTACCTCGCCCGCGGATACATCGATCCCGGCATCGCCATGCCGGTTGTCCTGGGCGTACTCGCCGGTTCGATGCTCGGGGCCAAAGTGTTGGTAAACGCGCGCACCAAATACCTGCGCGCCGTCTTCAGCGTGGTCATTGTCGCGTTGGGAATTGAGATGATTTTCAACGGCTTCACGGGGCGGCTATGAACTCGCCGGAGGGGAAGTCCGCCAAAGCGATGAGGCCGTCCGGGGCTGGGAAACCTGCGGAATCGGCGCAGCCCTCGGCATGGAAAGACCAACGCATGGAACTCATCATCGGCAACCTGCTTCGGGCTGGAGTTCTGCTCTCGGCCAGCGTGGTGGTGATTGGCGGCATTATTTATGTCTCCCGCCATGGCAGCGCCATCGTCGACTACCGCAACTTCCGGGGAGAACTCTCCCCTCTGCGCAACTTCGCCGGTATCATCCACGGCACCCGGCAACTGAGCGGACGCGCCATTATCCAATTCGGCCTGCTGCTGCTGATCGCCACACCCGGTGGCTCGGGTTATCTTCTCCGCCGTCGCATTCGCCTGGGAACGCGACTACCTCTACGTGGCCTTTACGCTGGCGGTGCTGGCTGTCCTCACCTACAGCCTCTTCGGTGGCGGTCTGCACTGATGGTTGACCGGCGAGAGTGATTCAGCCAGCCATCGGAACCGGGGTCGCGATTTAGCCGGGAACTCAGCTACAATGTCTCTTCCGCTTACCCATGTACAAGGCAGGGGTTATCCGTCAATGGCCGATGAAGCATTGGAAAAGAGACTAGCGCGATATAGAAGAACGGGCGATTCGACTGGAGCTGATTGGGTCAGGTGGAGACGAGCAATCCGGTCAACTGGATCAGGTTGAGCTGCGGGTGGAAGCCCTGCTGAACTTCCTGGAAGAATGCCATGAGGGCATAACTCAGAAAGCCGATAGCGCTCAATCCAGCGGGAAGACCGGCCTGCAACCTTCGGAGAGCGAGTAATCGTTTTGCCAACTTCTTTGCTGGTGGGGAAAAGAGATTTCAAATGGCATTGATGTCGCCGCTCTCCAGCACTCGCTTGTCTGCTCCTTGGCGAGCAACTTTCAGCATGGCCTTTCCCACCTGCTCTGTCGTCGTTACATATTTCGGCAACCAGTGAGCGCCCAGCGACAGCAGCGGTCGCAACACCACGTAGAAAGCCTGATACAGCTTCGTCTTCGACCGGGTTCCGTGAAGCGGTTGAATGGCCGCAGGCCGGAATATGTACACCATTCCGGTCGCGCCAAAGATGATTACCTTCATCTCAGTCCCTCTCAGGAAAGGAATGGTACTCTATACTCCGCCATCGACGCACGCCATGACACTGGACTGGAATCTCGGAGCACTGGCCGACGGACTGCGGTGCTACCGAAGTGAGGAATTCTACACGGCGCACGAGCACTGGGAGAGTGTCTGGCTGCAATGCCAGGAACCGGAAAGAACCTTTCTGCAGGCGCTAATTCAAGTGGCGGCGGCCTTCCATCATCTTCAGCGCAACAACTTGCCGGGAGCTACCGCGATGCTCAGGAAAGCACTGTGGCGGCTGGAGCCCTACCCGGCGCGGTTTGAAAGCGTGGAGATCGCATCTCTCCGCCAAGAGGTAGCAGCTTGGCTGGAAGTGCTGGAGGGACACAGTTCGGAAATTCACCTTCCTATTCCGCAGATTCGGCTGACCGGCCTAAGCAGTTGACGGGACGTTATCGTTTAATGCAGATGGGTTCAATGCAGGCGCTCCACCCGGCCAGTGTCGAGTACGTAATAAGCCTCGATAAGGCAGGACCCGAAGCCTCTAGTGCCCGGAAAGTGGGCGCGTGAGATAATTCAATGGTTTATGAAATGGAACTGGAAGCGGATAGGGGAGTGGTGGATGCGCCGTTTAATGCTGTGTGTGTTGTTGCTGGCCGTTGGTTGCCGGGCGCAGAGCCCGAACGGCGCCGAGCTGGATCGCAAGATCGAGAAGCAGGTTCGCGCCACCTTTAATTTGCCGCCGTATGTGGACGTGACCGTGGGCGAGCGCACGCCGAGCACAGAGTTTGTGGGCTTCGACAAGCTGACGGTGAAGCTCTCCTATGGAGCGCAGTCGCAGACGCGCGAGCTGCTGCTGAGCAAGGACGGCAAGACGCTGTTTTCCATGATGAAGATGGATTTGACCCGCGATCCGCAGGCGGAAGTGATGGCCAAGATCGACCTGAAGGGCCGTCCGGTTCGGGGCAACAAGGATGCGAAGGTTACGGTGGTGGTGTACGACGACTTCGAGTGCCCGTACTGCTCGCGCATGCACCAGACGCTGAACGAAGTGCTGAAGAGCTACGGCGACCGGATCAAGGTTGTGTACAAGGATTTCCCGCTGGTGGAGATTCATCCCTGGGCGGAACGGGCGGCGATTGACTCGGGCTGCCTGGCCAAGCAGAGCGAAGTCGCGTACTGGGACTTTGCCGATTACGTGCACGCCAACGGGCGGCAGATCCAAGGCGAAAAACGCCCGGTGGATGCGCAGCTTGCCGAGGTGGACCGGATTACGCTGGAGGCGGGCAAACGGCACTCGGCGGATGCGGCGGCGCTGGAAAGCTGCGTGAAAGCGCAGTCGAAGCACCGACCTGAAGGCCAGCTTGAAAGAGGCCGGAAGCCTGGGCGTGGAATCCACTCCGGCGATTTTTGTGGACGGGATGAAGATGGACGGCGCAGTGCCGGAGGATGAGTTGAGGCTGGTGCTCGACAAGGAATTGAAGAACGTGGGCGTGGAAGCTCCGGCGAAGGCCGCGATGACACCCGGCCAATAGAAGCGGCAATCGTTGGAGTTGCAGAAGCAAGCTCGCGCGAGTGCGAGGGCCTGAGCGAGACTAGGCGTACGCAGAGCTGGAGGAATTTCGATTTGAATCGCAAGATGAAGGTATTGGGCACGGCGCTGCTGGCAGTGTGCGCGCTGGGTCTGCTGGGTGCTGCGGGATGCAAGGGGCGCAGGGCGGCGACGACGTGATGGCCCGGGTCAACGGACGCAAGATTCTGCGCCCGGAAGTTGAGAAATATTATCGCAACCAAACCGAGGGACAGCAGCCGCCGTCGGCCGAACAGGCGCAGAGCTTGCGGCTGAGCATTCTGCGCGAACTGATTGAGAACGAAATCCTGCTGCAGCGGGCGGAAAAGCTGGGACTGCTGGCGACCGACGAAGAAGTGGACAGCAAGCTGAACGAAATTCGCGCGCCGTTTACCAAGGAAGAGTTCGACCAGCGGCTGAAGGAGCGCGGCATTACGCTGGAGGATTTCAAGCGCGATCTGCGGCGCTCGATTACGGTGGAAAAGGTACTGAACAAGGAGATCACGTCGAAGATCAACATCAGCGACGGCGACATCTCGAACTACTACAACCAGCACAAGTCGGAGTTTAACCTGATTGTGCCGCAGTATCATCTGGCGCAGATTCTGGTGACGACGCAGCCGAATCCGCAGGTTCGCAACCTGAAAAACGACAAGGCGCAGAACGAGGACGAGGCGAAGAAAAAAGTTTCCATGCTGCTGAACCGGCTGGAGAGCGGCGAGGACTTTGCCACGGTGGCGATGAACTACAGCGAACAGCCCGATACTTCGGCAACCGGCGGCGATCTGGGCTTTATTCCGGAGAACTCGCTGCAGAGCGACAAGCAGGCCTACGACGCCATCAACCGGCTGAAGCCGGGACAGTACACTCCGCCGCTGCCGGCGTCGGACAACGGAAGTCACCAGGTGTTCGGCTACCGCATTATCAAGCTGATCTCGAAAGAGCCGGCAGGACAGCGCGAGCTGAACGATCCGCGGGTGCAGCAGGCGATTCGCGAACAGTTACGCGACCGGCGCGAGCAGTTGCTGAAGAGCGCCTACTACGAGTCGCTGCATAACAGCGCTACGGTGGAGAACTATCTGGCAGACCAGATATTGAAGAGCAGCGGACAGTAGAAGATCTGGAATTGCAAAACGCCCGGCTCGGCCGGGCGTTTTGCTATGCTCCGGGCGCGATGCACGTCAAGGCAATTACTGCGTTACGTTGCCAAGCGATGGCGAACTGAGCACTGTTCCGCGACAGGGACGATGCAGGGTTACTCGACGATTGCGAGGAGGTCTCCGGCGTTGACGGCGGAGGCTTCGTGGACGGCAATTTTGGTGACCTTGCCCTTCTTGGTGGACTTGATCTCGTTCTGCATCTTCATGGCTTCGACCACGACGAGGCCCTGACCGGCTTCGACTTCATCGCCTTCGGCGGCGATGACGCGAACGATTTTTCCGGGCATGGGAGCGATGATTTTGGCGGGGCCAGCTTCGGCTCCGGCGGCGGCGCGGCGGCTACGCAGAGAGCGCGGATCGCGCACCTCGGCGGCGAAGCGCTCGGAGCCGATGATGATGTGGGTTTCGCCCATCAGCGAATACTCGCGCTTGGCCTCGTAGTTGCGCGCCCCGTGAATGATGGAGAGTACGTCGCGCGCGGTCATGACGGCGTCGAGCGTGAAGGCTTCGCCATCGACCGTGCATTCGTAGCCCTTGTCGGCGCGTTCGAGTTCGACCTGGTGCAGATGACCATCGATCAGGACTTCGTATTTCATCGGCCGACCCCCTCGATGCGTGCCGCGGCCTTCCAGCCGCTGGGTTTGGTGTCGCCGTTCGATGCGGTAGCAGGAGTTCGCTGCGCGGCGGCGTGCAGTCCATCCTGATTGCGGGCGGGCTGCGAGCCGGGCGGCGGTTGCTGGGCAAAGATGGCAGCGGCGAGCGCGACGATGGGAGTCCGCCGGGCGGTGCGCGCGTCGCCACGAGGCGGCTCCTGCAAAAGCCGGTCGAGGAATCCGGTGTCGACCCGTCCGGCCTGAAAATCCGGATGCAGAAGAATGCGGCGGAAGAGGGAAAGATTGGTTTTGATGCCGCCGATGAAGTATTCGGCCAGCGCGCGGCGCAGGCGATTGATGACCTGCTGGCGATCTTCGCCGTAGGCGATGAGTTTGGCGAGGAGCGGATCGTAGTCCAGCGGCACGACCCAGCCCTCATACATGCCACTGTCGCGGCGGATGCCGGGGCCGGAGGGCGAAATGAGGCGGGTGATGCGTCCGGGGGACGGGAAGAAGTTATTGTCCGGATCCTCGGCGTAGATGCGCAGCTCCATGGCGTGGCCGCGCAGAATTATGTCCTCCTGCCGGATGGGCAAGGGCTCACCGGCGGCGACGCGGAGCTGGAGTTGCACGAGATCGATTCCGGTCACCATTTCGGTGACCGGATGCTCGACCTGAAGGCGGGTGTTCATCTCGAGGAAATAGAAATTCTTGTCGGCATCGACGAGAAATTCGACGGTACCGGCGTTGTAATAATTGGCCGCCTTGCCGACTTTGACGGCGACCTCGCCCATGCGGCGGCGCATTTCGGGATCGACAAAGGAGCAGGGCGCCTCTTCGAGCACTTTTTGATGGCGGCGCTGCACGCTGCACTCGCGCTCGGCCAGGTAGATGACGTTGCCCTGGGTATCGCCGAAGATCTGCATCTCGACGTGGCGCGGGTTTTCGATGAGCTTCTCGATGTAAACCTCGGAGTCGCCGAAGGCGCGCTGGGCCTCGCTCTGGGCGCTTTCCAAGGCACTGGCCAGCTCGTTTGCGTTCGCCACCATCCTCATGCCTTTGCCGCCACCTCCGGCCGAGGCCTTGAGCATGACCGGATAGCCGATCGCTTCGGCAACCGCGAGGGCTTCGGCGACGCTCTTGAGACCAGTCTCGGTTCCGGGCACGAAGGGAACATTGGCGCGCTTCATATTCTGGCGGGCTTTGGTCTTGGAGCCCATGCTCTCCATCGATTCGGGCGAGGGACCGATGAAGACGATTCCGGCGTCGCGGCAGGCGCGGGCAAACTTTGCGCTCTCGGAGAGAAATCCGTAGCCGGGATGAATGGCTTCGGCCCCGCTGCGGCGCGCGGCGTCGAGAATCTTCGGGAATGTTCAGGTAGGACTCCGAGGCCGGGGCGGGACCGAGGGGCTCGCAGAAATCCGCCTTGCGCACGTGGAGAGCACGCCGATCCACATCGGAGTACACCGCGACCGATTCGATACCCATCTCGCGACAGGCACGAATGACGCGCACCGCGATCTCTCCACGGTTGGCAATCAGAACTCGTTTGAACATGAAGGCGCGTTTCCTTCTGAAAGGCGAGATTGAAGCACTCGGATGTTACCAAAAACGCCGGGGCGGGGGAAACAAGGAAGCCTGAGGAGGAAGGAAACCAGCCCCGCAGTGCGCAGGGCTGGAGCTCGACTAGAAGCGGTAGGTGACGCCGGTGTTGAGAATGGGGTAGAAGCGGGCCGGCTTAAGGTCGTTCTTGATTTTAGTGATTTGATTGTTCAAGTTACGTTGGAACGCAGGCTATTTGGTCACCTATGGGAGCGCTGGCGCTGGCAGAGCGCAAGGCGCCGCTGGCGCAGCCGTTGCCGGACTCGGTGAGATCAAACGCGGGAGTGCCGGTGTAGGCGGCGCCGATTTCCACGGGGAAGGAAAAGTGACGGCGACTCCGCGGGATGGCGTTGCCCCAGCCAAAGGTGAAGGTGGGAGCAACCTTGTTCCCGTAGACGAGAGAGGCATTGGCTCTCAATGGCTGCTTCCGCCGCTGCTGTAGTAGTCCATCGCTATTCAGGCTTATATTGCTGTCGGCGGGAAGAGTGGCGTTGGCCACCGATGTTGAAGCCGTTGTAGACGGCTACGCCACCACTCAGACGGAAGCCTCCGTGAAAGGGGAAAAAATCATAGCTGGCGCGAACCTCGCGGACGCTGAGGCTGCCATTGTAGTTGACGTCATCCTGGGCGATGGACATGCTGTAGTTGAAAAAAGAGCCGTCAACCCGGAGATTGGTGCGGCGCGAGATGGGAGTTACAACCTCGAGTCCGGGACCATACATGCCGAGCGTAACCCCGACGGCGATCTTGGAGAACGGTTTGTAGGAAGTGGGGGCTGGAGCGGAAGAGATCTTGGTCGCTACTGGCTCCGCTGCGGGATCCAATGCCGGGCTGCTTTCGGAGTATCCCGGTTGCAACGCGAGAAAGGTCATGAAGCAGACGACAGCGAGAACTCTAAGGAGATGAGGTTTCTGGGGCGCGATGCGTTCCATGGGACAGTCCTTTGCCTTAGCACTGGGAAGGCGTTTTTAGATTTGAAAATAAAGCAAGATTGAAAAAGTGGGTATTCGCATCCAGAGTACGATAAATTGCGCGCGGCGTCGCGGAAAATTAATGGAAAATGTTACTTCGGAGTGGGCGCACGCCGATACCCGGAAATATTTTCATTGTGGCATACGCAAAACGGCCTCTCCGGGGAGAGGCCGTTGAAAAGCGATAGCAAAGGCGCGAAGGACGGACTACTTGCCTTGTTGCTGATCCATGACGATTCCGCCGGGACCCTGACGGTTCGCCTTTTCCTTCTTGGTGGCAATGGTCTTGTCCACCCAGTTGTCGGCGGTCTTGAGATCGGCTGTGCGGGCCTCCGGGTTGTCGCACTCGTAATCAGCGCGCTCACGGTACATGAGGTTCAAGTAAGCCATGGCGTCGTCATAGTCCTGACGAAGCTGGAGGGCTTTGTCGAGCAGATTGATGCCTTCCTCGACGATGGGAGCATTGTGCTCCTTGACGAGCTGGCAGACCTTCTTGTCCTTGAGCGGGTCGGTGGCCTTCATGCCCAGTTTGTTACGCTCTTCCTGGCGGAACTTGTAGGCCTGAGTCCAGTCAATGAAAGCGACCGAGTAGTAGGATTCCGGATCGTTGGGGTCAATCTGGACAGCTCTGTTGTAGTACTGCTTGGCCTCATCGAACTGCTTTTGCTGGAGGTAGAGGTAGGCGATTCCCTTGACCGAGTTGATGTTGCCGGGATCGACGGCGAGTACCTTCTTGTATTCTTCGATGGCTTGATCGGCATAACGCTTGTTTTCGGCGGTGTCCGCACCGGGCACGTACTGCTGGGCATAAGCCGTGGCGAGATAAATGCGCGCATTGAGGAGGCTGGGATCAAGGCTGACAGCAGTTTTGAAATGTTCGATGGCCTCTTCGTAGCGGGCGTTCTTGTAAGATTGCACACCCTTGTTGAGGTGATCGCGAGCCTGGAGTTTGGTGCAGCCGGCGGACGCCAGTACGGCGAGAGCGAGAAACAAACCGGCCAACACGCGTACGATTCTGTTCATTTGATGTCACCTTCCGTTGCCAATCTTGGCCGGAGTCTGAGATCTCGGGAGAAGCTTTCGAACCGGATCGGCGCCCACGGCTGCCGCTCCGGATGCGGGACCGTCCAACTCCCGCACGTCGAATTACCGGCGGTATGGCGAGAAGCCGGGAGCACGGCCTGCACCGCGCTCCCGGTCACTTGGTTCTCGCAATCCGGCTACTGACCGGCTTCGATCTTGGCCGTGATGAGCCCAACCTTATCCACACCGGCGGCATGAACTTTATCGATTACCACAGCCACGTCAGCGAAGGTGAGATCTTCATCACCCTTGACGAACGCGACCTTTTCAGCGCGCGTCTTGAAGATGTCTTCGAGACGACCCTGCAGTTTGTCGAGCGGGACATCATCCTGGTTGATCTTGATGGTGTCGTTCTTGAGTACCTGGACGACGATGGTGCGATCATCAGGATTGGTCTGCTGCTGAGGATTCTTCGGCGGCTGAGGAACCAGCGCGTCGAGGCCCTTGGGCGTGAGCGGAGTGATGACCATGAAGATGATCAGCAGTACCAGCAGCACGTCGATCAGCGGCGTTACATTGATATTTGCCTGAGGACCGTCCCCGCCACCTGTTGTCATTGCCATAGCGATCGGCTCCTACTTGTGCCCGGACGATGCCGGCGTTTCGAGCGCACCCTGCTTGCGCTCTTCGGTAAGGAGGCCGAGTTGATCCACGCCAGCGGAGCGGACATCATCGACCACCGCGACGACGTCGCCATACTTGGCGCCGGCATCGGCTTTGACGAACATGCGTTTATCAGCCTTGTTCGCCAGTTTATCTTTCACCTTGTCGGTCAACTGTTCAGGGGTGACGACGTCGGAATTGAAGTAGATCTTCCCGTCGCGCATGACGGCCACGATGAGGGAATCTTCCTTGTCGGCCTCCGGCATTTTGATCGGGTTGTCCGTCTTAGCCAGAGTCACGCTGACGCCCTTCTGGAGCATCGGCGTGATCACCATGAAGATGATCAACAGTACGAGCATAACGTCCACCATCGGAGTCACATTGATATCCGAGTTGACGTTAGGCATTCTCTTTTTAGCGACAGCCATAGCTTCCCTATCTCCGGGTATGCTCTACCGGCGAACGTTGCGACGCTTCAAGAAATAGTCGATCAATTCGCTGGAGCTGTTATCCATCTCGACATCAAAGGCTTCGACGCGGCCAGTGAAATAGTTGAACATCCACACCGCGGGAATGGCCACGAATAGACCGATGGCGGTGGTTACCAGAGCTTCGGAGATACCACCGGCGACGGCGGCCAGACCAGTTGCCTTGGCGCCCGAGATGCCCTTGAAGGCGTTGAGAATGCCGACGACGGTACCGAACAGGCCGACGAAAGGAGCGGTGGAACCGATGGTGGCCAGACCGGCGAGGCCGCGCTTCAACTCGGCGTGGACGATGGCTTCGGCGCGCTCGAGGGCGCGGCGCGAGGCTTCGAGCTCTTCGCCCGGCAGTTCGGTGGAATCACCGTGGGCCTTGAACTCCTGCAGACCGGCAGCGACGACCTTCGCCAGATGGCTCTTCTTGTTGCGGTCGGCAACCTTGATGGCTTCTTCGATTTTGCCATCCTTGAGGGCGCCCGCGACGGCCGGGGCAAAGGAACGCGACTGGCTGCGCGCAGCCGAGAAGGCCAGAGCGCGATCAATCATGATGCCGATCGACCAGCCGGACATGAGGAACAGAACGATGACGACGACCTTGGCCAGGAAGCCCATCTGTTTCCACAGGGAGATTGGATCCCATCCGATGCCACCTTCCGGCTCCTGAAAGAGCAGGACCGCGGCTTGGTGCATGTTGCACAGGACCAACGTTGCAATGTTTGCGAGAACCATGAGCTGATATTCCTCCTCAGAACTCTTAGAGCTTCTGATCTTAGTTGATGCGCAGCCGCTCGGGATACGCAGTCTTTCGAATTGACTCTGCCGAATACGCGAGTCCGCTGCCAGACCTGCGCTTGAGGGCAAAAAGCTTGCTGCCCAGGGCTCGCGGTTTTAGCCGCCTGCCAGGGTGAAATTTACGGTAACCTGCGTATCCACTTCGACGGGCTCGCCATTGAGGAAGTAGGGTTTGTACTTCCACTGCCGGACGGCGTCGATCGCACTCTGGATGAGCATGGGGTGACCACTGACGGCACGCAGATTCTCAATCGAACCATCCTTGCCGATGACGGCCTGAAGCACAACCGATCCGGAGATTCGTGCCTGCTTGGCCAGCGGGGGATAGGTGGGCTGCACTTTGCGGACAAGAAGCCCCGAGGTGACGCCCTGAGAAACCTTAACACGCTGCGGAGTTGCTGCCTTGGGTACGGCCGTGGGAGCAGCCTGGACGATGGAACCCAGAACGCCTCCAACTACGCCGCCGCCGACACCTCCAATGACACCGCCTGTGATGCCATTACTCGGCGGGGCTTCGCTTTCCGTGATCATAGCTATTTTCTTGGGAATCTTAGTAGGAGCTTTGAGTTGCCCATTGTCGATTTCCGTTGCCGGCCTGACCACCTTGACCACCGGCGCGGCGGCAGGCGGGGGTGGCGGCGGCGGTGGCGGTGGGGGCGCAACCAGGTAGCCCATCAACTGTTGCTTGGGAAGTGCTTCGGTGTAAATCAGGGGGATCAACACGAGCACGCCGACCAGGGCTGCCTGAATGATGAACGACAATACGGTCGCCCACGGGCCACGCCGGTGCAGCTTCGAGTTTCTGCCGCCTGATTCCAGAAGGCTATCTTCAAACATAAGCCAGTTCTCCGTCTTCTTACTTCTATAGACACCGGCGCGGATGCATTTGCTCCCGAAATCGATCCTGTCCCGAAAAAAAATTTGTCGAGACTACGACGCTCGAGGAACAGGGGAGGCGCATACGACAGCAGGTCACAAAGTCCGCCTCCGCGTATAGAAAAAGCGGGTGACCGCTCTGGTCACCCGCACCCAAAATCACTACCGAACAGCGACTACGCCTTGGCTGGTGCCTTGTAGCGGCGGCCTTCGTTGTTGGACGAGGAGGCTGACGATCCGGGCACGGACTTCTTTCCCCGCCACTGCTGATAAGCAACCAGCATAGGGGCAGCGATAAAGATGGACGAGTAGGTACCGATGATGATGCCAATGACAAGCGCCATGGAGAAGCCATGCAGAACCTCTCCGCCGAACAGGAACAGGGCCAAGACCGTGAGGAAGGTAAGTCCGGAGGTCAGGACGGTTCGGCTCAGGGTCTGGTTGATGCTCTTGTTCACGATTTCGGTCAGCGAGTCCTTGCGCAGCAGCTTGATGTTCTCGCGGATGCGGTCAAAGACGACGATGGTGTCATTCATCGAGTAGCCGACCAGGGTGAGAATGGCGGCAATCACGGTGAGGGAAATCTCGGTATTGAGCAGGGAGAAGGCGCCGACGGTGATCAACGTGTCATGGAAGCAGGCGACCACGGCGGCGATGCCGTAGATCAGCTCAAAGCGGACCCAGAGATAGATCAACATGCCGAGCCAGCGAGTAGAGAGTGGCCAGCATCGCCTGCTTGCGGAGCTGCGCGCCGACCTGGGGACCGACGATATCGACGTTGCGGACACCGAAATTCGAGGTAAAGAAATCCTGCTGGAGCACCTGCACCACCGGGGCCGGAGCCACGGCGCCAGCATCGGCCACCGAATTCAAGATGCCGCCGCGGGTCTTGTCGCGGAAGTCCACGATGGCGCGGGCGATCTGGCCGTACTGGGCAGGCGCGTCGGTGCCGAGGTGGAGCGGGTCGGCCTTGAGCAGGTAGTCCTGCAGCGAGGTGTAACCAATGTTGTTGAGATCGGTTTTGCCCGGCTCGGCGGTGGTCTGCAGGGCCTTGATGATGTCTTCCTTGCCCTGATCGAGCGCCTGCTCGCTGGTCTCGCGGATATCAAGCCGGATGAGGACTTCGTTGCTGCCGGTGAGAGCCTGAATGGTTGCATTCTTCAGGCCGGCGCGATCCAGGTCGGCGCGAATGGCATCCAGGTTGGGCTTCTGGGTGAACTTAACGTCCACGACAGTGCCGCCACGGAAATCGATGCCGAGCGGAATGTGGTGCCAGAACAGCATGGAAGCGATGCCGGCGACGGAGAAGAGCAGCGAGAAAGCGAGAAAGTACCACTTCTTGCTGAGAAAGTCGATATTGGTGTTACGAAACAGTTCCACTGTAGAAGCCTTCTACCCGAGAAGCGCGGGCTCCTCTAAATTTCTGTTGCGTCGCAGACGCCGTTGAAGCTTTACATCCAACTTACCGCGGCGGGTGCTCCGAGAGTGCCGGAGACGCGCCGCCAAAACTAGATCGAGAGCGCCTCGCCGCGTTGATGGCGGTTAAGGATGCTATCGAAGATGGTGCGCGAGACAAAGACCGCGGTAAACAGGTTCGCCAGCAGACCAAAGGTGAGGGTGACGGCGAAGCCTTTGACCGGACCGGTTCCGAAGAGGAACAGGATGGCCGCCGAAACGATCGTGGTGACGTGAGTATCGACAATCGTCACCCAGGCGTGCGCAAAGCCCTGCTCCACGGCCGAGGGCGGCGTCTTTCCGGCGCGCAGCTCCTCGCGAATACGCTCAAAGATGAGCACGTTGGAATCGACGCCCATACCGACGGTGAGAATCAGACCGGCAATACCGGGCAAGGTCAGCGTGGCGCCGGAGAAGCCGAGGAAGCCAAGCAGAATGACCAGGTTCAGGATGAGCGCGAGATCCGCATTGATGCCGGCGAAACGATAGTAGACCAGCATGAAGGCGAGAACGGCGACCATGCCGACGATGGCGGCACGCACGCCCTGATGAATCGAATCGGCTCCGAGCGACGGGCCGACGGTGCGCTCTTCGAGGTACTTGATGGAGGCCGGAAGGGCACCGGAGCGCAGGACCATCGAGAGATCCTTGGTCTGCTGCTCGGTGAACGAACCGGAGATGCGGCCGGTATCGCGGATGGCTTCCTTGATGTTGGCGATCTCCTGCACCTTGCCGTCGAGCACGATGGCCAGAGGCTCGCCGATATGGTCGGAGGTGAACTTGTAGAAGCGGTCTCCGCCATCACGGGTGAGGGTGAAGGTCACGTCGGGGCGGCCACTCTCTTCGCGTACCAGACTCAGCCGAGCGCAGATCGCGACCACTGACGGCCGAGACGCGGCTGATGAGGTAGTAGACGTCGGGAGCTTCGCTGCCGTTCTTGGCGCCGATGCTCTTACCCTTGATGATGACCGCATCCGAGGGAAGAATGCCACCGTGGGCGGCGAGCACTTCCTGCTCACTGCCGTAGGCCTTCCCGTTGTCCAGGCCCTGGCGGATCTCCAGCATGGCGGTGGACTGCATGACTTCCTTGACGCGGGCGGGATCATCGACGCCGGGAAGCTGAACCAGAATCTGGTAGTCGCCGAGGCCGTGCTCCTGAATCACCGGCTCGGAGACGCCGAGCTGGTCGATGCGGTTGCGAATGGTTTCGATGGCCTGCGCGACGGCGCGCGTCTTGATGGCTTCGAGCACGGTCGGCTTGAGGCTGACGTTCCAGGTGTTATCGGGACCGGAGGTCAGATCGTATTCGGCAAACTGGTCGTTGACGAGCGAGCGCAGATCGCCCGCCGCGGCAATGTCGACACCGCGCATGGTGACGGTTTGCGGAGCCGCTGCCGGATCGCGTCTTGAGGATGTCACCGAAGTTGATGTTCTTCTTCTTCAGGGCATCTTTCAACCGCTCGACCGTTTGATCGGTTTCGGCGTTGACGGCATCGTTCACCTGAACCTGAAGGATCAGGTGGGTTCCGCCACGCAGGTCAAGCCCGAGATGGATGTTTTGCTGAATGCCGGCGACAAGACCGTTCGCCTTGATGGCTTCGATGCTCTTCTGGGGATCGGTTCCGAGGAAAATTCCCCAGACGAACACGACCAAAGTAGCGAGGATGAGAACGACTTTCCAGAGCAGGTTCTTCTTCATGGAAACCGCGACCGCCTAAGATTTCTTTGCGCCATCGTCGATGGTGACCGATGCGATAGCGTTGCGAGCAACTTCAATTTTCAGGTTATCGGGGGCGACACGGAGGATGATGCTGCCGGTGTCGGTGCCCTCGGCCTGCTTGATGGAAAGAATGATGCCGATGATGCCGCCGTTGGTGGTGACACGATCGCCGGACTTGAGGTTGGTCAGCATCTCCTGCCATTTCTTCTGCCGCTTTTGCTGCGGCATGATGAGGAGAAGATAGAAGACGGCAAAGATGGCCACCATCATCAAGAGAGAAGTCATTCCTGCGCCGCCGGGCTGTTGAAAGACGAGGAAGGCGAATTGAGCAATCATTCTTCGGGCTCCCGCCGCTGACCGTGCCCGCTATGGCAGAGGGCGGCGTAGAATTTTATTTTACCTGGACCGCAGCAGGGCTCGGGTACCGTGGGACACACCCTGGGCACGCGAGGAACCCACACCATTCGTACCAAAGTAGCTCTGGTATCTGAGAGTTCAGGTTATCGCGAATTCAAAGTGCCAGCACGAAATATCTATGCTGACGCCAGGAAATACGCGGTGACACTCGCAAAAAGAGGTACGGACCTTGCGAATCGGCCCCGGTCCTAGACCGCGGAACGCACGCTCGCAAATTCCCCTGTGATGATAGTCTCTCGGACGCGCCGCATGATGTCAAGGTAGTGGGCCAGATTGTGCACCGTGTTAAGTACCTGTGCGAGTACTTCCTGCGAGGAATACAGGTGGCGGAGATAGGCGCGTGAATAGCGAGCACAGACCTTGCATCGGCAGTTTGGATCGATCGGATTCTCGTCGCGGGCATAGCGCGCATTTTTAATGTTCAATTTGCCTTCGCTGGTGAAAAGCAGGCCGTGGCGGGCGGCTCGGGTGGGCATCACACAGTCCATCATGTCCACCCCAAGGCGCACGTACTCCACAATTTCTTCAGGCGTTCCGACGCCCATGACATAGCGCGGCTGGTCGGCCGGAAGCAGGGGAATGGTTTCATTCACGATCTCCCAGGTTTTTTCGCGGGGCTCACCCACAGAGAGGCCGCCGATGGCGTAGCCCGGAAAGCCGATCTCCACGGTGCGCAGGGCAGATTCGCGGCGCAGTTCGGGGTACATGCCGCCCTGCACAATGCCAAACAGCGCGGGCGTCTGCTCGGTGCCGCACTGGCGGGTTTTCTCGGCAAACCAGGGAACCTCGTGCTTATGGGCCTCGAAGTAATCCTTGCTGCGGCGGGCCCAGCGGGCAGTCATCTCCATGGACTTGCGGGCGCGCTCGCTGGTGGCGGGGAATTCGGTGCATTCGTCGAAAGCCATGACGATGTCGGCACCGAGGCCGATCTCGGCCGCCAGCGAAGTCTCCGGGGAGAAGAAATGCAGCGAACCATCGATGTGCGAGCGGAACTGCACGCCATCCTCGGTGAGCTTGCGCAGATCGCTGAGGCTGAAGACCTGGAAGCCACCGGAGTCGGTGAGGATAGGCTTGTGCCACGCCATGAACTTCTGCACGCCGCCAAGCTGATGGATGGTCTCGACCCCGGGGCGGAGATAGAGGTGGTAGGTGTTGTTGAGCAGGATCTGAACATCCAGCTCTTCGAGCACGTCCTGAGGCACGCCCTTGACCGAGGCGACGGTGCCCACCGGCATGAATACGGGAGTTTTCACCTCTCCGTGCGGGGTAATGAAGCGGCCAGCGCGGGCGGCGCCGCAAGTGGCTTCGAGCTGAAAGGAAAAAGACATGGAGATTTGATTGTAAGGCAGCGCGAGCCAGACCCGGGGCGCTAGCGGCCTACTGCGGGGCGCAAACCTGTGCCATCGTCGATCGGCACCGAGCGAGGCGCAGCAAAATAGCGTGTCTCCGGCATGAACAAGTAGAAAATACCGAGTGCAAGCGCGGCAATCGCGCCGAGGAAAAGAAACCCCGCGCTGTAGTTGAAGTGGTGGACGATGGAACCGGCGATGGTCTGGCTAAGCGAAGCGCCAATGCCCACCGCCGTACTAATGCCACCAAGGGCGAGATTGAAGCGGCCCGAACCCTGGGTGAGATCCGCGGTTACCAGGACCGAGACGACCCCAAAAATCCCCACCCCCACGCCATCCAGCACCTGAATGGCGACCAGCGCGTGCGGGTTGCCGGTGAGAGTGTAAAGAACGGCGCGAAGCGGCAGCACGCCGAAGGCAACAAGCAGCAAGGGCTTTCGGCCCCATGGCTCGGCCTTGCGTCCTGCCCAGGGAGCGAGCATCGTGACCACAAGCTGAGTTGTGACCACGCAGGCCGACATGAACATCATCGAGCTTTGGCCCTTCCCCTTGGCCAGCATCTCGCCCAGAAGCGGCAGCATTGCGGCATTGGCAAAGTGAAACATCACAGCGCAAACGAGGAAGGTGAGCAGTGGACGAAGCTTGAGCAGGTCGCGCACACCAACGGGCTTGATATCTTTGCCATCTTGAACTTCGCCGCGCGCCAAGGCGTAATCGATCTCATCGGGACGGATCAGGAGCAGGGCAAGGACGGTGGGGAGCGCACTGACTGAGACGAAGAAGAAGATGCTGCGGTTGGAGATGAAACGACCCAGCAGTCCCATCAATAAAGCTGCCGCCACGTTGCCCGCCGAATTGAAAGCCTGATTGCGTCCCTGACGGCGATCAAAGCAGCGGCGTCCGACGATGCCGAGCGAAATGGCACAGATGGCTGGAGCGAAGACGCTGGAGGCACCCCCAATCAGAACCTGTGAAGTCATCACGGGCCAAAAGTTTGGCATGAATGCAATCAGTAGAGCCCCTGCCGCCAGAATGGCAACTGCGGCGGTGATCAGCGCACGCTTGGAGCGGAGGCGGTCCACCAGGGCACCCGCCGGGGTCTGGGTCAGGATTCCGGCAATGCCGCCAACGGTGAGGGCAATGCCCACACGTTGCTCGTTCCAGCTGTACGCAGCGAGGTAGATTGCAAGAAATGGTCCGACTCCGGTCTGGACGTCGGCGAGAAAAAAGTTGAGCCAGTCCAGGCCACGGAGGCTTCGGGCGGTGGGCATGCTACATCGATGCAACCAATCTTTCTGCGGGATGGACAACCGGCGACGACCGGGCTAACCACCTCTGCCGCCGGCGTTACCGGTTCCCCGTATGACAGATTCGTGCACTCGCGGTTTCCCAGCAGCTGCCTGCTGCTTGCAGCCTAGCTTCGCAGGGCACGCCAGGTTTCACGTTCGAGGAAGCTGCCGGTGGCGTGCTCTTCCATTTCGAGGAACATGGGCCACGGCGCGGTAAACGACAAAACATTTTTGCCCAGGGAAGCGCGCACACCCTTGCGGGCGGAAATATCGGTCAGCCCCACCAGGGCGCGGGGATGATCGCGTTCGAGCTCCTGGTAGGCGAGGATACCCAGGACCTGGCAGGCCGCCGCCCACGGGATGGCGACGTTCTCGCGCTCCGGATGGGCATAGTTGGCCAGAATGACCAGGGCGGATAGCGCGTCAGGCTCGACGAACAGCGTGACACTTTTTACCTTGTCCTGCTGGGGATCGGTCTCCTCCAATGGTTTGGCGATTACATACCGGGCGGGAACGTCGCGCATCGGCAAGGACTGAACGAAGGATTTCGTGCATCCGGAATCTTTCACGTAGCGTTCGCCGCGGAGGAAGTCGTCTGCAAGCTGCGCGGCTCCGGCTTGCGCCAGCCCCTGTCCGATTTGGCGGCCCGCCTCCGACCCCTCGTTGCCATCCGACAGAAAGCCGTAGAAACCCTTGAGCCCGCCCGGAAAAGAATCGTACTGGTTGCCGAAGCCGAGGCCTACTCCGCCGCCCCAGCAACCATAGGTCTGCCGGTCGAAGACACTGGTCCGTCCCTTGGCCGCAGCGGCCGCGATCAGGCCCATGACGCAGCCCCAGGATCCCGGCTTGAACTGGGCCGCGCCTTGCGGGGCGTCATCGGACCACAGGATGGCGACGGGATGAGTTTTCAGGCCTATCGAAGCGGCAATTTTGCTTTCCATGATCGAATCCTCCGGACGCCGTGATCTTAGTACATGCAGTCAGGATGCTGCCAGAGTTTTCGCGATCGATTGTGAACTGACGATGACTGGGTTGGCAGTGTAGGATTTTGACATGCACAAGCTGAAGGCCGTCATCTTCGATTATGGGAAAGTCCTCTCGCTGCCGCCGACCCAGGAACAGTGGCAGACGCTGATTGCGTGCTTTGGAAAATCGCAGCAGGAGTTTCAGCAGGTTTACTGGTCGAACCGCGATGGCATCGACCGCGGAACGCTCGATATCATCGGCTACTGGAAGAAGGCGGGCGAGGATTGCGGTCGCCAGATCAGCGATGCCGAGGCGCTGGAACTGATCGAGCACGACAACCGGCAATGGACCAACGTGTGTCCCGAGACGCTGGACTTGGCGCGCGACCTTCGCCGGGCAGGCTACAAGACGGCGATTTTGAGCAATATGGAGCACCGGATGCTGGGAGTGATGCGCGAGAAGCTGGCCTGGCTGGACGAGTTCGAGGTGCAGATGTACTCCTGCGAGATTGGCATGGTGAAGCCGGATGCGGAGATTTACCTGGAGTGCTGCCGGAGGCTGGGCTGCCAGCCGGAGGAGGTGCTCTTTCTGGACGACAAGAAGGTGAACACCGAGGGCGCCAAAAGCATCGGGATGCAGAGCTACGTCTTCGCCTCCGGCATCGACCCGATCATGATGACGGGCGAGTCCGAAATTACGGTTGCCGAGCTGCGGGCACTGCTGCTGGACCGGCACGAGGAGATGGCCCGGCCCTGACCGCCGACGCGGTGAAGGCCGGGTACATGCTTCGAGAAATGTGCAGGAGTAGAAATTAGGGCTTTGGGATGTCGTGCTTTTTCAGGAAGTCGTCCACCCTGACGATGGCGCGGGTGATGGTTCCCCTGCCGATCTCCTGCTTTCCTTCATAGGCGAAGACACGAATCCGGTAGAAGCGGCCCTCGATGGCTTCGACCTCGGCGGTGGCGCGCACCACCGTGTTCATTCCCACAGGAACGCGATGTTCGACGTTCACTGCCGTGCCGACCGAGATTTCGCCGGGCTCGCAGAAGGGCTGCAGAGCGTGAACGCCTGCCGACTCCATCAGCCGGATCATGTCCGGGGTGGAATAGACGGGCGGGAGTAGATGGTTATGTGCGGTCAGGGTGTGCTCGTACTGCACGCGCTCCTCTGCCGTTCCCTTGGCACCGATAGGAACCTGTTTGACCATAGGGCCGAAACTGTATCGGAGTGTGGACTGAACGGCAAGCAAAACTATTGCGAGGGCTGGAATTTCGTTCACAAATAGCTCACGGGAAGGCCGGCGCTTCGCCGCCATCCTCCCCGGAAGATGGCTACGGTAAAGAAGTTACGCGATCGAACAAGACCGCTCGGAGAGATGATGCGCCTGGCTGTTGTCAAGCGCCTGCCAGAGCCATCGGGCGGCCCGCTCGGCCGAGTTCAGAGCGGGCTCGGCGAGCCTGCCGTGGTGGGCGACCAGGCGGCCTAGTTGCTCGCGCCAGATCTGCGAATGGAGGACATCGGCGTAGGTGTGGAGAGCAAAATACCCGCAGGTGCGGGGATCGGCACCGTAATGGCGTCACCAGCGCGCGCGCTTTTTCGCCGCTGATGCGCGGCACCTGGGACTCGTAGGCGTAGAGTGCGGCCAGAACCTCGGCCGGCGAGGCGTGGCTGGCGATGCGGTAAAAGCAGTCGATGAGCTGGCGCACCGCCGCACTGGGTGAGCTGCGCCGCACCTGCTCGGGGGAAAGGCCGACGCCTTCGGCAAATTCCAGCCACATATCACTATGGGCGCAGCCTTCGATCTCTTCTTCGGCCAGGTTGCGCAGCACGGCGCGGCGCAGCGCCCCGTCCGCCAGGCGGCAATGGAGAGCACTGAGGAAGGTGGGATAGGCCGCAACGAAATGAAAGTATTCCTGGGCGTAGGCGCGCAGATGCCCCAGGGAGAGCTTTCCGGCAGTCCATGCCTGGCAAAAAGGATGAGTGAGCAGATCGTGACGTGCCACACGCTCATCGAGCGCTGATTGAAACTGAATAAGGTTCATAGTTGGCCAGAACAAAAAGGTAAGAGCTTGGCCCTAGATTGAAACATTTGTGGAGCCTACGCTGTGATCTACTCACAAGCAAGCTTTGGCCGTAATTTTGCCTAGGAGCAATGGCTAAGTACAAGAAATGATTGCGGAAGCCAGACCGGGTAAACGGGACTGCTGGCGATAGCGGACGGTTTGCTACAATCGCCCCCGAGACGTATTCACAACCGGAGAACGCGATGAGCACCCCTGCCCTGCCCGAGGAGTCCGCGGCTGCACTGACGGAGTCCCAGCGCTTGCTGTACACCTTTACCGCCCCTGCCAGGACGATGGCCGACCTGCGGCGCAATGCCAGTTGGTGGGTGCCATGGTTGCTGGTTTCACTGGTTTCGGTCGGCTTCACTTATGCACTGGACAAGAAGATCGGCTGGGAGCAGGTGATTGAGACCCAGATTCAAGCCAATCCGAAGGCCGCGGCGCAGATTGAACAACAACCTCCGGAGCAACGCGAAAAGGCAATGAAGACGCAAGCGGCAGTGGCGAGCGCGATCGGCTACGCCGCACCGTTGATGACGCTGATGGCGATGGTCATGATGGCAGGCGTGCTGCTGGGGATATTCAATTTCGGCTTTGGCTCGAAGTTACGCTTTGGAGAAATGATGGGCGTAGCGGCTTACAGCTTGCTGCCGTCGATCCTCAATACCTTGCTGATTATCACCGTTATGCTTCTGGTGGCGCCGGACGCCTT
The DNA here is from genome assembly GCA_963779365.1 of uncultured Acidobacteriota bacterium. GTDB lineage: Bacteria > Acidobacteriota > Terriglobia > Terriglobales > Acidobacteriaceae > TOLSYN. The sequence continues at coordinate 126,465 of CAVZYB010000014.1, read as the reverse complement.
TGACGTGAAGAATCCGCTGGCGACCAGCGTGGGATATTTTGTTCCCAATACGATGCCCTTCCTGAAAGACCTGCTGGGTGCATTCGACGTGTTCGTCGTATGGCAGGTGTTTCTGCTGGCGGTGGGGGTCTCAGAACTGAGCAAGGTGAAGAAAGGGACGGCGTTCGGCACCATCTTCCTTCTGTTCTTCCTGGTGAAGCTGGTGGGAGCGGGGTTCGGCGGAATGTGATATTCGCGCACGAGGAAGGCAGCGAGGCTCCCGCGAATAGGGAGCCTTCTTTATGTGCGTTGAACGCTCGGAGCGGAACGTTCGGCAGGCTGGGGAGCGGCGCAGCCGGCGATGGCGCGGCGCAGGGCGGCACGGGCCAGCAGGCGGGTGGAGTCCAGGACCGGGAGCGGTGAGCTCTCATTGCCGATGAGCAGCGGTAGCTCGGTGCAGCCGAGGATGACGGCATCGCAGCCTTCGGCCTTCATGCGGCTGATGGCGGCGCTGATGACGCCGAGCGAATCGGAGCGGAAGATGCCGTTCACCAGTTCGTCGAAGATGATCTGGTCGATGCGGGCGCGGTCGAGCGGCGACGGAATACGGTACTCAATGCCGTGCTGGGCGAGGATTTCGGGATAAACCGGGCCGTCCATCGTGTAGCGGGTTCCGGTGATGGCGAGGCGGCGGAAGCCGTGCTCGCGGGCGGCGAGGGCGACCTCTTCGGCGATGTGCAGCCAGGGGAGCGGCGAGGCGGCGGCTACTTGGCGGAAGGCGCGGTAGATGGTGTTGTCAGGCGCAAGCAGGAAATCCGCGCCACAGGCTTTGAGCTTGCGGGCCGAGGAGAGCATGAGTTCGGCGACGGCCGTCCAGTCATCGCGCTCGATGGCCTGCATGTACTCGCCGAGACAGTGGGTGTGCATGGAGATTTCCGGATGCATGTGACGGCCGAGCAGGGCCGGAGCTTCGGCGCAGATGGTGCGATAGCAGAGAGCGGCGCCTTCGGCGGAGCAGGCGACGATTCCGATGTGCAAGGGCTGGGTCATCGTGTGATTTCGTGTCCTTGAGTCAGTCACAGCAAACCTAACAGTTCGCGTTTGCGCGCCTCGGGAAGCCATGAGGCGCGGAAAGAATTGGCGGCAAGCTGGCGCAACTCTTCGTTGGTGAATCCAAAAGCATCTTGCGCCAACTGATACTCGCGCACAAGTGTCGTTTGAAACATCTCGGGATCATCGGTGTTGAGGGTGACCAGGGCGCCAGCGTCGAAGTAGCGGCGCAAGGGATGGGCCGCGATCTCCGGGCAGCAACCGGTGCGCAGGTTCGAGGTGAGGCAAAGCTCCAGCGGCACCTGGTCGCGGACGAGGCGGGCGAGCAGCGCTGGGTCTTCGCCGGCATGGAGTGCGTGGCCGAGGCGCTCGGCCTTGAGGGCGTCGAGCGCGCCGCAGATGGAGGGCGCGCCAACGGTTTCTCCGGCGTGAACGCTGAGGCGGAGGCCGTGGCGCGCGGCCTGAGCGTAGATCTCGGCGAAAAGCTCCGGGGCGGCAATGCGCTCGTCGCCGCCGATGCCGATGCCGATGACGTTGCGGGACTGGTGCTGGATCGCTTTGGCGAGGACCTTCGCGGCTTCGTCGGAACCGAAGTGGCGGACGGCATCGAAGATCCAGTAGAGCGTGGTGCCGAAGTCTTTTTCCGCGCGCTGGCGGCCGCGCTCCATGCCTTCAAAGAGCTGATCGAACTCCTGGCCGCGCCAGAAGATGACGCCGACACTGACGAAGACTTCGGCGTGCAGGCACCCTTCAGCGGCGAGCTTTTCGACGAGACGATAGGTGATGAGCTCGAAGTCTTCGGGATCGCGCAGGCGCTCGGTGACCGATTTGAAGGCGATGAGGAAGCCGGTGAAATCCTGGTAATTGTAGAGCGCGGCGGCCTCGGCAACGGAGAGCGGACGATGCGAGTTGGGCAAGGGCTTATAGCGATTGCTGGCCCACGGAAACGGGGAGTGATGCTTCTCGCTGAGCTGGCTGAGGGTCAGCGGATCGACCGAGCCTTCGAGATGGAGGTGGAGTTCGGCCTTGGGCAGGCGAGTGATGAAGTCAGCATTGTTCACTGGATCATTCTATGCAAAGCGCGTGCGCAAGAGCCCCACATCTGCTGACTGCGGCAGATGTGGGGCACCAGCCTACCTCCTATATATTCCGGTAAAAATTTGCAAACAGGATGGTTAAGTCTGCATGACCGGTATTGTAGCGAAGGAAAAGAGCGTTGCTTTCGCGGTTTGAGGACGATTGGAGGTGGATGATTTTGGGATGCTTGCACCGCAAGTGGTGCGATTGGTGGAAAACGATTGGCGATATGGGTAATAGTTCGCAGGGTGCGGATTACTGGTTTGCTAATCGTTGCGGCGAAGGTAGGCATCCGGCGACCGCGTCGAAAGTAGGATGGAAGTGAATGCTGAAGCGCGGTCAAAACACATCCAAGAGAGTATCGCGCATGGGTAGAAGGCTCCGCACTGCGGCAGCCGAACGATGCACGGCGATCAGTAAAGGATGCCTCCCGCAACCATGGTAGTGAAGAAACGGCTGGACAGATTCCAGATTTGTTGATAATTTATCAACAAATGAGCGACGACAGGCACTTTAATAAACAATTCCTGCGTGCCTGTCTGGAACAGGACCAGTACCGATTTCATCCCAGTGCCTGGAAACGTCTCCAGGAGCTGCAGATCAGCTTGAACGATAGCTTGTACGTTCTGCGGCATGGGAGCATCGACGAAGAGCCGGAGTATGATGCGGCGATTGGACATTGGCGTTTTACCGTACATGGCAAAACCGCTGACGAGAAGGAATTGACAATTATGTGCGCCTTTGTCGAGATCGAGGGCGTGCTGATTCTCACAATTGCTGAATGAAGCCACAACGAGCGTTGAAAGGCGGGTGCAGTATGCGGTGCGCGTGCGGAGAGAAAACCACAGTCATCTGTGGGGATTATGTCTTCGTCGAAAGTGGCCTGACCAACGTGACTCTACGCGGAGTGGAGCAGCTTAAGTGCGACCGGTGCGGGAGCTCGACGCCAGTCCTTTCCGAGATCAACAAACTAATGCAAGTGATTGCCGAGGCTCTCATCCAGAAACCTTCTCAGTTGACGGGCAAAGAGATTCGCTTCCTGCGCAAGTATATCGACTTCACCGGCGAGCAATTCGGGAAGAAACTGGGACTGACCAAAGAGCACATCTCCCGTATCGAAAATGAGAAACATCCGGTAGGGGCGCAGACCGATCGCTTGATCCGCTATCTGGCCATTTCAGCCAGCTCTAATCTTGCCGGTCAAATGGTACCGCTATTCGAACGGCTGGAATCCATCAGGGACGAACCGCTGCAAGAGCACATTGAAATTAACCTGGCGACGGGTTCTTTCGAATACGCCGCGGCGTAGACCATGACGAACCATGCACTGGATTCAGGAAAGCAGGATGGGCGATGGCGGAATCTCTAGTTTTTGTGGTGGACGACGAAACGTGTCTGGCTGACACCCTGGCGGTGATCCTGCGCAAGGCGGGGTATGCGGCCAAGGCGTTCTACAACGCTGAGAGTGCGCTCAGGGATGCTGAATCCTGTTGCCCGGAGTTGGTAATCAGCGATGTGGCCATGCCCGGGATGAGCGGTGTGGAGATGGCCGTGCTGTTCCGGGAGCGTCACCCGGCATGTAAGATTCTGCTGTTTTCAGGGCACGCCTGGACCGCGGATCTGCTGGAAGAGGTTCGGGGACAGGGATACGATTTTGAACTGCTGGCGAAGCCTATTTACCCGACAGACTTGCTGGCACGAGTCGCCAGCGTGAGCCGCGAAGCAGCAAAGGAGTTATAAACCCACTTCTACTGCTTTCCCACATTTGCGCCCGGAGGCGCGACGCAGACGGGGGACTGCTAATGGGCATTCATAAGAATTGCAGCTTGATGTATATATGAAGCATACGTATGCGCTTCGCGAGTCCTCATCCGATTCCTTATCAGGGTAGTAAGCGCAGGCTTGCGCCCGCGATTCTCTCGTTTGTCGCGGCGGGGCGATTCAACCGTCTCGTTGAGCCGTTTGCAGGCTCAGCCGCAATAACCCTGGCGGCGGCGAAGGCAAATCTCTGCGACGAGTTCGTAATCGCAGATGTGCTTAGGCCGCTAACCTGCCTCTGGACTGAAATTCTGGAACGCCCTCATCTGCTTAGCGAAGCGTACTGCGAACTCTGGCACTCTCAATTTAAAGGAGATGCTGTCGATAGGTATAACGAGATCAGAGCTGAGTTTAACCGTAATCAGAATCCGGCCATGCTGCTGTTTCTCTTGGCGCGGTGTGTGAAAAATGCAGTTCGTTTCAATCCCTCCGGTCATTTCAATCAATCGCCCGATCGTCGCAGGACGGGAACGAGACCCGATGCAATGAGAGTGGAAATCGCCGGTGCACATCGGCTGCTGAACGGGCGGTGCCGCGTAATCTGGGGCGATTTCCGCGCGGTGCTTGCAGAAGTGCAACCTGAAGACCTCGTGTATATGGACCCACCATACCAAGGCACCAGCGAAGGTAGGGATAGCAGGTATGTCCAAGGAGTTCCCCGGCAAGCGATGATAGATTCGCTAGCACTTCTGAATGGCAGGGGCGTGGAGTACATCCTCAGCTATGACGGGCACTGCGGTACGAAAACATACGGCGCACCCCTGCCCGCCCACCTGAACGCACAACGCGTGCTGTTAAACGTCGGCAGGTCAAGCCAAGCAACTTTGAGCGGCATTTCCGCGGACACCGTTGAGTCAATCTATCTCTCGTGCGGCCTTGCAACGCCTCACGCCCCGAATGAAGCAATGTTGCTCGAGGACTTTGCTCCGCAGATGCGCTTACTGCCTTGACCTGATCAGCTTTTTCAGACCTTCCGCGAGCGTGATACCGTCGCGCTTGCATTTTGCCTGGAACTTATCAAAAGTATCGCATTCGTCGGACTGCCAAACGACTTCGGCTCTTCGTATTGGCAGTGTGGCGACATGTTTATGTTCTACGGGATTTGCCCAGTAACATTGCTTACAAACTTCAACTTTCTTAGCTTCCGTGAAGTTCTTGCAGTGTTCGCATGACCAGGACTTTCGGCGATTGCAGCTTCCGTCCAGCGCCATATAGGGGCTTGCGTCGTTTTTCAATAACTCCCCAGCAACTTGGTACGGAACGCGATGGTCTACCTGCAAATCGTGCGTTGCTCCACAGAGTTCACATTTCTTCCCTGCCTTGGCTATGATCGCCTCACGCTCTTTCTTGGGGAGCGCGAGTCGCCCCGACTTTCCCTTTTCTCCGACTGTTCCGGCAAGATTAAATGAGTACGAAGCAATGTTCTTCTTCCCATCCCGGCTCTTCACCATTTTTTTGACAATCGGAAAGCCCAGGTCGATTGCGTCCATGCGGGCGCGGGGCGGGTGATCGTAGCCGAGTTCCTTCAGCTCTTCCGTAGTAATACTGCCGCGTTCTGCGATGTGGTCGAGGACGATCCGTGCGCGTTTGTTGGTGACTTTCTTTATTGCGACGATGAATTCAGCCGGTAGCTTTGCCACGTTTAGGTAGGCGCTCTGTAATAAGTTCTGCCGAGGTCACACCGAAAGCCAACGCCAGTTGTTGCACGGTGTCGAGGGTTACGTTTCTTTCTCCACGCTCAATTGCTCCGACATATGTTCTATGCAACCCGCACTTCTCAGCCATAAGTTCTTGCGACCAGCCGTGCTCTAATCTGAGCGAACGCAGGTTGCGAGCCAAAATGGCGTCTGGGTGTTGCTTCGGCATCGAAACGAGTTTGTAAGACGGATGACTATGTATCTACAGACTAGATGTAGCATCAGCACTCAGCGTTAGCCGAACCCATAGCGAACCGTAGAAGTGCACATCTTTAGCCAGTGGTTGCTCCACTACTTCTGGCCGGCGAACTCGCTGCGGTGGCGGCTGTAGGCGATGTAGATCAGCAGGCCGAGAGCGAGCCAGACGAAGAAGCGAATCCAGGTGATGACGGTGAGACCGGCCATCAGGCCTCCACAGAGAAGCACGGAGATGAGGGGGAACCACGGCACCAGGGGGACTTTGAAGCCGCGGGGACGCTCGGGCTGGGTGCGGCGGAGGAAGATCACGCCGAGCGAGACGAGGACGAAGGCGAAGAGGGTTCCGATGTTCGAGAGATCGGCGGCGTCGCCGATATCGACCAGACCTGAGGGAAGGCCGACGGCGAGACCGGCGATCCAGGTGGACCAGTGCGGGGTTTTGAAGCGGGGATGGACGCGGGAGAAGAACTCCGGCAACAGGCGGTCACGCGACATGGCAAACCAGATGCGGGTTTGGCCGTACTGGAAGACCAGCAGCGAGCTCAACATACCGGTGAGGGCGCCGATGATGATGACGGAGCGCCAGATGGGACGGGCGCCGAGCTGCTGCAAGGCGTAGGCCACGGGGGCCTCGGCTGCAGGGCCGGAGCCAAAGACGGAATACTTCATCATGCCGAGCAGGACGAGGGCGACGCCTACGTAGAGGATGGTGCAGACGACGAGCGAGGCGATGATGCCGAAGGGAATGTCTTTTTGCGGGTTGCGCGACTCTTCGGCGGCGGTGGAGACCGAATCGAAGCCGATGTAGGTGAAGAAGACGATGGCGCCGCCGGTGAGGACGCCGCTGAATCCTGAGGGGGCGAACGGCACCCAGTTGGATTTGTGCACGAGGCTGCCGCCGACCACGAGGAAGAGCGCAATGGCCGCGATCTTGACGGCCACCATGACGTTGTTGACCTTGGCGGATTCACGCACGCCGCGCACCAGAAGCCAGCTCAAAATCATGACCACGAGGAAGGCAGGGATGTTGAAGTACGCGCCGGTCCACTTGCCGTCGGCGTAGACGGGGGAGGACCAGCGTTCGGGCAGCACCAGGCCGAATTGCGCGAGTTGAGCTTTGAGGTATCCGGCAAAGCCGACACAGACGGCGACGTTGCTGACGGCGTATTCGAGGATGAGATCCCAGCCGATGATCCAGGCGAAGATTTCGCCGAGGGTGGCGTAGCTGTAGGTGTAGGCGGAGCCGGCGATGGGGATCATGGAGGCCAGCTCGGCGTAGCAGAGTCCGGCGAACGAGCAGGCGATGGCGACCAGGATGAACGAGATGGCAATGGCCGGTCCGGCGGCGGGACGGCCATGCATGAGCGCACCGTGCAGATTGCCGTGAGTGGCAAGGTTCCAGAGCACGTCCATGACTTGGGCGTGGAGGATGGAAGGGACCTCAAAGTGTTCGCCGGCGGCGGCGGTGCCGGTGAGGACGAAGATGCCCGAGCCGATGATGGCGCCGATGCCGAGCGCGGTGAGCGACCAGGGGCCGAGAGTTTTCTTCAACTGGTGACCGGGTTCGGCGGCCTCGGAGATAAGCCGGTCGATCGACTTACGGGCAAAAAGTTGATTCGCCAGCGGATTGCTCCTGCTCCCCGGGTTGCAAAGTCAAAACCGTGGAGATGTGAGTGGAAGGATCCAGAGCAGATGATAACAAGCAAAACGGCTGCCACCTACGCGAAAACTGGAGGCGGGGTTTGGAGTCAGGAAATCGAGGTGTGGGGAGAGTAGGAGCAGAGTCAAAAGCAGAGTCAAAAGCAGAGTCAACTACCCCACGTTAGCCAATGGAGGGCGAACATGGGGCACCCGTGCAAAATCAAAAACCCCACTTCTGCCAACTGCGGGCAGAAATGGGGCACCAGGATCTTGGTTTCTGTGGGTGGAAGCGGGTTAGCGCTTGGAGGTTCCGCGGGCTGCTTTCTTGACTTTCTGTTTTGCCGCGCCGCGTTCGTGGGTGCGGGCAGCCTTGGGAGCGGCCTTCTTGCGCGCTGCGCGCTTGGCCGACTTGCGTTCTTCCTTGGGGAGAGCAGTGGTGTTGGGCATTGTTCTGGTTTCCTTTGCGAATCAATTCTGCGCTTGGGCGCGGTGTGGCCGTTATCAGTGGCACGAATGGGGCTGAGGCTGGTTTATACCCGCATCTGCTGACTGCGGCAGATGTGGGACACCATCCCTGGGGCACCAGGCCGGTCTGCCGCTTCGTTACGCCTTGACGAGCTGAGCGTATTTTTCGACAAGCTTCTTCAGGCCGTGACCTTGAAATTGTACCGTAATCTTGGCGTCTTCCCCATCTCCTTCTCGATGATAGACCACTCCTTCGCCATATTTCGGATGGCGGACGCGGTCTCCTTTGCGCAATCCACGGCCTCCGGAGGGCTTGTCGAGGTCCATCTCGGGGCGGGAAAACTTTTTGCCGCGAGAGGCGAAAAAGTCAGCAATGTTGTCAATGGAGTTGTAGGACTGGCCGGTGTAGGTGGTTTTGGGCGCGCTCTTCTGGCGCGAGCGGCCGCCCCACGCGTTGGCGGACTGGTCCTCGTTTTCGTAGTCGTAGTGGGCCGAGCCGTACTCCTGGAAGCGGGGAGTGGAGCCTTTGATCTTGCCGGGGGAGCCGACGTCTTCGAGCAGCTCGATGGGAATTTCTTCGAGGAAGCGCGAGGGGGTCGAGGGCTCGGGAGTATCCGTACCGTAGCGGCGGCGGTAGTGGGCGCGGCTGAGGATCAGTGTGTCCATGGCGCGGGTCATGCCGACGTAGCAGAGACGGCGCTCCTCCTCGATCTCGGTGGGCGCGAGCAGGGTGCGCGAGTGCGGGAACAAGCCCTCCTCCATGCCGACGAGAAAGACCAGGGGGAATTCGAGGCCCTTGGCGGCGTGCAGGGTCATCAGGGTGATCTGCTGGGAGTCGTCGAACTGATCGACGTCGCTGACCAGGGCGGCGTGATCGAGGAAGTCGCTGATGCTCTCGCCACGGTCACGCGAATCCATGGCGGCGTTGGAGAGTTCCTTCAGATTTTCAATGCGCGCCTGGGAGTCGGGCGAGTCCTCGGCCTCCAGAAGCTGGATGTACCGGGTGCGGTCGATGAGGAATTTGAGGATCTCGGCGGTGGAGACCTTTTGCACCGGCTCGGGCTGGAGTTCGGCGGCGGCTTCGTCGGAAGAAGCTTCTGCTTCGAACGCATCGGGCGAAAAATCGGTGGCGTCGGCGAAGGGATCGAAGGCGGTGGCGTCGGCCTCAGGAGCCTCAGCATCGGGTAACGCTGCGCTGCCGGCCTCTGGGTCGGCGAATTCGCTGACATCGAAGCTATCGTCGGCATCACCAAAATCGAAGCCGTGCTGGGCGTCGAGGGAAGCGTCGGAAGCGTTCGGGGCGATGGGGATGACTTTGGGGACGACTTTTCCCCACTCAAGGCCAAAAGCAGGGCTTGAATGGGCCACCCGCGAGGCGTCCTGCTCAGGAGCGATGAAGGCCGGAGCGGGAGGCGCCGAAGTTGCCGCGGAGGATGCAGGCTCGGCGGCGGTAGCCTCCATGCGCTCGGCGAACTCACCGGTGACCATGGCGCGGGCGTCGCGAATGAGATCGCGGAAGCTGGCGAGGGCGGCGCAGGCGCGGGCAGGCAGCAGGCGCTGCTCGACCACCTGCTGCAAGGCTCCCCAGAGCGAGAGATTGGTCTCCAGCGCCACGCGCTCGACGGTTTCCATGGTGGTTTTGCCGATGCCGCGGACAGGGGTGTTGACGACGCGCATCAGGGCCACGGAGTCCTCGGGATTGAGGATGAGTTTGAGGTAGGAGATCATGTCCTTGATCTCCGCCCGCTCGTAGAAGCTGAAGCCGCCGACCACGTTGTAGTTGAGGTTGTAGCGGCGCAGCGCTTCCTCCATCAGGCGGGACTGCGAGTTGGTGCGATAGAGGATGGCGGACTTGTTCTCCAAGCCCTCGCGGGCGCGGGACTGGGCCCAGCGGGAGATGAAGTCGGCGGCGAACAGCGCCTCGTTCTCGCCGTCGGGTGCGTCGTAGAAGCCGATTTTGCTGCCGCCCTCGCGCGCCGTCCAGAGGTTCTTGCCCTTGCGCTGCACGTTGTTGGCGACGACGGCCGAGGCCGCCTGCAGGATGGGCTGAGTGGAGCGGTAATTCTGCTCCAGGCGGATGATTTTGGCCTCGGGGAAATTCTTCTCGAAGTCGAGGATGTTGTTGATGTCGGCCCCGCGCCAGGAATAGATCGACTGATCCTCGTCGCCCACGGCGCAGAGATTGTGGTGGGTTCCGGCGAGGGCGCACATGATTTCATACTGCGGACGATTGGTGTCCTGATACTCATCGACCAGCATGAACTGGTAGCGGCGCTGATATTTTTCGCGGGTGGTCTGGTCAGCCTTGAGCAGGCGGACACTTTCGAGCAGGAGATCGTCGAAGTCGAGGGCGTTGGCCTTGAGCAGCTCGTCTTTGTAAATCTTGTAGATGTGGGCGATGCGCTCCATCTTGGGCTCGGCGGAGTTGAGGTACATCTCCTGCGGGTCCTGCATGTGGTTTTTGGCCGAGGAGATGAGCGAGAGGACGCTGCGCGGCGTGAGCTTTTTATCGTCGATGCCGAGGCGCTTGATGGCCGACTTGACGACCTGCTGCTGATCGCCTTCGTCGTAGATGACAAAGTCGCGGGTGTAGCCCTTGCCGCCGATCTGGAGGGCGTTGATGTCGCGGCGCAACATGCGCACGCAGAAGGAGTGAAAGGTGCTGATGGCGGGCTTGGCAAGGGAGTTCTGGCCGATGAGCTGATGGACGCGCTCGGCCATCTCGGCGGCTGCCTTGTTGGTGAAGGTGACGGCCAGGATGCGGTCGGCGGGGACGTTCTCGTGCTCGACCAGGTAGGCGATGCGATAGGTGATGACCCGGGTTTTGCCCGATCCGGCTCCGGCCAGAATGAGCACGGGACCACGCACGGTTTCCACCGCTTCGCGCTGCTGCGGATTGAGCTTGGAGAGAAAGTCCATGGGAAGAGGGTCTAGGAAAAGAGTAACAGGTTTGGGAAGAGCGAGGTTTCAAGGTTTCAAGGTTCAAAGGATGAAGTTCAAAAGATGAAGGTCAGGAGCAAGGTCAACGACCCCACTTCTGCCAACAACGGGCAGAAATGGGGCACCCGCGTGCTTTGTTGGTCAGTGAATCCAATGCCTTCTTACCGCACTCGCGGCGGGTGGTTGTCGATGTCTTGTTCGAGGCCGTCGGCGGCGTGGCGGGCGGCGCGGCATTCGTCGCAGGGGCACCACTCGCGGAGGTAATCCCAGGAGAAGATTCCGGTCTTGTGGCCGTCGTTCCAATCAAAGCGGATGGCGTAATTGCCTACCTGGGCGACTTCCGTGGGCCGGAGCTGCGGCTTGAACATCTGCAGGGGGCCGGAGGACGCGGGGGCGGGCTGGCCGGGCTCGCGGTGAGCCGCGCCGCGCTCTTCGTTGCAGGTCGCGCAGGGGCAGGCGTCGCGCAGATAAGTGAACGAGTAGGTGCTCTGGTGGCCGTCTTTCCAGGCAATTTCCATGGTGGTGCCGCTGGTTTTGTGAACCTTGATGGAGGCAGGTTGGGCTACGGGCATGACAGTTAGTGTAATCTATGGACCGGTGGATTGACGGGCGGGTTGCTGAAATCCACAGGCTCGGGTAGAATCAGATTTTGGCGACCAGCCTCTTTAGTTCATTTCAGGTTCCGCGCGTTACTTTCTTGGGTTGCCCCCCTGGGTTGCACATTGTGTCGCACAATATGTTGCACATCGTGTCGCACTGTTAGGTTGCACTCATGCTGCTACAGGCAGCGGTCGAAAGCCCAAGCGGTTCCACAATTTTGGAGTTAGTCATGGCACAGGTTTGTTCAGTCTGCGGCAAAGGTCCGCAGTTCGGCAATAACGTTTCGCACGCCAACAACAAGACCCGCCGCCGCTGGAACGTGAACCTGCATCCGGTGAAGGCCAAGGTTGAGGGCACGACGAACACGAAGAAAATTCGGGTTTGCTCGGGCTGCTTGCGCGGCGGCAAAGTCACCAAAGGGTAAGTAACAATGTAACCCTGCGCTGGATGGCCCTCCGCGCAGGGAGAAGTGCAGGCCTCCGCTTCGGTGGAGGCTTTTTGCTGCTGGAAAACGGGGGAAGAATCCCGCATCTGCCAACCACGGCAGATATGGGGCACCCGGCGGCGCGGCACGGAACGAGACGAAAGCGGGGAAAGCGGGATGATCCGGCTCGACAAAATCCGTCGCGAGATGCCTTCACTGCTGCGCCTGGCAGTGCCGATTGTGCTGGGCGAGGTGGGGTGGATGTCCATGAACTTTGTGGACATTGCCATGATTGGCCGGGTGGGGCCGACGGCGCTGGCCGCGGTCAGCCTGGGCTCGGCGGTGTTTGTGGTGTTTGCGATTGTCTGCGAAGGCCTGCTGCTGGGCACCGACGCGATGGTCTCGCAGGACTTTGGCGCCGGGCGGATGGAGGAGTGCTTCCGCACGCTGTGGGCGGGGGCACAACTGGCGCTGCCTCTGGGCATACTGTGCGCGGGGCTGGTGGCCGCCAGCGGCTGGCTGCTGACTCCGATGGGGATTGCGCCGGAGATTGTGCGGCAGGCGAAACCCTTCCTCTACGCCATGGCCTGCGGACTGCCCGCGCAGATGGGGTTTGTGGCCATGCGGGTCTTTTTGCAGGGGACGCACCGGGTGAAGGCGGTGGCGTTCGCCATGGTATCGGCCAACCTCATCAACTTTGCCGGCAACTACGCGCTGATCTACGGACACTTTGGACTGCCGGCGCTGGGAGCAACCGGCTCGGGGATTTCGACGGCGCTGGCGCGCGGCTACATGGCTTGCGTGCTGCTCGGGTACATGGTTTGGCGTAATCGGAGCGAGCACTGGCATCTGCTGCGCTATGCGGGCGAGTTTTACGGGGAGCGGATCGGGCGGATTGTGCGGCTGGGCGCTCCGGCGGCGGCGCAGATTGCGCTGGAGGTGGGCGTGTTTTCGGCGAGCACGCTGGTTGCCGGACGGCTGGGCGCGGTGGCGGTCTCCGGGCACCAGATTGCGCTGATCATGGCCTCGCTGACGTTTATGGTGCCGCTGGGGGTGGCGCAGGCGACATCGGTGCGGGTGGGCAACGCCATTGGCCGGCGGGACGCGGAAGCGGCCCACGTGAGCGGCTGGAGCGGAGTGGCGCTGAGCGCGAGTTTTATGAGCTGCTCGGCGATTGTGCTGTGGACGTGGCCGCTGCGGATTGTGCACATTTTCACCTACGACCCGGAGGTTGCGAAGGTTGGGGTTTCACTGCTGGCGATTGCGGCGGTCTTCCAGTTTTTTGATGGCGTGCAGGTCACGGCCATTGGGGCGCTGCGCGGCTCGGGCAATACGCGGATTGCGATGATTACGGACTTTGTGGGCTGGTGGCTGATTGGGCTTCCGCTGGGGGCGTGGCTCTGCTTTGCGCGCGGCTGGGGAGTGCGCGGCCTGTGGTTCGGGCTGAGCGCGGGACTGATCAGCATTGCCTGCGTGCTGGCCGTGGCGTGGCGTCGCCGCGTGGAGTGGCTGCGGCGGGAGCTGGGGACAGGGAACGATCGCCCGCAGCGGCAGCCGATGATCACGACCGGATAATTCGGCGGCTGCAAACGGCTGCGCTCAATGGCGGTTCCTGTGGATTTCCGCAGAAGTTTGGGCGAATTGGAGCTTATCAGGCCAGGGCGATGGCATCGATTTCGACGCGGACATCTTTGGGGAGGCGGGCGACCTCGACGGTGGAGCGGGCAGGGGCGGTCTGGGGGAAGAAGCGCTCGTAGACGTCGTTCATGGCGGCGAACTCGCCCATGTCCTTGAGAAAGACACCGGTGCGCACGACCTTGTCGAGGCTGCTGCCTGCGGCCGTGAGAATTGCCTCCAGGTTGGTCAGTACCTGCTCGGTCTGGAGAGCTACGCCGCCCTCGACGAGCTTCTGGGTGGTTGGGTCGACGGGAATCTGGCCGCTGACGAAGAGGAAGCCGTTGGCGCGGATGGCCTGCGAATATGGACCGATGGCCCGGGGGGCGTTTTCAGTGGCAATGACTTCGCGCATGGTCTGGCTCCTTGGATCGTTCTAACAAGGAAATTCTAAATCGTACTGCCCAGTTGGGGAACTGCGCTCGGCTCTATCTCAGAAAGCAAGCATCGACGGCGGAAAAACTTAAGGGCAATGCTCAAGGTCGGATGGGTTGCAGCAGAAAAAGATAGACGATGGCGATGACGTAGAGCGTGAGCGCAATGGTGGTGGGTGCGCCCATCAACTGCATGGCAAAGCCGAGCAATCCGACGGCGGCGCACAGCGACTGCATGATGAGATTGTTGCGGCTCCAACGCTTGAGGAGTGCGGGGTCACGCGGGTTGCGGCGCAGCTCCGAGAGCGCGGGCAGCACCATGGCGTTGCGCAGGGTGTAGGCAAAGGTGAGCAGAGTGGTGGAGAAGATGACGGGCAGAAACATGCGCGTGCCGATGGCTCCGGGCGGCCCGTGAAAGACCGTCATGCCGAGGACGGCACAGATCACCATCATGCCCACCAATCCGCGCTGGGTACGTTGCAGGGAGAGGTAGGCGAACTGGACGGCCTGGATTTGGATGGGCAGAGAGCCTGGTTGAGAGGAAGATTTCTGCAATTTCTCGGAAAAGCGCGACATGAATGAGTGACCCCAGAATTAGTTGTTCAGCCGCTGCACGCGCTCGACATCACGCACGCCCTGGATGCGGCGGATGCCGGTGATGATGCGGTTGAGGTGATTGACGTCGCGGGTTTCAAAGATGATGTCGATGACGGCGAAGTCGCCGCCGGTCTTGGCTTCGATGTGGCGGATGTTGGCGTCCTCGCCGCTGATGACGGCCGAGACCTGGGTAACCATGCCGGGACGATCATCGCTGGAGACCACGATTTTGACGGGATAGGCGGGCAGCGCGCCGGCGATGCGCGGCTCCTTGTGCGACCACTCGACGGCCAGTTTGCGCTCGGGTTCATACATCAGGTTCTGCACGTTGGAGCAGGTTTTGCTATGCACGGCGACGCCCTTGCCGCGGGTGACGTAGCCGACAATTTCCTCGCCGCGAATGGGGTTGCAACAGCGGGCGCGGTAGACGAGCAGATCGTCGGTGCCGCGCACGGTGAGGGCGGAACTGTCCGAACCACCGAAGGCCCGCTTGACGGCCGAGGCCAGGCCCTGCTGCTCTTCGCCGGGCTGCAGATTGCTGCCGGGCGACACCTTGGCGAGCACGGAGCGGGCGGAGTACTTGCCATAGCCGATGCCGGCCATGAGGTCGTCCACTTTGTTGACGCCGTATTCGCCCGCCGCCTTGAGCAACTCGGGGTCCTTGATTTCCTTGAGCGCGATGCGATACTTGCGCGCTTCCTTTTCGATCAGCTTGCGGCCGATTTCAATGGCGCGCTCGCGCTGGTGAATGTTGAGCCAGTGTTTAATTTTCTGGCGGGCACGCGAGCTTTTGACGATGCCCAGCCAGTCGCGGCTGGGATTGTGCCCGGCCTGCGTCATGATCTCGACGATGTCTCCGGAGCGCAGCTTGGAGCGCAGGGGCACGATGCGTCCGTTGACCTTGGCGCCGACGCAGGAGTGTCCGACCTCGGTGTGCACGGTGTAGGCAAAGTCGAGGGGCGAGGCCTCGCGCGGCAGCACGACCACTTTGCCTTTGGGAGTGAAGGTGTAGACCTCTTCCGGATAGAGATCGATCTTGAGGGTGGAGAGGAACTCGCTGGGATCGGCCATCTCGCGCTGCCATTCGACGACCTGGCGCAACCAGGCGAGACGCTGTTCGTCGCGCGCCGAGATGGGACCGTCCTTGTACTTCCAATGGGCGGCGATGCCCTCCTCGGCCATCTTGTGCATCTCTTCGGTGCGGATCTGCACCTCGAAGGGATGGCCGTCATCGGCAATGACCGTGGTGTGCAGCGACTGGTAGAGGTTGGGGCGCGGCATGGCGATGAAGTCCTTGATGCGGCCCGGCACCGGACGCCATGCGTTGTGAATGATTCCCAGGACGGCGTAACAGTCGTTCACCGAATAGGTGATGATGCGCAGCGCCAGCAGATCGTACATCTGATCGGGAGTGATCTTCTGCTTGATCACCTTTTGATAGATGGAGTACATGCGCTTGATGCGCGAATCAACGCGGACGATGTTGATGTTGGCCTCGCGCAACTTCTTGCGGATGGTCTCAGACATGCGGGCGAGGGCGCGATCGCCGTCTTTGCGCAAGGCCTCGACCTGCTCGAAGACGACTTTGTAGCCGACCGGATCGACGTAGGGGAAGGAGAGATCCTCAAGCTCGCCGCGCACCTTGCCCATGCCGAGGCGATGGGCGAGCGGGGCATAAATCTCCAGGGTTTCCTTGGCAATTTTCGCCTGGCGCTCGGGCGAAAGATGCTGCAGGGTGCGCATATTGTGCAGACGGTCGGCCAGTTTGATGAGTACGACACGGATGTCGTCCACCATGGCGAGCATCATCTTGCGTACGTTTTCCGCCTGCGCTTCTTCGCGTGAGGCGAAATCAATCTTGCTGATCTTGGTTACGCCCTCGACGATGTGGGCCACTTGCTCGCCGAATTGTTCTTGAATTTCCTCGGTGGTGAGGATGGTGTCTTCGACCGAATCATGCAGCAGTCCGGCGACGATGGCCGTGGTGTCGAGCTTCATTTCGGCCAGTAAAATCGCCACTTCCAGGGGATGCACGAGATAGGGCTCGCCGGAGGCGCGCTGCTGCCCGGTGTGATGTTCGAGGGAAACGTCGTAGGCGCGGCGGATGATATCGAGATCGTCGGTGGGACGGTTGGTGCGGGCAATCCTCAGCAGGTCGCGAAACCGCGTAACGGTCAAAACATTCGTCGCTACCTGCTCGCGAAAGCTCGCCATATCTGATTTTAGCCTGTAACCTCCTTTTGGGCACGCAGGATAGTCGCCAAGCTGCTCCTATTGCATCCGATGCGGTGAGAACCGAGAATGATTCCGAGGGCTGGAAGGTCGCCATGAAAGTGCTGGTCAGCGGGGCAAGCGGATTCCTGGGACGGGAGATCAGCTCGTTGCTGGGGACGAAGGGGCACGAGGTCCACAGGCTGGTGCGCGACCGGGCTAAGGTGCAGGAGGGCGACGTGCTCTGGCATCCGGAATCCGCGCTGGAAGCGGCGCGCATGGCTGAGTTCGACGTCATCGTGCATCTTGCGGGGAGGCCGGTGGCGACTCTGTGGACGGAGCAGGCCAAGGCGGAAATCCGCAACAGCCGGGTGGTGGGAACCTCCGGGCTGGCCCGCGCGGCGGCGCAGACATTCGTGCAAACCGGAAAGCCCCGGGCGCTGATCTGCGGCTCTGCCATTGGGTACTACGGCAGCCGCGGCGACGAAGAGCTGGTGGAAGAAAGTGAGCCGGGGCTGGGATTTCTGGCCGAGGTCTGCCGCGACTGGGAGACCGCCGCGCAGCCAGCGGCGATGGCCGGGGTTCGCGTGGCCCATATGCGCAGCGCCCTGGTGCTGGACAGCGAAGGCGGCGCCCTGGCCAAAATGCTTCCCGCCTTCCGCCTGGGAGTGGCCGGAAAGCTCGGCAGCGGACGCCAGTGGTGGAGCTGGATCAGCCGCCGGGACGCAGTTCGCGCCTTTGTGTTTGCGGTGGAAAACGAGCAGGTACACGGGGCGCTGAACGTGGCCTCGGCCAATGCGGTAACGAACCGGGAGTTCACCCGGACTCTGGGGCGGGTTCTGCACCGGCCGACGCTGCTCACGATCCCCGCCGTGGTGCTGCGCGCGCTGGCCGGAGAGATGGGCGAAGAGATGCTGCTGGCCAGTCAGCGGGTGATTCCACGGCGCCTGCTGGAGGCGGGATTCCGCTTTGAAGACGCGGAACTGGAACCGGCCCTGCGCAGGCTGCTGCGATGAGAGTTCGGGCCTCTGCGCGCGCAACCCGACTGGCCCGCAGCCGCCAGACGCAACCGAAAGGATTCTCGAAAAATATCGGTTGACCTGTCTATGAGCTGCAGGGTGGAGAGTAGAGGTGCTGCGATGTTCACGGTCTCCCAACTCGCCAGGCTTTGCGGACTGAGCCGCACGACGCTGCTCTACTACGAGTCGATCGGATTGCTGCCGCCGGCGGGCCGCTCTGCAATCCAACTACCGCCGCTACACGACAGAACAGTTGGCGCGGCTGCAGTGCATCTGCGCATACCGGGATGCGGGGCTGCGGCTGAGCGATATCCGGCAGATTCTGGACGAGCCGTCGAATGCGGCAAGCACGGTTTTAAAGCGCCGTCTGCTCGAACTCGACCGGGAGATCGAAACGCTTCGCGAGCATCAGAATGCCATTCTGCAGCTCTTGCGGGCGGGCGATGGCAGGTGGAGGAGATTGGATATGGCATCCGAGATGACCAAGGAAAAATGGGTTTCGATCATGCACGCCGCCGGCTTCAGCGAAGACGATATGCGGCGTTGGCACAAACAATTCGAGGAGCAGGCACCGGAAGAGCATCAGCAGTTTCTGGAGTACCTGCGGATTCCAACCGAGGAGATCGGCAGCATTCGCCGATGGAGCCGGGAGGCATAATCCGCGCTGGAACCGCGCTACAAACTGTCGCTGGGCAGTTCCGCAGAAGTGCAATCTGCGCGGGCAAGCGAAAAGCGAGTCACAGCTCCACTCAAGTCCAAAAGAAGGACTTGAATGGGCCACGCTCGGGATTTGTTTGCGCGGGAAGCGGACGACTACTGCTTCTCGCGTGAAATCTCCGCCACGGTGGCAGCGGTGGCGCGCAGATAATCGGCGGGGGCGATGACGATCTGCAATCCGCGCTGTCCGGCGGAGACGCAGACCGTGTCCCATAATTCGATGGTTTCATCGGCGAATACGGGATAGTCCTTTTTCATTCCGAGAGCGGTGACGCCGCCGCGAATATAGCCGGTGACACTCTGCACTTGTTTGAGCGGAAGCATCTCCACGCGGCGGTCGCCGGTGCAATGGGCGAGGGCTTTGCAATCGAGTTCATAATTTCCCGGGATCACGGCGACGGCCACGCCATGGCGGTCCCCTTGCACGGCCAGGGTTTTGAAGACCTGGGCGGGCGGAAAGCCAACCTTGGCGGCAACGTTTTCGGCGGAGAGATCATCCGGGTCCACTTCATATTCACGCAACTCGTAGTGGATGCCGAGCGCATCCAGAATGCGGCAGGCGTTGGTCTTGCTCATGACCGTATTCAATCACATTCAATCACAGGATTCGAGAGTTGGGCTTGCAAACCCGGCCCCGCACATGCCATCTCATGGCTTGATAGACGCATGAATTGACGCAAGAAAAGGATGAGCATTGAATGGCCAATGACACGCTGGATCATATTGACAAGCTGATTGAAACTTGCCGCGACGGACAGGAAGGCTACCGCGACGCCGCCGAACACGCGAAGGATTCCGTGCTGAAGGATTTCTTTAACCGTCAGTCTTTGGAGCGGGCGCGCTTTGCGGGAGAGCTGGAGAATATCGCGCAGCGCCTGGGCGAATCCGATCCCGACCGCAGCTCCGAGCATGGCAAATAAGCTGCACCGCGCCTGGATGAATCTGAAGGAAAAGCTGGGAGCCGGTGACACCAGCATTCTGGAATCCGTAGAGGCGGGAGAAGACAACGCCAAGAAGAATTATCAGGAAGCGCTGGAAGCTGGCCTTCCTGCCGATGTATTCGCCATCGTCGAGCAACAGGCGCAGTTCGTATTCGCAGCCCACGACCGGGTTCGAATGCTGCGCGACGAGTACAAGAAAGCGGCATAGGCAATTTCCGCAAGCGACTGCGTCGCGCCCATTGCGCGACGCAGCGCCACTTACATCCCCTATTCAAACCACCGGCACCGAATCATGTACAGCTCTTCGTATGCTGCGGCTCGTTTGCTGCATATCGAGAACTCGTCTGACAAACTATGGGCCGCTCACGCCATCTCACTCAAAGGGAAAATTACCGCGAGGAAAGGATGAGCGCTGCGATGGCCGATGACTCCCTCGATATCATTGAAAAGCTGATTGAGACTTGCCGCGATGGGCAGGCAGGCTACCTGGAAGCCGCTGAACTCGCGAGGAATCACGCCCTGCGAGGACTGTTTTCAAACCAGGCGATGGAGCGGGCTAGATTTGCGGCAGAGTTGGAACATCTCGCGATCCGTCTCGGCGAGGCTGACCCGAGCCGCGGTCCCAGCTTTGCCAATCAATTGCACCGCGCCTGGATTGATCTGAAGAACAAACTGGGCGGCGGCGATGCCAGCGTTCTGGAATCCGTGGAGGTGGGCGAGAACAACGCTCAGCACCATTACCATGCAGCACTGCAGGCCGGACTTCCGCCCGAGGTGCATCGCATCATCGAAGAACAAGCGGAGAGCGTTTCCGCCGCCCTGGACCAGATTCGTACGCTGCGCGATGTGTACAAGAGAGCCGCTTAGGTCTCGCGGGGTTCGCTCGAGCGAAAGAAGCGTCAAGATCAACTATCCCACTTTTGCCAACAGCGGCAGAATATGGGGCACCACCTCTCACGCATCGCAGGATACAAAAAAGCGGCTCACGATCACGCGAAAAGCGACCTCATAGTTACGCGGCGCGCGCTGGGCTTCGAGGAAGGCCGCAACGCGCTGCTTTACGCTGCGGATTGGCTGCTGCAGAGCGAGCCGTGAACCTTCTTCCATCAGCGGCACCAGTTTGTCGAACTCCGGCCCGGACTGCACGCCGGTAAGCAGGATGCGAATGGGATGAAACAGCGCCGGACCTTTTACGCCGCTCTCTTTCTGCACTTCCTTGATCAGCGCCTTGAAGCGCGCGGCCTCAATCGGCTCGGGCTCGGCGGCAATCTTTGCGGCGAACGCATCGAGCACCGTGGGCGAGGTTGCGGCGCTGAAGCACCTCGGCGTTCTCCGGCGCAGCGAGGGCCGCGGCGGCATCAAAGTGCAGCACCGGCTGCGGCGCGCTCCGGCAACTCATCCAGCTTGTTGACCGAGTGACACCAGCGAGGCCGTAATGTGCGCCGAGCCAGGCCTTCACCTCCGGCGTCAGCTCATCGCAATGCCGAGCGCGCGCTGGTAGAAAGGCTCGGCCAGCGCGGCGATGCGCGCGGGCTCGGCTTGCTTGATGTAGTGGCGATTGAGCCAGTAGAGCTTTTCGAAATCGAAGACCGCAGGCGACGGGCGTGACCCGCGCCAGATCGAACTCCTGCACCAGTTCGGTGGGCGAAAAGATTTCGCGGTCGCCTCCGGTGGGCGCCCAGCCGAGCAGCGCCATGTAATTCATCAGCGCCTCGGGAAGCACGCCCATCTCGCGGAAATTTGCCAGCGAGGTTGCGCCGTGGCGCTTGGAGAGCCGCTCCTTGTCGGGGCCGAGAATGGTGGATAGATGCGCGAACTCCGGCACCGCCCAGCCCAGCGCTTCGTAGAGCGCGACCTGCTTCGGAGTGTTCGACAGATGATCGTCGCCGCGGATGACGTGGGTAATCTTCATCTCCGCATCGTCGACCACGACCACGTAGTTGTAGACCGGAACGCCGGTGGAGCGGACGATGATGAGATCGCTCACCACCTCGCTGGAGAACTCGACCCAGCCGCGCACGATGTCGTGAAAGCGAATCGGCTTCTCGGGAATCTTCAGGCGGATGGCGCAGGGCTCGCCGGCGGCGCGGCGGCGCTCGGCCTCCTCCGGCGCGAGGTTGCGGCAGGTGCCGGGATAGTTGGGCGGGAGATGCTGCGCCATCGCCTGCTCGCGCTGGCGGTCCAGCACTTCCTGGCGTGCAGAAGCAGCGGTAAGCCTTGCCTTCGCTGACCAGGCGCTCGGCGTGGTCGCGATAGACCTGCCACTTGTCGCTCTGGCGATAGGGCGGATACGGACCGCCGACGTCGGGGCCTTCGTCCCAATCGAGACCGAGCCACTTGATATCTTCGATGAGCTGGGTTTCATAGCGCGCTTCGCTGCGCTCGAGGTCGGTGTCTTCAATGCGGAGGATGAAGGCTCCGCCCTGCTGGCGCGCGAAGAGCCAGTTGAAGAGCGCGGTGCGCGCGTTGCCGACGTGAACCTGTCCGGTGGGCGAGGGGGCAAAGCGAACTCGCACCTTGCCTGGAATTGACGACTGCTCCATGAACAACGATGTTAGCAGAGCGCGACGGCTGAGCATGCGCGTGACGCGGCAGTGCTGGGTCGCCAGTGCCGGATGGCTAACGGATGTGCGGGCTGGCGGGAGTGTAGGTGGATTTCTTTTTCACCGCGGGCTTGACGACCTTCACGTCGAACTCCAGCGGCGTGGTTTTGGGAGGAAAGCACTGGCGGTTGTCGCAGGCCTGGTACTCGCACTTCGCCGTGGACGCGCTGGGTGCCGAGCGCGGCCGACTTCGGAATGCGCACCTCGGCGGTGACCGCGAAGTTTCCCGAGTAAACGCTGAGCTTGTCATTGCCCATGAAGGGCAGCGCCAGTTGCTCGCCCTGCGGGATACTGGATGTTCATGATCATGATTCCCTCGCGGCGGGTTGAGGTGCACCACGGTGGGCAGCAACAGTTCGTCGTTGGGCTTGTTGGAGTTGACGTGGAATCCGCGGTTGACCCGCAAGCGCGATGTTCGAGCGGAGCCTTGCCGCCGCGGGTGACGACGATGGTGTCGATGGGAGCCACGCGTGACCGTCGGGGAAGAGCCCTGGGCCAGGGCAGCGGCAGGCACACAGCGACGACGAAGAGAGGCGCGATGAGGCGATGGGAACTTCATGGCTAAGGCTCTAGTCTAGCGGATTCTGCTGTCACGGCGATTCTGCGTCGTCGCTAGGAGCGCGGCGGCGTGGCTGGAGGCGATGGCGCGCTTGATGTTCTGCTCGATCTCGTCGCGCCCGGGCTGGCCGAAGACGCGGTCCAGCACCACTCCGTTGCGGTCGATGTAAAAAGTTGTGGGCAGATAATCGATGCCGCCATACTGCTCGGCAACTTTCTCCTTGCCGAAGAGGATGGGGTAGTTGATGGAATTTTCGGCGGCGAACTTTTCCACATCCTTCTGGTCGCCATCATCCATGTTGACGCCGACAATCTGCAATCCCTGCGGCGCCATAGCGCTTCTGCAATTCGACGAACCAGGGAATCTCCTCCTTGCAGGGCGGGCACCAGGTGGCCCAGAAGTTGAGCACCACGGCCTTGCCGCGCAGATCGCTGAGTTTGAGGGTGTGTCCCTGCAAGATCGGTGAGGACGAAGTCCGGCGCGTGGTGGCCCGCGGCGGCCACGGCTGCGGTGCGGGCACGGCGCTGCCCGCGAAACCTTGACCTGGAACTTGGCCAAGCACCAGCAAACCGGCGACGACGACGACCATCAGGGCGAAGAGGACGACATTGCGCTTCACACCACACACTCCCGCGGCGTACCCGCTGAACTTTTTCAGATGCTTTACAGAGAGAAGCGATTCAGGAAGCCGAGATATCCGGAGAGCATGGTGAAGCGTCCCAGGGCAATCAGCAAGCCGAAGACGATGAGCAGCACGCCGCTGAGAACCTCAACCGTGTGCAGATGGCGGCGGAAACGGGCATAGAAGCCGAGAAAGCGATTGACCCCGAGCGAGGTGAGAAGAAACGGAACGGCCAGTCCCGCCGAGTAAACGGCGAGCAGCAGGATTCCCTTGAAAACCGTGTCCTGCGAGCCGGCGAGCAACAGGATTCCGGCCAGGATGGGGCCGATGCACGGGGTCCAGCCAAAGGCGAAGGCAAAGCCGATGAGGAATGAGCCGAGCGGACTGGAACCGCCTTTGACGCTGTGCAGGCGCTTGTCCGAATAGAGCGCGTTGATCTTGAAGATTCCGGTGAGGTGCAGGCCGAAGATGATGATGACGATGCCGGCAAAGATCGCCAGCGGGCGATGATACTGCTGGGTAAGCTGTCCGAGGCTGGTGGCCACCGCGCCCAGGGAGATGAAGACCACGCTGAAGCCCAGGATGAAGCAGAGCGAATTCAGCATGACGGTGCGCAGAAGCTTGCGGTCGGCCGCCTGCAGGGTTTCCACGCTGGCGCCCGAGATCAGCGAGACATAACCCGGCACCAGCGGCAGCACACAGGGCGAGAGGAAGGAAAGCACTCCGGCGAAGAACGCGGCCAACGGTAGAGGAAGGCTGTGCATACAGCAATGATTGTACAGGGCGGAGCCGAGCGCGCCCGTCTTGAGTGGACACAAGGTAGCCGAAACGACATCGGGAGTGCGTGCGACTCTGCTGTGCGTGCTGCCGACGAAAAACAAATGCGGCGATCCTGCGTATCATTGGGTATGAGCATTACTTCTCAGATCCAGAAAGATATCGTCGAGTCCATGAAGTCGCGGCAGGAGTTGCGCCTCTCCACCTTGCGCATGGCGAAGGCTGCCCTCAAGAACAAGGAAATCGATAAGCGTGAGCCGCTTGACGAGCACGAGGAGATGCAGGTGCTCTCCACCTTGATCAAGCAGCGCCACGATGCCTCCGACGCGTTCACTAAGGGCAACCGTCCTGAACTCGCGGCCAAGGAGTTGGCCGAGATCGTCTTCATCGAAGGCTACCTGCCCAAAGCCGTAGGCCCGGCTGAGATCGCTGCCGCCGTGCATTCGGTGATAGCGGAGATGGGCTCGCCTACCGCCAAGGAAATGGGCACCATCATGAAGCATGTGATGGCCAAATTCGCCGGCGCTCGCATCGACGGAAAACTGGTCAGTGAAGCCGTGAAGAAGGCGCTTGCGGGATGAAAAAAATCGCTTCCTGGAGCTTACAAACAGAAAGCGCGGTCGTCTGCGGCCGCGCTTTCTGCGGTCTTAGCGCGCCCGGCGCACCACCACGAACACGCCATCGGGAAACTTCTCGCCGGTAAACTCCACCACGCCCTCACGCACGAATCCGCGCAGTTCCTTGATCTCTTCGCGCGCCACCGGAGGCTTCGCATAGGCATCGGCCTGATCGGTGCGGGCGCGTCCCATGCCGCGATCCATCGCCGCATTCGCCAGCCGGTCGGCGTCTTTGTTCAGATGCCGCAGCACGTGCCGGATCTCAAAGCGGTCCAGCTTGCGGATCAGCACCTTGGCCTCGTTGTAGATCGAGAGCAGGGCCTCGCTGCGGACCTTGTATTGCCCCTTCATCTGCTTCACCAGCAGTTCGGAGTCGCTGACCACCTTCACCGTGCCGTAGCCGTGCTCCACCGCGTATTCCAGCGCCGCAATCAGCCCCGAGTACTCCGCAAAGTTGTTGGTCTGGACGCCGAGAAACTCGCCCAGCTCGGCCAGCCGCTTACCTTCGGCGTCAGTGATGTAGGCGCCGTATCCTGCGGGGCCAGGGTTGCCGCGCGAGCCGCCATCGACGTGTGCCACCATTACCTTGCTGCTGGGCGCCGGGAGCCGCCTCGGGCTCGTCGTTAAATAGTCCGCCTGATTTTCCAAATGACATAGCGCGAGTGTATCGCAAAGCCCGGGGCGCAGAGGCTGAGGAAAACCGCGAGGCTCCTCCCGGACGGCTTTCCGGGCGTGTGCACCCGCATGGAATTTTGTAAGGTTACGGCCTATCGCCAGCCGTTGGCGTATGCGTTGCCGGCTGATGTAGGGGAGCCGCAGTCCGGGGTGCAGCCGAGGTCGCAGTCCGCTTCGCGCGCTGCCAGGTTTGCAATTTTTTCCATTGCTCCAAGGTTAGGACGCGGCGTGGAGAGACGGCCATTTCGCCGACATCCTGAACCAGTTTCCCGGTTGCCGTCGCGAGATTATTCACTTGTTGCCGGTAGGCTGCATCGTCGAGCTGATCGGCTTCCATGAGGGCTGCCAATCGGGTAAAGGCTTTTAGTGCGTCGGCGCCGCCGTCGATGAGCGCCAAGCGTTGGGTTAGCGTAGCATCCTGCAATTGCTTGCGCTGCGCGTCGGTGAGGTGCAATTCGGCAGTGCAAGCCGGATCGTTCCAGAACTCGTCGAACAGTCCCGCGGCGGGATTAAAGCCACTCGGGAGCGAAAATCCCGGAGGCGTGATGCCCGTCGACGGACCTGGTGAATTAACCCGTGGAGCGACCGTGACGTTGGTTTGTGCCGCTACCATCAAGGGAAATACCAAAACCGCCGTTGCGAGGTAAGCAAGTTTCATCCATCCCTCCACATTTTTTTGATAACAGCAATTCTGAAATGTCCACGCCCGGTGTCACGAAGTTGCAGCGTACATCATAGACGTTCACATCCTAGCTGCTTTTCTTTGCTTTCTTCTTGGCCGGTTTCTTGACTTCGCGTTTTGGTGCGTTCTTGTTTGCCATTCCTTAAGTTTACGCTGTCCAGCGAGCATTCAGTGGCTGTGCAAATTCTAACTGCGCCACTACCGAATCCGGCGCCGTCTTACCGTCCGTCGGCCAGCCGCGTCGCCAGCATCTCCGGCAAGCCTGCTTGCAGGATGCGTTCCTGCGCACGCTTGATGTCATAGGGCACGCGGTAGAAGCGAATCTCGTGCTTCTTGCTGTCGTAGAGCGCGAAGGCCGCGCGCCGGTCACGGTCGCGGGGCTGCCCTACCGATCCCGGATTCACCAGGTACTTCTTCGCCGGATTCAGCTTCAGCCGCGATACCTGGGCGCGGCTCGCACTGTTCAACCGTTCCAGCGGAAGGGGCTCGGCCAACCTCTGCGGCCGGGCTGAAGGCGCACTGAATGTGGGTGTGTCCGAAAAAAGTGAGGTGGAAGGAGGAAGCCTCCAGCGCGGCGCTGGCGCTGAACTCCGACGAGATATAGTCGTCCTCGTCGAGCGGCGAGCCGTGCACAAACTGTGCGCCTTCGCAGGCCGCATCGCGCCGCGGGCCGCGAGGCAGCCCGATCAGCCAGTCCAGATTGAGGTCGCTCAGCTTGCCGCGCGTCCAGATCGCGGCAGCGGCGGCTACGGGATTGAAGTTGCTGAGATCTTCCAGTCCGCAGCAGCAGCGGTCGTGGTTGCCGCGCACGTTGATCGGCGCCATCTCGCGAACCAGTTCGATGACCTGGTTGGGACTTGCGCCATAGCCCACCACGTCGCCCAGATTGGCAACGCTGTCATGCTCTGGAGCCGCGTCGAGACAGGCTTCCAGAGCCTCAAGATTCCCGTGTATGTCGCTGACCAGGAGTAACCGCACCAGCCAAATTATAGATGCTGGCGCGGCCTCGCAAAACCGCTCCGCTGGAACTTCTCTGTTCTTCGCCGCCCGAAAAGAAGTTACATTAGCGCTATGCGCCTCCAATTTGCGTCTGCGTTTTCCTGCCTTGCCGTCTGCCTGTGTTTTGCCGCGCCCTTGCCGGCGCAGCCGGCTCCTCACCGTGCGGCGCTCGCCGACCCGGCGGCGTATGTGGCCAGCCAGTTTGGCGCCAGCTTCAAGCTCGACCCCAACATCCCGCCCATGTTCGGCGATCTGGATGGCGACGGCAAAGAGGATCTCATCCTGGTGGGAACCAGCAGCACGCCATTGCTCTCGAAGGAGCAGTTCAACTTCAAGGTCGAGGACCCCTATGACTCCTACTTCGGCACCGGAGATCCCCGCATCACCTCGCAATTCACGCTGCATTTCGACGGCTCGTCCCGCTGCTTTCTGATTGTCTTCGGCTGGCGCGCAGCCGCCAGTCCAAGTCCAAGCAGATCTCCAAGTTCGTCCTCATCAATACGCCGTTTGAATCGGCCAGCATCGTGAACTTGCGCCTGAAGAAGAAGAACATCCAGGCCATTGAAGCCGTCGACCGCAGCACCCTGCACGCCCTCGTGTTCTGGGATGGCCGGCGCTGGCGCTGGAGCGCCCAGGGCATGGACGGCGACGACTCCTTCAAAATGCCTCCGGCAAACTAATCCTTGGCCCTCGCTCGGTACTCTCTGGCTATAATGCCGGTTCATGAATATCGAGCAGAAACTTGCGAAGCTGAAATTGCGCGACCAACTGGCCGAAGCTGGCGGCGGCGAAGAACGGCGTGCGCGCGAACACAAACTCGGCAAGATGACCGCCCGCGAGCGCATCGAGTTTCTGCTGGATGAGGGCACCTTCGAGGAGACCGACAAGTTTGTCACCCATCGCACCACCGACTTCGGCATGGGCGAGCAGGTCATTCTGGGCGACGGTTTTGTCACCGGCTACGGACGCATCGAAGGCCGCCTGGTCTTTGTCTTCGCCCAGGACTTCACCGTCTTCGGCGGTTCGCTGTCGGAGACCAACGCCGCCAAGATCGTCAAGATCATGGATCAGGCGGCGCGCGTCGGAGCGCCCGGTCATCGGCCTCAATGATTCCGGCGGGGCGCGCATTCAGGAAGGCGTCCGCTCGCTGGCCGGGTATGCCGATATCTTTCTGCGCAATGTTCTCTCCTCCGGCGTAGTTCCGCAGATCTCGGCGATCATGGGACCCTGCGCGGGCGGCGCCGTCTATTCGCCGGCGATGACCGATTTCATCCTCATGGTCGATAAGACCGCCTACATGTTCATCACCGGCCCTGAGGTCATCAAGGCGGTGACCCACGAAGAGGTCAGCAAGACGAGCTGGGCGGCGCGGAAACCCACAACACCAAGTCCGGAGTGGCGCACTTTCTCGCCCACGACGATGCCGAGTGCCTCTCGCATGGTGCGCGAGCTGCTCAGCTTCATGCCCTCCAACAATCTCGAGGAGGCGCCGCGCAAGCCCACCACCGACCCCATCGACCGCGCCGACGAACAGCTCGACACCGTGGTTCCCGCCGAGAGCAATCAGCCCTACGACATCAAGGACGTCATCACCCGCGTCGTCGATGACGGCTATTTCTTCGAGGTGCAGGAGCACTACGCCAAGAACATCGTCATCGGCTTTGCCCGCTTCAACGGGCGCTCGGTCGGCATCGTCGCCAACCAGCCCAACTTCCTCGCCGGCGTGCTGGACATCAACTCCTCCATCAAGGCCGCGCGCTTCGTCCGCTTCTGCGACTGCTTCAACATTCCGCTGGTCACCTTTGAAGACGTTCCCGGCTTCCTTCCCGGCATTCAGCAGGAGCACGGCGGCATCATCATGCACGGCGCAAAACTGCTCTACGCCTTTGCCGAAGCCACCGTTCCCAAGGTCACCATCATCACCCGCAAAGCCTACGGCGGAGCCTATTGCGTGATGAGCTCCAAGCACATCCGCGGCGACGTGAATTACGCCTGGCCGACGGCGGAAATCGCCGTCATGGGCCCGGAGGGCGCGGTCAACATCGTCTACCGCCGCGAACTCGACCGCGCCGCCAAGGAGGGCGTGGACGGACTCACCGGAGCCGAGGCCTTCAACAAAGTGCGCGCCGAGAAGATCGAGGAGTTCCGCGAGCAGCTTCGCCAATCCCTACGTCGCCGCCGAGCGCGGCTACATCGACGGCGTCATCCGCCCCCGCGACACCCGCAAGAAGATCATCCAGGCGCTGGAAATGCTCGACGGCAAGCGCGATAAAAACCCCGCGAAGAAACACGGCAATATCCCGCTGTAAGTTCCTGGGTGGCAACGAACACGGCGGTCTATCATGCCGCTATTTGCCTGGATCGCATGCGCTTAAGCGGACGCTACGAATGAATTCTGTTTCGCCAGCTTTTGCGAGCACGCACCCAGGCAGCCCATTATCCCGGAGCTGAGGAGAAGCAGGCTGGAGGGCTCGGGAACCGGTGCAGCGGCGACGAAGCCGTAATGCTCAGCGTAATGGGTCCAAGATCCTCCCCCAGCACACTGGTCTGTTCGTAGACGCCGGTCAGGAAAGTTGGACTATACTCGCTGCCGGTGTAGAGCTGCGAACTGGACTTGTTTGGATCGACCAAAATTTCGTCAGTGGTAGATGAGATGAGAGTTAAGCCACCACCACCGGAATATTGGGTGGCGACACCGTTATAGAAAATGAGATTTTCGAGCGTGCCTACGCCGTTGACGTCGACGGGAACTGAATCAAGTACGAAGTCCTGCCCGGGAACGTAGTCCGAAATCGTCGGTTGTGCGGGCAGACTGAAACTTAGCGTGTCCGTGCCTGCAGTAAGTGTGAAGTCGTCGGTCGGGACCTCGGATGCCAAGGCGGTTCCGATACCCAGTAGCAGAGTGGCGGCGAGACACTGCAGCTTCGCAAAGCGCATTTTGCGATCCTTGTTAGTGATTCTTAGGTATTTTTAATGTTTTCCTAAGGGCGACCACAGTACATGAGTCTCGTAGGCAGGTCAAGAGCGATCGCCATTCAAGCGCCTTCGTGCCGAGCGGGCCGTCCTCCGCCTCAGGCTACGGTTGCGTGGCAGGAGCGTTGGGAGTGGAGCGTTTGGCGGCCGTGCGGCGCAGCGAGAGCGCAGTCAGTTTGCGCATCAGATTCTGAAAGGTAATGATGCCGACCAGGTAGTCCCCTTCGACGACGGGAATCATGGCGAGGCCGCTGCGTCCGATGCGGCGCAGCACCGCGGCCAGCGACTCCTGCGGCCCGGCGACGAGGTACTCGCGGCGCATCGCCGATTGCACGTAGCCGTTGCCCTCCGCCTGCATGCACGCGCTCATCTGCTGACGGCTGATGACGCCGACCATATCCGTGCCGCGCACCACCGGGAACTCCTCCTGCGGCGGCTCGACGGAGCGGTCGAGGGCTTCGGCCAGGGTCTCCGCCGAGGAGAGCGTGGTGAAGTCGGTGATCATGACGTCGCGCACCCGCACCCGCTCCAGCACGGCCTGCAGAATCATGCTGCGATCCTCCAGTTGCGCCGCCAGAAAGAGAAAGACTCCGGCCATCATGACCCAGAGATTGTTGGAGTTGGAACCCAGGAAGACGACCCCGCCCACCAGAAACAGCGCCAGGGAAAAGAACTGTCCGATGGAGACGGCGCGCCGGGTGGCCGTGACCTGATCTCCGTCGATGGCCAGCACCGCGCGCAGAATGCGTCCGCCATCGAGCGGATAGGCGGGGAGCAGGTTGAGCACGGCGATAAAGACCTGCGCCCAGACCAGGCTGCGGGGAAGATCGAACGGCGTGAGCAAAGGGGAGCTGAACAGGTGCACCTGCGGCCGGAAGAGAATGATCGAGGTGCCGAAAAATATCGCGAGCACCAGGTTGACCGCCGGTCCGGCGAGCGCCATGCGAATCTCGCGGGGTGCATCCAGGCCGCGCTGCGCCTGCTCATCGAGCAGCGCAATGCCGGTGATGGGCAGCAGCACCACGCTGCGCACGTGAATGCCGTTGCGGGCGGCGACCACGACGTGTCCGAGCTCGTGCATCAGCACCGCGAAGGTCACCAGCAACATCAGGATGAAGCTGCGCAATCCCGCCTGCGGGCCGCGTCCGGCTTCCAGAATCCACACCAGGCAGAACATCAGCGGAAAGCTGAAGTGCACCCGGAAGTGGATCCCAAAGATGTCAATCACCGGAATGGACCAGCGTCTCATGCGATTTGCCTTCGGTCGGAAAAAGCCATTACTAATAGACTATACGGTACAGGGCCGGGAGTAGAAGAGTTCGATGAGAGTGATCGCGGGAAAGTTTCGCAGCCGGACCCTGAAGAGCCTGGAGGGTTTGGAGACTCGGCCGACCTACGACCGGCTGAAGGAAACCCTGTTCAATGTGCTGGCATCGGCGGGCATGGTGGCCGGATGCGCCTGGGCCGACCTGTTTGCGGGCACCGGAGCGGTGGGCATCGAGGCGCTGAGCCGGGGCGCAAGCGCCGTGCACTTTGCCGAATCCAGCGGCCACGCGGCCCGCGTCTTACGCCAGAATCTGGCCGCGCTGGGAGTAGAGGCCGACGATGTGGCCGAACGCGATGCAGCCGAAGCTCTGCGCCAGTGGGACAAGGCTGGGGTGCAATTCGACGTCTGCTTTCTCGACCCTCCCTACCGGCTGCACGGAGCTTATGGGGAGATCCTGCGCACCATTGCGCGGGGAACGATGCTGCTGGATGGCGGCATCGTGGTGGCCGAGCATGAGAAGCGATTCGATCCCGGTGACGGCGAGGGCAACCTGCGGCGTTATCGCCTGCTGAAGCAGGGGAAAGCGCGCTCAGCTTTTATCGGCGGAGCGCGGCTGCCGACGCCGGCTCGCAGTGAGGCATCCGCTCGCCGCTGGCAGCTCACATTACAAAATCCGTCGGACGAACCAGCGCGTACTGCATTTCGGTGAGCTCCTTGCGCACCAGGTTCAAGCCAAAGACGCAGCTTTCAAATTGCTGCGAGAGCCTCCCGAAGAGCGGCGCAACCTTGCGGTACTCCATCTGATCGAACTGGCTGACGATGAAGTAACTCTCCTTGCCCGCGTGGACAAAGTCGATCATGCTCTCCAAACGCTGGCGGCGCAGCCGGAAGCGATTGATCGACTCGGGAAACATCCCGCTGTAAAACAGGGTGAAGTCTCCGATATGTTTGCGCACCTGGCGCTCGCGATCAAACGATGCCGCCTCGCCGAAGATGGGGTCGCTCTCGAGCAGCATCTCGCCGACATCGTCGAGCGAGCGGCCCTGCGCATTCCGCAAGGCGTAGAGGTTGCGGGCGTCGCAAAATTCCGTGAGCAGGTTGGTGAGGTAAGCCCAGATTTCCTCATCGCGCAAGCCTACTTCCGAACGAAAGTGTTGCGCAATCTTCTCCGCCAGAAGCTGCCGCAACGGATGCCGGTCGCTGATCTCTCCCATGGTTGCCACCCTTTTTGGAACGCGATGCATTCCCCCGAACCCGCGCCGCATAATGCGTGCCGCATTCTTAATACGACTTAGATCGCGATGGCAAGACAGAAGGTGCGCCGTCTGAAAGTTTGGCAGTCACCGGCGCGGAGTGCTGATAAATACTGGGGTTGCGGGAAGGGTTGCGAGGTGGGGTGCGAGCTGGGCGAAGTGCTCTAGATGCGCAGTCCGCACCAGCTTTCGGCGAGCACGATGGAGTTGCCGGGATGGCGCGGATCATACTTGACGCTAGTGGCAACGCCGATCCGGCAGGAGCGCAGATCGAGGTTCTGGCGCAGGTGCGTGACATCCTGGGAGCACTCGTATTGCACCCCGGCCACGTCGTAGGTGTAGTGGACCATCTGCGTGGAGTGGCCGGTATCGGCGTCGAACTCCTGCACATCGAGCACGGTTCCGTCGGTGATGCGGCCTTGCGCGCTGATGCGTTGGCGGCGCAGCATCTCGTACTGTTCGGGAGTTTTCTTGTGTCCGCCAAGAAACACCAGAGAGCCAGCCACGGCAATCACAACGGCGCCGGTGAGCGTATAGATTCGAAACATGTTCATCGGAAAGCAGTGCGGGCCGGTCGGTGTTGGGGACCGCTCTCCTTTGACTTTACTACGAAACCGGAGCCGATTGGCAGCCGAGCGGGCCGCCCATAAATGGCTTACAAGTCGTTTGTGTGCGATTTCACTCGGAGGCTTGGAACTGTGGGTACAGGTACAATTACTTTAGTCCATGAACTAGCCATGTAAACAACTGAAAATAAAAGTTATTGTTTAAAAATGTAGGTAATATGAACCACTGTACCTTTGTCATCTTTCCGCGCAGTGGCGAACGGAGTATACCTGAGATGCTGACGTAGACCCGGCGAAAGCGGCGGTTTGGCGTAAGTTATTAAGGGATAGGCACATAGACGGCCCTTAGTACTTGACAAGGTGTGATATAGTGGAGCGAAACCTGCTTAAGCTTGAGGCCTGTAGCCCCAAGCGGATCAGGAGGAAACCACGATTTGAACTCACAAAATTCTGCTCAGCTTAAGCTGAGCAGGCTAAGGCGGCAAACATGCTTGTAATAGCGGTCCTACTTGCTCTAGCGGTTGCTCTTGAAGCCGCGGCAAAACTCAAACATTAATGCGACTAACCAGCGGCCGACGGGTGCGGGTAACATCCTGAGGCCTTCCCCTGACGGTGCTACTTCAGGCCATCAGGGCCTTTTTTGCTATTGCTA
This sequence comes from uncultured Acidobacteriota bacterium, assembly GCA_963779365.1. Taxonomy (GTDB): domain Bacteria; phylum Acidobacteriota; class Terriglobia; order Terriglobales; family Acidobacteriaceae; genus TOLSYN. Next base: position 92,798 of record CAVZYB010000014.1, on the reverse strand, counting down.
GTGATATTGATATCACTAGCATCTACGCATAATAGCAACAGCTGTTGATGTAGGCAATATATTTCTGCAATCAATTGCAATGACTACGACACCCGTTCTCCTACGTGTTTCCACCTTGACGACGCTCAAGCTCGTCACCATTGGCTCCGGGTTCCCGGAGGCGCGCAGTGATTTCGCGGGCTACTCGTCCGACGGCTGCTCGTCCACCACCGGATTGCGCAGCGTGCCGATGCCCTCGATTGAGACCTCGACGACATCTCCGTTCAGCAACGGGCCCACGCCCTCGGGCGTACCGGTTGCAATCAGGTCTCCGGGCAGCAGGGTGCAGAACTGCGAGATGTAGTGCACGATGCGGTCGATGGAGAACATCATGTCGCGGGTATTGCCGTCCTGGCGCAGCTCGCCGTTGACCCGGGTCTGCACCTTGACGCCGCTCCCGGGATCGAGCTCGGTGTTGACGATGGGGCCGAAGCGGGCAGAAGGTGTCGAAGCCTTTGCAGCGCGTCCACTGGCCGTCGAGGTTCTGCAGGTCGCGCGCGGTTACGTCGTTCACAATGGTGTAGCCGAGGATGTACTCCCGGGCGCTTTCGCCGTCCTTCATCTTGTGGCAGCGCCGGCCGATCAGGATTCCGAGTTCGCCCTCGTGATCGACACGTTCTTGCTGAGGGTGGGACGAACGATCGCGCCACCGGGCGCCAGCAGGGCGGAAGGCGGCTTGCTGAAGATGAGCGGTTCGGTCGGCATCTCATGCGCGAGTTCGCGGACGTGAGCGGCATAGTTGCGGCCCACGCACAGGATCTTGCTGATGATGGGAAACGGGATCAGCAGCTTGGCCCGTTCCAGCGGGAAAGGCTCCTCAATCGTCTTTCCGGAGCCGATCTCCGGCAACACGATCTGCTCCGGCACGCCGGCTCCGCTGACCTGCATCTGCGGGCTGCCCAACTCGCTGACGATAAAGTCGTGCCCGTCGCGGGTCTCCACCAGACCAAAGCGCGAGCCCTCCATTCCAAGAAAGCGGCAGAATTTCATCGAACCTCCAATGGCACCGACTCCTCGGCCGGAGCCGATTGCGCGCTCTGATTGCCGCGCACATCGACGGCCGTGACGGTGTAGAAATACTTTTGTCCGGGATGAACATCGTTGTCGCGCCACGCGGGAGCCTTGACCGGAGCCGTGGTAACGGCGGTAAAGGCGGAGCCGGCGGTGCGGCGATAGACGATGTATCCAGCCAGATCGCTTTCGGTATCCGGAGCCCAGGTCAGATCGATGAAAGGCTTCTGGCCCACGCTGCTGAATACCGCCTGCAAACCGCTGGGCACGGCGGGCGGGAAGACATCATGCGCCACCAGATGCACCAGTTTGCTGTCATCGCCTTCCACTTCCACCACGGGCCGCCCCGGCTGTGGCGAGCACGGTCACGGCCGTGATCTTATAGTCGTACTCCTGCTCCCACTCAAAATTACGTGTCGCGAGCCTCGTCTTCCCCAAGCCGGTAAGGCTGCTCGCCGGCCAGCGCGAAATCGGTCTTGCCGCGGGCTCGCCGATAGATGCGCAGACGGTAGGAGACGCCGGGAGAAGGCGCGGGATCGACCGCACATCCCACTCCAGCAGCGGCCCCTGCGCGTCCAGCGTGGCGCGGAAGTCCGCGGGCGGCGGCGCAGCGGGCAGCAGCGGCATGCGCACCTGGTTCGAGAGTCCGGCGGAGCGGCCGCGCTGGTTCACCACCTCGATGGCGTAGGTCGCCTGATTCTGGGCGGCGATCAGCGCCGGCGGCAGCACATCCTCAAAGGAAACCAGCGGACGGCGGCCTCCGGGTGCCACCGAGACCAGTTCACTGCTCTTGATCTCCTTGACCGGCTCGCCGCAGGCATTGATGGGATATTGGTTGAGCGCCCGGCAGATGCGGGTGGTGGTGGGCCAATGAATCGCCTGGTGATCGGTGGTTTCCGTAGGCGGCGACCAGGTGAGGGTGACGCGGTCGCCTTTGCGCAGCAGCGGAAAGATTATCCACCGTAGCGCGGCAGGCGCAAGCGACGGCGGCTGCGGCGCACCCGGCGCGGCACAACCGACGGCCAGCAGCAGGAGCGCAACCGCAGACGGCGAGCAGGATGGGATTCGTCTTCATCGGAATCAGAACGGTTCAGCGTAACAGAAAGCAACCCGCCTCGCGCACCAGACGGACGGCGGCCGGGATCATCTCACGCACAAATCAGTACAGCCTCTCTTGCCGCTTCATGTTTCCAAAGGTTCCGATGTTGGCAAGGTTGAAGGAAAAACGGTACTGGTTTTCCACATTCACCCCGGGCACGTCGATGTGCCGGAACTCGAAGCTCAACCCGCAGCAGTCCCAGTTGTAGCTGCTCTGCCCGGCGGCATATTGCAGGAAGTCGAGGTTCTCGTCGTAGCCCATGCTGAAGCCTCCGGAAAAGCCCCGCTTGTTGGGATGCCCATAACCCACCAGGACGCGGAACTGATTGAAGACCAGCGGCGCGTTGCCGAAGGTTTCCGTAACCGAGTTGGCCGGCACGTGAAAGAAGTCGTGGCTTCCGCCGACAAAGTAATCGCCCAGGAAGCGGTATTCGAGAAAGGTTGCGCTGGAGTTGATGCGGCCTTTCACCGAATCGTAATCGAGCTGCCACTGCACGTCGGTGTTGGCCGAGGTCTCAATGCGCAGCGTACTGACCACCGGACTCCAGGCGCGCGGCGCATCCAGGAAGGCCATGCCGGTCAGGTCCTCGGTGGTGGTGAATACGTTGCGGCGTCCCGGCACCAGCGCGCCGCCGAAATTCTGGTTGTAGTAGTACTTCTGCTTCACCTCCCAGCTCAGCAGCTCGCGGGTAGTCTTGCTCTCGTCCTCGCAGTGCGGCTGCACCACGCTGACTCCGGGAATGTAGGCTGGCGGAAGCTTTTCGGTTCGCGCCGGGCGGCGCCGATGGGGTCGCCTCGCAGCCGGGAACGGGACGGGTCGAGCGGCGCCGCCCGTAGATGCGCTGAATGATGTCGTACTCGAATTCGCTGGTGTTGGTGAGAATGTCGGTCTGATCGAAGCGGATGATGTTCTGGAAGTTGCCCACGCCGGTAACGTAGCGATAGGTGAAGACCGGCTCGATGACGTGCTTGAGACGGCGGCCAAAGAATTCCTGATCGAATACCTTCTCCAGCACCGGAGGACGCAGTTCGATGGAGGTTTCCAGGTCGCGCCGGTTGAGTTCGGTGCCGCTGGCCGCACCCAGTGGGTTGGTGGCCGACGCCGGACATCTGCTGCGTATAGAGCGTGTCGTGCAGCGCAAGCTCGGGCCGCAGCTCCCAGCCCTTCCAGTTCAAAGGCAGCGCAATCCGCGGACGAAGGTCGAGACGGCCGACCAGATCGGCGGTGACAAAGCCCGGTTCACTGCGCTGCAATCCGGCCCCACTGGCGTCCACTGCCCAGACGAACGGCGAGGCAGCGACGTGCTGCTCCAGGGCGTTGATCTCAACCGCCGGCAGGTGAAGAATCCTGATCTGGTTGGAAAAGGAGTTGGTCAGCGGGTCCTGGTAGAAATTCTGGTAACGCTCGGCGCTGGCATTGAGCGAAAGACCCGCAAGATTGTGCGAGAGGTAGGCGACCGACTTGACCTCGGAGTTCACCGCCTGCGAGTAGGTCTCCGAAAATGCCTGCCGGAAGAGGAATGAGCTGAGATAGTCGATGCTGGCGGCGGCGCGCCAGTGGTCGCGGCTGGTCTCGCCGATCAAGCGAGCTTCCTCGCCTCCCTGGTCCTGATGGGTCACCGGAGCCCCACGATCCAAAACGCCGAAGTAGTGCAGCTCGAGCGAGCTGTTTTCCGCAGGCTTCATGCGGAACTGCACCGTCTGGCTCCAGCCGCGGCTGGAGAAGTACTCCGCCCCGGCCGTAAGGTCAGTGGAGCGGTTGATCGCCCAGTACACCGAATCGCCGAGGATAAAGCCCTTGGTGGAGGATTCCCCGACCACCGGGCAGCAGGAATCCGCTGGTGCGGGCCATGGCGGAAGCCGGTGCCTTGACATAGGGAAAGTAGAAGATTGGCAGCTTCAGCAGGCGGAAGCTGGAGTGATAGAGCTTGGCATCTTCGCCCGCCACCAGGTCGATCTTCTCGGCGTTAAACGTCCAGGTCGGAACCTGTTCGGCACAGGAAGTGATGCTGCCGTGCAATACGATGTAGCGGTTGCGGCCCACCTTGTCGACCTCGCGTCCGGCGATGACGAACGGATTGCTGGTGGTGAGCACGATGGTCTGCCCGCGCAGCACCGCGCCAAAGGTTCCGGCGACGTCGTAAAACTTCCCGGTCTCGTTTTCACGTTGTAGGTGGCATGTCCGGCGGTGATGTGGGCGTCGTGCGGTCCGCCGTCGAAAACCACCCGGCCGGTGGCTACCACGTCGCCGTTGGCGGAGTTGTACGTACCATGGTCGGCGCGCAGAACATAGTTCTGGAAGACGATCTCCACGTCGCCGTCCAGTTTGTAGACGTCGCCCTGCTTCTCCTGTTGCTGGGCCCGGATGGTAACCTCCTGGCCGGGCAGCGGGGTGGCCGTTCCGGCGGTGGCGGAGGCCGCAGGCAACTGACTGGTAAACGCCAGGGGAGCCAACAGTAGGTGACTTACAAACGTGACTGTGATAATTCTCAGAGTGCGAAGGGTCATCAGGATGCGTTTCGCCGGTTCCAGGTGGTGCACGAGTAGTGCCAAGTTGCACGTTAGCACGTACCACCACCCGCCTCAAAGTGTGACGATTCGGAAAAGCTTTTCGCGCTCTGGTAATCTTCAAAATTCGCTCATGGACTGTCCGCTTTGCGGTCGACCGGCACGTGCTCCGTGCCCTCCGTGACCGCGCGAGTACTGACATCGCGCGGTGCCCTCACCACATCTGAAGTTGTGGGTGTTCGAGTTGTCCCCAAATTCGTTCGTGGAAGCCAGGGCCAGAATGCAATCATCCGAGCCGACTGAACCGCAATTCAACGACCCCAGCCATGCGCCCGCGCCGACGAGAGCTGGCGGGCTGAGGTCGCCTCACGCGTCAACAGCTACCGTGCGCGCCGCCATGGCAGCAGCGCCGAGGATAACTCGCCTGCGCTGGACTTTGGTCCGGCCTCCGGCCTCCGCGGGTCCAACTTCCGCGGGTCTAGCTAAATCCGGGCTCAATGCTCGAATCGGTGCCGGGCTTCGACGCCCAGGATCGCAGAGCCGCGCAGAGGCGCCGCGCGCCGCGGCCAACGCCTTCGATACCAACTACTACCGGCGGCTCAACGCCGAATGCGCGATGGCCGCCACGGCGACCGCGCCACGCAGCTCGCGGCAGGTGCCGCGAGAGCGAAGCCGAGTTGGAGGCCGAGAGCGCAGTCAGCCAGCCTGACCAGTTGCAGGATGCACCGCCGGATCAACCCTGCGCCGAGTCCAGTCCGGCGCTCGACCTGGAGATCCGTCCGGCAGTTCACAGGGGACTCGGTTCTGGATCGGTATCGCATCTCGGAAGCCGGATTTCGGAGCCGAGTCGCTTGCCGATCGCGCCGCCCACTATTACGCCCATTGTTACGCCCGTCGCGCCGCCCGCACCATCGAGCAAGGAAATCTGATCGTCTTCCGGCGCCCGCTGCTGGAGCCGCCACTGGTGCCGAAGCCCTCGCGCGACGAACTGGCCGAGCCCATGAACAACCGGCCGCGCATTCTCGAAGTCCCCGAGGACATCATGCCCGCCGTGCAGGGTTCGCTCTTTCCGGAGATTCGGCTGGACGGGGACGTGCAGGAATCTTCGAGCCCTCGCGAGCCGAAGATCGAGGTATCGCTGCCGGTGGCCGCCATCTCCGAGCGCCTGATGGCTTCGCTGGCGGATCTGGGAGTGGTGCTGGCAGCCGGTCTGCTGTTTGGCGGGATGGCCTGGCACGCCCTGCCGGAGATCCCTCATACCAAGCCCTTCTGGATGGTGCTGGGCGTGGTGACCGTGCTGCTTTGGGCGGTGTATCAGCATCTGTTCCTGCTCTACGCCGGACGTACCCTGGGCATGAGCCTGCGCGGCATCCGCCTGAGCACCTTCGACGGGCGCGTGCCGGGGTGGGGACAGCGTGGCCGCCGCGCCCGCTCCATGTTCGTCTCCTTCGCTCCGGTAACCCTTGGATTTCTCTGGGCCCTGGTGGATGAAGATGAGCTCTGCTGGCATGACCGCATCTCCCAAACCTTTCCCACCAGCGAGTAGCTTCCGCCATACGCAAAACCGCGCGACCCAAGGGCCGCGCGGTTTTATGCCGGGAAGTCTCGCGACTTCAGTCTAGGCGCCGTCTTCTTCCTTATCCGGCTTGTGCAGTTCCTTCTTGAGCAGGGCGAGAATCTCCTCGCGCTGCGCGCCGTGCAGGCGCTCCTGGAGCCGCTCCAGCGCCATGCCCACAATGTGATAGTGGTGCAGTGACGCCAGCTCCGGGTCCTCGCTCACCTCCAGCCAGATATCGTGCAGCAGTTTGAGATCCTGGTCGCGCAGACGCGGGGTATGCGGGCCCAGGAAATACTCTTCCACGCTGTGGTCGGGCGAACAGATTTCCAGCACCACGTTGGGACGCGGCTCGGGCAGCCGTTCCCAGGCGTCGCCGGTCAATTTGCCCTGCTCGTCGAGCGTGAGCCGGTTGGAGAGGCCGCAGACAATCTTCGAGGACTCCAGCCGCGTTGCCGTCTGCAGAATGGCGTCGAAGACATTGGCCGTCGGCACCACCATCAACGCAACGTGCCTGCCCTGCTTCTCGGCCAGCTCCACCACCTTGGTAAACAACTGCTGCTCGTACTCGTCGAACAACTCCTGGCTGTCGAAGGTGGCGCTGCCGCTGAACGATGGTTCGCGATGATAGATGCGGGCCGTCATCACCACAATGTCCTGCTTGGTGGTATCCGTACTCTTCAGCAGGTCGCTCAGATAGTAAAGGTTGCGCGGGTCGCGGATGGCGACCAGCACGTTGCCGGGACGGACCTTCATCTCCTCGCGATCCACCAGCGGCTGCTCGGCGACCCGGAACTCCTCGCGCATCTCGTGATGCTGACCGCGCTGGCGGCGTCGGGTAATCTTCTCGGAAACCGTGAAGACGCCGAACAGGAAGACCGAGAAGCTGACCCCGGCAACGGTGGCCAGCGGCTTGGTCATCAGGTTCACCAGGGCAGTGGCGAACAGCAGCAGGGTAATCAATGCCAGTCCGATGGGGATTTCCAGCTTGCCGAGGTGAATATTGCCCGGCACGCGGAAGTCGCGATGGCCCGGCTCTTTGAAGCGAAGCACAAACACCGCCAGGGCCTTGAAGGCAAAGCTCCAGATGACGCCGAAGGCGTACAGCGCCGCCAGCAGATACACATTGCCATGACTGAGGACGATCGTCAGGCATTGCAGTAAGGCAATCGTATTGATCAGCCGGTGAGTGGTTCCGTAGTTGCCGTGCGGTTTGCGGAACCAGGGCGTCAGCACGCCATCTTCACTAATGCGATTGAGCACGCCGTTGGCGCCCACGATTGCCGTGTTCACCGCGCCGGAGAGAATCAGCACGCCCACCAGCACCACGAAGCCCTGGAAGATAAGCTTCAGATTGTAAGGTCCGGCCATGTACATGGCCAGTCCGCTGATCAGGTTGGCAAAGTATTCCGGACGCTTGTTGTCCGGAATGATCATCACCGCAAAAAACGAGACCAGAGAGGTAAACAGCAGGCTGTAGAGAAAGATGACCGCTCCAGCCTTCTCCAGGTTCTTCAGCTTCGGATGTTCAATCTCGCGATTGACCTGCGCCAGCGACTCCTCGCCGCTCATGGCCAGCACCGAGTGGCCGAAGCCGACCAGCATCAGCACGAAGGGCAGCATGGTGAGCAACGGGAAGTGGGCGAGCCAGCCAAAGGTATCGCCATGGGAAGCTGCGTTGGCGGCCGTAATCGACTGGTGGGTCGGCAGCGGCGGCAGGTGCCGCGTCGCCGGATGAACGATCAGGGTGAAGGAGCACCAGAGGATGAGCATCACCACCATCACGGTGGTGACCTGCATGATGCGCATAGCCTTTTCACTGGATTCGTGCATGCCCTGGATGTTCTTCCACCAGAAATAGACAGTCACCACGATGCCGAAGGCGGCGGCGAAATAGTCGCCGCGCCAGCCCGCCAGATTGACGGGATGGCCGATACGGGCGGAAAGATCGACCACGAAGCCAGCCAGATACTGCCCGGCGGAAACCGCGCTGATCGGTCCCGTCAGCACATAATCAAACAGCAGCGCGGAGACCGAGAGCTTGGCCAGCGAGCCGCCCATCGCTTCCTTGACGACGCGATAGACGCCGCCCCGCACAAACATGCTGCTGGACTCGATGTAGATAGACCGGACGGCGTAGCTGAACAGCATGACCGCCAGCACAAACCACGGCGCGCTCTTGCCGATTACATTTTCGGCATCGCCGCCCACGTAGTAGGCCGAGGAGGCCAGATCGCTGAGCACGATGGCCGCCGCTCGCCAGAAGGAGATGAAGCTCAGCATGACCGTGGTGGCGACAAATACCTTGATCGCCGGACGCTTGCTGAGGTTCACCGTTGCAGAATTCAGATTCCCAGGAGTGCTTCCCATATTTGTCAGTTGAGCCTGCTCCGGCCTACGCCCTGAAGGCAGCTCATGCTCTCGCCATCCGATTTTAGATGTTCTTCAGGAACCACGAGGCATTGGCGCAGCATGGCGCATCACGGTGCAGCGCGGCCCGGCGCTGCCCGCCCCCCAGGATATTCCGGTGAACGTTGATCAATAGGGTATATGGAGTATGGAAAAAATGTAAGTCCCGCCTCCAAAGTCGCCTCGGGACCTCTCCGGGTACCGTCCGGAATCTCGTTGCGCAAATCAGGAAACCGCACCGAACGCCAACCGCAGAAAACGAAGCATGAGCATTTTAGCCGGCGAGACTCTCCGCCGTAGACCGCAACATCGAAACAACATTGAAACCTATAGGAAACTTTTATGGGGCGATTCGGTGAGAACTGCTCTAATCTTAAATAGCGCGAATGCCCCACGGACGCGACCTCGTATCTCCAGTCGCAGTGCACCGCAGTGTCAACTTCTCTAACCGCAAATTTATTTGGCTAGCCCGCCGATCAGAGGAATTCTGGCCGGGGGCAGCACCTTTTCCAGGTGTGGAGGCACACGTGTCCGCGGATGCTCCTGACAGAATTCTTGAGACTTACCTGAATATCGTCTTTTCCTTCTCCCGCGGCGTGGTTCGCATCTGGAGTGCGGAGTCGGCGGCGGCGCGCCTGCTATCGGTCCTGAACGCATTCCGGCGGGCGGAGCCGGCGAGCGTTGAGGGACCGGCGGCGGCGGTGCTCCAGCCTCTGGCTCGTATCCCAAACCACTCGGTTGAGTCGCTCGTACAGGTCACCAATGTCTCTCATCTGGTCTATGCCGCAACCCTGCTGGATATGTTCTTGTCCGAGACCGTCCAGTTCCTGTTTCTGCTGATTCCACGCGCCATGGGGGAAAACCAGCAGGTGCCTCTGCGAGCCCTGATCGACCCACCCTCGAAGAACGAGGCCATCACTCAGGCGGCCGTTGCCCGTACCCACGAGATCGACGAGCGACCGTTTGCGGAGCGCATCCAGTTCCTCCGGGAGACCTTCGGGTTGGAGATCCCGCTGACGCCGGATACGGTGGAAGGGCTCGCCCGCTTTTCCTCGGTCCGCGATAGTGCGGTGCGCGATCAAGGCGCCTTCCGGGTACGGCTGGACGGCCGCGGCAACGTGATTTCGCGGCGAAGCTCAACCCGTCGCAGTGCCGGAGCGCCGCCTCCGGACCCACGTTCTCCGGAAAAGCTAGGCGCTGAAGAAGTACGTCACGCCATCGACGGCTTTGAGCAGGCGACCCGGGCCATTGCCGCAGCGGTGTTTACGCAGATTCTGCGCCAAGGCGATCACCCTGCGGTCCAACTCGTATTGAAGGGCTCAACCGCGCAGATCGAGCTGCGGCCCTCGTAATCCGGGGCCACCCTTAGTGCCGGCCATTGCCGTTGCCGTCAATCACGCTGGAAATTTCTTCGTCCTCCGCGCTGACTGCGACCGCATCTTCTTCCAGGAGCGGCTCCAGCGGAATCGATTCCAGCAGCACTACGGCGTGGGCGATCGCCGCGTTTTCGGTCCCCGTGCCCTCGGGGGTCTTGGCCTTGATGCCGACGCGGGAGGAGGGAATATTCAGCAGCTCAGCCAGGCGCGCGCGCAGCTTTTCGGCGTGCGGAACAATCTTCGGCGCCGCCAGAATCATCGTGGTGTCAAGGTTGACCACGCGAAAGCCCGCCAGCTCAATCTGGCGCATCGCCTCCTCCAGAAACAGCACTGAGTTCGCACCCTTCCACCGGGCATCGCTGGGCGGAAAGAAGCTGCCGATATCGCCCGCGGCCACGGCGCCCAGCAGCGCGTCGGTGATGGCGTGCAGCAAAACGTCCCCGTCGGAGTGTCCCGCCAGACCGTGGGTGTGTTCGAGTTGCACCCCGCCGATGACCAGCGGCAAGCCTGCCTGGAAAACATGCGAATCATAGCCGTGGCCGATGCGCATACTCATTGGCTCACGCCCTGGCCGCGGCGCCGCTCCTGCGCCAGGACGAATTCCGCCAGCTCGAGATCGGCCGGAGTGGTGATCTTGAAGTTGCGCGCCGAACCCATCACCACGTGAACCGGCTGGCCGGCGCGCTCCAGCAGGCTGGCCTCGTCGGTTCCCTGGAAGCCTTCGATGCGCGCCTCATTAAAGATTGGGATCAGCAAGCCATAGCGAAAGCCCTGCGGCGTCTGCGCCTGCACAATCTGCTCGCGCGGAATGGTCGCCTCCACCACCGCGCCCTCCGGCCGGCGCTCCACCCGCTTGATGGTGTCAACGGCCGGAACTCCGGCAATGGCCGCGCCGTAGCGCTTGGTCTGCTCGATCACCCCGGCAATCGTCTCCAGCGAGACGAACGGGCGCACCGCGTCGTGAATCAGCACCAGGTCGCCGGACTCCGCCGGAAGCGCGTCCAGCACATTGCCCACCGACTGCTGGCGATGTTCGCCGCCCTCCACAAAATGCACGGGCTTACCCAGTGCGGCCTGCTCCACGGTGGCTGCGAAGCTGTCGATCTCCCCCTTGCGCATGGCAATCCAGATCGAGTCGATCTCGGGCGCCGCCGCAAACTTGCGCAAGGTATGAATCAGAATGGGAACTCCATCGAGTTCCAGGAATTGCTTGGAGCGCGGGGGGGCCTGTCCGGCATGGGCAGCTCCCATGCGCGTTCCCAAACCAGCAGCGGGAATGATTGCGAAGACTTTCATAAGAGGCTTGCCAGTATAACGAGCACTGCGATCAACCGCAAATTGCCTCCGATGACGTCGGCTGGGGCTGAGGAAAACGCCACGGAAAATGCTACGGAAGAGGCTACGGAAAATGCGCGAGCCGAAGCCCGCGCATCCTGTTTCCTCGCCCAGCGATCCGCGGCCTTAGTGCAATTCCTCTTCCTGGGTGACCGTGCTTGCCGTCGACCCCTGGTGCTGCTCTGGCGATGCGGGTTGCGGATTGCTCTTGCGCAGGTCCGGCGGACGCGTCTCCGGCTTCGCCATGCCGGTCTGCCCGCGCTCATCGAACTTGCCGAAGATCATCTTGCCGGCCGTCGTCTGCAGCACGCTGGTCACCGAGATATCGATGGTCTTGCCGATCATCTTGCGCGCATTGTCCACCACCACCATGGTGCCGTCGTCCAGATAGGCAACTCCCTGGTTGTACTCCTTGCCTTCCTTCAGGATGAAGACCTTCATGATCTCGCCGGGCAGCACGATGGGCTTCAGCGCGTTGGCCAGTTCGTTGATGTTCAGTACATCCACGCCGTGCAGTTGCGCCACCTTATTCAGATTGAAGTCGTTGGTCACGATCTTGCCTTCGTAGAGCTTGGCAAGCTCGATCAGCTTCATGTCGACTTCGCGGACCGCCGGAAAATCGTCTTCCACGATGGTCACCTGGATATTGGTGAGTTTCTGGATGCGCGCCAGGATATCCAAACCGCGGCGGCCGCGATTGCGCTTCAGCGAGTCCGCCGAATCGGCCACCAGTTGCAGCTCGCGCAGCACAAACGCCGGAATGGTAAGCACCCCGTCCATGAACCCGGTTTCCGCGATGTCCGCAATACGCCCATCGATGATCACCGAGGTATCCAGAATCTTGTAGCTGCGTCGCGATAGTTTTTCCCCGCCGAACAGTCCGCCCAAGGCCGCCAGGTTCAGCAGATCACCTTTGGCTGCACCCACGATGAGGCCCACGTAGGCCATCACCAGCATCACCAGGAGCTGCAAAAAGCTCTGCAGATTTCCCGCCGGGACCGCGTTGCGAATTACCACGCTGAATAAGTACGCTCCAATGATGCCCGAAACGCTGCCCAGCGCCGCACCGATCAGCCGCTTCAGGCTGATCGCGCGCAAGCGCCTCTCGAACAGAATCACAGCACCACCCAGCATCAGGCCCAACACCGTATCCACGAGCCTTGGCTGACCAAAGGGCTGAAGCAAAAAGCACGCCAGCCCCACTAAAAATACGAAAGCACATCGAATTAAGACCAGATCCAAGAGGACCTCCCTGAAGGCCCTGTATCAATTTCCCAGCGGAAGAGCACAGGCTCGGCGGCTAGGCGCGAACCCCTGACTACTCCCGGTTATAACCAGCAACAAACCTGCCAGCCCGCTATTTAACAAATTCCAAAGATCCGGGAGTAAGATGCCCAAACCCGCCGCTCCGGTGCGCACGCACCGCACAAAAAAGTAGTGCAAGTATATACCCCCGCAATTAGTTCCGTACGATGGCGGCGAGGGAAGCGGGGATTTTGGATCACGTTGGGTCTGTCGGGAAATTGTGCGACCTCATGGAATAAACCCTACTATCCGCCAGAATCTCTGAAACGTGTCTTCGGTCATTTGCATCCTAAGGGGTACATAGCTTCGTGACACAAGTCACTTGCGTCGGTGAATGATCGGGATACACTGCGATGGAACGCAAAACTCCCCCAAAAAAGGAAGCAAAAATGGCGACCACGGCGACCGCTAAAGTCAGAGAACACTTTACTGTGGAATTTGACCGGGAGGAAGATGGTCGCTGGACAGCAGAGGTGCCGGAGTTGCCCGGGGCCAACTCACCGGACTGAAGCCATCTGATGTCTAATTTCAAACCGACCCACTCACCAATCGCTTTGGGTAAGCGCAAATCTTTAACAGGCAATGGCTGGCCGGGCAACTTTCAGGAACATACCTTTGCAACAGTATCTCAATGGTAATCGCCGCAGGTAAGTTTCTGGTTGTAAAACCAAGCCGCGCAAGGCACCTTGAGTAGGCAGCCCCGGGACGTTGCTCGACACGCTGGGGCGCAAGTTTTAGTACCAAATTTAGCCGCCCCGCAAGGGGAAGATGAGCGGCTAAGTTTCCCGGCAGCATCGGGAGGCTAAAGGACCGGCGCAATCGTTCTCGGGGGAGAATACGCGCCGGTTTTTTTGACTCTGAAATCCGGTAGTCGTCCGGTCTTCGCCGGCTTTTCAACTCGGCACGAACAAACTCGAACAGTGCAGCAGCTTCGCAGCCCTGTTCGAGCTGAGTGGAGCTCTACGCAACAGTTAGTCTGCGCTTGAGCGATCGAAAGCCCAGTAACATCACGCTGCCAAACGCCAGAAGGCTGCCGGGCTCTGGAACTTTGACGCATTCCGGAGTGCTATTGATACGTCGATTGCTTCCCACTCCCCGGCCGTCGGCCGCATCATATCCAGTCCGCACCTGCCTGCTTTCTGCGAAATTGGTTTTACCTGAGACGGACTGTACGGTCAGATGGTTACCATTTCCGGCCGTATTACCATCCGTCGGGGATGGCGTCATGCTTTCCGCAAGAGCGGTCAACGATAACGCCAAGAGGCAAACAACAAGTACAGCGGTTCGTTTTACCATGTTTATCTCCAACTACTACCTGCGCATGCGATTGAGTTGCTATTGCCCTAAGCGACATAAAGTTCAGTCGCAGCTTCAAGAGCTATCATTTTTGTAATCTCATCATTTCCGCGAAGCTGAGCAACATTGACCATCGGCGGAACAATCCCGGCCTATTCCATAATCGGAAACATGCAGTTTGTTCACGGCGGTGCTCGCCAGGGCAGCTTTCTGACAGCTCATGCTCAGCAGCCACCATCGGCGCGAGTGTGTTTTTAAATTGGCCAATCCTGGGGAATGCTGGCTGAAGAACTTTGTCGAGTGGCGTTCCTGCCCGCTTGCTCATACAATCGTCGACATGAAAGCCATCGTCGTGACCTCGTTCGAGGGCCCCGTCGGCCTCCAGTTCCGCGATGTTCCCGTACCCACGCCCGCCGCTCACGAGGTTCTGGTGCAGGTCGAAGCCGTCGGCATCAACTTTGCCGACGTCCTCGGCGCCCTCGGTAAATATCCCTCCGGCCCTATCCCGCCCTACATCATGGGACGCGAGTTCGCCGGAGTTACCGAAGACGGACGCCGCGTCATGGGTTACGCGCAGCACTCGGCTTGCGCCGAATACGTGACCGCCGCCGAGGGCCTCTACTGGCTTCAGCCCGAGGGTTGGTCCTCCGCCCAGTGCGCCGCCTTCCCGGTCAACTACCTACCGCATGGCTGCTCTACTGGAAGGCAGGGCTTCTCAAGGAGTCCATCGAGCCCTCGCCTGCCCGCGCGAAGCCGCGTCCCCGCGTGCTATCCATGCCGCTGCCGGAGGCGTCGGAACCGCCGCCGTGCAACTCGGCCACATCCTCGGCTTTGAAACCTTCGGCACCGCCTTCACTCCGGAGAAGCTCGCCAAGCTTCGTCAAACTCGGACTCAACCACGGCATCGACTACAAGAATGACGATTACGAGGTCCGGGTCCGGAAGTTGACCGCCGGCGAAGGCGTGGACGCGGCCTTCGACAGCCTTGCCGGAGTGCATACCGCCAAGAGTCTGGGCTGTTGCGCCGAATTCGGCCGGGTTATCCTCTTTGGCAACGCCACCGGCGAGTCCGCCAAGTTCAACACCTCGGCCATGTATGCCAAGGGCCTCAGCGCCCATGGACTCTGGCTCACCAAGCTCTCCGCCAATCACGCCCTCATCCGCCAGGCCCTGGACGCGATGAACCCCTAATCCTCAGCGGCCAACTGCACCCTCCTCGGCGCCAAGTTCCCTATCGCCGCCGCCGGAGACGCGCTTCGCCTGCTGCTCGAACGCAAGAACTTCGGCAAGGTCGTGCTGATCCTGTAAGGCATTTCGGTCCAGCCACAAGCGCCGCCGCACCCGCCTGCAATGCCAACGTTGAGCCCTGTAGTTTTTGAGGTGTCTGAGCGAAGCGAAGGACCCCTGCCCCGCCCAAGTCTCCCGCGCGGCTCAAGCTTCTCAACCGGCGAACGATTGTTCCCTGGCTTTCGCTCCCGCCACTACTTAAATCGCAGCCCGCGAAATTCCAAATCCGGCTGAGCCTGGTTCCACTCGCTGGAGATATGTTCGATCGTCAGCCGCAGGACGCGCGTCTGTCCCGGCCCGAGCGCCGCCTGCGCCAGATCGCCCGCCTCGTCCTCACCGCCCAGCGCGTGCGGAACCAGCGCCCGCAGCGGTAGGGTTTCGGTCTGCACCACCTGCCCCAGGGTATCGCGGAAGACTGCCCGACTGCTCCGCCCACCACCGTGCGCGTCCCGTTGTTCTTCACCGTCAGGTCGATGTAGGTGACGGTTGCGCCCACGAAGTTATCCGCCTGGCTGAGCCGCGCCTGCTCCACCACCAGGTTCGGCGCATAAGCATCGGCGGTCTTCACCACTTCCTTTTTGCCGCGCCCCAGCATGGCGACGAGCGCCACCACCACCAGCATCAGCCCGAAGCCAACAATCAGCGGAGTCCAGTTGCGCTGCTCCATCTGCGCATTGCGCGCGCCAAACAAAACCGGCTCGGCGGCGTTGTCATTCTGCGTCGGTTCGTCAGGCTCACTCATCACCCGCCCATTCTAGCAGCGCAGGCTAAGCCCGAGCGAGAGCACCGCGCAACTGAGTGGGCCAGTTTCCGGATTCCTGGCAAGACAGGCGTCATAGCTGAATACTGCGGCGTTTGTCGATACCTTGGCGACTCTGCACTGTATGTTCCCTTGCGCCCGACCAGATGCCCCGGAGCGACGGCGTTTCACGAATGAGCTGAATTTGGAGGCGGAGGCTGGAGGCCGTACCTAGCAATCAATGTCCGACGAAGGTTTTCTTTGAATATCCCGAAATCATTACGCATCTGCATCAGTCTCACATCGAGTTGGAAACGGGTTTTGGAGAATCCTCGAAGAATGTCAGCTCCGTTCACGAAGCAGGTCAAAAGACGGCTGAAAAGCTCCATGGCGAACAAACGCCGATCAGGCGCTCCGAGTGTAGCTCACAATCAGGTGCCGCTCGGCCGTCGCGATCCTCCATAGTCAAGCAGTTGGCGAATGACTGCATTGTGGGATAGAGCCCGGCTTCAGACAGCTCGCCATACTTCTCGTGCAATTCTGTAAGGCCTGAGAATAGCCCCGTCTTCTTGTTGTCCTCGAAGCCTTCTTGAACGCCTTCTTTTCTGATGGCTCATCCTTCTTCATCCAAATCAGTTGATTGGCTGGGTCGCGCAGCATGTGATGAGCGTGCGCAACGGTCTCCACAGCATCACGCAAGATCGAGCACGCTCTTCTGGCATGCGGTTCGAGAACGCCAGTTCCATGCTGATGCGGAGCCTTCGCATGCGCATTCATGTATAGGACAACCGGGAACATGCGATCCTGATCGACCGCTTATCTCAAGGTCGCCTATCTCGCGCAGCCAAATCTCATCAAGTCGGCAGAAGAACTCCCAATGCTCAGGGAAGCTCTGAATGCTGGAAAACAAATTGTTTCGCTTTGTCGAATAGAAGACACGGTAATCGTCCTTGATGTTGTCACGTTCGAATTGGACGAGCGGGATTAGAAACTTCCTCGTTCCAAAACTGACTTGGGGCCATGACTTAACCACTCTGCGGGCAATCCTATTCCTCTAACGCAGGGGAGGTCATCTCGCGATTACGGCGGTGCGAAGCCGCCGCATTGTGGCGAGGTTGCTGGAACATCTACTCCAGATTTCCGCCAGCCCCGGCCAATGCGAACCAAGTCAGTGGTCGAGCTGGAATTTCTACGGACCAATTGCCGGGCGGTCATCATCATAAGTACGGGAGCAGAAGACATGCGAAATGTGTGGTGGATCGTAGGGTTGGCGATGATCGTGCCCGTACTTGCGATGGCGCAGGGAAAGATTCAGAAACTGGCGGTGAGCGGGCATACGGGCAGCGTTCCGGTGACGCAGATCAATGGCAAGAATTATGTGGAAGTCGAAGCCTTGGCGCAGTTGGTGAGTGGGTCTCTGAGTTTTCAGGGAAATCAGATGACCTTGACTCTGACAGCAAACGGCGGCACCGCCCAAAGAGAAAGAAGTTGGATTGTCGAAAGATTTTTTGCGCGCCGGGATCGAGGAGATGAGCACGATTCGCGAGTGGCATGGCGCGCTGACGAATGCGATCGAGAATCAGACTCCAGTGATCCAGGACGTGATGGGACCGTATGAAACATCGGCGACGAGGAATCTGCGGCTCGCCCAGGTTGCGGCAACCACGGATGCGGATCGCAAGGCGGCGCAGTTGATCACGAACGAGTTTCAGAAGATGAAGCAATTGAGCGACAGCTACCTGGCGAAACGGGCAGCGGCGACTTACATCAATGCCGATGCGCTGACGAACGACGTATTGAACCAGAGCGTGATCGCCTGCGGAAGATCCCTAGGAGCGATGGCGGCGAGCGGACAGTTTTTGGATGACGGAACGTGTCGATGAAAAACGGAAATCCGTCGCGAGCGTCAGCGCGAAACAAAAAATTAACGGAAGCCGCAGCCTCCCGTTTATCATCCCGCAAATGCTTACTCTCCCGCGATGGTCATGCCCTCGATGCGCAGGGTTGGGCAGGCCACCGAGCCGCGCCAGATCAGGTCGCTGCCGATCTCGGCGAGGTTGCTGAACATCTCGCCCAGGTTTCCCGCCACCGTAATCTCCTCCACCGGGTACGCCAGCTCGCCGTTCTCAATCCACATGCCGCTGGCGCCGCGCGAGAAATCTCCGGTCACCAGGTTCACGCCGAAGCCGAGGAACTCGGTGACCAGCAGCCCTTGCTTCACTCCCCGGATGATCTCCTCCTGCGACTTTTCTCCCGGCTGCAGATAGAAGTTGCCGTTGCCGATGCCCGGCGTTCCGGCCAGCCCGCGCGAGGCGTTGCCCGTGGTCGCCAGCCCCAGCTTCCTGGCCGTGTAGGTGTTCAGCAGATAGCTCTTCAGCTCGCCGTTTTCAATCACCGTGGTGCGCCGCGTGGGCACGCCTTCGCCGTCGAATGGACGCGTGCCGAAGCCGCCGGCGATGGTGCCGTCGTCGATCACCGTCAGGTTGCTGCCGAAAGCCTTCTGCCCCAGCTTGCCCGCCAGAAACGAGGCGTGCCGATAGATCGCATCGCCGTTCACTGCGTCGAAAATATGGTCGAGCAGCGCCCCCGCCGTCTGCCGGTCGAAGACAATCGGAACCTTCTGCGTCTTCACCTTGCGCGCGCCCAGCCGCCGCAGCGTGCGCTCGGCGGCAATCCGTCCCACCTCTTCGGGAGACTCCAGCTTGGCCAGCGTGCGCGCCACCGAGTACCAGTAATCGCGCTGCATGTTGCCCGCCTCGTCGCTCGCAATCGGCACCGCCGAAATCGAGCAGTACGACGAGCGATACCCGCCGACAAAACCATTCGAGTTCGCCAGCACCTTGCGTCCGATGCTCGCATCGAAGGTTCCGCCCTCGCTGTTGGTCAGCCGCGGATCGACCGCCAGCGCGGCCTGCTCGGCGCGGCGTGCCTGCTCAATGCGCTCTTCGTTGGAAAGCGAATACACGTCGTCGTAATAAAGTCCCAGCTCGCCCGCGATCTGCCCCAGCTGCCCGGCCTCGGGAATTCCCGCCATCGGATCTTCCGAGGTGATCTTCGCCAGCTCAATCGCCGCCGCGCACCAGTTGCTCCACGCCCTCCGGCGAGAGATCGCTGGTCGAGGTGTTGGCCGTGTGATGGCCCACGAAAACCCGCACTCCCAGCGCCCGCGAGCCCGACTCCTTCAGGGTCTCCACCTCGCCCAGGCGCACCACGGTGGAGAACTCCGAACCCTCGCTCACCACGGCCTCCACGGCCGTGGCTCCCAACTCGGTCGCGCGTTTCACCACTGCCGGCGGTCAGCTCGCGCAAATCCAGTTCCGCCGATGTCACTGTTGTCGCCATTATGCCGCGCTCCCTGTGCCGCCCACTGTCATGCGGTCGATCTTCAAAGTTGGAATGCCCACGCCGACCGGAACACTCTGTCCGTCTTTGCCGCAGGTGCCAACGCCCTCGTCGAGTTGCAGGTCGTTGCCCACCATGCTCACGCGGGTCAGCACATCCGGCCCGTTGCCGATCAGGGTCGCATCCTTCACCGGAGCCGTAATCCTGCCGTCCTCGATCAGGTAGGCTTCGCTGGCGGCGAAGACAAATTTGCCGTTGGTGATGTCCACCTGCCCGCCGCCGAAGTTCACCGCGTACAGTCCGCGCTTCACGCTCTTGATGATGTCTTCCGGCAGATCGTCGCCCGCCAGCATGTAGGTATTGGTCATGCGCGGCATGGGAATATGCTCGTAACTTTCGCGCCGTCCGTTGCCGGTGTTGGGCAGCCCCATCAGGCGGGCGGAAAGTTTGTCCGCCATGTAGCCCTTCAGAATGCCCTTCTCGATCAGCATGGTGTTGTTGGTGGTGTTGCCCTCGTCGTCCACGTTCAGCGAGCCGCGCCGCTCGTTCAGCGTGCCGTTGTCCACCACCGTGCACTTGTCGCTGGCCACCCGCTTGCCCAGCAAGCCGGAGAAGGCCGAGGTCTTCTTGCGATTGAAGTCCGCCTCCAGCCCGTGCCCAATGGCTTCATGCAGCAGCACTCCCGGCCAGCCCGGCCCCAGCACCACTTCCATCTCGCCCGCCGGACACGGCACCGCGGTCAGTTGCAGAATCGCCTGCCGCGCCGCTTCCGCCGGCAAAATGCTCCGGCGTCTTCTCGGTCAGAAAAATCTCAAACTTGTTGCGTCCGCCGCCGCCCGAGGTTCCCTTCGCGCTCACCTCGCCATCGCGGGCGATGACGAAGACGCTCATCCGCGACAGCGGCTGCACGTCTTCGGCAAAGGTGCCGTCGGAGCCGATCACCAGAATGCGGCGAAGCTCGTCGGCATAGCTGGCGCGAACTTCCTTGATGCGCGAATCGTAGGCGCGCGCGGCCTTGTCGGCGCGGAAGACCAGCTCCACCTTCTTGTATAGCTCCGCGTCCGAGGCCGCGTTGCTCACCGGATAAAGACTGGGGCGCGACTGATCCTTCAGGCTCACCACCGGAGTCTTCGCCGGACCGCTGGCGATCAGCGCCGCCGTGCGCGCCGCATGCAGAATCTTTTCCGGCGCCAGATCGTCGGTGTAGGCGTAGCCCGTGCGTTCGCCGGTCACCACCCGCACCCCGCATCCCGCGCTGATCCCCTGCGAGGCCGACTTCACCATCGACTCATCCACCGAGAGCGAGGTCGAGGTCAGATACTCGAAATAAAGGTCGGCATAATCGCCGCCCGCCGAGAGCGCCGCGCCGAGATACTTTTCCAGGTCGCGCTCGCTGAGTCCGTACTTCTCAAAGAAGAATCGTTTGTCCATAAGTTTGCTCACCACTGATTGGATGCCCGGCGCCCCATTTGGTAGCAGAGCCTGAAACCAAGGCTCGATTATAGAGGGTTCGTCAGGGAACATCGACCGAATGCGCTCGCAGCACAATCGTGTTCTCAGAGGGTGTCATTCCGAACGGAGTGAGGAATCCCCGCGCTGTCTAAATCTCCCGCACGGCTTCAATCTTTCCAGCCAGCGATCGATTCTTCTGGGCTTTTGCTGGACCGCAATCAGACTACGACCGTCTCGGGAAGCACGACGGACTCGTCCAGCGTCGCCAGCTCCCAGGAGGAGGAATCGCGCAGCAACCGGCTGACCAGCGCGGTGTGCATCGCATGTCCGGCGCGGTCGGCCACCACGCGCCCCAGCACCTGATGCCCGATCAGCGAGAGATCGCCGATCAGGTCCAGCACCTTGTGCCGCACAAATTCGTCGGGGAAACGCAGCGGCCCGTTCTTGATCCCGTCGGGGGTGAGCACGATGGCGTTTTCCTCCGAGGCGCCGCGGATCAATCCCATGTTGCGCAGCGCTTGTACCTCATTGAGAAATCCGAAGGTGCGCGCCGGGGCGATGTCGCGCGCATAATCGCCGCGCGATAGATCGACACAGATCGATTCTTCGCCGATCAGCGGATGCGGAAAGTTGATGGTGTAGCAGACCGAGAAATTCTCCGCCGGATAGAGGCCGACGAACTTTTCGCCCTCGCGCACCTCTACCGGCTTCAGCACGCGCAGATAGCTGCCGCAGCCGCTTCTGCCGCCGCAATCCCACCCGCTGCACCATCTCCACAATGGGCAGCGCGCTGCCGTCGAGGATCGGCAGTTCGAGGTTGTCCAGCTCCACGATAGGCGTTGTCCACGCCCATGCCGACAAAGGCCGAAAGCACGTGCTCGGTGGTGGAGATCAGCACGCCTTTTTTCATCAGGCTGGTGGCGTAGCTGACCTTGGCGACATTGCGCCCGGTGGCCTCCACCTGGAAGTCATCGAGATCGGTCCGGCGGAAGACGATGCCCGAACCCGGCGAGGCGGGCACCATGCGCATCTGCACCTGAACGCCGCTGTGAAGACCTACGCCGGAACATTCCACCGCCGCCCGGATTGTCTGCTCAAACCTCAAGAATGTCCTCGTAACCGGCGACTGCTTTTCAGGTTACAGCCATTTACCAAAAATAAGTTGTGGGATTTTTGCCACAGTACGTGGCTTCCGAGAGAACATTCTCGGCGTTTTCGGATTCCAAAATAATTGCCCTGGCAGAGTGGCCCACATCCGCCCTC
The DNA here is from genome assembly GCA_963779365.1 of uncultured Acidobacteriota bacterium. GTDB lineage: Bacteria > Acidobacteriota > Terriglobia > Terriglobales > Acidobacteriaceae > TOLSYN. The sequence continues at coordinate 70,783 of CAVZYB010000014.1, read as the reverse complement.
TTCTGGCGAATTGGATGCGGCAGGTTGAGCCGCAGGGGCCTTCAAGCCATCTCTTGGCTGAGTGGGATTGCAGGCTGACCATCATTTGGCCTTCGGGTTATAGGTCTCCGGATTGTAAGTGACCTGGGCGTCGAAGAAACCGGGTGCGAACGTCGTGTTGTACTCCGCATGGGTCAGGAAGCTCTGGCCGTTGATTTCGCCATCGCGCTTACTGGTGATCGTGTAAGGCGTCTCAATTCCCTGCACCTTGCGATAGTTGCCGTAAATGGTCTCGTCCTCGACCTTGTACTTGTCGGGATCGCGCCAGGTGTAGCGCTTGTTGATCGGCAGGTGGGTGTGGATGTCGATGCCGATGCTGAGCTGGTCGTTGTTCTTGTTCAGGATCGTGACCACATCGACCATCTGCTGATCGGCCACCGACTGGCCGTCGTAGAAGAGCATGGTCTTCGGATCCTTCAACCACTCGCGCAGCACCACTTCGAGCGAGTGCTGGCGGCGGCGCATAACCTCCTGCACGCTCTTGTCTTCATCGGCCGCCGTGCCCTTGTAAGTCTTCTCGTATCCTTTGTCGCCGTTGTAGATGTAAATCACGTCGCGCTGCTTGGTAAGTTCGCGGCGCTCCTTGTCGGGATACTCGTAAAAGCGCCAGTAGAGCGTTCCCGCCGAGGTCGGCTTGCCGTGGTAGAAGCTGTAGCTGCGGCCCTGCTGCTCGGTAGTCCGGTAGGTGAGCCAGGCCTGGCCGCCCAGGGCGGCAATCATCTGATCGAGCAACTGGCGCGCCTTCTGGCTGGTCGGTTCGCTGACGACGCGCGGATGCGGCGCTTCGCGGACGGCGCATGCGCGGCGGAGTTGCCGGAGCACGGCGCTCTGCGCGGCGCGGGCACCGTCGCTCATGGCCGCGCTAAGCGCGAAGTTGCTCTGAGCCACGGCGCAGGCACAGCTCAGCAGCAAAACGGAAAGCAATGTCTTCATCGTTCGTCCGTCCTCGTGCAAATTGCCATAGCCGACTTCTAACCCACCAGTACCGCGCCGCCGTTCACGTTAAAAACCTCACCGGTGATAAAGCCCGCCAGCGGAGTGCACAGAAACACGATGGGTGCGGCGATCTCCTCCGGCTTTGCGCGACGCGGCCCAGCGGAATCAGGCTGGTGATCTTCTGCTGCATCTCCGGCGCGGCCAGCACCGGCGCGGACATATCGGTTGCCACCCATCCGGGAGCCACGCAGTTTACATAGATGCGGTCTGCGCGCCAACTCGGTGGAAAGGCCCTTGACCATGCTGATGATGGCGCCCTTGGTGGCGGCGTAGTCGCAATGGAAAGCTTCGCCGCGCTGGCCGCCGTGGAGCTGACCATCACGATGTGTCCGCCGCGGCGGGAGTGCTTCATCACCTTCACTGCGGATTTCACCAGTAAAAATGCGCTGTCCAGGTTGACGGCCATGGTGGAGCGCCACTGCTCATCGCTCAATCTGATCGACCGGTTGCATCGTGCGGCGGCCAGATGCCGTGGTTGACCACGAGGATGTCGAGATAGCCGAAGCGCGTGACCGCTTCCTCCACCAGCATCTCCTCGGCACCCTCGCCGATCAGGTCGCTCTGCACGGCGGCGGTGCGGTCGGGACCGCAGGCAATCACCAACCTCTCGGCGGCTTCCGACGACTTCTGATAGTTGAACAGCACGCTGGCGCCGGCCTGGCGAAAGAGGCGGACGCAGGCGGCGCCGATGCCGCGCGAGCCTCCGGTGATGAGCGCAACTTTGCCGGTGAGATCCAATGCGAGAGTCATAATCTTTCTCCCGAATGCTTTTCCGGATCTGACTGCCGATCTTTATCCAAATTCAACGATTCCAATTCCAAAGCAACATCTTAGAACGGAGAAGGCTTGCGGGGCATCAACGATTGGCAAATTGGATAATCATTTCCCGCAGGAGTTGGCATAAAAGGCAATCGTTGCGCAGATTGCGCAACGATTGCCGGGAACGATTACCTGAAAGGTTACATCTCGTCGTCGCAAGCGATTACCTATCGGTCAATCCTTACGTTCTCAAAGTCGGGAGAGCTGAGGGCGAGGCGCTGATGCCAGGCGCGCGCCTCGGCGACGAGTTTTTCGAAGATATGACGCGACACTTCGTTTTTTTCGAAGGTTCGCTCGGGATGCCACTGCACGCCGAGAACCCAGTGTCCGCCGGCAATGCCTTCGACGGCTTCGATGATTCCATCCTCGGGCGAGCGGGCCACCACGCGCAGGGCATCGCCCGGCATGGCCACCGACTGGTGATGGCTGGAGTTGACGGTGATCTGCTCTTCGTCCGGTGAGCGCGGCCAGCCCGGATTCCGGATCGACCTGGGCGGCGTGCTGGATCGACTTCGGTGCGCGGCGCGCCGTCGGTGCGCGCGTGCTGCACCGGGGACTCGATGTGCTGGACCAGCGTGCCGTTGCGCCAGACGTTCAGCGACTGCGTGCCGTAGCAGATGGTGAGGATGGGCTTGCGCATGTTGTGCGCGTCCTGCAGAAGCAGCTCATCGATGTTGTCGCGCGCCGGATCGGGCGCGGCGGTGCGGGGATGAGGCGCCTCGCCGTACTTCTGCGGATCGACATCGGCGGGCGAGCCGGGGAGCAGAACGCCGTCGCAGGATTTGGCAAGCTGCACGGCTTCCATGTTGGAGAGGTTGAGCGCGATCACCACCGGCTCGCCGCCGGCGCCGGTCACGGAGTTCACATAGTCGGGCAGAGCGCGCGTGGAGTACTCAGGATCAGAGTTGGGAACGGGAATGGCAATGCGCGGCTTCATGGCGTAGATGGTAACGCGGGAAGGGCGCGGAGAACAATTCTGCTTACCAACCACGCGCTTCGTTTTCTTCCTGCCGCTACGGCAGCATCTGCAGCGCTGATAGCAAAACCTGTGTTGCAATTCGGATCGCGTGGCAGATTGGACGCAATGAGTTCGGGAGGAGAGCAATGGCGGAGCAGATTTGGGATAGCTTTGCGCGGCTGAATGCCGGAGAGCGCTTCAAGAAGCAATCGGCGGAGATGGGTGCGGCGGTGACCGATGGCGATTGTGGAAGCGGCAGAGGTTGCATTCCAGGCCGCGCCGGGGATGCGGGTGCTGGACGTGGCGTGCGGCTCGGGCGAGCCTTCGATCTCGATGGCGGCGCTGCTGAAAGGAACGGGGCAAGTGGCCGGCATGGACATGGCGGCGGCGCCGCTGGAGGTGGCGCGCGAACGGGCACGCAAGCGTGGCCTGGACAATGTGGAGTATCTGCAGGGCGACGTTCATGCGCTGCCCTTTGCGGACGGGAGTTTCGACCGGGTGACGAGCCGGTTGGGAGTGATGTTTTTTGCCGATCTGGCAAAGGCGCTTGGCGAGATGCATCGGGTGCTGAAGCCGGGCGGGAAGATCGCTCTGCTGGCTTGGGGCGCGATGGAGCAGCCGTATTTTGAGATCGACCATTGGCACGGTGCGGCGGGTGAGGCCGGAGCTGGAGATTCCGGCGGGAGCGCGGGCGATGTTTAAGTTTGGCGAGCCGGGAACGCTGGGCGGCCGGCTGCGCGAGGCGGGGTTCAAAGAGATCGAGGAAGAAGTGCGCGGGCTGCGGTGGGACTGGCACGGATCGCCGGAGGAGATGTGGGATTACTTCCGCGGCGTGACCGTGCCGTTCCGCGGCTTGCTGGAGAAAGTGGACGGCGACGCCGAGGTGGACCGGGCAGTGCTGGCCGCGCTTGGTGAACGCTTCGACGGAGAGTGGGTGCGCTTCGAGGCCGCAGATGGTGGTGGCAGCAGGCGAGCTGCACTAGGATAAGCCCGTCCCGTTATCGCGAGCTGCGCTAAAGACAAAATCGATTGCTGGTCGAAAGCTGGGCGGCCCGGAGATTGGAACCGTGCTGGGTCCCCACTTTGTTCGGGATGACACCTTAAGAAAACAAGGCAACAAAGGCGCAACAAGAGCAAAGGCAGCAGCAAGAACAAAGGCACAACAAGAACAAAGGCAAAAACAAGAGCAAAGGCGAGCAAGAACAAAGGCAGCAACAGGGGGATCAGATTTAGTCCAGCTAGATTGTGGTGTTTTCGGGCTGCGCCTCGGAGGCGGGCGCGGGGAGTTGGGAGTGGGCGTAGAAGAGGTCGCTCATGGCCTGGCGGACACGGGCGGAGAGCGCTTCCATGTCTCGCGAGACCAGGCCGGCGGTGGGGATGGGGTCGCCGACGATGAGCCGGAATTGGGTGGGATGGATGACGTAGGTGTTCATCGGCAGAGCCTCAAAGGCGCCGACGATGGCCATGGGGATGATGGGCGCCTGCGCCTTGATGGCGACATAAAAGACTCCGCCGAGAAAGGGCTGGAGGTGGCCGTCAGTACAGCGTCCACCTTCGGGAAAGACGACCAGAGGCATACCGGCTTTTACGGTTTGCGCGGCGGCCGAGAGCGAGCGCATGGAGTGGCGGGCGTCGGTGCGGTCGATGGCGATCTGGCCGGAGCGCTTGAGATGCCAGCCGACGAAGGGCAGACGGAAGAGCTCGATCTTGGCGAGGATCCGGAACTGGAAGGGCAGGCCGACGTAGAGCACTGGGATGTCCAGGGCAGAGGAGTGATTGGCGGCGTAGATGGCGGGCTGGGTGAGGTCGATGCGGTCGAGTCCCTGGACGGTGAGGGGCGTGGAGGCGGTACGCAGGATGAGCCAGGACCAGAGACGCGCGAGATTGTGCTGCACGCGCCCGGCGTGGTCAAAGAACGAACTGAGCAGCGAGAGCGTTCCGAGGATGACGGTGTAGAGATAGATGAGCGGATTGCGCACCAGGTAGGAGGCGAGACGGGTGGACAGCCTGGTTGGAGGGCGCGAGCTCATATCGACAGGATAGCAAAAGAGGCAAGGTTTCAAGGTTCGCAGGTTTCAAGGTTTCAAAGAACAGGGGCACGTTGAGGGCGAGCTTCCGGCGTTCGAGCTTTCACCGCTTTCGAAGTTCAACGGCTGGGGGTCGCGCTGCATGAGGAAATCTTGCTGGCGATCGGTGCCGACGAGGAATTCCTGGGTGCCCGCGATCTGAAATCCCCACTTTTTGTAGAAGGCGATGGCGCGGGGATTCTGGGAAAAGACGCTGAGCCAGATGGGACGCGGGCCTTCGGCATTGAGGATGGAGAGGGCGCAGTGCATGAGGGCGCTGGCGAGGCCGGTGCCGTGGTAGGCGGGATCGAGATAGAGCTTGCGGAACTCGGCTGCGGCGGGGGACTGGAAGGCTCGGGTGAGCGCTGCGGCGGACGACGACCAGTGTAGGCGACGATGCGCTTCCGGGGTTCGGGCGGATGGGTTTCAGCCGCAGAGGCAGCGGCGAAGGCTTCGGCGAGGAGGACGATGACGTTGGGGTCCTCCAGCAGGGCGTGGAAGCGGGCAGGCGGGAGTTCGGCGGCGATGTAGGCGGCGAGATCGCCGGCGGCGGTTTGCGGACACCCGAGGGGGAAAACCGCGGCGGCAAAGGCCGCGAGGGCGGCGGCATCGGCGGGGGTGGCGTGGCGAATGATGTGGGAAGCATGAGTACGTTAAACGTAACATCCTCTCAGGCAGACAGGACGAGCGTAGCGTGAACGGCGTTGCTTCCCACCTTAGCGTCGAAAGACGCGACGCGAAGGTGGGGCACCCGGCGAATGGATGTGGGAAGCATTAGCTATCCTTGCGGTACAGGAGGTTGCGCATCGCGTCCCTGCGCGCCTCGTTGGCTTCCTTCATGGTCTTGCGTTCGTCGGCATCCATGCGGCGCTGCGTGGGGTCGGTGGATTCGGGGGCGCTGCACTCCGGACAGCGGTTGGCAAAGCCGGGTTTATCCGGCTTGAGTTCGAACTCTTCGCCGCAGACGACGCAGATTTTGATGGGAAAAGTCACTTTGCCTCCTGATAGCTGCAATTATTTCCAGGCGAGCCGCAGCCGCCTGCGATGGTGATGCGTTCTTTGGACAGTTTTAGCCGGCGATGCGCTTGAAATCTTTTTTGAAGGCCGGGTCGTTGGAATTCTGCGCGGCGGCGGCGCGGAGTTCGATGGCGGCATCGGCGCGGCGGCCCTGCTTTTCAAGGACGAGAGCAAGCTTCCAGTGGGCGGTCCCATGAGTGGGAGCACCGGCTTCGGGTTCGTGGGTAAGATACTGGCGGAGATAGCGCTCGGCGCGCGGCAGATCGGTGTTGGTTTCCAGCAGAGCTACGGCGGCGGAGTAGAACGGCGCGGGATTGTCCGGCACGCGGCGCTGCGGCCTCGGCGAGGGCGGCGTCAAGATCGCTCCAGCGCTGCTGGTGGGCCAGGGCGGTGGCGAGATAGACATAGCCGGCGGCGCGGTCGGGTTCGGCGGCGATGGCCTGGCGGGAGAAACGTTCGGCCTCGGCGTAATGGCGGTAGCCGTCGCTGTCCAGGATGGAAGTGAGATCGATGAGGGCGCGATAGAAGCGCGGATTGAGCTGCACGGCACGGCGCAGGAAAGACTCGATCTCCGGCAGGGGACGCTTCTGCATCTGCAGGAGAGCGGCTTCGGCGAGCGCGCCATCGGCCTGGCTGATTTGATAGATCTGCTGCAAGGTCTCGCGGGCTTTGGTCTTGGAGCCGCCAACGAGCACGGGCGACTGCTCGTAGAGGCCCATGGATTCCTTGAGGCAGCGGATGTTGCGGGGATCCAGTTGCAGCGAGAGGTCGAGTTCATGGCGCATCTGGCGGGCGAGCGGGACTCCGCCGCCAAGAATTCCTAGCTGGAGGGCGCGGTCGCCGAGGGTGTCGGCAAGCTGGCAATGATATTCGCTGCTGTTGGGGGCGGCTTCGGTGGCGCGCCGGCCGAAATCGACGGCGCGGTCGAAGTCTCCATAGGCATCGTAGATCGGCGGACATCCAGGAGAGGGCTTCGGCGTCATGGGGGTTGCGGTTGAGACGCTCCTGGGCGAGGTTCTGGAGCTGGCGGAAGTGTTGCTGCTCGAGCAGGGTTTTGCCATCGGCCGAAAAGGCGAAGGTGGAAGCGATAAGAGCAAATATAAGTACGGCGGTGCGGTATGGGAGAAAACGGGACATAGGAAGCAGATCCATGAAGTAGAACCAGACCTCTCACGGGATGTTACTCGACGAATGCGGGGCGGCGATCAGGGTGCAGCGTACTGGGGCACCGGTTACAATCGTGCAAGCACCGGAGAGACGGCGGCGGAGTACTCCGCGACCTCTTCCGGAAAGCCGCTCCTGGAGTCCCGGGAGACTCTAGTGTTACTAGGAGATTAACAGAGAATGACGGCAGATGTCCGTAAAGGATTGATCATTGTGAACACCGGGCCGGGAAAAGGTAAGACCACGGCAGCCATGGGCACGGCCCTGCGCGCGGTGGGCAACGGGATGAAAGTGCTGATGCTGCAATTTCTGAAAGGCTCCTGGCACTACGGCGAACTGGATGCGGTGCAGGCGTTTGGCGACAACTTTGTGATGAAGCAGATGGGGCGCGGCTTTGTGAAGGTGGGCGGGGCGGAGACCGATCCGGAAGACATCCGGCTGGTGGAAGAGTGCTGGAAGGAAGCCGAAGAGGCGATCCTCTCGGGGCAGTGGGATCTGGTGATCCTGGACGAGATCAATTACGCGATCAGCTACAAGATGCTGGACCCGGAGAAAGTGGCCGAAGTGCTGCGGCGGAAGCCGGAGATGGTGCACGTCATCTTGACGGGGCGGAACGCGCATCCCACAATTGTGGAGCTGGCCGATACGGTGACCGAGATGCGCGAGGTGAAGCACGCGTATCAGAAGGGCATCCAGGCACAGCGCGGGATTGAGTACTAGGTTCAGAGGTTTCAAAGTTTCAAGGTTTTAAGGTTTCAAGGGCGCGAGCAACAGCCCCACTCAAGCCAAGGATGACTTGAAGGGCCACTGTGAAAGAGGCTTGAACGGCCATCCGTCAGATCATTTGGTTTGCGAAAGAGAGCGCATGAGCTGGTTTAGGCGAGAATCGCAGGAACTGGATACGAGCGGAGAGCGCAAGATGCGCACCGAAGGGCTCTGGGTGAAGTGCGAGCAGTGCCGGCAGGTCATCTGGAAGAAAGATCTGGAAGACAATTTCCATGTCTGCCCGAAGTGCGACAAGCACTTCCGGATCGACACCCGGACGCGGCTGGGATACCTGTTCGACGACGGCAAGTACGTGGAAGAAGACGGCAACCTGGTGACCACCGATCCGCTGGAGTTCGCCGACCTGAAGACCTACAAGGGGCGGGTGAAGGCGGCGCAGAAATTGACCGGGCGCAAGGACGCCATCGTGAATGCGCGGGGCAAGATCGACGGGCGCGAGGTGATCGTCTCGGCGATGGAGTACGGATTTATCGGCGGCAGCATGGGCGCGGTGGTGGGCGAAACGATTACCCGCGCGGTGGAAAGAGCGCTGCGGGAGCGGGTGCCGCTGGTGGTGATTTCCTCGACCGGCGGAGCGCGGATGATGGAAGGCACGATTTCGCTGATGACGATGGCGAAGGTTTCGGCGGCATTGGGACGGCTGGACGACGCCAAGGTTCCCTACATCAGCGTGATGGCCGATCCGACGACCGGCGGAGTGACCGCCAGCTTTGCCATGCTGGGCGATTTGAATATCGCCGAGCCAGGGGCGCTGATCGGCTTCGCCGGACCGCGAGTGATCGAGCAGACGATCCGGCAGAAGCTGCCGGAAGGTTTCCAACGCAGTGAATTTCTTGTGGAAAAGGGATTTCTGGACGCGGTGGTGCATCGGCGGGATATGAAGAGCTATCTGGCGCAGGCGCTGGACTGGATGGCGGCGTAACGCCGCCGCCACATTCGCCGACCTCGGGCGGATGTGGGCCACCGGACGAACAACCGCGACACCGGCAAAGAGCAACTTCAACGACAGCTTTAAGAGCACAGTTAACCACCCCACTTCTGCCAACAACGGCAGAAGTGGGGCACCACGACGCCGCGGCATTCGCCAACTCCGGGCGGATGTGGGACACCTTCGTAAGTTATTGATGTGTAATGCCTTAGCGCGAGCAGCACGGGGGCGCGGCGTGTTATAATGGTCTGTGCTTCTCAGGGTGTCAATTTCCTACCATGCAAACAGTTAGCAGCGGGCGAGCGGATGCAAACAGACCGCAGCGCGGTGAGTTCTGATTGGCGAGCTTACGGGGAGCAAGGGCAACAGCCCCACTCAAGCCAAAGACGGGCTTGAATGGGCCACCCGACGAGTGAGGCGGGAGTAGAGGCAAAGTCAACTACCCCATTAGCCAAAAGAAGGCGAACATGGGGCACCCGATCCGCCAGAAGCAAGCAAACGTAGGGCATCTGCGACGCGAAAGCAAGATCAGATTCTTCAGCATGCTGGAAGGTACTTAGAACTACATGGCCGACGAAACGAACAATCCAAAGCTTCCGCTGGAAGGCGGGGGTGGTCCTCCCTCAAACGTACAGCCGATCAACATTGAAGAGGAGATGCGGCGCTCCTATCTCGACTACTCGATGTCGGTCATCATTGGCCGGGCGCTGCCGGAGATCCGCGACGGACTGAAGCCGGTACACCGGCGCATTCTGTATGCGATGCACGACATGGGGCTGCTGCACAGCCGCAAGACGGTGAAGTGCGCCAAGATCGTCGGCGAAGTGCTGGGCAAGTATCACCCGCACGGCGACAGCTCGGTGTATGACGCGACGGTGCGCATGGCGCAGGATTTCTCGCTGCGCTACCCGCTGGTGGACGGACAGGGCAACTTCGGCTCGGTGGACGGCGATCCTCCGGCGGCCTACCGGTACACGGAAGCCCGGCTGACGGCGATTGCGGCTGAGATGCTGGCCGACATCGACAAGGACACGGTGGATTTCGTCGCCAACTTCGACGATTCGACGGTCGAGCCGACGGTGCTGCCGTCGAAGATTCCGACGCTGCTGATCAATGGCTCGAATGGCATTGCCGTGGGCATGGCCACCAACATTCCTCCGCACAATTTGACCGAGATTATTACGGCGGCGATTCTGCTGGTGGAGAAGCCGAAGACGCAGTTGGAAGAGATTCTGAAGATCGTGCAGGGACCGGACTTCCCGACCGCCGGGTTCATCCACGGGCGCAAGGGACTGCACGAGGCGTACACGACCGGGCGCGGACGCTTCCTGATGCGGGCCAAGGTTGCGATCGAGCACATGACCAAAGAGAAGGACGCGATCATCGTCACGGAAATTCCGTACCAGGTGAACAAGGCGCGATTGATTGAGCGCATCGCCGACCTGGTGAACGAAAAGACGATTGAAGAGATCAGCGACATCCGCGACGAGAGCGACCGCGATGGGATGCGGATTGTGATCGAGCTGAAGCGCGGATCGCAGCCGGAGATTGTGCTGAACCAGCTCTACAAGCACACCCAGATGCAGGATAGCTTCAGCATGATCTTCCTGGCCGTGGTCAACAACCAGCCGCGCGAGATGGGACTGGTGCAGGCGCTGCAGTACTTCATCGACCACCGGGTGGATGTGATTCGCAGGCGCACGGCGTTCCTGCTGCAAAAGGCGAAGGACCGGGCGCACATCCTGGAGGGCTACCAGAAGGCTCTGGACCACCTGGATCATGTGATTGCGATCATCCGCGCCAGCCAGAACCGGGCGGAAGCTCGCGACAACCTGGTGGCCTACTTCGGCGGCAAGAAGATCACGATCAACCTGACGGGACGTTTCCCGGAGGCCGATCCGGAGAATCCGTTCAGCACCAAGCAGGCCGACGCGATTCTGGAGTTGCAACTGCACCGGCTGACGCGGCTCTCGATCGACGAGATTGTGAACGAGTTGAACGAACAGCGCGAGCGCATTGCCGAGTATGAGTCGATTCTGAATTCGGAGAAGAAGCTGCGCTCGGTGATTGTGGCCGAGCTGAAAGAAATTCTCAAAGACTACGGCGGCCCGGTGAAGGACCCACGGCGGACGATCATCCAGGACGAAGCGAAAGAGCTGCAACTGGAAGACCTGATCGCCGACGAGCAGGTGGCGGTGACGGTGAGCCATGCGGGCTACCTGAAGCGCACCAACGTCTCGACCTACCGGCAGCAGCGGCGCGGCGGCACCGGACGCAAGGGCATGAGCACCCGCGAAGAAGATTTCGTGGAGCACATGATTGCGGCGACCACGCACAACTACATCCTGATCTTTACCAACACGGGACGGGTGTACTGGCTGAAGGTGTACGAGATTCCGGACGTGAGCGCGGCGGGCAAGGGCAAGCACATTGGCAACCTGGTGAACTTGCAGCCGGGAGAGACGGTGCGGGCCTTCCTGTGTGTGACCGACCTGGAGGAAGAGGGCAAGTTCATCTTCTTTACGACGCGCCAGGGCACGGTGAAGAAGACTCCGCTGAAGGACTTCTCGAACGTGAATTCGCGGGGCATTATCGCCATCGGCATCGATAAGGATGACGAGCTGGTTTCAGCCCAGGTGACCGACGGGCAGCAGTACATTCTGCTGGCGACGCACCTGGGAATGGCCGTGCGCTTTGACGAGGAGGACGTGCGCTCGATGGGGCGTCCGGCGTATGGCGTGCGCGGCATGAGTCTGGCGGACAAGGATTACATCGTGGGGATGGTGGTGACTCCGAAGAACGCGACGCCGGGAGCCGAGCACAAGAGCCGCAAGAAGAATCGCGAGGACGAGAGCGGCGAAGCGATGCCGAACCTGATCCTGACGGTCTCGGAAAACGGCTACGGCAAACGGACTCCGGTGGACGACTACCGGCTGACCGGACGCGGCGCCAAGGGAGTCATCAACCTGAAGACCACGGCGAAAAACGGCAAGGTAGTGGCGATTCTGCTGGTGAGCGAAGAGAGCCAGGCGATGCTGATCAGCCAGTTCGGCAAGATCATTCGCCTGGGCACCGATAAGATTCGCGAGACCGGAAGAGCCACCCAGGGAGTGAAGCTGCTGGCACTCGACGGCGAAGATCGCGTGGCCGCCGCCGTGGTGCTTCCGAAGGAAGAGGCCAACGGCGAACGGCGACGAGCCGGGCCTGCCGCTGGAATAACTTTTACAAATTGCGGGATCGTTACAGAGGGGAGCGCTTCGGCGCTCCCCTCTGTAATGTTTGGAGCGAAGCGGCCGCGTGGATTGCTCACTATGCTTCGGATGACAATCAGAAAACGAGAACAACGGTATGGGATTTTGATACTATTCGGGCGCTTCGGAAATGTTGATCAACGGAGGGTACGATGCGAAAAGTACTGATTCTGACGGTGCTGATGATGGCGGCGGTGGCGGCGGCTTCGGCGCAGCAGTTCCGGGCGGTTCCGGATACTCCGGCGTGGAAAAGCTTGCAGACGCTGGTGGGGCAGTGGAGCGGAACGACGAAGAAAAACGGGAAGGACATGGCAACGCATCTGGAGGTGCGGCGAACCGGAGACGGTTCGGCTCTGATGCACTGGATGGACGAGGGGACGCCGCACGAGATGGTCACGATGTTTCATCCGGACATGGATGAGCTGCTGGCGACCCACTACTGCGCGGCTCACAATCAGCCTCGGATGAAGTTGGTTTCGGCGAGTCCGGCGCGGCTGGTATTTGAGTATAAGGATGGAACCAATATTGGGCCACACGATGGGCACATGACCGCCGTGGCAATCGTTTTCCTCGATGGCAACCATCACGACGAGGAGTGGAGTTACGAGCAGGACGGAAAGCGCAGCACCACGGTCTTCCACTACGCGAGGGTGGTACCGCAATAAGCGCGGACAGTTCTGTAAACCTACATTCGCCAACCGCGGGCGGCTGTGGGCCGCCAGAGGCTGAGCCGGAGCGATTGCCGGCCCATCTTGTTTGCGTCACCTCCGGACTAGCCCGACGGCACGAGGTAGCGGACAGCTTACAATTGTGGGATGTTGACGTGGCAACAAGCTGGGTTGTTGTTAGGGGTGGCAGTGGTAAGCGGGGCGATGAACGCCGTGGCCGGCGGCGGCAGCTTTCTGAGCTTCCCGATGCTGCTTCTGGTGGGCGTGCCGCCGATCCAGGCGAATGCGACGAATACGATTGCGCTATGGCCGGGGATTCTGGGGAGCATCGGCGCCTATCGCAATGAACTGCGCGGAGCAGAAGCACGGCGGGTGCTGTGGCCTCTGCTGACGACCGGATTGGTGGGCGGACTGCTGGGAGCGGTGACGCTGCTGGTGACTCCGCAACAGACTTTTCTGCGGCTGATTCCCTACCTGCTGCTGGCGGCGACCTTGCTGTTTGCGTTCAGCCGGAAGATCACCTCGGCACTGCGTCCGGACGGGGAGGCGGCACTCTCCACCTGGGGCGGAGCGGCGGCACAGTTTTTTGTGGCGTTCTACATTGGCTACTTCGGAGCGGGAGCGGGCATTCTGATGATGGCCCTGCTGGCGCTGTTGGGGTTGAATGACATTCACCGGATTAACGCCTACAAGACCGTGCAGGCGGCGGTGTGCAACGGGATCGCGATTGTGGCGTTTGTGATCCACGGTGTCATCTACTGGAAACATGCGGCAATTATGGTCACCGGAGCAACTCTGGGCGGCTACTACGGCGCGTACTTTGCGCAGAAGATGAAGCAGGAACATGTGCGCTGGATTGTCATTACGATCGGCGCGGGAATGTCGGCTTACTTTTTTCTACGGCAACTAGAGGTCTTGAGAGATGGCAACGGTGGTGACCTGGATTGGATACGCAGCCGGCACGCTGACGACAATTGCATTCTTTCCGCAGGTTCTGCACGTGTGGAAGACAAAGCGCGCCGAGGACCTGCATATTGGGACGTTGCTGGGATTTACGGCAGGGATCACATTGTGGCTGTTGTATGGCATTGTCACGCGACAGATGCCGGTGATTCTGCCGAACGCCGTCACCTTGGGACTGCAATGCTCGATCATCTTCCTGAAGCTGCGCTATGCGCGCGCAGCGAAGCGAGAACACGGCGAGCGAACATTCTGATCACCGGGCACTGGTTGCTTGGACGGGAGAGCAGGGCTCGATCACCTGGCGATTTTGGCGTTGCTGCCCCCGTTCGATTTCCACACGTAGAGGAAGTCCTCATCGCTGGCGGTGGAGACGCTGATTCCCCGCATACGGGTTTCCCGGTTGAGGGCAGAACGCACGTTCTCCTTCGAATCAGGGAGCTCTGCCAACGCAATTTTCAGGGCCCGCCCGGGCTCCAACTGCGCCAAGTCACTCATGATCTTTTGAATGGTGCCATGATGTTTCCCGTTTCGGCCTTGCGGAACATCGGCTTGCAGCACCGAGCCGAAATTGAGCACCTTAGCCCCAGACAATTTTTCCTTTGCCATTGGCACTTCGCCGACCCCCTATCCCTAACCCAACGTATACATCACGCGCCGGTAGCGTAACGCTAACCTAACGGACGGGAAAAATAGATGCTGCTTATCGCGAAGTTGTCGCCTGCGTGTCTTCACTTAATGCTGGGTCACGTCGCGTAAAGCCGCCTCAAACCGCAGCGTAAGCAGTCTCCCCGTATGAAGGCGAGGATGGTAGCGTGAGGGCGGAGGCATTATGGCTACCGAATATTTTGAAACCGTATCCATTGACGAGGCGCTGAAGGCCGGCACGCGGGTAAGCGACGAACGGCGCACGATTGTGGTGGTGGATGACGAACACGTCATCGCCGACACCCTGGCGGCGATCCTCAACTCGAGCGGGTTCCAGGCCTTTGCCGCTTACGGCGGGGAAAGCGCTTTAGAGCTGATCGCCACCAGAGTTCCCGATCTGCTGATTACCGATGTCTGCATGCCCGAGATGAACGGGGTTGAACTCGCGGTCACCGTCCGGGAACGTTTCCCTGGTTGCAAGGTGCTGCTGTTTTCGGGTCACGCCGCCTCCACGGACCTGATCAATGAGGTGCGCGCGAGAGGATATGACTTCGAGCTTTTGAGTAAGCCGGTACATCCGCGTGACTTGATTGACCGGCTCAGGAGCGCCGCTTAGGAGGGCGCCCGGAGCCCAGCCGGAAGGGTGGTTTGACCTCGGGCTTTGGAAAACGTTAAAATCCTATGGTTTGCCTGTACTGCTTCGCCTCGTCAGAGGCACCTCGCATCAGGTCTGGTGTTCGCTCCTGTTTCTGGGGGCGTAAAAAGCGCCGGATCTGCCTTCGATCTTTCGATCTGCGAGGAAGTGCAAGCGCACAGAATTGATCTTGAGCAACCCCATCGGCCCCCTCTTAATAGCGGTGTCCTCCGATGGAGGGAAGATTTATGGAGGCAGTGCTATGTACGCGGTGATCCGCGCTGGCGGTAAGCAGTATCGCGTCGCTCCCGGTGACGTCCTGAAGATCGAAAAGACGTCCAACCACAGCGACCAGAATATTGAGTTCGAAGTCCTGGCAGTCAGCGGCGAAGAAGGCAAGATCGCCAAAGCCGAGGATGCCAAGGTCATTGGCGAGATCCTCGGAGAGGGCCGCGCCGACAAAATTCTGGTCTTTCACTTTCAAGCGCAAGAAACAGTACAAGAAGCTGAACGGACACAGACAGCCGTTCACCCAGGTGCGGATTGCGGAAATCAGCGCCGGGGGAGAGACCTTCAAGGCTCCAGCGGTTGCCGTAAAGGCACCGAAGGCCGCGAAGACCATCGAAGCCGACGCAACCCCGGTGGCCACCAAGGCTCCGGCGAAGAAAGCCGCCGCGAAAAAGACGGCAAGCAAGAAATCCAGCAAGTAACCTTTACGGGGTAACCTTGTACGGGGAAATTCGCGTACGGGTACATTCACGGTTCGCGGCTCAAGCGGCGAATGACTGAAGGAACAGGAACTTCGTTATGGCACACAAAAAAGGTCAAGGAACATCCCGCAACGGCCGCGACTCGAACGCCCAGCGTCTTGGGGTCAAAGCCTTCGGCGGCGAAACGGTTACCGGCGGCACGATCATCGTTCGCCAGCGCGGCACCCGCATCAAGCCCGGTCTCAACGTCGGGCGCGGCAAGGACGATACGCTGTTTGCCAAGATGGACGGCAAGGTGAAGTTTATCGATCGCGGACGGATGGGTAAGTTCGTTGCCATCGAGCCGCTTGCGGCAGCACCGGTCGCACAAGCGTAAGAACACGCAAGAGTGCAAGACAGCGGCCTCGCCTGACGGCGAGGCCGCTTTGCGTCTGGAGCGAGGGCAAGGAGCAAAGCAACCACAAGAGCAGGGCCCCAAACAGAATCGATGGCTGGTGGAAAGGCCTTGGGGCGGCGCCGATAATTTGGATGGCGCAGGGATCCCTCACTTTGTTCGGGATGACAGCGTGGGAGCAGAGAGCATGGAGGAAGTGAAGACGAAAGCAAAGCCAATGGCAAGGGCAACACAGCAAGAACAACAGCAACAACGACAGCAAGAGGAACAGCAAGAGCAACGACAACGAGAGTAACCGCAACACAGCAGGAGCAGGAGCAGAGCAGGAGCGAGCAAGAGCAACAGCAGGACGAGCAATGCCAGCAACAGCAGGAACGAGCAAGTGCAGCAGCAACAGCAGGAGCGAGCAAGTGCAACAGCAACAGCAGGAACGAGCAAGTGCAACAGCAACAGCAGGAGCGAGCAAGTGCAACAGCAACAGCAGGAGCGAGTGCAGCAGCAGGAGCAAGAGCAACAGCAGACGAGTGCAACAGCAGGAACGAGTGCAACAGCAGGAGCAAGAGCAACAGCAGGGACGAGTGCAACAGCAGGAGCAAGAGCAACAGCAGGAGCAAGAGCAACAGCAGGAACGAGTGCAACAGCAGGAGCAAGAGCAACACAGCAACAGCGAGAGCGACGGCAACAGCGAGAGCGACGGCAACAGCGAGAGCAGCAAGTGCAACAGCAGGAGCAAGAGCAAGGGCACACGCCGGCCACACCGGTGCGGCAGAGTCGAGAATGAGGCACCGAACGGAATCCGGGCTGTTGGAAAGGTCTTTGCTGGGATCGCGCTGATGATTTGAGCGAATAGGGGTTGCTGACTTTGTTCGGGACGACAACAAAATTCGCCGGTGTGGAATCAGCGCGCATCACAATGAGAGCAAGGCTTGTGGCTGGGCGCGGAAGCAGGCTAGAAAAGCACAAGATGCCGCAAAGGCGCATGAATACAGGCTTCGAGGAGGCATTGAATGCACGCGATAGAAGGGGACGCCGGGCGAGGAATGCGCGGCACGATGCGGGCCGGCAAGAAGAAAAAGGACGAAGGCAATACATTTACATATGTCAATGTATCTTCCTTTCCAATTTCCCATCTATGTTTATTGCACTAGTTGTGGTGAAATAGCTCAGCAGAAGGACGCGAGTATCGATGTTCGTAGATGAAGCAAAGATTCGAGTGGCATCCGGAGCCGGCGGCAATGGCTGCATGGCCTTCCGGCGGGAGAAGTTTGTACCGCGCGGAGGCCCCAGTGGCGGAGACGGCGGACGCGGTGGGGATGTCATTATGGAAGCCAGCGAGCGCCACAACACGCTGGTGCATTTCCGCTTTAACCCGGAGTACAAAGCGCAACGCGGACGTCACGGAGAAGGCTCCAACCGCACCGGCCCGGAAGGTCATAGCATCACCCTGAAAGTTCCGGTCGGCACGCTGGTTTATAACGACGAGACCGGCGAACTGATTCATGATTTTGCAAGTCCCAATGAAAGCCTTGTGATTGCCAAAGGGGGACGCGGCGGACGCGGCAATCAGAACTTTGCCACGCCGACGCATCAGGCTCCACGGGAACATGAGCCGGGACGTCCGGGACAGGAGCTGCGGCTGCGGCTGGAGCTGAAGCTGCTGGCCGATGTGGGACTGGTGGGCTATCCGAACGCCGGCAAGTCCACGCTGATCTCACGGATCTCGGCGGCACGTCCGAAGATTGCGGATTATCCGTTCACCACGTTGCAGCCCAACCTTGGGGTTGTGGCGCTGGGTGAGATGCCGAATGTTGTGAGCTACGTGGTGGCCGACATTCCTGGATTGATTGAAGGTGCGAGCGAAGGCGCAGGACTGGGCACTCAGTTTCTGCGGCATATCGAACGCACCCGCTGCCTGGTACATCTGGTCGATTGCTCGGAAGTGAGCGGAAGACCTGATCCGGTGAAAGATTACGATGTGATCCTGCGCGAGTTGAGCAGGTTTGGCGCGGGGTTGGAGCACAAACCCATGATCGTGGTGGCGAGCAAGGCCGACGCCGCGAGTCCGGAAAAAGTGGAAAAGCTGCGCAAGCACGCGCGCAAGCTGGGTCTCGAATTCTATGAGATCTCCGCGGTGACCGGGGCCGGAGTTACCGAGCTGGCATGGGCGATGGCGCGCTACGTCGAAGAGGTTCGCCGGCGGAACGCCGACGGGGGAAAGCTTGCTGAATCCGTGATGGTTGATACGGAGACAGAAGGCGAAGTGAACAAACTAACAAAAGGGAGAATACCAATGGCTGCTACAAAGAAAGCTGCAACGAAGAAGGCCGCCGCAAAGAAGCCGGCTGCCAAGAAGACCGCCGTGAAGAAGGTAGCAAAGAAGGCCGTGAAAAAGGTGGCCGTGAAGAAAGTGGCCGCGAAGAAAGTAGTTGCGAAGAAGACAGCGAAGAAAGCCGCCAAGAAGGCAGCGAAGTAGTTCTAGCCAACATACCGGCGCGGGCCATCGCGGTCCGCGCCGCAATTTTGCCCACCGAATGAACGACCCAATCCATCCCGTTGCGCTCTATGGCGGCTCCTTTGACCCGGTGCACCGGGGTCATCTGGCCGTAGCGCGGGCGGCGGCGGAGCGATTCAATCTGGAACGGGTGTATTTTGTCCCAGCCGACGTGCAGCCGTTAAAGACGCAACAACGGGTCACAAATTTCTATCATCGTTATGCGATGCTCGCCCTGGCTTTGGCCGACGAGCAGCGGTTTGTGCCATCGCTGCTGGAGGCACCGGAGATTGTGCGCGCCTCCGGCCAGCCGGCAAGCTACACGGTGGATACCGTGGCCCGGATGCGGGCCCGGATGAAGCCTGGAACGCGGCTGTACTTCCTGATTGGCATGGATGCGTTCGAGTACATTGCGAAGTGGCGCTCGCCGGTCGAGTTGCTGCGTTCGGCCGAATTTATTGTTACCAGCCGCCCCGGGTTTCCCCTGGAAGATGTGGCTCGGGCGCTGCCCGGTGAGCTGCGGCCAAGCGAGGCAGGGGCACGGACGTTGATGGAAACAGGATCGCTTGAGACGAACGGCGCAACCATCCATCTGCTGCCGGATGTAAACGAGGAAGTAAGCGCCACGGCGATTCGAGAAGCGGCGCGGCGCGGAGACGGGCTGGAAGAGCTGGTGCCGCGCGCGGTGGCGGAGTACATCACGAAGCTGAGGATCTACGACGGTGAGGAAGAGCCTGGGTCTCCGGAGCCGCCGCGGGTTGAGCCGCTGCCCCACGCAAGCCAGAAGAAGGCTTGAATGGCCACTGCGGAAACATTGAGTCCACACAGAATCTCAAGCCCATAGATAGTCATGCCGCTTGCATCCAGAGGCGAAGCCCAGCACAATAGTGCAACAGAGAAGGGGAACAATGCCCACGCAAGATATTCGAAAACAAGTCGCACTTGCCCTTGAGGCGGTGAACAATAAGAAGGCCGAGGATGTTGCGCTGCTCCAGTTGCCTGGGGAGTCGAGCACCTTTACCGATTACTTTCTGATCTGCAGCGGCAGCAATCCGCGACAGGTGCAGGCGATCGCCGATGAGGTGGATGAGCGGCTTTCAAAAGACATGGGCGTGGAACCGAACGCGCGCGAAGGCTACCAGACCGCGGAGTGGATCCTGCTGGACTATGTGGATTTCGTGGTGCATATTTTCAATGCGCAGCGGCGGGCTTACTATGACCTGGAGCGCTTGTGGAAGTCGGCGCACAAGTTGACCGCCGAGGAGTTGCTCTCGCCGGCGGCGGCAGCTCCGGTAGAGACGGCACCTGAGATGGAAGTGCCAAGGGCAAAGAAGAGCGCGAAGAAGGCTCCGGCGAAAAAGGCACCCAGCGTGCGAGCAGCAGCCAAGCAGAGCGCCCGCGGCGGCACAAAGGCTCCGGCACGCAAAGCGGCGGCAAAGAAGACGACGGTGAAGAAGACGGCGGCAAAAAAGACCGCAGTCAAGAAGACGCGTCAAGAAAGCATCAAGAAAGCGGCTACGAAGAAAGCGGCAGTGAAAAAGACGGCGGCGAAAAAGACGGTCGCGAAACGAAAGTAAAAGAGTGAGACCAACCAGCGCGGGCGAAAGCAGCCCGCGCTGTTGTTTGCCTGAAAGTGTATTTCCGTGAAAGAAGCGCGATGAAGATACGCCTGATCTCGATTACGAAGAGGAAGGGTTCGAGCAAGGAGAGTTGCGTGGACGAGCTGACGGCTGAGTACGTGAAGCGGGCGAGCCGCTACTCGGCGGTAGAGGCAGGCGATTGCGCTACCGAGGAGGCGCTGCTGAAGAGCCTGGAGCGGACGGGGCGTACTGCTCCTGTGCTGGTGGCATTGGATTCTCGCGGCAAGCAACTGAGCAGCGAAGAACTGGCGAACTTTGTGCGGCAACACCTGGAGCGGGGAACACAAGAGCTGATTTTTGCGATTGGTCCGGCGGACGGGTGGACAGCGGCGGCGATGGCACGGGCGCAGCAGACGCTGTCGCTGGGAAAGATCACCCTGCCGCATGAGTTGGCGCGGGTGGTGCTGGCCGAACAGATCTACCGCGCATTCACGATTCTGAACAATCATCCCTATCACGGCGGACACTGACTCGACAGGGAGCTGAGCTCGGCGTCCGGATCGAAAGCGTCCTCGTGCAAGGGGACGAATGGATCAGTGCAGGTAAATCTTCGACGCGGTACGCTGCAGGCGCAAGGTATCGAAGTCGATGTCGCGCAGGATGGCGCCATCTTTCGGCACCCGGTGCTCCCCGAAGTAGCTCGCGGAATAGGGCGGAGCTTCGACTTCCGGCTCAATGACCAGACCGCCGCAAACGAGATCGACAACATAGCCGAGCTGGGCGTGCCGCCGAACCGTGAAGTGGGTGCAGGGGAAGTGGCGCGGAGAGCCATCGATGGGCTCGTAGTGATACAGGTAAGAGCCGGAAAGATGAAGGATGCCGCCATCGTCTTGCAGTTCGAGGAAATAATGCGGGCCTTCGTCGGCGAACTCGTCCACACGAAAAGCACGGTCGGCAATGAAACTGGTGGTCTGGAGAAGGTTTTGGAATTCGAGTTTATCGGCGAAGTCGTTGACCATTACCTGCCGGGGTAAGCGCGGGTAGTTGAGCATAACGGCAATGACCACAATGAGAACGCAGAGATAGGTGAACAGCACGAGGAAGTTCACGGCGATGCCAGCATGACGGAAAGCAACGAATGCGGCCACCGCGCTGGCGGCGAATCCCAAGGCGATAATGAGGCGAAGCAGCAGCGATCTCACGCCAACCCCCGCTGACTCAAGGATACTGCTTTACTGGAAGCGATAGCATTAGAAATTCTTTAGACGGGCGCGGCTTCGCGGAGCGCCTGAATCGCCTCTCCTGCGACGTAGATGGAACCGGCGATGACGGTCACGGACTCGGGACCGAGCTTACGGGCTTCGGCCAAGGCGAGCTCGACACCTTCGCCGACGGTTGTCGAGACAGAGTGCTCGACCCCGAGCGATTGCGCCAGGGCGGCGAGATCGTTGGCGGCAGCAGAACGGGGATTGTTGGCGGCGCGGGTGAGAACCACGTGAGCCATCCGGGGCCAGAGAATCTTGGCGATCTGGTCGACGGCTTTGTCGGCCATGGCCCCGAAGAGCAGGACCAGCGGACGCTCGCCGAGATGCTCGGTGAGAGCAGCGCGCAGAGCCCAGGCTCCGGCGGGATTGTGGGCGACGTCAAGAATGATCTCGGGACGCTGGGCGGTGGCCTCCATGCGCTGGAAGCGTCCCGGCCAGACGGTCTGGCGAATACCGGCCGCGATGCTTGCCGCAGTGATGTGGAAGCCCTGAGAGGCCAGCTCCTCGGCAGCGGTAATGGCGAGCGCTAGGTTGCGGAGCTGATGGCGGCCGACAAGCGGCGAGACGATCTCTACCTCCTCGCCTAGAACACTCAACTGAAATCGGGTTTCCACCGATGAGGTGTGGACCAGTACGGAAGACTGAGGCGAGAGCGAAGGCAGGTTGCGAGCCGCACTGACGGCTCGCGCGCCGACGGCGGCCATGCGCTCGCCGAGTACCTGATTGGCCTCCGGATGCTGGGGCAAGGTGACGGCGGTAACGTTGGGGCGAAGGATACCGGCTTTTTCGCGCGCGATTTCAGCGATGCTGTCGCCCAGATATTTCTGGTGATCGATATCAATGTCGGTAATGACGGAGAGGACCGGCTCGACGATATTGGTGGCATCGAGACGTCCGCCCATGCCGACTTCAAGGACGGCGATATCGATGCTGGATGCGGCAAAGAAATCGAAGGCCATGGCGGTCAGGGTTTCAAAAAAGCTGGGCAGATGAGGGAGCGCGGAGGCAGCGACCAACGGCGCGGCAGCGGCGGTAACGCGGTCATAGGCGGCGGCGAAGACACCATCCGGAATGGGTTGGCCATCGACGCAGATACGCTCACTGATGCGCAGCAGGTGAGGCGAGGTGTAGAGGCCGACGCGGTGCGATGAGGCGTGCAGGATGGAAGCGAGCGTGGCCGCAGTGGAACCCTTGCCATTGGTTCCGGCGATGAGTACGGAGGGAAAGCTGCGCTGCGGGTTGCCGAGCGCGTCACAGAGGATGCGCATATGCGCGAGATCAAACTTGCGCGAGGGACCTTGCTGAAGTTCGTGGCCGAGAGCGTAGAGGCGATCGACCGCACGTTGGAAGGAAATCATGCCACAGCGATTATCGCACCTTGGAATTGGTTCGTGCCCGGTTCTGGCACCAAAGCAGATTGCGTCGGCAGGGCTCTTAGGAGCCGGGCAGGCGCGAATACATGCGCACCAGGCTGGCAATGCTGTAGGCGGCCTGGGCAGCGATGATGGCGAAAATCACGCCGAGGGCGGGCGCCTGGAGTTTGCTCTCGATTAGATCGGCAAATACCCCGGCACTGAAGAGGAGCAGAAACGGAAGCGAGGCGAACAGGATTACATCCGCACCATTCTCAGGAAGAAGAATGGCCATCCCGAGCAGCAAGACAAAGACGATGAGAGGGGCGGTGTTGCCGAAGAAGCGTGTGCGCCTCCAGGCGAACCACGCAATGAGCGCGCACAGGGCAGCGAGCAATGCGCCCGGAGTTGCGTCTAGGAAGAAGCGCGCAAGGATGCGCGCGAACAGACGCGGAGAGAGTGCGGCGGGCTCCCAGGCGAGCCATCCGGCATGGGCCAGAGCATGGGCCAGGGCGCGAGGGCTTGCGAGATAACAGAGATCGAGCAGCCCAAGCGACACCGCAATGGCGGCGGAGAGGATTAGGAGCGCCGCCGTGCGGCGGTGGGGGACTGCCCACAACATGAAGGCGGCGGCAGGAACCAGCAGCCAGGCAAGAGTCCATTGGGCTCCGGCGGCGAAGGTGATGGAAATGCCCAGCAGGGCGATGCGCTTCCAGTTCCAGAGAATAACCTCGCGCGGCGCATACAGGGTGTGCGCGGTGGCAATGGCGGTGAAGATGAGGCCGAAGGCACCCCAGGCGGCAAAGATCTGCGGGCTGGCAAGGGACGAGCACGCCACCATTCCGGGGCTGAAGGCGAAGAGCGCGAGCACGAGATGGCCGGCAGCGGTTCCGTAAAGGCGGCGCGCAACATACCAGAGTGAGAGCGCGAGCGAAAGTCCGGTGGCCAGGAAGGGTGCGCGAATGAGCCAGCGATGCTGGTCAAGCCAGAACTGGTCGAGCAGAACAGGGTTCTGAGGTAGATGAAAGATGATGCCGGCAACGGAGAGCAAGGGGACCAAGGGCGAGGCAACAGACTCGGCTGCGAGAGGGACGTGGCGGAGAAGCGCGACGCCACGCAGAATCTGATCCGCCTCCGGTTGCGTAAGCGGAACCGAGGCGACAAACCAGGCGCACTGGGCAAAAAATGCGATGAGCAGGACGAGAGCAATCAAGTGGTAGGAGCGGACGGGTTTGGGAGTGCGCGGGGATTCCATGATGTTGTGACCTACTTTGTAACATTTGTGCGCCGGATTTGGGACGACGAATTGCGTAGCGGGCTGCGTTGTCGAAGCGATCCGTTGACGGAGATCGCAAAGTATTGAGAGTTCCCAACGGCGCTTTGCCGAGGAACCGCATCCGCGTCGTTTGGGAGACGTGCTCCCCCACCAGTCCAGACCGTTTTCCCCGAATGCGACTTCCGGGAACTTCGTTCGCGCCGGAGCGCGAATTGGACTGAGATAGGAGCTACACTGAATTCGTCCGTACCTGGCGTGCCCTCGAAGGTCGAGGCGGAGGTCTGCCGCATGGAGCGCATCGAGAACCTCACGTTTGACGAGTTAAAGGTTGGCGACGCCGCCAGCATTGCCCGCACCCTCAGCTACAAGGACATCGAGCTTTTCGCCATCATGTCCGGCGACGTTAACCCGGCCCATGTGGACGAGGAATACGCGAAGAGCGATATGTTTCACACGATCATCGCGCACGGCATGTGGGGCGGCGCTCTGATTTCAACCGTCCTGGGCACGCAGATGCCCGGTCCGGGCGCGATCTATCTGGGTCAGTCGCTGCGTTTCCGGCGCCCGGTGCGAATTGGTGACACGATAACGGTTTCGGTCAAAGTGGCCGAGAAGTTTGAAGAAAAACACCGCGTCACATTTGATTGCCAGGCGACGAACCAGCACGGCGAACTGGTCATCAGCGGTACTGCCGACGTCATTGCGCCCAGCGAAAAGATTTCACGCGAGCGGGTGACTCTACGGGAGGTCAAGCTGCTGGAGAAGGGGCGCCAATATCGGCGATTGATCGAGAAGAGCCGGGGACTCGAGCCAATACGCACGGCGATCGTGCATCCGGTGGATTCGCTCACGCTGCACGCTGCGGTCGAAGCCGCAAAGGCCAACCTGATTGTCCCCGTGTTCGTCGGTCCAGAGGCGAAGATCCGGGCTGCCGCCGCACAGGCGCAGATCGACCTGTCAGGGTTCGAGATTGTTTCCGTCGAGCACAGTCACGCGGCAGCCGAACAGGCTGTACGTATGGCTCGTGACATGAAGGTCGATGCTCTCATGCGGGGGAGCCTGCATACCGATGAGTTGCTGCAATTCGTGGATCGCCCGCAAGGACTGCGCACTGAAAGACGGCTCAGTCATGTCTTCGCCATCGATGTCCCTGCTTCCGAGCGGGCGTTGTTCTTGACCGACGCACTGGTGAACATCACTCCTACGCTCGAAGAAAAGCGGGACATTATTCAGAACGCAGTCGATCTCGCCCACGCGCTCGGACTCGCGATGCCCAAGGTGGCGATTCTGTCATCGCAGGAAATCGTCTCCTCAAAGCTCGGCTCAACCATTGACGCGGCCGTGCTGTGCAAGATGGCAGACCGCGGACAGATCACCGGGGCTATGCTCGACGGGCCGCTTGCATTTGACGTTGCAATTTCCGAGGACGCGGCGAAAGCAAAAGGTGTGGTCTCGCCGGTTGCCGGTAAGGCCGACATCTTCCTGGTTCCCAATCTCGAGGCGGGTAACATTCTCGCCAAGCAACTCGAACAACTGGCCGATGCGCAACTGGCAGGGCTGGTTCTTGGCGCCAGGGTTCCCATCATCATCAACGGCCGCGCCGAGAATATGATCGCCCGCCTTGGCTCCTGCGCGCTGGCACTACTGCTGCATCGCAACAAGCCAGTCGCAAGTTGATTCCGCAGGGACCCTGCACTAGTAGATCTCAGGCACGAAGCGCTGAGTCGACATCTTTGGCCGCTCATAATCCGCCGCCTGGCGCGGCGGCAGTTCGACTTCCACAGGTTTCATGTCGTGATAGGGAATCTGTCGCAGCAGGTGCGCAATGCAGTTCAGCCGGGCGCGCTTCTTGTTGTCGGCATTCACCACAATCCACGGGCTCTTCTTGGTATCGGTCTGGGCAAACATTTCATCTTTGGCACGCGAGTAATCCACCCAGTGCCTCCGCGACTGCATATCCATGGGGCTGAGTTTCCAACGCTTGATGGGATTCCTCATGCGCTCCTGGAAGCGCTTTTCCTGCTCCTCATCGTTTACGGAGAACCAGTATTTGATCAGAATCATGCCGGAACGGATGAGCATGTTTTCGAACTCGGGGCAGGCAATCAGGAAGTCGCGATATTCCTCCGCGGTGCAGAAGCCCATTACGTGCTCGACCCCGGCGCGGTTGTACCAGCTACGGTCGAAAAGCACCACCTCACCCCGTGCTGGTAGTTCAGCAACGTAACGCTGGAAGTACCAATGGCCGCGTTCTTTTTCGGTCGGCGTGCCCAGAGCCACGACGCGGCAAACGCGCGGGTTCAGGCTCTGGGTAATGCGCTTGATCACTCCGCCCTTGCCGGCCGCATCACGGCCCTCGAACAGCACGCAAACGCGCAGTCCCTTCATGCGCACCCATTCCTGAAGCTTGATTAGCTCCTGCTGAAGGTAGGCCAACTCTTCCACATAATCGTATTTCTTGGGAGGGTTGCGCGGTTTAGCTGGACCCAGCAGTTGCCAATACTCCTCGATCTTCGCCATCTCTTGGGCGTCACGCAGCACTTCGCCGCCCGCTTTCTGTCTTTTTGGCTTCTTGCCCATTATGGTGCGCCCCCAGGCTTGCGGCAAAGACACACAACATGGCCTTGCTCTTCACGGATTCTACCGTTCTCCGCGGCGGAAAGACATCCTGTGTCCGGTGACGGGGTGCCGATCCGGTGGCAAAAGACTAGGTTCCCGGACGTGTTTTTCCTCGTCAGATGGCTTCTTTCTAAGCGGAGTGCTGGCGCCGGTGTCGGACACCGTTCTACTTTCCGATGCAGAAGGTGGAGAAGATCAGATTCAAAATGTCGTCTGCCGTAGTTGCGCCGGTCAGTTCGTCGGTTGCGCGAAGCGCGTGGTAGAGATCCAGCAGCACCATCTCATGAGGAATTTCACTTTGCACGGAATATGCGGCGGCGGCCAAGCCGCTCAGCGCCGATTGGACTTGGCTTTGCTGCCGCAGGTTGGTCAGCATCGCTCCACCGTCCTGGCAGGCGTGCCCGCGCACCGTGCGCAGAATCTCGGCGCGTAATTCGGCAATTCCTTCGCCAGTCACCGCCGAAGTCCGGACTGCCGGCAGATGCGTTAGAGATAACTCTTCGCTGAGCTCTGACAGATCCGCTTTGTTGCGCACCAAAATTGCGGCCCGCTCTGCGACATCGGCCAACAGTTCGCGATCCACATCGCTGAGTTCCGCGCTGGCGTCCACCACCACCAGCACCAGGTCGGCGTCGGCCAGCGCTTCCATGGATTTACGAATGCCGATGTGTTCCGCTTCATCCAGTGCCTCGCGAATTCCCGCCGTATCCACCAGTCGCACCGGAATTCCGCCCAGCGCCACTGTCTCGGTCACCAGATCGCGCGTTGTCCCCGGAAGCGCGGTCACAATCGCGCGCTCGCGCTCGACCAGTTGATTGAACAGACTCGACTTGCCCACATTCGGACGCCCGACAATGGCCATAGTCAATCCCTCGTGCACCACCTTGCCAAACGCGAAGCTCGCATCGAGGCCGCGCAATTGCACACTGACGTCTTCTATCGCCGCCAGAATCTCATCCGCAGGCATTACCGCTATGTCATCTTCCGCGAAGTCGATGCCCGCCTCGAGTCGTGCAATCAGGGCGATCAGCTTTTCCTTCATTGGCAGCAGGGCTCGCGACAGCGATCCTTTCAACTGCTGTGCGGCCACCTTCGCCTGATACAGGGTTTGCGAGTCAATCAGGTCGCGGACCGCCTCTGCCTGGGTCAGATCCAGCCTTCCGTTCAGGAAAGCACGCTGCGTAAACTCCCCGGGCTCTGCCAGGCGCGCGCCCTGCGCCATCGCCATCTCCACCACCCGGCGCAACACCACGGGCGAACCGTGGCAGCTGAGCTCGACAATCTCATCGGTTGTGTAGGAGTGCGGAGCCGCGAACCATGTCGCCACCACTTCATCGATGCGCTCACCACTTTCGATCTCAATCAACTCACCGAAGAGCGCTCGATTGGCCTCCAGAACCCGTCCTCCCGCGAGATGCAGCATCCGCATGGCAATCGCCTTCGACTCAGGACCGGCCAGACGCACCACGCCGATTCCGCCCTTTCCCGGCGGGGTTGCAATGGCTACGATGGTGTCGTCCAAGTTCACGTTCCCGCCTCGCTAGGAGTCGTCGTCCACTTTTTGCTGCTCTTCTCTGCGCCTCTCCTGCTCACCCCAGCGCTCCTGCACCCGGTCGTACATCCGATCAAGCTTACGATGAAGATCTGCAACCTCAAGCTCTGCTTTGCGATTTACTTCAAAATCCAGATCGCTCTTGATTCGGTCTTTAGCAGCCTGCCGATTCTGGCTCATCATTATGACCGGAGCCTGAAATGCGGCGAGTGTGGAGAGAACCAAGTTCAGCAGGATATACGGATACGGATCGAAAGTATGCTTTAACAGAGCGATGCTGTTGAGCGTAATCCAGACCGCGACCACCACGGAGAATAGGATGATAAACGTCCACGATCCTCCAAACGCTGCGACGTGGTCCGCTATCCGCTGTCCCATCGTGAGCTGTTCAGACTCGGCTACGTTTGCATTTCGACTCACGTGCATCCGCAGCAGTTCGTCGGTCGCACGTAACCGGCGCCCCACCACGGTCAGCAGATCAAGAGCGGCGTGCGGGTGGGTTGAAACCAGTTTCTGTAAACAGTCGCGGTCCAGACGAAGTATTTCACTTGGCTCAACCGTCACGGCTGTCGCCGTTCTTGGGCCTCCATCCAACATGGAGATCTCGCCGAAGACATCCCCGGGGCCCGACTCTCCCGGTCAGGATATTCTCGCCAATGTCGTCTTCGACGAAAACCTGCACTCGGCCTCGTCGAACGATGTACAGGCTGTCTCCTGAATCGCCTACGCTGAAAATGCTTTCGCCCGAGTCGAAGCTCTCCGTCTTCATCAACTCCGCAAGCGTGGCGCGTTCATCGTCGTCGAGCAGGCTGAACATTGGAATTTCAGCCAACATGCTTACACTGGTGGACATGGTGAGTTCCTCTAAGGAATTCCAACAAACGAAAAGCCCCGCTGCGATATTCTCATCGAATCGCGACGGGGCCCAAATTGTCTAGCTCGTTCCGACAGCTATCTTCGGCCGCGCCGCGCCGCAGGACGGCTGGCGCCGGGTGCTGCCGGAGCCTTGCCTTGTAGTCTTTCGGGTACACAACCAAGTGCCGCGATGGACCTTCGCCTTCGCTTTCGGTGCGCAAGTCCTCCACGTCGCGCAGAGAAAGATGCACTACCCGGCGCTCGCGGCTGCTCATCGGACTGAAGGCGTACGGCACTCCGGTCGTGCGAACCTTCTCGGCCGCCACCTTGGCCGACATGACCAGCTCGTCGGTGCGCGCCTGGCGGAAGCCCATGAGCGTCAAAGCTGATCCGGTCGTGCTCGTCCAGCATGTCGCCCACCGATTCCATGGTGACCATTTCCAGCGCATTCAGCAGCTCACCATTGCGCGCCACCAGCATGGCGCTGTCTGGACCGGAGAAATCCACCAGGATCGCCGGCCGGTCCCACTCCGCTCCCTGGTCTGCGGGCGGATCGACCGCGATGCGGTACTTCACGCGGAAACCGCCTAGTCTCACAATGTTGTTCAGCAGTTCATTGATCTGCTTTGCCGCAGCTATTTTTTCTTCGATTGCCATCGCTACTCCTCGCCGGTTACCGCTTCTTTTCCGCTGCTTTCAGGGCGCGTTTCTCAGCCATCGCACGCATCTCCCGGCCCATTTCCGTCTGGTTCATAATCGTCTGCTGCACAATCTGCACCACCGAGCCGGTAATAATATACAGGCCCAATCCGGAAGCCACCGACCAGGTAAACATGGCAAACATGATCGGAGTCATCATGTTCATCATCTTCTGTTGCTCCTTGCTCATGCCCGTGGCCGGCATCATGCGCTGCAATGCCATCATCAGAACGATCGTCGCAATCGGAATAATGTGCAGATGATCCGGCGCGGACAGATCGTTCAAATACAACCAGCCTGCGTGCCGCAACTCAATCGCGTTTTTCAGCATGGTGTAGAACGCGAACAGGAAGGGCATCTGGATGATAACCGGAAGGCAGCCGCCCACCGGATTCACGTCGTGTTCCTTGTAGAGCGCGGCGACTTCCTTTTGCATCTCTCCACGGCGCGGATCATCCAGTTTGTACTTCTTGTATTTCTCCTGGATCTGCTGCATCTGCGGCGCGACCTTCTGCATTTTCATCGATGACTTGATCTGCGAAATTCGCAGCGGCAGCAGGGCCACGTTGATCAGCACCGTGACCAGCACGATCGTCCAGCCCCAATTCGAGGTCCAGTGTTGCTGTGTCCAGCGCACCCAGGCAAACAGCGGCCGCCCGATAAATCCAAAGAATCCGAAATCCAGTGTGCCATGCAGATCCCCGCCGTTGGCGCTGCGCACCGTCTCCAGAACATCGACCGCCTTGGGACCGGCGAACAGCCGTACGCTCGACGGAGCATTCAGCGCTCCGGCGGCGACCCCCAGCACCTCGGTCTTTGCCTTTTCGCCCTGCGGATTGGCTGGATCTTTGGGAATTTCAATCGCGTTGCGCAGCTCGGCAAACGCGGCGTTCTGCGGCTGCTCGGAAAGGAAGACGGCGCCGCAAAGTATGCGTCCGAGGCGCCGA
This sequence comes from uncultured Acidobacteriota bacterium, assembly GCA_963779365.1. Classification (GTDB taxonomy): domain Bacteria; phylum Acidobacteriota; class Terriglobia; order Terriglobales; family Acidobacteriaceae; genus TOLSYN. Next base: position 40,109 of record CAVZYB010000014.1, on the reverse strand, counting down.
CCCACTGGAAGTTGCCGGTCATCACGCGCCCGCCGCTGATGGCGGCTGCCCTTCTTATCCAGTTTCAGGCGCTTCACGTCTTCGCCGGTGGCAACGTAGTCCAGGCGCTGCTCCGCGTAGCTGGGCAGCCCGGTGGCGTCGCCAAATCCCGAAGGCCATGCAGGCAGCGCGGTCAGGTAGCTTCCCGCCCTGGCGCACGCTGGTCTTCACGCCGATCGACATAGGTATTGTCGAAGTGGAATTGCTTCTTCACCACCAAGTCGCCATCGGCGTACTCGAAGGAGAGATCCTTCACCGGGCCGGCGCTGCCGCTTCCGCTGGCAACGTAGAGCGCGCTGTTCAGCTTCTCGCGCATCGGCTGGTCCCAGCGGTCCACAGCGAAAGAGGGTAGCCATATTGCGCCGCCGCCTGCTCGTGCACCAACTCCAGCGGTTGCCCCTGCTCGTCCTTGTACTTCTTCAGTATCCAGCTCTTCACCAATCCGCCGCGGTTGGTGAAGGTGATGCGGTAGAGATCGTTTTCCACCACCGTGGTGCTTTTCGCTCTCTGCCTTCACGGCGGCCACGGGCGTGGTTGCCGCCTCGGCCGCAGGAACGGTGCTCAGGCTCGGAGTGGCGCGGCGGCACACGACCGGAGCCGGCGCACTCTTCGCCGCCTGTTGCTGCTGATTCTCCTGCTGCTGCGGCTTGACCAGGAACTGCTGGGCCAACACCAACAGCACCATCGTGGCGGCAAAAACAACCATCACGCGCTTGTCTATGCCGGGCTGGTTCTGTGGATTCTGGAACTCGCTCAAGGTAGTATGCCGATCTGCGCGGCCGCGGCCGCCAGTTTATACTTCACAGTCCTGCCGTGCGCGTCCGGCCTCTGCCAGTACGCGCGCCTTCGTTCTAATGCGTGCGGGCCGCTGGAGCGCCTGTCGCGCAGCGGCAGCAAAAATGTTCTGGAACCGGGTCCAACCCGCGCCCGCCCAGGGGATTGCAGCGCAGCAGACGCCACAGCGCCAGCAAGGTTCCGCCCAGCGCTCCATGCCGGGTCACCGCCTCTGCCGCATACTCCGAGCAGGTCGGCGTGAAGCGGCAGGCAACCGGCAATTGCGGCGAAAGCCAGCGCTTATAAAGCGCCAGCAACATCAGAATGAGCTTTCTCATCTGCGCCGCGCCTCCTGCCTTCCACTCTTCTTTTCGGCCCCTTCACAGTTTTGCCGGATCACCCGGAACGCGCGCTCGATCTCCTGCGAGATCTGCGGGAACTCCGCCGTCAGCAGACTCTTCTTCGGGTTGATCACCACGTCCACCGCGTCGCTCATGCCTTGCAGCATGGGCAGGTGGTGGCGGACCGCTTCCCGGGTGCGTCTCCGCATCCGGTTGCGCTCCACCGATCCGCCCAGCGCCTTGGAGACGGTGAATCCGATGCGCACACCGCCCTCTGCCTGCGCACGCACCCGCTCCTTGGCTGTCCCCGTGCCTGGTTCGGCCTCGGGGACAGCTTCGGGTTTGGCTCGCGCAAATAAAAGACGGTCATGTTCCCGGAAAAGTGGCGCCGCCCCTGCTGATACACCCGTTGAAAGTCCGAGTGCTTCAGCAAATGCGCGGTCTTCGGGAAACTGCCTTTCGGTGTGTCGCTCACGCTGTCATCCACGGCGTTCGCGTTCCTGCTTCTTTCCGCTCTCAGTCCGCTCCGCTTTCAGGATTGCCATGGTTCAGCTTGCCTGCTCTGCCGGAATGGCTGCTTCAGCGTTGGTGAGTGGGCCAGGAACGGGCGTGGTCCTGCGTTGGTTAATCGCGGTAGCCGGGGCTAACCGAGACGCGCTTGCGTCCCTTTGCGCGGCGGCGCGACAATACGGCCTGGCCGCTTTTGGTCTTCATACGCTGCCGGAATCCATGCACTTTGGCACGGTGGCGGCGATTGGGTTGGAATGTCCGTTTAGGCATTTGACTGACTGCTCCTGCTTCAAGAAATGTCGATGAGCAAAGGGTAAGTATAAATGAAGGATGCCCCTTCGGCCAAACTGCTCCGAACCGAGTCTGGTTACCGCTCGCTCTGTCCCATCGTACATTTTTCTTCCCCTTCTCTGCACCTTCTGCGCTGCATTGTTCATTTCTCTCTTGACGAAGCGCCATCAAAAGGCGAAAAGTGAGTACACCTCCGTCGCAAGAAATGTTCGGAGGCGCTCATTTCGCGGGCCTTGTATTCGTGCTAGTATCCGATTGCGGTTACTGTTTTGCTGGGCCTGCCCAGCCGCGAGTACAAGTGGCGTTTCACGCTCCGCACCCTCCAGCTTCACAGGTTTGTTCGTTGTGCCTGTGCTGTTGAGTCTGTTCAGCGACGACATTTTAAAAATCCGTCCAGCCAAGCCCCAGCAGGGCCACCCTTAGCATTTCCACAATGTGTAAGGCAGGGAAGCTCGCGGGCTTGAGTTTTAGGACAATGGTCGACACATGTCAGCTTTGGTTACGTCAACTCCGAATCCGTGGATGCAAATCCTGGATGCACTGGAAAAGAAGGTCAACCGCCACTCCTATGACACGTGGTTCAAGCCCACGCGCTTCAGCCACGACGCCGATGGCAAGCTCTTCGTCGCCGTTCCCTCTCCTGAGTTCTGCACCATCGGAGAGCGCTATAACGACCTGATTCTGGAAGCCATCGAGAATCTCGGCCTCACCTACGACGATGTCGAGTTCGTCACCGTGCCGCCCGAGCCTGAACCGGTTCCGGTTCCCGTGGTTCGCCACAATGGCGGACTGAACGGAACTTCCGTCGCGTCCGCCGGCGCAGTCGCGCTTTGATTTTGACGGTGCGGCCCAACTCAATCCGCGCTACACCTTCGGCGGCTTCGTCATCGGCGGCGGAAACCAGTTTGCCCATGCCGCCGCTCTGGCCGTCGCCACCGCTCCCGGCAAGGCCTACAATCCGCTCTTCCTCTATGGCGGCGTGGGTATGGGCAAGACCCACCTCATGCAGGCGATCGGCCATGAGGTCAAGCTGCGTCAACCCGACAGCTCCATCGTCTATCTCTCCACCGAGAAGTTCACCAACGAGATGATCAACTCCATCAAGCACGACCGGATGATCAGTTTCCGCGATCGTTTCCGCGGTGTAGATGTGCTGCTGATCGATGACATTCAGTTCCTTGCCGGAAAAGAGCGCACCCAGGAGGAGTTCTTCCACACCTTCAATGCGCTGCACGATACCAACCGTCAGATCGTGATCGCCAGCGATCGTCCGCCGAAGGAATTGGCCGAGATCGAAGATCGCCTCCGCTCGCGCTTTGAGTGGGGACTGATCGCCGACATTCAGCCGCCCGATCTGGAAACCAAGATTGCGATTCTGCAGAAGAAGGCGGAGAGCGATCAAGTCGTGCTGCCCGATGATGTTTGCCAGCTTCATCGCCAGCAACATCCGCAGCAACGTGCGCGAACTGGAAGGCGCGCTGATCCGTCTGGTCGCCTATGGTTCGCTGACCGGCGCGGAAATCAATCTGGCCACCGCGCAGCAGGTGCTCAAGAACATCATCGACCAGCAGAGCCGCAAGGTGACCATCGAGGCGATTCAGAAGACGGTCAGCGAGCAGTTTGGCCTGCGCATTCCTGAGATCAAGGCGAAGAACAACTCGCGCCAGATCGTCTTTCCGCGGCAGATCGCCATGTATCTCTGCAAGCACCTCACCGAGGCCTCGCTGCCTGAGATCGGCCGTCAGTTCGGCGGAAAGCACCACACCACCGTCCTGCACTCCATTGAGAAGATCAATCTGCAGCGCAAGGACGACAAGGATTTGAACAGGATGCTCAACAAACTCACAGAGCAGTTGAGCAACTAACTACCTGCCCGGGCCGCACTTCCAGTGCCCCGGGCATTTCTTTGCCTGTTTTCAGCCTGTGGAATCTCTGTGCAACCGGTGAACAACCCGGTGCATTCCTTCCATACTCTCTGTTTCATCCACCAACCAGTCGGCCGGCCAGTCCTGTTTTCCGCCTCGTTTTTTCTCGTAAAGACATACAACTGAAAGAATGTTCCCGGTTTTCCACATTTCCTATGCGCCTACTGCTACTGCTAGTAATTATTTTCCTTTGAAGTTGTTTAAGAGCAGTAGCAAAACCGCTTGCAAAACTTTCCATTATCGGGAAAGCACACCGCTCACTTCGATCTCGCATCCTGAAGCCATCCCCCGGCCATCGTGGAAAAGTTCGGAAAACATCCTCTATCATGGAGATCCACAATTTTCACCGCCCATCCACAATCTGTAACCTTCTGACCAGCCAACTGTTTCGCGGCTTCCGCTGGCGTGATGCCGCGCTTCTCAGGCTGTGGAATCCCTGTTTATTCTGTGCATAACCTGCCGAGAATCGACGGGTTCGGACAATTCATCCAAGGTCCTGTTTCCCGATATTGTTCTTTTTCCAAGCTCTTGCTCGCCCTAAGTGCCGAACAGTGATAGATTTTCCTAAGTTTTGCACTTTTCCGAAGTGCCTACTATTACTGCTGGTTTCTGTTAGGTTTAATTTGATATAAGTGCAAGTTATAGCCAGCGAAAGGTTTTGGGGAGATATATGCCAGAGACAGCGATCGCTCAAGGAACCGCCATGGAGATCACGGTCAGCAAATCCGACCTGCTAAAGGAACTCACTGCGACCCAGGGCGTGGTCGAACGCAAGACCACCATCCCCATCCTGTCCAATTTTCTTTTTGAAGCCGCCGATGGCGAGCTGACCATCACCGCCACCGACCTGGATCTCAGTCTGCGCACCAGTTGCCCGGCTGCCATCAAGAAGGACGGCGCCTGTACGATTCCCGCCCGCAAGCTGTTCGATTACGTAAAGCTTCTCGGCGACGGCGACATCAGCATCAAGTTGCTGGAGAATCACTGGGTCAATATTCGCGCCGGCCGCTCGATCACCAAGATGGTGGGCATGGCGCGCTCGAACTTCCCCAGCGTGCCGCAGTTTCCGGTCAGCGGCGTGGTCAAGATTCCCGGCGCATACCTTCCGCACGCTCATCGCGAAGACCGTCTTTGCCATCTCCAACGAGGAGTCGCGCTACACCCTGAATGGCGCGCTGCTGGTCTTGAAGCCCGAATCCATCACCATGGTGGCCACCGACGGACACCGCCTCGCCCACATCATGAAGGAAGGCCTCTCCTTCGACATTACAGGCGAGCTGAAGACCCTGATCCCACGCAAGGCAATGGTTGAGCTACTCTCGCTGCTCAACGCGCCTGAGATCGAATTTGTGGAGTTTGCCAAGGACGAATCCACGCTGTTCTTCCGCCTGGGCTCCCGCCTGCTCACCTCGCGCCAGCTGACCGGCCAGTTCCCCAACTACGAAGCGGTGCTCCCCAAGGAGCACAACAAGAGCGTCAGCGTCCGCACGGTGGACCTGCAGGCAGCCATTCAGCGCGTCGCGCAATTTGCCGACGAGCGCTCCGGCGCCATCAAAATGCGCTTCGAGAAGAATGAGTTGCGCATCTCCTCCTCTTCCACCGAGACCGGCGAATCCGAGGACTCAATTGAAACCGACTACGGTGGCGATGCGCTCGCCATCGGATTCAACTCGCAGTACCTGGTCGAGTTCCTCAAGGCCACGGAGAGCGAGAACGTCTGCATCGAGTTCAAGGACTCTCAATCGGCCGGCCAGCTCCGCCCCGAGGGCGTAGAAGAGTACAAGTATCGCTACGTCGTCATGCCGATGAGGATTTGAAAAATAACCGGGCGGGGAATCGTCAACAGACGGTAGCGACTTGCAGGCGAACCTCGCCGTCATGTGCCGGCAAAATCCCGGTATGCAGGGCTGGGCAAAGGCTATATGACTCGTCTCTTCAACCGCCAAATTCCCATGCGAAATAGTGAAGCCTGCCCCGCCGCCGCAGTTTCTTGCCAAGCCGGGGGTAATGGAAGTTCTGGTTTGCGCGATCACGGCTTTTGCGTATCTCGGCACGCTATCGTTCGGTTTTATTTATGACGACAACGTGACCATTGTCCGCAACGCTGCCATACAGTCTTTTCGCAGCGTGCCGCAGGCGTTTCACTCCACTGCCATTTTGCATCTCTACCGGCCGCTCACGGCATTGTGGATGTGTGCGAATTACGCGCTGTTCGGGCTGAGGCCGGCATGGTGGCATCTGGCGACGCTGGCGCTCCATGTGCTCATTACGTACCTGGTATTCGTGGTTACGTACGAACTGGTGAGTGACCGCAGCACTGCGTTTATCGCAGCTCTGCTGTTCGGAGTTCATCCCGCGCATGTGGAGAACGTGGCGTGGGTTTCCGCAGCCAACGATCTGCTTATGTCCGTGCTGCTCCTCGCCAGTTTTCTTGCCTTCCTCCGCTATCGCAAAGGAGAGGGCTACGGCGGCATGGGGCTTTCGCTGGCGCTGTTCGCCTCGGCGTTGCTCACCAAAGAGACGGCCGTGGTTTTCCCCGTTCTTATCCTTGTGTTCTCGTGGTTGTTCGCGGCTGAGAAGAGTGCAGCCTGGCGGCGCGCGGCCAGGTCCATGCAGGCGTCCGGCGCATTTTTCGGTGTGCTGTTGGTTTACCTGATGGCGCGGTCGTTTGCGATGAGAAATGTTGGCAACGGCCAAGCCGCTGCTCCCGGTTGGAAGACGATGGTGTTTACCTGGCCTTCCATCTTGTGGTTCGATGTTTGTCACCTGATGTTGCCAGTCCGAGCTGAGTGAGTTCTATCCGTTCGCTACGTCGTTGATCCGGGGCTGAGGACGTTTGTGCTGCCGGCAGCACTCTGATTGCAATCAGCATCGGCGGGTTGTTCTGGATGCGCCGGCTGAAGCACGCCGCTGTGGCGCAGTTCGCCTGTGCTTGGATTTTGTTTACGCTTGTACCAGCGCTCTATCTCCGTGCGCTCACGCCGGACGACTTTGTCCACGACCGGTTTCTATATCTACCTTCTGTTGGATTTGTCATTCTCGATCGCGCTGGCCATTCGCCAACTGCCGGGGAGTCTAACGGAACCGAGCAGGTCTGGGGCGCAGCCAGCTGTGTTCGTGCTGCTCGCCTTGGCAGGGATGGCCGGCACGTTCAGCAATCAATTGCCATGGGCCAGCGATGTTCTGCTCTTTGAAAACGGCTTGAAATTCGTTCCCGACAGCAGCAATCTCAAGGACAATCTCGCGAACGCGCTGGCCGCTCGCGGGCGGTCTGAGGAGGCGATTCGCCTGTACCGGGAAGTGCTGGAACGCGATCCGCGTTTTTGGCGCTCCAACTACAATCTCGGGCACGAATTGCTGAAGGCGGGAAAGAAACCAGGAGGCCGAAGAGTACCTGACGCGGGCAGTTCAGATCGATGGCACGGATTCTGATCAGTTCATCTTCCTGGCGATGGCGCAGTGGCGCCAAAACAAACTGGCCGATGCCGCACAGAACGGGGAACTTGCCATTGCGAGATCGCCGCAGTCCTTTGGCTTTCATTACATCCTCGGCATGATCTTGGATGCCAGCGGCAATCGCGACCGGGCCATCTCCGAATTCAAGCAGGAGTTGGCCAGTCACCCGGAGAACACACCGGCGCTGGATCAGATCCGGCGGTTGCAGCTTTCCACGAACTAGAGGCGGCGGCCTCACGCGCCGCGGCGGCTCTTTCCGGGGTGATCCTCGAGCGACCAGTCCCGGCCCGGTTTCGCCGCACCTCGGCGCTGCGCTGAAGCGGTTGCCGCCGGTCCCATTCCCCTCCCCTCTGCTCGCTCATTCAGTGCCCTGTTATCTCCTGCGGAGACACCTAGCTAACCCACTGCAGATCAATAAGTTACAGGCAACAAAAGAAACTTCATTCGTGTTAAAATGAATTAGGTCGCGGTACATCTCAGGTGACGACGATTCGAACCGGTCATCCATCGAAGCTGAAATCAGTGAGCATGACAAATCAAGCGCATGTGAATCTGTGCTCCGGCACTCTGTTTTCGTCGTTCCTACTGCTTCTGGCGGATTTTTCTGCCTGAGCCTCAACGATCCCTGGAAATCACAAATGTCCTCAAAGTCAACAACTGCCGAAGCCGAGAACGAGAAACAGACCACTCTTCCCATGGAAGAACTAGACAAGAAGACCGCGACCACCGCCGAATCCGGGTACACCGCTGATTCCATCAAGGTTCTCGGTGGTATGGAAGCCGTGCGCAAGCGTCCCGCCATGTACATCGGCTCGACCGGTGAGATGGGCTTGCACCATCTCGTCTATGAGGTCGTGGACAACTCCGTCGATGAGGCCCTGGCTGGATATGCCAGCAAGATCGACGTGATCGTCCATCTCGATAACTCGGTCACCGTCATCGACGATGGCCGCGGAATTCCCGTCGACGAAATGGATGTGGATGGCGAGCGTCTGCCCGCGGCCCAGGTGGTGATGACGGTGCTCCACGCCGGCGGCAAGTTTGACAGCTCTACCTACAAGGTTTCCGGTGGTCTCCACGGCGTCGGCGTGAGCTGCGTCAATGCGCTTTCCGAGCAGCTCGATCTCGAAATCTGCCGCGATGGCGCCGTCTGGGAGCAGGAATATTCCGAGGGCGTTCCCACCACCAAGCTGATCAAAACCGGGCACCACCAAACGGCGCGGCACCAAGGTTCACTTCGTTCCCGACAGGACGATTTTCACCGTTACCGAGTTCAACTATGACACCCTGGCCAATCGTCTGCGCGAGCTCGCCTTCCTCAACAAAGGCCTGATCATCACCCTGACCGACGAGCGCACCACCGACCAGAAGACCGGCGAGGCCAAGCATACCGAGTTCAAGTTCAGCGGAGGCATCGCTGAATTCATCAAGCATCTGAACAAGGGCAAAAACGTCCTGCACGAAAAGCCGATTTACATGGAGTCGGAGAAAGCCGGAGCTCTCCTGCGAGATCGGTTTGCAGTACAACGACTCCTACAGCGAAACTCTCTTCAGCTTCGCCAACAACATCAATACCGTCGACGGAGGCACGCATCTGCAGGGCTTCCGCTCCGCCCTCACCCGCACCATCAACGCCGCCGGCCAGTCGCTTGGCCTGTTCAAGGACCTGAAGGAGAATCTCTCCGGCGACGATGTGCGCGAAGGTTTGGTCGCGGTGGTCAGCGTCAAGTTGCCGCAGCCGCAGTTTGAAGGGCAGACCAAGGGCAAGCTCAACTCTGACATTGCAGGCTCCGTACAGGCCTTCATCAACGAACGCCTCGGGGCATTCTTCGAGCAGAACCCGCAGATCGCGAAGCAAGATCATCAATAAGGCCATCGACGCCGCGCGCGCCCGTGAAGCGGCCCGCAAAGCTCGCGACCTGACCCGCCGCAAAGGCGTGCTCGATAGCGGCGGACTTCCCGGCAAGCTGGCCGATTGCTCGGAGCGCGATCCCGAGCGCTGCGAGGTCTATCTCGTCGAGGGTGAGTCCGCAGGTGGTACGGCCAAGCAGGGACGCGACCGCCGCTTCCAGGCCATCCTTCCCCTCAAGGGTAAGATTCTCAACGTCGAGAAGGCGCGTTACGACAAGATGCTCGGCCACGAGGAAATCCGCGCCATGATCACCGCCTTCGGCTGTGGCATCGGCAAGGATGATTTCGATCCGTCCAAGCTGCGCTACGGCAAGATCATCCTGATGACCGATGCCGACGTGGACGGTTCGCACATCCGCACCCTGCTGCTGACGTTCTTCTTCCGTCACATGAATGAGCTCATCAAGCGCGGCAACATTTTCATCGCGCAGCCGCCGCTCTATCGCATCAAGAAGGGCCGCTTCGAGCAATACATCAAGAATGACGCGGAGTTCGTGCAGGTCATGATCAAGCGCGCCTCCGACGGCCTGGTGGTTCGCTACGGCGAAAGGTGACGCCCGGCTGGAGTCCAAGCAACTGGCGCAGTTCATGACCCGGCTCAACGAGTACCTCGGCTTCCTCGACAAGGTGGACAAGCGCATTCGCAATGAGCGCGTCACCGAGATGCTGCCGGAGTTTGATCTCTCCCGCCGCGAGGACTTCCACGGCACGCCCGACGCGGTGCCCACGCGCATTGCCGACATTGAAGCTCGCCTCAAGGCCATTGCCAAAGGAAGAGCAGTTCATGTCGGTCACCACCCACTATGACGAAGAGCTTGGCATCTGGGACGTGCGCTTCGTGAACTCGCAAGGCACGCCGCACGCGATCAGCTGGGCACTCATCTCCAGCCCGGAATATAAGCAGATGATGACGCGCTATCGCCAGATCGCCGAGTTCATGAAGCCGCCCTTCCATGTCGAGTGGGTGAAGAACGTCGATGCCGCCAAGGAGGAGATCGACGACACCATCTCCGCCGCCGAGAAGGCGGACGCCGACAAGATCGAGGGCAAGACCATCAAGGGTGGTACTCCCACGCGCGTCGCCGCCAAGGGAGGCTCGCGCGAGCCGGTAGAAAAGAAGACCGTCCGCGATCTCTTCAACTTCGTTCTCGAACAGGGCCGCAAGGATTATCAGATCCAGCGTTACAAAGGTCTGGGCGAGATGACGGCGGAGCAACTCTGGGAGACCACCATGGACCCTGAGCGCCGCACCCTGCTCTCGGTCAAACTCGAGGACCTGACGGAAACCGAGGCCATCTTCACCACCCTGATGGGCGAAAACGTGGAAGCCCGCCGCAAGTTCATCGAGGACAACGCGCTCGACGTGAAGAATCTCGATATCTAACGCCGGCTGAGAAGAAAAAAACACTAGAGCCACGAACAATTAAAGCCCGCCGAGTTTGCTCGGCGGGCTTTGATGTTTTAGTGGAGTTCGCTGCTCTGCAACTGCTTGCGGTACTGCCGCAGGAAGTAGTCGATGGTTTCAATGCGGATGCGGAGCGAGGCTGCGGGTTTGTTTTCGTCGATGTCGCGGAAGCAGAAGTGAGGTTTTCCGGCGCACTCGGTAATCTGCTCGATGACGCGGCTGATGAAAGCGTCATGACCACACTTGAAGTTCGACAGCTCGACGGGGATCAGGTTGGGATGCCGGGCGGCGAACTTCGCGGCCCAGAGCTTATGGTTGGTGCTGGCCGAGTTCGAATGCTTCCACACGTCGGCAACCGAGAGCGCGGAAGGAACCAGGCCCCTGCGATACCTCTTCGCCGAAAAGACGCTCCAGCAAATCGGCGTCGAGCGGCAGGTAAGTCTGCGAAAAGATGGGATAGCCCAGTTGCTGCAGAGAATCCAGGATGCCCTGGTTCAGGCCGGGATCGTGATGATAGGGGCGTCCGAGCAGAACCAGACCGATCTGTCCTTCGCGCTCCATTTTGTCGAGAAGCTGGCGCGAATCTTTGCGAAGCTGGTTCTCGAAGCTATGCTGCGCCGCGTAAGCCGCCTCCACGGCGCGCGTATTCTCCTGCCAATCCAGCCCGAGCATATCCTTCCAGCACTCGAACATCTGCAAGGCAAACAGTTCGCGGTCGGCGAGGTTGATCAGCGGATGCACGTAGGTGATCTTGTGCTCTTCAAAAAGATTGCGGCTGAGCGAGAACGCCGACTGTACCGCCTCCGGAGTTGCCGCACCGGCCGGGCAGGCGTTGGAGCCGCGCAGTCTTCGAGCATGGTGGTCAGGATGTCGATCATCGGGAAGAAGATCAGATCGAGTTTCCGGCGATCGCTCTTCTCCAGCAGATTGCGGACGTGCGAGATGCAGACCTTGGAAGGAAAGCAGGGATCGACCGCTGCCAGTCCTAGTGTGCTGCGGTACTGCTCCTGCGTGGTGGTGTCGGAGTAAACAATGTTTTCAGCGAGCAGGCCGAGGCTCACAAAATATGCGTGGAACAGCGGCCCGTAAGCGTAGAGATTGAGGACCTTGGGGATTCCGATGCGCAGCGCCGAGCGGCGCTGGCGTTGCTTGGCACTGCGGCGGGATGCGGGCAGTAGGGCGATGCGCGAGGGTGAGGCAATGCCCTCAACCGGCTGAGGCTGGAAGGCGAGCCGTGCCGCAATGGCAGCAAGGTTCGGATTCTCCTTCTTCACCGCGGCAATCGAGGCGTTGAACTTGCTCGCGGTCTGCTGGTCGGGCGATTCTCCGCGCTCGCAACTGGCCAGGATGATCTGGCGCGCGGCCGCCAAGGCTGCTGTGCGCGGAAGCTGCTGCGTCGTCGACCTCGATGAAGGTCCGGGCGCAATGGTTATTACAGAAAGTGCAGCGCGTCTGCTCGTTGCGGACCGTGGTGTATTGGATCTGCTCCAATCCGTCCATTCCGATAAAGTTGCTGCGCTCGCCTTCGACGTAGTGCTCCAGGACGTGCAGCGCCGCGCCGATGGCTCCGGCTTCGCCGCAGTGGGGATGCACGAAGATCTCCGGCTCTCCCTCGATCAAAAAAGTGGCTGCGCATGAAATCCACCTCGGCTTTGACCACGGCGAGATTGCGCTGCGTGCCGCCCTGCAGGAGGAATCGGCGTCCGAGGTTTGCGATGTTGGAAACTCCGGCCACATAGAGGAAAACATTTTTCGGCAGCACCGCGGCCAGTCCGGCGATGATCTCCTGCGGCTGCCAGCCCTGGCGCTGAAAGTTGACGATGTCGGATTGCAGAAAGACCGCACAGCCGTAGCTGAAGACCGGCATCTGCCGGGCGGTGAAGGCCACGTTGGCGAAGTCGTCGATGGCGATGCCCAGCGCTTCGGCGGCGGCCTGCAGAAAGTAGCCGTTTCCGGCAGAGCACTGCGTATTCAGGCGGAAGTCCTTCACCGCGCCGTTCTTCAGGCACGATGATCTTGATGTCCTGCCCGCCGACGTCGATGATCGCGTCCACGTCGGGGCGAACGCGCAGGGCGGACTTGGCATGGGCCACGGTTTCCACCAGCGCGGCATCGGCGTGGAATACCCGCTGCAGAAGATCGCGCGAGTAGCCGGTGGTGGCGGCGCCGAGAATTTCCAGCCGCACGTTTCTTTCGGCGAAGGACTGGCGGAGCTCCTGCATCACGGCGATTGCGTCGGCGATAGGGTCTGCGCGCGAGAGCCGATAAGCGCTGGCCAATGACGTCGCCATCGCGGGAGAGGCAGACGGCCTTGGTGGAGGTGGAGCCGCCGTCGATGCCAAGGAAAACCTGCACGGTGCTGCCGCTGAGTTCGTGGCGCAGGCAGTGCGGGGCGGCGAATAGCGGCCGAGAAATTCGCGCACCTCGGCGTCGCCGCTGACCAGGCCAGGACTGCCGGTGTCTCCCGAATGCTCTCCGGAGGCTGCGCGAATCGCTTTTTCCAGCGTGGCGCTTCCGAAGTATTCGCCAACCTCGGCGGGCTCCGTGCGTCCATATTCCATGGCACCGATGGCTGCGAAATACTGCGCATGCTCCGGGACGCAAATCAATTCATCGGGGCTGACCCCGGACGGCAGAGCAATCTCCTCCTGCTGCCAGAGCCGGTGCAGATGTTTGCTCCATGCCTCGCGCAGCCCCGGAAAAAAGAAGTTGGGACCGCCGAGCAGAAGAGTCCGCGGTTTGAGCATGTGGCCGCGGGTCAGTACGCTGAGGTTCTGGAGCACGATGGCGTCAAAGAGCGAAGCCATCAACTGTTCCGGCGGAACGCCCTGCTTCTGCAGGCCGGTAATGTCGGTCTCGGCAAAGACGCCGCATTTGCCGGCCACCGGATGCAGCTCGATTCCGTCGTAGCGAACCGCCCGCCAGTTGTTCGGCGGATAAGCTCAACTTGGCGGCAATCCGCTCGATGATCGCTCCCGTACCGCCGGCGCACTTATCGTTCATCGAGGCGAACTTCTTGAGGTGGCCGGGTACCGGGCTTTCCTGAAAGACGATGATCTTGGAATCCTGCCCACCCAGTTCAATGACCGAGCGCACCAAGGGATGACAGCGCTCCACGGCAAAGCTGACCGCCGTCACTTCCTGCACAAACTTGCCGCCGAGAATCCGTGAGAGATCAGCGCCGCCGCTCCCGGTTACAAACAGACGGGAGTTGGCGTGGGTGATGGGCAGGGCGGCTTCCATCTGCTGGAGGGCGTACAGAAGGGTGGTCGCCTGACGGCTCTCGTGCCGCTGATAGAACTGGAAGAGCAGCTCCGTGCCGTCCTGCGCACAGGCCACGACCTTGACGGTCGTCGAGCCCACGTCGACGCCAATGAAAAATGGGCCGCAATGCATAGACTGTCCGCGCTGATCCGCTTCGCTCTGTACTGCTCGATTCACTGCTTATGTGCCTCACTGCATCAATTGCAAAACGGACGTGCTACTGAAAAGGATCCGCGGTAAGTCGGACATGATTATGCTTCCTGATGGCTTGGGCCGGGTTCACTTCGCAAAGAGCCGGGAGCCGGATCGCGCCGGGAGATGGAACCGCGATCTCCCGAACCGCTCATCAGCTCATCCACATCGAGAACAAAGTTGGCAGCGGTCGATACCACGCCGGAGCGCCGGGTTACGCGGTATAAAGGACTGCGCAGCTCGGGATGCTGGGAGACGAAGCGCCGAATCTCATCGAGCGGCTGCCGCGTGCTGCGCAACGCAGTCTCAAACTCGTTCTGCGCTTTTACCCTCGCCTCGGCCAGCGCCATCTGAACCCGGCTGTAGGCGTGAACCTCGCCTTCCGCAGCGGTTTCCACCGAAAGAAAGACCATCTCCGGAAAGCGCTCCGCGAGCCCTGCCTGCACGGCGTCCGATTGCAGAGACGGCAGACATCCGAAAGGCTTTACCGCGAGCACCATATGGCAGAGCTGATGGGTGGTGTAGTAGAGATTCTTGCCGACTTCGAGATGGCCTTCGCCGCCGCGCAACTGGCTGCTGTAATAAGGGTCGGCAAGGGCCGCGATCTCGAGCTGCGAGGGCAGCGGATGGCTTGCTCCCAGAAGCGCCTTCTCCAGCCGCGCATAGTGGCCCTGGTAGATGCCTTTGCCGGCGGCGAACATCCAGCGCTTGAGCCAATGCGACAGCCTTGCCCGGAAGGCTGTGACCGGCTTGCTCCACGGAGCCTTGTGCGGCAACAGACGGCTGCGGACGATGCCGCGCTGGTTGGCCTGGTTGAGCAGATACATCACCCAGTTGCTGATCGGCTCGACCGAGACCTCCGCGCCCTCCTTCTCGAGGAACTGGAACATCTGGTAATTGCCGTCACCCTCGGTCTGCTGCGCCCAGAATTCGCCGATCACCTTGACGACCGGCTTCACCCGGAGCCAGTCCACCTCCATCCGGCTCATGCGGTCGCGGCATTTGCCCAGCGATGCCCGAAGCTTCCTGCCGTAGAGGTGAGTCAAGATCTTGCCCGTGGTGTTGCTGATCCGATAGGCGCGAGCCGCCCGATGGCGTTCCAGGAAAGGACGAAGAATCTCCGGCGCACTCTCGGAGAATTCGAAGCGCTTGGTGGTCTCCAGGTAGAGACCGGCGTCGGAGGCGAGGACCTCCATCATGCGCTCGCTGTCTCCTTCCTCGAGTTCATAAGGGCGCAAGCGGTGGTGCAGATAATTGAGTACATCGCCCAGGATGAATGCGTGCAGGGCGTCCATTCCGAAATCCACCGAGAACTGAAAGCCACTCTGCCCGGAGCTGGCATTCACCCCGTGATCTTGCTGAAAGGTCAGCAGGCGGAAGCCGTTGTAACCGGCGGCATTGAGCGCTGCCCGGAATTCTGCCTCATACATGCCAAAGCGGCAGGGACCATTGGAGCCAGCGGTGAAGAAGGCATAGTTGCGGACAATCTCTTCGCGCGATTGCGCGGGTTCCAGGCTTCGCAGGTACTCGATCAGACTGCCGATGGTGAAGTATGCCGGGTTGCAGAGTCCGTTGCTGCAGTATTCCTTGCCGATTTCGTGGGCACAGCGATCCGGGGTCGGAAGCCGCTGGCACTGCAGGCCGTTGCGGCGCAGGATCGACTGGATCATCCGTTCATGGTTCCAGGTGAGACCGCCGAACAGAATGGTGACATGAGCGCGGTCTTCCGCTCGGAAGGGTGGCTCATCGGGACGCCGGAACTGATGGAGTACATTCAAGCCACTCACCGATAATTACCCACGGATGAAAAGTAGCGCGCTGCCGCGGATTTGGCTCCGGACATTTGCTCGGCGAAGAACCTGTACCTGCCTCGAAAGCAGATACCTTGTCCTCTATGATAACGCACGCCCGGCCACAACTCCCAGCCACACTGCGGCAAAACCAAAGATAACGCTCGAACTCACGTACGCCATGGCGATGAGCATCTGTCCATCCTGCACCGATCGCAGGGTTTCATATTCAAATGTCGAGAAGGTTGTATACGCACCGATGAAGCCAATCGGAATCAGGTATCGCCAGTTGGGGCTGGCGGCGGCATTTTGGGCCAGCATCGTGAGGATGAGACCGATGAAAAAAGATCCCGATATGTTGATCACGAATGTGCCATACGGAAACCGGATTCCCATCCGGTTGGCAATGTAGCCGCCGAGGGCGAATCGGGCGATGGCACCGAGGAACCCGCCTATTCCTACCATCCAGTATTTAACCAACGATTCCCATCCCCCTGCCTCCCGTCACCACCGCGGCGCCGATATCGCTTTGCAAGAGTGCGTGCTTCAGTGCTGGACGAAGTTTGGTAACCAATCCAGGCGAAGTCAAGAGTATTCTATTCTCAATTTCTGTTTCGGATGGGGCATCGCAGGCCGCTCATCCGGCATCCGGATTTACGAGGAGGTACTGTGCTCGGCTCTGGACCAGCAAAGAAGGTCTCGATTTATGTGCGCGAGGATCAGACGCGCCACGGCCAGTCGACATACGCGGCCATATTGGATTTTCTGTTTTTTCGCGGCATCGCCGGCGCGACGGTCATCCACGGCATGGCTGGCTTCGGCGCCGACCACCACCTTCATACCGATCGGCTGGTGGATATCGCGCAGAGTTTGCCGATCAAGATCGAATTCATCGAGACGCCGGAAACGGTCGAAGCCTTGATGCCCAAGCTGTATGAGATGGCCGGCGCCGGGATGATCGAGGTGCAAGAGACCACGGTGGTAAAGCCCGCGCGGGTTGCGCAGCCTCTCAAAGCGGCCCCGGCGCGAAAAGTCGCAGGCCAAGCCAAGCTGATGCGGATCTTCGTCAGCGAGGCCGACCGCTGGGGGGACAAGCCGCTGTACGAAGCGTTGGTCGAAGCCTTGCGCGCCAACGACATTGCCGGAGTGACCGTGCTTGCCGGCATTATGGGGTATGGCCCCAGCCGTCGCATCTATCAGGAAAAGATGCTGGAGCTCTCTCACAACCGGCCCATGGTACTGAACGTGATCGACGCCGAGGAGAAGCTGCGCGGGTTTCTTCCGCTGCTGGACAAGATGGTGAAGGACTGCCTGGTCGTGATGTCAGACGCGGACGTAGTGAAGTACACGCATGATTATGTCGAAAGCGAACGACGGCTGGAGGCGCGCCCGTGAAGCTGGAAGGTAAGGCGAAGTTACTGCGGATTCACTTCGGGGAAGACGACAAGTGCGACGGAAAGCCTCTGTACGAAGCCATTGTGGAGAAATGCCGTGAGCTGGACATTGCGGGAGTGACCGTCTACCGCGGACTTCTGGGCTATGGCGCCAGTACGCTGATCCGCCGCTCCCACCTGCTGCCGTTTACGCACGAGGCTCCGATTCTGGTGCAGATCGTGGAGCGGGAAGAGAACATCCAGAAGCTCTTGCCCTTCCTGGATTCGGTGGTAGGGGAGGGCCTCATCGCCATCTCGGACGTGGAAGTGATCAAGTACGTGGATCGGCCGAAAACCGTTTCGTAAGTTGCGATGCTAACGCGCGAACTGGGCCAGCGCGGCGCGGAAGAGTTGCTCGAAGTTGCGTCCATTGGCGGGGCCAAGTTGTTCGAGAGCTTTTTCGGCGGCGGCAGGCTGGTAGCCGAGATTGACCAGAGCCGAGAGCACGTCTTCTTCGAGAACGTGCCTGGGGCGCGGCGCGGCGGGAGTTACGCCGAAGTCCGCGAGCTTGTCCTTGAGTTCGAGCACCATGCGCTCGGCGGTCTTCTTGCCTACGCCGGGCATGCGGGTGAGCTTGGCGGCATCGCCGCCGCGGATGATGGCGACCAGGTCGCGGGTGTTCATTCCGCCCAGGATGTTGACCGCGAGTTTGGGGCCGATGCCGCTGACCGAGAGGAGTTTTTCAAAGAGCGCTTTCTCCTCGGCGAGATGAAAACCGAAGAGCGCAATCTGATCCTCGCGCACATTGGTGTAGATAAATAGCGACACTTCGCGGCCAACCTCCGGAAGTTGGGTGAAGGTGTTCATGGAAACCGTGACGTCGTATCCGACACCGTGGCAGTCCACGATGGCATGGCCGGGCGAGGTGGCGAGAAGAGTTCCGCGAAGATGCGCAATCATGCCGTTTCCTGAGGCTAGCGCTGCTCGGGACGGCGCTTGTAAAAGATGTTGAATTCAAAGCCGTGCGGCGCCGGGAAAAGTTCGTTGACCTTGCGCAGGCGCTCGGCCAGGGCCGGCGGAGCAAGCAAGGGATAGTCGCGCTCGCGCAGTTCGTAGTAGTCCACGTCCAGGTAGAGCGAGAGCAGGTAGATGGCGATGGCGTCGGCAAAGGTAGTCTCGAAGTACTCCTGGCGCGCCTTCTCCGCATCGGGCGCATTGGAGGTGACGATCTTGCGCAGTTCGTTGGCGTCGAGCGAGGTTTCGCCCTTCACCTTGTCCTGCGCCTGCTTGCCAGACCAGGTCGGCAAAGTCCTGCGAGAAGCCGGTGTGTTCGGCGAAGGCGTGCGCGACATTGATGTAGAACTCGAAGGCGACGGAGAAGCGGTCATCCATGAGGCGGGTGGAGATAAAGACACACTGCGCATCGCCAAGCGTAAGATTGCGATGGCAGACGGCGCGGTCGCTGAGCAGCACATCGTAACGGTCGGCAATCAGAGTCTGGTCGCCGTCGGCGACGGTGAGCGGAACGAAGTAGAATGCTTTGCGGGTGAGGACGGCGGCAATCGGCTGCGGAACGGCGCCGACCATGCGCTGCAACTCGTCGGAGGAAAGGTTGACCTCGCCGCTGGAGGCATAGCAGATGCCGTTGGGAGCTTGTTGCACAGGGGAGAGCCTTAAAACTTCGGCGGGCGAGTGCGTGATTGCTTGTTGGGTGTGGGACATAGGAATTTATCATTCTAGCGCAGGCGGGCCTCTGAAGATATGCAGGCCAGCACGCAAAGACGGAGGAAAGTCATGAAGGTCAGCGAAATGGAGGCGCGCGGGAGAAGACGCTGGTGGCCGGCGAACCGAGGAAAGAGCCGAGCTGGCTGGTGTGGACGCGTGATGAAAGGCTTCCGCATCGTGCTGCTGACGGTGCTGTGGAGCGGGCTCGGCATGGGCGCGGGATTGTTCTGCGGAATTGTCGGCGTGGTGGCCTGGAGCGCGATCAGCACCGGACGCCGGATATGGCATCTGGCGTACCGGAGCATCTCGATTCCGGTTGCGATCGTCAGCGGGAGCTGCGCGTTCCTGTGGAACCTGATGCGCACGTTGCAGGCGCGCCAGAAAGCGCAAGGGTAGAGCCTGCGCGAAGTTTGCCGGGCGGCGAGCGCGCGGGTTACACTAGAAGAGTCTGTTTCCGACAGATGGAATGAGGATTATGAAAGCAGCAACCCACCCGAAGTACGAAGAGATCCACGTGAAGTGCGCTTGCGGCAATAGTTTCGTGACGCGCAGCACGAATCGTGGCGACATCCACGTTGAAATCTGTTCGGCCTGCCATCCGTTCTTTACCGGTAAGCAGAAGGTGCTCGACACCGCTGGCCGTATTGAACGCTTCCGCCGCAAGTATGCCAAGAACGAGCCCAAAGCGGAACCGGCCAAGGCTGAACAGAAATAATCCCGTGGGTGGTCGGGGTCTCCGGCAAGCGATCCTTGCTGGGGTGAAGACGCCTTCGGCGCAAGACATTAAGCCCTCGCTTCGGCGAGGGCTTTCTATTTGCAGGCAAGTAGCCGGACAGGAAAGCTGAGCAGAAATGTTCGACGGTGAGCGGGAGCAGGGCATCGGCAGGGACGGGAAATGCCGATACAATGGGAAGGTGCAGAAGTTTTATGACACCACCGATAGATCGCGAGGCACCGGCCGGGGTGCGGGTTGCCGCGCGCCTGAAGATTGGGAACGTCGAGATCGCTCCGGCCACCGTGCTGGCGCCGATGGCCGGGATTACCGACACGGTTTTCCGGCGCTTCATCCGGGAGATGGATGGATGCGGTTTGCTGATGACGGAGTTCACCTCAGCCGATGGCGTGACCCGGAAGAAGGATAAGAAGGCGCAGCGCTTTTTGAATTTCTATGAGGACGAACATCCGATCTCATCGCAACTGTTCGGCTCCAATCCCGAGTCGCTCGCCGAAGCGGCGCGAATCGTGGAAGGATTTGGCTTCGACCTGGTGGACCTGAACCTGGGGTGCCCGGCGAAGAAGGTGGTGAAGTGCAACGGCGGCAGTGGACTGCTGCGCGAGTTGCCGGTGATCCAGAAGATTTTCGAGTCCGTGCGCGCCGCCGTTAAGATTCCGTTTACGGTGAAGTTTCGCGCGGGATGGAGCGAGGCTGAGCTGGTCTTTCGCGAACTGGCAAAGATCGCCGAGGGCAGCGGCCTGGATGCGGTGGCGATGCACGCGCGCACTCGCGAGCAAGGATACAGCGGGCAGGCGCAGTGGCAATGGATCGCAGAGTTGAAGTCGCTGGTTTCGATTCCGGTGATTGGCAACGGCGACATACGTACTCCGGAAGACGCGCGCGCCATGGTGGCTGAGACCGGCTGCGATGGCGTAATGATCGGCAGAGCCGCGGCTTCGAATCCCTGGATATTCCGGCAGATTTCGCAATACACGGCGACCGGCAACTATGATGTTGCCTCCAGAGCCGACCGGTATGAGATGATTCGGCGCTACTTTGGAATGCTGATCGCAGAGGGATTTCCGGACGCGACCGGCAAGATGAAGCAATTTGCTTCCTGGTTCACCCACGGAGTGGAAGGCGGAGCAAAGCTGCGGAAGGCGATCTACGAGGCGAAGAGCGCGGAGGAGATCGTGGGAGCCGTCGATGTGTTTTTCGCGCAGCCGGCGGCGGAGACCGGAGAGCTTGCGGCTTCGCTGAAGAGCGCAGCTATGAGTGCGTGCGGTGGATGACGAGGGGCAGTTGTCGGTGTGAGTTGAATTCGCATTCGTAAGAAGGATCAGGAATGGCCTCTCGCTACAAGGCAGAGCGGAAATTTGCGAGGTATTCGCTGGATGTGCGGGCGAAGTTGAGCGCGGGCGAGCAGGAGATCACGGCGCGAACCCTCGATATTTCCGAGGGCGGAGTGGGTTTGATTTCACCAGTGGAGCTTCCGGAAGGCAGCTCCTATGCGGTGGAGTTCGAACTGCCAACCGTGCAAGGGGTATTTCGCGCGGCGGTTCAGGGGCAGAGCAGAAGCGGGTTTCGATACGGGTTCCAGTTTGTTGAGGTGGACGAGAGTAGCATGGATCTGTTGCGGAAATTCCAGCGCCGCTGGGGTATTCTGGCAAACGAGAAGTACGCGGCGCGGGACTGAGTTGCAGGAGTGTTTCTTGAGGAGTGTATCTGAGGGCATTGAGGTGCCGATGGTGGATGCGCCAAAACGCAGGTGGAAGCGGGTCAAGGTAGATATTCGGGTTCGGCTGCGGCGTTGGGAAGAGCCGGAGGAGAACAGCTCCGTGGTCCGGACATACGAACTCAGCGAAGGCGGCATGAGCGTGTACGCCTCGGAAACATTGGAGATTGGAACGGTACTGCTGGTGGAGATGGCGCTTGCCCGGTGCGCCGAAGCCGTTGCGATTACGAGCCGTGGTGAGGAACCGGCGAGGCTTCCGTTGCGGTATGGAATTTGTGGAGCTTCCCGGTCAGTGAGAGATCCGAGATTGTGCGCTACCTGGCAGCCGCCGAGGGTGTGGTGGATATTCTGGAGATTTGATCCGCACTCTCGGGAACAGGCTCTGCGAAGTAACGTCCTGCCGGGTCACGTGAGATGTAGGCCCAGGGAGTTGCGGGGTCGTGGGTGAAGACCGTGAGCCAGCGCTCGGGGATCGCCTCGCGATAGTAGCGGTTGCGATTGTCGATGCTAGTCGATGGGAGAGAGGTCGTATCCCATCACCCAGGTTGGGTGCAGATGCGCAGAGGTGGGGATGAGGTCGCCAACATAGGCGGCCTTTTTGTTTTGGCTTTCGATGATGACGGCCTGGTGGAATTCGGTGTGCCCTGGAAAGAGTTCGACGCGGATGCCGGGAACGATGGGTGCGTCGCCACTGAGGAGAGTCGCGCGTCCGCTGGAGACCAGGGGATCGTAGTTCGCGGTGAGATAGCTGACACGATCGCGCTCGTGTTGCTGGTGCGCGTGGACCAACTCGCCGCGCTGATAGTAGTAGCGGGCGCGCGGGAAGGTGGGAACGATGGTGCCATCAGGCGCGGCATACGGTGTTCCAGCCGCAGTGATCGAAGTGAAGATGAGTGTTGATGACGATGTCGAAATCATCGGGAGCAAAGCCGGCGGCATCGAGATTGGCAAGCAAGCGCTCTTCGGTGTCGAAGATGCGGCGCGTCTTCTCGGGCAGTTTGTTGCCGGCTCCGGTGTCGATGAGGATGGTGTGATCCGCCGGTGCGGATGGCCAGCGAGTTCATTGCGACATGGAGGCGATTCTGGCATCGGCGGGAAGCTTTTTCTCCCAGAGAGGTTTGGGAACCACGCCGAACATGGCGCCGCCATCGAGGTAGTAGAGGCCGTCGGTAATGATGGTGAGTTCGAAATCGCCAAGCGTAGTGCGGTGCAAAGGGGCGCTCCTGCCGCGGTGCGGACGGAAAGTTAGATGAGGAAACGACGGCAGAGATTCGCCGGATGATGGGAAAGTGCGTGCCGGGCAGGCGGGACGCGGGATATAATCCCGGAGCGGAAAGCGCGGAGGAATGAGAAATGAAGTTTCGCGGAATTGTGGCAGTGATGTTATTGAGCGCGGTGTCGATGTGCGCCCAGGCGGCTCCGGCGGCCAGGATGCCGAAAACCCGCTGATCATGCGGCTTGCATGCGCGATAAAGACACGAAGATGGGGTGTTGCTGCAAGAAAGACAAAGACGGCAAGATGGCAATGGATTGCTGCAAGAAAGATAAGGACGGCAAGATGAGCGGGATGGACTGCTGCAAGGGCAAGTGTGCGCGGGAAAAGAAGGACAGCGAGAAAAAGAGCTGAACGATTGACTGAAGAGTAAAGTTGCGGAGAGGCAATGTTAGAGTGGGGTCAATGGTTGCAAACCCCTTGCAACTATTGACGTGATGGGTAAGAAACAGTGATGCGGAGTGACGAAA
This sequence comes from uncultured Acidobacteriota bacterium, assembly GCA_963779365.1. GTDB lineage: Bacteria > Acidobacteriota > Terriglobia > Terriglobales > Acidobacteriaceae > TOLSYN. The sequence goes on along the minus strand of CAVZYB010000014.1, from coordinate 16,920 downwards.
GAGTAAACAGAGGCGGCGAGGCGGGTTCTTTCGGCGGACAGTCTCCGGATTCGCTTTGTCATGAGGCGAGAGGAATCGATCGCCGGTTGAAAGCCTGGGGCCGCGCGGGAGAGTGGAACAGCGCGGGGGTCCTTCGCTTCGCTCAGGATGACACCCTCAAAAACGGGCGAGTCCCTGCGCGTTTCTGGTGGGCAGTGGATCAAATCGAACGGACAGATGGAGCAGGATAGGGGTTTCACCAGCGCGACCGGCGGCAATACGCTCGAGGCGTCCGCGAAGAGATAGACATATATCGATATAGCGGAAAAGAATAAAGACGGGCGGCCTTGGGCCGTCCGTCGGCGTTTAGGGGTTATTTGGGCGAGTTGAGCATTTCGAGGACGCGATCGAAGTCTTCGAGCGATTTGTATTCGAGGACGATTTTGCCTTTGCCATGTTTGTCCTGGATCTGGACGCGGAGGCCCAGGGAGCGCTGGAGCTGCTGCTCGGCTTCGCGGACGTTGGGATCGAGGACGCGCTCGGGCTTGGGAGCCTGCGGCTCGGGATGCATGTGGCTGTACACCGAGCCCTCGACCTGGCGGACCGACATGGAGAGCTGAACCGCGCGCTGGGCCAGTTTCAGGATGGCTTCCGGCGAATCGAGGCCCATGAGGGCCTTGGCGTGTCCGAAGGCTGAGCTTATTGGACTCGACCATGGTGAGCACCTCGGCGGGGAGCTTGAGAAGGCGCAGGAAATTGGCGACCGAGGAGCGGTCTTTGCCGGTGCGCTGCGCCATCTGCTCCTGGGTGAGGCCGAATTCGCGGGCGAGGCGCTCGTAGGCGCGGGCCTGCTCGACCGGATTGAGATCCTCGCGCTGGAGGTTCTCGATGATGGTGATCTCCATCGCCTGCTCGTTGGAGACCTGGCGGACGATGGCCGGGACGGTGGCTTTTCCGGCGCGCTGCGAGGCGAGCCAGCGGCGCTCGCCGGTGATGAGCTGGTAGCGTCCGGCATGCTGGCGGACGGTGATGGGCTGAACGACGCCGGAGACCTTGATGGAGTCGGCGAGTTCGTTGAGGGCGATATCGTCGAAATGGGTTCGGGTCTGGTAAGGATTGCGGTCGATCAGTTCGACGGGAAGGTCGCGGACGATTTCGCCGGCGGGCTGCTGGGGGAGGCGTGGCGGCTCCGGGAACGGCCGCCTGGATGCCGCGGGCGGCGGGCAGAAGGGTTTCGAGGCCGCGTCCGAGGGCTTTTCGTTTGTCGTGGGTTGGGTTCACTGCGTTACCTCGCTGGTCGGCTGTTTGAGTGGCTGACTGGATTGCGGTGCTTAATGCGGATCATGACTTCCTCGGCGAGTTTGAGATAGCTTTCGGCGCCGCGGGACTGGGGGTCGTAGAGAATGGCGGGCTTGCCGTGGCTGGGAGCTTCGGCCAGACGGATGTTGCGAGGAATCGCGGTCTGTAGAGCAGCTCGCCGAAGTAGGACTTGAGTTCGCTGGTGACTCCCTGGGCGAGGTTGGTGCGGTCGTCGTACATGGTGAGGACGACGCCTTCGACGAAGAGGCTGGGATTGAGGGTCTGGCGGATGCGCTCGATGGTGTCGAGGAGTTCGCTGACGCCTTCCAGGGCGAAGTACTCGGCCTGCATGGGGACGAGGACGGAGTCGGCGGCGACCAGGGCGTTGAGGGTGAGCAGGTCGAGGGCGGGCGGACAGTCGAGGACGATGACGTCAAACTGGTCGCGAATGGGCTGCAGGGCGTGGCGGAGGCGGTATTCGCGGAATTCGGCGTTGACCAGCTCGACGTTGGCTCCGATGAGGTGTTTGGAGGAGGGGATGATCTTGAGCAGCTCGATTTCGGTGGGCAGGAGGAGTTCGGCGGCTTCGGCGTCGCCCATGAGGAGCTGATAGGTTCCGGGACGGTCGGCGTCTTTGTGAAGTCCGAGGCCGGAGGTGGAGTTGGATTGGGGATCGCAATCGACGAGGAGGGTTCGGACGCCGCTGGACGGCGAAGCTGGCGGCGAGGTTGATGCTGGTGGTGGTCTTCCCTACTCCGCCTTTTTGGTTGGCGATGGCGATGACCCGAGACATAGGTGGCTCCGGGCAACCGGAAGTGGAAGGGCGGCGGCTGCCAATGTGGACAAGTTGAGGGTAACGGGTTGGGGAGTGCGGGAGGCAATGGGGAAAGGGCTGTGCGAGGGGTGTGGATTCGGTGGATAAGTGCGGAAAGCTGTGCAGAACGGGGAAAGTGTTCCACGTGGAACATGGAGGGGGCAGTGGAGTGCGGAGAAAGGCTGGTCACTCGCCAGTAAGCCCACGTACCGGAACGGAGGCGATCTGGCCTGCCAGGGCTGCGAGGCGTGAAATGTTCCACGTGGAACATTGACAGACTGGAGTGTTCCACGTGGAACTAGGCGGTTGGCTTGCCAGGTGAGGAGGATGCGCTGCTCGGAGGAGGGCAGGGGTGACGGAGGTGCTCTCGCCTGGGGGCAGCAGGGAGAGCGCGCGCTCGCGCTGCGCCTCGCCGATGAGGATGGCGAGGCGGCCGCCGGGGGCGAGAGCCGGGAGGCGGCGACGAGAGCCTGGTCGAACTTCTCGACGGCACGCATGGTGACCAGGGCTGGCGCGCTGGGTGAGCGGCTCGGCGCGGGCGTTGAGGACGGAGAAGCCGGTGAGGTGGAGCGCGCGGCCGACCTCGCGGAGGAAGGTCGCTTTTTTGCCGTGGCCCTCGATCAGGGTGAGCTGCAGGCTCGGGAGCCCAGTACTTCATGGGCAGGCCGGGAAAACCGGCGCCGCTGCCGAGATCGAAGACTTCTGCTGGGACGTCGCGGGGGAAGAGTTGGCGGGCGGCAAAGAGCGACTCGCCGAAGTGGCGGACGACCATCTCCTCGGGCGTGCGCAGGGCGGTGAGGTTCATGTGCTGATTCCAGCGGAGTGAGCAGATCGAGATGGACGCGGATGGAGGCGAGCAGGGTGTCATCGAGCTCGGCGGGGGGGACAAAGGGCGCAAGCAGTTCGCGCAGGGTAGAGGCTTCCATGTTCAACAGAATAAACGCATTAACGGGATAGACGCTTAACCGAATAAAGCAAAGCCGTCGCGGGGGCGGCTGGTGCGCTGGACCATCAACCGACGATTACCCATAATGGAACTAATCCCTGAGGCTTCCACCAAGCTACGGCCGAATTCCGGTGCTCTGAAGCAGGCACAAGCGTACCTTGGCAGCACGGAGGGGCGATGTGAACCTAAGACGAGAAAGATGACGCATTTTATTGCGACAGAGCGGAGATGAGAGCGCAATCTGGAAAAGACCCATGGGAATTACCCTACTCGCGCTGCTTCTGCTACCTGAACGGAGTGGCGCTCGCGGTGCAGGTCGGAACGCTGTATTCTCACCCGAATATTGGAGCGAGCTTCAGCCATGTCTATCTCCGGAACATGTTTCCGGGCCACAAGCCGGACGCCGCAGGCTTGATGCTGTTCTCTGGAATGGCGGCTGCTTTCTCCCTGGTGATTGGCTCCGGACTGTTTTTTCTTGAGGACACGGCTCGCTGGGGGCTTGATTCTGGCGACGGGCTTCCGTTTGGCGGGCAAGTGATCGTGCATTGCTATAGCCCTGGTGATAGAAACCGGGTACTCTACTGCAACGTGGCGATGCCTTCTGGCTCCAGGCTATCGCCTTGGGAGGAATCGTCTGGTACCTGTTTCAGCCGCACGTGCAATGCGCCTTTACCGGGCGCGAGGAGTTCTATGACGCGTATGCGGATGTGGAGCACGACTCGGTCGATAAGCGGAGTTGAAGGCGGACGCGGTTGGATAGATTGTATATGACTGTGAATGTATGGAGACAGCGAAATCGATTGCTGGTTGGAAACTCTTGTGGCGGCACAGGAGATTTCAGGAATGGCGGGGATTCCTCGCGGGGCTCGGAATGACACCCTGAGAGGGGGATGCAAGTGCGGGGAATGCACTTGCAGGGAAATGCACGTGCGATGCTGGTGTCGGGAGTGCTAGTGCAGGGAGTGCAAGTGCGATGCTAGTGCCGGGGGCAAGTGCAGGGAATGCACAGTGCGGGGAATGCAAGGGCCGGCAACAGGCGTCGAAATGGCGCCTGATGCCGGCGGCGGCCTCGGCTAGAAGCCGGGATGGGCGTCTTCGTCGGCGTGGGGGATGAGTTGCTGGTAGACCTGGTCGGGGACATTGGTTTGCCAGTGGTGGGTGAGGCGGGCCAAGCCGACGCCTGCGAAAAAGAGCGCGGCGAGGAGGACGGCGGCGGCGAGGGGTTCGAGGCGGCGGCCGCTCCAGCGCTGGGCGCCGGAGGACGTGGCGCGCGGAGGAAGCGCGAACTGCAGCGCGTTCTGGGTGGAGCAACTGGCGACGCACTCCATGCAGGCGGTGCATTCGGCGGAGCGGACCTGGATGAGGCGGTCGACGGGAAGATTCTGGGACAGGCCCTGGCGCACTTGCCGCAGTCGATGCAGCTCTGCTGATCGCGGCGAATTTTGACGGGCTGGCCAGCGAGGCGAGCGACATGACGGCGCCGTAAGGGCAGGCGTAGCGGCACCAGAAATTCTTGATGAAGACGGAGAGCAGCGGCGAGCACGGCGATGACGATGAGCGCGGTGGTACTCATATGCAGAAAGAAGTGCAGCATTTTGACGTCGGCGAGAATGCCGTAGGGCTGCGCCATGAAATCTTCGAGGGCGGCGGCGCTCATGCCGCCGATGATGAAGACGAAGAAAGCCATGAGCAGATATTTGACGGAGCGCAGCGGAATATCGAGCCAGCGCGGAAGGACGAAGTTGCGTCCGAAGAGCTTGCGGCCCGCTTTCCATAGGTATTCCGAGAGGGTTCCGACCGGGCAGAGCCAGCCGCAGAAGGCGCGCTTCAGCAGGAGGCTCATGGCGACGAAGATGAGGAACAGCACCATGGCCGCGGGATGAATGGCGGGAACGCGGCCGGTGGCGAGGAAGTAGCGCACGTTCATCAGTCCGGCGATGGGCAGCCAGCCATCGACCCCGGCGGGACGCGAGACATGAGGGCCGGTGGCGGCGGTCTCAAAGTAACGAACGAAGAAATAAAACTGCACGCAGAGGAAGACGTTGAGCAGGATGAACAGGCTCTGCACGATGAGACGGATGCGCTGCGAACGGTCGGGCGCGGTGCGGCGGACGTGCTTCTTCTTGGTGGTCGGCGGCCGCGGATCGCGGCGGAGGATGTTGGCGACTGTGTTCGATACGAATAGTGTCAGACATAAGTACGGAATTGGGACGAGCTAGACTTCCGTCTTAGACTAAGCAGAGTGCGGCAGGGTTGCGCTATGACTTCCGTCACAGAAAGCGGCGCATGGGAGCTATGCGAAAAATGCCATCTCAAATGAAGAACCGATTCGAAGTCAGATCGACACTGAGTCACGGTCAGAAGCCTTCGAGGACGATTTTGCCGATGGATTTGTGGGACTCGATGGCGGCGTGGGCGGGGCGCAGGTTTTCGGCGGTGATGCGTCCGGCGATGGCGGCGAGAGTGGTGCGGATGAGTCCTTCATCGACAAGTGTCGATATTTGCTCGAGGATGCGGTGCTGCTCGATCATGTCAGGGGTCTGGAAGACGGAGCGGGTGAACATGGATTCCCAGTGCAGGGAGGCCGATTTGAGCTTGAACTTGCGGACATCGATGAGCGTCGGGATCGTCGATGAGGGCGAAGGCGCCCTGGGGCGCGATGAGTTCGACGATCTCATCGAAGTGCTGATCGGTGTGGGTGAGGCCGATGATGTATTCGACGTGCTGGATGCCGAGTTTGCGAACCTCTTCGCTGAGTTTCTTGGAGTGATCGACGGTGTGATGGGCTCCGGTCTTGAGCACCCACTGCTGCGATTCGGGACGCGAGGCCGAGCCGATGACGGTGACTCCGGTGAGGCGGCGGGCGAGCTGGACGAGGATGGAGCCGACGCCGCCGGAGGCTCCGACGACGAGCAGGGTGCCGGCCTGCTGCGGCTTGCCGAGAGGAACGCGCAGGCGGTCGAAGAGCAGCTCCCATGCGGTGACGGAGGTGAGCGGCAGAGCAGCGGCTTCGGCGAAGGAGAGCGAGCGCGGCTTGTGTCCGGCGAGGCGCTCATCGACGAGATGGAACTCGCTGTTGGTGCCCGGGCGGTCGATGGTTCCGGCGTAGAAGACCTCATCGCCGGGCTTGAAGACGTGACTTCGGCGCCGACGGATTCGACGACGCCGGCGCAATCGAAGCCGAGAATCTTGGGCTGCGCCTCGGTGCCCTGGGCGCGCATGCGGACCTTGGTGTCCACGGATTGACGGAGACGGCGCGGACGGCGACGAGGAGATCGCGTGCGGCCGGGAGTGGGCTTGGGGAGTTCGAAGTCGAAGAGAGATTTGGGATCGGAGGGCGGCAAGGACTGAATGTACCCGATGGCTTTCATGAGTGCTCCTTAAAAATGAGTCCGGCGAGGCGGAGGATGCGAAGGAATACATCCTTAGTTGCGGCTGGTTTGAGGAATGGGTTTTTGCTTGCCAGCGGAAATGGCAACTGCGCCACCACAGGCACACCAGCGGAACGTTTTCGTGTAGACGTGTCTACGTTGTACTTGCCCACAGGTACACCAGCAGACACGTCTACCCTACCGAATCACCAGCTGGATCGGAAAAGCCAATTCGGCGACCTTCGCGAGCGCACTGAGGGTTTAGAAAAACAGGCGTGTATTTGGTGATGGAGTCAGCGAGACCCAGACGAGCTCATTTTCGTAGTTGAAAAGGTCGACGCGGCGCGGAAGGGTTGGGCGGTGCGGGGATCCTTCACTTGCGTTCAGGATGACACCAAAGAACAGCTTAGAACGAATTAGAACAGCTTATTTAAGTAGCGTCACACCACCGGTACCTATGTCGTAGTGAGCGGCGACTACTTGCAGCTTGCCTTCTTTCATCGAGCCTGAGATGACGGGCGACGCCTCGCGCAGGAGGGCCGCCTGATCCTGGTATTCGCTTTAGTCGCGATTTCAAGATTCGGTCCCGCCTGATCTATCGCCGGCTGGATATGCGGATACAGTGCGCTGATCTTGTCCGGGAACTTCCTTGGCTTGGATGGTCGCCTTGACCGCTTCACAGCTAGTGTGTCCCATCACAAGAATTACCTTCACCCCCAAGACAGCGACTCCATATTCAGACTGGCGATAATCTCCGGGGTGACGACATTTCCCGCAACTCGCGTAACGAAGATATGGCCGATCTCTGATCGAAGACGAGTTCGACGGGTACCGTGAATCCGCGCAGGACAGTACGGCGGCAAATGGCTCCTGCTTTTCAATCGTGTTTTGTTTAAGAATCGCAAGGTCATGCTCATGCGCGGCCATACGACCTGTCGTGAACCGCTTGTTGCCATCCATCAACTCGGTCAGTGCCGCATCAGGGCTGAGCGCGCTTTGCGCCTGCGCTTCAGGCGGAAATGCGAGTTCGCGACCGCCGGTGAGCAAACCGACAATTGTCCCTGTTACGCCCATTTGCAAGACTCGCCGCCGGGACGCTACCTGATTTATGTAAGATATACCCATGTCTTTGCCTCCCCTTTTCCGCCGAACGAATTTTACCGATACACGTTGACGTCGCGAAACGGCAGATCGCTGCCGGGCCGTTTTTCCGTGGAACCTGCCAGTCTGCTGGCGAACCCATCGGATGGCACAACGAGCGAACCCGTTGCCTTCCTTCGCGCGTTGGCCACTTCGTTTGCTGCCACGTCTGCAGTCCGTTCCCCGAATCGTCGGGCGTCTGTGACGAGCGAAGCAGAATCGACGGGGGTAGAAAAGCTTGGAGCGGCACGGGAGATTTGAGCTGCGCGGGGACCCCTCGCTTTGCTCGGGGTGACACCTCTCAACAGAGACAGTCTTCTCAACAGAGACAGTCTTCAGCAACTTCACAACAGAGACAGTCTTCACAACAGAGAACAGTCCCTTCACAACAGAGAACAGTCTTCACGACGGAGAACAGTCTCACAAAAGACTCTTCTCCACAGAGAACAGTCTTCTCAACAGAGACAGTCTTCTCAATAGAGACAGTCTTCACGACGGAGACACGCCCACACAATCAGAGACACTCTTCACAAATAGAGACACTCTTCCGTTAGAGCACTCTTCCGTGATCCGAAACCACATCAGTCGCCGAGGGCGGAGGCTTGTTTGCGCTGGCGGGACTGGATTTCGATGTAGACGTTGAGCAGGGCGACGGCGGCGGGGGTGACGCCGGGAAGACGCGAGGCCTGACCGATGGTTTGCGGACGCAGACGGGTGAGCTTCTCCTTCATCTCGCGCGAGAGGCCGCTGATGGTGGAGTAGTCGAACCATTCGGGGATGGTTTTGGTCTCGGCTTTCTTGAGGCGCTCGATGGCCTTCTGCTGCTGCTGGAGGTAGCCGGCGTACTTGACTTCGGTTTCGACCGACTTGAGTTCGACCCAGATGGCGCGAGGGGAGCGGTGCGGTTCGGCATGGCGCGGTTGAGCCTCGCCACATTCGCCAACTGCGGCAGATGTGGGCCACCTGGCGTCGAAGCTCGCAGGCGAGCCGGCGTCGATGACCGTCGTGGACGAAGAACTCGGGGGCGAGCTGGCGGCAGACGGGGATGAGATCGTCGATGGTGACCTCGGGACGGCGCAGGAGCTGGGCCCAGGTTTGTCCGGTGACGAGTTTTGCCGTTTGCGCCTGCGGCGGAAGCTGGCAGCTTCTGGCGACGCTGGGACGGCAAGTCAACTGCCCCATTCAGCCAACGCGGGCTGATGGGCCACCCGGAATTGTGCGACTCGGCGGAGCCGGGACGCGCTGGGTTTCAAGCTGCTGCTGGAGGTGCGCCATGCGCTGCTGTTTGGCCTGGAAGTCTTGCCAGGCGTCGTCGCCGATGAGGCCGATGCGGCGGCCATGCGGGGTGAGGCGGCGGTCGGCGTTGTCGATGCGCAGGTGGAGGCGGAACTCGGCGCGCGAGGTGAACATGCGGTAGGGCTCGATGGTTCCCTTGCTGATGAGATCGTCGATGAGGATGGCGGTGTAGGCTTCGCTGCGATTGAGGATGAGCGGCGGCTCGCCTTTGACGGCGAGGGCGGCGTTGATGCCGGCCATGAGTCCCTGGCAGGCGGCTTCTTCGTAGCCGCTGGTGCCGTTGATCTGTCCGCCGAGGTAGAGGCCGCGGATTTTGCGGGTTTCGAGGGTGCGTTCGAGTTCGGTGGGATCGATGGAGTCGTACTCGATGGCGTAGCCGGGGCGGAGCATTTCGGCGCGTTTCAAGGCCGGGGATGGAGGCGAGGATGGCGAGCTGGACCTCGACCGGCAGCGAGGTGCTCATGCCGTTGAGGTAGATCTCGTGGGTGTTGAGGCCCTCGGGTTCGAGGTAGAGCTGGTGGGTTTGCTTGTCGGGAAACTTGACGATCTTGTCTTCGATGGAGGGGCAGTAGCGCGGGCCGGTGGAGTGGATCTGTCCGCTGTACATGGGCGAGCGATGGACGTTCTCGCGGATGATGCGATGGGTTTCCGCCGTGGTGTAGGCGATGTAGCAGCAGCACCTGGGGCTGGGTGATGCGGCGGGTGCGGAAGCTGAAGGGCGTGGGATCGGCGTCGCCGGGCTGGGGCTGGAAGCGCGAAAAGTCGATGGTGCGGCCATCGAGGCGCGGGGGAGTTCCGGTCTTGAGGCGGCAGTGGCGGAAGCCGAGAGCTTTGAGGCTCTCGCCGAGCAGGATGGCGGCGGGTTCGCCGCTGCGTCCGGCGGGATAGGTCTGCTCGCCACAGTGGATGAGGCCGTTGAGGAAGGTTCCGGTGGTGACGACGACGGCGCGGGCGCCGATGGTGCGTCCGTCGCGCAGGCGCAGGCCCTGGACGCGGCGGGGCGGCTGGGCCGCGCGCATCAGACCCACATCTGCTGACTGCGGCAGATGTGGGGCACCCTCGGATCTGTCCGTCATCGTTGCAATCAGGAGCTCGGCGACCTCGGCTTGCTTGATCTGGAGGTTGGGCTGGGATTCGAGGACCTGCGCGCATCTTGAGGCGGTAGGCCTGCTTGTCGCACTGGGCGCGGGGCGACCAGACGGCGGGACCGCGCGAGGTGTTGAGCAGGCGGAACTGGATGCCGACGGCGTCGGTGACTTCGGCCATGATGCCGCCGAGAGCGTCGATCTCGCGGACGATGTGTCCCTTGGCGATGCCGCCGATGGCGGGGTTGCAGGACATCTGCGCGATGAGATCGGAGTTGAGGGTGAACAGCGCGGTGCGCAGTCCCATGCGCGCCGCGGCCATGGCGGCTTCGCAGCCGGCATGACCGGCGCCGACTACGGCAACGTCGAAATGTTCGGAAAAGGCCATGGGGCGGGAGAGCAAACCCTTTGATTGCTATTTTAGCAAGGGAAGTTGGCCCTGCGGGATTGGCGGCTTCGGGGGCCGGCAGACCAAAACATTCGGCATCGGAAGAAAAACGGAAAGCTATTTGCTGAGTTCGACGGAGATGATCTGTCCCTCACTCAAGCAAGGCTCCAGGCTACCTTACCTCTCCCAGGGACGGGGGGGGCGCTTCGCCTCGGGAAGATCACGGCCGACGACGCGATCGTACTGATAGCTGCCGCTGACGCTGCCGAGAGCTTCGTTGTAAAGGCTGGTGTAGCCGAGCGCTTCTTTGAGTTCTTCGCTGAAGCGATGCAAGCTTTCGAGGTGATCGGCCGTGGCGGCAATCTCCAACTTGCTGGTTTGGAGGAATTTCTGGTAGCCACGATCGACGAGGACGGCGGGGTCTCCGCAGACAAGGATGGCGGGAAAGGCGGCGATGCGGGAGTTGCCATCCTTGGCGACTTCGATTTCGGCGGTGCACTGATCCTTGCTCACCTTGTAGAGGTTGCTGCCGGGGGCGGGCTGGGTATCTCAAAGCCGTGCCGGGAGAGCCACTGCAAAGCGTCTTTAAAGCTTCGGGTGGGGTTCTTCAATGGGGCGAAATGAGACATTCGGTGCCTCCAGGATTGCTCGCGGGTGGAAAAATTGGAGCCCAGGGCTCGGTCGCCGTGAGGAACTTAACAATGTCGCACACTGGGGGCGGGTACGGCAACCGGGTTGAAAAGCGAGCCGGGCGGGAGCAAGATCGGTGGATGCTGCACCTGCCTTGTGACTGCCATAGATGTTTGCGCGAAGATGTGGAGCATGCCTACCCGGAGGAGGCTTGTGGCGTTCTGCTGGGCCGACGGGGCGCGCTCCCACCTCTGCTGACTGCGGCAGATGTGGGGCACCACGAGACGGCTGAGGTGGTGCGGGTGATCGCCTGCGGCAATGCCGATCCGGAGCCAGGGCAGCGCTACCGGATCGCTCCGCAAGAGCTGATTGCCGCAGAGAAGGTGGCGCGGCAGGACGAGTTGGAGATTGTTGGCTTCTACCACTCGCATCCGGATCACCCGGCGGAGGCATCGGAGAGGGATCTGCGCGAGGCGCACTGGACTGGGTGCGTGTACCTGATCTGCGGAGTGGAAAAAGGGAAGCTGGCGCATATCGCCGCAGTGCGGCTGGTTGGGCCGGAAGAATGGGCGGCGGAGCAGGTGCAGTTCGATCCGCCGGAGCGGTAAGGCAAAAGCAGAAATTCCACATTTGGCCAAGTCACTGAGTTCCCACATTCGCCAACTGCGGGCGCGCGCCTTGATCGTGCCACCATGCAGGTCACGCTCAGCAAGTTCTTACGAAGCTCAGGGCTTACCGCCGGGATTCCAGGAGGGCTTCCAATCGGTGTTGGCGAGCCACTGGATGGGGGCGATCATCCACTCGATGGCGTGGGTGAGGTGCTGCGAAGTCGATGTGGGCGAGGTCGTCGGTGGGCTGGTGATAGTGGGCTCCGAGGCCGTAGCTGGAGACGGTTTGGGCGACAATGCCCTGGCGGGCGAGGGCGAAATTGTCAGAGCGTTGGAAGAAATGCTGGGCGGATGCGGGTCGGCGACGAGCGGAGCTCCGTGTTTGGCGAGAGTTGGACCGAGGTCGCTGCGCTCCCATCCGGTGAGCCAGAGCTGATCGCGACGGATGGCAGGGTCGGGCTGGCCGATCATCTCAAACTCCAGATTGGCGACGATGGAGGCCAGCGGCAGGGGCGGATGCGAGAGGAAGTATTGATCGCCCTGGCCGCCGGTTTCCTCGCTGCCGAAGCAGACGAAGAGAATGGTGCGGCGGGGATGCCGGGGAAGTGAGGCGAGGGCGCGGGCCAGTTCGAGGACGGCGGTGGTGCCGCTGGCATCGTCATCGGCTCCGTGGTAGATGACTTCGCCGGCGGGCAGTGCTGCGGGCGCCCAGGTGATCGAGGTGGGAGCTGAGCAGGATGGTCTGGGCGGCGAGTTCGGGATCGGAGCCGCGGAGCAGGGCGCAAGGCGTTGTAGGTGGCAGCGCTGCGGTCGCGGAGTTCGCCCCCAGCGAGCGGGACGCGCTGGAGCTCGGCGGCCTCGAGACCGAAGGACTGGAACTGGGAGACGACGTAGGAGGCGGCGACAAATTCGTCGTGCGTGGCGCTGCCGCGTCCGCGCAGAGCGTCAGAGGCGAGGAAAGACATTTCGCCGTGCACGTGGGCGGGGATGTCGTTCTGGGCGAAGAGCAGATTGGCGGAGAGCAGGACGAGGAGAATGAGGGCGCGGGGCATAGCTGATTGTAAGGCTGCGATCTCATTCCAGAACGTGCAGGAGATGAGCAGAAGCAGAGTCAAGGGCCGACAAGCCAATTCAGGGAGTTGCGAGCAAGAGAAAGGGTGGCCGTGGGGCCACCCTTGAGTTGAATGGTGCGGGGCTTCTGCAGCCGGGTACGCGGCAAAAGCTGCCGCTCCGGCCGCAGGCGCCAAGGTTATGCGGGGCTGGGACGCTCGCCGGGGTTGAGGCCGGGCTGGCGGGTTGGCTCCGGACGAAGCACTTGCTGGACGCTGCCGGAGTCATCGGCCGGAGGCGGCACCACACGGGCGGGCAATTGCTTGTTCTGAATGAGCATCTGCAGCTCGGCGGAGTCGAGAACCTCGCGCTCCAGCAGCGCCTGCGCAATGCGTTCGAGAACTTCGCGATTGCCGTCGAGGACATCGAAGGCCGTCTTGTAGGCGGCTATCGATGAAGCGGCGAACCTCGGCGTCGATCTCGCGGGCGGTCTCCTCGGAGTAGTCGCGGTGCTGGGAGAGCTCGCGGCCCAGGAAGATCTGCTCCTCCTTCTTGCCGAAGGTGAGCGGACCGAGCTGGCTCATGCCCCATTCGCAGACCATCTTGCGGGCGATTTCGGTGGCGCGCTCGATGTCGTTGCCGGCGCCGGTGGTCATGGTCTTGAGGAAGATCTCCTCGGCGACGCGGCCGCCCATCATGATCGCCAACTGGCTCTCCAGATAGTCGCGGTCGTAGGTGTGCTTGTCGTCGATGGGCAACTGCATGGTGACGCCCAGGGCCATGCCGCGCGGGATGATGGTGACCTTGTGCAGCGGGTCGGCGTGCGGAACCTTGGCGGCGACCAGGGCGTGGCCGCCCTCGTGATAGGCCGTGTTCTTCTTCTCCTCGTCGGTGAGGATCATGGACTTGCGCTCGGCGCCCATCAGCACCTTGTCCTTGGCGAGTTCGAAGTCGTACATCAGCACGGTCTTGCGATTCTGGCGGGCGGCGAGCAGAGCGGCCTCGTTGACCATGTTGGCCAGGTCGGCGCCGCAGAAGCCCGGTGTGCCGCGGGCGAGGATCGAGAGATCGACGTCGTCGTCGATGGGAATCTTGCGGGTGTGGACGCGGAGAATCTCCTCGCGGCCGCGCACGTCGGGGCGGGCGACCACCACGCGGCGGTCGAAGCGGCCGGGGCGAAGCAGCGCCGGATCGAGCACGTCCGGACGGTTGGTGGCGGCGATCAGGATGACGCCTTCGTTGGATTCGAAGCCGTCCATCTCCACCAGCAACTGGTTGAGGGTCTGCTCGCGCTCGTCGTGTCCGCCGCCCAGTCCGGCGCCGCGATGGCGGCCCACGGCGTCGATTTCATCGATGAAGATGATGCAGGGAGCGTTCTTCTTGCCCTGCTCGAAGAGGTCGCGCACGCGGCTGGCGCCGACGCCGACGAACATCTCGACGAAGTCGGAGCCGGAGATGGAGAAGAACGGAACGTTGGCTTCGCCGGCAACGGCGCGGGCCAGCAGGGTCTTGCCGGTTCCGGGAGGGCCGACCAGCAGCACGCCCTTGGGGATGCGTCCGCCGAGCTTCTGGAACTTTTGGGCCTCGCGCAGGAACTCGATGATCTCCTGCAGCTCTTCCTTGGCCTCATCCACGCCGGCGACGTCCTTGAAGGTGACCTTCTTCTGCTGCATGGAGAGCAGGCGGGCGCGGCTCTTGCCGAAGGACAGCGCCTTGTTTCCGCCGGACTGCATCTGGCGGATCATGAAGAACCAGAGGCCGAGAATGACGACGAGGGGCAGCATCTGGAAGAGCCAGCTAGGCCAACCGCCGCCGCTGGCGTCCTTCACGGTGATGTTCACGCCCTTGTCGCGCAGGCTCTTGTACATGTCGGTGTAGTTGGGCGGAACGGTGGTGTGGAAGCCCGCCTTCTCATCGCGGTAGTCGCCGCGAACCTCGGGGCCGTAGACCGTTACGTCCTTGATCTTGCCCTGATCGACCTCCGCCAGGAACTGCGAGAAGTTGATCTCGCGCTCCTTGACTCCGGTGCTATTGTTCTTGACCACCGACCAGAGCAATACGCCGGAGAGCAGAATCACGAGCCAGAACACGACTTGCTTGACCGTCGAATTCACCTAAAAGCTCCTCGTTTAGTGCAGAAAACGTACCAACTGCGACGCTCAGCTGAATTAGATGCCAGGCCAGGCTGCTGGAACCAGGATTTTCCACACCTTCAGATTTTACCCGTTTTTTACAATCCCCGTCGGCGAAAGCAATTTCTGACAAAAGCGAGCCAAGCCGATATCGAGGCGGGCACGTCAAAAAAATACAGGTGGGGGAGTCCTGTTTACCAAAGAGTATACATGTACCAGTGGGGCAAATGCATTAGCCGGGCGCCTCGGGGGCGGACAGCTTCCCCTGTCCGGGTGGAATCAAGGAGAGACGCGGCGGTAGGAATTTGTCACGGAGCACGGCCGCGGCGAAGCCGCGCGGCAGGTTGAGACGGCCAGCGCATCCGGCCAGGGCGAACTCGCGAAGGGCTTCGAGTTGGGCGAAATCGAGCGCGAGGGCATGAGGTTGGCAGAGGCGGCGCAGGATGCGTCGCTGCAAGGCGAGAGGCTGTGCCTGGAGGAGTTTCAACTCGACACCGTGCTCAAGATCGGAGAGCGGGCCGAGAGCCGCGGAGACGAGTGAGTCGAGGAATGCGCTCTCGGCGGCGGCAACCTCGGCGGTTTCGCAGAGCGCCTGACGGAGACGCGGGTTGTAGTCGCGCTCGAGCGCGGGCAGCAGTTCGGCACGCACACGATTGCGGAGAAACTGCGGACTGAGGTTGGACGCGTCCTGGCGAAATGGCTGGCCGAGGGCGACGAGGTAGCGCTCGATCTGGGGGCGCGTGGTGGAGAGCAGGGGACGGATGAGACGCGTCGGGCGAGGCTCATCCTGCGCGAGCGATTCGCCGGTGGGGAGGGTGCAGGCATCCCCGCATTCGCCAGAGGAAGGCGGGTGTGGGGCACCCGGGTGCGAATGTGGGCCACTGGGGAGCGGATGTGGGTCAACCGCCTGGGGCAGTCATGCGCAGA
This sequence comes from uncultured Acidobacteriota bacterium, assembly GCA_963779365.1. GTDB lineage: Bacteria > Acidobacteriota > Terriglobia > Terriglobales > Acidobacteriaceae > TOLSYN. The sequence continues at coordinate 1,255 of CAVZYB010000014.1, read as the reverse complement.
TCCGTCAGCAGATTGGAGAGATCGAAGGTGCGGTGGATTCCGGCGAGGCCGCTGGTTCCGGTGCCGCGCAGGAGACGGAGAAGGACGGTCTCGGCCTGATCGTCGCGGGAGTGGGCAGTGGCTACACAGTCGAGGCGATGAGCGGCGGCCATACGCTGGAAAAATGCGTACCGGGCGTGGCGTCCGGCGGCTTCGATGGAGAGATGAAGGAGCGCGGCGAGCGCGGCAACATCGTCGGATTCGATGGCGGATTCGATGGCAAGACTTGCGGCCAGGTCGGCGACGAAGCGGGCATCGGCATCGGAGTCGGGGCCGCGGAGACGGTGGTTGAGGTGGAGAACGAAGAGCACCACTTCGAGGCTGGGAGCCAGTTCGGCGAAGGCTCGCAGCAGAGCCACGGAATCGGCGCCGCCGCTGACGGCCACACCGACGCGCTCGCCGGACGGACGAGGCGATGCTTGCGCAAATAACGTTCGAGCGACTGAAGCACCGCAACATCATAACGGATGAGCGGGGGCGGGAATTCGCGGATGAAGCAACAGGAACTACCAAAGCTCGGGAGATGGAGGGATCGAGTTTTCCATAGTTGCGTCCAAAAGGCAGACGCAACTATGGGCGACCCGGCCCAACTGCAGAAGCAACACCATTGCAGAGGTGGAGGAGGATTTCTTCCCACCTTATCCGCGCAAAAACCGCGCGGCGAAGGTGGGGCACCCTGAGGTCTTCGGTCCGTCCATCCTTGAAGGCTGGGAGGCAATCATCGCGGATGCGGCAGCTATGACTCCGCAGTAATACCTGAAGCAACAAAGATTAGCAAGACAGTGGAGGCGGAGTTTACTTAAGCAAATTTGATCCTTTGAGCGTCCGGAGTGTCAGTGAACGGCCCGGTTTTATCCTGCACCCCAAAATGGGACGGATTTCTTTTGCTGGCGCAACGAATTCTTTGTAAATGCATGGAAGGCGCGCAGGATGTAACTGGAGGAAAGTGAGTGAACACAGAGCCCATAGACTTCGAGTTCGAGCGGTCATCTCAGTCTGTCTCTCCTGCCACCAGTAGTGCGTCCGGAACATAGCGGCTGGAAAGCTGATTATGTTGCGTCGCCACTGGAAATGGCTTCGCTGATGTTCGATTGGGACGAGGAAGACGACTAGATAAAAGAAGTAGCAACCAAACCCGTTACGCAGCGCAATTCATACTTATTCTAAAAAGCAACAGGCAGGCTCGGGAGCCTGCCTGTTGCCTTGGTGCGGAAAA
>CAVZYB010000013.1:0-25176 GCA_963779365.1 uncultured Acidobacteriota bacterium | reverse complement strand
AGTTGAAGCTGACCAGCATCGTCGTGACCCACGACATGGCGCTGGCAAAAAAGATTGCCGACCGTATCGTGTTTCTGCACGAAGGGCAAGTGGTGTTTTTTGGTACTCCGGCGGAGATGGCAGAGTCGGACGTGGAGATTGTGCGGGAGTTTCTGATTTTGGATTCGCTGGACCTGGACTATTGGCGGCGTGGTCCGGGGCCGTCCGCACCGCCAGCCTTCGGAATAAGATTTCCAATTTGATTTCCAGGTTGAGAGACGAGGGCCCGGCATTGCCGAGCCCTCGTTTGTGCTGCTTACGCTCACGGAGTGATTAAAAGCCCTTTGCCACCAGCGCGCCTGTGCTGAGCAGCGGTTGGCGGTCGCGGGCAGTCCACTTTTCCAGGTACTTGGCGATGATGTCGGTTTCGATGTTGACCGGATCGCCGGGCTTGAGCGTGCCGAGATTCGTGCACTCGACGGTGTGCGGAATGATGGCGACCGAGCAGCGCAGCCCTTCGAGTTTGGCGACCGTCAGGCTGATGCCTTCAATCGCGATCGAGCCCTTGAATACAAGATACTTTTCGAGTTCGGCAGGGACCTGGATGTGCAGCCAGAAGCCATCTGAGTCGGCGATGCGCTCGAAGGCTTCCAGGCGTCCCACGCCATCGACGTGACCCTGCACCATGTGTCCGCCGAGGCGTCCCTGCGCGGCCAGCGGAAGCTCGAGATTGACCTGGGCGCCGGGATGAATTCGCGAAAACGAGGTGCGCACCCAGGTTTCCGGCGCGAGATCGGCGGCAAATGAGGTGGGCGTAATGTCCAGCGCGGTGAGGCATACGCCGCTGACGGCGCAACTGTCTCCGGTTCGCAGTTCCTTGGTTACGTTCTTCGCCTCGATCACGATGCGGCGGTTCTCTCCGTTCTGATCGATGCGGGCAATGTGTCCGACTTCTTCGACAATTCCAGTAAACATGATGGCAGCTCCCTCTCAGCCCTGCGGCCGGAGTGGTTGATATGGGTCACGCAGATAGGCTTCTACCGCGAAGTCTTCTCCGAAGCGTTCAATCGCAATGTTGGAGGTGCTCAGGCCTACGCCCGGGGGCAAGCCGTTTTGTCCCTCCAGCCAGGGTACGGCGCCCACCGGACCAAAGATTCGCGGGGTGTAGAACAGCACGAGTTTGTCCACCAGACGGGCGCGCAGGCAGGCCCAGTTGACCGCCGCTCCGCCCTCGACCAGCAGGCTGGTGATCTGCTCGGCTCCGAGCATTCCGAAGACGCGATAAAGATCGGGACGCCCCTCGTGCGGGAGCTGCTCGGCTGCCAGGATCGCCGTTTCAATCTCCACCTGTGCACGCGCACGCCGCGAGCCTCCAGCGCCCGGCGCTTGTTCTCCTCGGCAAAGGAACAGAAGACGACGACATCGTCGTTGTGCGGTTTCAACCACCCGCGAGCTCAACGGCAGACGCAGGCGCGAGTCGAGAATAACGCGCAACAGAGGCCGGCGGCGCGGCAATCCGCTGCGGTCGGTGAGCAGCGGATCGTCGGCGATGACCGTGCCCACGCCCACCAGAATTGCATCCGAGGCGTGGCGCATTTCGTGCACGCGGCGGCGCGCAGCTTCGCCGGTAATGTAGCTCGGGTTGGAGGACGTCGCGCCAACCAGTTGCAAGCGTGGATGTCGGCCGGGCCGGCAATCTTTCCGTCCAGCGACATTGCGGCTTTGAGGGTGACAAAGGGCAGGCCGGTGCGGATGTATTGCGCAAAGCTCTCGTTGAGGCGCCGGGCCTCGGCCTCCAGGATTCCGACCTCGACTTCGATTCCGGCGGCGCGCAGCTTCTCAAATCCTTTTCCGGCGACCAGCGGATTGGGATCTTCCATGCAGCAGACGACGCGCGCGATTCCGGCGGCGATCACGGCATCGGCGCAAGGGCCGGTGCGTCCGGTGTGCGAGCAGGGCTCCAGATTGAGGTAGAGCGTGTTGCCGCGCGCCAGCGGGCCCGCCTGCTCCATGGCCAGCACCTCGGCGTGCTTCAGCTCCGCGTAGATATGCGTGCCGCTGCCGACGATGCGCCCGCGCTCATCGACAACCACGGCGCCCACCAGCGGATTGGGCGAGGCAAGACCGTGGCCGCGCGCCGCCAGCTCCAAAGCCTGCCGGAGAAACAGTTCATCGGCTGAGATCGCCATGGCTAAGCGAACAGCGAATCGACAAAGTCGACCGCGTTGAAGGGAATGAGGTCCGATTGTTTTTCTCCCACGCCGACGTAGCGCACGGGAAGATTCATCTCGCGCGAGATCGCGACCACCACGCCTCCCTTGGCGGTTCCGTCGAGCTTGGTGAGCACGATTCCGGTCACGCCAGCCGCCTCGGTAAAGACCTTGGCCTGTTGCAGTCCGTTCTGGCCGGTGGTGGCGTCCATCACCAGCAGGGTCTCATGCGGAGCTCCGGGGACCAGGCGCTGCGCCGTGCGATACATCTTTTCCAACTCGGCCATCAGATTCTGTTTGTTGTGCAGCCGGCCGGCGGTGTCCACGATGACGTAGTCCGTCTTGCGCGCCTTGGCGGCCTGCAATGCGTCAAAGAGTACGGCTGAGGGATCGCCGCCGGGCTTGGTCTTGATGACCTCGGTGCCGGTGCGCTCGCCCCAGATCTCCAGCTGCTCGATGGCGGCGGCGCGAAAGGTATCGGCGGCGGCGAGCAGAACGGTTTTGCCCTGCGCCCGCAGCGCGTGCGCCAGCTTGCCGATGGTGGTGGTTTTGCCGACGCCGTTGACGCCCACCACGAGAATGACCTCGGGAGGAGCGGCGACGACCTTGGGTTTGCTCTCGGCGGCACGATTCAGGATGGTGAGCAGTTCGTCCTTGAGCACGCGCTTGAGTTCGGTGGTGTCGCCGATCTGCTTGCGGTCCACCTTTTCGCGCATCGCAGCCAGCACTTCGCGCGTGGTGGTAGAGCCGAGGTCGGCGGCGATGAGGGTGGCTTCCAGATCGTCGAGAGTCCGGGCGTCAATTTCCTTGCGGAAGCTGACCACGTCCTCGATGCGCTCCGCGAGATTTTCACGGGTGCGCGTGACCGCCTGCTTCATGCGCTCAAAGAGCGATGTCTTTTTCTCGGGCTGTTCGAGGCTTCCAAATAGCGTCTGAATCATTGCACTTTCAATTATAGCGACCGGCCCGAAGGCGAGGCCCGCGCTAAACGCGGTAGAGTGCGCTTTCCTGGGTGAGGGGACGATTCATCAAGTCGCGGATGGCGTCGCTGGGGTCTTTGCCATGCTGCAGAATGGCGTGCATCTGGTCGATGATCGGCATCTCCACGCCCACGGAATGGGCCAGGCCAACCGCGGCACTGGTGGTCATAACGCCTTCTGCGACCATGCCGTGCATGCCGGCAATGATCTCGTCGAGCTTGCGTCCGCGCCCAAGTTCCACGCCCACGCTGCGATTACGGGAAAGACCGCCGGTGCAGGTAAGCACCAGGTCTCCCAGTCCCGCGAGTCCGGACATGGTTTCGGCGCGGCCTCCGCAGGCGACGGTGAGGCGGGTCATCTCGGCGAGTCCGCGGGTGATCAGTCCGGCCACCGTGTTGTATCCGTAGCCGATGCCGTCCACGACTCCGGCGGCGATGGCAATTACGTTCTTCACCGAGCCGCCCAGCTCCAGTCCAATCACATCCTCGTTGCGGTAAAGGCGGAAGTTGGCGCTCGCTGAAGGCTTCCTGAACCTGCGCGGAGAGCGTGGGATCGGCGGATGCCACGCTGAGGGTCGTGGGATAGCCCTTGGCCACCTCGCGCGCAAAGGTCGGTCCGCTGATGGCACACAGGCGCGGCTGAAAGCTGCCTTCGCCGTGGGTGAGCACGTCGGTGATGACCTGCGTCATGCGCAGCAGGGAATCGTTTTCAATCCCCTTGGTGGCGGAGACCAGCAGCATCTCCGGATGAAGCAGCGGCTTCATTTGGCTCCAGACGCGGCGCGCGTGATGCGAGGGCATGACGCTGAGAACGATTTCCGCGCCGGCGATGGCTTCCGCCAGACTCTGCGTGGCCTCAATGCTCTCCGGCAGAGGGCAGCCGCTGAGAAATGGTTCGTTGACGTGATTGGCGCGGATGGACTCGACCACTTCCTTTTCGTAAGCCCACAGCTTGAGCTGGTGCGTGCCTTTGCGGGCCAGGGCGATGGTCAGCGCCGTGCCCCAGGCTCCGGCTCCGATGACTGCAATTCTTGCCATGAAAATCCTATGCCTTTCTTGCGCCGAAACGGCTTTCAGTGCCAGCCCAAAGGCGTCCGATGTTCTGATGATGACGGATGATAACCAGCAGTGCTACGGCCGCGCACATCGCCAGTGCGGGAGCGGGAAACGAATCCCGGTCAAGCCACCACAACGCAGCCGGGAATGCCGCGGCGGCGAGAATCGAGCCGAGTGAAACGTAGCGGGTGAAGAGCCACAACGGCAACAAACAACGCCAGCGCGACCAGCACCGCGTTGGGTGCGAGCGCCAGGAATACGCCGAGTCCGGTGGCGACTCCCTTGCCTCCCTGGAAGCCAAGCCATACCGGAAACATGTGTCCGATCACGGCACACAGCGCGGCGAAAGTTGCCATGGTGTGGAGTTGTGCCGGGCCGGAGGCTGGAATCCCATGGATGCGTGAGCACCAGGAAAACCGGCAGCCAGCCCTTCAGCGCATCGAGGACGAGGGTCGCGATGGCCAACCCCTTGCCGCCGGTGCGGGCCACGTTGGTCGCGCCAATATTTCCGCTTCCAATCGAACGCACATCGACTCCCTGGAAGACGCGCACCAGGATGTAGCCGAAGGGAATTGAGCCGAGAAGATAGGAGCCCGCGGCAATGGCGATCAGAGTCGGATAATTCATGTTTTCTTCACAGCAGACGCAGCCCCTTAACCGAGTGCGAAGGTTTCGAGCTTGTAGTAGCTCGGCCCGCTGGCCGACAACCTGCTTTCGTATAAAAAGAATTCGCGCGCCGTCATTGTACCGAACTCCGGCGCCGGACTCGATGACACAATTGCAGCAAGCTGTGCAAATGCCTCGGGCGCCCGCTCGCCGCGCACGGGACGGCGCCTCCCCGAGCCATTGCGCGCCAACGTGAGGTGCGGATGAAATTCTGCCTCTTGCCGAAAGCCAAGGGCTGCGAGCGACTGATCGATGCGGTGAGCGAGCCCGGGCAGCGGCGGGGCACTGATCCCGGCCCAAAAGACTCGGGGTGCCCGTGCATTGGGAAAAAAGCCCACTCCGCTAAACGTAATCTCAAATCCTTCGGCGTGAACGCTACGCAGGCATTGCCGCACGGCATCCGCGTTGGGAAGCTCGCCGAGAAACTTCAGGGTGACGTGATAGGTGTTGCTGCGGACAAAACGCACTCCGGGCAGGCGGGGCTGCAGGGTGCGCACATAATCGTCCAGCCTCTGCTGGATGGCTTCGTCGATGTCCAAGGCAACAAATAGGCGCATAGGTTAGCGGAGTTTGCGGCGCAATCAGATCAAGCGCCAGTTGCGAGGCAAACCAGCGAATGCGCTCGCGGTCGCCGGGAAATCTGCGCTCCACAACTTCGGTGTGCTTGCCATCGGCAAGCGCAATATAGACCAGTCCGACGGGCTTTTCGGGTGTGCCTCCGTTGGGACCCGCAATTCCGGTGATTCCGATGCCCAGGGTGGTCTTGCAGCGCTGGCGAATTCCCTCCGCAAGCGCCGCGGCTACCGAGCGGCTCACCGCGCCATCGCTGGCCAACAGCAAAGGCGGCACGCCGCAAAATTCGCGCTTCAACTGGTCGGAATACACGAGCGCTCCGCCCATGAAGTATCGCGATGAGCCACTGACGCGGGTGATGCGCTCGGCCAGCAGACCTCCAGTGCAGCTCTCGGCCACCGACAGAGTAGCGCCGCGCATCTGGAGGAAGTAGCCGACAATCTGTTCGAACGACTCGCCGCCGGAGGAAAACATCTCGTCGGCAAACTCGTCCTCCAGCAGACAGGCCAGCTTCTCGACCCGCTCTTCCGCCTCTTCCTTGGTCGCACCCCGAGCCTTGAGATGAAACTGCACCTCTCCGGCTTTGGCGAGGATGGTGGTTTCAACCTCGGGAAACTCCTTGTAGATCTTTGCCGCGCGCTGATCCGCAGAGGATTCGGCAACCATGGCGATCTTCAACTCGCAGGTGGCCAGATGCTCTTCCGGCACCACCAGCTTCAGGCGGTCGAAGCAGTGGTCATTGAACATGCCTTCCAACTCGAACGGCGGGCCAGGCAGGAGAATCACTAAACGCCGTTGGCCTTCATAGGTCGTGTCCAGCCACTGCCCGGGAGCGCTGCCGCGCGTGTTCTCCAGCAGCTCCGCGCCGACGATGTAGTCGGCCTGCTTGACGTTGTTTTCCGACATGCGCATGCGCAACGTAGCGGCACGGGTGTACAGGGCGGTCACCATCTCGTGATCGCGGCGCAACTCCAGGCCCAGCGCTTCGGCAACACACTCGCGGGTCAGATCGTCCTCGGTGGGGCCAAGGCCTCCGGAAAAGATGACAATCTCAGCCCGGGCGAGAGCGCGTCCGGCTCGCCAGCAGAAGATGCTCGGGACGGTCTCCGACAATGGTCTTGAAGATGACTTCCACGCCGAGTTCGTTGAGCCGCTGGGTCAGGAACAGGGAATTGGTGTCCTGGCGGTAGGGCGTCAAGATCTCGGAGCCGATAGCTACGATCTCAGCATTCACGGCTATCAGTGTAAACCGAAGCATCCCGGGTCTCAGAAGCCGCTACTCTTTTGCGTTCGCAGGCGCGAGTCTCGGCTTCGCATCAGTTCAGGCAGGACCGGCAGCGGCTTTGCCGGTAAAATAACAGGTAAAACGTGACGAAAATCACGTACTGGACTGCCGTGAGTCACTGAAAAATGAAACCACAGGGCATATGTTCAATGCGGACTAAGTAGGTCCTGATTATCGTAAACTCATGCAACTAACCCGTGCCGCCGACTATGCCGTTCGCGTAATGATTCATCTGGCCAGCCAGCCAGAGGGACAGTCGTCTCCAAAACAGTTCTGGCCAAGGCGGCGGAAGCGCCGGAAAGTTTCCTTTCCAAGATCCTTCAAACGCTGGCCCGTGCCGGCTTGATTCAGGCCCGGCGGGGAGTCGTGGGCGGTTTTTCGCTTCTTCCCCGCGGCGCGCAAGCTTCTTTGCTCGATGTCGTCGAATCCATCGACGGGCCGATTGCGTTGAATGTCTGTCTCACTTCCGGTACGTCCTGTGACCGTCATGCCGAGTGTCCTGCGCACAGGTTTGGCTGCGAGGCGCAGTCGGCGATGTTGTCGGTTCTGCGCGAGGCGAAGATCGCAGAGATGGTTCCCATACAGGAACCCTGCCGGAGCCTGCTGAACATCGCCGCAGGTCACCGGCAGCGGCCAACAAGAATCAAAACAGTTATCATCGCAGGGCGATCTGCCGAAGAAACCAAGCAAACCCTCCGCGCATCCGCTCCCAACGGGCTGAGGCGGATCAAACGCAACAAAAAATATAAAGAATTGAGTGGGGTGGCTTATGGACTCCGCCGTATTGATACATCGACTACATTTCGCATTTACCGTTACCTTCCATTACCTGTTTCCACAGTTGACCATGGGACTGGCTCCTCTGGTCGTGGCGCTGAAGACCATCGGACTTTGGAAGAACGATGAGCGCTATGACCAGGCGGCGCGCTTCTGGGCAAAGATCTTCGGCATCAGCTTTGTCTTTGGCGTGGTGACCGGCATTCCGATGGAATTCCAGTTCGGAACCAACTGGTCGCATTTTTCCAAGTTTGCCGGCGGCGTCATCGGACAGACGCTGGCGATGGAAGGCACCTTCGCCTTCTTCCTCGAATCGGCCTTCCTCGGCCTCTTCCTCTTCGGAGAGAAGCGCATGAGCAAGGTCGGCCCACTGGTGGACGGGCATGGCCGTCTTCTTCGGCTCCTGGCTCTCCGGCTACTTCATCGTCGCCACCGACGCCTGGATGCAGCATCCCGTGGCCTATCGCATCAACCGCGGACGGCTCGGTGACCCTGAGCAGTTTCTGGGGCCTGCTGCTGAATCCGTGGGCGCTCTGGCAGTATGCGCACAACATGGCGGGCGCAGCGGTTACCGGCGCTTTTGTCATGGCCGCGGTCGGCGCCTACTACCTGCTCAGTGAGAAGCACGTCGAGCAGGGCAAGATCTTCGTCAAAGTGGGCGTGATCGCCGGAATCCTCTCCTCGCTGCTGGTGATTGGACCGACGGGCGACGGGCAGGGCCGCAACCTCGCGCATTATCAACCGGCGGCGCTGGCCGCGATGGAAGCTCACTTCGATACCAAGACGGCCGATCTCGTCATTCTTGGCCAGCCCAATGTCGAAAACAAGACCATTGACAATCCGCTCGTCGTGCCCAAGGCGCTGAGCTTCCTGGTGAACCGCGACTGGAAGGCGCAGGTGCGCGGACTAGCTCGTTCCCTGAGTCCGAGTGGCCGACGAACATCTCCCTGCTCTATTACGCCTACCACATCATGGTTGGGCTGGGCACCATCTTCATGGCCGTGATGCTGATCTCCGGCATTCAGCTCTGGCGCAAGAAACTGTATGAAACCAAGTGGCTGCTCTGGATTCTTATGCTGAGCTTCCCGCTGCCCTACATCGCCAACACGGCAGGGTGGATGACGGCTGAGATTGGCCGCCAGCCATATCTCGTCTATGGAGTGATGCGCACGATTGACGGATTTTCGAAGTCGGTATCGGCGGCGAATGTGTGGTTCACGCTGCTGGGCTTCCTGGGAATGTACACCTTGCTCGCAATCCTCTTCCTGTTCCTGGTGCAGCGCGAAATTGCTCATGGGCCGGAACATGTTGAGAGCGTTGTCCCCGCTTCCATAAAGGGCGGAAAAGCCACTGCCGCGAGGAGGAACTAACATGGGATTCCTTTGGTTTGCGATTATCTCCGTCATGCTCACCGGCTACGTCATCCTGGACGGCTTTGACATTGGCGCCGGCGCGCTGCACCTTTTCCTCGGACGTACCGATGATGAGCGGAAGAAGATTATCCGCTCCATTGGTCCGGTGTGGGACGGCAACGAAGTCTGGCTGCTGGCCACCGGCGGCGTGCTCTATTTCGTCTTTCCGCAGCTCTATGCATCCAGCTTCAGCGGCTTCTATCTTCCGCTGATGATGGTGCTATGGCTGCTGATGCTGCGCGCAATCGGCCTGGAATTCCGCACGCACATCGAACGACGGCATCTGGGCGAGCTTCTTCGACGGCATCTTTTCCATCGGCAGTCTGCTGCTGGCGATCTTTTACGGTGCGGCGCTGGGCAACGTGGTGCGCGGTCTGCCGCTTGGGCCGGATCACTACTTCTTCCTTCCCCTGTGGACCAACTGGAGCGTCGGCGCACATCCGGGCGTGCTGGACTGGTATACGGTGCTTTCCGGCGTGGTCGCGCTGGTTGCGCTTTGCGTGCATGGCGCCAACTACATCGTGGTGAAGACCGATGGCGAACTGAATGAGCGGGCCCGCAAGACGTCGCTGGTACTGACCCCGGTTCTGCTTCTGCTCACTCTGGTCAGCCTGTTTGCCACGCTCTCCATTCATCCCAGCCTGCTCGCCAACTACAATGCGCTGCCGATCGGATATGCTGATTCCGGTGCTGGTATTTGCCAGCCTGGTCGGAGTCTTCGTCTTCCAGAAGGGCAGGCAGGAGGTCGCGGCCTTCGTTTCCGGAGCGTTGTATCTGGCGTTCATGCTGGTGGGAGCGGTGTACTCGCTGTATCCGGTCATTCTGCCGGCCATTGATCCGCAGTACAACCTGACGATCGCAGAATTCGATCACCGCCAGCTATGCGCTGCAGGTTGGGTTGCGGTGGTGGATTGTCGGCATGGTCATTGCGCTTGGTTATTTCGTCTTCCTGTATCGCATGTTCCGCGGCAAGGTGACCCTCGAAAGCAATAGCGGATACGGCGACTAAGAGGTAAGATGAATTTGCAAGGAATTAACATTGGCTCCCGGGGACGCGAGGGTGGCTGAAGATACTAACCTGCCATCCCGTCACTCCTCGGGTGCGCAGTGAGCAGGCTGATCCCTGACGGCTCGGCTGCGCACAGAGTGAAACACTGACATAACTTTAGGAGAAATGCAGAGTGAACATTAAAAAGCTCAGGATTGCTTTTGCGCTTTTTGCTAATCACAGTATTTTCACAGAGCTCATTTGCTCAGGGATTGAACTGGGAAGGTCAGACCGGCGCCGTCATCACGCCCTTCGCTTATACCGCCGCGACACCCGCCAGCAAGCTCGGCAAGCCTGAAGTTTCGTTCCACTACCTGAACAGCGGTAACGTGATCGGCAACGATTACCAGTTCTCCATCACCGAAGGCATCTGGCAAGCGCTTTGAAGTGGGCTTCACGCAGTCGTTCAGCTCTGCGGGCAGTGTCGGCGTCAACGGCAGCGGCAACTATCCTCCGAGCTATCTGCTTCTCCAACGGCTTCAGCGCCCTTCACGGCAAGCTGACGGTCATCCCTGAGAACTTCATCAAGACCAAGTGGGTTCCGGCCATCGCCGTGGGCGCCATCGGCCGCTTCGGCGATGCAGCGCGTAGCCTAGGTCGCAATGACTACGGTCCTCGCCAGGCCGCCACCGATCACGAATGGCGATTTCTACATCGTCGCCACCAAGACCGTCACCCAGGTAAAGGGTCTGCCCTTTGTTCTGAGCTTCGGCGAAAAGGTCACCAACGCCTCGATTCTGGGCATTGCCGGCAACGCCGGGAACGGAATTGAGTACCGATCAGCGCTGGCAGGGACGCCTCTTCGGCGCCGCTGCATTCGTCGTGAAAGGCCCGCGAAGTCCTCTCTGATCTTCGGATCGGAAGTTCTTCAGGAGCCGCATTACGTCCAGGGCTGAATCAGGCCCTGGGTAAGCGCCGCTACGATTCCGACCTCGCTGAGCTACTTCGTGCGCGTGTTCCGCACCTGGAAGGTTCGCCCTTGCAGATTGATCTTGGCCGTCGTTCAGGCTGCCGGAACGATTGCTCCGGGAGTTGATCTCAACGCGCGTGCGCGTTTTGCCATGGGCATCTCTTACCACTTCTAAACCGAACTGCTTTGTGCTACAGCGAAGGCCGCCTTTCCGGCGGCCTTCAGCTTTTGCTGCCGATTCCACTCGGGTCTGAGCGGTCACGAGCCGCTGTCGAGGAGGTGCGTCGCGAACCGGAAGCACCGGCATCCCAAGATGCTGGGCTGCGCATCCTAGCCCTGTTGGGGTTTGTGCTCTTATGCTGTTAGGATGCTTGCCTTAACTGCCTGCGCGTCCCTATAATCGCGTTCTCAGCGCAATGTGCCGAGTTGGCTGATCCAAGCACTGTCTTCTGTTGTATCCGGCAGCAGCCGTGTGTTCGTCTCACAGGTTTGCTGCCGATGAGTGAGTCGCAGATTCCGCATAGTTCTTAAGGAGCAAGAGAATGAAGAAGTCCCTAATTGTGTTGTTGCTTGCTGCCGCCAGCGTGGCAGCGCAAGCGCAGGACGCCCCTGCGGGACAGCAGCAACCTGCGCCGGGAGCTGCCGCTCCGGGAGCGCAGCAGAAGAAAGTCATCCAGGACCCGAACGAGTACAACGCCTATGTTGCCGCCGTCAATGCCACCGACCCGGCGCAGAAGGCCCAGTTGATGGAGAGCTATCTCCAGACCTATCCCAACAGCGTGATGAAGGAAGACGGTCTGGAACTTCTCCTCAAGACCTATCAGCAGCTTAACAACGCGGCACAGATCAAGGCTACGGCCCAGCGCCTGCTTCAGGTGAACCCGAATAACCTGACGGCGCTCGCGTTGCTCAGCTATCTGGACCGCGCCCAGGCTCAGGCCGGCGGACCCGACGCCGCCGCCGCGCTGCAGGAAGCCGGACAGCTCGGCACCCGCGGACTCCAGGCCATGCAGACCGCCCCCAAGCCCGAGGGCTACACCGACGAGCAGTGGAACTCCATGAAGAGCTCGTTCCGCGTGATCTATCTGGGTTCGGTGGGCCACGCCGCTTTGCAGGCCAAGGACTACCCGACGGCGCAGCAGAACCTGAAGGAAGTGGTCGGCTGCCCAGCCCACCGACGTGAACAGCATCTACCTGCTGGCGCTGGCGTATCTCTCGCCGAAGCCGCCCGTGGTTGACGGTCTGTTCTGGATCGCCAAAGCGGCTGCTTCCACCAGCATCCGCAGTTGCTCCCCTACGCCAAGAATCAATACGTCCGTTATCACGGCTCAGACGACTGGCTTTGATGAGTTGCTGGCCTCGGCCAAGTCCGCTGCCGACGATTCCTGCCGGGATTCACGGTTGCGCCCGCACCCTCGGCTGCCGATCAGGCCGCCGACATGCTGAAGAAGAGCACGCCGGAGAAGCTCTCCTTTGCCGAGTGGCAGTTCATTCTTACCAGCGGCAACAAAGAAGCCAGCGATCAGGTTTGGAGCGCAATCAAGGGCAAGCCCGTGCAATTGGTGGCCGTCGTGGTTGAGAGCCGGACGCGATTCGCTGAAACTTGCCGGCAGCGCCGACGACATCGATGCGAAGAAGGCGGATATCACCCTGACCCTGAAGGAGCCGCTGGCCGCAGCTCGCGTACCCAAGGCGGAGACGCAACTCGTCATCCAGGGCGTTCCCAGCGACTTACAGCGCCGAGGGAGATACCTTCAACCTGACCTTCATTGACGGAGAGGTTTTGAAGGGTTGCCCGAACCGGCGAAGAAGCCATCCGGTGCACACGCTCACAAAGCCCAGTAACTCCTGAGCAGGATTGCAACGAAAGAAGGACGGCAAATTTGCCGTCCTTCTTTCGTTGCGTTGGTCCGATCGTGTTTCGCGAGAAACTGCCGCGCTACCGCGCAACCTTCTTTTCCATCACCAGAGGCTTTTCGCTTTTGGGCGGACGCCGCGTACCGGCGCGCACCGCGCGCACGTCAAGCTCTAACTCGGTGATCGTCCGGCTCAGGGTGTTGCGATGCATTCCTAGTTGTCTTGCAGCCTTACATTGATTGCCGTTGTTCTGCTCGAGCACGGTTAGTATGAATCGTTTTCTGAATTCGCGTACTGCTTCTGAATAAAGAATTCCGCTCTGATACATCTGCGCCACAAGAGCCTCAAGCTGGTCCTTCACCGAGGGCCTCTCTTTCCTCTGGTTCTATGAAAAGTGTTTCGGGCATGCCATTCGCTAACCGGCGCAGCCCCTTAAATTCCGCAACATCAGCAGAAAGCGTATGAAACGTATTGCAGGTATCGCAGTCGCGATGGCCTGTCCGGCTGGTAGTTCCGCGAACTTGCTCCAGCGCCTTCAGACCATCGCGAAACTTCTGCTTCAGTTCGCCCGGGCCGGCATACACGGCCGCCCGCCCGGCAACCAGAAAGTACTGTGCCAAGCTGGACTTCGCCAGTGCGCCGGAAGATGGCAGAAAACTCGCCATCGCCATCACCAGCACCATCACCACCAACGCGCCGCGCAAAAACCCGAACGCTCCGCCCAGCAACCGGTCAAACCATCGCAGGCCCACGCTCTTGGTCGCCCAGCGCGCAATGCGCCCGGCAATCCCCGCCAGAATGACCACCGCCACAAAGATCAGCAAAAATCCTGCGCCGGCCGCAACCACGTCGCTCTTGACGTAGGGCGCCAGATACCTTGCCGCGACCGGATATTCCCAAGCCGCCAGGAGGTATCCAAAGCACCGTACCCGCCAGCGAAAACAACTCAAATACAAAGCCCTGGGCCGCGGCATGAACCACCGAGAGCACAAGGATTCCCGCAATCAACCAGTCCAGGCCATTCATCGGCTTAGCCCCTGGGCAGTTCCTGCCCGGTCAGGCGACGATAGGCTTCCACGTATTTTGCGCTGGTATTCTGCTGTACCTGTTCCGGCAGCGCCGGGAGCCGGTGGCTTTTTCTCCCAGTGAATCTCTTCCAGGTAGTCGCGCACGTACTGCTTGTCATAGCTCAATTGCGCCTTGCCCGGAGCATAGCTGTCGGCCGGCCAGAAGCGCGAGGAATCCGGAGTCAACACCTCGTCGGCCAGCACCACTCCATTGGCCGTCTTGCCGAATTCAAATTTGGTGTCGGCGATGATGATGCCCTTGGTCAACGCGTAGTCGGCCGCCTTTTTGTAAATACTCAGGCTCAGCTCGCGCAGGGTCTCGCTGTCGATGGTGCCGACGTGTTTCGCCATTTCGTCAAACGAAATATTCTCGTCGTGCCCGCTGGCTGCCTTGGTGGACGGGGTGAAGATCGGCTCGGGCAACTTATCGCTCTCGCGCATTCCCCTGTGGAAGCTCGATGCCGCACACCGCGCCGGTCTGCTGATATTCCTTCCAGCCGGAGCCGGAGAGATAGCCGCGCACCACGCACTCCACCGGATACATATCGGCTCGCACCACCAGCATCGACCGGCCGCGCAGCTCCGCTTCGTACTTCAGCAATGGTCTTCGGATACTCTTCGACATTGGCGGTCACCAGATGGTTGGGCACAATGTCTTTCAAAAAATCGAACCAGAACAGCGAAAGCTGGGTCAGCACGCGTCCCTTGTCCGGAATGCCGGAGGCAAGGACGTAGTCAAAGGCAGAGATCCGGTCCGTGGCAACGAACAACAGCCGTTCGCTGTCCACACGGTACACGTCGCGCACCTTTCCGCTGGCGTGGAGTTCCATGTCAGGGAAGTCGGTCCGAAGAAGAACTGGGTTGTTTGGTTTCGTAGTCACGGTCAGTTCGAACAATTCGAAAAACGATTCTAAACAGTGGGTCGATTTTGTCAACGCAAGTTGTCAGACGGCGTTTTTTGAACGCTTTAGAGTTCCGAAAAAGCCATTGACAAGAGGCGGAAGATTTGCGCCTCCCTGTAAACAAAAGGGTTGGAGGTGGTCGACGGATCGTGTCAGGCGGCCCCGCAACCGCCGAAACACTTGTAACGTTCTAATCACATTCCCGCCTGTAGAGCAACCGGGAAGCGGAAAACCTCGCCCGCATTAGCCCCTGATTGGGAATGTACCTCGGCGATGCCTCGTCAGTCTCTTGCGAATGCGCGTCAAGGTATCGCCCCGATTTCGGTTAAGCCATGGCGGCCTGAGGCTGGGCCTCGCGCTCGCTGCCGAAGCGCACGCTGACGATGCGCGACACGCCTGGTTCCTGCATGGTGACGCCATACAGCACCGGCGCCATGCTCATCGTTTTCTTGTGGTGCGTGATGATGATGAACTGGGTTTCCATGCTCATCTCGCGCATCAGCTCGCCGAAGCGGGTTACGTTGGCTTCGTCCAGCGGCGCGTCCACCTCGTCGAGGATGCAGAACGGGCGCAGGCGCGAACTGGAAGATGCCAACCAGCAGCGACAGCGCGGTCATCGCCTTTTCGCCGCCGGAGAGCAGCAGCACATTCTGCATCTTCTTGCCCGGAGGCGAGGCCACGATGTCGATGCCGCTCTCGGCGGAGTTCTCCTCGTCGGTCAGCTTCATCCATGCTTCGCCGCCGCCGAACAGCTTCTTAAAGGTGCGCGTGAAGTTGGCATTGATGATGGCAAACGCCTCGTTGAACTTGCCGCGCGAAATCTCCTCGATCTCCTTGATCGTGTTCTGGGTGTTTTCGATCGAGTCCAGCAGGTCCTTGCGCTGAGTCTCCAGGAACTCGTGCCGCTGCGCCGTCTCCTGGTACTCTTCCAGCGCCATCATGTTCACCGGCCCCATGCCTTCCAGACGCGCTCGCATCTCGCGATAGCTCGGCTCGGTGGCTGCCAGTTCCTCGCCCGTCTGGTGCGCCAGAGCCTCATCGGCAAGCAGCTCTTCGCGGCTCTGGCTCAGCTCCTGGATGCAGGTTTCGACCAGATGCCCGGTGTCGCTGGCAGCCTTGGCAGCCTGCGCGCTTAACTCTCCGCGACGGTCGCGAACCCCGTCCAGAACCTCGCGAGCGGCCTTCAATTCGACTTCGATTTCGCCCAGGCGGGCGCGAAGCTGCTCGCTCTCGATCCCCAGTTCCTGCTCGCGCAGCTTGTGCCTGCTCGCGCTCGCTCTGCCACTCCACCAGCTTGGAAGCCAGTGACTTCGTTCTCCTGCTCGCGCTGCGATTTTTCGGCAGCCGCGCCCTCCAGCTGGCCTTGCAGGGAATTCACGCGCTGATTCACCTCCGCGACCATGGACTGGATTCGCGCCAGCGATGCGGCGGCAGCGCGACGGCGCTCCTCCAGTCCGGCGACGCGGGCCATGACTTCGCTGGCGGCCTGCGCCGCGGCTATCGCGCGCCAGGCGCAGCTCTGCGACGTGCTCCTGTGCGGCGCTCATCTGCGCCTCCAGTTGCAGCCGCTTTGCTTCCTGTTGTTCCAGCTCCTGCTGGCGCTCGGCGATGAAAGCCTCGCGGCTCTGGCGCTCGCCGGCCACGCGCAGCAATTCGCGCTCGTATCCGGCGATGCGGTCGCGTACGCGAGTCATCTCGCTCTCCAGCTGGCGCAGGCTGTGGCCGCTGGTCATCACCTTCTGCTCGGAGTCGCGCCGTTCGGCCTCCAACTGATCCAGCAGCGATGTCAGTGCCTGGATCTCGCTGCCAAGCTGCGCCACGCTGCTTTCCTGCGCGGCCAGCGTGCGTCCCAGTTCTTCGATCTGCGTGCTGCACCTCGCGCAGGTCGCGCTTCATTTGCAGCGGACCTTCGGCCAGCTTCTTGCCGCCGGTCACGGTCACGTTGTGGAAGCACTCGCCGGAGAGCGCGAGATAAAACGCATCGGGATTTTCCAGGGCGAGGGCGCGTCCGGTCTCGGCGTCCGGCACAATGTAGCCGTTGCCGAGCTTCGGCAGAATCACTTCCAGCGAGCTGCCAAAGCTTTCCGGCACGCGAATGCAATCCTTCAGCGGGATAACCCGGTCTTCGCGCAGATGGGTGCGCATCGTCTCATCGAAGACGAAGCTGAACTTCGCCTGCGAATCGTCGGGATGCACGAGGAACGTTGCGCGTCCCTCGACGTCGCTGCGCAGCAGGTTCAGTCCATCGTTGGCCGCGTCCCATGACTTCACGACGAGGAAGTTCAACTCATCGCGCAGAAACTCGTCCACCACTCCCTCGTACTTGTCTTCCACCTCGATGAAGTCCGCCAGCACGCCGACCGGAGCGCTCTCGCCCGTCAGTTGTCCGGAGCGCAGCAGCTTGCGCACCGACTCCGTCGAGAAGCCGTGCTCCTTGATCACCGCTTCGAGCGAGGCGCGCTTGCCCTGTAATTTCGCGGACTCCGAGCGCATCATGTCCAACTGCTTTTTGGCTTCGATCTCGGCCGCGCGCTTCTCCGCAATCTGCGCACGCGCTTCCGCCAGACGAGCCGCAATCGAGCGCGACAGCTCGGTTGCCGATTCGAATTCAAGGCTGATTTGTCCGCGCTGTCCGCCGAAGGACTCCACCTGCTGATTCGCCGAGTTCAGCTCCTGCTGCAGGCGTTCGGCCTCGCGCTGCAAGGCCGCGATGCGCTCCTCCGCCTGCGTGATGCGGTTGCGCACGCCGGACGCCGCATTCATCGCGTCCAGCATCTGGCGGCGCTGTTGTTCCTGGTTGCGCTCCACTTCCATCAGGCGCTGCGCCGCCTGCTGCGATTCCGACTGGCGCTGATTGCGCTCCTGCTGCGCGCTGGCGACATCGGCCGCGGCGCTCTCCAGCACCTGCTGGTTGGTGGCGAGTTCGTCCTCCAATCGCTGCAACTGGCTGCTTGCGCTGGCGGCCTCGGCTTCGGCCGCGGCGGCGCGCGCGGTCAGTTCGGCGCAGCGCTCTTCGTTATTGCGGCGGCGGGCGGTGGCTCGCTCCATCTCCAGATGAACCTGGCTCAGCCGCTCGCGCGTCTGCTTTGCCTCGGAGTCGATGGCGTAACCGTGCTGGGTGCGCTCGGCGTGCTCGGCGTCCATCGCCTGCACGGCCTCGGTGCGGAGGTGCAACTCCTCGGTGAGCTGCGCCAGTTCGGCCTCCAACTGCCGCGCCTGTGCCTCGAGTTCGGTGAACCGGCTGGCCAGAACCATGCGCAACTGTTCGCGCATCTCATCGCGCAGCTTGCCATAGCGCTCGGCCTTGGCGGCCTGACGCTTCAGCGAATTCATCTGCCGGGTTACTTCGTCGAAGATGTCGTTGATGCGGGCAAGGTTCTGCTTCGCATCCGCCAATCGCGCTTCGGCCAGCCGCTTGCGCGTCTTGAACTTGGTAATCCCGGCGGCCTCTTCGATGATGTTGCGGCGGTCGGTCGGCTTCGAACTGAGAATCTGCCCGATGCGTCCCTGCTCGATCAGCGCGTAGGATTCCGGCCCCAGGCCGGTGCCCATGAAGATGTCCTGAATGTCGCGCAGGCGGCAGAGCTTGCCGTTGAGCAGGTATTCGCTGTCGCCGCTGCGGAACAGGCGGCGGGTAACCGCGATCTCGCCTTTCTTAAAGGTCGTCTTGAATTTGCGCCGGCGAATCTTGAGAACCACCTGCGGACCGCTCACCGTGGCGTAGCCCCCGTGATCCCCGGAAGCCGAAGCCTCCGGAGACGCAGAGGAAGCCCCGGCGCTCATCAGAGAGCGACGGGCTAGCCTCCTGGGCAGCTGCGGGAGCAGCGCCAGGAGTGGCGGCGGAAAGATCGTTACCAGCGGTCGCGACCGCGACTTCAACTTCGTCGGTCTGGCCGGGGCGCACCTCTTCGGTGTACTCTTCAACCTCGCGCTCGCGCTGATTGCGCAGCGAGGACTCATCCCAATCCTGGTCGGGCATTTCGTCCTGAATTTCGAAGACCGGCGTGTCGATGCGGCCTTCGTACACCTGGGGGTCGACCAGGTGCAGCGTGACCTCGGCCATGCCGGTGGGCTTGCGCTCGCGCGTGCCGGCAAAAATCACGTCGGTCATGTGCGCGCCGCGCAGGCTCTTGGCGCTCTGCTCGCCCAGCACCCAACTGATCGCGTCGGAGATGTTCGACTTGCCGCAACCGTTCGGGCCAACAATGGCCGCGATGCCGTCACCGGGGAACTTCAACTCGGTGCGGTCGCAAAAGGACTTGAAGCCCAGAATCTGAAGCTTTTTCAGTTTCAGCAACGGTGTACTCCTTGCGCCCGGGCGTTGGACGCCCAAGGCTCTGTTCTCGCGCTCGCCGCCGACTCGCGAAATGCTGCCCGCAAAGCTGGCGGTCTGCTGAATGCAACAGGGTTCGGTCCCGAAGAGGCGCCAAGGACGTCTCGTAGGGTCCACGAGCTCCGGCTGGGAGCTGCCCTTGTACGCCTTTCTTGGAACCCGGACCCGGGCTGATTTGTAACTCAGCTTCCGGGATATCTCCGGGCGCCGCTTCGGGCGCTGCGCGAGTGGTGGCTGGTAACTCGGAAAACTCCGAGCCCTCCCGAGTCCTTTCGGCGGGGAGGTCCGCCTCGCAAGTTGTTGCCACTCTACCGAGCGCCGGAAGGGGGAGTCAAGAGATAAAACCCCATTTGTTGTATGCCTCTGTGCAAAACCCCAATATGGTGCACCTGCTATGTAGCAATGATGATGCACCACACGGAAATTGCACAGACAGACGTGCAATCGGCGGACGGGCATACAGATGCGATTTGCACAACAAACGTGTCAGGGGAAGCACAACGGAAGGAGAGCGCCAGAGCCTCTTCAGACTAGGGTAGAAGGTCGCAAAACGCAAGAAGCTGAATGCCAGCAGAACGGGCCCAGTTTTGGCTGGGCCGGTCCATGCTGACAAAAATCTATTGCTCGCCGAGAATCGACAGAAGGCGAACCACCGACTCAATGCCCTTATAGAAATTCGGAATATGGAATTTCTCATTGGGCGCGTGGATGTTGTCGTCGGGCAGACCGAGGCCCATCATCACGGATGGTATTTTGAGATCGCTGCGGAATTGCTCAACGATAGGAATCGAGCCGCCGGAGCGGGTGTACACGGTTTCCTTGTGAAACACCTCGTGCAACGCCTGATCCGCGGCTTTGATGTAGTCGTTATCCGTGCTGACGACCACGGCTTTGCCCTTCGAGTGAACCTTGATGTTGATCTGAATTCCCGCGGGTGTAATCGACTTCACGTACTTCGTGAACTTCTCCAGAATGTCGTCGGGGTCCTGATTGGGCACCACGCGCATGGAGACTTTGGCGGAAGCCTTGGCCGGGATCACGGTCTTCGCGCCCGCGCCGGTAAATCCACCGGGCATGCCGTGGACCTCAAGCGTGGGCCGCGCCCAGGTGCGGTAGAGCACGGAGTAATCCTTCTCGCCGGTCAATACCGTTGAGCCTACCTCCGTCTTGCGATAGTGCTCTTCGTCGAAGGGCAGTGATTTCCAGGCCTTCAACTCAGCATCGGTCGGCGAGGCCCATTGATCGTAGAAGCCGGGGATGAGAATGCGTCCGTCCTCGTCCTTCAGTTTGCTGATGATCTGGCAGAGAGCAAATAACGGATTGGGAGCGGCGCCGCCATAGACCCCGGAGTGCAGGTCCGTGGCCGCACCGCGCGCCTCGATCTCCGTGTACACCAGGCCTCGCAGGCCCACGCACAATGTTGGAAGATCCGGCGCGAATAATTCCGTGTCGCAGACCAGCGCCACATCGGACTTCAATCGTTCGCCATGCTCGTGCACGAACTTCTCCACCGCTTCGCCGCCGACTTCTTCTTCGCCTTCGAAGAGCAGACGTACGTTGACCGGCAGTTTTCCTTCGGCGGCAAACAGCGATTCCAGTGCCTTCACCTGCATCCAGAGCTGGCCTTTATCGTCCACCGCACCGCGCGCATACAAATTCTGGTTGCGCTCGGTGGGTTCAAACGGGGGCGAAAGCCACTCGTCCAAAGGTTCCACCGGTTGCACGTCGTAATGCGCATAGATCAGCACGGTGGGCTTACCTGCGGCATGTAACCAGTCGCCGTACACCAGTGGGTGGCCTGCGGTCTCGATGATTTCGACGTGCTCAATTCCTATGCGCTTCAACTCCGCGGCCACGAATCCGGCGGCTTTATCAATGTCGCTCCGGTGCTCCGGAAGGGTGCTGATGCTGGGGATGCGAAGCAGTTCTTTCAACTCTTCGAGAAAACGCTTTTCGTTTTTCTTGGCAAAGGAAAGTGCAGGCGAGGCCATGATGAAGAAAATCCTTTCGTCAGTGTAAGCAAGCTTGAGTTCCAAGCAAACTGGAGAGTATAGCACCTGGAATGCCGGCCGGAGCCGAGCAGAGCTAGAAGCGTTGCGGAGAGAACCGGTCGAGCGGAATCGGTGTTTTTCCTTCGAGAATCAGTGCGCACATTACTTCTGCGGTCACCGGCGTGAGAAGAATCCCGTCGCGATAGTGGCCGGTCGCAGCGAAGTATCCGTTCGTTGCCGTCGCTCCCAGCAAAGGAAGATTGTCTGGAGTTCCTGGGCGAAGTCCGGTCCAGGCCTCGGCGATCTTGGCTTCGGCAAAGCGCGGAAGCACCCGCGCCGCAGCCTCCTGCAATCGCTTCACCCGATACGCGTTGAGCGACTTATCAAAACCTGCGGGCTCAACCGTGCTGCCCACAACGTAGCGTCCATTGCTGCGCGGAATGATGTAGCACCAGCGCGAGCGCAGGACATGGCGCAATACCCGGTTCTGTTCGCGATCTCTGGAACTCATCGCTAGCTCCTCGGGAAACGCCAGCGCCACCATGTGTCCCTTCACCGGCAGGGTCGGCAACTTGGCGCCCGCAATCTGTGCCGCCCATGCCCCGGCGCAATTCACGATGCGCGGCGCGGCGTAGGAACCATGATCCGTGCGCACTCCGATCGCCCGGCCGCGCTCCACCAGAATCTTGTTTACAGCCTCGCCGGTAACAATTTTCACCTCGCGCTTTTGCAGAGCTGCGATCAGTGCGGCAACCAGGTCGCGCGGGTCCACGGCGCGCTCCCTCATCGTGTACGCAGGGTCGGGAGGAATGGCCAGCTTGGGTTCGAGCGCGAGCGCCTGCGCGGCGGTGATGGCGCGAATGCCTTCGCTCTCCGGAATCGGATGCTCTTCGAAGGCAATGACCCCGGCATCGCGCAAATCGATATTGCGCTCGGCCTCGGACGCCAAGCTCACTCACGAACGTTGGATACAGCTCCGCACTGCGGTGGGCAAGTTCGAGCAGTTCAGCGGGAAGAACCGGATCAAGGTCCGCGATCATCCCTCCGCCTGCGTGCGATGCCTCCTGTCCGGGTTCGCAGCGCTCGATCAACAACACACGCGCAGACTTGCGGCTCAACTGCCACGCCAGCGAGAGGCCAATGATCCCGCCGCCAATCACGATTACGTCATACTGTTCTTGCACCATCTCCATTGTAAACTCGGCCTAGTCGGTCGTAACGATCAGATGAACGGATGATCGAGCAGCAGGATCGATAGAGACTGTTCAGCGATCACGGGCTAACGCACGATTCCGCTGGCGTGGGCCTTTTTCATGGCGCCGGGCTTCATCTGGATATCAGCTTGTAACGGCTTCAATGCCGCGACGCTAGGTGAAGGTGCAGCGGCTGACATCAGTTTACTGATCACCACCAATCGCTGTGGTGCGGGACCTGGGTAGTAGGCCGGATCACAGGTTATCAGCGTGAGCCGGCTATCGCTGGTTGGCGCAGTGACGGAGAGATCGTTAGGCTTGACGATTTTGATGCTCTCGACCGCGTAGGTGAAGATTCGTCCTCCACGTTCGATCAGGATGGTGGCGCCCGGGGTTAAGTCCGTGATGTTGCGGAAGAAGGTATCTCGATGCGCGCTGACTACGGCATTGCCCGGCTCCCCAGGTTCGGCAGTGCCGGTCAAGTGTCCCGGGCCCATCAGTAGCGAGGCTGGATCCGTGCCCTCTACGATCACTGCGGAAAACTGAATGCTTGGGATACTGATGCGCGCCAAGCCGCTCTCGCGGAGAGCCGCCCGCGAATGTTGCTCCTCGGCGCTTTGAACTCTCTGTTGTTCGCGCCAGCGCGCCTGCAGTTGACGCTGCTCATAGATCATCGCGCCGTATTGGAATCCAGCGTAGCCCAGAATTACGATGCCGGAAGACAGCAGCAGCGGGCCAATATGCCGCCCAATTCAGCTTCAGCCTCGAGTTGGCACGTGCCGGAATTAAGGGAGACAAAGTTTACGCATCCTTCAGGTCGCGGCTTGCACACGCTGCTGACTCACTGATAGATGCGAGGAAACGCGGCAGAAACACTGGCCAGAATTGGAATTACGACGGTCGACTCAATCTTAGTTCTTTCGCTTGCGCATCGCCTGCGCCGCACCGCCAATCAGCAGTCCAAAACCAATCAGCGACAGCACCGGCAATGGACTGCCGGCCATGGGAAGACTGATGTCTCCATCATTCCGCAACTCGGGAGGAATCGGCGCAGCAGGAGCCGCGCCCGCAATCGTCGGACGCGAGGTACTGCTTGCGGGAAGCGCTGTTGTGCGTGGCTTGCGGCACCGACTGAATCGCGAATTGCACGGTTGCGCTGCCACCCTGTACGGGCGAGTTGCTGGCGTCCACCAAAGTTACCCGGATGGTGTGAGAGCCCGGCAGCAGTTCAGGAAAAGTGTAATCGGTGGAGCTGGTACGGATGGGGGGCGCGTTATCGAGCTGTACAAGAAACTTTGGCTCTCCATTCATCGCGGGCTGCACCAGTTCAAAACTGAGATCGACAGAGTTCGAGGTAAGCGTCTGGCCGGCAACAGGCGCGAGGATGAGAACGTCTGCCGGTTGCGTTTCCGGACTGACGGTCGCCACGCTGGGCTGGGAGATTCCAGGCTGCGGTGGAACCCTGATCCTGAGCCATGACGAGTGATGCTGCGACAAATACGAACAACACGAACAGTCGAATCTGTTTCATCTACTCTCTCCGAGTATGCAAGCGGCGCCTCATTTACAGCACTGATTTCCACAAAAGAGGTGCGCCGCTGCCTTCTCACTGATAGGCTCCAAAGCTATTGGTGGGAGCGCCTATCTCCGCCTCTCGCCCTGAGAGGCCCTGCGACAAAATCGAACAAGGGCACATTACTTCAGCTCTTCTGACCTGTGCTGGTGCACGATAAGAGCCAAACCATTGCAGTGCAGGCCGGCAACTCAGAATTTCTTTTTGCGTAATCCTTCCGGAGCACAAAGGAATTAAGGCTAACGTTGACACTTGGCAGGTGGGCTGGAACAATCGCTGAAGATAAACTTCAACAGGAGCCCCATCATGTCCGAGACAGTAGAGATTGCGCCTGCGGAAAAACGAATCAGCTCAGCCGCGCTCATTGCGGCCGTCGTGATCGTGGTGATTTTGTTTGCCGTGGCGCTTTATCTCATCGTCGATCTGCGCAGCCGAGTGCACTCGCTGGAAGCCGGTGCGGAGCGGCAGAGCGCGGAAACAAAAGTCATTGAAGACAAGCTCCACCTGACCAATAAGAACATTGAAGCGGGCATGGAAGCACTCGGTTCCAAGGTTGGGATGACGCAGGAGGATCTCGCGAAACGGACGGCCGAACTGAAGGCGCAGCAGGAGCGCGCAGCCGCTAAACTTGGGGCTGAACAGCAGGCGACGAACAAAGAAGTTGCCAATGTGAATTCGGCGGTGAGTGGAGTGAGGACCGATCTCGGCGGCGCGCAAAGCGATATCGCCAGCACCCGCAGCGACCTTGCGGCAACCAAGGCGAAACTCGAAACCGCCATCGGCGATTTGAATGTGCATAGTGGATTGATTGCGAAGAATCATGATGAGTTGGAGTTTCTGAAACACAAGGGAGACCGCAATTATTTTGAGTTCAAGCTGAGGAAAAAACAGCGCAGTCCGATTGCGACCGTGAGCCTGGAACTGAAGAAGACGGATCCGAAGAAGTCGCGCTTTACGCTCAATGTTTATGCGGATGATCACACCATCGAGAAGAAAGACCGCACGCTGGGCGAACCGTTGCAGTTCTACACTGGCCGCGACAAGCAACTTTATGAGGTCGTGGTGTTCAACGTGAACAAGGAAGAGATTTCCGGATACCTGGCAACCCCGAAATAGCAGTGAGCTGCTGATTCGCAAAAGCCCGGCGAAGCCGGGCTTTTGCTGCTTTGGATGGATGACAGAGGTCTGCGAGCGCGGCATCGCAGCCGGTTAGCGAAGAGAAACTGAGAGATGGGGAATGCAAATGTACATGGTTGGGTAAAAAGGAACCATTAGCCAAGGAGTTAAGTATTTTGGCCGGAAGGTTAGGGAAAGGTTAATCGATGCGCAACTCCGCCAACGATTGACCGGGAAGGCACTGATTGC
>CAVZYB010000012.1:0-120222 GCA_963779365.1 uncultured Acidobacteriota bacterium | reverse complement strand
ATTGCGATCTGGCTGCTCGCGGCTTTTGTCTTGTCCCATTGCGAGCCTGCCGGGCCCAGGAGAATGGCTGAGCCTTGGGCGAATCGTGTACGATTACGATAGAAGCTCTGCACGTGCGAATGCCGGGGAGTGTTTCCGTGAGACCTATGATGAGAAGAGCACTTGCCGTTCTGCGGCTCCTGCGCACCAAAGGGCCGGAGGCCGATATTCCGAAGCATTGGTTGCTCCGTACCAGCTCCCGGCTGGATCGCCAGTTCGCCCGCAAGAACGTGGCCAAGGTCACCCCGTACGGCGAATACAATCAGGTCGAAATCCAGGGACAGACGCTGCTGTGGCCCGCCGCCGCACCCCTGATGCCATTGCTTCAAATCGCCTCCGAGTTGCTGACTTCCGGCCATCCCCACCACTACGAGTATCGTCACACCAAGGTCGCCCCGGACGACGTGGTACTCGATATCGGAGCCTGTGAGGGCAGCTTCGCCGCCATGGTAACCAGCCGTTCCCGGCGCGTCATTGCCGTGGAGCCCAGCCGGGCAATGTGCGATCTCATGCGAAAGCTCTTTGCCTTGCGTCAGGAGAAGTGTCCCGAAATTGTCAATTGTCTCTTGGGAAGTGAATCCTCCCTGGCGCACTTCAAAGATGATTCCGCCAATCCCGGCGCCAGCCGCATCAGCTCGCAAGCGGTGCCCGGCTCCTATCCCGTCCCGGTACGCACCTTGGACGACCTGATTGCGGAGCTCGCGGAAAAGCCTACCTTCATCAAATGCGACGCCGAAGGCGCGGAATACGCAATTTTCAGCGGCGGACAGAACTTCCTTCGAGCCTTCCGGCCCCGCCTTGCGATTACCACCTACCATAATGATCGCGACTACGCCGAAGTGCATCGCCTGCTGAAATCCTTGGGTTATAGCGTGGAGGGGAAGGGATTCCTATATACGGGATTGGGTGTCGTGCGGGGGCAGATGATTCACGCCTGGTAATTTTGCCGCTCAACATTCTTTGCTGATTCCCAACGCCGTCGGCGTACAATGCGCATGGATTCCTACACTGGAAATCATAGGAGCAATCAAAATGGAGAAGGTGCGCGTTATTGCCCGGGCACAGGCTCGCGACGGCAAGGCCGACGAGTTAAAGGCGCAGTTAGTGAAGATGGTGAAACCGACCCGCGCCGAGGACGGCTGCATCTACTACGAGCTGTTGGAGTCGAACCTCCCCGGACTCTTTTACTACAATGAACTGTGGCAGAGTAAAGCCCATCTGGATGCCCATGCGGCGAGCAAACACTTCACCGAAATCCTGGGCGGCGGCGTGAAGGAACTGCTGAAGGAACCCCTGGAAGTGAGCTTTTTGCACGAGGTCATCTAACCGTTTTCAGAGTACATGTGTCCCGAGGGTCCCCACATCTGCCGCGGTCCCATCTTCTGGTGTGCCGTCATCCCCTTCCATGGCATCGCTGGTTACACCCCGGTGCTCGCTACGCTCGCACCGGAGTGTAAAGGATGTCCCGGGACACTTTGTAAAGGATGTCATGGAACTGGACAAACTGCGGCGGATGTGGGGCGCTCGACAAAGCGTCGCATCGATGGACAGAAGAAAAATCGATTGCTGGTTGAGGACTTTGAAGCCGCTCGCGAGATTTGGGCGGTGCTGGGGTCCTTCGCTTCGCTCAGGATGACACCTCAAAGGGGATGGCGGTTTTGGCTGCGAGGTCCGGCTCTTCGTTGAATCCGGCGACGAAGCTGCGGTAGAGGGCGACGGCGCTGAGGGCGGAGAGGGTGAGCAGGGTGAGTCCCAGGGCGGGTTGGTGGAGGAGCAGTTTGCCGGTTCCGAAGAGGCAGAGGTAGACCATGGCGCAGCCGAGAAGCCAGGCGGTGAGATTGCTGCCGAGGTCGCGGGTGGGGGGGACGGCATGGGGCGTGCGATTTGGGCGGCGATGGGCTTCCAGCCACGGACGTCGGGACGGACGAGGCGGTAGAAGGCTTCGAGGGTTGGTGCGGGGCTCGGCGGGAGTGAGCAAGGTGACGGCGAGCCAGACCAGAGTGGTGATGGCCGTGGTGGTCATGGCGGTTTTGGCGAAGACCACAGGCGAGTCTCCGTGGAAGGGATGGAGCGCGTTGAGGGTGACGGTGACGGCGAGAGAACAGGCCATGGCGGAAATCTCCGACCAGGCGTTGATGCGCCACCAGTACCAGCGCAGCAGATAGACGGCTCCGGTTCCGGCACCGACCTCCATGACGACCTGCCAGCCGCTGGCGATGGAGTCCAGATGCACCGAGACCCAGGCCGAGGCGATGACCAGCAGGACGGTGGCGAGGCGCGAGACCTGACGTAGTGAGCGTTGCTGGCCTGCCGGCGCAGGAAGCGGCGGTAGAAATCGGAGACCAGGTAGGAGGCTCCCCAGTTGAGTTGGGTGGCCACGGTGGACATGAAGGCGGCGAGGAATCCGGCGATGGCGAGGCCGCGCATGGAGTGCGGCAGGTAGTTGTTCATCACCAGCATGTAGCCGGTTTCAGGATGGGCAGGCCGGGGTAGAGGACGATGACGCGAGAGGGCGGTGAGAATCCAGGGCCAGGGGCGGATGGCGTAGTGCGCGACGTTGAACCAGAGGACGGAGAGCAGGCCCTGGCGCTCATCGCGGGCGCTGAAGATGCGCTGGGCGATGTATCCGCCGCCACCGGGCTCGGCACCGGGATACCAGAAGGCCCACCACTGCAAGCCGATGTTGACGAGGAAGGTTGCGACCGGGATGGTCCAGAGCATTTCGGTGGTGAGGCCGGCGGAGAGACTGGGGAAGAAGGCGAGCGGATTGCCGGCGGCGGGTGCGGTGCTGCGCAGGAGCTTGGCATGGAGCTTGTGCATTAACCCCAGGCGGGCGATGAGGGCGGACATGCCGCCGACGGCACGCACGGCGTAGTAGGCAATGGCGATGACGATGGACATTTTGAGGACGAACTGGAAGAGGTCGGTCCAGAGGACTCCCCAGAGGCCGCCGAGCGAGACGTAGAGGCCGGTGAAGGGGATGAGGAAAAAGACGCAGACGGCCAGCGCCGCGCCATCGGAGCCAGCCCAGACGCCGCCGAGCGGGGCGACCCATCGGCCGACCGTGAGCAGCAGCGGGGTGCCGCCGAGAGTGGTGGCGACAATGCTGGTCATGGCCTTGGTGACCCATCCGAGGATGACGCAGTTCATGAGCAGGCCAAGGTAGACGGCGCGGAAGCCGCGCAGGAAGGCGGCGGGCTTGCCGCTGTAACGGATCTCGGCAAACTGCACGTCGGTGAGCAATCCGCTGCGCCGCCAGAGGCGGGCGAAGAGGAAGACGGTCATCATGCCGGAGAGCAACGAACCCCACCAGAGCCAGTTTCCGCTGATGCCCTGGGCGTAGACCAGGCCGGTGACGACCAGCGGAGTGTCGGCGGCAAAGGTGGTGGCGACCATCGAGGTTCCGGCCAGCCACCAGTTCACGTTGCGGCCGGAGACAAAGTAGTCATCGACACTTTTGGCGGAGCGCTTGCGGAAGCAGAAGCCGAGCAGGATGGTGATTGCGAGATAGCCGAAGATGGCCAGCCAATCGAGAAGCGAGAGGGTCATAAGATCCGGTGCGGGATGAGATGGCGGAAGGCTAACACGAAGGCGGGGAAAGACGATAGTGTTCGGTGCGCAGCACTCCCACTCGCCGGCGAAGACAAGAGCAAAGGCAGGAGCCGAGTCCACTACCCCACGTTAGCCAACAGCGGGCGAACATGGGGCACCCAGAGCGCCCGGGGTTCCCGCACGGGGCAGTCCGCATAAGCGCCGACAACAGGCAAATGAAGAGGATTTGGAAGCGGCCTAGAGCTAGAGCGCGGCGAAATCGTCGAGCGCGCGCGTGAGGCGCTGGAGCGACTCGCGGGTGAGGGCGGGATCGCCGCCGAGTCCGATGCGGAAGTACTCCGGCATCTCGAAGTGAAATCCTGGAACGACCGCGACTTGATAACGGGAGCGCAGCAGTTGGCAGAACGGCTCGACGGGACCGCTGAGCAGGCGCGGCGCGAGGACGGTTCCGTGCGCGGGGATGGTGAGTTGCAGGTCAGGGCGGGAGGCGAGGAACTCCGCGGCGGCGGCGCGATTGACATCGAGCACGGCGCGGGCTCGGGACTCCAACTGGTCGATGGAGCCGAGTGCGATGGCGCCGAGGCGCTCGGCGATGGCCGGGCCGGTAGAGCCGAATAAATCCTGCATCCGCCGGATGCGCTCGGCCAGTTCGGGCTCAGCGAGAATCCATCCACAGCGCAGAGCGCCGAGGCCGTATGCCTTGGTGAGACTGCTGGTGACGACGAACTGCTCCCCCAGCGAGAGGGCGTGATGCTGGCTCTCTCCCCAGAGCGCTTCGCGGTAGACTTCATCGACCAGCACGCGGGCACCGGCGTTGGCGGCGGCCTCACCGATGGCTCGCAGGACAGGTTGCGCGCCAGACTGCGACTCCGAAGGCACGCTAGATTGTGCGCCAAATTGCAAACCAGACTGCGAACCAGACTGTTCGATCCCGGCGCTGGTGGGATTGTGCAGATTGCAGAGGGCGATGACGCGGGTACGCGAGGTGATGGCGCGCCGGACATCCTCGGGATCGATGGCGAAGTTATTCTCAGCGCGCCGGGGAAAGCGTCGGACGACCGCCCCGAGCAAGCGGGCTGTATGCAGCAAGGGATCGTAGGTGGGCTGCTCGATGAGGACCTCGTCGCCGGGATCGAAGAGAGCCGAGAGCGCAAGATGATTGGCCAGCGAGGTGCCAATGGTGGGCACAACACAGGCGGCGGAGACTCCGGCACGCCGAGCCAGACGCTCGATCAGCAACGGATCGCCATAGGGAGCACCGGCGCTGCGCTCCAGTTCCTCCAGGTTGATGGGAAGATCGCGGAGGGAGACGGCACTTACGGCGCTGGAAGTGAGGTCAAAGGGCGCTGCGGGCGAGAGCTTGGCGGATGCGTGTAAGGCGAATGAATCAGCGAACGGGCCGCGATGTGCATGGAGCATTATCACTCCGGGAGTCGCAAAAAGGCGGGATCGATTGGTGGCAAGGTAAAGGTGAGGACAAAAGCAGCAGCAAGGGCAAAGGCAAGCAACAACAAAGTCAACCACCCCACCTTAAACTCGCAGAAAACGCGAGTTGAAGATGGGGCACCCAATCGATCTTGATTTCCTTTTCGATTTCCGATTGCTCCATCGATTCCCGATTACAGCATTCGATTCCCGATTGCCCTAATTCCGCAGTAGAGGAAGCGGGGCTGCTTGATCCAGTACACTTAGGAGAGGAGCCACGCCGCTTGCATATTCCCGATGGATATCTGAGCCCTTCGACCTGCGCCGTGATGTATGCGGCGAGCGCTCCCTGCTGGTGGGCGGCGCTGCGGCGCACGCGGCGGAAGCTGTTTGGACGCACCCTGCCACTGCTTTCGCTGTTTGCGGCGTTCTCGTTTGTCACCATGATGTTCAACCTGCCACTGCCGGGGGGTACCACCGGTCATGCGGTAGGCGTGGGGATTGCGGCGATCGTGCTGGGACCATGGGCTTCGTTGCTGGCGATCTCGCTGGCGCTGGCGATTCAGGCACTGTTTTTTGGCGATGGCGGGATTACCACGCTGGGGGCGAACTGCTTCAACATGGCGATTGCGGGCTCGTTTGCGGCCTGGGGGATCTACCAACTGGTGAGTTTGGGAGCGGCAGCGGATTCGCGGCGGCGGGTGGTGGCGGCGGCGCTGGCAGGCTATGGGGCGATCAACCTTTCTGCACTGCTGGCGGCGATTGAGTTTGGGATTCAGCCGATGCTGTTTCATGACGCGTCGGGCGCGCCGCTCTATGCACCTTACCCACTGCACATCGCGATTCCGGCGATGATGGCCGGGCATCTGACGATTGCCGGAGCGGCTGAGGCGGTGATGAGCGCGGGATTGTTCAGCTATCTGCGGCGCAACGAGCCGTCATTGGTGGGGTGTACGGCGCGACCAGTCGGGCGTGGAATCAACCGCGGGCGCCGGCGGGTACGCGGCAAGCTGGACGCCGCTCCGGCCGCGGGCGCAGGGCGAACCCTTTGGGGAGCGCTGGCGGTGGTGCTGCTGATGACTCCGCTGGGGATTCTGGCGAGCGGTGCGGCGTGGGGCGAGTGGGCGGCGAAGGATTTTTCGAACAGTGCAACGCGAGCCCAGATGGCGGCCGCGAGCGGACGGGCTGCGCCGCCCATGGCGGTGCCATCCGGGCTGGCGCGATGGGCGAATCTGTGGACCGCCCCGCTGCCGGATTATGCGCCGCATTTTGTAAAGAGCGCGGGCTTTGGATATCTGCTGTCGGCGATGTTCGGGGTGGGGCTGATTCTGATGGTGACGTGGCTGGTGCAACGGGCGACGCATGGGGGAACCAATCAGGAGAGAAATGTGCGGATGTAGCGCTGGTACGGGCCAACCGATGGCCCTCCGGCCGCTGACGCCGGCCAATCCGTAAACCGGGCGGCAGACCAGTCTGCGAACCCGCCGGCAAGCCAGCGGAGTGAGCCATGAGCGCGGGGGTGCTGGGCAAGACGGTTCGGGGATTTAGCGAGGCGCTGACGCAGACGCTGGTGGCGGAGGATTCGGCCCACGGGCGCGGTCTGCTGCAGGCGCTGGACCCGCGAGTGAAGCTGGTGGGACTGCTGGCGCTGGTGGTGGCGGCGGCGCTCTCCCGCAAACTCGCGGTGATGGCGGCATTGTTTGGGCTGGGGATTGTGCTGGCCCTGGCCTCGCGATTGAGTTTGTGGTCGCTGGCCAAACGAGTGTGGGTGGTGGCTTTCGGCTTCACGTTTATGATTGCGGCTCCGGCACTGTTTCTGACGCCGGGAGTGGCCGTGTACCGGCTGGGCTCGCTGGCGATTACCGCACAGGGGCTGCGCAGCGCGCTGCTATTGATCGCCCGGGTGGAGACCGCCGTGACCTTGAGTTCGCTGCTGGTGCTGACTACGCCGTGGATGCATTTGCTGAAGGCGCTGCGCACGCTGCTGGTTCCGGTGGAGGTGATTATGCTGCTGGCGATGACGCATCGCTATGTGGTGCTGCTGACCGAGACGGCGAACGCGATGTTTGAGTCGAGGCAAAGCCGGGTGGTGGGCCGATTGAATGGGCAGCAACAACGCCGGCTGATGGTGAATACCGGCGGCGTGCTGCTGAGCAAGACACTGGAGATGGGGAATCAGGTTTTCCTGGCGATGCAGGCGCGGGGCTTTCGTGGCGAGGTGCGATTGCTGAACGAGTTCCGCCTGCGGGCGCGGGACTACGTGGCGATCTCCGGCTTTGCGGTGGCGGCGGCGGCAGCGGCGGTGGCAGGAGCGGAAATAGGACGGGAAGATAAACAGGGAGAGCGCGTGGCAGAAAGAGTTGCATCCGAGGAGGTGAGCTTCCGCGGTGCTGGAGTTTGAAGCCGCACGACGTGCGCTATGAGTACGAACGGGTGGCAGCCTTGCAAGGACTCTCGCTACGGGTTCGCGCAGGAGAACGGATTGCGCTGCTGGGAGCCAACGGCAGCGGCAAAAGCACATTGCTGCGGCTGATGGACGCGCTGCACTTTGCGTGCGGGGGAACGCTGCGCTTCCGGGGCGCGGCACTGACCGAAACGGCGATGGAGGACGATGGCTTCGCGCTGGGGTTTCGGCGGAGAGTGGGACTGGTTTTCCAGAATCCTGACATTCAACTTTTCAATCCCACGGTGTTTGACGAAGTGGCTTTTGGACCGCTGCAACTGGGCTGGCCACGGGCGGAGATTCTGGAGCGGGTGCACGCCACGCTGGCATGGATTGGGGCCGAGCACCTGAAGGATCGGGCGCCGTACCGGCTCTCCGGCGGGGAAAAAAAACGGGTGGCGATGGCCTCGGTGGTGGTGCTCGATCCCGATGTTCTGCTGCTCGATGAACCTACCGCATCGCTTGATCCGCGCAGCCAGAGCCAGGTCATCGAGTTGCTGGAATCCTGGAACGATGGGCGGAAGACGATCATTACGGCGACCCATCAGTTGGAGATACTGGGTGAAATTTCAGAACGCGCGGTGGTGCTGAAGAGCGGCGCGGTGGTGGCCGATGCGACCCCCGCCGAAGTGCTGGCGAATACCGAACTGCTGGAATCGGCCAACCTCATCCACTCGCATCGCCATCTGCACGGCGGCGTCCCGCACAAGCATCCCTCGCCGTACTTGCGGCATGAGCATCATCAGCATTAGAAAAGGCGATCGCTGACGAACAGAGACCTAACCCCAGTCCTGGGTGGAGGGGTTGTGGGGTTTGACGCGGGCGTAGTTGTCCATCTTGGCGGTCCACAGGAGGAATCGCCACATCTGGTGATGCTCACGCCAGAGGATTCCGCAGATTTGCGGGAGGCCGATTTTTTCCATCTTGAGGCCGGTGTAAGTCTCCAGACGCCACTTGAGGTAAGGGCTGCGCCAGGGAGCAAGGCGATGGCCGCGAGTCGCATTCCAGAGAAATCGGACGATGTACCACATGGGGTAAGTATAAACGGGCAAGGTTTCAGAGTTTCAAGGTTTCAAAGTATAGAGCAAGAACAAGATCAACTACCCCACTTCTGCCAAAAACGGGCAGAAATGGGGCACCCGGTTCCACCAAAGCCGCCAAACCTTATCTTCCTTCAGGGCTTATCTTCATCAGGAGAGATCATACTTTTTCATCATGTGGCGGAAGCTGCGGTAGCTGAGTTTGAGGATTTCAGCGGCGCGGGTTTGGACGCCGTTGGAGCGGCGCAGGGCCGACTGGAGGAGACTCTTCTCGACGTCGGCGATGTAACGCTCCAGGTCGATGCCGTCGGCGGGAAGGACGACCCCGAGGGCTCCGGCGTTGGCCGCGGTGGTGGACATGGCGCCGTTGGCCGGAGTTGGGCAGTTCGACGCGGAGTTCGTCCTCGGTGGACATGGCGACGGCGCGCTCGATGGTGTTTTCCAGGACGCGGACATTGCCGGGCCAGTCGTAGCCTTTCATGGTCTTCAGGCTCTCGGGCGAGAGGCGGACGACGTTCTTGCTCATCTGCACGGCAAACTTTTTGAGGAAGTGATTGGCGAGCAGAACGACGTCCTCGCCACGGTCGCGCAGCGGGGGCACCTCGACGGGAATGACGCTGAGGCGGTAGTAGAGGTCTTCGCGGAACTGGCCATCCTGGACCTGCTGGAGAAGATTCTTGTTGGTGGCGGCGATGACGCGGACATCGATCGGGGTTTCCTGTGCCGCCGCCGACGGGACGGATGCAGCGCTCCTGCAGGACGCGGAGGAGTTTGACCTGCATGGGGAGGGTGGTTTCACTGATTTCGTCGAGGAAGATGGAGCCGCCGCTGGAGAGTTCGAAGAGTCCGCGCTTGTTGGCAGCTGGCTCCGGTGAAGGCTCCCTTGACGTAGCCGAAGAGTTCGCTTTCCAGCAGGGTTTCCGGGAAGGCTCCGCAGTTGACGCTGACGAAGGGCTCGCTGGAGCGGGGAGAGCAGGTGTGGATGGCGCGGGCGACCAGTTCCTTGCCGGTGCCGCTCTCGCCACTGACGATGACGGTGCTGTTGGTGGTGGCGATGGTGCGGATGGTTTGCTTGAGCGGCGCGCATGGGCTCGCTCTCGCCGATGAGGTTGTCGAGCGAGTTGCGCTGGGCGGCGTCGCGCTTGAGGGCGGCATTCTGCTGGCGGAGGTGGGTACGGTCCATGGCCAGGGCGGCGGCGCTGAGCAGATCTTCGAGGAGTTTGGGGCCCTTGCGGATGTAGTAGAAGGCTCCGGCGTTGAGCGCCTCGATGGGAATCTCGGAGTCATCGACGGCGGTGATGACGATGACCATGGTATCGGGCGAGACCCGGCGCGAGTGCTGGAGCACCTCCATGCCGGTGACGTGGGGCATGCGCACGTCGGTGACGACAATGTCATAGAGAGTGGAGTCAATCTTGCGGCAGGCTTGCTCGCCGGAGGTCACCGTCTCCACGCGGTGTCCCTGGTTCTGGAACGCGATCTGCAACATCTGGCAGATGGAGCGCTCATCATCACAGACCAGGATGTATCCCATGATTACCTGCTTTCATCGCCACGGCTGAGGCCGCGAGCTGTGGAAATTTGCGGCCAGCGATGCAGCCGCAGGAGCGGCGGGCAGCGTCGGCATCGGCTGGCGGAAGAGCAAGGTGAATTCGGTTCCCTTGCCGGGCTCGGAGCGGACGGTGATGCTGGGCGTCGTGGGCCTGGATGATGCGGTAGACGATGGCGAGGCCGAGGCCGGTTCCACCCTCGAAGCCGGACTGAAAGGGCTCGAAAATCTTTTCGATGAGCTGCGGCGAAATGCCGGCGCCGGTGTCCTGAAAACGGATGCGCCAGTTGCCCTCGAACTGGTCGAGTGTGACGGTGAGGGTTCCGCCGTTCGGGCATGGCGCGGATGGCGTTGCTGGAGAGATTCCAGAAAACCTGTTTGAGCTTGTCGCCGTCGCCTTCGGCCAGGGCCACGGGATGGGAGAAGCTGCGCTCGATTCGGATGCTGGAGAGACGGTTTTCGAGCAGGGTCAGGGTGTCTGACAAGAAGCTGGCAGAGATCGACCTCGGGCGCTCTGAAACTTGCGGTCCCGCGAGTAGGTGAGGAAGTCCGAGATGATGGCGTTGAGGCGCTCGGATTCGCGGGTGACAATGCCGACGAGGGCGCGCTGATCGTCGGTGAGGGCGGCGATGCCGGAGAGCATCTTGACCGAACCGGCGATGGAAGAGAGCGGATTGCGAATCTCATGGGCGATGCCGGAGGCGAGGCGTCCGACGGCGGCGAGGCGGTCGCGGAGACGGAGTTCGCGCTCGAGGTGGCGAATCTCGGTGAGATCGGTAAATGTGTAGATGTAGCCGATGGTATCGCCGCCGGTTCCCTGGAGAGCGCTGCAGCCGACGCCGAACAGCTTTTCGGCACCGCCGGGAGTGCGCGCCCGCACCTCGGAACGCGCGGCATTGGCCGCTGGGGAGACGGTCGGAGAAGAGCTCGTGCACAGCTGAGCCCGGCGCGAGATCCTCTCCGCCGCGGCCCAGCAGGATTCTGGCGGCAGGATTGACCAGCTTGATGGTACCGTCCAGATCGGTGGTGATGAGGCCGCTGGAGATGGAGTGCACGATGATCTCATGCAGGACCTGGAGATTCTCCAACTCGAAACTTTTGTCCATCAACGCAACGTCAGCCTGGCGCATGCGGTTCGCCAGCTTGTTGGCAAGGTAGGCGATGGAAACGTAGGCGAAGAGGTTGATGAAGATGACGGCCTGCAGCGATTTGAGGTCAGGACGGTTGGTGGAATAGGAATGGATCAGATCGAAATACGAGAGCTCAAGGGTTCCGCCGAGCAGGACAAAAGACATGCCGGCGGTGAGATAGGCCCAGTTCTCCGACAACAAGGTACTGGCGACAATGATGATGAGCGGGTAGAGAAAGTTGAACGAAGTGTCAATGCCGCCGGTGATGTAAATGACGGCGGTGGCGAAAATCAGGTCGGAGACCACCTGCAGTTTGGATTGCAGCTCGCCAGTTCGTGCTTGGCGAAAGGTGAACACAACCAGATGCACGGTGGCAGCCGCGTACCAGGCCAGGATGACCAGCACAAACAGACGCCGGTTGACGTTGGTGGTGGTGAGATTGACGATCGCACAGCTCGATGGCGAGCAGGATCGTGATGATGATGACGCGGACCTTGACGAGCCACTCCAGCCAGATCCGCTCATTGATTCCTGAAGCCATCTCCGTTTCCCTTCTTAGCCCGAGAGTTTGGAGATCATGGAGAACAGGGGCATATAGAGGGAGATGACGATGCCGCCTACGGCGACTCCAAGGAAGGAGATGAGCATAGGCTCCATGAGCGCCAGCATATCCTTGGTGGCGGCATCGACCTCATCTTCGTAAAAGTCGGCGATCTTCTGGAGCATGTTGTCCATGGCGCCGGTGGCTTCGCCGACGCCGATCATCTGGGTGACCATGTTGGGAAAGACGCCGCTCTCGCGCAACGGATCGACGATGGTGCGGCCTTCCTCGATGGACTTGCGCACCTGCATGAGGGCTCGTTCGAGGACGGCATTGCCGGCGGTGCGGGCGGTGATCGAGAGGCCGTCGAGAATGGGCACGCCGGAGGCGATCAGGGTTCCCAGGGTGCGGGTAAAGCGGGCGACCGCGATTTTGCGCAGAACCGGACCGAAGATGGGCAGGTTGAGCATGATTTTGTCGGTGTAGAACAAACCCTGCGGGGTGGTGCGGATGTACTTGATGGCGACGACGATCAATCCGATGCTAAGGAAGATGAGCCACCAGAAGTTCTGCACGAAGGCCGACAGACTAATCACGAACTTGGTGGAGGCGGGCAAAGCCACTCCGAGGCCGACGAAAAGATTGGCAAAGATGGGCACGACAAACTTGAGCAGCGCACCGACCACGAGCAAGGCAATGACGATGACAGAGATCGGGTAGACGAGAGCGGACTTGATGGCAGCCCGCATCTTGACCGCCTTTTCGACATACTGCGAGATGCGCTGGAGAATGGTGTCCAGAATACCGCCGACTTCACCGGCATCGACCATGTTGGTGGTGAGGTCGTCGAAGATCTTGGGGTAGGCGCGCATGGCATTGGCGAGGGTTGCGCCGCCCTCGACCGAGGCACGGATACCGAGCAGAGCCTTCTTGAAGGTTGGGTTCTGCTGGTTGGTACCGAGGATTTCCAGACACTGCACCAAGGGTAGACCGGCGTCAATCATAACCGAGAACTGGCGGAAAAAGATGGCCTGTTCCTTGGCCTTTACCGAGCCGGCGCCGATCTGGAAATTGAAGCTGCGTCCGACACCCTTCTCCTTGATTACGTTGGCCTGAATGCGCTCGCGCGCCAGCGCAGCCCGGAGCACCTGCTTGTTTTCGGCGGCGCGTTCGCCCTGCACCTTTTCGCCTGCGGCATTGTTTCCCTGGTACGTAAAAACCGGCATTCTGACCTCTCTGCTGCCTGAGTTACTTACGCGCGCCGGTTGGACTTCATATTGCTCAAGGCGCGGTTGATCATTTCCTGGAGTTCCTCGGGGTTGGAGGAGCGCAACAGCGCTGTCTCGATGGTGATGGTCTTCTGGAGATAAAGCGTCATCAGCGATTGATTAAAGGTCTGCATTCCATATTTGTCCTGGCCGGACTGCATGGAGGAGTAGATCTGATGGATTTTATCCTCGCGGATGAGATTTCGAATGGCCGGGTTGGGGACCAGGATTTCCATGGCCATGGCCCGGCCCTGCCCACCGGCCTTGGGCAACAGCGTCTGGCAGAGAATCCCCTCCAGCACCAACGACAACTGCGCGCGAATCTGGGGCTGCTGATGGGCGGGGAATACGTCGATGACGCGATTGATGGTGGAGGAGGCGGAGTTGGTGTGCAGGGTTCCAAAGGTCAAGTGGCCGGTTTCGGCGATGCGCAGGGCGGACTCGATGGTTTCCAGATCGCGCATTTCGCCGATGAGCACGACGTCGGGATCTTCGCGGAGCGCGGCGCGCAGGGCACCGGAGAAGCTCTTGGTGTCCTGGTGAATTTCGCGCTGGTTGACCAGGCAGTTCTTGTGCGGGTGCACGAACTCGATGGGGTCCTCGATGGTGATGATGTGGTCGTGGCGCTCGCTGTTGATCTTATCCAGCATGGCCGCCAGGGTGGTGGACTTGCCGGAGCCGGTGGGGCCGGTGACCAGGATGAGGCCGCGCGGGCGGTCGCACAACTTGGCCACCACTGGAGCGAGATTGAGCTGAGCGAAGCTTTTGATCTCAAAGGGGATGACGCGGAAGACGGCGGCAACGGCTCCACGCTGGTTGAAGATGTTGGCGCGGAAGCGCGCCAAGCCCTTGAGTCCGAAGGAGAAATCGAGCTCGAAATCCTCTTCAAAGCGATGCTTCTGGGCGTCGGTCATGACCGAGTAGGCCAACTGCTTGGTGTCTGCCGGGCCCAAGGGCGGCATGTCCAGAGGCTGGAGATGGCCGTGGACGCGGACCTGCGGAGGAGAATTGGTGGTGATGTGAAGATCGCTGCCACTGAGTTCGAGCAGCTTCTTCAACAGATCGCTGAGGGTTACCGCCATTCCATCTCCTTGAAACTGCTTACTGTATCCCACATCGCCAACTGAGGGCGGACGTGTCCTGGTCGGCTTAGGCAACGGTCTCGCGCAAGACTTCTTCCATCGAGGTCTGCCCGAGAATGATTTTGCAGAGGCCGCTGCGGCGCAGGGTCATCATGCCATTCTCGATGGCCTTCTTCTTCAATTCGAGCGAGGAGGCTCCGACGAGGATCAACTCGCGGAGCGTGTCATCGAGTCTCCATGACCTCATATAAAGCGGTGCGGCCTTTGTAGCCGGTACCATTGCACTTTTCGCAGCCGCGGCCCTTCATCACCTTCAGGGTGCGGGCCTCCTGCTGGGTAAATCCGGCTTTGAGAAGCACCTGCATAGGGACCTCGACGGGCTGGATGCAACTGGTGCAGATTCGGCGGATAAGTCGCTGGGCCACAATAAGATGGATGGAGGTTGCGACCAGGAAGGGCTCGATGCCCATGTTCATCAGCCGGGAGACGGTCTCGGGCGCGCCGTTGGTGTGCAGGGTGCTGAGCACAAGGTGTCCGGTGAGGGCGGCCTTGACGGCGATTTCGGCGGTTTCAAAGTCGCGGATTTCGCCGACGAGAATGATGTTGGGATCCTGGCGCAGGAAGGAGCGCAGGGCAGAGGCGAAGTTGAGGCCGATCTGCTCCTTCATCTGGACCTGGTTGACGCCCTGCAACTGGAACTCGACCGGATCTTCGGCGGTCATGATGTTGGTGTCAGGCTTGTTGAGCAGGGAGATGGCGGAGTACAGCGTGTTGGTTTTGCCGGAACCGGTAGGGCCGGTGACGAGCACCATTCCGTAGGGCTTGAGGATGGCCCGTCTGAAACTTCTCCAGCGACTCAGGCTCGAAGCCGAGCTGGGTCATGTCGAGGCGGAGATTGTCCTTATCAAGCAGACGCATGACGACTTTTTCGCCCCAGAGGGTGGGCAGGGTGCTGACGCGCCAATCGAGCTGGCGGCGGCGGCCATTGATCCTCATGCGGCGCATGATGCGGCCATCCTGCGGCAGGCGCTTCTCGCTGATATCGAGGCGGGCAAGAATCTTGATGCGGGAGATGATGGCGTCGCGCAGTTTGAGCGGAGGCTTCATCAACTCCTGGAGGATGCCGTCGACGCGGAGGCGGACGCGATATTCCTTCTCGTAGGGCTCGAGATGAACGTCGCTGGCTCCGGCTTTGACGGCCTCGGTGAGGATGACATCGACGAGGCGGATGATGGGCGCCTGCTTCGGCGGCAGACTCCATGTCGGCGAGCGAAGCCTCTTCGCCGCCGTCGCCATCTTCGTCTTCTTCGGCGTCAAAATCGTCGCCGAAGGCAGCCATCGCCTGATTCAATTCCTCGGTGCCATTGGCGCCCTGCTCGGGGGCGTTGTAGGCATACTCGATGGCTTCCAGGATGGCGGCTTCGTTTCCCCGCAGGGGCTCGATTTCGTAGCCGGTGATGAACTTCAAGTCATCCAGCGCGCGGTAGTTGGAGGGGTCCACCATCGCGACCTGGAGCGAAGTTCCGCTACGCCCGAGGGGCAGGATCTTGTATTTCCGTGCGACCTCGACGGAGATCGTTTTCACGATCTTGGGGTCGATCACATAGTTTGCAGGATCAAACGCCGCGTATTGAGTACCTTTCGGTGGAGTCGCCAAAGTCTTTCCTCGGGAATTTCATTGGGCCGCCGCACAGATCCGCGCACTCACCGACTGGCCCCACGAGCAAGCGCGGTCTGGCACACCTTGGGTGCCCGTCAGGGGAAGACAAGTTGGGCGTACACGTATCCTGCCGAAGCATTGATTGCAGAGTAGCAGTTTGACATTAATTGTCAATCAGGTGGGGTCGGGAAAGTCATGACTAAGGGATTACGTCCGATAGACTCTTGGTACATCCGGTAGACTCGGCATGAGGGAGCGACTCCAAGGCGAAGAAGATCCGGCAGATTTTTGAGGCGCTGGAGGCGGCGATGGGACCACAGCACTGGTGGCCGGCGGGATCGGCCTTCGAGGTGGTTGTGGGGGCGTATCTGACCCAGAACACGGCCTGGACAAATGTGGAACGGGCGATGGGGAATCTGCGCGACGCGGGGGTACTGTCGATCTCCGGGATTCGCCGTATTCCAGTGGAGGAGTTGGAGTTACTGGTTCGGCCGGCGGGATATTTCCGGCAGAAGGCGGCGCGGTTAAAGCTCTTTGTGGCACATCTGGATGCTCACTATGGAGGATCGCTGGCAGCGATGTTTGCCCGGCCGCGGAGGCGCTGCGCGCGGAGTTGCTGGGGTTGACCGGAATCGGGCCGGAGACGGCGGACTCAATCCTGCTCTATGCGGCTTGCGGTGAAGTGTTTGTGGTGGACAGCTACACGCGACGCATCTTTGAACGCCACGGCTTGGCGAAGGCGGAAACGAAGTACGAGGAGATTCGGCTGGAGGTGCAGAAGGCGCTGACCGGGGAGAAAAGTCAACGACCCCAACTTAATAATGCAAAGTGAGTTGCGACGACCAAGATCGACGGCAGGAGCACGGTCAACTAGCCCACCTTAACGCCGCAAAACCAGAGGCGCGGCGCGAAGGTGGGGCACCCGAATCCGCAGCCGAATTTTCCGGAGCCGAAGCTTCCGCCGCCGAAGCTGATGGGGCAGGCGGGCGAGGACTGACAACGCACGCGCCCTCGGCGGCCTCGGCAATGAAGCGCAGCGAGCTTTCGCGGCGCTACAACGAATTCCACGCGCTGCTGGTGCAGACGGCAAAACACTACTGCGTGAAAGGTGAACCGAAGTGTGAGCGGTGCCCGCTGCGGCGGTTGCTACCGCCGGGACGCCGGCCAGGATAACGCAGACCAGGATACGGCGGCTTCGGCTGGGTTGTCTGCGGCTCGCGCGCGGTCTCAAAATGGGACAGAATTCGGTTGAACATTCAATGTTTCTGCCTCCAAACCAGGGGTGTTCGAATCTGAATCACTGGCGGCTACCTTGTTAACTCCCGGTGCTGGAAGCGCCGTCGGGGAGGGAGGCTGCGATGAAAGGTAAACGGATCTTATTCGTAGATGACGAGCCCAACATTCGGCTTACGTTTCCGCAGATTTTGAAGATGCACGGGTTTGAAGTTCGCACCTCGGCTACGGTTGCGCAGGCCCTCTCTGAAATTACCATCCATCCATTCGATATTTTGATCTCCGATCTCAACATCGGGGAACCCGGGGACGGCTTCACCGTGGTCAGCGCGATGCGGCGGACACAGCCGAACTGCCTCAACTTTATTCTTACTGGATTTCCGGCCTTCGAGAACGCACTGGCGGCGATACAGCGCCAGGTGGACGGGTACCTGGTGAAGCCTGCCCAGATCTCGGAACTGGTCACATTAATTGAGGAAAAGCTGCTGGAACGGCAACCGCGGCAGCCGGTGACACTGCTGCGACTCTCGAACCTGCTGCGCGAGCGAGTGGATGAGATTTGCGATAACACCCTGTCAAAAATGAAATCGGACCCGGTTCTGAGCACGGTTGCAATGAGCGATGGCGAGCGGTCTGCTTATCTAGCCAGCCTGGTGCTGGAGATTGCAAATCAACTCGATTCCTCAGAGCCGGACCGGCTGACCGGAAGCGCCATGGAGTCCAGTCGTCAACATGGGATACAACGATTTTCGGCCGGGTACAAGATAGCCATGCTGGTGACCGATTCGGCGATCCTAGACGGGGTGGTCTTTGACATTGTGCGGGAACATTTGCTGATGTTGGACACCAGCAACCTGGTGCTGGATCTGAAGCGCTTTAACTGTGCGCTGCAAGGTCAACTGGAGCGCGTCAGTCGAAGCCTACTGGGATCAGATGGCGGGTACGGCGGGTCAATCGGGCACACCGTAGGCGATCACCGGGTGAGGATGGCCCTTGTCTCCGTGAGATTCCGGCATTTTGCGATGTGCAGGATTTTTTGTGTCCGGGGATGGCACTCCTAAGAAATAAACACCTCTCCGCCATGCACGGCAAACAGGAAGCAAGTACGTCAAGCTTGGAACTGCACTAGAATCGGTGTGGGATTCGATTGAACACACCGGCTCCAACTCGGTCACGCCGACGCCGCCTGCTGCTGCTGGGAGCGGGAATCGCGCTGCTGGTGTTTCTGATCTTCTCGCAGGCAGCGTTCAACCTTAAATTTCTGCGGCCCGAATCGCTGGTGCAGACGTTTGTGTTTGCGGCGCTTATCGGCGCTGATTTTCATGGCGCTGGTGGCGCTGATTTTCGTGCTGCTGCGCACGCTGCTGAAGCTCTACCTGGAGCGGCAGGCGGGGACGGCAGGCTCGCGCTTCCGGAGCAAGATGGTGCTGGGCGCACTGGTGCTCTCGTTTGGGCCGGTGATCGCCATGTTTCTGTTCGCCTACGGACTGATGAACCGGTCGATCGACAAGTGGTTCTCGCAGCCGATTGAGGAAGTGCACGGGCGCAGCGCGGCGGTGACCGACCTGCTGAGC
This sequence comes from uncultured Acidobacteriota bacterium, assembly GCA_963779365.1. GTDB lineage: Bacteria > Acidobacteriota > Terriglobia > Terriglobales > Acidobacteriaceae > TOLSYN. The sequence continues at coordinate 101,686 of CAVZYB010000012.1, read as the reverse complement.
AGTTACGCGGGACAGAACGCGCTGGCCGAAGCGCGGTCGATTGCGGCCAATCCAGAGGCGTTGAAGGCCTACCGATACGGGCAAGTTCGGCTCGCTGATGGAGGAGTTCCGCGAGCACGAGATGACGCTGCAGGGCGGCTTTGCGCTGGCGTTTTACAAGGGACAGATCGAGGCCAGCTTTGGCGCGCCGCTGCCGTGGGGAGTTATGCTCGCGACGGTTCCGAACCTGGCCACGATGCAGAGCAAGCCGCAGCAGTTCACGCTGAACAATCGCGAATACATGCTGGGGACAGCCCCGGTGGAAGAGCTGGGCCATGTGGCCGTGGCGCTGCCGCTGCCGGAAAATTACAGCGACGCGCTGCGTCAACTGGAGCAGAGCGAACAGCGCTACCAGGAGTTGCGGCGCAATAACAAGCTGATCCGGCAGACCTACATGCAGGCGCTGCTGCTGATTACGCTGCTGGTGCTGTTCGGCACCACCTGGTCAGCCCTGGCGCTGAGCAAGCTGGTGACGCGTCCGGTGACGGCGCTGGCCGAAGGCACGCAGGCAATTTCGGCGGGAAAGCTGGACTACCGCGTGGAGGTGAGCGCGGGCGACGAACTGGGACAACTGGTGGGCTCGTTCAACAGCATGGCCGCCGAACTGGAGAGCAATCGCCGGCAGTTGCAGGAGGCCAACGTGCGGCTGGAAGAGCGCCGGCTGCATATGGAGACGATTCTGGAGAGTATTCCCTCGGGAGTGCTCTCGCTGGACGGTGCAGGACAGGTGACACGGGTGAACGCGGCGCTGATCCGGATGTTTCAGCCGAAGGGAGTGAGCCAGCCCGGGCCGCAGACGGGATTGCGGCTGATCGACCTGTTCCCTGCCGACAGCGCGCCGGATGTGGCCGAGGACATACGGCGGCTGACGCGCAAGGCCGACCGCATGGGAACGACTACTTCGCAGATGGAGATTCCGAACGGAGGCACGGCGCTGGAAGTGGGGGTGACGGTGGCTTCGATGGCCGGAGCGGCAGTACGGCGGCGGGTGCTCGGCGGACCGACGGAGGCGTGCGGTCGCTGACGCCCGGCGGCTGGGATATGTGATTGTCTTTGAAGATCTGAGCGATCTGCTGAAGGCGCAGAAGCAGGCGGCGTGGCGCGAGGTTGCGCGCCGGGTTGCGCATGAGATCAAGAATCCGCTGACTCCGATTGCGCTCTCGGCCGAGCGCATCAAGCGGCACATCGAGCGCGGCATTCGCGGAGAGAGCGCATCGCAGGCCGTGATCGAAAGCTGCGCGGACACCATCGGCAGCGCGGTGGAGACGGTGCGGAAGCTGGTGGATGAGTTCTCGACACTGGCACGCTTCCCACCCTCGCAGCCTCAGGCGGCGGATCTGAACCAGATTATTCTGAGCGCGATGGCGCTGTTCGAAGGACGGCTGACGGACGTAAACGTGAAGCTGGATCTGGCCGACGATCTGCCGCGCGTGATGGCCGACCCGGAGGCGATCAAGCGAGTGGTGGCCAACCTGGTGGATAATGCGGCGGAGAGCCTGAAGGATTCGGTGGTGCGCGAGATTCGGGTTGCTACCGCGCTGCTGGAGACGCGCGACGCGGTGGAGATTGAGGTTTCCGACACCGGCGGAGGGGTGACGGCGGAGACGAAAGAGAGACTGTTTCTGCCATACTTCTCCACCAAGGCACGAGGAACGGGACTGGGACTGGCCATTGTGGCGCGAATCCTGGAAGATCACGGCGGCACGGTACGGGTCGAGGAGAATCATCCGGTGGGCTCGCGCTTCCTGGTGGAGTTGCCGGTGGCCGGTGCAAGCGAGCGGACGGCGGCGGAGCAATCCACCGAGTTGGAGGGTGCGGCTTCCCACCTTAGCCGCACAGAACGCGGCGAAGGTGGATGGACCCGAGCAGCAGTGGGGCACCCGACGGCGAAGGTGGAGCACCGGGCAGTGCGGCTGTTTCAACTGACAAGACGCGCGGAAAAGCTGAGGCAGAAGAAAGGTAGGAGATGATCCACATCCTGGTGGTGGACGACGAACCCAGCATTCGGCAGACGCTGGGCGGAATTCTGGAGGACGAGGGTTATCGGGTGACTCCCGCTGAAGACGGCGAGAGCGGGTTGACCCTGCTGCGCGACCAGCACTTTGACGTGGTGCTGCTGGACGTGTGGCTGCCGCAGATGGACGGGCTGGCAGTGCTCGAAGAGGTGAAGGATCTGGAGGACCGTCCCGAGGTGGTGATGATCTCCGGACACGGCACGGTGGAGACCGCGGTGCGGGCCACCAAGCTGGGAGCTTACGACTTTCTGGAAAAGCCGCTGTCGCTGGATAAGACTTTGATCGTGGTGAAAAACGCCGCCGAGGCGCGGCGGTTGCGCTCGGAAAACCAGGAGCTGAAGCGGCAGGTTTCGCACGCCGAAATTGTGGGCGACAGCATTCCGCTAAAGGCGCTGCGGCAGCAGATCGGGCTGATGGCTCCGACGAATGGACGGGTGCTGATCTACGGCGAGAGCGGTACCGGCAAGGAATTGGTGGCACGCGCCATCCACGCCCAGAGCCTGCGCAAGGACGAGATGTTTGTGGAAGTGAACTGCGCGGCGATTCCTGAAGACCTGATCGAGAGCGAACTGTTTGGCTACTGCAAAGGCGCGTTTCCGGGAGCCGATACCGAAAAGGAAGGCAAGCTGCGCAAAGCCGACGGCGGAACTCTTTTTCTGGACGAAGTGGGCGACATGAGTTTGAAGACCCAGTCGAAGGTTCTGCGGATGCTGGACGAAGGACGCTTTGCTCCGGTTGGAATGGAGGAGCCGGTCACGGTGGATGTGCGGGTGATTGCGGCGACCAACAAAGATCTGGAGGAAGAGATTGGGCGCGGCAATTTCCGCGAGGATTTGTTTTACCGGCTGAATGTGGTTCCGTTCGTGGTGCCTCCGCTGCGCGAGCGGAAGGAAGATATTCCGGTGCTGGCGAGGCATTTTCTGAAAGAATTTTCCAGCCAGTACAGCCGCCGGACGAAGGAAATTGCCGACGAGGCACTGGAGGTTCTGACGCGCTACTCGTGGCCGGGGAATGTGCGCGAGTTGCGCAACGTGATCGAACGGATCGTGATTATGAATCCGACAGTGCCCCGGTTGGAGCGCAAGCATCTGCCCTCGGTGCTGTATCGCGAGGGAACCAGGCGGTCGCTGGGAGACTTTACCACCCTGCATCAGGCACGCGCCGCCTATGAGCGCGACTACATTCTGAAAAAGCTGGACGAGAATAATGGCAACGTCAGCCGTACGGCGGAAACCCTGGGGCTGGAACGAAGCCATCTTTACCGCAAGATGAAGGCGCTGGGAATTGCGGTGAAAGAATAGGCCGCTCAGGAACAGCAAGTACAAATCGATTGCTGGTTGCAAGAAGCTTGAGGCCGCGCAGAGGACTGGGGTCCTTCAGTTCCGCGGCGAGACGATCTGAGGTTAGCCGTGGGCGAATAAGTATAAACTGTCTGACAAGCAGATTTCAATTCTCAGCAAGCAGAACACGTGCGTAGCTTTTGCCATGACCGATACCTATGCGCGGTGGGCTGAGGCCAGGATGATACAGGTCATGCTGCGAAAATTTGAAGGCTGTTGAACAGGGGCTCATGAGAAGTATTTTTTTTGTGTTGGTATTGAGCTGCGCCGCTTTGGCGCAGAGCGCTCCGGAGCAGAAGAGCTCAGATGATTCCACCAGCAAGCTGCCGCGCCACGAAGAACAAGTGGTGGTGACGGGCAGCTATGGCGCGGTGCCACTGGAGGAGACCGACCGCAGTGTGAGCGTGGTCGAGGTGGGGCAATCTCCGTCGGTGTACCGCAGTTGGGCGGACGCGCTGGAGCAGGACTCCTCGGTGGATGTGCAGCAGCGGGTTCCGGGAACCGAGGCCGACATTTCGATCCGGGGCACGACCTTTGAAGAAACATTGATACTTGTGAATGGACTGCGGCTGAACGACGTGCAGACCGGGCACAACAACCTGGACCTCACGTTTCCGTTCGAGTCAGTGCAGCGGATTGAGGTACTGAAGGGCGCGGGTTCGACGCTCTATGGGTCGGATGCGATGGGCGGTGCGGTGAACTTTATTACCGCGGTGCCGGAGACGAGCGAGATTCGCCTGGGCGCGGGGATCGGCAACTGGGGAACCAATCAGCAGAATGGGGCGCTGACCCTGGTGCGCAAGCAGTTCGCCGAACAGTTGACGTTTGTGCGCGAGCTTTCAACGGGCTTTATTCCGGACCGCGATTACCGCAATCTGGCGATTGCCTCCGAGAGCGGGATCAACACTGCGCTGGGACGCAGCGACGTGCTGCTGGGAATCAGCGACCGTCCCTATGGCGCGGCAGGATTCTATGGAGTCCCCGCCACCATTCCAAGCTGGGAGCGGGACAAGGGCTGGCTGGCGGCATGGACGCAGCCGATTGGAACGCAGACGAGCGCGGATTTCGGCTACCGGCGGCACACGGATGAGTACATCTACATCAAAAGCGATCCGTCGCTCTATGAGAACAACCACATTGCCACCTACTACCAGGCGGCATTGAGAAGGTTTGAAAAGATCGGCGAGAACATTCGCGTCTACTACGGCGTGGATGGACTGCGGGAGCACATCGAGAGCACGAACCTGGGGATTCATACGAGGGACCAGGGCGGAGTGTATGCGAGCTTCGACGCGCGGGCGCTGAAGCGGTTTTCCTTCAATGTGGGAGTACGCGAGGAGCTATACACGGCGGGACACCAGGTGTTCAGCCCGTCGGTCTCCGGGGCGTACTGGGTGAATGGCCGGGTCAAGCTGCGGGCCTCGGCCTCTCATGCGTTCCGCCTGCCGGACTTCACCGAGCTGTACTACAGCGCTCCGGGAACCTTGGGCAATCCGAATCTGAAGCCTGAAACCTCGTGGAGCTACGAGGGCGGAGTGCAGCTTTTACTGACACCGCAACGTGATCGTGAATGCGGACGTATTCAATCATCATGACCATAATGTGATCGACTATGCGGGTCTGGTGTCGCAACCGAGCTTACCCTTTGTGGCAGAGAACCTGCAAAATCTGACTTTCACAGGAGCAGAAATTTCGCTACGCTGGCAACTGCCGCGGCAGCAGAGAATCGAACTGAGCTATACCGGAATCCATGGCTCCGGGGCACCGCTGCCGGGTGTGCTGTATCGCTACGTCTTCAACTATCCGGTGAACGAGGGGTTGGCGACGTGGTGGAGCAGAGCTCCCGGGCGGGCTCGATTCGCGCTTCCGCGTGACGGCCGTGCAGCGCTATCAGAGCGCAACCAATCCACAGGGGGCCTATCCGCTGGTGGAGTGGACCGTGGGACGGCAGTTCCAGTACGTGAAGCCGTACCTGCAATTGACCAATCTGACCAACACCACGTACCACGAATTACTGACGATCAACGCGGCCGGAGCACCGGTAGGATTGCCGATGCCGGGGCGGGGATTGATCGCCGGGATGGAAGTGCGCTGGAAGGCAAAGTAGAGAGTCCACAAACCTGCTCCGGAGGCGGAGACAAAATCGACTGCTGATGGAAAAGCCGGAAGCCGCCGAGGGATTTGAACCGTGGGGGGCCTCGCTGCGCGCAGGATGACCTTCCAAAGCAAGCACCGATTTAGTCACTTTGGATCTGGATGAGTTCGCCGAGGTCATCCGAGGGGCGAGGCTGCGGTTGCAGCGGCTGCGGGGAGCGCCAGAAATCGATGTAGCTGACCTGGTGAACACAGCTTACGGTGCAATTGGGTGAGCATCCCTTGGCGGTGAGGAACTCGCGGCGCACATCGGCCTTGGTGTATTGCAGAAGCGGCACGCCGGGGTAGCCACGCTGCTGCGAGCAATAGTGCACCAGTCCGTCTTCGCAGACATAGATGTAGCGCGCACCGGCCCGGCAACGCCAATCGTTGGGCTTGCCATTGGCGATGTTGCTCTGGAACCAGTTGAAGCGCGAGTAGTTTTTGCGCCCCATGTTGTGCATTTTGAAGAACACTTCGCGCTCATCGCCATTCAACGGACGCAGTTGGCCGTCGCCGTCGTGGATGATTCCGACGGTTGAGGTGAAGCCAAGCTGACGGGCACGGCGGCCTACCACCAGGGCATCGTGCGGGTTGTGAATTCCTCCACCGACGACGCTATTGATGTTGACGTGAAACTCGGCGTGTTCGCTGAGCAACTGCAGCTTTTTATCCAGAACCTTGAGGCTCTTCTTCGAGACCTCGTCGGGCATGACGTTGTCGATTGATATCTGCATGTGGTCGAGGCCGGCGCGGTTGAGGCGCTCGATGCGTTCGGCGGTCAACAGATATCCGTTGGTGATGAGGCCGGCGAGCATGCCGTTGGCGCGGATGCGATGGATGATGTCGTCGAGTTCGGGATGGAGGATTGGCTCGCCGCCGCTGATGGTGACAATCGATGTTCCGAGACGGGCGAGTTGGTCGAGGCGCTGGAACATGGTCTCCAGCGGAACCGGCTTGCTGACCGCGTCGAACTCATTGCAGTAGGCACAGGCCAGATTGCATCGGCGCATGGGAATGATGTGAGCCATCACCACATGATTGGTGTCGACCAATCCATGGGCGATCATGCCCAACTCCCTGAGGCGCCGGCTGGCGGCGGCCCACTTGCGACGAAACCCCTGTTTCTTCTGAGACATAGCCGTGTAAATTCCATTACACCATACCTCCGGTGGGGCGGGGAAAGGAGACAGTGCCAGAATGGGCAATTTGGGCATCGAAACGCGAAGGTTCTTCATTGGGTGGTGAATTGGGCGGACACTTTGCCCGAGGCAGAGCGGATTCGGGCAATCCGGAAGGGTGGTTTATAATCCTGTCTTCGCGCTTTATTTTTCCGGAGCCTATTGGAAGATGATTCGATTCCTGCAAACCAAAGGCCGATTTCAGAAAATACTTCTGGTCGGCTTCCTTTCCATCGTCTGCATCATGATGGTTGTTACGCTTGTTCCCGGCGGAGTTCTCGGTGATTTGGGCGGGCGCGGAGTCAGCGCCAATGCCCTTGCCAAGGTAAACGGACAGGACGTCACCATCCAGGAAGTGGATGAGGTGGCGCACAACATGATGCAGCGCCAGCACATCCCCGAACAGTTCAAGTCGTACATCCTGCCGCAGGCCGTGGATGCGGTGGTCATGCGGAAGGTGTACCTGGGAGAGGCAAAGCGGCTTGGTCTGGAGGCTACGGACGAAGATCTGCGTTACGAGATGCAGCGCGGCGGGCTGTCGGCGGCGCTCTATCCGAATGGAAAGTTTATCGGAGCCGACGCGTATCGGGATCTGGTCGCGACCCAGTTCAACCTGAGCGTGCCGCAGTTCGAAGAGGAACTGCGCAACGAGTTGACGTTGCGCAAGTTGCGTGCGGTGATTGGCGCTGGAGTGTTTGTCTCCAACGCGGAAGTGCACGACGCTTTTGTGAAGCTGAAGACCAAGGTGAAGTTTGATTACGCGGTGCTGGGCGTTGCCGACCTGGAAAAAACGGTCAGCGTTGACGACTCCGAACTGCACGCCTTCTACGAGAAGAATCAGCAGCAATTTGCCAACACCATCCCGGAGCAGCGCAAGATCAAGTATGTAGTGGTAGACCCGGCGCGGCTGCCCAATGCGGCCAAGGTATCCGACGACGAACTGCAGAGCTACTACCGGCAACATGCCGCCGAGTTCCGGGTTCCCGAGTCGGTAAAGGTGCGGCACATTCTGATCAAGCTCCCGCTGCCCGGCCCGGATGGCAAGGTGGATGCCAAGCAGGCTGACGCCGCCAAGGCGAAGGCGCAGGACGTACTGAACCAGCTTCACAAGGGCGGAGATTTCGCGGCGCTGGCGAAGAAGTACTCCGACGATACGGCGACCGCGAAGGATGGCGGTTCGGTGGGCCAGTTGGTGCAGGGCTCCGGTACCGCACCGGAGATTGAAAAGGTTGCCTTCGGCCTGGGGAAGGGACAGGTTTCCGATCTGATCCCGACCAGCTATGGCTTCGAAATCATTCGCGTGGACGATAAGATTGCCGCCCACGCCCGCTCGCTGGAGGAAGTCCGCTCCGAGATTGAACCGATTGTGGCGGCGGAGAAGAATCAGAAGCTTGCCGGACAACTGGCGCAGACGGTGGAGAATCAGGCTAAGTCCAACGGCCTGGAAAAGGCTGCCGCCAGCAACGGTCTCCAGGTGCAGGAGAGCGGTTACTTCACGCGCAATGATTCGCTGCCGGGAATCGGCGCCTCGCCGCAGTTCGGCGACGCGGTATTTGCCATGAAGGCCAACGCGGCTCCGGCATCGATTCCACTTGCGCGTGGCTTCGCGGTGGCCATGGTCACCGATGTGAAACCGGCGGCTACGCCTAGCTTTGAGCAGGTGAAGGATCGCATCGCGGTCGAGTTGAAGCAGCAGAAGGCGCAAGCGATGCTGGGACAAAAGCTCCAGGAACTCAGCGAAAAAGCTCGCGCCTCGCATAATCTGCGCGAAGCGGCGAAGGCGGTGGGCGCGACGGTGAAGACCAGTGATCTGGTTACTCCCGACGGGCAGGTACCGGACCTTGGCCAGGTGGCATCCTCGGCTCCTCAGATTTTCTCGATGAAGCCGGGCGATATCAGCGAGGCCATCAACCTGGGACAGAAGGGCGCGGTGGTTGCGCTACTGGAGAAGCAGGAGCCGACGGACGCCGAGTTCGACGCCGTAAAGGATCAGATCAAGGCACAACTGCTGGAGCGCAAGCGCTCCGAGGCAGAGGAGGTGTTCATTGCCTCACTGCGCGAGCGTCTGGAGAAGGAAGGCCGCATCGTGATCGACAAGAAGAAGATTGAAGCGATGGCCGGTCCCAAAGAGTAGAGGAACCAAACTTCACACTCGGGGAGGGGCGACCCTCCCCGTTTTTAGTTCGCCAGGACAGCTTGCGGCGATGCATTCTAAGAGACGGAACATTATTCCTGTAATCAGCAATAATCAGACCCTATGCTCGACAAACGAAGCGCCGGAATACTTTTGCATCCTACCTCCTTCCCTGCTCCCGGCGGAATCGGCGACCTGGGGCCGACAGCCTATGAGTTCATAGATTTTCTGGCTTGCGCTCGCCAGGGACTGTGGCAGATTCTGCCATTGAACCCGGTAGGCATCGGCAATTCACCATACTCATCGACCTCGGCGTTTGCGGGCAACATTCTGCTGATCAGCCTGGAACGGCTGGCGGAGCGCGGCATGATCCCGCAGGAGCGGGTTCGTACGCTGGACGCGGCCGAAGGACGAGTTGATTACGCGCGAGTGGTACGGGAGAAGCTGCCGCTTTTGCATGAGGCCGCGGCATGGTTTCATGGGCAACGCCAGCGGCGAACATCGCGCGCGCTTTGACCGCTTTGTCGCCGAAAACTCCTGGTGGCTGGAAGATTACGTTTTGTTCGACGCATTACGGCTGCGCCATGAGCAGCGGAGCTGGAACACCTGGCCGCGCGAACTTGGGCACCGGGAGCCGCAAGCGATGGCGGCGATGCGCGAAGAGCTGCGCGAGGAACTGGACCGCGCCCGTTTTCTGCAGTTTGCATTTTTTGAGCAGTGGCGCGCGCTGCACCGCTATAGCAAAAGCAAGGGCGTGAAGATCATCGGCGACGTCGCCATCTTCGTCAGCTACGACTCGGCTGACGTCTGGACCCATCCGGATATTTTCCGCCTGGACGGGGAAAGCCTTGAGCCGGAGTGCGTTGCCGGGGTTCCACCGGATGCCTTTTCCGAGACCGGCCAGCGCTGGGGAAACCCGGTGTACCGTTGGGCGGAGCTGAAGCAGAGGGGATACGACTGGTGGGTCAAGCGAATGAGCTGGGCGCTGGAGAGCTGCGACATCATCCGCCTCGATCACTTCCGCGGATTCCAGCAGTACTGGGAGATTCCCAACAGCGAGCCGACCGCGGTCCATGGCCGCTGGGTGGACGGACCGGGCGAAGACCTGTTCCGGGTTCTGCGGGAACGGCTCGGCGACCTGCCATTCATTGCCGAGGACCTCGGCATCATTACACCCGAGGTGTACGCGCTGCGCGAGCGGATGCAGATGCCCGGGATGAGGGTGCTGCAATTTGGCTTTGGCGATCCTGGCGCACATATCTATTTGCCGCATCGTTATGAGCCGAACACGGTGGTTTATACCGGGACGCATGACAACGACACCACGTTGGGATGGTGGGAGAGTTGCTCGGAGAACGAGCGGAGATTCGCCGGCGCATTGCTGGGCGAGGCCCCCGACGGCATCAACTGGGCGATGGTTCGCCTGGCTCAGAGCTCCACGGCGAATCAGTGCGTGGTCCCGCTGCAGGATGTGTTGAGCCTTGGCTCGGAAGGCCGGATGAATGTGCCCAGCTTTGGCGATGGCAACTGGACTTGGCGTTATCTGCCCGGAGCGCTGAAACCGGAGCTGGCGCAAAAGCTGGCGATGCTGGCGGAAGTTACCGACCGTCAGCGGTTATTCGACGAGCAGAGCCACGGGGAAGCTGGCGAAAACTTCTCGGCATAACAGCTCACCGTTGGGTTGTGCGGTGACGCGCTCGCCGGTGAGCGCGTTGTGAAATTCGCGACCGCCTCCTGGGGTAAGCGCAATCGCGTGGTACCCCAATCTTCCGCTTTGGCCAGACGTGGCTCTCCGTTCAGCAGGGTGAAGTTCAGACGCGGCACTGCGATCAGCGCGGCGGCTTGCTGATGGCGCCGCACGAAGGCCACCACGTGCTCCCGGCGCTCGCCTTCCACTTTGACCGGCGTGTAATCTCCATGGCGGAACAGCTCGCCGGTCTCGCTCCTGGCGCACAAGCCACGATGGGTAGTCCAGAGCTTCAATCGTCCATCCGTCCAGTGCTCCAGCAGTTCGCGACACAGCTCCGGACTGGGCTGGCGGTGCTCTAATTCCGGCAGATATTTCTCGGCGACGGTGAAATCCACGGGCCGCCGGTTGTCGGGGTCGACCAGGGTGAAATTGAAAAGCTCCTGCCCCTGGTAGACATCGGGCACGCCCGGCGAGGTGAGCTTGAGCAAGGTTTCGGCCAGGGAGTTGATGACGCCGAACCATGCCAGGCGGGGGATGAACTCCTGCATCAGGCGCAAGAAATTGTTGGGCTTGGATTCGGTCCCGGGCGAGAGAATGCGGGCTACGAAGCGGCGCAACGCCTCGGTGTATTCCTGATGGGGATTGATCCAACTGAGGTTGATCTTGCCCTCGTGCACGGCCTTCTCCATGTATGCCTGGATGCGGGCGGTGTAGGCGAGCCGCTCCTCGCGGCTTAGCGCCCAGTCAGCGGGGGAGAACGATGCGTTCGCGGGCATGGGCCAGGTACCGGCCAAGGTCTGGTAGAGGAAATACTCTTCGTTGTTATCGGGCACGATGCGGCCATCGTCGATGGTCTTGCGCTTGGCGCGGTTGATGCGCCGCCAGCGCATGACCTGGGCGGCCCAGGGACGCGGCATCTCACTGAGCACATCGAGGCGCATGCGCACGTCCTCGCTGCGCTTGGTGTCATGGGTGGAAGTGGTGAGCAGTGCACTGGGCCACAGCTCCGCGCGCTCGCGGTTTCCGTGGTGAAACTCCTCCACGCTGACGCCGAAGCTGCCGGGATTGCCGCCGACTTCGTTCACCGAAATAAACCGGTTGTAAACGTAGCAAACGGTATCTTCCAATCCCTTGGCCATGACTGGGCCGGTGAGCTGCTGAAACTTGAGCGCAAAGTAGAGTTGATGGCGATAGCCGTAGATCGGAGGGCCGCCATTGTCCTCGCGCAACAGCAGAATGTCCTGCAGGAAATCGAAGACCTGCGGGGCCATGGCGGAATTGATGCGCTTGGCCGAAGCGACGGCCTGGGCGATGAACTCGCGGTCGCGGTCGCTGAGGTGGCCGCGCTCATCGACGTAGGTGCGGTAGACGGGGAAGCAGGCGATGGTCTCGCGAATGGCGTCGCGCAAGACCTTGCGGGTAAAGTCGCGAGCCCGGCGGTTGGTCGAACTGATCTCGTCGAGCATGTGGCTGAGGACGTTGACCTCGCTGGAGAGGGCGGAGAGCATCACCAGCTTCTTGGCCTGGTAGATCAGGCGATCCACGTTGAGCGATTCGCCGATCAGCCGGTGATAGAGGTTGGTGAAGCTCTTCTGATTGCGGGCATCGATGAAGATTCCATTGACCGAGTTGGTGAACTCGTACCCCACGGTTCCGCTGACCGGCCATTCGCGGGGAAGCGCCTCGCCCTTTTCCAGAATCTTTTCCGCCACCACGTAGAATGGCTCCTGTCCGGGCTCAAGCGCGTGCTGCCCGAAGGCGCTCTGCACATTCATCTCAATGCCGTTTTCGGCGAGCTCGCCCACGGGTACGGGGCCGTAGAGTTTGGCTGCCGCGAACAGCATCTGCAAACGCATGAAGTACTGCGGCGGGTTGAACATTCCGTCAGGATGGTCGATGCGCAGTCCGATCACCGCATCCTCGGTGAGGAGGCGGCGAATCAGCTTTTGCGTGGCGGCAAAGACCTGCGGGATCCTCCATGCGCAGACCGATCAGGTCATTGACGTCAAAAAAGCGGCGGTAATTGATCTCTTCGGCGGAGACGCGCCAGTGCGCCAGGCGATAGACCTGCGCCTCCAGCAGCTGGTGGAGCGCATCAAAGCTGTGCGCATCGCCAGGCGTTCCATTGAGCCGCCGCACCGCCCCCAGAACATACTCGCGGGCCTCATCCGAGCGCTGCACGAGTTCGGTGAAGCGGCGCAGCAGATAGGGAATCTCACGCTGCCGCCGGGAGGAATCAGGAGCCGTGTGCGGCGGCAACTCGCCCAAGGCCGCCAGCAATGCAAGCAACTCGCGAGCCGCATCCCCGGGCTGAGAAAACTCGCCCACAGCGTGGAAGATCAAGGGAATGGTCTGGGGATCGATGGGGAGCACCTTGTCGAAATACTCGACGTGGAAGCCGTGGCCATCATAGGCCAGCACGATGCGCCCGGCTTCCAACTCCTCGCCGTATTGATTTCCCAGAATAGGAAGCAGCACCTTGTTGCGCAACTCAGACTTGAGCGGATTCCAATCGATATCGAAGAAGTTTGCATACTCCGAGGCGCGACCGTTCTCCAGCACGTCGCGCCACCAGAGGTTGGTTCCGCTAGCTTCGTAGCCTGCGCCCATGTGGTTGGGAACGACATCGAGCAGCAGGCCCATGCCGCCGCGCTGCAGTTCGCCGAGCATCTGATGGAATTCTTCTTCGGTTCCGATCTCGGGATTGAGGTGGTTGTGATCGGTGATGTCATAACCGTGGTTACTGCCGGCACGCGCGGCAAGAATTGGTGAAGCGTAGAGCGTCGTGATCCCGAGGCGTTGCAGGTAGGGGATCAGCCGGATCGCATCCACAAAACGAAAGCTGCGGTTGAACTGCAGGCGATAAGCCGATCCGGGGCGCACCTGCCGCTGGTTCCCCGCCACAAGCTGGAGGAGTTCAGCCAGGTCATTTGCCGTCTCGGGAAGGGGAAGTGTAGGCGAACGCATTCCGGAACCTTCGAAGTGCAAAAATCTTACATCTGAGTCCTGTTAGATGCGGCGATTGCGGCGGTGTATATTGCGGGCCGGAGCAGCACTTTGACGAACCGGCTTCGAACGCAGACAATACAGATTTGCTGCGTCTTCGAGAATCGAAGCACATCCAAAGTTTCCAGGAGGCATCATGGCTTCAAGCGGTGAACTGATTCGAATGATGAATTACGTGGATGACATTGCCACCACACTCCGGCGGATCGTCGTCGGCAGCGGTTTTATCTCGCCGGAAGAGCGCAAGAAACTTGCCGAATACATGCGCAACTCGGACCCGAACTTCACCAAAATGGTCGAGCAGCTGGATAAGTAGCGATGGACTCTCCGGATGCGGAGACCATCGCGGTGATCGGCGCCGGCAGAGTCGGGCGGGCACTGGCCCGCCGGGCCGCCGTGGCCGGATTTCGTGTGGTTCTCGAAGACCTGATTCCGATGTCACTGGAGTGCGCGCGCCAGGAGATTCGGCAGACGTTGAACGATGCGGCGGGCTGCGGCGCGCTGGATCAGGCGCAGGCCGATGCGGCCTTCGCTCGCATCGATTGCGCGACCAGCATCGAAGACGCGGCGCGGCGGGCTCACATTGTGATGGAGACCGGACCGGACGAAGCGGAATCCAAACTTGAGATGTTCTGCCTGCTCGACCGCATCTGTCTGCCTGGTACGGTCATCGTGAGCAACAGCCATGCGCTCGATCTTTCCGACACGGCAGCCCAGGCGGAGTCTATTGTGGGCATGTATTTTTCCGGCGATGAGGCGGAGATACACTGCTCGGCGTTTACCGGGAAGCGCGCCCTTGCGGTGGCGCAGCAGCTCGCCGAACGCATGGCATCCAGCTACCGCATCACCGGCCACCGCGAATAAACACACACCTTATTCGGCTCTCTGGAAGGCTGCGGACAGGTAGTTGCGCGCCTCGTCGAGTGCTCCCTGGGTGTTGTCGTTGGTTTGCAAGGCTTGGCGATATTCGCTCAGAGCGCGTTCGCGCTGTCCGGTAATATCGAAGATCTTGCCCAGTTGAATGTGGCTCCAGACCTCGGTCCACTTGGGCTCGCCATCGCCATTCAGCGAATCGCGATAGGCATTGGCCGCCGCCTGATAGTTTTTCTGCAGGTAGAAGACCTCGGCAATCCGATAATGAGCCAGCGAGCTGTTCTTGTTCTGCTCGATCGCCTTCTGAAATTCCTTCAGCGACTCCGCCAGATTTCCCTGCTGCACGAGCTGCTGTCCACGCATAATGGCGGTTCGCAGCCGCAGATCTCCGGAGTTTTTCAGCACCCAGTTATTGGGATCGACGGTGATGCGGCGAGGCTTGCCGAAGGTCTCAATGGTGTAGCTGGAGTCGGTCCCGACGACGTCGATGGTCTTATCCTCGGTCTTGCCATCGGTATCGATCTTTAACTGCACCGGCATGCGGAAGAGGTCGAGATCCTGCTGCACCTGACCGACTACGCGGAAGCCCTTCTGGACGCGGAAGACAGTGTACTTGTTCTTGAATTCCGGCGCGCCGGTCGAATCCAGCCATTGCGAGTAGAACCAGGTCAACTGCTCGCCCTGAATATCCGAGGTCACCTTCTGGAGATCCTTGACCCCTACCGGCTTGCCTGAATAGGTCTGGAAGAGGGTGCGCATCGCTTTGTCAAACCTCTGATCGCCCATCACCCAGCGAAGCATGTGGTAAACCATGCCGCCTTTGTCGTTGGCCATCGACTGGAAGACCGGATCAAAGGTATCGAGAGTTCCGATCTGTCCGAGGGGAACGGTTTCATAGGCCAAGGCACCGACGGCCATATCCTTGACGGCTTCCTGCGCTCCGGCGGGACCGGAGGCGTACTCGATGTATCGGGTCTCGCTGTAGCGCGCTCCACCATCCTGTATCCACCAGTCGTTGCGGGTCGCCGGACTGACGATGGTGCCAAACCACTGGTGCGCGATGGCGTTGGCCAGCAAACGGTAATTCACCTTGGCGTTGATGTTGCGGGCGGCAATTCCCGCCATCTCAGGAGCCCACGCCGTGGGCACGGAATCATCCGGCAACTCCACCAGACGCAACTCCGACTAATGGGAACGCCATAGATGGTGACGAAGAAACCCAGTTCCTTGGCCGCGGTCTCGCCATACTGCTGCGCAAAACTCACTTTGTCCTGGAGGAAATAGACATGGACGGTCATACCCGCTTCGCTGACTGGGGTATCAACAAATTTACCGATCACCACAGTACCCGGGAAGCTTGGCTTGGTCCAGGCGAAGGTAGAGGTCCTCATGCCGGGCTCGGACTTGGCAGCGGCGGCCTTAGCTGGGCCGTGGTCGGCTTCTTCGCCAACGCCTTCTCCCGGGTTTGCAGCTTTGGGGCGGGAGCGCTGTCGCCGGCGGAGGCTTTGCTCTCGTCTGCATTCGCCGGGCTGGCGCCGCCGCTCGAAATCACCGTGTACTCCTGCGGCGCGGTGATCTTCAGGCGGGCGGTGAAGCGGTCAATGCCGTAGTTGGTCACCGGAAACCAGCGTCCGGAGTACAGCAGGTAGGTGATGGGATCGCCCACATAGGCCAGCCGCAATCCCGGAACCGGGCTGTCGTCGGCCGAGGTGACATTCCCCTCATACTCGAAGGTCAGGGTCGCCTCCTGGCCCTTGCTCATGCCGCTGGGCAGGGCAACGCGTACGCTGGAGTCCTGCGAAACACGTTCGGCAGGCAGGACCGTTCCCTGCTGATCGGTAACCTGGGTTACGCGGAGGGCGTTGTGCAGTTCGAAGGTTGCGATGCTGATGTCGTCGAGCGCCACGAACTTGACCACAGCTCGCGCCGTCAGCTTGTGAGACTGCGGATTCACCGTGGCGTCGATGGTGTAGTCTTCGGCCTGGATGCGCGGCTTTTCGGCAGCCTGCAAAGTTGCTATAGGGAGCAGGACGGCTAGCGTAATCAGGATTACGAGAACAGCTTGGTACGGTGTGCGTCCTGCAAATCGCATTGGCATGTTGCTCCGGCTGAGTTGCACAACTCTACTTGATGTTTGAAATCGTACAGAAGATGCTGAGCAGCATTGAGGAATGCGTGCCTATTCCCTCTTCTGCATGTGCAAATCCGCAACGCGCAATACCGCACGCGCCGCTCGCATGCGCGGTAGTCTCGCCGGTGAATCCTAAATTGGGCGCCGCCGACAACTCACCGCGCAGCATTCCGCGCACCTCCGCCAGAGCTTCCGTCATGCGCTGCCTCGGAGGACCATCCTCCAGCAGAGCGCGTACCTCGCGCTCCACGCTCTCAGGGGTAAAATCATCCTGAATCAGCTCCGGAACCACCTTACGTCCGGCGACCAGATTCACCATGCCAAAGTACGGCAACTTCACCAGATGCCGCCCCAGCATCCAGGTGAGTCCGGCCACGCGATACACCATGACAAAAGGGGTGCCGATCAGCGCCGCTTCCACGGTTGCGGTGCCACTGGCCACCACGCCAACGCGGGCATGCAGCAGGCTGGCGCGGGCATCGGCGGTCAACTTCAGGTTACTCGCAAACGCGTTACGGGTACACAATGCGATTTGCTGCCGCACCCAATCCTCATCCAGAGTGCTCGCCACCGGCATGAGGAATTCAAATTCAGCGCCCAGGCGCTCCGCCGCTCCCAGCATGGCGGGCAGGTTGAGGCGCAGCTCCTTGCGGCGGCTTCCCGGCAACAGGGCGATCCATCTCCGGGAGGGATCGAGCCCCCAGCGGGCGGCAAACTCCTCCCGGCTCACCTTCGGCGACTCCAACTCGCTGAGGGGATGGCCGACAAACTCCACCTGCACTCCGTTTTCGGCGTAGAACTCGCGCTCGAAGGGGATGATCACCAACATCTCCGAGACGTAACGCTGGACCAGCTTGAGCCGCGACTTGCGCCAGGCCCAGAGCTGCGGGCTTACGTAGTAGACCACGGGAATTCCGCGCCGATGCAACTGCTTTGCCAGGCGGAAATTCCAATCCGGAAAGTCGATGAGCACAGCCACGTCAGGCCGCCGCCGATCCACCTCCGCCAGCAGATTGTGGAAGCGGCGATAGATTTCCGGCAGATGGCTCAGCACCTCGACCAGTCCCACTACGGCGACATCGCGGGCATGGACCACCAGATCGCAGCCTGCCTCGCTCATGCGCTCGCCGCCCATGCCAAAGCACTCAACCGCCTGAGCGCCGCGCGGCCGGCAGCGCAGCGTTACCCGACGCCTCCGGCGAGCTCACGCAAAGCGGTCAGCAATTCCGCGCCGTACATCTCACCGGAGGCTTCTCCGGCGGAGATCATGACGCGCAAGGGACGCTGCGGATGAAGAGGATTTGCCGTGGACATGTGCGCCGACAGAATATCAGGCTCTGGAATCGCGGCACGAGAGCAATCGGAAATCGCCGATTGCCTAGTCGGCCCGTGCTTCGGGCGAAGACTGGGGCGCGGTGAGTGCGGCTGTGGCCTCCAGCTCTTGATCCTTGTACTGGAGTTGGTAGAGCTTCCAGTACACGCCCCGGGCGTTCAGCAGTTGCTGGTGGGTTCCCATCTCGCGAACCTTGCCTTTGTGCATCACGATGATTTGGTCGGCACGCTGGATGGTCGAGAGGCGGTGGGCAATGATCAGCGAGGTACGGCCCTCGACCAGGCGGGTCAGCGCCTCGCGCACCCGGAACTCGGTGTCGGTATCCACGCTGGAGGTGGCTTCATCGAGGATGAGGATGCGCGGGTCGTGGGCCAGGGCGCGGGCAAATGAAACCAGCTGCTTCTGCCCGGTCGAAAGGGTGTTTCCGCGCTCCTGCAAGGGCGAGTCGAAACCTTGCGGCAGGGATTGGATGAAGTCGGCGACGTTGACCTCTGCGGCGGCGCGCTCGACCGCCTGGCGGGTGACGTGCGCCGAGCCGAGTTTGATGTTGTCGGCGATGGTGCCGCTGAACAGAAATGGGTCCTGCAAGACCACACCGCAGCGGCGGCGCAACGCCTGCAGGTTCATCTCGCGCACATCCACGCCGTCGATTCGCACCGCACCCTTCTGCACATCGTAGAAGCGCAGCAGCAGCGAGATCAGGGTGGTCTTACCCGCGCCCGTATGGCCGACGATGGCTACGGTCTCGCCGGGTTCAATTGTGAAGGAGACGCCGCGCAGAATCCAGTCCCACTCGGGGCCGGGAACGGCCTTGCCATCCTTCTCGACGGGCACGTGGCGGTAGGCAAACCAGACGTTGTCGAACTCGATCCGCCCCGGTCCGCGGGGCTCCTTTTCGACCGTGGGCGATTGAATGTTGGGCTCGGTGTCAAGCAGCTTGAAAATTCGTTCGGCGGCGGCCATCGCCGATTGCAGAATGTTGAACTTCTCGCTCAGATCCTGGATGGGGCGGAAAAATCTCTGGGCGTACATCATGAATGCCACCAGCACGCCCAGCTTCGTAATATGCGCCAGCACGCTGTGTCCGCCGAACCAGAGGACGCAGGCAATGGCGATGAAGGACATGGTCTCCACTACCGGGTAGTAGAGCGCATAGGCCAGGATGGCGTCCTTGAACGCCTCCATGTGCTGGGCGTTTACCGCCTCGAATTCTTCGTACGACTTGCGCTCGCGGTTGAACAGTTGCAGAGGAATGATGCCGCTGACGTGCTCCTGGAGGAAGGAATTGATGCGGGCGATGGCCACGCGAATGCGGCGGTAGCTGTCACGCACCGACTTGCGGAAGATCTGGGTGGCGATCACGATAATGGGCAGCACCATGAAGGCGATCAGGGCCAGCCGCCAGCTCATCCAGAGCATGACCCCGAGGATTCCGGCGAGCACGAAAACGTCTTCGACAATGGAAACCACGCCGGAGGTGAACATATCGTTCAGGGCATCCACATCGGTGGTGACGCGGGTGACCAGGCGGCCAACGGGATTACGGTCGAAGAAGGCGATGTCCATCCGCTGAAGATGGCGATAGAGCTGGCGGCGAAGATCGAACATGACCTTCTGTCCGGTCCACTGCATCAGGTAGGTCTGGGTGAATTCAAAGAGGAATCCGAGCAGCAGCACGCTGAGAAACAGGCCGCTGATCTGGGCGATGCCCACGAGCGGCTGGGGGCTGAGGAAGCGGTCGAGAAATGAGTGTCCGCCAGCGTGGGCCGAAAGATATTTGTCGATTGCGGTCTTCGTCAGGTAAGGTCCGAGCACGTCGGCGCAGGCCTTCAGGATGATTGCCGCCATGGCCAGCGCCACCTGCAGGGTGTAGGGGCCCAGGTACTTCATCAGGCGGCGCATAATCCGGCTGTCGTACGCTTTTCCTAGTACTTCTTCCTCGGCGGCCATGTGTTCCTATTTTAGATGGAAGCAGCGGCCTGCAAGGTTCAGCTTAAGAAATTTACGCGAGGATTGAGGCCCACATCTGCGAATGAAGTCTGCGGAGGTCGGAAGACCACATCTGCTGACCGTGGCACCGTGCGCACCGGCAGCAGAAGAATTTGACATCGGGATGCGTACGATGTACACATTACGCGTACAGTGTAAACAACGATGAGCGAAACCGCCCCAGCCGGCAACCTCCGCGAAACGATTCTGGAAAGCGCCCGCAAGCTGTTTGCGGCCGAAGGGTACCAGAGTGTGTCGATGCGGCGGATCGGCCAGGAGGCGGGCTGTTCGCCGATGGCCGTGTACCGTCACTTTGCCAGCAAGCAGGAACTTCTTCTCTCGATCTGTGAAGAGTCCTTTGCGCACATGATGCGCAACCTGGAACGGCCGCACCCCGATCTTCCGCTGGTGGAGCAGTTGCGCGCCCGCATGGCGACCTTCATCCGCTTCTGTGCCGCGCATCCCAGCCACTACCGGCTGGCGTTTCTCGACGCGGCATTTGCGGGGGTGGACATTCCTTCGCGGCGCAGTTTGCGGGAGCACTTCCGGAGCCTGGTCGGCGAGTGTATCGCCAGCAGCGGGGCTGCAGTGAATCCAGAGGCGTACTTCCTGACGCTGCTGGCCTGTATGCACGGCGCCATTCTGTTGCTGATCTCGGGACAGAAGCTGGCGGTGCCGCGGGAAGTGTTTCTGGCGGGGCTGATTGCCACGGCTACGGAGGTTTTCAATCCGTGTCCGTAGACTCCACGGCAGGCGCATCAGCAGCTTTCTCCGCAGACGGACACCGGTCCGCAGACCGGTCCGCAAACCAGGCTCCGCCGCATGAAATCCCCAAGGTAAATCCGTGGCTGATCGCGATGACGGTGATGCTTGCGACCTTTATGGAGGTGCTCGACACCAGCATTGCCAATGTCGCGCTGCCGCACATCGCGGGATCACTTTCGGCGAGCGTCGATGAGAGTACCTGGGTACTGACTTCGTACCTGATCGCCAACGCCATCATCCTGCCGCTGAGCGGATGGATGAGCGAACTGTTTGGCCGCAAGCGTTTCTACATGACTTGCGTGGTCATCTTTACGGGGAGTTCGCTGCTCTGCGGCATGGCGCCCAGCCTGCAACTTCTTGTCTTCTTCCGGATTCTGCAAGGACTGGGCGGCGGTGGCCTTCAACCCTCGGCACAAGCCATCCTGGCCGATACCTTCACGGTGCAGCAGAGGGGCATGGCGTTTTCGATCTATGGGATGGCCGTGGTCTTTGCGCCTGCGATCGGACCTACGCTCGGGGGGTGGATCACCGATAGCTATAGCTGGCGCTGGCTGTTCTACATCAACATTCCGGTCGGCATTCTCTCCCTGATGCTGGTCTCGCGACTGATTCACAATCCGCCCGCCATGGCCGGCAAGCCGCTGACCCGTGAGAATTTTCTCTCCATGGACTGGATGGGAATGAGCCTGCTGGCTCTGGGACTGGGCGCACTGGAGTTTGTGCTGGACAAGGGACAGGAGGACGACTGGTTTGGCTCGGGACGAATCCGGTTTCTCGCCGTGGCAGCCGTCTTCTGCCTGATTGCCGTGATCGTGCGCGAGCTGGTGATCAAGAATCCGGTGGTGAACCTGAGGCTTTACCGGGAGCGGAATTTCTCGCTGGCAAACGGACTTATCTTTTGCCTCGGATTTGTGCTGGCCGGCAGTACGGTTCTGCTGCCGCAGTTTCTGCAGACGCTGATGGGCTACTCCGCGATGCGCGCCGGTATGGTTCTCTCCCCGGCCGGGGTGGTGCTTATATTTGCCATGCCCACGGCCGGATTTCTTCTCGGGCGGATCGGCGCACGGCCCATGATCATCTTCGGGTTCATCGTGCTCGGCAGCTCGCTGTGGATGACCTCACGGCTGCAACTGCAAACCGATTACGCCACCTTCACGCGTATCCGGATGATGGCTTCGGTGGGGCTGGCGGCGCTGTTTACTCCGATCAGCACGACCTGCTTCTCGCGGGTTCCGGCGGGAAAAAATAATGCGGCTTCGTCGCTCTATAACCTGATGCGCAATTTGGGATCGAGTTGCGGCATCGCCGCGGTCACCACGGTTCTAGCCCGTCGCGCACAGTTCCACCAGCTTCGGCTCACCGAGCACCTTTCGACAGCCCGGGCCCACGCCGGGCAGATGCAACTCGGACAATATCTTGCCCAGCACGGGAATGGCCTTGGGACGCCGACGGCGCGGGCGGCACGAATGCTCTACCGCAGCGTGCTGCAGCAGGCCGGCGCCATGGCCTATCTGGACGCCTTCTGGCTGCTGGGAACGCTGTGCTTCGTCGATGCCGGTGTTTGCGCTTTTCATCGTGAAGGTGAAACACGCGCCCGCCATGCAGACGAAGTAGGCGGAGCCGACCGATCCCGCATCTGCCAACTGCGGCAGATGTGGGCACCGTCAGTTTCGCGGAGCGGTACACTTGATCTGCGTGCATTCCCATTGACCTCTGACGTTCATTCCGCGCTGTATCTTTCGGTGCCGTTCTGCCGGTCGAAGTGTTCCTTCTGCAACTTTGCCTCCGGAGTTTTTTCCCGCGACCTTTTCGACCGCTATGTCACGCATCTGGAGCGGGCGATTGCCAATGCCCCGGGGCTGGCTCGCGAGTTCGGCGCGGGGTTCGATCCACGGCTCGATTCGGTTTATCTGGGCGGCGGCACGCCGAGCGTTCTGGCGGCGGATCAACTGGACCGGCTCTTCGCCGCAGTCCGCCGGGTTTTTGAAATTGCGCCCGGGGCCGAGTTCACCGTGGAAGTTGCACCCGGTACTCTCTCCAGCGAAGTTTTGGCCGCGCTGCTGCGCGCGGGAGTCAATCGGGTTTCGCTGGGGGTGCAGTCCTTTGTCGATCAGGAATCGCGCTCGGTAGGCCGGTTGCACAGCCGGGAGATCACCCTCGGCGACGTTGCCCGCCTGCGTGCAGCGGGCATCGGCGAAATCAGCATCGACCTGATCGCGGGGCTGCCTTACCAGACAGCGGAAAGCTGGGAACGTTCGCTCGATGAAGTGCTCGCGCTGGCGGTGCCTCACGTCAGCGTCTACATGCTGGAGGTGGACGGCGACTCCCGCCTGGGGCGCGAACTGATGGCGGGAGGGACGCGCTACCATGCCCACCATGTCCCGGATGAGGCGCTGATCGTGGCGCTCTACGAGCGGGCAGTCGAGCGCCTGAACGGCTCCGGCATCGTGCAATATGAGATCTCGAACTTTGCGCGCAACGGTCATCAATCGCGCCATAATCTGCGTTACTGGCAACGTCTTCCCTACTACGGTTTTGGCGTGGACGCACATTCCATGCTGCCGGCTCCGACACTTGAGGAACCCCATCGCGCAGTGCGCATCGCCACCTCGGACTCGCTCGAGGCGTTACTTGGAAACACCGTCCGGAGAGCCATTCGAAATCACGATTGTCTCGGAGAGGCAGGCCATTGAGGAGACGTACTTTCTTGGTCTGCGGATGAATTGCGGAGTCGAGTTGGCGGCGATTCAGGAGAAGTTCGGCAGGGCCGCGGTGGACGATTATCGCGAGGTGATCGCCGGACTGGTGCAGCGTGAACTGCTGGTGCTGGAGGACGGATGGCTGCGTCTCACTCCGCGGGGACGCCTGCTCTCCAATGAAGTCTTTGAAGAATTCCTGTGCGATTAGCGTTTACACTGGAGTTTTCCATTTAGCCCTTGGGAGCACTCATGACCACTTCATGGATTGATCTGCGCAGTGACACCGTAACCATGCCCAGCGACGAAATGCGCCGGGCCATGGCCTCCGCCGAAGTCGGCGACGACGTGTACGGAGAAGACCCCACCATCAATCGCCTGGAAGCCCGGGCCGCCGAAATCTTTGATCGCGAAGCCGCGATCTTCGTTCCGTCCGGCACCATGGGCAATCAGATTGCGATCAAGCTGCACACCCGTCCCGGGCAGGAAATTCTCTGCGAAGAGCGCGGCCACATCTTCCTCTGGGAGATGGCGATGCTGAGCTGGTTCAGCGGATGCATGGTACGCCCGGTCAGCGCTCCGCAGGGAATCCTCTCCTGGGAGTTGCTCGCCGCGAAGATTGCGCCGCCGACCTATTACGTTGCGCCCACCGGGCTGATCGCCATGGAGAACACCCACAACATGGCCGGTGGCACGGTTACTCCGATGGCTGCCATGCAGGAAATCTGTGAGCGGGCGCATGAGCGTAATTTGCCTGTACATCTTGGATGGCGCACGGGTCTTCAACGCCGCGACCTATCTCGGCAAGCCGGTTGCGGAGATCACCCGGGGCTTCGATTCGGTGATGTTCTGTCTTTCCAAGGGGCTGGGCGCTCCGGTCGGTTCCATGCTGGTGGGCGGACGGGATTTCATTCAGCAGGCGCGCTCCGTCCGCAAGGCTCTGGGAGGCGGTATGCGTCAGGCTGGAGTGCTGGCCGCCGCCGGTCTTATCGCGCTGGAGCAAGGTCCCGCGCGGTTGCAGGAAGACCATGACTCCGCCCGGTTGCTCGCCGAAGGACTGGCCGAGATCCCTGGCATCGAGATCGATCTATCCACGGTGCAGACCAACATTGTCATCTTCGACGTGAGCGGCACGGGCAAGTCCTCCACGGAAATCGCCGAGGCGCTGAAGAGCCAGGGGGTACTTGCCGGTACGGTCAATCCGCAGTTGATTCGCTTCGTCACCCACCTGAATGTCTCACGCGGCGACTGCAAGCGGGCACTTGACGGTGTGCGCACGGTTTGCAATTCGAGAGTCAGCGTTTAGGCCCGGCGAAAATCTTTCACCCGGGCGGCGGAGACCGCCCCATCACTGGAATTTCTAGCGCGGGCACCTCTGGCGATCCAGGCTGGTCATCAAGGAGACGGGATGTCCGTCAAAATCGAGTATTCCTCCATCGCGCAATGCCGTCTGGAGCACGTCTGGCAGGTGTTTGAACAGATCGAACTCTGGCCGCGCTGGGACCCGCAAGCCATCCGCGAGGTGCGCTGGGTGAGCGGAGAGCGGTGGACGAAGGGGGCAAAGTTCTCCATCGAAATGCTGAGGCCCCTGCCTTTCCAGCGAACCCTGGAGGTTCTTGAAGTTGAAACTCCCAACTATGTCCACCTCCGCGGCGGCTCGGGAGTCACGGTCGAGCAGTTTTACACCTTCAAGTGGATGCCGGACGAGCAGAGCACGGAGTTGCGCACCCGGCAGGAGTTCAGCGGAGGGCCCTTCAAGTTCCTGGGAGACTCCATCAAACCCACCATCGAAGGCGGAATCCGGCGCCTCTTCGCCGGGGTATGCGAGGCGGCAGGAAGCCTCACCAAAGGCCCGCAGCAGCCACGCAGAGCGAAGAGACCGGTCAGTAACTCGAAATCTCGATCAGGTTCTTGTCCGGGTCCCGGACATAGATGGAGCGCATCTTCCCCATGGCCCCATGGCGCTCCACCGGACCCTCTTCGATGTGAACTTTCTGCTCATTCAGGTGGCGGACCACTTCCTCCAGGGGCGTGGATGTAAGGAAGCAAAATCGCCTGGCCCCGCAGGTTGGATGCAAGGCTCCGGGCTTGATCTCATGGCCGCGCTGCTGCAGTTTGATCACCTGCTCGCCGAAGGCAAGAGCCTTGCGGCCATCCACGGTTACCAATTCCATTCCAAGAACTTCGGTATAGAAATCGACCGTGACGCCGATGTTCGCCACGGTGAGCACAAGGTGGTCGAGTGAATTTATCGTGAAGGCCATATCCACCGGATGATACTCGCCATCGGCCAGCGGCTTACAGAATTTTATGGATTCCGCGTGAGACTTCCCTTCAGCTCCCGCCGCGTGATATAAACATCGGTTTCCTTTTCCGGCCGCCGCGCATGAGGCTAGGGCTGCGATTTTCTAATTCCCGTACTGGAGAACCTGTGGACTTCCAACTCACCGATGAGCAACTGCACCTCCAGAGCATGGTGCGCGACTTTGCCGGACGCGAAATTGCGCCCCATGTGCATGAGTGGGACGAAGCTTCGCATTTCCCCCTCGAAACCGTGAAGCAACTCGGCAAACTGGGCCTGATGGGCTGCATTTTTCCCGACGAATACGGCGGCGCCGGTTACGGGTACATTGAGTACGTACTGGCCATCGAGGAGCTTTCGCGGGTCGATGGCTCGGTCGGCATCATCGTGGCGGCGCACACGTCGTTGTGCTCCAACCACATTTTTCTGGCCGGGAAATGAAGAGCAGAAACGGCGGTATCTGCCGCGCCTGGCAAGCGGAGAGCACATTGGAGCCTGGGCTCTCACCGAGCCCAACAGCGGCTCGGACGCAGGCAGCGCGCGCTGCTCCGCCACCTGCAAGGGCGACCGATGGGTGCTCAACGGCACCAAGACGTTCATCACCAACGGGGCTTACGCGGACGTCTGCGTGATCGTCGCGGTCACCAATAAGAACATCGGCACGCGTGGCCTCTCGGCATTTTTGGTGGAGCGCGGCACTCCCGGCTTCCGCGCCGGCAAGAAGGAGAACAAACTCGGTCTGCGCGCCTCGGACACCTCCGAGCTGATCTTTGAGGACTGCGAAATTCCTGCCGAAAACCTCCTCGGAGTGCAGGGCGAGGGCTTCATCGACGCGATGCGGGTGCTCGACGGAGGACGCATCTCGATTGCTGCCCTGGGCCTCGGCATGGCCACCGGCGCCTATGAGTGCGCGCGCCGGTACAGCCGCCAGCGAAAACAGTTCGGACAGGCGATCAGCGAATTTCAGGCCATCCAGTGGAAGCTGGCCGACATGGCGACGGAGATCGATGCGGCCCGCCTGCTGACCATGCGCGCCGCCTGGCTCAAGGACAACCATCGCAAGACGACGCTGGAGTCTTCGATGGCCAAGCTCTACACTTCGGAGGTCGCCGTCCGGGTCGCCAACGAAGCGGTGCAGATCCACGGCGGATACGGCTTTATCAAAGACTATCCGGCGGAGAAGTTTTACCGGGACGTGAAGCTTTGCACCATCGGCGAGGGCACCAGCGAGATTCAGCGGCTGGTGATCGCGCGGCAACTGCTGGCGGAATAGCAACTTTTCCACTCTAACGCGGCGAAGAACGCGGCGTTAGAGTGGGCATCCGCGTTGGGGTGAGGCACCCGGCTCTCGGGCTTTGCTACACTAGCGAGGCGAGAACACTTCATACTGTGACTTCCTCTATTTCTACATGGGTCGACGAGATCCGCAGCGGCAATCTTCGTGCTTTATCGCGTGCCATTACTGCGGTAGAAAACCGCACAGCGGATTCGCACGAGCTGCTGAAGGCACTGTTTGCGCACTCCGGGAGCGCGCGGGTGGTTGGCCTCACGGGCGCTCCGGGAGCGGGGAAAAGCACGCTGGTCGATGCGCTCGCCGGACAATACCGCAAGCGCGGGCAGACGGTCGGAATCATCGCCATCGATCCGACGTCGCCGTTCACCGGAGGGGCGATTCTTGGCGACCGCATCCGCATGCAGTCACACAGCGGCGACCAAGGCACTTTCATTCGCAGCATGGCCACGCGCGGGTCGCTCGGCGGGCTCTCCAGCACCACGGCCGACGTGGCCACGGTGCTCGATGCCAGCGGACGCGACCTGGTGCTGATCGAGACCGTTGGCGTTGGCCAGGATGAGGTGGACATCGTCCGCCTGGCCGATGTGACCATCGTGATCCTGGTTCCCGGCATGGGCGACGACGTGCAGTCGCTCAAGGCCGGAATCATGGAGATTGCCGATATTTTTGTCATCAACAAGGCCGACCGGGAAGGCGCGGAACGCCTGGAGCGCGAGGTCAAGGCGATGCAGTCGCTTGCCCTGCGTCATGACAACTGGGTGCCTCCGGTGATCAAGACGGTCGCCAGCACGGGCGCGGGAGTTGCGGAGTTGGCATCGACCATCGACAAGTACGAAGAGTTTCTCGCCACCGGTGAACTGGGCCTGCAGCGGCGCATTGCCAACTGGCGCAACCGGCTGCGTGAGATGTTGCGCGACGCAGTGCTGCGGCGGATTGTGCAAGGAGCATTTTCCGAAGACGCAGTGGGCGAATACGCCTCCCAGGTTGCCGGGCACGAGCGCGACCCTTATTCACTGATCGACGAGATCGTCGGCAAACTCGCGCGCCAGGAGCCATTGTGCTGAATCCGTGTGGGCTCATTCTTGGTATTGATACCTCGGGACGGCAGGGCAGCGTTGCTCTGCTGCGAGCGCAATGCGACGAACTGCTTACCCTTGAGCTGGCAGAGCTCTCCGGGGGCCAATACTCCGAACTGCTGGTGCCGACGGTTGCCCGATTGCTCCTGCGGCACGGCTTTGAGAGAAGCTCGATCGGCCTGATTGGGGTGGCCAGCGGTCCCGGCTCATTCACCGGACTACGAATCGCGATTGCGACCGTGAAGGGATTAGCCGAGGCGTTCGACACGCCCGTGGTAGCCATCTCTGTGCTGGAGGCGATTGCCCTGGCGGCGGGAAGAGATGGCAAAGTGGTCGCCGCGATCGATGCCCAGCGCGCCGAGGTCTTTTTCGGCGAATACCTGGTGGAATCCGCCAGCCCTGTACCCGCGCAGATGAACCGTGAGGCGGTCTGCAGCTTTGCGGAGTTCACTTCCCTAGTCCGGCGCAGGCGGTCCGGCGACGGTTGTCTGCACCCCCGACGCCAGCCTTGCCGCCCGCATCAGGGAAGCTGGCATCGATGTGGAAATACTCGCACGGCCCTCGGCTGAGGCGTTCGCCCGTATCGCGTACCGCAAGTTTCTGGCCGGTATTCGTGCCGATGTGGCGACCCTCGATGCCAATTACCTGCGCCGCTCGGATGCCGAACTTTTTTCCAAACCTAAATCCGGCACCGTCCATCCCTCGCCATGAAGATCCGCCTTGCGCATGAATCCGACCTCGCGCGGCTGATAGCCATGAGCGAGGCTGCGGATTCAGCGGCCCACTGGACCCGGCAGCAGTGGCTGGATATCTTCCGTTCGCAATCTCCGGCGCGCCTGGCCTGGATTGCAGAGCGAGCCGATTCGTAGCTGCAGGCGGTGGAAAGCGGAGTGCGCGGAGTGGGATTTCTGGTGGGACGAGACGGCGGCCCGGAATGGGAGCTGGAAAACATTGCGGTGATGCCGGAATTCCGCCACCGAGGTGTGGGACGCGAGCTCTTGTCAGCCCTGCTTGAGGCACGCCCACTCGCGCGGGGCGGAGCGGATTCTCCTGGAAGTTCGGGCCTCCAACGAATCGGCAATTCGCTTTTACAAGTTGAGCGGGTTCGAGCAGCTTGCGCGCCGCCGGGACTATTACCGGGAACCCGAGGAGGACGCGCTAATTCTGGTGCACGATTATGAATATTAGGTTTCGATTTCGCTTGCCCGCCCTTCTCCCCGGTGCTAGTTTGTACAACACCTGATATCAGGCTAGGAGGTGCGGATGAATGCTCCCGTACGCGAACAGCTGCTGGCCAGCAGCGATGAATTTCGTAAGCTGGCCGATGAACACAGCAACTACTCTCAGCGCATTGAATCCCTCGCCAGCAAGAAATACCTCTCCGAAGAAGAAAAGATCGAAGAAACCCGCCTAAAAAAATTGAAGCTTCGCCTCAAGGATGAGATGGAAGCGCTCCAGAGCCGCGCTCAAAAAGTCTCCTGAGTGCAACCATGCCGGTGGTTGTACGCGCGGCGAGACACAGCTTTGGCCCGAGGATGACCAGTCCCACCCACGTGGTGGCTGGTCGTTCTGGCGTGTAGCTGCGGCGGGGCTCCGCGTAATCTGTTGCGGACGGCACACGCCATTTGCAGACTGCTCGACGCAGACTGATAACAGTAACCTTCTGGGGCACCGCTGTCTTTCCGAACCATTCGGACTTCGCGCTTCGCTATAATCGAGAGGTCCTCATGGTACGCGACGGAATCTATTACGCGCTGGCTCTGGTTGCGGTGGCGGTCCTCATTGGTCTGTGGGCCTCGCCTCCGCTTGCCCTTGTACCGCTGTTGCTGGCGGTCTTCTTCCTCTGGTTCTTTCGCGACCCGGAGCGGGTTATTCCATCTACCCGCGGCGCCGTGGTTTCTCCCGCCGATGGCAAAGTTACGGCAGTCACCACGATTCAGGTAGCTGGCGAGCCGCGCACCAGCATCAGCATTTTTCTGAATGTCTTCAACGTGCACGTCAACCGCTCACCGGCCGCTGGAGTCATCACCGCGGTGGAGTATCGCCGCGGCAAGTATTTGAACGCCATGAATCCGGCTTCGGCAGAGCTGAACGAGCAGAACATCTGCACGCTTGCTACCGAGGATGGCTACAACATCGTCTTCAAGCAGATTGCCGGACTGCTGGCGCGGCGCATTGTCTTCTCGCGGGTCGCCGGAGACCGCGTCGCTCGCGGCGAGCGCATTGGACTGATCAAGTTCGGATCGCGTTGCGACGTCATTCTGCCCGCCTCCGCCAAGGTGCTGGTGGAGGTTGGCAACCTCGTAAAGTGTGGCTCTTCAACCCTCGCCATCCTGCCGCCGGCGCAAGGAGAACATTGATGGGATCGCCGAACCGTCGCATCGGCGACGGGCGACCGCGCCGTTTGCGCAAGGGACTGTACATTCTGCCGTCGCTGTTTACCACCGCGAATCTGGCGGCTGGTTTCTACGCGATTTCGCAGGCGGCGATGGGCGCCGCTCACGCCCAGGGTTTTCTCACCGCGCCGGGTGTCGATCCACTGCGCATTGCGGCTACGTATTTCAATCATGCGGCGATCGCCATCGGCTTTGCCGTTTTCTTCGACGGCATGGATGGAGCCATCGCGCGCCTTACCCACACCACCAGCGACTTCGGCAAGGAACTGGATTCGCTGGCCGATGTGGTGACGTTCGGAGTTGCTCCTGGAATTCTCGCCTGGATGTGGGGCTTCTTTTGTCTGCCGGCGTCGCTCGATGCGGATCTGCGCGATAAGCTGGTACAGTTCGGCGCGATCGTGGCCTTTGCGTTTCTCACGGCCGGCGCGTGCCGCCTGGCGCGTTTCAATATTCAGCTCAATCCTCAGCCTAAAAATCCAGGACACCCGGGGCGCAAATACTTTGTCGGCATGCCCATCCCTGGCGGAGCCGGTTGCCTGGCCGCAGTGGTGCATCTTCGCCTTGGCTATCCCGTGCAGGCCTGGTGGAGTTCGATCATCTGGATGGGCTACATCTTTGTGTGCGCCTTCCTGATGGTCAGCACCTGGCGCTTCTGGAGTGCGAAGAGCATTGATTTTCATAACCGTCAGGCCTCGCGCTTCCTGGTGCTGATTGCCGCTGACCCTGGCCGCCATCTGGTATTTTCATCGCTACGTTCTGTTTGTCCTTGCGGTCAGCTACATGATTTCAGGGGTAGTATTCAGGCTCACGTACGCTTTCCGGCGCAAGAATACAGCGCCACCGGCACCGCCGCAGGAGGCTTTGGGAGAGTTATGAGCCAAGCTGCCAAGAATTCCAATCTTTTTTCCGTTGCCGTTGTCGGAGCCGCCGCCCTCAAAGGCAAGGAGGTTCGCGACATCCTCGGTGAGCGCAACTTTCCTGCCATCGATATCAAGCTTCTGGACGAGGAAGATGCACTCGGCCAGCTCGAGCAGGTCAATGACGAGCCGGCATTCATTCAAGGGGTGCTGCCGGAACATCTGGAGGGCGTGGATTTTGCCTTCCTGACCGCCGACGAATCCTACATCGCGAAGACCTGGGCGACGGTTCGCGATGCCGGCGCTGAGATCATCGACCTCAGCTACGCCTTGGAGAACAATACGGACATCGTTCTTCGCTCTCCCTGGGTGGAGCGCGAACTGGGCCACATCCGCGAGGTTGGGCTACAGTCGGCGCCCGTGGTGATCGCTCACCCGGCGGCCGTGGTGATGGCGCTGCTGCTGGCGCGCTTGCAGAAGGCCGCTCCGGTTCAGCTCGCCTCGGCCGTCATCGGCCAGCCTGCCTCCGAATACGGGCGGCGCGGCATGGACGAACTCCACGATCAAACCGTGAATCTGCTCAGCTTTCAGCAGATGCCCAATGCGGTCTTCGGGACCCAGGCGGCGTTCAATCTTTTTGCGCAGCCGGTCGAAGGTGCTCGCCCGTCGCTGCGGGAGACCGAATCGCGCATTGTGCGCCACTTTAAGGAACTGGCGCAGGACGAAATTTCCGCGCCTGCCGTGCTTCTCGTCCAGGCTCCTGTATTCCATGGCTACACCATCGCGATGTTCGTGCAGATGGGGACCGCGGTCACGACCGCCGAATCTGGAAAGCGCGCTCGCCGGACCGCATGTCACGGTCAACAGCGAGCCAGGACGAATTTCCCAGCAATGTGAATGTTGCGGGCTCGTCGGAGATTCTCGCCAGCGTGCGCAGTGACGGCGCGGAAGCAACGGTTTCTGGCTCTTTGCCGCCTGCGATAATCTTCGCGTCTCGGCAATTCAGGCGGTGGAGTGCGCAGAAGAGATGGTGCAAACCCGTCCCCGAGGGAAGTTGCAATGACTTTATCCGGCAGCGCTACGTTTGCCGCCAGTGCGTCCAGCATTGCAATCCTCGGACTGCTGCTGCTGCTCGTCCTCCTGCGGCTATCACACGGCGGGCAGCAGCTCGCACCTGGCTCCGGACATTAAGATTCTGGCGATTCCATCGTTCCAGAATCAGACTCACACCTATCACGTGGAGACCGGACTCACCGGCGCGGTGATTCGCGAATTCAATACCCGCACTCATTACCGGGTAGTGCAATCCGAAGCCGATGCCGACGCCGTACTGCAAGGCACCGTAGTCTCCACCGAAGTTGCTCCCGTGGCGTACGATTCGGTGACCGGGACGCGCCTCGACCGGACTGGTCACCATCATCGTCAAGGTGACGTTGACGGCGCGCGATGGCCGCGTACTCTACAGCAATCCCAACTACGTTTTCCGCGATCAGTATCAGATCTCAAACGAACTGGCCAGCTTCTTCGAGGAGCAGGGGCCGGCTCTCGACCGAATCTCGCGCGATTTCTCCCGCACCCTGGTCAGCAATATTCTGGAGGCGTTCTAGCTGAAGGCCTTCGCCCCAGTTGAGCGCTTCGTCCAAGAGGTCAGCTCTCGCAAGCTGAAGCCCGGCTATGTCTTCATCGGCGATGAAGGCTTTTTCCGCCGCACCTGCCGCGATGCCATTCTCAAACACCTGATCCCGGAGGGAATGCGCGAATTCAGCTTGTACGAGTTCGATCTTGAATCCTCGGAGGTGGTCGAAATTCTCGACCGCGCCCGCACGCCTTCGCTGATGGCAAGCTTCCAGGTCTTCTTCGTGCGCGGAGTCAAGGCTCTGTACGGACGCGGCAAGCACGACGCCGAGTTCGCCGCCATCGCCAGCTACATGAAGAATCCCAACCCCGACGCGCTGCTGATCCTCATTGCCGACCACATCAGCATCCCGGCCGACCTGCGCCGCATGGAGATGACCGACAAGGAGCGCTACGAGCGCATCCGCGAGACCCTGGGCGAGCATTTCGCGGTCATCGAATTCGCCCGCGTCGAAGAGGGCGAGGCCATCAAGTGGCTCAATGAAACCGCCGCCCTGCACTCCACAAAGATCGATCCCGAAGCCTCGCGCGAACTGGTGGACTCGCTCGGCGGCGACATGATGATGATCTCGAATGAACTGGAGAAGCTCCTGCTCTATGTCGGAGAGAAAAAGCGCATCACTCTGGGCGACGTGGAGACCATGGTGCTGGCCGCCAAGCAGCGCACGCTGTACGAACTGACCGACGCGCTCTCCTCGCACAATCGCGCCCGCTCGCTGGAGATTCTCGACGCCATGCTCTCCACCGGGGACGGCGACGAAGCCGCCATCGGCCATCTCTACATGCTGGCCCGCACCTTCCGCCAGATGCTGGTCATCCTGGAGCGCAACGTGCGCGACACGCGCGCCCTGTACCAGGTGCTGTGGCAGGGCTTCCGCATCCCGCCCTTTGCCGCCGACGACGTGATCCGCCAGTCGCGCCGATACAAGTCGCGCCGCGAACTGACCCGGGCCATCCGCCTGATCTCCCGCGCCGATGCCGCCCTGCGCTCCAACCCGCCCAGCAAGCGCCTGATCCTGGAAAACCTGATCCTCGACCTCGCCGCCGAGCCCAGAGAACTCGCCCCAGCCTGGCAGCAGGAAGCCCTGCTCGACTAAGAAACTATCTTGGGCTGGGCACACAAGCAAAACGGCAGGCCGAAGCCTGCCGTCGCAAATGCCGGAAAATTTACTTGGTTGCGGTTGCAGCCTTCACGCGAGCCGAGAGGCGGCTCTTGTAGCGCGATGCCGTGTTCTTGTGCAGGATACCCTTCTGCACGCTCTTATCCAGAGCCGAAACCGTCTCGCGGAATGTCGTATCCAGCGTAGTCTTATCGCCGGAGGTCAGTGCGGTGCGCAGGGAGCGCAGCGCCGAACGCATACGCGACTTATTGGCGCGATTGGTCGCCGTCTTGGTTTCCGTCTGTCGTGCGCGCTTCAGCGCCGAAACATGATTCGCCATACTTAACCTATGTCCTTAATAGTCAAAACTGGAACTTCGTCCTGAACAATTCATTTTACGGTAAATTCTCGGTTTGTCGCAACTCGGCCACCGTAGGCTTGCAATTCGCCAAGAGATATTTTTCGCGATATGAGATGATTACATCCCAACACGAAAGCAAATGACGGTCACAGAAAGCGGTACAGAATGTCGGGAAATATCGGTGACAAGGCAAGATTCAATCGGCTCCGCAAGCAGAAGCTTCTGAAACGCACCAAGAAGGCAGCCGTACTCGCCGCCCGAGCCGCGAGCGCAGCCCCGGTGGTTGAAACCAAGCAGGAGTAGCTCTCCAACCAAGTTGCACGCAGCTTGCCACGCCCCGTACGATCTTACCTCGTGCGGGGCTTTGCTTTTGCGGGCTTGATTTTGCGGCTCGCCAGGCGCCGAGCGTTTATACTTACATTCTTATGCTGAGAGTCCGATTCGCGCCCTCTCCCACGGGCTTCCTTCATGTGGGCAGCGCGCGCACATTTATCTTCAATTGGCTTTATGCCCGCCACAACGGCGGCACCATGGTGCTCCGCCTCGACGATACCGATGTCGAGCGCAACTCCGACGCCAGCGTTCAATCCATCTTCGAGGGCTTGCGCTGGCTGGGCCTGAGCTGGGATGAGGAGTACAAGCAATCCGAGCGCCTGGCCCTGCACCGGCAGGTGGCCGAGGCGATCTTTGCCAAGGGCCTCGCCTACCGCGATTTACCCCCGCGCACAGCGGTGAGAGCGACAAGAGCGGATTCGCAATCCGGAAACCATCCGGAACCAGGGAGCATGGCTATTTAATCCGGGGATGCGAGAGCTCTCGCGCGCGGAGAGCGACCGCCGCGCCGCCGCCGGTGAAGCGTTCGCGCTCCGCTTCCGCGTGCCGCGCGGCAATGACCGTGTGCTGCGCTTTGTCGACCGTGTATGGCGAGCAGACCAAACTGGCCGATGAGGTCGAAGACTTCGCCCTGCTGCGCAGCGATGGGATGCCAACGTATCATCTGGCCTCCTGCGCCGATGACGCCGACCTGCGCATCAGCCACATCATTCGCGGCCAGGATCATCTCTCGAACACCTACAAACATCTGCTGATCTTTGAGGCTGCGGCATCCGCCACCGGAGCCGAGACACCGCAGTTTGCGCATCTTCCGCTGCTGGTGGCTCCGGACGGCACCAAGCTTTCCAAGCGCCGCCATGGACCGGTTGTCAGCGTCACCACCTATCGCGACGCGGGCTTTCTGCCGGAGGCGTTCGTCAACTTTCTCTGCCTGCTGGGCTGGTCGCCCAAGAACGATCGCGACTTCCTGACCTTGCCGGAGTTGAGTTCGGCGTTCACCCTGGAAGGCGTCAATCGCGCCAACGCGGTCGTCAACTTCAAGGCCGGAAGACCCGTTCGATCCCAAGGCCGTGTGGCTGAATGCAGAGCACATACGGGCGCTGCCGGTGGAGCAGCTTTCGGCTCGGCTGCTGCCGTTTTTGCAGCAGGCAGGGCTGCCCGCGACGGCGGAAAAACTGCTCCAGGTGACGCCGCTGATTCGCGAGCGCATCAAGTTTCTTGCCGACGTGAGTACCGCCGCCGACTTCTTCTTTGTCGAGCAACTTCCGCCGTATGATTGCCTTGAGCTGATTCCGCAGAAGGGCGATGCGGCGCTGGCCCACAGGATTCTCAGCGAGGCGAGCGAACTGCTGGCCGCCACGCCGTTCGATCATGCATCGCTCGAATCCGCGCTGCGCTTGGCCGCCGAGCGTCTGGGAGTGAAGGCCGGGCCGATGTTCCAGCCCATCCGGGTCGCTGTCTGCGGACGCAAGAATGCGCCGCCGCTGTTTGAGACCATGGAAGTGCTGGGCCGTGAAGTTTGCCTGGAGCGTATCACCCAGGCCATCAGCAGACTGCGATGCCAGGTTTGAGACAGCTATAATCGTTGCTTCTAGTCCAAGGAATGTGAGTGATGACCACGACGAATAAGGAAAGCAAGAATGCTGCAACCGTGCCGGCGGAATCCGCGCCGCGTCCCTCCAACTTCATCCGCGAGATGTTCATCGAGGACCTGAGGACGAAGAAGTACGGCGACGCAGTTGTTCAGACACGCTTTCCTCCGGAGCCCAACGGATACCTGCACATCGGCCATGCCAAGGCCATCTGCCTCGACTTCGGCCTGGCCGACGAGTTTGGGGGAAAGACCAACCTGCGCTTCGACGATACCAACCCCGAGAAGGAAGAGCAGGAGTACGTGGACTCGATCCAGGAGGATGTGCGCTGGCTCGGCTTTGAGTGGGACCGTCTCTGCTATGCCTCGGATTACTTTGACCAGCTCTTCGAGTGGGCGGTGCAACTCATCAAGGCCGGCAAGGCTTATGTGGATGACCTCACCGCCGACGAGATTCGCGAGCATCGCGGCACCCTCACCGAACCCGGGCAGGACAGCCCGTACCGCAACCGCAGCATCGAGGAGAACCTCGACCTGTTTGAGCGCATGAGGCAAGGCGAGTTTCCCGACGGCACCCGTGTGCTGCGCGCCAAGATCGACATGGCTTCGCCTAACCTCAATATGCGCGACCCGGTGATGTACCGCATCCTTCACGCCGAACATCACCGCACCGGGGCCAAGTGGTGCATCTATCCGATGTACGATTTCGCGCACGGGCAATCGGATTCGCTCGAAAAGGTCACGCACTCCATGTGTACGCTGGAGTTCACCGACCATCAGCCCCTGTACAAGTGGTACATCGAGCAGCTTGGAATTTTCCCTTCGCAGCAGATTGAATTCGACCGGCTGAACCTTACCTACACTCTGCTGAGCAAGCGCAAGCTGCTGCAACTGGTACAGGAAAAACGCGTTCACGGATGGGACGATCCGCGGATGCCAACGATTTCCGGTCTCCGCCGCCGGGGCTTCACGGCGGAGGCAATCCGCAATTTCTGCGCCGCCATAGGAGCTTCGCGCACCAATGGCTCGACCGATATCGAGATGCTGGAGCACTTCCAGCGGGATGACTTGAACAAGCGAGTCCCGCGGGCCATGGCCGTTTTGCGCCCGCTGAAGGTCGTGATCGATAACTACCCGGAAGGGCAGGAAGAGTTCGTCGAAG
This sequence comes from uncultured Acidobacteriota bacterium, assembly GCA_963779365.1. GTDB lineage: Bacteria > Acidobacteriota > Terriglobia > Terriglobales > Acidobacteriaceae > TOLSYN. The sequence continues at coordinate 64,254 of CAVZYB010000012.1, read as the reverse complement.
TGGCGAACAATCCCGAAGACCCGAGCGCAGGAATCCGGCAAGTGCCCTTCTCGGGCGAGATCTACATTGAGCAGGACGACTTCCGCGAAGTGCCTCCGCCCAAGTATTACCGGCTCTCGCCGGGAAAGGAAGTGCGGCTGCGCAATGCGTACTTTATTACCGCGAACCAGGGTGGTGAAGAATCCCGACGGGCGAGGTTGTGGAGGTGCACTGCACCTATGATCCCGCTAGCCGCGGCGGCAACTCGCCGGACGGGCGCAAGGTGAAATCGACGATCCACTGGGTCTCCGCCGGGCACGCCATTGCAAGCGGAGATTCGTATCTACGACAAGCTCTTCACCAAATCAGATCCCGGGCAACTTGCCGAGGGCGAGGACTTCACCAGCAATCTCAATCCAGAATTCGTTGGAGACGCTGCTGGACGCGAAGCTGGAACCCTCGCTGGCAAGCGCAGCAATAGGAGACCGCTACCAGTTCGAGCGCGTCGGCTACTTCTGCGTCGATCCCGACTCCAAGCCCGGCAGCCTGGTATTCAATCGAACCCTGCCGCTTAAGGACACCTGGGCGAGGATTGAAAAAAAGGCAGGAGCGTAATTTGCACGCGACAGAACGCCTCCGGCAGATGGCGTGGGGCGTTCTGCGTTCCGTCCTATCAGACGCGATTTCCGTCGGCTTTTTCCTTTGTGGCCGCTTCTCTTGCTACAATCGCAGCGGTGCCTAGTGTCCACCTCCAGCGAGCAGCTTCCCGCACAGCCCGCGCCGCGCCCTTGGCCTCTCGCTCCCGAGCCGGAGCCGGTCTTTGGAATGCTTGTCGTGGTATCCGCCTTTGTGGCGATGCTGCTGGCGGTGGTGTTTTGTGGCGCCGTTGCCATTGCCATCGCGCTCCATGTCGCGTCCCTCAGGCATGTGCCCGTGGTGGATCTTGCCACCGACCCGCGAGTGCTTTTGCCTGCACAGCTGGCGGCCTATCTGTTGGTATTCGGCGCGCTTTGGAGGTTGTTCGCCCACCACTTCCGCATCGGATTCTTCCGTGCGCTCTCCTGGCGGTGGCCCGTGCGCTGGCCGATCTTTGTGGCCGGGGAGTGTTGCTGGCGCTGGCGGTTGAGTTCGGCGCGCGCCTGCTTCCCACACCACCCGAACTGCCCATCGACAAGATGCTGCGCACGCCCCTCGATGCGTGGATGATGAGCGTCTTCGGGGTATTCATTGCGCCTTTTGCGGAGGAGGTATTCTTTCGCGGACTGCTCTTTCCGGCGCTGGCGCGCCACACGGGGGCGGTCGTTTCGCTGATTATGACTTCCGTGCTCTTTGGCGTGATCCACGGGCAGCAACTCGCGGGAGCCTGGATACAGATCACCTGCATCATCCTCGTAAGTATGGTGCTGACCGTGATCCGCTGGCGTTTCCGCTCGCTGGCTTCCTCCACGCTGGTTCACGTCGGCTACAACGGCGCGCTGTTTGTTGCGCTGTTTGTGCAAACGCGGGGCTTTACGAATTTTTCAGTACGGTAGGAGCAGACAACTGTAGGCTGCCGCTTGCTCCCTCTGTTCCCCTCTTGCTATGGTGAAGTTTATGTCCGACGCTCGCCAGCAACTCCTTACCCTGCTCTCGCAGCAATCCTTCCGCCTGGGCCAATTCAAGCTCTCCAGCGGCGGCACCAGCGACTACTACATTGACTGCCGCGCCACCACGTTGCACGCCGAGGGCGCGCGCCTGACCGCCCGCGTCTTTCTCGACGAAATTGAGCGCCGCAACTGGCGTCCGCAGGCCATCGGCGGACTGACCATGGGAGCGGATCCGATCGTGGTCTCGGTTGCCATGCTCAGCGCGCAGGAAGCTCATCTGCGCTGGACCGACGTCGCGGCCGTCCCTGAGCAGGAATGGATCCACGGTTTTCTGGTGCGCAAATCCGAGAAGGCTCACGGCACCGGGCAGCGGGTCGAAGGCTTCCGGGAAAAGGGCGCGCGCGTGGTCATCGTCGATGATGTTTGCACCACCGGAGCCTCCACCGTGCAGGCGATTGAAGCCGCGATGGAATTTGGATTTGAGATTGTGGGCGTGATGTGCCTGGTGGAGCGCGAAGAAGCCGGGGGCCGACCTGCGGTGGAAAGCGCAGCGGGCGGGGTGCCGTTCGTGTCGATCTTTACGGCTTCGGACGTGCGCGCTGAGCACGTTCGCCATCTCGCTTAAGCTGCGTAAGCGTGAGTGCGGCATTGCCTCCGCTGCCGGGCCGGACTACGATGCAAGCAACGGCCGTATTCAGTAAGCATGGTCAGGGAGTTCTACGCAATGATGTTCGGCAAACTTGGTCTTGTCATGATCGTCGTGCGCGACATGGAGCGCAGCTTCGCGTTTTACCGGGATGTGCTTGGCCTCAAGCCTCTCATCCATCAAGCCAACTGGTCACAGTTGGATGCCGGCAACATCATCATCGGCCTGCATCCGGATGGCGATGAGGTGAAGGTAAGTCCCACGACCGGGATGAGCATCGGCATCTACGTCGACGATATGGATCAGGCGGTAACCGAGATCCGCCGCCGCTTCGGCAAGATTGCGATTGGTCCGCGGCAGGACCCGTTTGGCCGCTGGGCACTGGTGTTTGACCCGGACGGCTACAGCATTCAGATTATCGAGATGGCGCGAAATCTCCGGGCGCAGCACAAACTTGCACCGCAGCCGGAAGAGGATTGATTGGAGCGCGACAAAGCAAAGCCCTCCGCCGTGGCGGAGGGTTTTGGGTAGTAAAGCCAATCTCTACTGTGCGCGCTGTGAAGTGGCCTGTGCGTGATGATGATGGTGGTGGTGTCTGTGGTGCTTGGCAAAAGCCGGCATGGCTGCGCTGAGCAGCAGAACGCCAGCCAATACGGCGATTACGGACTTCTTCATTGCGATATTCCTCCAGCGAACGCTCCTTGGAGCGCCCACTCTGTTTCTAGCACTTTGCCGGTATTCTTTCCATGGGCTAAGGTTTATTTTTTTGATCCTGATGGCAACCCCATGAGTGTAAGCGTCTTTCCTTCCACCATTCCGCCACCAAACCATTTACACTAAATTTAATTTATAGGGAGTGGACGAAACTCTGTGCTCGAAACCCTTAAGTGGACCGATTCTGGCGTTCTATTCATTGACCAAACCAAGCTGCCGACCGAGGAAACCTGGGTCCTCTGCAGGAAGTATGAAGCCGTGGCCGATGCCATTCGCACCATGATCGTGCGCGGCGCGCCAGCGATTGGCGTGGCGGCGGCGATGGGCATTGCCCTGGGAGCGCGCGACTTGGACGTCACCAGCATCTCGGAATTCCGCAATGGATTCGGCCAGATCTGCCGGGTGATGGGAGAGACCCGGCCCACCGCGGTGAATCTTTTCTGGGCCATCCGGCGCATGCAGCGCCGCTTTGAGGAGATCAGCGGCCGTCCCATTCCGCTCATCAAGCAGGCGCTCATCGACGAATCGCTCAGCATCTACGCCCAAGACATTGCCACCAATCGAGCCATGGGAGCCAACGGTGCCGCGCTCCTGCCCCAAGCCGGCGGAGTGCTCACGCACTGCAACGCAGGAGCCTTGGCCACGGCAGGCTACGGCACCGCCCTCGGAGTGATTCGCGCAGCCGTCGAGGCCGGGAAGAAAATTCACGTCTTCGCCGATGAAACCCGTCCCTTCCTCCAGGGATCACGTCTTACCGCCTGGGAGTTGATGAAAGACAACATTCCAGTCACCTTGATCGCCGATAACATGGCTGGAGCGATGATGGCCCAGGGCAAGATCCAAGCCGTCATTGTGGGGGCCGACCGCATTGCCGCCAACGGCGATACGGCCAACAAGATCGGTACTTACTCGGTCGCCATCCTTGCCAGGGAGCACGGCATTCCCATGTACGTTGCCGCGCCGTTCTCCACCGTGGATCTGGAAACTGCGGATGGCTCCGGAATTCCCATTGAACAGCGGGCCGCCAGCGAGATCACGCACATCGGGGGGAAGCAGATTGCTCCTACCGGAGTTCTGGTCGAAAATCCCGCCTTCGACGTGACTCCCGCGCGTTACATAAGCGCCATCATCACCGAGCGCGGCGTTGCGACCGCGCCCTTTGGGGACTCGCTACGGAGACTGGCAGAGACAACGGTTGCGGCCGTCTGACTAAAGATCAGCACACACTAGTAAAGAGCAGCCTGATGGCTGCTCTTTGTGTCATCAGCGTACGTCAGCGATGGCAACGATTGCGAACTGCTCCCGGGCGGCTACGCCGGATTTGCCTCGATAAACCCGTCGATCCTCGCCGCTTCTTCAGCGCTCAAGCGGAACGTGGCTGCCGGCAGAATTCCGTCCACCTGAGCCGCTCTGCGCGCACCCACAATCGCCGCGGTCACTGCCGGATTGCGCAGCGTCCAGGCGATTGCTACCACTCCGGGCTGCACCCGGTGAGCGTTTCCAATCTCACGCAACAACTCCACCAGTTTCAGGTTGCGCGAGAGCTTCGGCTCCTGGAACTGCGGAGCGCGGCGCCGCCAGTCGTCTTCCGGCATTGCCGCAATGCGCTCGCGCCGTCATCTTGCCCGAGAGCAGACCGCTGGCCATCGGGGAATAGTTGATCACGCCGATGTTGTTCGCCTTGCAGAAGGGCAGAATCTCTTTCTCCACCTCTGGATTCACCAGAGAATACGGCGGCTGGAGAGAAGTGATCGGCGCAATCTTCATCACCCGCTTCATCTGCTCCACGTTGAAGTTGGAGACGCCGATGTAGCGCACTTTGCCCTCTTCCTTGAATCGCGCCAGCGCCTCCCATCCCTCTTCGATCTCCGCCTCCGGTTCGGGCCAGTGAATCTGGTAGAGATCGATCACGTCCCGCTTTAAGCGTCGCAGCGAGTTCTCCAACTCTTCACGCAGCGAATCTTTTTTCAGGCTCCGATAAATCTGCCGATTTTCATTCCAGCGCATCGAGCACTTGGTGAAAACGTAAGGCTTCTTTGTAGTTCCGGCCAGAGCCTTGGCCACGATCTCCTCGGAATGCCCGAGACCGTAGATGGCCGCGGTATCGATCCAGTTGAGGCCGCCATCGAGCGCGCGCAGAATCGCCTCGACGGATTCGCGGTCATCCTGCGGACCCCAGCCAAAATCCCAGTTGCCGCCGCCGATGGCCCAAGCTCCGAAGCCAATCGGAGTGAGCCTTAAGTCTGAGTTTCCAAGTTGACGAGTTTCCAATGAAGTGCGATTTGTTTCCAGTGTGGTCGCCATACGGTTCTAGATGATGGGCGCATTGTGCCCGTTACAGAACTATGCGGCGCTCACGTTCTGCTGCTCTCCGGGTTTACGGCTGCGCGCGCGCAAGTAATCCTGCGCATTGTGATAGCCCTCCATGGTGCCCACGTCCATGTAGTGCTCACCGTTGGCGGTGGCGTGAACCGGATTTCCGGCGGCGATGTAGGCGTTCAGCAGATGGCCCAGGTATTCATCCTCGCGGTGGCGCGACTCCCAGAGCATCCGGAGGTCGTGAAAGACGCGGCCCGAGGCGGTCACCGCTCCCCAGATCCAGTGCGACCCGGGGTTCGGCTGCTTCACTTCGACGCGCTCCACGCGGCCGCTTTCATCGCAGAGCACGGCATCGAAGGCGCTGGGATTCTCGACCGGAAAGAGCACCAGGTTCACCCCCGGACCGCGATCGACCGAGGCATGAAAGGCGTTCTCAGGAAACCAGATGGTGTCGGGAAGGCCGATGAGCACCGGCTCGTCGGAACGCACGAAGGGCTCGGCGCGGAACAGAGCGTCGCACAAGCCGCGCGGGCGCTGCTGCACGGCGTAGAAGATCTCCGCCGCATAATCGCGCTCGGCATAGTAGCGCACGATGTCGCTTTTTTCGGCCGAGATCACCATGCAGATCTGGCGGGCACCGGCGGCAATCATGCGCTCCACCAGGTACTCCGAAACGGCTTTGGGCCGCTCGACGCCGTCGACCTCGCGGGAGCCGACGGGCAGACAGCTCCTTGCTGCATCCGAGCGGCTGAATTCGCAGCCCGGCGCCAGCGGCGGGAATGATGCCGATCATGCAGCCTCCATCTGGGACTGTGCGTGGGATGCGGCGAGCGGGCCGCCTCAAAAGCCGCCAGCATGGTGAGCGCGCGCTGGTATCCGGTGTGCTCGTCCAGGGTGCGCTGGCGGGCGCGACGGGCCATGCGCAACAGGTCCGCGTCCGGACGGCTCGAGCGCGCGCAGGACCTCCCCGGTATCGCTGGCGACCAGCACCTCCTTGCCGGGTTCGAAGAACGAATCCAGTCCGCGAAACCAGTCGGTAATGATCGGCGTGCCGCAGGCGGCGGCTTCAAAGAATCGTCCCGAGGGGCAGTAACCGGAAGCCGCCATCGCCTCGCGGGTCAGATTGAGCGTGAGGCGCGAGGAGCAGTAGAGCGCCGGATGATCGGCCGGGCGAACGTGTTCGGAGCGGCGCACATTCGCAGGCCACTGCCACTCCGGGGATAGAGCGAACCGGCGAGCAGAAACCGCGAAGAAGGACGCCGCCGGGCGGGCTCCAGGAACATGGACTCCAGCTTGGCCTGGCGGTCCGGAGCGTAGGTGCCCATGTAGCTGAGCTCGCAACGCATGTCGGGACGCGGCAGCACCGGGCGATAGACATCCGGGTCCACGCAGCCGAAGAGCGGGCGCGCCAGCCTTGACGCCGAAATCGCGCTCCAGCGCGGCGAGCGCCTCGCCGCCCGTCCAGGAGAGCACAAGGTCGAAGGCCGCGCAGCTGCCTGGCGCGCAGATAGTCGAGATCGCCTTCGGCAAGGCGCTGCAAGGTGATGGGCGTATCGAGATCGTAGAAGACGCGCAGCGGACCGTCGAGCGAGAGCAGCGCGTCGGCGATGCGCGCACCCTCCGGAACGTAGCTGGCGGTCACGACCACGTCGGACTCCGCAGCTTCGGCCAGCGGCCTGGCCGCGGATGGCGTCCCAGGAGGAGTACAGCTTGAGATCGCAGTAGTCGCACTGCGACAAATCACGATGCTTGGCGTAGTAGGGCACATCGCGCTCGTAGAAAGTGACCCGGTGCCCGAGCCGGTGCAGCGCCCGCAGAATTGCACGATACGGCGTGGCATGACCATTGCCCCAGGAAGACGACAGGGTCAGGCCGAAAAGTGTGATCTTCAAGGCGCACCATCCGGTTCCGCAGCCTGCCCGCAAACGCGGGCAGACAAGTCCTGCTCAGCGTTTGGATGAGAGGAATGTGCAGAGATGTTTGCTGGAATTTATTCGTGCTGAGTGCGCGAAAGCCCGGCAGAACTGCAGGAAACGCGGGATTCCCGGCATGAGCCGAACCCCGGCTCTGCTGCGCTGAACGCGAAGGCTTAGACCAACTTTGCGTCCAGCGTGATCTCCGCGTTGAGCACACGCGAGACCGGGCAGCCGGCCTTGGCGTCGGCAGCGGCCTTCTGGAACTTGGCGTCGTCGGCGTTGGGAATTTTGGCGCGCAGCTCCAGATGAATTTTGGTGATGGTGAAGTCCGCGTCGGCTTTTTCAAAGGTGAGCGCGGCCTTGGTGTCGATGGCGTCCGCCTTCAGTCCGACGCCGTCCAGTTGCGCCGAGAGCGCCATGGAGAAGCATCCGGCGTGTGCGGCCGCGATCAGTTCCTCGGGGTTGGTGCCCACGCCATTTTCAAAGCGCGTGCTGAATGAGTATTGCGTCTGCGAGAGGACTCCGCTGGCGGTGGTGACCGTCCCTCGTCCGTCCTTCAATCCGCCCTGCCAGTGGGCGCTTGCCGATCTTTGCATTGCGATGGCTCCTAGCGTGCGCGCGGATGTGCGCGACCGATCATGCTACACCTGACTGGATGCTCTCTATGGGATGCCGTAGCAGTGTACAAAGGTCGCGACTGGAGCGCAGGGTACCTTCGACGGCGATGCGAACGGATCTGTGCGAACGAGTCTCGCAACTCTGGCGCGGTGAATTTATACTTTCCGGCAACCTTATGACGAACGATAAAGCGGCTGGTCTTCTGCGCCATGGCTCTGATTCTGTTGCTTGGCGGCTGTCCTGCCAGCGCTCACGGCGAAAAGAAATTTCAACCGAGCCCGCTGGCGGGAGAGCTGTTCAGCGGACAGAGTCTGCGAAACGGTGGAACGCAAGCTTGATATGATGGCCGGCAACTTCGACATACTGGTGGATCGCACGCCGCTGCCCAGCGACACGCGCCCGCCCTACCGGCTGCTGGTAATCTCAAAGAAGAATGCGCAGGTCGAGGGACAGACGGGCGAGCTGGTACTGACATTTTTCAACGACCGCCTGATGACCTCGCAGTTTTATCCGGCTGACATGGCCGCTGCGCGGGCCGCCGTGGAAGCGGGCGAGCAACTTTCGCTGGCCAGCGGCGAGGCCCACATCGCGCCTTCCACCCGCGTCTGGGTGGGCAAAGACGAAAACGGACGCAGCTACATCGGCTGGATTGACAAGACCCTGCAGGCCGAGCAGGATGCCTGGGTAAAACAGTACGGACAATGAGGATTGCAGGAGTGAAATGACCCCGACCGACCTGAATCAATTGCGCATCGAGATCGACTCCATCGACGAGAAGCTGGTGGAGTTGTTCAATCAGCGGGCCCACTGCGTGCTGGAGATTGGCCGCTACAAACAGCAAAACCACCTCGCCGTGTACGAACCCAAGCGCGAGGCGGTGGTGATGGCCAACGTGGCGCGCTGCAACAACGGGCCGCTGCCGGACGAGGAACTGGCGACGATTTACACCGCCGATCCTGGCCGCCATGCGACGGCTGCAATCGCCCGACCTGCTGGAGCGCTCGTGAGCCTGCAATCGGATCGTGCAGCGGGTGATGACGTGATCGGCCTTGGGTTGATGGGAGGCTCGCTGGCGCTGGCGCTGCGCCGCGCCGGACTGGCCACGCACATCGTGGGCTGCGGCCGCGCGGAGCGACTGCGTCAGGCGCTGGAGCTGGGTGCGATCGACTCGGGCTGCGAGGATGCGGGCGAAGTCGGTTGCGGAGAGCGATTTTGTCTTTCTCTGCACGCCGGTGGAGACCAGCATCACGCTGCTGGCGCAGATTGCGCCGCGGCTGCGACCGGGGCGCTGGTCAGCGACGTGGGCAGCACAAAGGACGCATTCGCCGCCGCCGCCCGCGAGATCTTCGGCGCAGGCCGCAGGTAAGCGCGTCCTGCCCGGGCATCCGCTGGCAGGACGCGAGCTCTCCGGCTTGGAGCACGCCTCGGCCGATCTCTACGCGGGCTGCCTCTGGGTGCTGACCCCGATCGCCGCGCAGACTGCAGGATTGCCTGATTCCATCGCACTACAATCTGCTCGCGGCGCTCGAAGGCCATCGGAGCGCGCGTGGTTTTCAGCACTCCGGAGGAGCATGACCGCACCCTGGCCTACACCAGCCACCTGCCGCAATGCTCTCGACCGCCCTGGCGCTCACCCTCGAAAGCGCATTCGGCGGGGGCAATCCGGCGCTGCAGGTACATGCCGGCGGATTGCGCTCCATGCTGCGGCTGGCCGGAAGCGAGCCGACGATGTGGGAGCAGATCGCCGCCAGCAACCAGCAGAACATTGCCGCAGCCCTGGAGAGCATGGAAGCCCAGTTGAGAACTCTGCGCGAGAGCCTGGGGAGTCCTGAGTTCCGCAGGAAATTTGAACAGGCGCGAGAGTTTTCAAAATCGTTAAAGAGCTGAAGAATTTGCAGCTAAAGTCCGCCCGGTCATCCCTACTGGCCGCCGACCGGAGCGATCAATCCGGGCTATCCGAGGATCTGGCCAAGAAGAAATCGAACGATGAGGTAGCCGCAACCAATCACAAACAGGGCCGCGGCCAACAGCAACGCGGCATAGATGCCTTCTGTACCGGGTCTCGGGGGAGTGACGCCCAGGTACAGCGCGAAGAAATTGTAGATCGCGGTTTGGAAGAAGTTGCGCTTGGGTTCCGCCATGGTCCTGCTCTCGTGCTCTCATCATAGCCGCGCCGATGGCAGAGGCCAAGAATTTCGCGATCACAACGGAAAAGGACGCTCGACTCGCTGGCTTCGGTTTTGGTTGGATGGCAGAGTTAATTACAATCAATCCCCGATGGACGTTCTCAAGAAATTATTCGAGCAGCACTTTCATTCCGCGCCTTCGCTGGTGCAGCCCGGTGCAGGGCGGACTCGGCGGATCGGGACGCACCATCGTCCGCCTCGCCAATGACAGTTGCAGCGCCATTGGCATCCTCCACGACGTGCGGGAAGAGAACATCGCGTTTATCGAATTCTCCAGGCACTTTCGCCGCCACGGCCTTCCGGTGCCGGAGATTTATGCGGAAGATCTCAGCCAGGGCGCCTACCTGGAAGAGGATCTCGGAGACACCACGCTGTTCGAGTTTCTCTCCCAGCATCGCGCGGGCCCGGAGATTGCTCCTGAAGTGGTGGCGGCCTATCGCAAGGCGGTGGAAGTGTTGCCGCGCTTCCAGGTGGAAGCCGGGCGGGATTTGAATTACAAGGTCTGCTATCCGCGCGCGAGCTTCGACCGGCAATCGATTGCGTGGGATTTGAATTACTTCAAGTATTACTTTCTTCGCCTCGCCGGAATCCCCTTCAACGAACAGGCGCTGGAGGAAGATTTCAGCCGGCTGACAAAGTTTCTGCTGAGCGCCGATCGCAGCTACTTTCTCTATCGCGATTTTCAGTCGCGAAACATCATGCTGCGCGACGGGCAGCCCTATTTCCTCGACTATCAGGGCGGGCGCCGCGGCGCGTCTGCAATACGACATTGCCTCGCTTCTGTTCGACGGCAAGGCCGATCTGCCGCCGGAGCTGCGGCAGCAGCTGCTGGATCATTATCTCGACTCGCTTGGCGGATTCATCGAGTTGGATCGCGCGGCGTTTCTGCATCACTACTACGCCTATGTGTATGTTCGCATCATGCAGGCGCTGGGGGCCTACGGATTCCGTGGCTTCTACGAGCGCAAGCCGCACTTTCTGCAATCGCGTGCCCTACGCGCTGAAGAATCTGCGCTGGCTGCTGCACAATGTCACGCTGCCGGTGGCGCTGCCCACGCTGACGGACGCATTCACCAGCATGGTTGGCTCGGAAAAACTGCAGAGCATGGCGCCGGTGGCGGAAGAACTCACGGTGGTGGTTTCGAGTTTTTCCTTTCACCGCGGGCCGCTGCAGGACGACAGCGGCAACGGCGGAGGTTTTGTCTTCGATGCGCGCAGCCTGCCCAATCCGGGGCGTGAGGAGCGCTTCAAAACGCTGTCCGGCAAGGACGCGGCGGTGATCGAATATCTCAGCCAGCAGGCAGAGCGTGCAGCAGTTTCTGGCGAGCGCGATGTCCCTGGTGGATGCCAGCGTGAGCAATTATCAGCGCCGCGGCTTCAAGCATCTGATGGTTTCGTTTGGCTGCACCGGGCGGCCAGCATCGCTCGGTGTACCTGGCGGAGCAGGTGGCCAACGCCTGGGCGGACAGAAGCGGAGTCCGGGTCGTGTTGCAGCATCGCGAGCAGGAGAAGTGGGTGCGATGAAAGCGATGATTCTGGCCGCCGGACTCGGCACCCGCCTGCGGCCTCTGACCAACGACCGGCCCAAAGCGCTGGTGGAGATCGCGGGGCGCACGCTGCTGGAGATCACGCTGCGCCGCCTGCGAAGTTTCGGCATCACGCGAAGTGATCGTCAACGTGCATCACTTCGCCGACATGGTCGTGGAGTATCTGCAGGGCGAACGATCACTTCGGGATGCAGATTGAAATTTCGCGGGAAGACGATCTGCTCGACACCGGCGGCGGGCTGAAGAAGGCCGCAGATTTTTTTCTGCGACGACGGAGGCGGCAAGACGCCGATGAGCCGTTTGTGGTTCACAACGTCGATGTGCTCAGCTCCATCGACCTTGGGCGAATGGCGAAGGTTTCATCGCGAACAGAATGCGCTGGCGACGCTGGCGGTGCAGCAGCGCAAGAGCTCGCGCTCATCTGCTCTTTGACGCCCAGCCAATCAGCTTCAACTTTGCGGACGGCGCACGGCGGGCAAGGCCGACGAGATGGTGCGCCCCGCGGTGCAGACGCAGCCGTGGGGCTTCGCCGGCATTCACGTCATCTCGCCGCGCATCTTTGGTTCGTTGGGTCAGGCGTTCATGGACGAGTAAGCTGCGCGCGGAGCAGGCATTTCAATCATCCCGGAGTATCTGCGTCTGGCGGCTGAGGGAGAGAAAATCCTCGGTTTCCCGGCGGATGGGACGTACTGGCGCGACCTCGGGACCCCGGCAAGTCTGGAACAGGCCGCTAAGGACATGGAGCAGAAGGTATTTTGAGCAGGATGGAAGTCATGGCCGGAGACCAGCGGCATTTCCAACGCAGTGCAAAGCGCGTAGACTGGTGATATGTCACAGCAAAGTGAAGAGCGCAACCGCCAGAAGTTCGCCGAGAAGATGCGCCAGAAGAGCCTGACCGCCAGGAATGCAAAGCTGGCGGTGAAAAAGGCTCCTGGGACAGCAACTCCGTCCGCCGATGCGGATGGCAACAAGAAAGACTGATCGCCTCCGAATCGCGGAACGGCTCTGACCTGTCTTCGAGAGCTGGCGCTGTCGTGGCCGGCCGCGAAGCAGCTCTCAGATTTTTATCTTCCGCGATCATTGCGCGCACGGTACAATTTCCCGGTGCGAGCCGCCGCCATAGCACATTCGTACGTGAAATCGAACGTCATGGAGCCCTTCTGCGACGCGCGCGTCACTGTGTTTCGCGGCAGCACGCTGGAGCCCTACGACCTGCCCGATGTGGCCATGGTCTTTGGCGGCGACGGCTCGGTACATCGCGTACTCTCCTCGCTGGCTTACTGCGCAGACGCCTCTGCTGGTGGTTCCCACCGGCAGCGCCAATGATTTTGCGCGCTGTCTGGGCATTCCCAATCAGAGTGAGGCTTTGCGCGCCTGGCACCGCTACCTGGACCGCGGCGACAATGTCCGCACCATCGACCTAGGGACGGTTCACCCCATGGCCGACTCCGCGCCCAGCACGTCCGATCCTCCTGACCCCACGACCTTCGCCGATGCCGATAGCCGCGACGCTCGCCCCGCGAGTCCACTCGGCCCAGTGCTCACGCGCCACCCCCTGCTCCATACGGAAGAAAGCTCCGAACAGCAGCGCACGATCTACTTCAGTGGAATCGCCGGTCTCGGCATCGACGCTGAGACCAACCGGCGCGCCAATCGCATGCCGGGCTGGTTGCGCCGGCACGGAGGCTACATGCTCGCCGCGCTCAGAGCGCTGGCCGTCTATTGCCCGCCCGTCGTGCGCCTGCACAGCTATGACGCCAGCGGCCAGGAGACCTGTCTGGACGGCCCTGTTCTGCTCGCCGCCATCGGCAATGCTCCTGAGTACGGAAGCGGCATCAGAATGCTGCCGCAGGCCAAACTGGACGACGGCCAGCTTGATCTCTGTTTTGTCCCGGCCATGCCCAAGAGCCTCGTCCTGCTCAACTTCCATCGCATCTACTCTGGAACCCACCTGCGAGTGTCCCGAGTGCGTTATTTCCGAACCAGCCAGGTTTTTCTGGAGAGCGATCATCCCATTCCCATTTACGCAGATGGCGAGTACCTTTGCCAGACTCCGGCCGAGATCTCGGCCTGCGCCCAAGGCACTGCGCGTCATCGTTCCCTAGGATTTTCCAGCTCTGGTGGCGATTCCAGATTCTCTAATTTGCGTCGAGCCCGGTGCTGCTGCCTGGAGAACCTTGCGTGCTGGTGTTTTTTGCGGCGGTTCCTCATGCCGCCGATTTATACTCAGAGGTACGCTCATGTCCAGTCCCGAACTCAAGCAATCGCAGCTCCAGGCGCCTCCAGCTGAGCAGACGCACGATGTTCTGCCGACTCTGTTTGGAGATGGCTATGGGCTTTACGAAGTCCGTAAGGGTTCCTTCGTCGTTTCGTTCATTTTGAATACCGCCGTTCTTGCCCTGCTGATCTGGCTGGGAAGTTGGACTGCTTCCCATGCTCCGCAGATCAAGCAGGCGGTTGGCGAATCATTGGACATCAGCCCCTACGTCATGCCGGCAGCCAAGGACGTTTCCGGCGGTGGCGGGGGTGGCGGCTCGCACGACCTGATTCCCGCATCCAAAGGCGCGCTTCCCAAACTTGCCAAGACCCAACTGGCGCCGCCCACCGTACTCCCCATGGAGCAGCCTAAATTGCCGGTCCTGCCTACCGTGGTGGTCCCTCCGGAGATGAAACTGCCGCAGGTTGGACCGATGGGTGATCCGCTGGCAAAGCTCAGCGGCCCGCTGTCAAACGGTACCGGCGTAGGCGGTGGAATCGGCACTGGCGGCGGTGGTGGGGTGGGATCAGGCTCAGGGCCCGGAGTCGGTCCCGGCCATGGCGGCGGCATTGGCGGCGGAGCCTACCACGTAGGCGGTGGGGTCAGCGCTCCTAAAATCCTCTACCGGATTGAGCCTGAGTTCAGCGAAGAGGCCCGGAAAAATAAGTGGCAGGGAGTTGTCGTTCTGCGCGTGATCATCGGCACCGACGGCAAGGCTCACGATATCAAAGTGCAGCGTTCGCTTGGCATGGGACTCGACGAAAAGGCGGTTGAGGCCGTGAACCAGTGGCGCTTCGATCCTGGCCACAAAGACGGACAGCCAGTTCCCGTCGAAGTCAGCTTTGAAGTCAGCTTCCGTCTCTACTAAGTCACAGTAATGGTCTTAAAGCTTCTTACCCCCTGCGGAAGGCTCGGGTCACAGGCTCCGCCTTGCGCCGCGCGGCGTCTGCCCACTCTTCGCCCTTTTCCCAAATGTCACCGGCGCGTTCAGTCCACTGACCCATGGCATCGCGGGCGTCTTCGTACCTGCGGCGCACATCCTTGCGAACTTGCTTGCCGGTCTTGGGAGTGACCAACAGAGCAGCCAGCGCGCCCAACCCAAGTCCAATCGCCAAAAAACTTAATGCCGTGGTGAAATTTCTCTGGCGACGCGAAAATTCATAATCTCCAAAACGGAATTCTGCCATATAGAACGATTCCCTTTCGTGAACGGTTCCTTCAACCTGTATTCACGGTTAGAGGGATGTTTCGCCGACCCCGTTGCCTGAATCCACCAGCACCCGCCTGCCCTCGATCCGATAGTTGCCTGCGGCCACCAGCGCAATTGCCTCGCTGTACGCCAAGTGCTCCTGCACCAGGATGCGCTCGGCCAGCGTGTGCTCGTCGTCGGAGGGCAGCACGGGTACCGCTTTTTGCAGCACAATCGCCCCATGGTCCAGGTGCTCGTCCACAAAGTGCACGGTGCAACCGCTAACCCGCACTCCATATTCGAGCGCTTGCTTCTGTGCCTCCAGTCCGGGAAAAGAGGGCAGCAGAGAAGGATGAATGTTCAATATCTTGCCGGGAAACTGCTGCACAAACCACGGCGAGAGCAGCCGCAGATATCCGGCCAGCACCACCAGTTCGACTCCGGCCTCGCGCAGAGCGGCAACTACGGCGCAGTCATGCTCCTCGCGCTTGCGCCCTTTGCTGGGCAGCACCAAGGTCTTCAATCCGCGTGCCTTGGCGGCGGCAATTCCGCCCGCGTCCTCGCGGTTGCTGACCACGATGGCGATCTCCGCCTTGAGTTTGCCGTGCGCGATATTGTCGGCGATGGTGACAAAGTTGGAGCCGCGTCCGGAAAGAAGTATGCCGAGTCGAGTCATTGCTATTCAGAATATAGCCCAGCGCCAGCACCGCTCAAGGACGGGCCGCAATTTGTCTCCGCCGCTTGTCTCGATGAACCCAAGGCATCGCAGGCTGCCGCGAATCAATCTACTTCCCGAGGAGGTCTTGCATGCCAAGTGAGCTGGAGCGCTACGCTCCGCAAAGAACTGATCGCGGCGCTCAAAGGTGGTAACGCCCACGCCCGTTTCGAAGATGTTGTAGCGGATTTCCCTACCCATCTCCAGGCGGAACGAAGCGGACTTGCCCTACTCCGCATGGCAACTGCTGGAGCATATCCGCCTGGCGCAGAATGACATCCTTCGCTTCAGCACCAATCACGACGGGAGCTACAAAGAAATGACGTTTCCGGACGACTACTGGCCGAAGTCTGCCGCTCCGCCCAGTGCCCACGCATGGGAGAAATCAGTCGCATCCGTGCTCGCGGACCGGGAGGCCATGACTCAACTTCTTGGCGATCCGCACCAAGACCTGGCCGCCGCATTCCCCTGGGGTGACGGCCAGAATCTGCTTCGCGAAGTCCTCCTGGTGATCGACCACACTTCCTATCACGTAGGGGAGTTGCTGACCTTGCGCCGTCTGCTCGGCATCTGGCCCGCGCGCTGAACCTGGGCAGCGCCGGCGCAAGTATTCGAACCCGCGTTCAACCTTGCGGCGCTCCCGAAGGAACTAGGTGTACTGCACCTTCCGTTCGCCCTTCACGATGCGGCCAATGACGTATCCCTTTTCGCCGGCGCGGTCCAGAATGGTCTGCACCTTCTTGAACTTCTTGGCCGGAACCACCAGGATCATGCCGATGCCCATATTGAAGGTCCGCATCATCTCGGATTGCTCGATGTTTCCAATCTTTTGCATATGCTCAAAGATCGGCAACACCGGCCAGCTTCCCATCTCCACCAGCGCGCCCATACCTTTTGGCAACACGCGGGGAAGGTTTTCGGTGATGCCGCCGCCAGTGATGTGTGCCATGGCGCTGACGGCTTCCCCATCCACCACGCGGCGCACGATCGGCCAGTAGCTCTTGTGCTGCTTCATCAGCTCGGAGCCGACCTTGCCCTTCATCTCGTTGACATAAGTATCCGGCGTATAGCCCGCCACGGAGAACATCAGTTTCCGGGCCAGCGAATAGCCATTGGTGTGCAGTCCGGTCGACGGCAAGTCCCATCAGCACATCGCCCACCTGCACGTCCTTGCCGGTAAGAACCTTTTCGCGCTCCACCGCGCCCACGATGAATCCTGCGAGGTCATATTCGCCGTCGGGATAAAAGCCCGGCATCTCGGCGGTCTCGCCGCCAATCAGCGCGCAGCCGTTGTGTTTGCAGGCCTCGGCCAGTCCGCTGATCACCTTCTCGGCGATCTCCAACTCCAACTTGCCCACCGCCAGGTAGTCCATAAAAAAGAGCGGCGTGGCGCCCTGCACCGCAATGTCGTTGACGCAGTGGTTCACCAAGTCGCCGCCCACGGTGTGGTGCACGCCCATTTCAAAGGCAAGTTTCAGCTTGGTGCCCACGCCATCGACGCTGCTGACCAGCACCGGGTCGGTAAACTTTCTTTTGTCCACCTGAAAAAGCCCGCCAAAGCCGCCGATCTCGCTGAGGACACACTTGTTGAAGGTACGGTGCGCCAGGTACTTGATGCGCTGCTTTGTGCGATTCGCCTGTTCAATGTCCACGCCTGCATCGGCGTAGGTCAGGCTCTTTTGTTCAATCTCTTCGGCCAAGGTAATCACGTCCGTGGAGGAAATTATTCGAGGGGTTCCGCGAATCAAGATTGTAGCATTCGGAGGGCAACAGATGCGGTGACGAGCGCCCAATTTCCCGCCGGTACAGCGACCATTAGGGATTGCCCGAATGTCTTCTTCCCCGCATACTGATGAGGTAAGTTCATGCTCTCAATACTGTTCCCCGCGACACTGACTGATACCTCATGGCTCTCCTGGATTGGATACTTGTTGCCTTTGGCGCGGCCGTAGCCCTGGCTGGAAGCTGGATTCAGCTCCACCCGGAGCGGGTTGTTCCCAGCCAGACCGGGCTGCGCCAGAATCCGGACTGGCAACTCGACCCTGCCGCGCTCTCGCAGATTCGCCTGCTAGGCGCCTGCTTTCTCTGCATGGGAGCGTTTTTTGCCCTCCAGATGACGATTGACCTCATGCGGCTCCCTTGGTGGACCGGAACCCTCGAGTGGGCTTGTCGCGGCATTTGCCGCTGTCGCAGGAATCCATGCCCGAGTCCGCCGGCAGCAAGTTCGACGCCGACGCTCCATTCAGCAACCCCCTCTGCCCCGCAAAGCCCTCGAACTCCGATAACCACCGACACACGGCGATCTATTCGCTTTCCATGCTGACAATTTGCACCACTTTGAATTGGAGCCCGACGCACAAACTGCGATTTCCGTGCTGCTATGGTACTGGCCGGTGTAGGATTCTCGGCAATCAAGCGGTTTGAAAGGTGAGCCTGTATGAGCCCGATTGGTAAGCTCCCGGTTTCCAATGTCAGTCCTGCGCATGACGTCTTGAGAGCGGACCGTCATCCACTTGACCCCATTTTCAAACCTACCAGCGTAGCTTTGGCCGGAGCCACCGAGCGGGTCGGTTCGGTGGGCCGCACCGTGCTCTGGAACCTGCTCAGCAGCCCCTTCGGCGGCACCATCTATCCGGTTAATCCCAAGCGTACCAATATCCTCGGGATTCGGGCCTACGCCTCGGTGCAGTCGCTGCCGGAGATTCCTGACCTCGTCATCGTCTGTACTCCCGCCGAAGGAGTTCCCGCCCTGCTCCACGATTGCGCCGAACTCGGCGTTCCCGCCGGCATCGTCATCTCTGCCGGCTTCAAGGAAACCGGCGAGCACGGCCAGCAACTGGAAGCTGAGATCATGCAGGCCATCCGGGGCCGCATGCGAATCATCGGCCCCAACTGCCTCGGGGTGATGAACCCGATTCTCGGCCTCAATGCGACCTTTGCCAACACCATGGCCCGCCCCGGCAATGTGGCCTTCATCAGCCAGAGCGGCGCCCTGTGTACGGCGGTGCTCGACTGGTCGATGAGTGAAGATGTCGGTTTCAGCAGCTTCGTCTCCATCGGCTCCATGCTGGATGTGAACTGGGGCGACCTCATCGACTACTTCGGCAATGACCCGCGCACCCATTCGATCGTCATCTACATGGAATCGATCGGCGACGCGCGTTCGTTCCTATCGGCTGCCCGCGAGGTCTCGCTGACCAAGCCGATTATCGTCATCAAGGCGGGACGCACCGCTGCCGCCGCCAAGGCCGCCGCCTCCCACACCGGCTCGCTCACCGGCTCCGATGCGGTTCTCGAAGCCGCCTTCCGCCGCGTCGGAGTCCTCCGCGTCAATTCCATTGCGGAAATCTTCTACATGACCGAGGTGCTCTCCAAGCAGCCGCGCCCCAAGGGCAAACGCCTCTGCATCGTGACCAACGCCGGAGGCCCAGGGGTGCTGGCCACGGACGCGCTCATCCAGGGTGGCGGCGAACTCGCCGAACTATCGCCGGAGAGCATGGACGCTTTCAACGCCATCCTCCCCGCCGCATGGAGCCACAACAATCCCGTGGACATCCTCGGCGACGCCGAACCCGAACGTTATGCGAAGTCCCTTGAGATCGCCTCGAAAGACGCCAATATCGACGGCATGCTGGTCATCATGACACCGCAGGGGATGACCAATCCCACGCTCATCGCCGAGCAGCTCAAGCCCTACGCCAGGGGACTCGGAAAACCGGTGCTCGCCAGTTGGATGGGTGGTGAATCGGTTGCCAAGGGCGAAGCCATTCTCAACCGGGCGGGAATCCCCAGCTTCTACTACCCCGATACCGCCGTACAAGCCTTCAACTATATGTGGCGCTATGCCTACAATCTGCGAGGACTGTACGAGACTCCTTCGCCCAATGCCGCCGCGTTCCAACCCGACCGCGCCCGAGCCTCGGAAATTCTCTCCTCGGTGCGCAACAGCGGACGCACCATTCTCACCGAGTACGAATCGAAAAAGCTGCTGGAGGCCTATGGCATCCCCAGCGTCCCCACGGAGATCGCCGAGAACGAGGATGCTGCCGTGGCCGCCGCCGCCATCATGGGATATCCGGTGGTCCTCAAACTGCACTCATTCACCATCACCCACAAAACCGACGTAGGCGGAGTCATCCTCAACCTTCCCGATGCCGCCAGCGTTCGCCACGCCTTCGGGAAAATCCGGAACAATGTGGAAACCAAGGCCGGACCAGGCCACTTCCAGGGAGTTACGGTGCAGCCCTTCGCCAAGCAGGAGGGTTACGAGCTGATCCTCGGCTCCTCGATCGATCCGCAGTTCGGTCCCGTGCTCCTGTTCGGCACCGGCGGCCAACTGGTGGAAGTCTTCGAGGATCGTTCGCTGGCGCTACCGCCGCTCAATACCACGCTCGCCCGCCGCATGATGGAGCAAACCCGCATCTACAAAGCGCTGAAGGGCGTGCGCGGGAAGAAATCGGTCGACATGGCGGAACTCGAAGAACTGATGGTTCGCTTCAGTGATCTGGTCATCGAGAACCCGGCGATCAAGGAAATCGACATCAACCCCGTGCTCGCCTCCGCCGAACGCCTCCTCGCGCTCGATGCCCGGGTTGTGGTTCACGACCAGAGCGTGCCCGAAAATCAGCTTCCGCGCTCGGCGATCCGTCCCTATCCGGCCCAGTATGTTGCCGGTTGGACGATGAAGGATGGCGAGCAGGTTACGATCCGTCCCATCCGGCCCGAGGATGAACCGGTGATGGTCGAGTTCCACAAGAAGCTCAGCGAACGCAGCGTGTACTTGCGCTACTTCCAGCCCTTGAAGCTGACCCAGCGCACCGCCCACGAGCGCCTCACCCGCATCTGCTTCCTCGATTACGATCGCGAAATGGCTCTGGTGGTGGAGCGCAAGCACCCCGATGGCACGCCCGACATCATCGCCGTGGGCCGCCTCAGCAAAATCCACGGCCGCCCCGAGGCAGAACTGGCCGCCATTGTGCAGGACGAATTCCAAGCCAAAGGGCTCGGCGTCGAACTCTACCGCCGCCTGATTCAGGTAGCCCGCGACGAGCACTTGCATACGGTTCACTCCAACATGCTCGGCGAGAACAAAGAGATGCAGCACCTCTGCAAGAAGTTGGGATTCAAACTTAGCACCCCCGACCTCGAGGACAACCTCGTCCTCGCCGAACTTACGCTGTAGTGGTCCACCGGGAGGACGCGCAATCCAGTGCGCGCTTCCCGGCGCTTCGCGTTATGCTTGTTGCCGGATCAGTGTTCCCGGGCAGCTCTCCATGAGGATCTTTCGCGCCGCGTTCTTCGTCGTGCTTCTTCTCGCGTCTTCGCTGCGAGCGCAAACCGCGCCTCCGCATCGCACCCGCGTGGCGCTGGCACTCTCCGGCGGCGGCAGCCTCGGCCTGGCCCACCTCGGAGTTCTGCAATATTTTGAGGAGCATCACATTCCGGTCGATGCCATCGCCGGAACCAGCATAGGCGGCATCGTTGGCGGTCTCTACGCCACGGGTCATAGCCCCGCCGAGATCGAAGCATCCTTTACCGAAGCCGGGTGGGAAAACCTTCTGCGCTTCCAACCGCGCTACCAGGATCTTCCCATTTACGCCCAGGCAGGATCGCGTCCACTTTCCCGGCGACTACGTTCTGCGCCTCGGCCATGGCCTTTCGCTCCCCGCCGGAATCAGCACGGCTGAGCCGCTCGATCTATTTCTCTCCCGCCAGGTTCTTGCCTACTCTACGGTGGAGGACTTCGCTCAGCTCCCCACCCCGTTCCGCTGCGTTGCCACCCAACTGGAAACCGGCGAACCCTTCGTCCTCCGCCACGGCAATCTGGCCCGTGCGATGCGCGCCACCATGTCGGTGCCTGGAATCTTCACGCCGGTCGAGTGGGAGGGCCACGTCCTGGTCGATGGCGGCCTGGTGGATAATCTCCCCACCGATGTCGCCCGCGACATGGGCGCTGACGTTGTGATTGCCGTCCACTTCAGCACGCCGGTTCCACCCAAGCGTCAGCTTGAGTCTCTGCCCAACGTTCTGACCCAGGCCGTCTCGGTTGCGGTCTCGGTCACCGAGCGCGAAAACCTGCGCAACGCCGACCTGGTCCTTGCGCCCTCGCTGGTTGGCATCGGCGGCATCGACTACACTCATGCCCGCGAACTTATTGAGCGAGGCTACCAGGCCGCCGCGCTGAAGCAGCGCTTCCTCGCCACGCTTGCCTTGGACGATGCTGACTGGGCCGCCTATCTCGCCGAGCGCCGCAGCCGCATGAAGCCACCCCCGCCGCAGGCCGACCGCCTGATCGTCCACTCCACAGACCGGTCGCTGGCCCAACACGCGCAAGCCGAGTTCGACCGGGCCGACGGACTCCTTGTCGCTTCCCCACGTCGAGCACGAGCTCTCCACGTTGGTCGTCTCCTCCGCCCTGCCCGGCGCATTCTATCGCCTTTCCCCTGCGGAGGACTCCTCCATGCAGAACCTCCCAGCGCAGCCTCCGGCACTGGTTGCGGAACTTGATCCGCGTTCCGGCAGCCAACTCTTCATTCGTCCTTCGCTGGAGCTCGCCGTCGCCAACGGCGAACCTACGCGCGGTGCTCTGCGCGGCTTCGCTACATACCTTCCACAGGACGCCTATCGCGCCCGCTACCGCCTGCAGTTTTCCATCGGCTACAGTCCGCAGCTGGCCGCGGAATATGATCACCCGATCGGCGCCAGCCAGTGGTTCTGGTCTCCTGCGCTCAATCTCCAGCGCCAGAACAGCGCGACCTACAGCGGCAGCCAGCATTTCACCCACTGGCAGGATATTTACTCCACCGCGCTCGATCTAGGCTATGGATTGGGACAGCGCTTGCGCCTGCGCGGCGGCCTTGAAGCGGGATACGAGCAGCTCTCGGCCATCCAGTTCCCCGGCGCACCGCCGGTCCAGGATGGCGCTGTTCGTCTCGCCCCGGGTCGAGGTTGATTGGAACAGCCTCGACGATCCATCCTTGCCCACCCGCGGTACATTGTTGGCAGGGCTCCATGGCTGCGCGCTACCGCCGCTCCGATGACCGCACGGTCCCGCTCGCACAGAGCTCCATCGACCAGCATCTTCCGCTGCTTGCGGGCACTGTCACCGCTTCGCTCAGCGCGGCCACCAGCTTCGGAGCCTCGCTCAACTACTTCGATCTATTTCCACTCGGAGGACCCACCGCTCTCCGCGCCTTCCGGTATCAGCAGTTTCACGCATCCTCGTACGCCTTGGCCGGACTCGCCTACCGCAAGCCTTTCCGCGAATTCAAGATCTTGGGAGAGCGGCCGCAGTTGGGCGCATGGTATGAAGCAGCCGGACTCGTCCAACCCTTGCAGAGCTGGCAAAGCGCGCAGAGCGGCTCACTGGGCGTGTTGCTCGACTCCCCGCTCGGGGTCGTCACTTTTGCGGTGGGCCGGACCAGCGATCACCAGACCCGCGCCTGGATCAACGTCGGCCGCCCTTAGCGAAGTCAGCCAGCACTAATCGATTTGAGAGTTTGTTGATGGAAGAATGTGCGAAGACCAGAACACCCGCTGCGCGCGGGTGTGGCTAAAACTAGAGCGCGATGCTTCTTTCTTGTTCATCCCGGCAGAGCCATGCTGCTTTTGCCCATACCAAGGCCACGACCAGCACGCCCGCGCTTGTATCCAGAGCCACATCGCGCCAGGTACCTGTACGGCTTGGAATGCTCATCTGGTGCAGTTCATCGGCTGCCGCCACCAGAAAGGTGCAAAGCACCGCCAATCCGGCCCATTCCGGCCGCCACAAGATGCGCCGCACCTTCAACCGGCCTTTCAAGGAGTTTACGTAGTCGTGCTGCAGCCAGTACGTACCGCGCAGCAGCATCAGCCAGGAAAAGCACAGTAGCCCGTAACCCACCATATGTCCGCTCTTGCGCAGCACCATGGTTCAGCAGTTCCAGTTGCCGCCCGCCCAGATGTACTCCGGCCCACAGCAGCAATCGCCGCAGATGTTCGCCGGTGTGCGCTCCTGACATCATGTCCGTGGACTCCATTGCGATCAGCGTCAGCATCACCAGCAGCGGCAGCCAGTAGTGCCAGAACAGCTCTCGTGAGTGCTTCAATCGTCCTCGCTCATTCCTGCGGAAGCGCTCCGCCCACCGCGCTCTTTTTGACGATGATTTCGCAGAGACGAGCAGGAGCCAGCGCTCCTGCTCTACGGTCCTGCCGCGCCTTCCTACTCCACGCGGTAGTTCGGGGCTTCGCGCGTAATCGTGACGTCGTGGACGTGGCTTTCTTTCAAGCCAGCGCCGCTGATGCGGATGAAGCGTGCTTTCTGCTGCATCTCTTCAATCGACTTGCAGCCCACGTAGCCCATGCCGCTGCGCAATCCGCCCACCAATTGATGAATCATCATCGCCACCGTGCCCCGGTAGGGAACGCGTCCTTCAATGCCTTCAGGAACCAGCTTTCCCAGCCGATTGCCTTCTTCCATGCCCGAGTCCAGCCGGCCATGCGATTCCGGCGCCGGATCATCCAGACTCTGGAAGTAGCGTTCGCTGGAGCCCTGCGCCATCGCTCCCAGCGAACCCATGCCGCGATATGCCTTAAAGGTGCGGCCCTGGTACAGAATGGTCTCGCCCGGACTCTCCTCGGTTCCCGCCAGCAGAGAGCCGACCATCACCACGCTTGCTCCGGCCGCAATCGCCTTTGAGATGTCGCCCGAATACTTCACGCCGCCGTCGGCGATGATCGGCACCCCGGCCTCGCGCGCCGCCCGCGCCGCCTCGGCGATCGCCGTAATCTGCGGAACGCCCGCGCCGGTCACGATGCGCGTGGTGCAGATCGATCCCGGCCCAATGCCCACCTTCACGCCGTCGGCACCGCGGAGAATCAACTCCGCCGCCCCCTCATAGGTGGCAACGTTTCCCGCCAGCAGGCTGACATTGGGCAGCGCGTGCTTGATCGCCCGGATGGCGTCCATCACCCGCGTCGAGTGCCCATGCGCGCTGTCGATGGCCAGCACATCGCACTTCAAGCGAACCATCTCCTGCGCCCGCTCCAGGAAGTCGCCGGTGGCGCCAATCGCCGCGCCCACCCGCAAACGTCCTTGCTCGTCCTTGGCCGCGCCCGGATACTTCAGCTTCTTCTGGATATCCTTGACGGTGATCAGCCCTTTCAACTCGTAGTTGTCATCTACCACCAGCAGTTTTTCTACCCGGTGCTGATGCAGAATCAGCTCGGCCTGCTCCAGCGTGGTACCCACGGGAACCGTGATCAGATTCTCCTTGGTCATGATCTGCGCAGATAGGAATGTCGGTGCGGGTTTCAAATCGCAGATCGCGATTGGTGAGGATTCCGACCAGTTTCTTGCCCTTGGTAACCGGCACGCCGCTGATGCGGTAGCGTCGCATCAATTCCAGCGCATCGCTGATCTTGCGCTCCGGTTCAATCGTGATCGGATCCACGATCATGCCGCTCTCCGAGCGCTTCACCTTATCAATCTCGCCCGCCTGCTGCTCAATCGAAAGATTCCGGTGCACAATCCCCAGCCCGCCCTGTTGCGCCAGCGCAATCGCCATTCGGGATTCGGTCACCGTATCCATGGCGGCGCTGATCACTGGAATATTCAGGCGGATGTTGCGGGTTAGCTGAACCTGGGTATTGACTTCGGCGGGAACGACGTCTGATTTGGCCGGCAACAGCAGCACATCGTCGAAGGTCAGTGCCTCTGGAACCGGGAAATTAATCATTGTGCTTATCCAAAAGGAAGGTCATACAGCATTGTATGAACTCCGCACCTACTCATGCAAACCGCGGCTGCGCAGCCGGCAGATTTATGACTCCCATAAAAACTTCCGATTTCCCATCTCAATCACTCTGGTGCATTCTCATTCAATAAGCATTGCCACGAAGATTTCGTCGCACGAGGCCTTCACGTCACGGGCGGCTAAATGTTCCTCCTTGGCCGGGGCCGCGGTGACGACCGCAGTTCCCCGGCCTCTTTTTTTGAGGAGGATTCTCTGCGCGCTCTCCCGCGGGAAAATTCCAGTGTTATCTGACTTCTGCTCGGCGGCCGCTGGATTGTCCGCCGGCTGGTCTCAGCGTCCATGCCGTGGGTGGGATCTTTGTGGAACAGCTTCCGCGAGATGTCTGGCCAGAACTCCTGGAACATGGCGCCGAACGCTCCCTCGGCGGTCACAATCATGCCGTTGGAGATGGTGAGGCCGACACCCGAATTGCTGCCCGGATAGTAAAGGTTTGAGATCGCCCCGGAAGCGACATTTCCCAGCACGTTGGAGTAGTTCGGCTCCCACTTGCCGGTGTTGTCGTGCTTGCAGATGAAGGCGGTGGCGGTGGCATAGAGCAAGCGGTGGGTTGATGCTCCATGGCCCAGGCGAAAATAGCGGGGATCCTGATGCAACAGCGCAGGCAGTATGCCATTGCCGATCATGTTGCCGTCAAAGGTGTCCAGATAGGCCGCCCCCGCCCGCTGTCCATAGCCTTTGGGCCCCCATCCGAAGCCCACATCGTTGTCCGCCTCATGGTAGCCGGCGACCAAGAACGCCGCGCCAAAGGTCACGGGGTCAATCGAGGTGCGGAACGCCAGGCGCATCTTCTGCCACCCGGTCAGCGAGACGGCGTCGCTGCGATAGCTGACATTGAAGGACGGCACAATGCCCAGCACCCTCTGCTGTTCCTGCTCTTTGATCTGTTGCTCGGCTTTTTCGTGCTGATCCTTTTCCTGTGCGGACTGCGGGGCAACGGCTGGCTGAGCCGAACTCACCGGAGAGACGGCACCGGTGGGTGAGTCGCCTGCGGGCGCGTTCTGGATCGCTTTCTGCGCCACGTCCTGGGTCACGTCTTGAGTCGCGTTCTGGGCTACTTCCTGCTCATCCAGTGCGATCCTCGGCCAATTGATAGTGGTCGCCTCTACCGCGGCCGGGTTATGCCAGTGCGGAGCCGGCGCGTTGGTATCCGCGGCTCTCAAGGGCGCGGTAATAGCAATCGCCGCCAGAATCAGCAGCCAAATACTTACAGTTTTCACAAGTAAAGCTCCCTTGAGCCGACACACCACGGCGGGAAGGCTGGTCTCTTACATATTGTTCAGTCATTCTATCCTGTAAGCTCACAGACGCCGTGTGCGTTCACGTCACCACGCTGAATCTTTTCTCTCGCTACAGCTATCAAATCTTCGGAATCGGCCAGTGTCATCCAAGGCGCACTGGCAGCAGAGTTCAAAAGCCGCGGGGCAAGAGGTCCTGTGGTTGTATTCCCTGCCGTACCAGCGCTATACTCTCTGGTGATAGCTGCGGAAGTGTTTCCACCCGTGTTCTTGGGTCGAGCCCGGATGAGAGCAGCGGCGGGCCGTTGTGGTCCGCGTTTCTGATTCATTCCCTGTCCATTTGCGTCTTTGGCGAAGGCAGGCAGCCGTCAGGCCTGTTGGGGAAGCTACGGTCGTTACAGCGGAGACAGGCGGCCTTTGGAGGCTGCGGAGTTCTGATTTAAGCATGGCATTTGCGCTCGATAAAGTTCGTGAGATTGCCGAAAGAGTTGCTCAATCCAGTGGCTTGATCCTCTGGGATATGGAGCTCAAGGGGAGCGGTGCAAGCCGCACCCTACGCATCTATATTGACAAGCCCGAGGGCGTGACCCACGAAGACTGTTCGGCGTACAGCCGCGAGGTCGCAACGATTTTCGATGTTGAGGATGCGGTTCCCGGCGCGGCTTATCTGCTGGAGATTTCCTCTCCCGGACTCGACCGCAAGCTCTTTAAGCCGGAGCATTTCACGCAGTTTGCCGGCAGCCTCGTCAAGTTCAGCACGCGCGACCTGGTCAACGGCAACCGCCATTTTGAGGGCCGTCTGGTTAGCTTTTCCGGGGGCCAGCTTACGGTCGATCTCGATCAGGTAGCCAGCCGCAAAAAGGCCAAAGCGCAGGGAGCGGGCGTCATTGTGGTGCCTTTCTCGAATGTCGAGAAGGCCAGCCTGGTACCTGAGTTCTAGATTCGTCAAGTTCAATTCAGCGCGGCGTCGCGCCGCGTGCAACATCCAGCAAGCTGGTTCCGGCGCGAGCACGGCGCAGCGAAGAAATCCAACCGGGGCGCGGCCCCGCATAGGTGAAGGTGGCAGGGAATATGGCAAGTGAACTTTATAACGTGATCGACGCGTTGAGCCGCGAGAAGGGGATCAATCCCGACATCGTCGTCTCCGCCGTTGAAGACGCCATCGTCGTCGCCACGCGCAAGTTCTACAAGACGCAGGAAAGCCTGCGCGCCGTCCTCGATCGTGAAACCGGCGCAATCCGCGCTTACTCGGTCAAGGAAATCCTCCCCAGCGAGGATGACATCGAGGATCCGCAGATTCAGATCTCGCTCGAAGAGGCGCTCAAGATCAGCGAAGACGCCGTGGTCGGCGGTGAACTGCTGCAGGAAAAGTCCATCGAAGGACTGGGCCGCATTGCCGCCCAACTGGCCAAGCAGGTCATCTTCCAGAAAGTGCGGGAGGCCGAACGCGACACCGTCTTCAACGAGTATCACGGCCGCGTCAATGAAGTCGTCAACGCCACCGTCAAGCGCATCGAAGGTCCGGATTACATCTTCGATCTCGGCAAGGCCGAAGCTCGCATGCCGCGCAAGGAGCAGTCCAAGCTTGAGTCTTTCGCGGTCGGCGAACGGGTTCGCGTGGTCATCACCCGGGTCGAGAAGGCCACGCAAGGGACCCGGCGTCATCGTCTCGCGCTCTGCTCCGGAGCTGGTCTCCAACCTCTTCCAGACCGAGGTTCCCGAGATTTATGACAACACCGTCGTCATCCGCGCCATCGCCCGTGAAGCCGGCGAGCGCACCAAGATCGCCGTCATGTCGCGCGATAAAGATGTGGACGCGGTGGGCGCCTGCGTTGGCATGAAGGGAATGCGCGTGCAGTCCATCATCCGTGAACTGCGCGGCGAAAAGATCGACATCATCGAGTATCACGAGGATGCCGTTACCTTTGCGGAAAAAGCTCTGCAGCCCGCCAAGGTCTCCCGCGTCTCCATCGTGGATAGCCACGATAAGCATCTTGAGGTCATCGTCGATGACACCCAGCTCTCGCTTGCCATCGGCAAGAAGGGTCAGAATGTCCGCCTCGCCGCCAAGCTCCTGGGCTGGAAGATCGATATCAAGAGCGAAGAGGAGAAGCGTCAGGAGGTCGAGCAGCAGATGAATTCGCTGGTCGGCAACTCCGCCACTTCGCTGGAGAACATTGCCGCCGAACTCGGCGACCCGGTCTTGGAAAAGCTGTCCGAAGCCGGCATCACCAGCGTCGAGTCGCTGGCCGACATGACTCCTGAAGAGTTGGAGGCCATCCCCGGCATCGGACCCGAGACGGTCGAAAGAATCTCCGTCGCGGTCAATAATTACTTCTCTACCCTCGAGTCGGCCGAGCAGGCTGCGTCCGCCGAGAACGTCGATACCGAGTACGTGTCCGATCCGTTGCTGGCCGCTGACACAGATTTGGTTTCAGAAGCCGCACCATCGGAAGGGCAAGCCGAGGAACAGTCCGGCGAGCCTGTCGAAGCCGCACAGGATTCCGGCGATACTGCCGGGAATGAAGTCGAGAATGCTCCGGCCGCGAGTGAGGATGAAGTCCACACCCACGGTGAGCATCCGGGCGAGCAAGACATCGACCCGGCGAACAAATAACACGCGGGGGTCTGGCCTCACGGCCACGCCCGCACCAGCTTCTCTTTCGGAAGCCAGTTTCTGGGCCGCCTCGGCGAATGCCCAGGCAAACGCAGCATGGATGTCTTCCAGTCGAAGACCTCTCCAGTAGAGCAACACCGCGCGCAGCGCAGCCACACCGGTCCGGGCAGGTGGATACGGTTCAGGCATAAGGAAATGAACGGCGGATGAAGATTCGAATTAACGATCTGGCTCGCGAGCTGGAAGTAAAAAGCAAACAGATTCTCGACGTGCTTATTAAAGTTGGCGTCACGGAGAAAAAGACTCACTCCAGCTCCGTCGAAGCCGATGAAGCCGAGAAGGTACGCAAATATTTCCAAGAGAACAGCGGTGCGCCCAACCGCCACCGCACCGGCGGCGAAGAGTTCCGCCCGAAAATCGATCTCTCCAAGATCTCTAAGCCCGGCGATGCGCTCAAGGCCATCCTGGCGCGCAAGGAGCCGCCCGTGGAAACGGTCGCACCTCCGCCTCCGCCGCCCGCTCCGCCCAAGGCTATCGTCAACAAGCCCAGTCGCGCCCCAGCCGGCTCCTCCCCGTCGTTCCCGAGCGCGCGCCGCGCTTTGTCACGCCGCAGTCGGTTGCCATGCGCTCTCAGGTCTCGACCGTTGAGATGCCCAAGCCTCCGGCCGCTGCCGTGCCGCCGCCTCCCGCGCCGGATGCGGAAGTTGCCGCTCCGCCCGCGCCGACCCTCCGCCGCCTCCTGTCGAGGCCCCGGTGGCTGCCGCTCCGCCGGAAATTACCGTGCCGGAGACTCCGTGGCTGCCGAGCCCGCGGCTGTGCCGGTTGATACCGCGCCCGCCGCGACCGTCTCCAATCATGCGCCGGCCCCGGTCGCTCCGGCTGCGGAGGCAGAGCTCCGCCTCGCCTCCGCTGCCGCGCCTGCCAAACCTGCCGGCCACAAGCCGCCACAGGCTGGCTCTGCCCGTCCACAGACGCCTGGCCAACCGCCCGCGCCGCCAGCCCGCCGCATGATTGTGCCGCAGACGGGTCCGCGTCCGGTTTACACCGCGCCGCCGCCACCACCGCCACGTGCGCCACAACCGCCTTCCATGGGGAATCGCACGGGTCTGCCGGTACGCGGGCAGCCGATCTTCCAGCGTCCTCGTCCCGGACAATCGTCGGGTCCTGCCGGTGCACCTGGCGCACCGGTGCGCCCGGCTCGCGTCCGCCGATGCGTGCGGGCGAGCGTCGCCCCATGCATCCCACCCGCACCGCTCCCACTCCTGGCGGACGTCCTCCCATGGGTGGACGTCCCGGGATGGGCCCGCGCCCCGGTGGTCCGCCCCGTCCGGGTGGTCTGCTGGGTGCTGCCGCCGGTGCGCCACCTCCTGGAGCC
This sequence comes from uncultured Acidobacteriota bacterium, assembly GCA_963779365.1. Classification (GTDB taxonomy): domain Bacteria; phylum Acidobacteriota; class Terriglobia; order Terriglobales; family Acidobacteriaceae; genus TOLSYN. Next base: position 33,561 of record CAVZYB010000012.1, on the reverse strand, counting down.
GCACCTCGTCCTGGCGCCCGCATAGGCGCTCCTGCCCGCCGTCCTGGCCAGCGTTATCAAGGTCCGCGCGGCAAGCAGGAAGGACCGATGAAGGGTTTCACGCCGCCGCCCCGGCTGTCGCTCAGCAATGAGCCTATGCCGATCACGCGTGCGATCACGATCTCGGAAGGTGTCAGCGTCAAGGACCTTGCCGAAAAGCTCGACATCCGCGCCAAGGATCTGATTGCGCGCCTGCTGGCTCGTGGCGTCTTCGCCACCATTAACCAGACGCTCAGCGAAGACCTTGCCCGTGACATGGCCCGCCACTTCGGAGCCGAGAGCTCGGTCATCAGCTTTGAGGATCAGATTCAGCAGGACTACGATGCGCAGGCCATTGAGCAGGAGAACGAAGCGGTCTTCAACACCGTCACCCGTCCCCCTGTGGTCACCATCATGGGCCACGTCGATCACGGCAAAACCAGCCTGCTCGATGCCATTCGCTCCACCAGCGTAGCCGAAGGCGAAGCCGGCGGCATTACCCAGCACATCGGCGCCTACAAGGTGAAGATCACCGACACCAACTCGCCGGCCCTTGGCCGCGAGATCGTCTTCCTCGACACCCCTGGCCACGAAGCATTTACCCGCATGCGTGCCCGCGGCGCCAAGGTCACCGACATCGTGATCCTCGTGGTCGCCGCCGATGACGGAGTCATGCCTCAGACCATTGAGGCCATCGACCACGCCAAGGCCGCCAAGGTTCCGCTGATCATCGCGGTCAACAAAATCGATAAGCCGGACGCCCAACCGGATCGCGTCAAGAAGCAGCTGGCTGATCGTGGACTGCTGCCCGAAGACTGGGGTGGGGACACGATCTATGTCGATGTTTCCGCGAAGAAGCACACCAATCTCAACCAGCTCATGGAGATGATCTGCCTCGTCGCGGACATGAAGGAGCTCAAGGCAACGCCCGAGCGCCTCGCCTCCGGTACGGTGCTGGAAGCTAAACTCGATCGTGGACGCGGCCCTGTCGCCACCGTCCTCATCGACAATGGAACCCTGCACGCCGGTGAAAACTTCGTCGTCGGCAACATCTTCGGCAAGGTTCGCGCCATGTTTGACGATCGTGGCCGCGCACTTGAGGAAGCTGGTCCCTCCACTCCGGTGGAGATTCTCGGACTCGAAGGCCTGCCTCAGGCGGGTGACCAGTTTGTGGTGGTCGCCGAGCGTGAAAAGGCCCGCGAAATCGCCGATTACCGCGAAGCCAAGGCCCGTGAAGCGGTTCTCGCCAAAACCGCCCGTGTCTCGCTGGAAGGCCTCGCCCAACAGATTAAGAACGAGGGCACCAAGCAACTCGACATCATCCTCAAGGGCGATGTTCAGGGCTCGGTGGAAGTCATCAACGATCTGCTCACCAAGCTCTCCAACGAGCAGGTGCGCATCAAAGTGCTGCGCTACTCGGTCGGCGCCATCACCGAGAGCGATGTTCTTCTGGCGGCTGCCTCCAATGCCATCATCATTGGCTTCAACGTCCGCCCTGAGCGCAAGGCACAGGAGATGGCCGAGCAGGAGAAGGTCGATATCCGTCTCCACTCCATCATCTATGAGCTGCAGGATGAGATGAAGAAGGCCATGACCGGACTGCTCGATCCGACCATCAAGGAGTCCTACATGGGACGCGCCGAGGTACGCGATACCTTCCGCATTCCCAAGGTCGGCACCATTGCTGGTTGCCAGGTTCTCGACGGCCTCATCAAGCGCGACTCCGAAGTTCGTCTGCTCCGCGACAACGTCGTTGTCTTCACGGGCAAGATCTCTTCGCTCAAGCGCTTCAAGGATGATGCCAGCGAGGTCCGCAACGGAATGGAGTGCGGCATCGGCATTCACAATTACAACGACGTCAAAAAGGGCGACGTCATCGAGGCCTTCCTCACCGAGAAGGTTGCGACCCAACTGATCTAGCTCTCGCCTTACGAAGTGCCGGCCAGCCTGCGCGCTTGGCCGGCATTTTTGCGTTCGCACCAAATTCGGCAATGCCCAGCCGATTCAACTTGCATTACAAGACATTTTTTTTGTTGTTGCGCTGCATCGGGTGTATATTCCTCACTCAGTGACTCTGGATGATTGTGCAGAGTTCAATGCTTTGGACGATTCGCAAAAGCAGCCTCACAAGGAATCTTGGAGCAAGAGAATGAAGAAACTGTTTTTGGCAGCGCTGCTGTTCTCCCTTTCTGTCTGTGCTTTCGCGCAGCAGGACTACGTTGGCCGTTACGATTTTTTCACCGGCTTCAGCTATTTGAATTCCCCAAACTCGACTTACAGCAACGGGGATTTAACACTCAGCTCGGCGTCAACTTACGGCACTGGCTGGCCTTTGGCTTCGACTACAGCATTCAAGAAGGCCGCGCCTCACTGGTTCCGCAGACCTCAAGCCGTACGCGACACGTCAATAACTTGCTGGCGGCAGATTGGTCGCGTTTGCGCGGCTCCGCCCGCTGATGCCACCGGCCTACTACGCTCTACGCGCCCTTCGATGCCACCACCCAGACCTTCACCGCCGGGCCGCAGCTCGCCTATCGGCATTTGAAGAAAGTGACCCTGTTCGTGCATCCCTCGATCGGCGCCATTCACGAGAACATCTCGATCAATGCACTCACGGATCCCTTCACACCGTAATCGCGTTGCCTGCGCTCTTGGAGGCAATTGCCGTGCGCTAGGGCGAGGATTCTGAAGACCACGAAGCCCAATGACACAACGTACTTCTACGGTCTGGGCGGCGGCGCCGACTACAACCTCACCAAGCATGTTCACATCCGCGCCGACGCTGAGTTTGTGCATGTGGACCTATTCAGCGACCTGCTGGCGAACGCCGCGCAACAGCGTGCGCCTCTCGGTTGGCCCCACCTTCAACTTTGGCAAGAACGTCACCAGGTAATCTCGCTCTGCTGCCATACAACGTTAAGGCTTCGTCCCACAGACGAAGCCTTTGCGCTTCTCTTGCTTTGCTCTTAGCTTGTTTCTACACTCGCCTGCGGCGACGCTCATGCCCATCGCGCACCTCACCCTCGAAATCCGCATTGAAGGCGCGCAATCCCTCAAGGACCGCCGTCAGGTTCTGCGCAGCCTCAAGGACCGTCTCCGCTCCGGCTTCAACGTCTCCGTCGCCGAGGTCGATCCCACGGACCTCTGGCAGTCGGCGACTCTCGGCGTGGTCGCCATCTCCTCCTCGCGAGACTACCTCAGCGGCCTGATGAAACAGGTCGAGTCCGCCGCCACCCGCATTGCCAACAATCATGGTGCTGAGATCACCGACAGCTTCGTCGATTTCCTCGATTAGCGACGGTTTGGCCCTGCCGCGCCATTTTTTTCCTCTGCGGGCGACCGCTAGCCATATTGCACATCTAATTTTGCAGGTGATGGCTGTACTCAGGAAGCTCAACAACTCGTCTTCCACCTCTGCCCGTGTTTCTTTTGTTGACTCGCAGCGGCGAACACGGTACGCTCCTGCCCAATGGTCTCTGCTTCCATCCAGAAGCATCCTTTTCAGCCGGTTCTTCGCTCCCGTGCGCTTATTCGTCAGCCTCAAACCTATCCATCTATTCAGCGGTGTTTATCCGCGCACATCGCGCCTGAGGTGCATTTAAACTCTCGATGAAGAAAAACATCGAACTTCGTCCTAATCTCGAAACCCTATTCGGTACGCGCGACGAAAACCTTCACCTGCTTGAGGAAGGACTGAATGTCACGGTCGACCTCAAGTCCAACTCGATCCAGATCGACGGCTCGGCCGACGATGTAGCTCGCGTCGAGCAGGTCTTTCTTGATTTCGATTATCTGCGGGCCCACGGCCAGCAGGTCTTTAACGGTGAGCTGACCTCCATGCTGCGCGTCCTCGTCGCTGATCCTTCGGTGACTCTGCGCCAACTGGCCGAGGCCGGTAAGCAGCGTTCGGTTGGCAACAAGCGCCAGGTGCAGCCCAAGAGCGTCAATCAGCGCCAATATTTGGAAGCCATTGAACAGAGTGACATGGTCTTCGGCATCGGTCCTGCGGGAACCGGCAAAACCTACCTCGCCGTCGCCATGGCCATCTCCGCCCTGGTCTCCAAAAAGGTCGCGCGCATTATCCTGGCGCGTCCCGCCGTGGAAGCCGGCGAGCGCCTGGGCTTTCTTCCCGGCACGTTGCAGGAAAAAGTCGACCCCTACCTGCGCCCGCTTTACGACGCGCTCTACGACCTTCTGGAGCCGGAGAAGGTGGACCGGTTTCTGGAGAAGAATGTGATCGAAATTGCCCCCATCGCTTTTATGCGGGGACGCACGCTCAACGATTCCTTTGTGATTCTGGACGAAGCGCAGAACACCACCAGCGAGCAGATGAAAATGTTTGTCACCCGCCTCGGCTTCAACTCCAAGGCGGTCATCACCGGCGACATCACCCAGATCGATCTTCCCAACCCAGGTCGCAGCGGCCTGATCGAGGCCATGAACGTCCTGCAGGGAGTTGAGGGGATTCGCTTCCAGATGTTTAATGAGACCGACGTGGTCCGCCATCACCTCGTGCAGCGCATTATTCACGCCTACGAGGATTATCGTGCGCGCGATGAGCGTCAACTCACCTTGCAGTTGGAGGGCGAAGCGGCCCATTCGCCAGCCAGTCTCGACACCGTAACCGACAAAGCCAAGCAGAGCGCTGCCGTCCAGCAGTAGCGCTTTGAGTACAATAGAAGGGAGAGCCTTGCGCTCTCCCCTTTTTCTTTTCCAGTTGCACCGCCGGGCTACCGGGAATGAGACCAGTGATTCTAGAGCGAAGAAGAACGAAGAACCTCAGCCGCCTCGCTCTTGCCCGTTTTGCAAACCGGGCTCAGCGCGCGGCCGGACTCTCCGGTGAGGTCAATATCCTGCTCACCGGTGACGCCGAGATGCACCGGCTCAATCTGCAGTTCCGTCGCAAGGACAAAGCCACCGACGTGCTTTCCTTCCCGGCGGCACCACCCGTCGGTAGGCGGCGACATCGCTATTTCCGTCCGCGACAGCTCGTACCCAGGCAGCCGAAATCGGCCACGACCTGCTTACCGAAGTGAAGGTTCTTATCCTCCACGGAATGCTGCATCTCGCCGGTCACGACCATGAGATCGATCGCGGCCAGATGTTTCGGCTTGAGCGGAAGCTTCGCACCGAGCTCAAACTCCCGGCCGGACTGATCGAGCGCATTGCGCCCTTGCGCGGCGCAACTCGCAGCGTATCAGGCGGCCCAGCTCGCAGTCCGGCGGCGCGCGTTGGCAGGAGGCCGTAATGGCCCTCACCTTTGCCCTTGTCGTGCTCATCGCGCTGCTCTTAATCAGCGCCTATGTCTCACGTCTCTATAGCGAGAGCGGTAAATTTCTCTCCCGCGAATTTCAGGAGAATATCGAGCTTTTTGAGCATCAGATTGAGCCGCGTCTTGGCTTCAATCATCAGCGAGCCGCTCTCTCTTTCGCTCTGCTCGAACAACTTCTTACCGCGTCGATCTGCTTTCTCCTCGCCTATTCGGTCTTTGCGCAGCCCGGATGGAACGCCGAAGAGGCTGCCCAAGCTGTTTTTTTTGCGGTGATCGTCGTTCTCATCTTTGACCGTTTTTTGCCCTACCTGATGTTTTCGCGCACCCGCGGTGGCTGGCTCATCCACTTCACGCCGCTTCTCCGATTCCTGATCTGGACGGTCCTGCCGCTCACCCTGATTCTGGGTTTTCTCCAGTCCGTCATCTCTCTCACCCGTCCGGAGAACGCCGATGAAGAACCCGAGCATCCTTCCGAGGCGGTGGATGCACTGATCGAAGCAGGCCAGGACGAGGGCATTCTGGAAGAAAGCGATCGCGAGCTCATTCATTCGGTCGTCGAGTTCGGCGACAAAACGGTGCGCGATGTCATGACTCCGCGCCCCTCCATTGTGGCCGTCTCCGCCGATACGACGGTGGAACAGCTCACCCACCTGCTCTCGGAGCATCCCTTCTCTCGCGTTCCGGTCTACCGCGGGGATCTCGATCACATCGTCGGCATCGTCTCGGCTCGCGACCTGCTCCAGGTGGCCGATACGGAAGCCTCCCGTCGCGTCGCCAGCAGCCTGATGAAGACCGATATCTTTTTTGTCCCGGAGACCAAGCGGGCCAGCGAACTGCTCAATGAAATGCAGCGCGCCAATCGCCGCATGGCCATCGTCATCGACGAATACGGTGGCGTGGCCGGTCTGGTCACGGTTGAGGATCTCATCGAGGAAATTGTCGGCGAGCTCAGCAACGAAGGCGAGTTGCGCAATGAGGCCATCCGCGAGAGCGATAACAGCTACATCGTCCTCGGAACCCTTGAAGCCGATCGGCTCGAAGAGCTCTTCGGCATCCGGCTCTCTGAGGATTGGCACGCCACCACGGTCGGCGGACTGGTCACCGAGATTGCGGGACACATCCCGCTGCCGGGCGAAGTTGTACAGGAGGGCGAGCTCCGTTTCGAGGTGCTGGAGTCCACCTCCCGCCGCGTCGAAAAGATCCGGGTGCTCATCAAACGCCACCACCCCATTCCCAAGAACGGCGCAGTAGAATAGCATCGAAGTGTGCGTTCAGGATTCGTAACCATCATCGGCCGTCCCAATGCGGGCAAATCCACTTTGCTCAACTCGCTCGTCGGCGAAAAACTCGCCATCGTCACCCACAAGGCGCAGACCACGCGCAGCCGCATTACCGGCATCGTCAACGTAAAACGCAAGGCCAAGCGCCCTGCCGGTCAGGTCATCTTCGTAGACACTCCCGGCGTACACAAGCCGGCAGACCAGCTCAATAAGCGCATGATGCAGGAGGTCTATGACTCGCTCGAAGGCTGCGACCTCGTCCTGCTCATCGTGGATGTTACCCAGAAGTTCGGCACCGGAGACGAGTTCGTCCTCGATATCGTCAAGCGCGCCAAGCTCAAAACCTTCCTGCTGCTGAACAAAATCGATCTCTTCGAGAAGACCAAACTGTTGCCCACCATTGAAGCTTGGTCGCAGCGTTTTGACTTTGCGCAAGTTGTCCCCATCTCCGCCGAAAAAGAGCTCGGTAAAGAAGAACTGCTCAACGCCGTCGTCAACGCATTACCGGAAGGCCCCAAGTATTTTCCGGAAGACCAGATCACCGATCAGCCCGAGCGCTTCATCGTCGCCGAACTGATTCGCGAACAGATACTCATCAACACCGCGCAGGAGGTTCCCTACGCCAGCGGCGTGCTGATCGAGAAATTCGAGGAAGGGACAAAGCTTTCCAGAATCTCTGCCGTAATTTTCGTGGAGCGCGATGGACAGAAGGCCATCATCATCGGCAAGCAGGGCGCCATGCTGAAGCACATCGGCACCCGCGCCCGGCAGCAGATCGAACGCATCCTCGGGGTCAAGGTCTTCCTGGAACTCTTCGTGAAAGTACGCGAGGGCTGGCGCGACAATGTCCGCGATGTCGATGAGGCGATCGACTGGCGCAAGCAACTTCAGTCGCTCAATACACGCCTCTCCGATGCCGGCGACAAGGAATCCACGAGCCGCAAAACCCCTGCGCGGAAAACAAAAATCAGCAAAGGTAGTGATTCAGTGCCACCTCTCAAAGGTGAAGATTAGTTTGCGCTACGGCGCTTTGATGGGCATGGCTTGATTTTGCCGATTCCGCCGCAACGATTCACTGGAAGGTAAACTCTTCCGGAGGGGAAATTACTGTTTGGCTAATGGTATGAAAAGCGCGAAATAATTGATTCAAAGATCAATTACCTTTCTGCCAAACAGTTGGAGATCAGTAACGGTTGGCCGCTGGGTTGGAAGAGAGAGTTTTGGGGCAAGATTATGGCATGGGATTCGCTGGGCCGGTTGGGAGTTCAGCCCAGAGCAGTTCCGCGCCAAGTGTATCCGCGGGACCGAAGGCAAAACAGAATCGATCACTGGCCGAAAAGCTTGAGGCCCCTTGGGAGACTTGAAGGGTGCTGGGGTCCTTCACTTCGTTCAGGTCGACACTCTCAACACGAGGTCGATACATCTACCATGGAACAGCTCTAGAGTTCGGCATCGGCCGCCGGGCAAGCTGCGTGAAACTTGAGCAGCCAACGATACAGCAGAAAACAAATCGTAAGCAGCAGAGTTCCTAAAGCTACCGCTAGTGGAAACGCAGCCGTTGGGCGCGCCATGATCAGCGGGATGAGTGCCACGGCCATCGCCGGCGGAACGTGCAGGTCCAGGACATACAGCACCAGAAAACTCCATGCCATGCTGGCGGCCGCGGCCAGTGGGTGCAGGCCACCAAGCTTCCAGAAGAGGAATCCGCCACCCGCGGTCAGGAAGCAGGCCAGCGGCATCAGCAAAGGGCGGCCGGACCAGGCACAGCTCCGGGGGCGGCTGAACATCTCAAAGCCGAGCACCGCGAGCGGAGGAAACAGCAGGAAACGAAGCCCCGTGAGCTTTACGCACCACACCGCCAGAAGCAGGAACACGCCAAGCGCCAAGTAAGCGTAGCCTGCGTGAGGCAACTCCGGGGCAGGCGTGGCGCTAGCTTCAGGCACACTCAACGCCTGCTTGCGGGCCAACGGTGCGCGCTTCCAGACGGCGCACAGGATGGCCAGCACTCCTGCACCGATGAACACGGCGGGAGGATACCACCAACTTTTCTCCCCGAAGACAACCGGAAGCAACGCCGCCGAGATGGCCGGCACAATCGGGGAGCGCAGAAGCTTGATCACCGCCAGCGCTCCGCCCACGGCCAGAAGCACCGATAGATAACCGTACGGGCAATTGCGCGCGACCAGGACACCCGCAATCGCCGCCAAGCTGGGCGTGAGAACGAGAAGGATCGGCGCATTACTCCAACTTCCGCGCGGCCGGGTCAGGGTATCCTGAGCCAGTGCCCCCAGCTCCGGAAACAAAATGAAGAACGCTCCGGTATAAAAGGCAGCCTTCGCCACGCCCGCAACGTACAGGCAGGCCAGCAGCACGGCGACCAGCAATCCGACGCCGCGCAATGCCGGTGCGCGCGCTTCCTTCGGTCTTGCCGGGAGATCCGGCCGCGGGAGCCGCTCTGCGGCAGTACAGTCTACGACGTTCCCAGTCTCCGTATTCATAGTTGGCTTAGCTCAGGATCTCATCCAGTCCTATCGCGGTTGACGCCTCGAGCGATGTGACCCTAATCACAGGCAACAATGACGGAACGGCGATGGTGATCAGGACCTCGATCATTTTGGCAGAATGGCGCCGCGGCGCGCACTTGTCCCTGGGGAGCAACAACCTAGCGCAACCCGAAGAAGCCCGCGGTTGCGGCTAGGGCGGTTCCGCGCCGTGTATCCGCGAGACCGAAGACAAAACAGAATCGATCACTGGCCGAAAAGTTGGGGCCCCACGGGAGACTTGAAGGGTGCTGGGGTTCTTCACTTCGTTCAGGACACTCTCAACACGATGCGGATACATCTAACATGGAGCAGCTCTAAAAGAAATCAGAACTCGGGAAAAATTTGACTATGGTTGGCACAGGCCGCCGACAGTTGCAGGGGGGAGTTCTCCAATGCTAGCAATTGCCGCGCGCGCTGAGCGCGAAACTTGGGTCACGGCAGGATCATTGGCCACATCCTGCAGCGATTGCTGGATTGCGTTCAACTCGAGGAGTTGGTGATCGCAGGCGCTAGCTCCGATACGCGTGAGTGTGGTGTCGACGGCCGATGGATCAACCTGGCGCTGCTGCTCAAGTCGACGGCCAAGCTCAAGGGTGTTGGAGATACCTTCGAAAATACGTGCGAGTTCCTGGAGGGCTGGATTTGTCGTGAAGCTGTAGGTGGTGTCGTTATCCACGACATTGGAAATCAGTCCCTGGTAAGAAAATGGCGGACCCTCGCGGTATGTCAGGGTGGTGACGCTGGCGTTCGCCACCGGTCCGTTGACGGCGCTGAACTTACCCTTGAAATAGTTTGCCTGCCGGGCAAGATCAAAAATACGCGCGCTGGTCGCCCCAGAGATAGTGAATTCCAAGGTGTATGGCTCGCCCAGCGCACTCTCGCGCTGCCCTTCCGTGCCGATGTTATCGGAGCGGTAGGCAGCACTGCCGGAGGAGTCGACTGCGAACACATAGTGCTCTGCCGAAACTCCGGGGAATGCGACTTCGAAGGAGACCGTGGGAACCGGCGTATCAAGTCCGAATTCAGGTTCGAGATTCGGAACCTGCCCGTAGGCGCAGGCAAGCAGCACGCCGACAAATGCAGTTGTGAACAGGAATGGAGCGGGTCGCATATCGTCAACCTATGGTTTAGAAGAGATGTGATGCGACCGGCATTGGTGGCCCAAAATCCTGTGGTAGAGCGGTTCCCAAGTGTATCCGCGAGACCGAAGGCGAAACAGAATCGATCGCTGGTGGAAAAGCCTGGAGGCCGCACAGGAGACTTGAAGGGTGCTGGGATCCTTCACTTCGTTCAGGCTGGCACTCTCAACACGAGGTGGATACAGCTACCGTCGAACAGCTCTAAACGGCAAAAACGAAGCCGAGCAGTGCGGAAGAATATGGCCCACTTCGCCAAGCGCAGTGGGCCACGTTCGCCTCACGAGTTTCTGCGCCGCGCCAAACTAGAGGCTTGCACTGGCGCGCCGCCTGGCACTACTTGCCAGCGTTTGCCTCGTGGAAGTCTCGGCGGACAGAAGTCAAAAACTGGCGTGCCTCATGCGGAGGATGGACGTTGCCCATCAGGACCTCGCGGAAGCCGGCATTGCTGTTTTCGTAGAACGCCTGCATTGCCTTGTCGTCAACGTGAACGTTGGCGCCGTTCAAGGTAGCGCCGATGAAAGCACCCTTTGCCCTCGAGTAGGTCAGGATGCCCGAGTTCGCCTTCCAATCGGTGCTGGCACTGCCCTGCCTGCCCCATGGGCCAGCCGCGATGCCGACATCGGCGCCGATCTTCCAGTTTGCAGACAGTCATTTTTCGGCTCCTTCCTGATTCATAAAGAGCATCACGAGACTGACATCCTCGCCGCCGATCTGCGCTCCCCAGCTACCCCCGGTGAGAGTGAAAAAAGCCGGGGCACTCCATCTGCCATTTGCCACCCGGCAAGTCGCCACGCCGCGTCCATGCTCGGCACCAAATACAAACCCACCTTTCACGAGGCTGGGAATGATGGCGACGCACTTGGCTTTGGCGAGTATCGTGTCGGGAATACCGCTGTCAGGGGCATTTATGAGCTGGTTCAAATCGGCGGACGCTTTGTCCAGTCGCTGCGTAGCCTTGCTCTTCTCATCGTCGGCCTGGGCCCACCCACAAATCGCGAGGGCCATTACAGCCGCCAATAACGTGAGAATTCCTCTCTTCATCAGATCTCCTTTTCAACTTTGCTTTAAGGTTGGATTGCGATTTCTGAGCGGGGGTTTTCAAAGTGCTTCGTCCGGAGTACCACGCGATTGCGAACCACACGATCGCGCAATGCGCCCTGAGAGGAAGAAATTCGGCACGGTATTCTTTGTTATCGGGGGGTTATCGGGGCTGGCGCTCGTAAATTTCGTAGCATTCGTACTCCGATACTCCGCCCAGCCAAAATTGCGCTCCGCAAAACTCGCGCCTCCTCAGGAAGTGCCGCTTCGCGAGCTGCGCCCGTGCGAGCTCGGATTTTGCGAGTTTGGGAGCAGCCTGGCCACCGGTAGGAACCACGATAATCGCGTTATTGGGCGGGGACTCATAGAGGATTCGATTTGATTCAGCAGCCCTTCGAGTTGACCAGGTCCAGAATGCCGTAGGCCAGTTGGCGAAGATATTCCGGTCGTAATAGGGCTGCACGCCGGTTCCGTAAAAATTCACGCAGTAGATAGGCCTTCTGCCCACGTAAGGACGAAGAAACTCGGCCGTAGCTCTGCTGCCGGAATATGGCCCCTGCACTTCCGCGCGCACGGTTTCCGCCGTCAATGGCATCTGCAAAAGCAGCAACACCGCCAGCGAGACAGCCAGAAGCCGGGTTGGAGATTCAAATTCGGGAGCGTGCCCGGCCGGCCACGCTGCCCACACGGAAACCAGAAATGCCGTCAGAGCCATTCCGTAATGCCACGGTTTCGACCAGACCCATCCCATGGCAAGCACCGTAAAGAGGAACGGCAGAGCACAGGCAAGCTGCTTTACCGCAAAAAACCAGGACAGCACGAGAATCAGCAGAACCACGCTGGCACCGATTCCGAAGAACGCCATCGTGTCCGGTACTCATCTGGTATGCCAGGAGCAAAGTAGCGATCAACGGCAGTACGAAAAAACGTTTCTTGATGGCAATCGCCCAGATGGTGACGATGAGCAGCAGGCTTAGTCCCCAGGTAAGATTCAGGCCGAGCGCGGTGCTGAATTCTGGAAGGCCGCTCAGTCCATGCGCGATGCTCCCCAACGCAGTTCCCTTTTGCAGTTGGGTCGCCGCCCTGAAACTGCAGTCTGGATATGGCTTGGCCAGAGAGCGGGCAATGGCCGCCGAAGCCAGGACAAGAGCAGCGGCTACGCAGGTCTGCAAGAGTTGGGTTCGCGAAGGACGCTGTTTGCGGAACTCGCCGATGTATTCCCAGGCAAACGCGCAGGCGATTCCTCCCGCGATCGTGAATCCGTACAGGTTGGTTTGTGCGAGCAATGCAACAACCAACCCGAGGGGAATCACGCGAACCGGCTTCGCTCTCCAGAGCGCAACCGCCGCAAACGCCAGCAAGGTCGACAAGGCGTAACTTCGAGCTACCACCGCGTACTGATACTGGTAATAAAAAGCGAATGGAACCAGCAAGCGGACGAAGCGCAGGAAGCGGACTCCAGCGCAGCCAGATATACATTCCAGCCGCTACCAGGGTGAGCGATACGGCCCCCAGCGCCGCATAAGGCAGGTGCAGACGAATCAGTACCCAGAGTAGAAGGTGCCACAGCGGAGGACTGCCTTCGTACCCCATCTGATGCAGAATTCCGCCAATGCCAAGGTCGCGCGCGATGAGCCAAGCCTGCGCCTCATCCGCCCAAGGCTCGTGAAAGCAGACTGCCACGGCTGCAATTGCCGTGAACGTGAGCAATACCAGGCACTCCGCCAGAGGCAGCCCGGCAAACCGGCGGTTCAGGAGCGTCGCGTTCAGTCGGGACTTTGCTTGCATGAGTTCTTTGCGGATGGAATTCCGGATGGATATCAGCTTGCGGCGAGACTCGATTCGGCTGCCAATGCCTTGGGTGACAGCCGATCCGAGATGCGATCCAATACGATGGCATGCCATTGCCAGGGCGAATCAATTAAGGATTTCGGTGAAATTGAGAAAGGTCTTCCGGTCCACGTAGTACTGGGTTCGCCCCGAGAAGAAACGCAATGATTCCCGCCCGTTCCATTTCCATCCGTTCCAGTGCTCGGGGTCCGCAATGATGACGTCTCCCTCATTGATATAAGCGGGGGCTAACCCTTCGGAAACGTAGGCGATGAACTCCCGCGTGGCTTTGTAGCTCAGCCGCTCTTCTTTCTCTGGACTCCGCATGATACACGGCTCCTCTCACTCGTTCATTAGCTGGATGTTTGGGTTGCTGTATGAATTCTGGTATGCGCGGTGTCCTGTGTCAACGAAGAAGAAGTACGATGCCTGCTGACAAAAAAGGAACCCCCGGGAAACTGGTGAGCAGCTTCCGGGTGAGATTACTTTTTCAGATACGCTCGCTTTTATGGTGTGGGGAGTTGACGATTATAGACGTCCGGCACTCATGCTTATAATGGAGGAAGCGGAGGTCAGTGCTTCATGGGTAACTTAACGAACGTAACCGGAAAGGCCCTTTCGGTGCTGCGTTTCCTGCGGCAAACAGGACCTGAGTCGGCTATTCCGAAGCACTGGCTGCTGAAAACCCAAGGCCGCCTGAACCGGCAGTTTGCCAGAGAGAACAAGATAGAAGTCACTCCCTATGGCGAGTACAACCGGGTCATCATTCAGGGTCAGACGTTTCTGTACCCGGGGAGTGCCGACCTGCGCGAGTTGTTCCAAGTCTCTGCCGAATTGTTCCTGCCGGATCATCCGCATCAATACCTCTTCGGTGCAACCAAGGTCACGGCAGACGACGTGGTGTTGGACATCGGTGCTTGTGAAGGCACTTTTTCGGCCATGATGACGAGTCGCGTCAGGCGGGTAATCTCCGTTGAACCGTCGAGGGAAATGTGCGAGCTTATGCGCGATCTGTTTGCGCTGCGCGAGGAGTCATGCCCCGTCATTGTGAACTGCCTTTTGGGAAGTGAGCCTTCCGTCGCGCATTTTGAATTCGATATTGCCAACGTCGGGGCCAGCAGGATGTGCGCCCGAGCTACGCCCACCTCATACCCCGTGCAGGTACGCACCTTGGACGATCTGGTCGAAGAACTCGATGCGAAGCCTACGTTTATCAAGTGCGATGCCGAAGGCGCAGAGCATGCGATCTTCACCGGCGGGCAGAACTTCCTGCGCAGCCACCGGCCTAAGCTTGCCATCGCCACCTACCACAACGATGGCGACTACGCCGAGGTGTATCACCTGTTGAAATCCTTCGGCTATCAAATCGAAGGCAAGGGCCTTTTTTTCTCGCCCGGTGATGACGGGTCGATAAGAGCAATGATGATCCATGCATGGTGACCGGGAAGCGAAGCAGCGTTGAACCCTGCCGCTGACACCGCTAAGCTAGGCACCAGTGTTACCGTTGAGGCGAGTGATGGCCAAGAATTGCAAAGTACTTGACTGCCGCTGGTTTCCAGCAGATATTCCGTGTGAATTTGCGATCTCGGGAAACGAAGAAGAAGTGCTTAACCTCGCGGTGCAGCACTCGGTGGATTCCCATGGATACCGGGATACGCCAGAGCTTCGCGAACAGTTGCGTGCCCTGCTGCGCGATGATCGCCGGAAGCGGGCTGCCTACGGATTGCGTGAGGAACGAAGGAAAGAAGCGGCGTGAAGCGGTGCCGGATGGAATCGGAACGAGATGTTGCCACGGATGCTTACTGCGCGCTGCGACCGTTCGCCAATTGGCGGTGCCGAGTTTGAGTGCATGATGGGTGGGTACAACCCCGTCAGGCGGGTTATGCTCCAACAGCAAACCATGAGGTTATTCTCCAGCAGGGAGTTGCATTTCGTCACCATGCGCAGGGCCAGCAAACGAAGACTCTCAGTATGTTCCTTGGCTTTTCTGGCTGTATTCCTCACCTGTGCGTGGGCACAAAACGGAGCTGCTGTGCCCGACAGTATCAAGGCGCCGAGCGACCAACGGCTGGTGCTCCAGGGGCACGCCACCGGGGATCAGATTTACATCTGTCAATCTTCGTCCGGCGGCGATACCGGATTCGCCTGGGTGCTGAGCGCACCGGATGCGAGGCTCACTGACGACCAAGGGAAGGAAGTCGCCAAGCACTTCGCCGGGCCTACCTGGCAGGCAACGGACGGCAGCCAGGTAAAAGGGAAAGTGAGCAGCCAGACTGCTCCATCCCCTGATTCGATTCCGTGGTTGCTGCTTACTGCTACCGATCACACCGGCAACGGAGTCATGAGTGAGGTTCGCACCATTCAACGGCTGAACACCAAGGGCGGCCGGGCACCAACGACGGGCTGCGACGCCCAGCATCAAGGAGCGAAGGCGCGGATCAATTACACGGCCGATTATTACTTTTACGCTCCTGCAAAATAAATTTCTTTCGTCGAACCAGGCACCTTCAGATCTAGGGCCGTTCCGAGACAACCGCGAGACCGAAGGCAGAACAGAATCGATCACTGGCCGAAAAGCTTGAGGCCCCACGGGAGACTTGTAGGGTGTCAGGATGACACTCTCAACACGAGGTGGATGCATCTACCATGGAGCAGTCCTAGCCTGGGTTCCGGGCCGTGCGAGGGGCGCCACACTGCGCCTGTTTGAGCCATATCTCAACTCGCCGGTTGCGCTCCCTGCCTTGGTCGCTATCGTTTGCGCCCACCGGTAGAACCGGACCAAAGCCCTTGACCGTAGCCGGTTTAAGCCCTCGCTGCGCGAATTCTTCCGCGACAATTCTCGCCCTACTCTGGGAGATGGCGAAATTGCTCTGCCGGTCCCCAGTGTTGTCGGTGAACCCCAAGAGCATGACATCGTTGCCGCTGTATCCAGAGTCGGCGAGAAAGCTGACCACCCGGTCCAAGTCCATCATGGCCTTGCTATCGAGAACGGTGAAGCCCGGGAGAAAGCGAAAATCAATCGATAATCGCCCGGCACCCTGGGTGAGACGCCGATACTCATAGGGCGCATCGGAGGCAATCACGCCTTTCTCCGAAGTCACGTTCTGGGCGATGAATCCGACTTCGCCAACCACGTCCTGACCAGCCCTGGAGAGAGCGAACTCCACGAATTTTCGGACGTACTTATTCTCCGGATTGGCGGCCGTATATAAGTACAGGCGCCGGGAGAGCAGGTAGTCTTCCGTCCCTACCGTCAACCGATTTGGTTTGAAGGGAATGGCTCCGCGCTCTGCCACCGCGATGGATTTTGCATTCAGAACGTAAGGCAGGCCAACAATACCGATGCCGTTGCGGTCGGCGGCTATGGCGTCGGCGAGCGCGCGATTATCTTCAAAACGTCTGGCGGTATTCACCAACCGCTTGCTGCCAAGAGCTACGGTCTTGAACGTATCGTAAGTACCAGATCTGTCGTCAGGGGCATAAACGTTGATCTTTCCATGCTGACCGCTCACCTCCGACCAATCGACGACGGTGCCGGAGAAAATCCCCGCGAGTTGATCTTTGGTCAGGGTTTCAATCAGGTTGGAAGAATTTACAATCACGGCGATGCCATCGAGACCGAGCAGGTGCTCGCTGGCCGGGGCTGACAGAATTCCTAACGCCGAGAGCTTGCTGATTTCTTTGGGCGTAACCTTGCGAGACGCCATGCCTATGTCGCAGGATGCATGCATCAAGTCCTCAAAGGCCGTCGCTGATCCGTGGGCCGCAATCTGAATCTCCACTTGGTTGCTGCCTCCGGGCAGAAGACCTGGGAGAATACCCAGAACGGATACTTCCTCGGCGTTGGCTCCAGGCAGGACTTGAATGTCCCTGGCCCCCAGTTGCTTGAGAAACGCCTGCGCCAAGGCAGGCGCCAGCTTAACGCCGATGGTGTTTGAGCCAGCGAGGCGAAGCATCGGGACACTTCCGCGTCCAATCGCCAGGCCCGAGCCGCCTTCGTTGGTGGCGTGAACTCCCCAATAAGCTCCGACCCCCATGAGGACCAAACAAATCAGCGTGACGACGGCTGCCACCGGCGCCCACAGACGCCTATCCCGCCGAGCTTCGGAGGCGGTCGCCGGGACCCGAGCGACGGGCTCAGGAGAATTCGTCTCTGCCCGCAGCGGAACTCGGACCGGCGGCAGGGTGCTTACCGTCCTGCGACCGACGAACGAGTCCCTGCCCAATTTCGCCTGCGACGCGTCCAGCGATTGTTGCGCCAACTTTGCCCAACGACAAATACTCTGGCCCGCATGTTCGGATAAATTCTGGAATTTGATTCCGAAGCGCGCTGACGCCGGATCTATCCAAACGACAACGGCTTCTGTCTCAAGTAAGCCGCCTTGCTGATGTAACTGCCATCGCAAGCGTATGACCGAACCAAACTTTATCCGCGCCTCGGTGCGCACGGCCATGCCACCCTCGCACAAGTTCAGCACCAGGACACAACTCTTGCCCGAGTCGGTGTCGATGGGGATTCCTATCGCAACGGTGTAGCGGGCCCATCTGCGACGTTCCGGAAGTCCGGAGATGTTGCTGAAAATCTCTGTTCCACTTTCCATCTACATTACCCCTCGCGCCTTAGTTCGTGGGCGAAGTTCGCGGGCAGATCAATCGGACTCTAAGGCAGGACGAAGCCGTGGCCGAACCCTAGGGGGACCTTTCTACATCTCAGCACAACTTACCTTGGTTGCAAGACGCACATTGAGAGTTGTTCCGCATGGAAAGAAATCAGCATCGATCGGCTCCCCGTCCACCGAGTGCTTCTGCGCGCCAGGTACTTAGAGATGTAAAAACCCTTTGCAGTCAGCCATTATGGCCACTGCAAAGGGTTGCGGCGAGGACAGTGCTGATCATCCGATTCAAGCAACTTACGGCTTAGTTGCTGACGATCAACTTACACCTTAGTTGCTACCCTAACGATTGTCTTAGAAGTATAAGTCTTTGATGTTGCGGTGCTTAGCAATTCACACCTAGAACAAGGGCGTGAATTTTGTGCAGCGAAGTGGGAGTATTCGCTGATGGGAGATGGAGTAGCTGGCCAGTATTGTCAGGCTCAGGAGATTCCATCGGATGAAAAGGCTTCTCGCAACACCCGTTTTGCTTACCGGATTACTACTGATCGCAAGTGGTGGATTTGCCAGTGTCACCGTTTCTTCGCCCACTAGCGGGGCTACCGTCCAGTCGCCGGTCAGCTTCAAGGCTAGCGCCGCTTCGCGGAGCAATATTACCGGGATGGTGATCTACGTTGACTCGAAGAGCGTATATACCACCTCGGCGTCGAGCCTGAGCACGAGCATCCCCATGTCCACCGGCCAGCACGCGATTGTCGTGAAAGCCTGGGCCTCGTCGGGCAGAATTTATTCGGACAGCTTGACCCTAAAAGTCACCCCGACACCTACGCCGACGCCTACACCTACGCCGACGCCTATTCAATTAACAACCAGTTCGCTGCCTGGTGCGACCGTCAGCAGTGCTTATTCGGCGACGCTGACCGCCAGCGGCGGAACCGCACCCTATACCTGGAGCGTCGCTTCGGGAACGCTTCCTAATGGACTAGCGCTCTCCAGCGCGGGGGTCATCAGCGGCACGCCCACGGCGGCCGGCAGTTCCAGTTTTACCATCCAGGCAAAGGACTCGGAAGCGACGCCCCAGGCAGCCACCTCCGCCCTGAGCCTGACCGTCGCTGCCGCTCCAGTTGCGCAGGCGCCGACGACACCTGCTTACTACATTTCTACCTCCGGCAACGATGCTAATCCCGGAACCCTGGCGGCGCCCTTCGCCACCTTCGCCAAAGCGCAGAGTGCGATGCAGGCGAGTTCTACGATCAAGACCACCTATGTCCGCGCGGGCAATTACACCTTGCCCGTCATCGCCGATTGCGGCTGGAGCACCTCCAGTTGCGGGCTTAACCTGGGCTCGGCAGATAACGGAGAGACCTGGTCTTATTACCCGCCCGATGGTTACGATAGCGCCTCGATCAGCGGCGGCTCGACGGGTGCAGGAAGCGGAGATTATTTTGCATTCTTCTTCAATGTCACCAACAATCTGACTATCAATGGACTCTCGATTCATAACTTTCAGTTTGCCGGGATTGGTGGCTATAACGGCGGCAGTAACATGGTGGTCGAGAACAATCTGATTTTCAATGGCTACGACACGGCGGATAACAGCGCCGGCGGCTTCATGTGTTACGGATGCGCCAATGCAACAATTTCGCACAACGTGGTTCACGACATTGCGCAGATGGGCATTCTATTGGTCGAAGTGAATGGAGACATCTCCAACCTTAACGTGACCGGTAACGTACTTTATAACCTGTGCACGGGAATCGCCGACTGTGGAGCACTTTATGTCCAGGACCCCAGCTCTTCGGGGCCGACGAATATCAAGTGGACTAACAACTACATTCGCGATGGGAACACCAGTGCGACAGTCGGATGGGGTGCGGCCTTGTACATGGACGATTGCGCATCGAACGTGACCGCCACGGGAAATGTAATTACCGGAAAGAACGGCGGCAACACGATCATGATCCACGGTGGATTTAACAACATCATCACCGGCAATCTGACGGATCTCTCGACCTATGGGAATAACGTGGCCGCGCTGCAGACATCTTCTTGCTCCAACAATGCGATGAGCGGAAATGAGTATGAGCACAATATCGTGATCGGTGCGGGTGGAGGCGGCGGGTACAGGATCGACGCCGGGTCGCCGCCGAATGCGCCCGCGATCGCCAATAACGACTATTACAATTACGGCGGTAGTGCGATCAGCTCTGGCGGTGCTTACAGCGATGCCAGCCCATCCAGTGTGAATCCGCAGCTCTCGGGATGGAGCTACACCATCGCTTCCGGCAGTCCAGTGCTGAACTCGCCGGTTAATTTCCCGGCACTCGTTGGAGGCTGGGGACCTCCGGGATATACGATCCCCCAGACCGGCTCAGCACCCTCATGCACTCACTAAAACCGGGTCGCCACTAACAGACAGGGCTGGCATTGTGCCAGCCCTGTCTGTTTTCGTTTAGCGAACTATTTTCTTTTGGGATTACGCGCGGCAGCTCATTGTTGACGGCGAAATGGACATGGAGAATACCAGGGCGGTTTCACGAAAGGTGCATCCTTCGGGACGGGCGAGAGCGAAAGGCGAGAGTAATTCCGATTATCTTGATACCAGGCTGGAATATTCTGCAGCCGGGAAAAACTCCACAGAAAATCGATCACGGGTTGAAAAACTTGGAGTTGCACGGAAGACTCGGACGGTGCGGGGATTCTTCGCTGACGCTCAGAATGACACTCCGAATGTAGAGCAGAGACAATCAGCGCGAATACCGCAACTATGATTCGGGCATAAGCTCCTGCCTGACTAGGAGAGCCGTTTCCTTAGAGAGGGACCGAGGATGCGGGATGCCCACAGCGGGAGGCAGTTCCAGAGCCTCTTTTCGAGCACATGTTCGCGATTCCATTCCGGAGTCTGTAACTGGCCCGAGGCATTGATGGATAGCAGTGCATAATCGTGCATCTCGGCTCCCCACTTACGTTTGAAATCCAACTGCTTGGTCGAACTGGCGGAGCCGAGATCCAGCCGCTCAATGCCCTGGTCGAGCGCCCACTCGATCAAATTCCAATGAATAAGATCATTCGGATGGAGGGGCCAGGCGCGTTCGTCAGAGGCCAGGATGATGCAATGGAGCCGCCGCGCCGTAATGCCGCCGAGAATTACTGCCAGCGGTTCTTGGCCTTGGTAAACCCAGCAGGAGACAAGTCTTTCGTTGAGATGGGCGGCGAGCGCCGCAAAAAATCTCGGCGAATGCGGGGGCACGGAAAGTCTCTTCATCGACCGCAGATACAGATGGTAAAAAGGCGGTTGCACCGCATTGGCGCCGCGATGAATCTCGCAACGCAGCCCCGACTTTGAGGCCGACCGCACGGCGTTGCGGGCCTTCTGCGAGAGGTGGTGCTGCCAGATGTCTTCTTTCGTTCGTTCAAGGTGGAGTTCGCCGTAGTGCTGGAGCACGGTGCGACTACAGTGTTTGAACGCGCTCAGATTTTCGGCGCCGACTCCCCCACGGATCAAAACGCTTTCGCAGTTTCTTACTCGCGCCGCTTCGAGCAAAGCCTCTCCCAGGGACATATAATCCTTCCGGGTGAAGTGGCTGCAGAGTGGACCTCCATACTCTACGAATGGTTGCGAGAGCAGAATTTGCTGCTGCCGTTTGACCAGTACCGAAGGAAACACTCCGACAAGTCTTCCCTGGTTTTTGATCTCCAGATAGACGCAATGGAAGTCGTAGGCATCTTCGAGGGCGCGGCGATATCCCCACAGGTGGCAGAAACGTGAGTCGGGGTGGCCGTCGACGAAGCGGTTCCAACGTTGTGGGTCGGGGCACTCCACCAATTTCAATGCCGAGCCCCGGAATGCCCGGAGTGCAGGACAACTCATTGCTATACAGCCCATTGCTATAAGAATTCATAGCCGCCTTGGACGAGAATTCGCTCGTGGTCCTTCCGGTCGCAGTCCATTGCTGATTTCTTTCCGGCGCCCGGATTGACCCGTCACGCACCTCGCGTGGAAGGTTCTATGCTGCCCGGGAGAAGTATCCCAGCTCGCTGTTAATGATCGTCCCGCACGTGCACTTGACGGTCGGAGCGGTGAGCGTGCCGGCCGAACACTCCACCTCTATCGACCGGGAACAAACAGGACAGGTTATGGTCATCCATTGCCCCGATAAATCAGTGTCCTTCGGAGCACTATGACGATGAAAGATTTTCATGTTCATGCCTCGATTTGGGTTCGCAATGTTTCGAATGGCCTTCGCTTGGAGCAAGCGAGAGCATAGAAGAGCCTCTACTCATCCATTTTCCGGGTAGTTTGATGCGAGAATATGGGGGCAGTTTGCGACAAAGACACGCATTGGCAGGCGATTTTCTGACTCCGTTTAACCTCGGTGGTGCGGTGGGGTGATCCAGCGTAAGAGGGAGGGTTCGTCAGGAGTGCCTGCGCGCGAACGAATGACGCGAGCGCTTTGATGGTCGGGTGTTCGACAAAATCCCTCATGGATACGCGCGCTCCAAACTCGCGTTCGATTCGGACCAGCAATCGGGCGGCGAGCAGTGAGTGACCTCCCTGGCAGAAAAAATCGGCTTCGCGAGAAGTCTCACGGCAATACAGGAGTTCTTCCCATAGGCGCGACAGGCGTTCCTCAATCTCGTCGGCGCAAGAAATCTGTTGGCTTGCACCTGGCTGCGAATGTTCCTTGAGCACCTGTAGCGCCTGTACACGAAGAATAGACTTGTTAATTTTTCCTCTTACCGAGAGAGGTATAGAATCACAAATTTCGATGCGTGAGGGCAGCATGAATTTCGGCAAGCGGCGCTGCAGATGGTCACGAAGAGCTTCGGCGGTGAGATTGCATCCAGGTTTAGGGCTGACCAAGGCGATGAGTTCGGTTCCTCCGTCCAGAGTGACCGGCAACGTTGCGGTCATTGCCACCGAGTCATGCGCGAGCAGAGCCGCGTTGACTTCACCCAACTCAATACGAAATCCGCGGACTTTCACCTGGTCATCCACTCTGCCGATGAAATCAATATTGCCGTCTTCCAGGTAGCGCGCGATATCGCCGGTTCGGTAGAGGCGGGAGTTGGCGAGAAATGGGTCGGGAACGAATCGATCCGAAGTTAGCTGGGGATCGTTGAGATATCCCAGCGCCAGGCCATCGCCTCCGGCGTAAAGTTCGCCTGGGACTCCGATGGGAACCGGCTGCATGTTCTGGTCAAGAATTCGGACGTAGGTGTTGGCGATGGGTTTGCCGATGGGAACCGAGTGCATATCCGGCGGAATCTCTGGCGGAATCGCGTAAGTACAGGTGAATGTCGTGTTCTCTGTCGGCCCGTAAGCGTTGATCAGGCGCGTGCCTTTGAGATATTGCAGAGCACGGCGGACGTGCGCGACGGAGAGTGCTTCTCCGCCTGATCAGCAATTGTTGTACGCTCGCCAACTCCTGCGGGGCGAGATCGACGATCAGATGGAACAGCGATGCGGTGAGCCAGAGAGTCGAGACACTGGTGCTTGCGCAGTACCTCGCCGAGTTCGCCGGGAAAGGAGAGATTTTCCGGAGCGATGGCAGAACAACCGCCGTTGAGCAGGGCGGCCCAGATCTCGAAGAGCGAAGCGTCGAAGGAATGTGGCGCCATATGCAGGAGTGATCTCCCGCTCATCGCAGTGACGCATACGTGTTGCCGACGGCGAGGCGGACAATCGCACGGTGCGGGATGCCCACTGCCTTGGGTATGCCTCCGGAGCCGGAGGTAAACATCACGCACGCGATATCTTCCGGATTGCGGGAAACGCGCGGATTTTCGCCGTTCGGAGTTTCGTCGTTCAAAGATTCGCGCAGCAGATCATCCAGAACAACGATCTCCTGCACACTGCAAGGCAGGGCAGCTTTGCGCGCCGACGAGGTGACAACCTTGCGCACGCCCGCCTGTTGCACTTGCATCGCGATCCGCTCGGCCGGGAGTGACAGGTCAAGCGGCACATAGGCAGCGCCGGCCTTTAGAATCGCGAGGAAGGCGACGATGGCTTCGGGCGACCGATCGAGGCAGACGCCCACTTTCTCTCCGGTCTCAAGCCCTGATTCGATCATGGCATTCGCGAGACGATTGGCGCGCTGGTTGAGTTCTGAATAGCTCCAGCAGGAATTGCCGAAGGAGACAGCCGACGCGTTCGGCCAGCGCAGTGCCTGGGCTTCGAATATCTGGGGAACGCTGCTCTGCGGATATGGCGACCGAAGGCAGGCGGTCGGCTGCTCGCGAGAGGTAAGGAAGTGCACGATGCCGATGGGGCGGTCAGGGTCGGCGGTGAAAGCCTGCAGCAGGTTTTCGTAATGCTCAATCATGCGCGCGATGGTGGAGGGTTCGAACAGGTCGGTATCGTAGACGACCTTGCCGATGATCCCATCGGTTCGCTCATCGAGTTCGAAGCAGAGATCGAACTTGGCGGCGCCACTTTCCACCTCGACTTGCGTGAGATTCCAGTCTGCGGCGACTGGTGCGATTGGCGGCTCAAGCGAGAACATGATCTGGAAGATTGGGTTGCGCGAAAGATCGCGGGCGGGTTGCACATGGCGCACGATTTCCTGGAACGGAAGATCATCATGCGACACCGCTTCCAAGACGGTTTCCCGGACTCGCTTGAGCAACTCGCGGAACGAGTAGGTTGCTGAGAGTTGCGTTCGCAGCGGTACGGTGTTCAGGAAGTAGCCCATCACTTGCTCTAGTTCTGAGCGCTTGCGGCCGGCGGTGACGGTGCCGATGAGGATGTCTTGCTGTCCGGAATAGCGATAGAGCAGCACATTGAGCGCGGCCAACAATGCCATGAACAGGGTTGCGCCCTCGGCGAGCGCGAGGCTGCGCACGGAGTCGGTGATGGCTGTCGCGATGCGAAAGCGATGCATGGCGCCGCGGAAGCGCTGCTGCGCCGGACGGCGATGGTCGGTCGGCAGAGCCAGACTCGGCAGTTCGCCGGAGAGATTGTTGCGCCAGAATTCGACCGATTGCGGGTTGATGGCGGCGCTGCGCTGCCAGGCTGCGAAATCGGCATATTGCAGCGGCGGAGTGGGCAGGCGAGGTTCGTCTCCGGCAGCAAAGGCTTCATAGAGGCGGATCAGCGTAGGAAGAAACACGCGGTAGATCGATGTGCCGTCGAAGACGATGTGGTGCGGGGTGAGAAAGAGACGGTAGTCGGTGTCCGAAAAACAGAGGAGCCGCACGCGGAGCAGGGGGCCGCGCTCGAGATCAAACGGACGGCGGGCGTCTTCTCCAATGATGCGGCAGGCTTCCTCCTCACGCCGGTGCTCCGGGAGATTGCGCAGATCGACAAACGGAATCGGCCACCAGCGCGGGGGATGGATGATCTGCACCGGCTGCCCCTGGACAAGGGTGAAGGTTGTGCGCCACGCCTCGTGTACGCGCAGGAGTTCATTGAAGCTTTTCTCCAGGGCGGAGATATCGAGAGAAGCGGTGCGGCGAATGGTCCACGGCTCGTTGTAGAGAGGGACTTCGGGCGCCAGTTGAGAGTGGTGCCAGATCTGCTCTTGTCCGTGAGACAGCGGAATTGGCGCTCCGGGAATGCGCGGCGATATTGCGGGAAGAGGCGTGGGCCGCGCCTCTCCACGAAGGAACTGCTCCAGCAGTTTCCGCTTGGCCTGTGAAAGTCGAGAACGGTCTGCCATCTGCTAACTCAATTGGCCTGCGGGGTGAAGGTGACAGGCATGGCGGTCATTCCGCGCAGACCAAGATTGAAGCGCCAGGTGAGTGGAGCAGGTTTGAGAGCGAGTTGCGGCAGCCGCCGCAGCAGCGTGCGGAATGCGATCTGTCCCTCGGCACGGGCCAGCGCGGCGCCGAAGCAGAAGTGAGCCGCCCATCCGAAGGCGAGATGCCGATTGTCCTGCCGGGAAAGATCGAGTCGATCCGGGTCGGGGAATCGCTCGGGGTCGCGGTTTCCGGCGGCCATGACGGCCATGACGGCCTGCCCTTTCTCGGATCATGTTTTGTTGCCCAGTCACGACATCGGCCGGGGCAATGCCGGCCGGTGTGCTGGCTGGGACTCTCGTAGCGCAGCAGCTCTTCGACGGCGGACTGCAGGATGGAGTCATCGGTCTTCAGCCACTCGAGGGCCGCCGGATTCTCGAGCAGCGTGAGCAAGCCGTTGCCGATCAGGTTGGTGGTCGTCTCCTGTCCGCCGACCATGGTGACGATGGAATTGGCGACTACTTCTTCGTCGGAAAGCCGGTCGCCATCGACCTCGGCGGTCATCAGCGAGTGAACGAGGCCCTCGCGCGGACTGCGGCGGAGTTCGTCAATCGCCGTCCCGAAAGTATTCGGTCATGTCGTTCGACGGTGCGGCGCATGTGCGCGGCGCGGTTCGGATTGTGCTGAAAGTTGCCCAGCATTTCGGCGAAGTCGGCAGACCAGGCCTTGAGCTGGCGGTGATCCGCGACAGGAACGCCGAGCATCTCGGCGGTGACGATGGCGGGCAGCGGTGCCGCGAAGTCTGCAATCACGTCCATTTCGCCTTGCGCGACGACCGCGTCCAGTAACCGGTCGGCGATCTGCTGGATATGCTGGCGGAGAACTTCGACACGGGCAGGAGTGAACGCCGCCGAGGCGAGCGTGCGCAACCGGGTGTGCGCGGGCGCGTCCATAAATAGCATCTGCTGGACCATGACCTGCGCGATAGGATTCAGGTCGGCGAGATTCATGGCCGAGAGTTGCTGAGGCGTTGGCGTGCGGTCGGCGGAGAATTGCAGCAGAACGCGGAGCACGTCCTCATAGCGAGTGACCACCCATGCATGCAGAAAAGGGTCCCAGTGAACGGGATCTTGCTCGCGCATTCGTTTGTAAAGAGGATAGGGATTGGCCAGCACCTCCGGATCGAGAAGGTGATAGAGGCTGAGCTCGTTCTCGGTGCGGTTGGCAGCGCTGGTGCTCACAGGGACTCCTGATTGGTGGAATTGTGCGGCTTATGCGGCGGATGACTCGTCCAGCAGCAGCCCTGCCTCGCGATCACTCATTGCGTCCAGACGCTCCAGGAAACGTTGCTCCACTTCGGATGAGAGCCCCGCGATGGTGGGTTGCTCAAAGATGGTGCGGAGCGGAAGTTCCACACTGAAGGCGTCGCGGATCTTGGCGATGACCTGCGTGCCCAGCAGCGAGTGCCCACCTAACAGGAAGAAGTTTTCGTCCGCTCCGACCTGCTCGATGCCCAGCAGTTCGCAGACGATGGCGGCTATTTTTTCGGCGACTGCGCTACTCGGCGTGGAGGAGATTCGATCGGGAAGCAGGTTCTCCGCTGCGGGAGTGGGGAGCGCCGCGCGATTCACTTTTCCGTTGGAAGTGATGGGCAGCGCATCCATGCGGACGAACACGGCGGGGATCATGTACTCCGGCAATCGGCTGTTGAGGAATTCTGCCAGCTCGGATCGCGTTAAGTTCGGATTCTCGGTGATCACATAGGCAATCATGCATTTTTCATTTGCAGCATCCTCGCCTACGGTAATAATGCTGTCCTGAACCGCGGGATGGGCGTTGATGGTTGAGATGATTTCCTGTGGTTCAATCCGGTAACCCCGGATTTTGATTTGTTCGTCGCAGCGTCCCGAGGAACAGGAGCTCACCGCTCGGCAGGATCTGCACTCGGTCGCCGCTGCGATAGAGGCGGGCGGCGGGATCATTGGAGAACCGGTCAGGGATGAACCGCTCCTTTGTGAGCTCGGGACGATTCAGATAGCCGCGAGCAACACCGGCGCCACCGATGTAGAGTTCACCAGCTTCGCCCATGGCGACGGGTCGCATGCTCTCATCTAAAACGTAGACTTGGCAGTTATCAATCGGCGTCCCGATGGGCGGCAAGTGGACAGCTTTGTCGTTGGGCGCAATGATCGTCGAGGTGGTCACGACCGTGGCCTCGGTAGGTCCGTAATTGTTCACCAAAGCGAAGGGCAGCGAAGACGGCGGATAGTGATGCAACGTATCGCCTCCGGTGAGCAAAATCCGTAAGGCAGTCTCGGGCGGCCAGGGTAATTGAATCATGCGCTCGGCGAGCACTGTGGGTATGAATGAGATGCTGATTTTCTCCTGGACGAGCCAATCGCGGAGAGCTTCGGGAGAGCATCGAGTTTCGTAGGCGGGTATGTGCAGGCTGGCACCGACCGCGAGATGAGGCCAGATTTCCCAGACGGCGGCGTCGAAGGCGGGGCTGGCAATCTGCGTCGCGCAGTCGCGCGAGGCTACTCCGAAGCGGCGAATGTGCCAGTCTACAAGATTCCGCAAGTTGGCATGAGAGATCTCGACGCCTTTTTGCTGGCCGGTAGAACCAGAGGTGTAAGTGACGTATGCCGTGCTCTCCAGCGCACCACCCGTCGTGATCGGGGCTGACTGCGTCAAGCTCTGCGGGCTCCACCGAACAGTCAATTGTGAGCACGGGGCATGGGGCGTTCTGCAGCCGGCAGTGGTTGGCGCATCGGCTAGCAGGACTGCTGCCTCACAGTCGTTCAGGGCGAAAGTCAGGCGTTCGATTGGATGCGCCGGGTCGAGTGGAACGTAGGCGCACCCAGCCTTAAGCGCTGCTAAACAGCTAACAATGAACGCTCCCGATTGGGGCATGCAAATTGCCGCTCTGGCGCCGGGACCGGCTCCCATGGATTGGAGCCGTTGCGCAAGCCGGTCCGAGTGCTTTGCAAGATCGCGATACGTGAGATGGACGTCGGGCGCAGAGATGGCGAGTGCTCGAGGGGTAGCCTCTGCTTGGGAGGCGATCTGGCCAATCAGAGTGGCTTGCGGGGTTACCGGTTGCAGCTCACTGTAACAGCTGGACATACTGTGCGCTCCTAAGAACAAGAAAGCGAGTCTGGCTTCCTTGGAATTCCTTAACTCTGTCAGATCGTTTGGAGATCAAAGGCTGGCGTCGCCGTCGTAGGCGTAGGGCCGCCAAGCGTGCAACTCCTTAAGCTGCTGGGCGAGTGCCTGGTCTCGTGCGAGGTAGTAATACTGCCAGGACGTCAGGGTCCGCCGTCGCGGTAGTAAAGCCCCAAGTCGCTGGTCTCCGGCCTCAAATCCAAGTAGCTCAAGCATCTGAATACCTTCGCGCCGACAGCGCTCGACCGCCCATCGGATCATGGATACTCTGAGAGCGTCGCTATCCTCGAGGGACTGAAAATCAACCAGGCGAACGCGGGTTAATCCGAACGCGGGATTGTCTTGGCGAAGGAATATTCCATAGGCCTTCAGTTTGCCGAGCGGCGCGTGCGCAACAATCCAGACTTGATGGCGAGCTAAAGCAGGACCGAAATGCCAGTTGAGTACGGTCGCGGATCGGTCACCAAGTAATAACTCGGGAAAACTGGACTTTAGCTCATTCCCAAAAAGATCGAAGCGCGGGTCGAAGGAATCAGAAACTTCAAACTCCGGAGGCCGGAAACGCGGGATATGCTGGAGCCTGTCCGAAAGGTAGAGAACCGGCGCCGCCCCGAAGCTCAGGAGTTTTGGCGTGAAGGTGTTCCGCTGCCGCAATGCGCTCTCGGCAAAGCGTCGATAATTGGTTATGCGG
This sequence comes from uncultured Acidobacteriota bacterium, assembly GCA_963779365.1. Classification (GTDB taxonomy): domain Bacteria; phylum Acidobacteriota; class Terriglobia; order Terriglobales; family Acidobacteriaceae; genus TOLSYN. The sequence goes on along the minus strand of CAVZYB010000012.1, from coordinate 4,292 downwards.
AACGCACAAGCGTCCCAAACACCGACCGGAACCTGTAGCGATCCATATTGCTTGAAGCTGGAAATGGCTTGTGCGCCTACGGTCGTATTCAGGAACAGATCCACCGGTTGCCGAAAATATGTATCGAGCAACCACATGGAGTAGCTGCGATACGTTTGATCGACAACCCACGCATAGCTGGTTGAGACAATAAGCCTTCTCAATCCGTACTGATAAAAAAGAGGGATATTGCCGAGGTATCCGACGGTCCGGCCCGAAGCGTCTTCCAGCACCCATCCCATTGGCCAGTTCTTCTTGACCTCGGCATACGCCGGGTTGCCGGTCCAGAGGTGTGCCCAATCGTCGTAACTCTTGGTGTTAAGCCCGTACCGGGCTTGCAGATCGGTCACCGCCTGATAATCATTCAGGGATGCCTCGCGAATCGTGCATGCGGGAACGGATATTCGGTTTACCAAAGCTCTGCCACACTGAACTGGGGACGTTGCATGCTTACTCGGTTGCTTGTTGATACGCCAGGATTCTTGTCTGACCCCATGGGGAGATTATCCGTGGGTAGTTTGTTTCACTGATTCCGACTACTCCAAGTGTTGGCCCTGAGGCTCAAAGAAGCTGCTTAATTGCGGAAGATTTTCCCGGGAAGCCCAGCGCCTTAACCCGGATCGGTCAGGTATAAGCCCAGTCGTCAGGACGATACTTGCGCTTACGCGACGGTCTCTAGACACTGAGCTGTCGGGGAGGCTGCGGCGTAGATATCCATCAGCATCGCCAGATTTTTCGACGCACAATATTTCGCTTCATATTCCTGTCGCGCATTCTGTCCGTACTGGAACATCAGGTCAGGATGCTCCCATGCGAATCGCACTTTCTCACAGAGACCCTCGGGTCGGCGGCCCGGAAGATGAGCCCAGTCACGCCATCGAGAACTATACTGTCGAGCGAAGGTGCGTTCGAGCAGATCACCGGCAAGCCACATCCGAACGCCTCTGCGATGACCAGCGGAAACTGCTCCGGCCACTCGCTTGGAAGCACTAAAAACCTGGCACCCTTGAGAAGAACCAACACTTCTTCTTGCAATTTATGTCCAAGAAAGCTGATGTTTGTAAGCCCTGAGTTCGTGCGCTCTTTGCTCTAACCCGGCGCGCAGTGGCCCGTCGCCTATGCAAACGAGCGGAATGTTTCGGGGCAATTTCTCCCAGCTCTCGATCATCGTCGAAACGCCCTTTTCCGGGGAGAATCGACCGAGGAACAACGCGTAGTCACCCACACCCTGTTTGATGCCAGGATCAACATCGAGGAAGTTCGGCTTAACGACGATCTTCGAAGCCGGTAAGCCTCCCCGATGAACTCTTCGCGCGCAAACGCCGTGAGTGCAATATAGGTGTGGATCAGGTTCTGCCAGGTGCCGAGCAGTTTATGCGTCTCCAGCATGGCTGACACGACGGCGGTTTGGCCCCGGGACCTGTGATAACAACCATGCAGCGCACCGCGAAAAGCGGAGTGGCCGACACATTCCTGACAAAACTTCCCGTTCCGAAACAGAGTCGCCGCGGGGCAGATGAGCCGATAGTTATGAAGTGTCTGTACGACGGGAACATTCGCTTCCTTGCAGGCGAAATATATGGACGGAGATATCGTCGCGAAGGTGTTGTGGACGTGAACGACGTCAGGACGGAACTTCCGGAGGACCGAGGCGAATTCAGTTTTGCTTGCACCCGACCAAACAGTATTATGCACAGCCTGAACTCTTCCGAGCATGGTTCGGTCGTCGATGTCACGGTTCGAGCGCACATAAGTGACCACGTCATTTCCTGCGTCTCTCCAGGATCGACTTTTCGTGACGTACGACACCGTCTTCTCCGCCAGACAAACGGTATTGGTTATGGACTATGATTATTTTCATTGGACTCCGATATTCGCGGTACATGGGTTGGACGCGGAGTCGAAGGCGATCTTCCGCTCTGGAACGTGATGCGCTTTTACTCGATATGAGCCAGAATTGGGTGGTATCCGGTGCGAAGCTTGCCAGCTATTTGTTGCGATATTCTTAAGGGAGACAGGGCTACAGCTAGAGCGGCGCACGACGCAAGCCTGATCCAATTCTTCTCCGCGAAATGTCGAGTCGCCTTCTTGTAGAATATTGAAGCAGACACCCGCATCCAATAGCGAATTTTCTGCATTCTGGAGCGACTTTGGCGCCACTGCATAAACTCGTCGAATGGTAGATTCGCCTTACCCTCCATTCTTCTCACAATATTGTGGTCAATGAACTGGCAGGTGATTTCGTTCCGCCTCAACGGGCCGACAGTCATACTCGCCGGAGTGCAATCGACTTTTGTGGAGAATCTCCGGCTGCACAGCTATCTTATATCCGCAGGTAAACAATCTTCCCCATAATTCTCGATCCTCAGCAAAACGGTAGCTCACATCGTAGCCGCCCACGGCAAGCAGATGCTCTTTCCGGATAATTGTTGCAGCGTGATTTAGGTTGACAAACGCATCAGGGTTCTTGGCCATCCAGGCCCGCTGAAGGTCGACAGATGGCTTCGATTTTGCGATTGCGCGCCCATTCGCGTCAATCAGCCAGGCATAACTGCAGCCGACGCTGACCTCGGGATGCTTATCCATGAAACATAGCTGCCTTTCAAGACGAGTCTGGCATCATCAAATCATCAGCGTCCATGCGGACCATGAGTTCGCTGCGGGCGGCCCGAAACGCGCGGTTTAGCGCAGCCGGAAGTCCCTCGTTGTTCTGCTCAAGTATGACAATCCTTGAATCCTTGGCAGCATACGTTCGCGTAAGAGGACCCGAACCGTCAGTAGAACCATCGTTAACAATGATTAGCTCGAAGTTTGTGAAAGACTGTATGAGAACACTCTCAATCGCCTCAGCCAGGTATCGTTCGCCGTTAAAGACACTCATTGCAACCGAAAGCGTAGGTTGGAGGTTGTGTTTACAACCGATCGATATCTGTTCCATAAACTCCCTTTAGTCGACGCGAAATCCGATTTCGCGCTAACTCGGCGCTGCTCCCACGTCGACCGTGCTTCGCATTTGGGCAACACGAAGATATTTGTCAGGCAGGCGCCGTATTTAATAGTCCTGCTGTAAGTGCCGTGAGTAACGATAGACGTCCTGATTGTTGCAGTATTGCACGGTAGAGCGGTGGCTTATGTAATCGAATAAGTCACCTAATCGACCCCAATTGCGATGTTCTTCAATTTCCCAAGAATGCCCCCATAGATGAAAAACCCCACCCTCTCGAAGAGCTCGATCAAAAAGGCACTTGCCGAGCTGGACCCAATCAATGCCCGCTCGTAGTTCGCGACGGTACAGGAACATCGATGATAAGCTGCCGTCTCTCACAGTATTCCCGAAGTAATCTATCTTCGGATGTGCGAATGCCTGGAGCGTCGTCGGCATTGTGTATGGTGATAAGCCACCTTTGAGACGAAGGAACTCCGTCGTTCTCGCACCAATGTAACCGGCCGTTTTCACCTGAGCAACAATGGCCGAATTGAACCTGCCACGCGGGTAGCAGAACATTGAAACAGTCGCCCCGAGCTGCTGCTGTAATTGATCCTTGGAGGCGGTGATTTCCGTCGCAGCATCAGACACACTCAGGTCGGTGAGGACAGCGTGCGTAAGCGTGTGAGCTCCTATTTCAAATCCTGCGGAATGGAGAAAGCGAACGTCGGCACCTGGTAGAGTAGGTTTCGAATCTTCCCCCCGGAGAGGGACATAAAAAGTTCCTGGTAAGGCGCGTTCAGCCAGCATTTCAGCCACTCTCAAGTCAGCGGGATATCCGTCATCCCAACTGGTGGTCACGATCGTTGACTCAGGTTGACTCTGCATGTCTTCTCGCTGGGTTAGCAACACCTTCACCGCTACAACAAGTTTTTAGCTAATAGAAAACTTCTGCAGCCTGCTTTAGTTCGTCCGGCTCAATAGCTATTGCAGCTGTGAAACGCCAATGGGGAACCGCACGTCCGGTGGGGTGGCGGCCTCCTACCCAATCTATTTCACGGCTTCGTAGAGCGACCTGCTTCAGTTTCGCGGTTTTGCTGTCTGCCTGTTTCCAGCAATTCTGGCCTTCCCGTCCAGGTTCCTGAGGGAGAGGTTATCGGCGCAACTGCACCGCTGAGGTCCGTACGAGTTTTGTATTTCGGCAAAGGAGTGTATGTCCCGCCGCCGCCTTGCGCCCAGGCGATAATTGCTGGGTCGCTTCCAGTCCGCACAATTGTGCACACCCAAGATTTCGTCCGCACGCTTGCACGGACTGTCAAATGATCCG
>CAVZYB010000011.1:0-194303 GCA_963779365.1 uncultured Acidobacteriota bacterium | reverse complement strand
TCCGGGTTCGACCAGCTTCGCATGAATGTTGAAGTGTCCAAGTTCGTGAGCCAGCGAACCGGTGAAGCCCAAGATAGCCTGCTTGCTCGCGGTATAGGCTGCCGCCAATGGGAAGGGTGCTAAGGTTGTGCTGGACGTGACATTGACAATTACGCCGGATCGCCGCTCGCGCATTTGCGGGATCACGGCCTGGGTCATCGCCATCACGCCGAAGGTATTGGTCTCGAAGACCTTGCGAATGTGCGACAGAGGCGTCACTTCGAAAGCGCCGACGACGCCGATGCCGGCATTGTTGACGAGGACATCAATCGGACCGGCCGCTGTGATGGCCGCCGCGATGCTTTTTTCATCCGTCACGTCCAATGGGAGGATACGCAGCGACTGTGCATGCGGCAGTGCGTCTTCGCGGGGGGTTCGCATGGTTGCGATGACGTTCCAGCCTCTCGAGAGGAAATAGCGAGCCGATTCAAGGCCGTAGCCTGAGGAGCACCCGGTAATCAGTATGGTTTTCATAGTACATCTCCTTTGCTGTTGTCTTGCCCTTGGTCATTCTTTGCCCATGTGCCCATAATACACAGCGGAGCAAACTGCCCGTCTCTGGAAGTCATTTCGTGCGGGTCCCGTCGTGCCAAAGTGACTAACTCCCGTTCACGGTTTGTTGTTGGCGCTACCTTGTTCCAGCGCCCTACGAATCTCTTTCAGCAATGCATCGCTCCGAACCGGCTTATAAAGAAAAGCGGCGGCTCCGGCTCGCATCAGCGAGTCTCGAAGCATGGCATCACCGTGGGCAGTTATAAAAACGATGGGGAGGCGGCCGTTCGTCTTGCTCAACTGCTTCTGCAACTCGATCCCGCTCATGCCCGGCAGGCGCACGTCGAGCACGAGGCAGGCTGTGTCATCGCAATCGTCACAGGCAAGAAATTCCTCAGCTGAGGCAAACGTTCTTGGAGAAAAGCCGGCTGATTTCATCACGCTTCCCAGCGCTTCGCGCAGGGGTTCATCATCGTCCAGATTGCGACGACGCCGGCGTTGGCTAGCGGGAGTTTACTGAAAACTGTTAAAGTCGGCTCTCTGGAATCCTGGTAACCTGCTGAATCGCAACGCTTGCTCGCGCGTTCTTGCTTTCTTTTTAGTATTACCCCATACATGAATAAATAAGTGATGCTGACACACGGAGTATGCTTGACAAGAGTATGCGTGCTCAAGTATGTATTACCCTGTTATGGCGTCCCTCGTCGCTAAGAAAAAAGGCAATAAGCTCTACTACTACGTCGTCGAAAGCGCCCGCGTCGATGGCAAGCCCCGCATCGTCCATCAAGCCTATCTGGGCACCGCCGAAAAGGTCGCCGACCTGGTGCGCGATCGCACCGCCCCCGTACTCCGCTCAGCGCCTTGGCCCGCGATTTCGGCCTCCCGGCCGCTCTTTGGCAGGCCGCCCAGAAAACCGGGTTTTGGTCCTTACTGCAGTCGCTCTGGCCACAGCGCCCGCTCCGGCCCCTCGCCAGCTCACTATCTGTTGCTGGCCGCCATCCATCGCATCTGCCGCCCTGGCCCCAAGACCGAGGTCGCCGATTGGTACCGCGGCACCGTCCTGTCCAGTTCTGGGACTTTGCCCCGGAGCGGTTCAACTCCCAAGCCTTCTGGGATGCCTTCGAGGAGATCCTGCCGGAGGCCTTGCCCGCCTCCGAACCTGATCCTCTCGAGCAAGCGCCAGCTGCGCTTGTTGGCACTCGTGGAAGGAAAAACAACTGGTCAGCCGCCGACTGCTGGCCTACGACACCACCAATTTCTTCACCTACATCGCCAGTACTAACACGCGGAACCAGCTGGCTCAGCGCGGCCACAACAAGCAAGGCCGACACAACCTGCGGCAAGTGGGCCTCAGCTACGTCTTGGACAGCTCGAACGGCATGAGCCTGTGCCATCACGTCTATCCCGGCAACGTGGCCGACAGCGAAGAATTTCCTGCGGCTTTGGCGCGCATCACCCAGATGCTGGACCATAACCAGATCGCCCCGCGAGACGGTCACCCTGGTAATGGACAAGGGCGCCGCTGCCCTGGCCAACACCGTAGCGCTGCAGGAAGCCGGGGTGGGATGGATCTCGGCGCTGCCCTGGAACCAGGCCCCGGCGGAGTTCCGCGAGCAGGCGTGCGAGCAGTTCCCCCTGTGCAGCAGTCAGCAGCCCGGGGTACGGGCCGGCGCGCAGAAGCTACTGGTGCACGGGCAGGAGTATCTATGTGTGTTGAAGTATTCCATCTCCTTTGCCACCGAGCAACTGCACAGTCTGACGACCAGTCTGGCCAAGGTCATGCAGTATCTGCGGCGTCTGGCCAGCGAGTTGAATAAGCCCCAGGCCCGTTGGCGGGAAGATCAGATTCGGAACAAAATTCAGCGCTGGCTCGCGGGACAGTTTTTGGACCAGCTGATCCATTACGAACTGCAACAACAGGACGGCCGCTGGCGCTTGCAGTTCGACTTCGATCAAGCCGCCTTCCACCAACTGATGGAGCACCGACTAGGAAGAACCGTGCTGCTGACCAATCGCCTGGACTGGACGGCCGAGGACAGTGGTCTCGGGCTATGGCGGTCAGCAAGGCGTGGAGCAGGTGTTTCGCGGACTGAAAGATGGGGACTGGTTGGGCTGGGGTCCGATGCATCACTGGACCGACCGCAAAATTCGCATCCATGCGTTTTATTGCATGCTGGGCATTTCGCTGCTGCAATACGTGCATCATGCAGGCCCAAAAAGTTTGGCCCGATCTGTCGATGGAACAATTGCAGCAGGAGTTGGACCAGGTCAAACAGTTCGTGCTCCTGTATCCGGCGCAAGGAGAGAAGGGTCCGCCGCGAGCCGCCTATGTGCTGTCGCAACAGACTCTGGTTCAGCAAGCCTTACTTCAGGCTTTGGAGTTGGAATCACCCCAGCGTAGTACCCAACGTGGGTAATACAATTCGCTGCTTCTAACCCTCTTGAATCCAGCAACTTACCCTTCTGCCCTTTGGTTTTCAGTAAACTCCCTCCGAACTGGCTTATAAAGAAAAGCGGCGGCTCCAGCCCGCATGAGCGAGTCTCGAAGCATGGCATCACCGTGGGCAGTTACAAAAACGATAGGGAGACGGCCGTTTGTCTTGCTCAAATGCGTCTGCAACTCGATCCCGCTCATGCCCGGCAGACGCACGTCGAGCACGAGGCAGGCTGTGTCATTGCGATCGTCACAGGCAAGAAATTCCTCAGCTGAGGCAAACGTTCGTGGAGAGAAGCCGGCTGCTTTCATCACGCTTCCCAGCGCCTCGCGCAGGGGTTCATCATCGTCCACGATTGCGACGACGCCGGCGTTGGCTAGAGTCTCATCCACTTCAGTTCACCCAGTCTGCGACGCGTTTGATCTGCCGCGAGCATGAGACTACCAACTGGGCGAATTGAAAACCATCCTGCTTTATCTTGAAAACTCTACTGCTTTAGGAGGAGAAAGGTCCCTACTTTCGAGAGGCGTTCTTGAGCTTCTCAGACATGCGGACAAGGTGGGCGAGGGATTCGGCTTGGGTTTTTTCCATCACATGAGCACGATGAGTCTTAACCGTTAGCTCGCTCATTCCTAGTTGATCGGCAATCTGCTTGTTCAGAAGGCCGGCAACCACCAGATCGAGTACTTCCTTCTCACGCGGCGTGAGGGAGTCGAATCGCCCGCGGATTTCGTTGGCTTCCTTGCGTTCCTGACGGAGGGTTCGATCGCTGGCCAATGCCTTCTGAACTGCATCGAGCAGATCCTGGCCGCGCACCGGCTTCGTCAGGAACTCGTGCGCCCCCTCCTTCATCGCCCGCACGGACATCGGAATGTCACCATGGCCGGTAATAAAAATGATCGGAACTGGAATTCCGTCGTCCCTCAACTTCAATTGCAGATCGAGGCCGCTGAGCCCCGGCATTCTCACATCCAGAACGAGACAGGCTGGCGTATCTGGACGCTTCGCCCCTAAGAAGTCTTGGGCTGAAGCGAATGTCTCCACACGAAGTCCCACTGATCTGATCAGACTTTGGAGTCCGTCGCGGATCATGCGATCGTCATCGATGAGAAAGACAATTGGCTCTTGCTCCTTCATGCGGCCTTCTTATCCCCACTCGGTAGGGTCAACTGGAATGTCGCTCCGCCGGAGCCGTTAGATTCTGCCCACAAGCGCCCACCGTGGGCTTCAATAATCGAGCGGCTGATCGATAGTCCCATGCCCATTCCTTTTGATCGAGTTGTGAAGAAGGGTTCGAACAACCGGCCCTTCACTTCTTCTGTCAGGCCGATGCCGGAGTCCTGGACCACGACCCGAATGTATCTACTATCCTGCGATTCCGACCGCAGTGTCAGGATTCTCGGTTGATCGGTAACAGATGTCATCGCATCAATTCCATTCATCACCAAGTTCAGAATCACTTGCTGCAGCTGAATGCTATCGCCGAGCACGATAGGTGAGTCGGGTGAGAGTTCGAGTTCGATTGCCACGTTGTTCCTCGCCGCTTGTCCTTCGGCGAGAGCGGCGGTCTGTTCCATAACTCGATTAATCTGAACCAGTGATTTTTCCGGGGTTGCTTTGGTGATTAGCGAACGAATGCGAGCAATCACATCCGAAGCCCGAGTGGCCCCTTGGGTAGCTCGCTCTGCCGCGGCCCGTGCTTCCGCAATATCCGGATGTTCACGAGCAAGCCACGCCACGCAGGCATCGGCATTTGCGACTACGGCGGCGAGCGGTTGGTTTACTTCATGCGCGATCGACGCGGTCAGTTCACCTATCGCCGTGATCCTTGCTGCGCGAGCCAACTCTGCTCGAGTAGCCTGGAGCGTCTCCTCGGTACGCCTCTGCTCATCCATTTGTTTCAAGAGTGCTTCGTTTGCGTTCTTCAGTTCAACAGTTCGCTCCGCAACCCTCACCTCAAGCTCATCGCGAGCCTGGCGAAACGCATCCTCCGTGTGTCTACGCCAAGAAATCAATTGGGCGGCGCCCACCTCACAAGCGACAAACGTGACAAAGTAGGGTAAATCGCTGGGCGTTACCGCAAAGCTGCCGACGGGCGGCGTGAAGTAGTACATGACTGCCAGTGTGCTGCAAACAACAGAAAGCCAGCCGGGCCCGGTTCGGCCAAACCAGGTACTAAGAATCACTGCGACGGAGAAGAAGAACCAGAACGGATTGCCAAAGGAATGATGCAATGCCAAGGATATCAAGAGCGCAAGTGTCACCAGGACGATCGCGAGAGCGTAACGTGCGACCGCATGCACGCGAGATGGCTCATCGACTCTTATCCCCATGAACTCTGCCGGCTCCCCACAAAAACTTGGCTTATATATTACGCTTGCGTTTATTCGGGCCATATCCAATTCGTAACCACAAGAGCGTCCGGGTCGCTTAGAGCACCGTTTGTAAACTACCGGCGCGCAATGGTTGACATGTCGTCCCTCGCGCTCTCGTCTTCAGCAAAATGCCGCGTTCACAAACCGTTCAGAACGCTCTTGAACAGGTTTCCAATACACTCGTCGCTTCGACCATGACACTTGGAAAGCCACAGCAGGACTGGCGTATGTTCCGTGCCACTAGGCTACGGGTTTTTACGTTTCTTACTCCGGAAGTCGCCCGACGAGGAACTTTTGGGACCTCGATCATTCCATACCGGCCCGTTTTTTCGAGATCTGCGCGTGACTACACTCGGCGTAGTTACTTATGCTCGGCCATTCCTCAGGAACCCACGTTCACAATTTTTCCGATCCAGTTTGGTTCATCTGTCGCTGCACGAAGCAGGCAGTCGGCGCAATCGTCAAAGGAAAGCGGAACGAGTGGCGCGACTCGTGCTAACGGACCTGCCGTATAGCGTCCCTTCGCCGGCTTATCTGCCAATACGACCGGGCGAACGATGACCCACTCCATGTCTATTTTCTGCGTCATCCGCTCGGCGGCCGCCTTGTCAGTAACTGCAGCAGTGAATATCCGGCCCGATACGCGGACGACAAAGCGGCTGGGACAGGAGAGCTCGCGTCCATCGCTCAAGCCGATACCACTTTGCAATATGAATCGTCGGACGTTCGCACGTTTGCATTCGGTGAGAATGCTGGCGACACCGACTGACATGAGCGTTCCTGGCGAGAGGTTCTTTTCTGGTCCGATGCAGCTAATGACGGCCTCCACGCCGTCAAGAGCACCTGTCAGGCCCCCTGGGGAAAGGACATCTCCTCGGACGAAGGACAGCCGGTCGGCAGATGACAGTCGCTCCGGATGGCGAGCAACGGCCGTAACGAAGTGTCCTTGTGCAAGTGCATGCTTTACCACTCTGCGTCCCGTCGCACCCGTCGCTCCAACAACCGCTATCTTCATATCTCGGCCCCTCCACATCTCCCGTTGGCACCCATCACGATGATTCGGACGGAGAGCGCCATCCGTCAAGTTCCTATATCGCCCGCGATGCAATTGCAGACAGTATACGGACCTCATCCGACCCCGTGGTTCACGGCACCTCCCGGGTCCCCAAAACACGCCCAAACAATTACTGGGCGAGCAGTGGCTCTTTTCGGCGGGCCAGAACGTAGACTGCGACCAGGGCAGCGGTGAAGCCCGCCCCGGCACCCACTGCGAGCGACCAGCGCGGGCCGAAGTGGTTGGCAACCCAACCGACGATCGGAGCGCCGATCGTCATTCCTCCCAGTGCAACGCCAACCCGGAGCGCCATCACCCTGCCCCGCATGGATGGTTCTGTCGAGAGCTGCATGATGCTGTTGGTGCCGTTGGTGAAGGTCAGGACAGCCGCGCCGCTGACCGCGAGAGCGGCCGCAAACCACCAGTATCCGGGCGCGAGTGCGGCCAGGGTACAGCCCAGCCCGAAGACACCGGCTCCCATCGACAGAGACGCTAAGCCTGGTCTCTTTCGGCCGGCAGCAAACAACGCTCCCGAGAGTGTGCCCACGGCCATGATGGAGGAGAGCAGGCCGAAAGCACGTGCATCGGAGTGGAAGACATTCACGGCCATCGTAGAGATGAAGATCGGAAAGTTGAATCCAAAGGTGCCGATCAGAAACAACATGATCAGGATCGCCCTGAGGTCCGGTCTTCTCCACACGTAGCGAAACCCTTCCAGAAATCCAGATGCAGTGCGATGCGCTCTGGCGCTTGCACGCAGTTCCGAGAGACGGAAGAACGACATCGAGAGCAGAACCGCCGCGAACGAGAGCCCATTCAGAAGAAAAGCCCAGCCGATGCCAACCTTTGCAATCAGCAAACCGGCAACGGCGGGACCAATCATCTGCGCAGCATTGAACGAGGTTGAGTTCAATGCCACGGCATTGGGAAGATCCTCATCGCCGACCATCTCTGCCACGAAGGTCTGTCTCACCGGAGCATCCAGCGCAGCGGCGGAACCAGACAGGAAGGCGAACACATACACGTGCCAGAGCCGGATGACTCCTGCGATGGTGAGAACTCCCAGGATGAGCGCAAGCACGCCCATCGTTGCCTGGGTGAGCATCAGGAGCTTGCGCTGATTGAGGCGGTCCGCAGCCGATCCCGTCCAGGGCAGGAGCAGAAGTTGCGGGGCGAACTGCAGGCCCATCACAATACCCAGCGCTGACGCATCGTGATGGGTCAGTTGCGTCAGCACAAGCCAGTCCTGAGCGACGCGCTGCATCCAGGTACCGACGTTGGAAACCAGAGCGCCAGCCGTCCACAAGCGGAAGTTGAAGCTTCTCAGGGAGCGAAAGGTGCCGGACACTGGGTTCTTCATGGGCGCGACGGCGTGTTGCCCCCATGGAACTGGCCGAAGTGACGCGCCGAAAAGATGCTGATGAGCAGCGCGCCCAGGCCGAACGCAAGGATGTGGGTTGTCGCCCGCGGATCGAAAGCACCGACGTGCGCGACGAGCAGATACCCAACCACCGCGTTGAAGAATCCCCAAACAACGTTGACCGTTGAAGAGGAGAGCCCTTTGCCGGGCGGTTTTGCGAAGGGACTTTGGAAGGGGCGTCCCATCGTGCCGGCGACAAAATGAGGGATGGCGTTTGCCGCAAAAACGCCCCCAAAGAAGTACGACACAAGCCAAAGCCAATTCATGATGCAGAGCTCCTTCTTTCCAACGTCCAGTAGCGAAATGATTTCCTGTGTAGACCCTGTCTCGCCAAGACGAGGGAAGACGTTTCTGATGCTGTACTCGTGCGCCTCCTCGCGGATATCGGTCATTGCATCGAGTGCGAGGGTCACGTTGAACCCCTGCTCGTAGGCCTGGCGGGCGGTTGCCTCAACGCCAGCCGGATGTCGCCACTCCGGTCACAACCACCTGGGTAACGCCTCGCGCCTTGAGCTGGCGTTCAAGATCCGTTGTTGCGAATGCGCCCCAGCTTCGCTTGGTGACGACGATATCGCTCGGTTGCTGATCCAGTTGCGGCAGAAGGTCGGTCCATCCCTCGGAAAATGTCATGGCTGCTGCGCGGACCCTGTTCCGTCCGGCCCGGCGCCCGTCCCGCCACATTGACCAGCACGACTGGAAGGTTCTTCGCACGGAAAACATCTATTAACGCGCGCGTCCGGTCAATGACCTCGCCGATGGGATGAATGAAATTCCCGTTGACGATGCCTTTCTGCAGGTCAATGACGATCAACGCGGTGTTGGGGTCAAGCGTAGTAAGCGGCATCGGTTCTTCTCCTCGGATACAAAGTTGGCATGGGTAAGAAGCAGGACGCAGTGGGTTCAATCCTCAACAAGCCGCGTAAGCAGTTCGAGTGCCGCCTGAAGCTTCTCCTGCTCCTGAACAGAGAGCTTCTGCGAGATGGTCGTGGTGAGCCAGTCCTGTCTCGCGGCCCTGCCCTCCTGAAGCCACTTCAGGCATTTGGGCGTGAGAGACATCAGAGTTTGCCGCCCGTCGCTCGGGTCAGGTGCACCTCTCACAAGGCCCGACTCCTGCAGCGGCGTAACGATAGCGCTCATGGACTGCGGACGCATGCCTTCCGCTCGCGCCAGACTTGAAACCGTGGCCGAACCATCCTTTTCGAGTCGAAGAAGAACGGAAGCCTGTGACGGCGTCAGATCGTTGCCGCCCCCATGCTCGCGTACACGCAGCTTGAGCTTGCGGAATACCGTACGCATCTCGGCAGCAAGCGTCGAAGCAAGCCCGGTCTGAATAGAAGACTTTCGATTGCTCACCAGATCAATATCTCATATCTACAGGTAAACTGTAAAGATTACCTGTATACACATTAGCCGCCAACCTGCAATGAGAATCCGGACGGCAAAGCTGCCTCAAGATTGATTTGTTCTCCGGTGATGGGGTGGTGGAATTTCAGAAATTGGGCGTGCAGGAAATATCCTCCATCGCCGGGGAGGCCGGGGAGATTTTCAAGAGGCTGGCCGGTTAAGCCGTACAGAGGATCGCCTACCAGGGGATGGCCGATGGATGCCAGATGGATTCTGATTTGATGAGGGCGGCCCGAATATAGGCTTACCTCAAATGTTGTGGTGCTTGTGGTGCGTGAGATCACCTTTGCCAATGACTTTGACGGTTTGCCACTTGGGTTGGCGGCCCACACGGAACCGATGCGCGGGTGCGGTACGAGGCCGATGGGTGTGAGGATTTCGTAGGCGTCGTGCTGTGCAATGTTTTGAGCCAGCGCCCGGTAGATTTTTTGAATTCTGGGTGTGTTCCAGTTTGCGAATAGATTAGAGGCCGCCTGCGGTGTTTTGGCGAAGAGGACGATGCCGGTGGTGGCTCGGCCCAACCGGTGGACAGGGTTTGCGTTGGGGGTTTGCTTTTGCACCAGGCGCAGGAGGGTGTTTTCCATGAAGCCGCCGCCGGGGAGGGTGGGCAGCCCGCTGGGTTTGTTGACGGCCAACAGATGGGGGTCATTAAACAGGACTTCGAAGTGCTGAGGGGAGTCTGGTTCGATCCAGGGTGGACGGTTCCAGACAAGGGTTTGGCCTGAAGTGACCGATTCGCTTCCGGTGGCGGTGACGCCGTTGAGGGTGACTTCGCCGTTGTTCAGGTTTTGTTGCCAGGCTTGTGGGGTTGAGTGGGGGTAAAGGCTTGCCAAGTGGGAGAGCAGGGTTTGTCCATGGTATTTGCTGCTGATGATTGTGGTGTAGGCATAGCCCCGGTTGAGCATGTAGTTTGAGTGTAAGCTATGGCATCTGCGGCAGGAGTTGCTCGGGTTCGAGCGACACTGGATTTAGGCAGCAAGAGCTCTAAATGCGTCCAGTGTGGGGAGCCAGATTCCGCGCGGATCACGGGCAAATCGGCAGTTCTACTTGTGAACTACTCAGCATGCCTATTGGGCAATGGGCAGGTCGGGTATTCCCTGGTTCGTCGCCCTCTTCGGCGTCTTCCTCTTCCCAACCGGAGTAACGATATCGGAGAATTTCGTCAATACGCGTTCGCAACTCTTTGGTTGCATCGGTGCCGGACGCGTCTTCCATTTTCGATGGTGCGACGGGGTGAGTGTTACAGGAGCAGTCTACTTGGCGGACTGCTCCTTCAACGCGCTCTCGAACTCGGCGTACGGCTGCGCGCCGATCAGGATGGTCCCTTCTGCCGTATTGCCTTTGGTCTTGCCCAGAATGAACGATGGTGTTCCGCTGATTCCCTGGCCGTTTGCCTCGGCCACGGATTTCTTGATGGGTTCGAGATATCTGTCGGTGTCAACACAACTCTTGAACTGTGCAAAATCAAGCTGGGGCACCTGGCGCGAATAGCCAAGGATGTCATCGGCGCCCAACCTGGTCGCGTTGGCAATCAGCAGGGCGCGCAGTTCAAAGAACTTGTTTTGCTCTCCGGCGCACAGCGCGGCCTGGGCGGCCTTGGCGGCGTTGCTATGGATGGACAGCGGCATATCAAAGGAGATGAAGCGAGCCTTTCCCGTGTCAATCCAGTTCTTCTTTAGTTCTTCGAAGGTGTTGTTGTGGAATGCGCGACAGAAAGGGCACTGATAATCGGAGAACTCCACAATCGTGAGCGGAGCATCGGCACGGCCAAGCACGGGCAGTCCAGCAATGTTCACCTTGCCGTTCTGGGGGGAAGGAGCTGCCTGCGCCGGGCGTTGCGCGGCGGCATTGTTTGATAGTAACTGGCGGATCTGGCGCAACTCCTGCAGAATCTGGTCCGCCTGTTCGCGTGTAATTCCCTGGTTTTGCGACGGCTGCGCCGTGGCGGGCGTCTGCGCATTGGCGATGGAAGCGATGAAAAACAGCACGCCACCGAACAGACGCACACCCGTAGCCAAATAGCTCATGAAGTCCCCCGAAAGACGCCGTACATAAGGACACAATCGAGATGTTCACGATCGGTCGGTGTCGGCATCGATTGTAATGCACGGCTGTAATGCACTGCATGTTACCTTCGGTGCACCCCCGCCCTGCTGTGACTGCGATTCTTTATAGACAGTATCTGCTCTGGATCCTATTCTGGATTCATGATCTTCAGCGGTGGGATGTGCTTCATCGGAGGCTTCATCGGTGAGTTACCCCCCAGTCTGTTGCGCTCTGATTCAGCCCTTGCTTAGGGTTTCAACAAATTTTAGTCCAGCACTCCGCTAGCAAGCGGAGCACAAGTTGTGGAATTGGCTTGCGCTTCTCGCTGGCCCATAAGGATGCCATGAATACGTCGAGTTCTGCTTCTGTTCTTCAGTGTGAAGAACGTTTCCCGGTCAGCCGCTTCTGTGCAGTTGTGGTGGCTTCGCTGGTCCTGTTCCTGCTCCTGCTGCCGGCGCACCTCAATGCGCAGATTGTGAACGGCGGCTTCGAGACCGGCACCGCTGGGGATGCACCGCCATCGTGGGTGGTTACGACGTATTTGAATAACGGTTTCACGGTCGCGACCCCGGAGACCTTGAGCGACTTGAACCTGGCAACCGGTGGCAAGGGGCTGACGTACGTTGAAGCCGCCAGTGGCGGACCGTTCACTCAAGCGGATCCCGACATGACTGCCGCGCCGCTGCGCTGGCCGCGCTACGGAGATAACGCCGCTATTGTCAATGTGCACAGCAGTACGGCCTATACAACCGACGGTAGCACCAGTGGCCAGAACGTCAATGCGATGGCGCAAACCATCACGGTCGGAGCTGGCGATGTAGACCCGGCCGATGGCAAGGTGCACATTCGCTTCACCTTTGCGCCAGTCTTGCAAAACCCGAACCATACCATGGTTGAGCAGCCTTATTACTATGTGCTGGTGACTGATGTCACGAAGGGCACCACACTCTACAACGAGTTTGGTTACGCCGGCGACTCCGGCACACCCTGGCAGTCCATCTCAGTGGGCAACCCCGCCATCGTAGTCAATTACACCGATTGGCAGTTGGTGGATATTAACCCGGGCTCGGGGGTCAGCCTGGGGGACCAGGTAACGCTCACCATCCTGGCCTCCGGATGTTCGCTGGGCGGACACTACGGTAAGGTCTGGGTGGATGGCGTGGGCACGGTCATCCCCGGCATCACGGTGGAGGGCACGGCGACCACGCAGGTCAACGCTGGCAATAACATCACCTACACCTTGAAGTACACCAACGGTGGAAGCGCAAGTGCCACGAATGTCGTAATCACCTTCACTATCCCTACCGGGACTACCTATCAGGGCATTAATCCGTCTGGTGCAACCTGCACCACGCCCAGCGTTGGTGCGACGGGAACCGTCACCTGCACCCTGACTACGGTTCCGGCAGGAGGATCGGGGGAGATCACCGTGTCGGTCAATGTGCCCAGCGGAACCAGCGCGGGACTGTTGCCCTACCGCGAATACCAGATCCAATCCACGGAAGAGCAAACGCTGATTGGCACGCCGATGAACGTCATGATCGGCTGCAACCTGGATACTGACTGCACGGGCGGCAACTGGTGCGACGAGGCTACGCACGTCTGTACGGCGCCTCTGGCAAATGACGTCGCGATCCCCACTGATGCCGGCCACACCAATCCAACACTCAACGGAACCTGCACGGCCGCCGCCGGTGCCCTGGTCTGCGCCTCCGGCGTGTGCGATCCCACTCACAACACCTGCGGATATGCCAACGGCGACGGCGCCTGCACGGCGGGGAACGCCACCGCGGTCTGCCAGTCCGGAGTTTGTGACGCCGATGGCAAGTGCGGATACGCCAACGGTGACGGCACGTGCAATTCGGGGAATGCCGCTGAGGTCTGCCGTTCCTCCACCTGTAGCGCCTCTGGCATTTGTATGGCCGCGGGCACCTGCGATGTGGACGCGGATTGCTCCGCAGGCAACTGGTGCAAGGAGAGCTCCCACACCTGTATCGCGAAGCTGCCGGATAGCACTCCAATTCCCACTGATCCGCCGCACAGCAATCCCACGCTGAACGGTCAATGCGCTCCTGCTGCGGCCCTCCTCGTCTGCACGGCCGGCGTCTGCGATACCAGAGACAATGAGTGCGGCTACGCCAATGGCGATGGGCCGTGCACTCCGGCAACCGGCGCGCTCGTGTGCCGCTCCGGCGTGTGTAGCGTGGCCGGAATCTGCATGGCCCCGGGCAGTTGCGACGTTGACGCCGATTGCGCCTCGGGCAACTGGTGCAATGAGACCGTCCATACCTGTTTTGCAAAGCTGGCGGATAGCACGCCGCTTCCAGCCGATCCTGCGCACACCAGTCCCACGCTGAATGGTCAGTGCACGGCTGCCGCTGGCGCCGTGGTCTGCCAGTCCGGCGTTTGCGATGCGACGAACAATGAGTGCGGCTACGCCAACGCCGATGGCGCCTGCACAGCGGGGAATGCCACCGTGGTCTGCCAGTCCGGTGTTTGTGACGCGGATGGCAAGTGCGGTTATCAGGCGGGAGACGGCAGCTGCACGGCGGGCAATGCCGCCACGGTCTGCCGCTCCGGACTTTGCGGCAGCAACGGCGTCTGCCTGCCCTACACGTTCGTGGTGACCACCCCTACCGACGACCTGACCGGCGCGCCGGCGAATTGTCCTGCGAATGCTACGGGCGCCAACTGCTCGCTGCGTGATGCTCTGGCAGCCGCGGCCAGCGTGGGATCCGGAACCATCAGCTTCGCCATGCCTTCCAGCACGATCACGCTGGGCGCGGGCGGCACGTTGACCATCCCCACGCTGACAACCATCAATGGTTCCACTACAACTCCAGTGATTGTGGATGGCGGAAAGACCTATGAGGTATTCAGCGTTGGTTCCGGCACCACGGCCGCGATTAACAATCTGACCATTCAGAACGGAAGCTCTTCCGGCAATGGCGGTGGCGTGAGCAACCTGGGCACGCTGACCATCAGCAACAGCACATTGGCGGGCAATGCAGCAGGCGCCTTCGGCGGCGCCATAGCCAATTCGGGCGCGCTGACGCTCATCAACGACACGTTCAGCGCGAACTCCGCGGGCGCCACCGGCGGTGCGGTCTACAACACCACGGGACTGCTAACGGTTTACAGCAGCACTTTCAGCGCGAACTCGGCGTTGAACTTCGGCGCTGGCATCTACAACGATGGCGGCACACTCGCTGTGCACAACAGCATCATTAGCGGCAACTGGTTGGGAACGCAGACGCTGCCGGGACAGTTTGACGACCTCGACGATGCGGCGCATGGTCCGAGCTTCGTTGCCGGCAACGGCAATCTTGGCGGCAATCTGGTGGGCTACTACGACACGGTTTCCGCTACCCCTGCCAATCCCGCGGCGACTCTCTCGGCGCTTGGCGGCTACGGCGGCCAGACGCAGACCATGGTTCCGCTGCCCGGCAGCCCGGCCATCTGTGCCGGATTGCAGGCGAACATTGCGCACGGCGTAACGCTGGATCAGCGCGGGTACGCAAATACGAACAGCACCTATCCCGGGTATGTGGCTCCCACGACTCCTTGTGTGGATTCCGGTGCCGTGCAGACCAACTACTCGCTCGCGTTCTCCACTGAGCCGCCCGCTTCGGTTGGCGTCGCCTCGAAGTTCGCAGCGGCGGTGACACTCAGTGAGACAGGTGTAGCCTTTACCGCGCCTGGTGCATTCTTGCCGCCTTCTCTGGCGCTGGGCCAGGGCTCCGGAGCGCTGACCGGCACCACAGCGACCGTTGCGAACGGCGTTTCAAGCTACGTGCAGTTGCAAGTCAACCGGATTGGTACGGACGCTTTACAGGCCTCGCTGCCCGTGAACGGCGTCGCTTCCATCACCGCCCTCAGCACCACCTTTGGGGTTACTCCGGGAACACCGACGCTGACCTGGGCGAACCCGGCGGCGATCACCTACGGCACGGCACTCAGCGCGACGCAGTTGAATGCGGCGAGCGGCGGTGTGTCGGGAACGCTTGCCTATACCCCGGCGACAGGTGTCGTACTGGCGGCAGGGGCGCAGACCCTGTCGGTCACCTTCACTCCGACCGACAGCACGGACTACAACCCGATTACTACGACTGTTCCGCTGACGGTGAACAAGGCGACGCCGACGCTGACCTGGGCGAACCCGGCGGCGATCACCTACGGCACGGCACTCAGCGCGACGCAGTTGAATGCGACGAGCGGCGGTGTGTCGGGAACGCTTGTTTATACCCCGGCGACGGCTGTCGTACTGGCGGCAGGCTCGCAGACCTTGTCGGTCACCTTCACTCCGACCGATAGCACGGACTACAACCCGATTACTACGAGTGTGCCGCTGACGGTTAATAAGGCGACACCGACGCTGACCTGGGCGAACCCGGCGGCGATCACCTACGGCACGGCACTCAGCGCGACGCAGTTGAATGCGACGAGCGGCGGTGTGTCGGGAACGCTTGTCTATACCCCGGCGACGGGTGTCGTACTGGCGGCAGGGGCGCAGACCCTGTCGGTCACCTTCACTCCGACCGACAGCACGGACTACATCCCGATTACTACCACCGTCCCGCTGACGGTAAATAAGGCGACGCCCACGCTGACCTGGGCGAACCCGGCGGCGATCACCTACGGCACGGCACTCAGCGCGACGCAGTTGACTGCGACGAGCGGCGGCGTGTCGGGAACGCTTGCCTATAGCCCGGCGACGGGTGTCGTATTGGCGGCAGGCTTGCAGACCCTGTCGGTCACCTTCACTCCGAACGACAGCACGGACTACAACCCGATCACTACCACTGTGCCGCTGACGGTTAATAAGGCGACACCGACGCTGACCTGGGCGAACCCGGCGGCGATCACCTACGGCACGGCACTCAGCGCGACGCAGTTGAATGCGACGAGCGGCGGTGTGTCGGGAACGCTTGTTTATACCCCGGCGACGGGTGTCTTACTGGCGGCAGGGGCGCAGACCCTGTCGGTCACCTTCACTCCGACCGACAGCACGGACTACAACCCGATTACTACGACTGTTCCGCTGACGGTGAACAAGGCGACACCGACGCTGACCTGGGCAAACCCGGCGGCGATCACCTACGGCACGGCACTCAGCGCGACGCAGTTGAATGCGACGAGCGGCGGTGTGTCGGGAACGCTTGTTTATACCCCGGCGACGGCTGTCGTACTGGCGGCAGGCTCGCAGACCTTGTCGGTCACCTTCACTCCGACCGATAGCACGGACTACAACCCGATTACTACGACTGTCCCGCTGACGGTTAATAAGGCGACACCGACGCTGACCTGGGCAAACCCGGCGGCGATCACCTACGGCACGGCACTCAGCGCGACGCAGTTGAATGCGACGAGCGGCGGTGTGTCGGGAACGCTTGTTTATACCCCGGCGACGGGTGTCGTACTGGCGGCAGGCTCGCAGACCCTGTCGGTCACCTTCACTCCGACCGACAGCACGGACTACAACCCGATCACTACCACTGTGCCGCTGACGGTTAATAAGGCGACACCGACGCTGACCTGGGCGAACCCGGCGGCGATCACCTACGGCACGGCACTCAGCGCGACGCAGTTGAATGCGACGAGCGGCGGTGTGTCGGGAACGCTTGTCTATACCCCGGCGACGGGTGTCGTACTGGCGGCAGGCTCGCAGACCCTGTCGGTCACCTTCACTCCGACCGACAGCACGGACTACAACCCGATTACTACGACTGTGCCGCTGACGGTTAATAAGGCGACGCCGACGCTGACCTGGGCGAACCCGGCGGCGATCACCTTCGGCACGGCACTCAGCGCGACGCAGTTGAATGCGACGAGCGGCGGTGTGTCGGGAACGCTTGCCTATAGCCCGGCGACGGGTGTCGTACTGGCGGCAGGGGCGCAGACCCTGTCGGTCACCTTCACTCCGACCGACAGCACGGACTACAACCCGATTACTACCACCGTCCCGCTGACGGTGAATAGAGCGACACCGACGCTGACCTGGGCAAACCCGGCGGCGATCACCTACGGCACGGCACTCAGCGCGACGCAGTTGAATGCGACGAGCGGCGGTGTGTCGGGAACGCTTGTTTATACCCCGGCGACGGGTGTCGTACTGGCGGCAGGCTCGCAGACCCTGTCGGTCACCTTCACTCCGACCGACAGCACGGACTACAACCCGATCACTACCACTGTGCCGCTGACGGTTAATAAGGCGACACCGACGCTGACCTGGGCGAACCCGGCGGCGATCACCTACGGCACGGCACTCAGCGCGACGCAGTTGAATGCGACGAGCGGCGGTGTGTCGGGAACGCTTGCTTATACCCCGGCGACGGCTGTCGTACTGGCGGCAGGCTCGCAGACCCTGTCGGTCACCTTCACTCCGACCGACAGCACGGACTACAACCCGATTACTACGAGTGTGCCGCTGACGGTTAATAAGGCGACACCGACGCTGACCTGGGCGAACCCGGCGGCGATCACCTTCGGCACGGCACTCAGCGCGACGCAGTTGAATGCGACGAGCGGCGGTGTGTCGGGAACGCTTGTCTATACCCCGGCGACGGGTGTCGTACTGGCGGCAGGGTCGCAGACCCTGTCGGTCACCTTCACTCCGACCGACAGCACGGACTACAACCCGATTACTACAACTGTCCCGCTGACGGTGAATAAGGTGACGGGGTCTGACGTTCTGACGAGCAACAATGCCGCACCGCGCTATGGCCAAGCGGTAACTTTGACGGATACGATCCCGGTGGCGAACGGTGTTGCGCCGACAGGGGTTGTGAGCTTCTACAACGGGACCACGCTGATCGGCACGGCTACGCCGAATGCCTTGGGGGTTGCCACCTTGACCACCACGGCACTGCCGCTGGGCGTGGACTCGGTGACTGCGGTCCTGGCCGCCGACTCTGAATACGCGCAGATGACCTCGAACATGCTGACTGAGACGGTGTCGAAGGCTCTTAGCGCCGTCATTCTGACCACCACTAATGCCACGCCTGTCTTCGGCCAGGCCGTTACCCTCACCGATACCATTCGCGTGGTGAACGGCGTAGCTCCGACCGGAGCCGTGAGCTTTTATTACGGCACCACTCTGCTGGGCACGGCCACTCCGAATGCCTCTGGAATTGCGACCTTAAACACCACAGCGCTTCCGGTGGGCGTTGATCCCATCACTGCCGTTCTTGCGGCAGATGCAAACTACGCGCAGCTAACCTCCAACATTCAGCTCGAGACGATCTCCAAGATGGCCAGCGCTGACGTGTTGACCACCAGCAACGCAGCGCCGGTCTTCGGTCATTCGGTGACCTTGACGGATACGATTCCGGTTGTGAACGGCGTTGCACCAACGGGAACCGTGAGTTTCTACAACGGTTCCACGCTGCTGGGCACTGCGATTCCGAATGCCTCTGGCGTGGCGACGCTGAGTACTACGGCTCTGCCGATCGGCTCTGATCCGGTAACAGCCGTGCTGGCCACGGATGCGAACTACGCGCAGGTGACCTCCAACGCCGTTACGGAAATCGTGGCGCAGGACTTCAGCATCGCGGCCTCACCAAGTGCGCCGGCGGTCAATCCTGGAGACAAGGCGAGCTACACAATCTCGCTGTCTGGAGTTGGGGCGGCGTTCACCTCTCCTGTATCGCTTTCGGTTACGGGACTGCCTCCGGGTGCTACGGTCTCATTCGCGCAGGGAACGTACGTTCCGGGCGTTGGGCCGACGACCACAACAATGGTCATTGCTACCGCGCAAACGCAGGCGCGCGTCAAACCGGCCAATCGTGGAACGGAAATTTACTACGGACTGTTGCTGCTTCCGTTCTTCGGAATGCGCAAGGTTCGTCGCAAACTCCGTGCCAGCGGGATCGCGTGCAGCCTGCTTCTGCTGATTGCTATCGGCGGGCTGGGAGTGACCACAGGCTGCGGCGGCGGCTACTTCGGCAATCCTCCGCACACGTACACCATTACGGTTACGGGCACCAGCGGCACTCTGAGCCATTCGACCGCCGTAACGCTCACGATTCGATAAGAGAAGGGATCAACAATGAAGGGTTTCGCTGCTGCAATCATGATTACCGTCACAATCCTGTGCATGGGCGTCGCTCAAGCACAGGTTCCCGCGCCTAGCGAATATTCTCAACGAGGTCTGGAGATCGCTGGTAGCTTTACCGTCGTTCGCGCCAACGCGGCTCCGAAAGACTGCGGATGCTTCTTCATGTACGGCGGGAACGTGCAGGCCGCGCTGGTTGGTCAAAAGGGAGTTGGGGTAATCGCTGACTTCGGTCGCACGAGCGCAAACGACATCAACGCAGACGGCAACAACCTCACGCTCTCAACCTACATGGGTGGAGTTCGTTACGTTCCGCGCTTCCATGTGAAGAAGGTTTTCGACCTACGCGCAGGCGCTGGTAGGCGTAGCTCATACCAGTTCGAATTACGCGATCGATGCGGGCGCAACCCGTCTGGCCGCCTCCGCTGGTGGCGGCATCAATTATGCACTCACTCGCCGCTGGGACTTCCGCGTACTAGAGGCTTCGTACTTGATGACGCGAATCCCCAATGCAGCAAACGAATACCAGAACCAGCTTCGCCTCACTACCGGCGTCGCCTTCCACATCAGCCGCTAACCTGGGGAAAACTGAGATCGCAACTCCCCTATCGTCCTCACCCCGAAACAAAGACCGCCTCAAACGGGGCGGTTTTTAAAGCTATTTGGTCGTACATTTCTTACTCGTAGCCCGTCTCAACGTCAGCCTGCCGATCAGCTCATAGCCCTTGGCGCCGAGCATGTCATCGTCACGGAAGAGGAGGACCTGGCTGCCCGGCGTGATCGATTACGGGCGGCAAATGTGCGCGCATCGTCTTCGATCTGGTGGGTGGTGACTACATCAACACTCTGGCGCAGGCCACGACCAACGGTGGCACTATCTTCCTGTATGGCATGCTCTCAGGCAAGCCCGCGCCCTTCCCCATCGCTGCCTTTGGCCGACGCATCGGCATGTTCGGCTACACCTTCGGTGAACTGCGTGCTACCTCGGAGTGGGAAACCATGAAGAAGTATATCTGCGATCGCCCGGCGGATGGACCCTTCAAGCCAAAGATCGCCCGGACCTTCCCCTTCGATCAAACCGTCGAAGCCTACAGGTACCTCGAAAGCAAAGAGCAGATAGGCAAGGTCGTCATTACCTGTACACCTTGGCTTCTTTCCGAGGGCTGAAGCGGAAGAACTTTCGTCTTTAGCCAACCAACCCGGCCTGTGTACCGGCCTCACCACCGCTTCCAATTCGGAATTGTTTTGCCGGTGAACTTGCGAGTATAACTTGGGGTTGGAAGTTTCCAAGCGGTTTTGAGGTGATGGACAGTTTGCTTCGTTCTGAGGGGAGACGGATGTTGTCAGGGACAACAATTCACCCGCGTGGCAGAAGATCGGCTACAGCACTGCTGCTTGCTCTATTTTTAGTGCTGCCTGGCCTGCCAAATTACGTATTCGGCCAGGGATTCAGCCGAGTTAGTGTCCCGATTCCGGTGGAGATCGATGGTCGGCCAGTGCATTGCCCCCTTTACCTAAAGTTCGAAATGAAGAGTTATAACATTCCATTTGACCAGTTCGCAGCAGGCCCTCTGGACAAAGCGCAAATGATGTTTGTGACGGCGGTGCAAGCAATTCGCAAATCGGATGCGGCAAAGTTTGCCAGCGTCTGGACATCTCCGAATCAGATGAAGGATCTCGGCACCACCATCATCGCCATGACGGATGACCGTCCTGAGAATTGGATAAATCAGGCCCGAAGCTTCTTCGATTTCGACAACTTAAAGGTTATCGCGCAAATCCAGCTTGGGTCGAAAACCATGTTTGTCTGGGACTCGATGGTAAAGGGGCGGACCTTGCGCGATGCGTTCTATGTGGGACTTGACAAGAACAACCGGTTGCGGCTGAGCATAGTGAGCAGTTCCACCCCGGTCGAAGTCTTGGTGTTAAATGCTTTCCGAGCGGCTCAGACCCAGCCCGACGCCTACCAGCCCACTCCGAACATCCATCTGCGTTATGAGTATCCGATTCCTCTCGACGGCAAAGCCAACGCGGGCGCGCATCCCGTTTTCCTCGAATTTGATGGGACACCGATGGACCTCCCGCTTGGGGACAAAAAAGAGAAGTCTCCCACGCCGATGCTGGAGTTTTTTCGAAATGCATCGCTCGCCCGTCAGAGTGGTAAGGACGATCTATGGGCTAGCAGCTTCACTCCAAAGAGCGCGGACAAGATAAGAAAATGGCTTGCCTCGATGGATAGCCGAAGAAGACTCACAAAACAAACAGCGCAAATCCCATTGTCGCTGGGCAGGGTCAAATTTGTGCTCAACGCAGATCCGGTCTTTCTTGTGTTTGAGGCTCCGGCTCCGGGGAACGGCTGGACAACGGAAAATTTAACGTATTCCTATATTTTGCACGAAGGCAGCGGCTACCAGATTGGAAATTTCTCTTATATAACCGAGCTCGATGACTTTCTGCAAAACCCGAAATTCTTTGACAATCAGGTTTTGAAAGCGACTCCGACGAAACCTCGAACTCCTTAAGCGTCGGGTTCCGGATAGTTGACGGCAAGTTGTCAGGTATCGTCTGGTGGTTCAAACCTAACCGTCTCCGGCGGGGGAAGTCACGAGTCGAAAGCAGAATCCAGCACCAGGAGTACATGTCGGTCCATCGGAGTGTGTGCACGATGACGGAAGCCGAGCAGCAGGCATATTCCATCTACGATCTGATCTGGCGCACCAGCGCAGATCGTCCGATCGCGTTTCATTCGGTCGAGGAGGCGCGGCGCGAAACAGCCGCGTGGAAGGCGTCGAGCGCTGGTTTGCAGGCGATTCGGAGTGCGTCTCCTGAAGTCCTGTTGGCGTTCCTGAAGAATTACAAGCAGTGGAGCAGTGAGGCCAATAGCGACGACCACAAGATCACCATGAGCCTGGGCGAGGCCGTGCTGCTTGCTCTGGAGGCAGTCCCCAAGCCTCTGCCGACCGAGCTTGTTCTGCAAATGTTAGGCAACTATGGCAGCAACCTGGGCTGGCTGCTGTTCAGCTTTCCACTGCGGCATCTTCTTTCTATGCTGACGCGTGAAGAGGTGACGGACGAGATCCGGGCCGAGCTTCGCCGGATGCTGCCGTACTATTCTCCTTCGCCCACTGGGAAGATTGAGCCACAGATGGAGAAGGTGCGCCAGTTGATTGTCGAGTTGATCCACGTGGAGGGGGAAAAGCGACTCGATCCTGGGCGTGGGCCGTGGTCGCAGATTGTCTTTGATGAAGTGATGAAAGAGGAAGAACTCGCGCGCACAGGATGGGTAGCCTTGCTGGAGCATTGCGGCTCGCTGGAGCAGACGGTTCCCGGTGCGAAGTGGAACAAGAGGGCGCGGGAGTTGATGGCCGCGCTCGGCGAAGACAAGGTTGCGACGGTAATGCTGCGATGGCTCGCGCTGGGGCCCACGCCGGGGCAACCGCGCGAAGCGACTTCGCCGATCGAGGACTCGCGGTATCAGAAAGGCGTTATCTGGTGTCTCGGAAGGAGCCGGGAGCGCGAGGTGGCACAGGTGATCTCCGAGTTTACGCTGGCCTGCCTTCGCAAAATTCCGATGCTGGGTGCGGTCTCGCAAAAGGTGGGCTTTGCTGGAGTGCAGGCGCTGGGAGTGATGGAGTGCGCCGAGGCGGTCGCGCAACTGACTCGGCTGCGAGCAAAGGTGAGGTACGCAGTCGCTCTCAAGTTGATCGAGAAATCCTTGCAGCAGGCGGCCGCGCGAAGCGGCATGAGTACCGAAGAGTTGGAAGACCTTGTGGTTGACGGGTACGAACTCGATGAGCGAGGGGAGCAAGGAGATCACGCTGGGAGACGCCGTTGCGCAGGTGCGGCTAGCGGTGGATGGCAGCGTCGGCGTGAGTTGGAGGAATGCAGACGGCAGGCTTGTGAAGTCCGCTCCGCCGTACGTGAAGAAGGCGTTTGCCAAAGAGGTTCGCGGAGTGCGCGCGTTGGCGAAAGAGTTGGAGGAAGCATATAAAACGCAGCGCGTGCGGCTGGAGTCGTCGTACCTGTTGTCGCGCTCGATTCCGCTGCGGCACTGGAGGCAATACTATGTCGAGCATCCGCTTCTCGGTTTTCTGGGACGCAGGCTGATTTGGGTTTTCAGCGACGGCAAAGGCTGGGAGCGTTCCGCGATTTGGTACGGCGACGACGTGTGCGACGCGGAAGGAAATTCTCTCGGGCTTGCCGGGAAAGCGGGCGGCGAAGCTGGGGCCCACTCCGATGCAGCGCGGGAGAATGAGATCAGGGTGCGGCTATGGCATCCGCTGGCGTCGAGCGGGGAGGAGTTGCAGCGGTGGCGCGAGCGGATTTTTTCAGCTGGAATCCGGCAGCCATTTCGCCAGGCATTCCGCGAGTTCTACCAGTTGTGACGGATGACGAGCGCGTGACGCGAATGTATTCCAATCGCTTCGCGGGAGTGTATTTGCGGCAGCATCAGCTCGCCAGCCTGTGCCGGGCGCGCGGATGGGAGTACCGGCTGATGAGTGTGAGCTTCGATGGTTACAACATGCCAACCAAGAAGCTACCGCATTGGAAGATGCAGGCGGAACTACATGTGGACCTTCCGCCGGACCGCGATGGCGCGCTGCACGAGTCAGGGCTGGGAGAGCAATCGGGGTTCGGCATCAACCTGTTCGTGGAGACGGACCAGGTGCGCTTCCGGCGCGATCAACGCGAGGTCGCGGTGGACGAGGTTCCGGCGCTGCTGTACTCGGAGGTGATGCGCGACGTGGACCTGTTTACCAGTGTGTGCGCGATTGGCGAGGATGAGAACTGGCGCGATGAAGGCGACCGCGGCACAGGAGTTCCGGGCGAGGAAAATACGGTGAAGGAGATTTCGGCGGCCTGTCACTTCGCGCCGAGATACTGACGCGAGTGCTACCGCGAACGGCGATTGCGGATCGCTGCCGAATAGAGCCGACGCACTTGGAAGTGCAGGGGCAACTGGGGCGTTATCGCATCTCGCTGATATGGGGGCAGGCCGCGCTGACTGCAGAGAGCGGAATGCGCTGGTTGAAAATTCCGCAAAAGCTGCTAATGGCCGTGCCGTCTGGAACAAACGGACCTGCCGATCGATCTGGACTACCGCACGGAAATGATCCTGCGTAAAGCGTGTCTGCTGGCAGACGACTGGAAGATCAAGGATCCGGAACTGATAAGGCAGTTCATGCCGGAATAATCTGAGCGACGGGCGTTCCGGATTGCTTCCGGTTAGCGATCGCTCGAAGCTCTTTCGCCGCCTGCTAGCAGCAACGACTTGCTTCTGCACAGGAGTCTGCTTAGATCTGCTGGTCGAACTGGTGCAAGCATAAGTCGAAGGTGCACGTGAGCCAGGAAGCAGTCGCCAGGCTTCTCAAACTACTTCCAAGTCTCAATTGTCTTGCTCACAACTCTTTGACGGAGGCGTCTAGAATGCCTTGTAGACGATATCGGGCGCGGGCTGGTTGAGCAAGACCGTCATGACCAACGCAGTCAAGCCCAGCGCAGACGCATAGACCACGCGCGCATAGCGGCTGGTAAGCACCGGTCCCTCAGCGGTCTTGATCGACAGCAGAGCCGCGCGCAGCCATTCCCACAATGCCAGCACCGCCGTTGCACTCAACCAGATTGCCAGCCAGACGCCGAGCCATTGCACAACGCTCAGGGCAGCAAAAACCCTGTCGATCTGCTTCCAGTCCGCCCAGAACCAGAAGAGTGTAAAGGCAAACCAACTAAAAGTCAGGCCGCGGCCAAAGGCGATATAGACCGCGTTCTTCGCCAGATCCTTGTAGCCCTTGCGGCCCATGGCGCGCGTCAGCCCCAACTGCCAGAGCTTGTTGATCGCAACTCCGCCGCCCTGCAGCACGCCGAAAATGACAAACTCCGAAGTGCGCCCGTGCCAGATGCCAATCAGGAAGAACGTCACGAAGAAGCAGAAAACACCCAGGAACGGCTCCAGCGTCAACGATGAGATGCGCCGCATCAGCGCGACGAGCAGCGGATTGTAGACGTATGTCTTGAACCAAGTCGAAAGCGTGATGTGCCACCGGTTCCAGAAATCCAGAAACGAGGAAGCCGAGAACGGCCGATCGAAGTTCTCCGGCAGGCGCACGCGCATCAGCCGCGCCAGAGCAATCACGATATCGATGTAGCCGGAGAAATTTGCGTATAAGAAAAACGGAAATACGACGACGAGCCTGAAGGCGGCAAAAAGCTTGAGCGAGAGCGGCAGGGGCTGGGACATCTGCGCCAGTGCATCCTCCTGCATGACGTGGAGCAGCATGGCCAGCACGTTGACCTTGAAGAAGCCGCGAACGATGCGCTCCAATTGCAGAGCCGATCACGCGCGGCCCCAGCGCGAATCGGCTCGCCGGCAAACTGGTCACGGGCGAACTCGTCATAGCGCTGGATGGGGCCGGAGATGAGTGTCGTGAAGTTCAGCGTATAAAGCAGGTAAGCGCCGAGTCCGACGTGGCGCTTCTCGCTGCTATCTCCGCGTTTCAATCAAGCAGGTGCAGCACGCGGAAGAAAATGTAGGAGAGCCCCAGCGTGAAGTAGGGGGAGTGCAAAAAGATGCCTTCCGGCAGAAAGGTGTACTTCTTCAGCCATACATAGGCGAAGATGACGGCCAGAATGCTCCAGACCATGGCCCTGGACCAGCCGCGCTCGAGCAGGACAAGCCCGGCATAGCCCAGCAGCAGAAAACGCGGCCAGCGGCAGAAAGACAAGCGGGTCATGCGCCAGCAGGCCAAGGAAAACGACGCTGGCCGCGAAAAGCACGATCGAGCGCCAGACGCGCGAGCGGCTGAAGTTCGAGACCAACGCCACGGCCAGGCCGAAAGCCACAAACTGAAAAGAAGCCGTATCCATGGTTATCTTCCTTCTTCCAATGAAGCTTGCGGCAGAGCGCCGACACTGGGCGGCACACGTAGGTTCCCCAGTACCGCGAGGAAATACTGTTGCTGTCCTCGCGCCGTAAGGTGCGCCGGATCCACGAAGACCGAACTGGCTGACGTAAGCTGCGGAAAGGGTTCTGAAAAACCGTCGATCAGGGTGATCCAAGACAGATTTTGGGCCATGCGTTGTTCTGCATCCCGGAATTGCGATAGCGTGTTGCCACATGCGTTCTGCCGGGCTTCATCGGCGCGATGAAGGGGCGTTTGCAGATACAGCCCTGCTTGGGGATTATGCTTGTGAAGTTCCTGCAACAAACCCGACAAATCTTCAGCAAATGCTCCAGAAGGGGTGCATTCCTGCTGCCCCCCGAAGTCATTGGTGCCAAGTGCAAAATAGTACGCCGCGGCGTTTGGGAAATCCCGAACCAGGCTGTCGGCAAAGCTGTCGCAGCTGGCTGCGCTGTTACAGAGATCTGCCAAGCGTTCTCCGACAAAGCCGCGATTCATGACCACGCCCGGCCAGCGTCCAGAATCGGCGAGTCGCGCCGTCCAGGCATCGTGAGCTGGATCGGGTGTTCCATAACCTTGTCCAAGAGAGTCGGTTACGGTGACCAGAGTGTGGTGTTGACCTGGCTCCGACATCATGTCGATTTCATATTTAGCGGGAACAGCAAACTCTGTAATGACGTTCTGCTTAAGCGGAAATGGGGCGTTGATCTCATTGTAACGAAGTGGGTTGGCGCGGATGACGATGGTGTGTTCCCCCGTCGTGCCCAGAGAGATGCTTTGCGGCGTCAGCACCGAGCGCCAGGGGACTGTCTTACCTGCACCACCATCGATGGAAATATCAAATGCAGGCGGAGCTTCTGGTCCAAGTTGATCGAAGCGCGCAAAGATGAGAAGGACGGGTGAGTTGGTGCGGATGACGACGCAGCTGAGGAAATCGAGGGTAATATGTGCGGGGTTGATTTGCTGCCCGTTGTGCCAAATCATGTTGCGGTCAACGTGATAGAAGCGGTAACGGCCCGCGAGTACTGCGTGTACCAGCTTTGCCGCTTCGGCCTGTCCGCGCGCACTGGTGACGCGAGCCCGAATGCGCATCCGAATTGCAGGAGTCAGGGTGAGAAGAAGTACCATTATGAGCAGCAACGCCGCTGTCGAGAGCCCTGATTTCCAACCCTTACCGCCGACCGCTGTTTCTGGCCTGGAGCTGGAGTGAGCGTCGTTTTGAATAGTGGACTTCTTCATGCAAGTAAAACCTCGTACCACTCTTACCTCATTTGCTCCAGCGCAGCCTGCCGCTGCGCCGTCACTTTCAGTGCGGGGACTGCTCCACTTGAGAGCTCCTCGGCCAATAACTCGGAGAGCATCGCGTTTCCGTCCGCATCGAGATGGCCATCCAGGGGAAAGTAGTGCTGCTCAGGGTCAGGGATACGGCGGAAGTCCGACAATAGACCGAGATAGGTTCCACCATGGCTCGTTATGATGGAGCGCAACTCGTTATCTAGCTTATAGGGGTCGTAGCCCGTCGGCCATTCACCCGACGAGATCATGGCCGCCTGTGCGCGATTCGGCACGAGCACTGCCACTAAGGGCACACCCGCAGCCTTGGCCTGCCCCTCAAACTTCGCGGCATCGCTGCCGAACTTCTTGACGATATTCGGCCATTCCGCATTCGGCTTGGTTCTCAGGAAGTCAGCGTCGCCGCCCCCCATCAGAAAACTCTTTACGTACAGGCTCCGGCTCTCATATAAGCAATGCCGAAGCAACAACGAGGTTTGGGTCCGATCAAAGTGATTGCGTACGAGCTCCGGGATCGAGTTCTTGGCGAAGGCCGTTTTAATGAGGTACCAAGCCCGTGTCAGAGAGTTCGGCTTTCCGGGAGGCTCTGGCAACGCCAGCGGTACCTCTTCGGCCGACTCCAACGACGCGTTCTTGACATCCAGAGGTGTTACTACCCAGAGGATCAGGTCAGGCTTGGCTGCCAGAATGTCATTAAAGCGCAGAGCGGAACTGATGGGGAATCCCTGCATCAAGCCTTCGTTGTAGAGTTCAACCTTGCGCCCGGTCCCCTGCGAAAGTCTGGCGGGAAGCAATGCCGCGAACGTGCTCTCTCTTGGGACATATCTCCCCAACGCCGTGGACGTACCGGTCATCACAATTCTGTAGGCGCCCATTGGCTTTGGTCCGCATTCCACGCCCGCGCGATCCCCGCAGCTATTGAACCGGTACTCCGTCAATCGACCTTCCACTAGTTTTTCCCAGCACACGGAGTTCGGAATGGCGCGCGCACCGGTAGGAACGTTATTTCGAACCACGCAAGGTGTCAGGGGGCCACCTGGTTGGTGAGCGTCCGCCGCGCGATGAGTTCCGTAGAACCTGCGATGAAACAGATCGTCAGAAGGCTGAGCATGGGTAGCAGTATCCAGTCTCGCCGTAGCAGCTTTGCTTCCTTCACGGTTTCAGAGTTATTCGCACTGGATTGGGTCATGCAAGCGATCTCTCCTTGTCCGACGCAAAGCCCTGCGAGACGACCTTCATCGGCGCGCTCTCCGGCTCCGCTCCCTCCACGAGCAGCTCCCAGCGCGTTAGGCCGGACTCTTCTTCCCCAACCTTTGTGAATCCCAGCTTGGCATAGTGGTCGACGACCAGCTTGTTGCGATCCGTGGGCCGGTAAGTGCCCGATCAGCTTGCGGATACCCGCCGCGCGCGCGTGCTCCAGAATCTCGCGCAAGCACCATGTGCTCCACCTTGCGCCCGAGCACGCGGCAGCTCATCAGCCAGGTGTCGATCTCCCAGACCCCGGCTTCGCCAGGCCGGCAGATGACCACGCTGATCATGCCGTTGTCGCCGAAGATGTCCGCCAGCCGCACCTGCAGCGTGAAGACCTCGGGGTCGTTCTCCGCCTCGGTCACTTCCGGATCGGTGTAGCGGCGGGTGGTCAGGTTGTACTGGTTGGATTTGTTGATGAGCTGGACGATGCGCGCCCGGCCAGTCGCGTCGAAGGGCTGGAAGGTGATGGTCATGTCCAGCGATGCCAGGTAGGCGTCCACGCCGCCAACCTGCTTTTGCAGGCTGGCGCGCTTGGCGTTGTCCTGGTAGAAGCCTGCGCGCTTCAGATCCTCTGCTGGCAAAGGCAACCGCCTCAAAGTAGCCGGCCGCCGCAAGCGTTCTCGCGTAATAAGCGGGCTCCTCCGGCAGCTCCGGCACGGCCACTTGCGGAAGCAGTTTGCGCACCAGCCCCCGCTCCACCGGATTGTCGTCGAGAAAGACCATCGCATCCAGGCCCAGAGACAGTTCCTCGGCGATGGCCTGAATGTTGGTGGCCTTGTCGTTCCAGTTGGCCTGGAAGACGGCGATGTGGTCCAGCTTCAGCAGCATCTCGGGATGCTTTTCAAAAGGCTCGCGCGCCACCTCGTCGGTGTTCTTCGAGCGAGACGGCCAGCACGATTCCGCGTTGCCGCAGATCCAGCGCCAGCCGCTGCACCGCCAGGTGCGCCTCGCCCCGGGCGTCGCCCTGCGCGATCTTGGATGCCCTCCAGTCCATCGTCTCCGATCACTCCGCCCCAGACCGTGTTGTCGAGGTCGAGAATCAGGACCTTTCCGCTCTTGCCGCGGATGGCCGCAACCGTGCGGGCCACATGATCGGCATAGAGCGGAATGAGTTCGTCGGAGAAGGAGAACTTGGCCATGTTCCACAGCTGCGGGTCGTGCCAATCCGCGAGGCCCACCGTTTCCGCCAGTCCGGCCACATCGAGCAGCACATCGCCCGAACCGAGAACAAACTCGGCCAACTCGCGGTTGATCGCGTCGATCAGGCTTCTCAGCGTTCCCGGCAGCGCGCGGTCGAGGCTGCCAAACAGCGTTTCCACGGGAGGAGCGAAGTCTGAAAGATGCAAACCGCATTCGAGTTGGCCTTGATGCCATTGCGAAGCGCCTGCAAGTAGCCGATAACTCCCTGTACCGTGGCGGACGCAGCCTCGGCGTCCCCCAGGGAAAGCTTCAACGGCAGCGCGCGATAATCGAGCGCAAAAAGCACCGCATCCGGCTTCGAGACTATTCACCTTGGAGTCCGGAGTCAGAGCCTCCTGCGCCACTTGGTCGTAGGAGGGCTGAATGACCTCAAGCGCGATGCCATGCCGCGCGGCACTTGCCACCAGCGCCGGCACGATCAGATCGATCGTCGAGTTGCTGAGCACCGCCAGCCGGAACGGCGCCAAGCGGATCGAAGCGACTTGCCGTCTGAGCGCGCCTTGCCGATGGCCTTGGCCAGTTTCGTCAACTGGTTCAGGTCCAGAGCGTGCGACGCCAGCGCCTGCATTTCGCTGCCCAGGGACGCGGGCGAATTGCCCAAGGCCTTCAGCCTTGCCAGAAAACTCCTCGGGCGCACGCGGCAGCCATTGCAATTCCGAATAAAGTGGATTCATTGGAAAATGCCGTCCTTGTTTCTACACGCAATAAAGGGGCTGCATGCCCGGATGCTCTGCTCTACGCCCGCGCTTTGATCAGCGCGACAAGATCGCCGACATTTTTCAAGCTTGCCGATCTCAGAGGTTGAGAACTTGATCTTGAATGCCTTCTCGATCGTAAGTATCAGCCGAATATGAGTGAGGCTATCCCAGCCGTCCACGTCCTTGGCCGACAGCTCAGGAGTCACTTCGATTGGATCTTCATCGAACACGTCCTGGAATATCTCGGCCAGTCGGGTGTAGACCCGTGATTCATCCATTGCAGGAATCTCCTCAAGTTGTCTAACTGTAACAGTATGTGGTATTGGGCACTTTCAATTATAGGGGTTTTCCCTAAGATGCTGACCTTTTACATCTGAATAAACGACCGTTTGGAGCTCCCGCGCATGGAACTGCTCATTTGCTTCTATCAGGTTCCGAGAGATCGGCAACACGCAGCCCGAATTGGCTCAATCGCATAAGCCCATCCTAATCTTCGCGCGATCTGATCCAGTTCCGACTCGAGGTGTAGGACGGGACAATCTTCGGCTCACGCTGCCCGGATTGGAGCGATCGTGAGTTTTTGCCGTTAAGTTATTGTGGGTCATTTATCGGAGCGTTTGCCTTGAAGTTCACAATCGGCGGAAGACTCCAGGGTGTGGCATGAGTTCAGCGGCTGCGGTACTCGAATCCGAGGCCTCCCGTCTGCCACTGGTTCTTGTGGTGGATGACCAGCCCGAAATCTGCCAGCTCATTTCGCTGCTTGCCGGCGAGCAATATCGATGCATTGAGGCATTCAGTGGGGACGCTGGTTTGCGGGTTCTGGATGACACAGATGTTGATGTGATCGTTTCCGATCTTCGAATGCCAGGCATGAATGGGATTGAGTTTCTACGCCGCGCGCAATCCATCCGCCCCAACGCCGCCCGGGTTCTGATCTCTGGTTACTCCAACACTGATGAGATCATCGAAGGTATCAACAAGGGGCACATCCTCCTCTTCATCAATAAGCCTTTCAATAAAATTACGACGCATGCCATTCTGCAGGAAGCGGCGCAGCACTCGCGTCTCCTGCGTGACCGTTGTCGGCTCATCGAGGAACTTACCTGCTTGAATCGAGAACTCGAGGAGCGAGTCGAACAACGCACGTTGGAAATAGAGCTAAAAAATTCCGAGTTGGAAAGAACTACGCAGGAATTGAAGCGGACCGTGATCGAGCACGCCTCTCTGGCTGCCGCGGTGGAGCAGGCTGCGGATGCCATCGTCACGACCGACTCCAGCGGGCGAATCCGGTACGCCAATCCCGCGTTCACTGCGATGACCGGATACACCAGAGAGGAAGCCGAGGGACAAAACCCCCGTGTCCTTAAATCAGGAGAGCAGTCCGTGGGGTTCTATGAAGAGCTCTGGGAAACAATTCGGTCTGGACAGGTCTGGCATGGCGAGCTGATCAATCGTCGCAAAGACGGAACTCCTTACAACGAGGAGATGCGAATCTCTCCCGTGAAGGACGAGAACGACAAAATTGTAAGCTACATTGCGATCAAGCAGGATGTGACCGAACAACGGGCGGCCACGGAGGCGCGAGCATTCCTGGCGGCCATTGTGGAAAGCTCCGAAAACGCCATCATCACCTACGCACCATCAGGCGTCATGCTTACCTGGAACCGCGGCGCGGAAGCAATCTTTGGATACTCCAGCGAAGAGGCGATCGGGAAAGACGTGTCTATGCTGGTACCGCCAGAACGGGTGCCGGGTCTGGCGCGTCTTCGCGAGGAAGTGATGCGGGGCATAGCGGTGTCTCAGTATCGGGGTTCATGCTTACGCAAAGACGGACGGAAGTTTCCCTTCTCCAATACGGCGTGTCCCATTCGAAACGCGGCTGGAGAGGTGGTCGCCGTCTCCAATATTCTCTGCGACATTACCGAGCGTGACCAAGCCGAACAATCCTTGCAGAGCAGCGAAGCGAAATTCCGCCAGTTGGCGGAAAACATTCATGAAGTGTTTTGGATGATGCCGCCGACAGCCGACCAGATCCTCTATGTCAGCCCGGCGTATGAACAGGTTTGGGGCAGGAGCTGCGAGAGCCTCTATCAGAACCCGATGTCTTGGGTGGAGGCGATCCATCCCGATGACCTGGCGCAGGCACATTCATTATTTGAGAGACAAATACAGGGAGAACGGATCGACTCGGAATACCGCATACGAACCCTTGACGGTCAGGAAAAGTGGATCCGGGACCGCGCTTTTCCCATTCGCGACCAGGCCGGGCAACTAATTCGGGTCGTCGGAATTGCGGAGGAGATTACCGAGCAGAAACGCTATGAGACGGAGTTGATCCGGGCCCGAGAGGGTGCAGACGCCGCCAATCGGGCGAAGAGCCGCTTTCTAGCCAACATGAGTCACGAAATCCGCACGCCGATGAACGGCGTCATTGGCATGATCCAACTGCTTTTGGAAACGGAACTCACGCGGGAGCAACAGCAATACGCCAACGTGGCACAGACCAGCGGGCGAGTTCTGCTTGCCCTTATCGACGACATCCTGGACCTCTCCAAGGTCGAGGCGGGAAAGATCGTCCTGGAAAATCTGAACTTCAATGTGCGCCACACGGTTGCGGACATTGTCCAACTTTTGCGCGTCCAGGCGAGCGCGAAGGGACTCCAATTCCATTCGCGAGTGTCGCCGGAAGTTCCGCCGTTGCTGCTCGGCGATGCCCATCGGTTGCGCCAGGTATTGACCAATCTAGTAGGCAATGCCATCAAGTTCACCGAACGGGGTGAGGTGACGCTCGACGCGCAACTTCTGAGCGAAGAGGATGGCAAGACGACGGTTCGTTTCGTCATCGCCGATACCGGGATTGGTATAACGCAGCACCAGGTTGCAGCACTGTTCTCGCCATTTACGCAGGCAGATGACTCCACGACGCGCAAGTACGGCGGCACCGGACTCGGGCTGGCGATCAGCAAGCAACTTGTCGAGATGATGGGTGGGAAAATCGGAGTCGAGAGCCAGGAAGGCACTGGCTCCACCTTCTGGTTCACCGCAGCCTTTGGAACCGCACCGGAACCCTCCCTGGCGCCGATGGTAGAAACGGTTTCGACCGTTCCGCAGAATGCTGCGAGCGACCGAATCGATGGGCGCGTTGCGCCAGGCGGGTTGGCGGTCAAAGGGCGCGAGCCACGCATCCTGGTGGCAGAGGACAATGCCACCAACCGGGCCGTAGCGCTCGCGCAACTGGAGAAACTTGGGTACCAAGCCGACGCCGTTGCCAATGGCGCGGAAGCCGTCGAAGCGCTGCAGCGTGGCGAATATGATCTGGTTCTGATGGACTGCGAGATGCCGGTGATGGACGGCTTCGAAGCGACCCGCCTGATTCGCAAATCGAGTCATCCACTGGTCCCAATTATCGCTCTTACGGCCAGCGCGATGTCGGGCGACCGTGACCGATGCATTCGCGAGGGGATGAACGATTATCTCTCGAAGCCAGTAGACTTGCCGCAACTTGCCGATTTGCTTACAAAGTGGTGCCCAGAACCTGACCTCCAAACTGCTCTCCAATCCGCAGAAAATGCTGACGCGGAGCAAATGACGCCGGTTTTCGATTCTCAACAGCACACTGAAGCACTGCGGATGGCTATGAACTCAAGAGAGAGGAAAGATCATGAAGACGCTTGTTGTTGAAGACGATTTCACCAGCCGACTTTATCTCCAGTCTTATCTTTCGCGCTACGGCGAATGTCATGTTGCGGTCAACGGCAGAGAGGCTGTCAAAGCATTTCAGGTGGCTGCTGAAAACGGAGCACCCTACGACCTTATCTGCATGGACATCATGATGCCTGAGATGGATGGTAAAGAGGCATTAAAGCAAGTGCGAGATCTGGAGCGAGAACGCGGTGTCCTTTTGCGGGATGGCGTGAAAATCATCATGACGACGGCGGTGACCGACTTTAAGGAAGTGGCGCAGTCTTTCCATGAGCTTTGTGATGCCTATCTATTCAAGCCGATCGACACAGCTAAGCTTGTCGGCGAACTCAAGTCTCTTCAACTTGTGCAATGACCCCTCACATGGACGAAAGTTTCATCGCAAGACTATTGCTCTGATCGATCACGGGTAGCTGTGCTTCTCATGGTCATCGCGGGATACGAACAAGACGCCGCCCGATTTCAAAGGAAACCCTACAACAAAGTCACGGATTACAACAAAGTCACTAATGAAGCGCGGAGAGTTGGACGATGAGGAACGGTAGGAGAGGTGTTAATCCAACTTCATTCGATCATGCAGGTGTTTCGAAATGCCGGATGCCACAGATGAAGCCGGCATGATCCGCGCTCGAACTGTAGCTGCGGTCGGAAGGCAGCAATAAGGAAAGGGTGTTTATGCAAAACACAGTCGTGGAAAGTCCGGAGACCGGGGCTGCTGCCGCCGATCAGCGTGTGGGAAAGTATCTCACTTTCCTTCTGGGGCGAGAAGAGTTTGCGATCCGCGTCCTGAAGGTCCGGGAGATCATGGGCATCCAGGACATTACCGCGGTTCCCGCAGACGCCGGGATATGTCAAGGGAGTGATCAACCTGCGGGGCAAGGTGATCCCGGTGGTGGATCTGCGCCTGAAGTTCTGCCTGCCGGAGAGGGAGTACACGCAGCGCACCTGCATCATCGTGGTCCAGGTGCAATCCGGCGGAGTGTCCCTGCTAACCGGCATCGTGGTGGACGAGGTTTCCGAGGTGCTGAACCTGGCCGCCGGCGACATCGAGGACACGCCGGATTTCGGCGATGGCGCGGCTGCGGCCACGTCCTATCTGACTGGGCATGGCCAAGGTAAAAGGCAAAGTGAAAATTCTACTGGACATTGATCGCGTGTTGAGCGGCCGGGAACTGCACGGGTTGGACGCTCTTCTGCACGCGTAAATCGGATCGAAAAGGGAGAAGACCACATGTTTGCACAAATGACCATCGGGAAGAAATTGGGATTGAGCCTGGGCACCCTGATCGTTCTGACGCTCGGCTTGGGCTACTCGGCCTGGCACGCAGTGTCGGGCATGGGCGATGAGCTGGATGCGGCCATCACTAAGACCGCTCCAAAGCTGGATATCTCGAACTCCATGGCAAAACGAGCCTATGAGATTAGCACGGACACCCGCGGCATCATGCTCGGCTATATGAACCACGACGACAAGTTCGTGGAGAAGAACACAGAAGACATAGATGCGGCCGGGAAGCGTATCCGCGAGCAAATAGCGGAGATACGTCCGTTGCTGGTGAGCGCGGAGTCAAAAAGGGCCGTGGATGCCATCGATCTGGATTTTTCCACCTACGATGGCTTGAGCAAGCGGTATCGAGAGCTCGGGAAAGACGGGAAGTACGCCGAGGCGCAGGCTTTCCTGGTGGAGAAGATGGCTCCCGTCCTGGCCGACATGAACGAGAACGCCGACACGATTGTCACCATGCAGCGCACGCTTCTGGCGGAATCGAAGAAGGCCGCCGGGTTCCTCACATCCAGCAGTCGCTGGACAGTGGGTCTGGTTCTTGCTTTCAACTTAGCCGTCGGCATTCTCGTGGTCTTCGTTTTGCGTTCGGTCAATGCATCGCTTCGCGGGGCAATTGGCGAACTCGAGGAGGGCGCCGGGCAGGTGGCCAGCGCGGCGAACCAGATCTCTTCCTCCAGTCAATCGCTGGCGCAAGGGGCCACCGAACAAGCCGCGTCGCTTGAAGAGACCTCGGCCTCCAGCGAAGAGATCAACTCCATGGCGCGCAAGAACACCGAGAACTCGCAGCGCGGCCAACGGACTGGTGACGCAGTCGCAGCAGAAGTTCATCGAGACCAACCAGTCGCTGGAACCAGTCGGTGGTGGCCATGGGCGAGATCAACGCCTCCGAGCGACAAGATCGCCAAGATCATCAAGGTGATCGACGAGATCGCCTTCCAGACCAACATCCTGGCGCTGAACGCGGCGGTGGAAGCGGCGCGCGCGGGCGAAGCGGGCATGGGCTTCGCGGTGGTGGCCGACGAAGTGCGCAACCTGGCGCAGCGCTGCGCCCAGGCGGCCAAGGATACGGCGGCGCTGATCGAGGAGTCGATCGCCAAGTCCAACGACGGCAAGACCAAGGTGGACCAGGTGGCCACGGCGATCCGCGCCATCACCGAGGAGTCGGCCAAGGTGAAGACGCTGGTGGACGAAGTGAACCTGGGCAGCCAGGAGCAGGCGCGCGGCATCGAGCAGATCGGCAAGGCCATCACCCAGATGGAGCAGGTGACGCAGAAAACCGGCGGCCAACGCGGAAGAGAGCGCCTCGGCGGCCGAGGAACTGACGGCGCAGGCCGCCACACTGATGGACGTGGTCCGCCAGTTGAGCGCCATGGTCGGCGGCAGGGAGGAGAAGAGCCATCGCACGACGCCCACGTGGTTGGCGCCTTCCCCACATGCGTCCGGGCACAAGATGCTTGGGAGTGCGCCCAAAGTTAACGCGCCCGCGACATTCGCGCTCAAGCACTCGGCTGCGAAAGACGATTTCCCCATGGAAGCGGAATTCAAAGCGATGGTGTAAACGGCAATCGGGCAAAGAATGACTCTTCCTTTCACTCGACGCGGTTCGGTGCAGCCTGTCTATGGCACGGAACCGCGTAGAGCGTCACCAGTGCAAAAAAGGACGACCCGGTCTTATGGCAACGATATTGGTGGAATCCAAGGCAATCCCAAACCTAAGCGAGCGCGTGGAAGAACTGGCCTTGAACATGGTTTTGGGTGGCATGGACGGCAAGCTGTGGGCCGAGTCGCTGACGGGTGTGCGCCGCGATGCGGAGGCCACGGGCCGGGCCGATGTGGCACGGATCGCCGCCGAAGCCCTCGATGCTTTATCTCAAGGATCGGACGCAAGCAGTATGGAAGCACTCTGTTCAAGGAGCATCGTGCACATGCAACAGGCTCTGGCAGGGAATGGAGCTGAAATGGCAGCGCCCAGCGTGCCCTCCCCGTCCACGCCGGTCACGCCCGCGCCCGACATACTCGCGCCCGCGCCGTCCACTCTGGGGGAAGACAAGGAATTGATCGGCGATTTCATCCTGGAATCCCGCGACCATTTGACGCAGGTAGAAGTCCAGATGATGACGCTCGAAAAGGATCCTGAAGAGAGCGAGGCAATCAACACCGTATTCCGCGCGTTTCACACCATCAAGGGGCTGGCGGGCTTCATGGATCTCAACGACATTCGGGAAGTGGCGCACGAAACCGAAACGTTGCTGGATCTGGCGCGCAATAAAAAGCTGAGGATTACCTCTTCGGTAGTGGATGTTGTGCTGGCCGCGGCCGACTTTCTGAAGGATTGGCTCAAACGCATTGAGTCGACGATGGCAGGAAGCGATGCCGGCCCGGCGCCGGAGAAGCTGGCCCTGCTTGAGCGAATTCGCCGCGGAGCGGTTAGCGATGGCGACGCTGTCGCTGAAGTGGCGGCGGTTGAGGAGGCGGACAGTACAGCCGCAACGGACTTCACTGAAAGACGAATTGCGCCTGCGGCCGACTGGAGCGGACCCGAACGGCGGAGTAGCGACGGAGACCGGAGAACGCCGGGAACAGAGACCCACTCAGTCAAAGTGGATACCGGCGAAGCTGGACTTTCTGGTGGACATGGCGGGCGAAATGGTCATTGCCCAGTCGATGGTTCGCCATCATCCGGAGCTGGCGGCATTGCACAGCCCGGCCGTTCTCCGCAGTCTGGCTCAGCTTGCGCGCATTACCGGCGACCTGCAGAAGACCGCCA
Organism: uncultured Acidobacteriota bacterium; assembly: GCA_963779365.1. Taxonomy (GTDB): domain Bacteria; phylum Acidobacteriota; class Terriglobia; order Terriglobales; family Acidobacteriaceae; genus TOLSYN. Next base: position 155,890 of record CAVZYB010000011.1, on the reverse strand, counting down.
TGTCCATGCGCATGGTGCCAGTCGGCGGATTGTTCCAGAAGATGAGCCGTCTGGTGCGGGACCTGGCTCGCAAGACCGGCAAGCAGGCCGAACTGGAAGCGATCGGCGCGGAGACCGAGCTGGACCGCAACGTCGTAGAGGAGTTGGCCGACCCGTTGATGCACATGGTGCGCAACGCCGCCGATCACGGCCTGGAAACTCCCGAAGAGCGGCGCGCAGCGGGCAAGAATCCGACGGGCGCATTCGCCTCCGCGCCAGCCACCAGGCGGGGCATATCGTGATTGAGATCGCCGACGACGGGCGGGGATTGATCCGCGAAAAGATTCTGGAGAAAGCGCGGCGGACGGGCCTGGTGGAAGACGGCGCCAGCCTCTCCGACAGCGAAGTTTTCAATCTCATCTTCCACCCCGGATTTTCCACGGCGGAGAAGGTCACCGATGTCTCCGGCCGCGGTGTCGGCATGGACGTGGTGAGGAAGCAGATCCAGAAGCTGCGCGGACACGTCGATATCGAATCCGTGCCCGGCAAAGGACCATCGTTCTTTCTGCGCCTGCCTTTGACGCTGGCGATGATTGACGGGCTGGTGGTGGGGGTGGGCGGCGAGCGGTACGTCGTCCCGATTTTCTCGGTGCGCGAAATGCTGCGGCCCACGGCAGACATGTCTTCACGGTGGAAAACCGGCAGGAGATGGCTATGGTGCGCAATAGTCTGCTTCCGGTGGTCCGCCTGTACCAGCGCTTCGGCGTGAAGCCGCGCTCGGAACAGGCGACCGAGAGCCTTCTGATCGTGGCCGAAGCCGCCGGCAAGTCCTTCTGCCTGATGGTGGACGAATTGATCGGCAAGCAGGAGGTGGTGATCAAGAGCCTGGGCGAGACCTTGAAGAATATTCCCGGCGTGGCCGGCGGCGCCATCCTGGGCGATGGCCGGGTCGGCCTGATTCTGGATCTTGAAGGGGATATACCGCGCGAGGGCCAAATGATCGGGGCTAAATGATTAAGCCAGGAGCTGTATCCGCGCGGTGGAGATGCAGCAGCAGCTGATCTCTGCAGCCGCTGATCACCTTACGGCCAAGGAATTCGCGACCATCGCCGCTCTGGCGCGCGAGCAGTTCGGTCTGGAACTCGGCGCCGGCAAGGAACAATTGGCGGCTGCGCGGCTGGGGAAGCTGATGCGCAAGCTCGGCTTCAAATCGTTCAGCGATTACTACCGGTATGTCCAGGACAACCGCACGGGCGAAGCGCTGGTGGAGTTGATCGACGCGCTCACGACCAACCACACAAGTTTTTTCCGCGAGCAAGCACATTTCGATTTTCTGGTGCAGCGAGTTTTTGCCGAGCATAAGGAACGCAGCCCCATGCGAATCTGGAGCGCGGCCAGCTCAACCGGCGAAGAGCCTTACACGATCGCGCTCACGGCACGGGAACACCTGGGGGCGCAAAGTCCTCTCCTGCCTCGCATTCTGGCCACGGACATTTCCACGCGCGTGCTGGAAACCGCGCGCAAGGGAATGTACCGGGCCGACCGCTTCCAGGACGGTGTTGCGCCCTGGCTGCGCAAGCACCTGATGCGCGGAGAGGGCCGCTGGGAGGGCTGGTATCGAATGCGGCCCGAGATTTTGGAGATGGTTCAATTCCAGCGCGTCAACCTGATTGAGCCTCTGCCGGAGATGGGCCGCTTTCACGGTCATCTTCTGCCGCAATGTGATGATTTATTTCAGCCGTGCGACGCAGGAGCAAGTTGTCAGCCGCCTGGCCGCGTGCCTGGAGCCGGGAGGATATTTATTCGTGGGCCACTCGGAGAGCCTGACCGGGATCAACACGGCCTGCAACAGATCCAGCCTGCCATATACCGGAAGCGAGGCGGAAAGAAATGAAGCAGCTGGTTGTGGGTGTGGGAGACGGAGGAGTCAGCCGGGACCCGGATGTAATGATTGTGACCTACGCTCTGGGATCTTGTGTCGCGGTGATGCTGCACGATCCGGTGGCGCGGGTAAGCGGATTGGTACATTACCTGCTCCCGGAATCTGCGATGTCCATTCGAGAAATCGACCGCACGTCCATGGATGTTCGCCGATACGGGTATCTCGTGTCTGCTGCGCGCCACCCTGGAGCAGGGTGCGGATAAGCGGCGGTTGGTAGTCTTCGCGGCGGGCGGCGCGCAGGTCATGGATGACAACAGCACGTTCAATATCGGTAAGCGCAACTGCCTGGCACTGCGCAAAGCATTGTGGAAATTCGGGCTGGTCGCGCATGCCGAGGAGACAGGCGGAACGGTGGCCAGGACAGTTCGGATGGAAGTCAGTACCGGCCGGGTGTGGCTGCAATCGCCCGGAGGGGAGCAACGGGAGATGAAAGTACGGTCATCGGGCGCACAGTGCGGGCGCGGGTAGGAGGGAAATCATGGCTTTGAATATTCTGATTGTCGACGACTCGCCGGTGATGCGAGCCTTCGTCCGCAAGGTGGTGGGCCTCACCGGGCTCGACGTGGGAAAGTTCTGTGAGGCTAGCGACGGAGAAGCCGCATTGAAACTGCTGGGCGAATGCTGGATGGATCTGGTTTTGTCGGACATCAACATGCCCAACATGAACGGGGAAGAACTCATCCGGCGCATGGAATGCGACGAGTTGCTGCGGACCATTCCGGTGATTGTGGTCTCGACCGATTCCAGCCTCAGCCGCGTCAATCAGATGATGGCGCTGGGAGCCAAGGGATACATAGCCAAGCCGTTTCTTCCAGAGATATTGCGTGAGGAAGTGGAGAAAGTTCTCGGGGTCGCCCGTGACTGAGATGAATTTCGAGCAACTGCTTTCAGGATCGGTTGATGCCGTGCTGGAGACGATGTTCTTTACCATGCCTCTGGGCCCGGCGGAAGCGGAGAGCGGGCCCGCGGTTCTGGAAGCTCGTTTGGCGTTTCACGGGCGTCCCTCCGGAACCCTTGCCTTATGCCTTTCTGAACCGAGCGCGCGGCTGCTGGCCGCCGGCTTCCTGGGCGAGGACGAGGAAATGCTGACGGATACGCAACTCAGCGAGGTGGTCTGCGAATTGTCGAACATGGTTTGCGGATCGCTGCTGAGCAAACTGGAGAGCGAAGAACATTTCGACCTGGACAGCCCGCAATTGATATCGGCTGGAAGCGCAACTGCCGCCTTCTCCAGTGCGCCCCCCGCAGTACGTCAGAGTTTCGAACTGGAAAACGGGATACTAACCGTGACGCTATATCTGGAAGCGGGGCATAATGGACGACAAGAAAATTAGAGTCCTGGTGGTGGACGATTCGGCTATTGTGCGTAAGGTACTCACTGAAGCCCTGGCCGGGGAACGCGACATCGAAGTGGTGGGAACCGCGCCTGACCCATTCGTCGCGCGCGACAAAATCCTTTCCTTGCACCCGGATGTACTGACTCTGGACATCGAAATGCCACGCATGGACGGCGTGACCTTTCTCAAGAAACTGATGTACCACCATCCGATGCCGGTGATCGTCATCAGCTCTCTCGGCATAGCCTCCAGCCGAGCCGCGCTCGATGCCCTGGAGGCTGGCGCCATCGACGTTCTGGCCAAGCCCGGCGGACCCCAGTCGGTGGGCGACCTACGCTTGAGCCTTGCTTCCAAGATACGAGCCGCTAAAGTGGCCCGGCTGAGGGTGCCTGCTCCGAAGGCGGCTGCACCCGCTTCGCCGACCGCTCGGGCGCCCTTGGCGCAACCATTTCCGGTCTCTGCCGTAATCGCCATCGGCGCTTCCACGGGTGGTACCGAAGCGATCCAGAAAGTACTCGTCGAGATGCCCGAGAATTGCCCCGGCATTGTGATCACCCAGCACATTCCGGCCGTATTCTCGCGCTCCTTTGCCAATCGCCTCAATGATATCTGCCCTATTCGCGTCCGCGAGGCCGAAGACGGCGATAGGATCGAGCCGGGTTTGGCTCTGGTGGCGCCCGGTAATTTTCATATGTTGCTGCAGCGCTCGTCCGGCGGCTACCGCGTGGAGATCAAAGACGGCCCCATGGTCTGCTATCAGCGCCCGGCGGTGGATATTCTCTTCCACTCCGTGGCCCGAGCCGCTGGCCCAAACGCGACGGGAGCTCTCCTTACCGGCATGGGCTCCGATGGTGCCCAGGGGATGCTGGCGATGAAGAAGGCCGGTGCCCGAACCATCGCTCAGGACGAAGCCAGTTGCGTCGTCTTCGGAATGCCGAAAGAAGCGATCCGGCTCGGGGCAGTCGACCATGTGCTGCCGCTTTCAGACATTCCGGGTGCCGTCTTGGCTGATTCCCGGCGCTAAACAAGGGCCTGCGGGTTGGCTCCTATCCCGGCGATCGATCGCGGCGTCTTCGCCTCGGTCAACGATCTCGCAACTTTGCGCTCCTGCGCGCGTAGGAGTAATAAGCACGTCCTTCTCGCTGAACCTGCATTGACCCGCAACGAATCAAAGCTAACGTAATGACCGCTCACTTGTGAGTCGGGTTGAGGGTGGCTTTCAGAAGCTCTGGAGCAGAAGGTTCATCCGACAACGAGCCTATGGTGCTTTGGGTTGCTCCACAGATAAGGCGACTCATCGACAATAACAGCAACGCTCGACATGTTTGGCGCATCAAATCAAATACGACATTCCCAATTCGAAGTCGCTGGTTATGTTATGCTCCAAACGGGAAGGGTTAAGTCATGAGTTGCTTAACCAAGAGTGCCGGAAGATGCCGCCTGTTGCGAGTAGCTGTCGCAATGGTGATCTTCACCTTATTGGTATTCACGACAGTTCGCACTTCCCCCATTTACGCGGGAGTCGGCCACGGCTCATCGCTATCAAAGCAAACGCCCAAACACAGACATCTGTTGGGCAAAGACTTCGTTGTTTCGCAAGCCGTTCTCATTCGCCTGACAACTAAGACTCGGTGTTCTGACAGAGCGGCTTTACCGGATCTCAGTCAGCTTCCTCCAAGCCGTCTCCCAGGCCGCTATTTCAATATTCCCCCGCCAGTTGCGACTTATCAGCTCTAATCTTCTGCTTGCGCAGTCTCAGGTGCACCGGGCCTGCGACTTACTTTAATTACTTCCGTGAGGGTTCAGCAAAGAAGGTATCTCTTTGCGTGTACACCGGATTCGAGCGATGTTGGCGCACCAAGCGGTGCTGGAGGCAACGTAATATATGGATTGTTTGCGAGTACTTTCCGTGATGATATTATCTGCGGCTTCTTTGTTTGCGCAGAATGTGATCCCAGCCGGAACTGTTCTACCTGTTCGCCTGGATACCACTTTGGACACCAACAAGAGCAGAGTCGGGCAGGTTATAAGCGGGACAATCATGCAGGATGTTCCGTTGGCGTCTGGAATCCAACTCCAAGCCGGCACACACGTGACCGGACACGTGCTGGAGCTAAAAGAATCGAATTCAGTGTCCAAGCTCGTCTTCGCCTTCGATCAGATACGAACAAAGAATCGGGACCTTGCTGTCCTGACGAATGCACGTGCAATGGCTTCCTCTGTGGAAGTCAGACTTGCTCGGCTTCCCCGTACCTCCGAGGACAGGCCAGAGTGGCAATGGACCACCGTACAAGTTGGCGGCGACGTCGTCTATGGCATCGCTGACCGAGTGGAGGCCGCGGGGAAATTTGTGGGCCGGCCAGTCACGAATGGAGTACTGGTTCAATTATCCGCCACCCCTGGGCGCTGTGGTGGAGACAGCGGAAACGACCGGCAGCAAGCACTTTGGGTGTTCTCATCCGGCGCATGCGGGCTTTATGGATTTGAAAAAGACCTCGCCATTACTCACGCCGGGCGTGCTAACCCAGTCGGGTCGATTACGCTGGAGTCACCGCGGAGAATACACTTGGGGAAGGGCGTTGGAATGCTGCTCCGTGTAGATTCGGAGGCGCAGAGCAGTGCACAAGCAAGTTCACTGTAGACCATGGACTCTCTGCACTAACGGTTAACTAGAGTTAGCGTTCGGTTGATCATGGATCGAAGTGTCGTGCAGTTTGACGCGTGTTTGAGTATGATCTGCAACACAAGTATGCCTGGTGGCGAGCGTGATGAAAAACGCTCGCCGCCAAGCCTTGATAATTATCTTGTTCTGAGTCAGACGATCCCGTCTCGACCAATTCATAGGCGCGATTTCCCGCGTTGAAACTACCGCAAAAAAATAACTACTCACATATCTCACGATCATAAACACGGCGTGAACCCACACAGCGCCGAAGCCGTGCTCTGCCGAAATACTTAAAGTTCTGCGTGACTTTTCCCGAAGGTAACAGTACAGGCACCCGTGAAGGCACGCATGCACGGTTGTAGCGCCGCTATTGGGCTTGTCCGGTCCGCAGTTGGGAAAGGGTGAGGCGGGTAATGGCCGCGAAGGTGTGATCTCACCATTGTGAGTACGCGCGTGTCGATAAACCAGGAGATACGTGTGAATAACTATCTACGTCACGCCTTTGTGGTCCTTTCTTTTATTAGTGCGTGCATCGCGCAGTCTGTACAAGTTCCCGCTACTCCGCGCCGCATCATGGAGGCAGCCAATCCTGTGGTTGTTACAAGCGAACATAGCGCGGTGTCAGCCTCGCCAACAGCAGCAAACGAAACTCTCGGCCAACTCAAGCAAGCTATAGACGATGAGCGTGCTGAGCAACGGCAGCGCTTGGAAGACTTGCAGCAGGAAGAACAGCAACTGGTACAGACGCTCCAGAAGACACAAGAGAAGTTGGCTTCTAATGAAGAGCAGATCAAACACCTTCAAACTGAGCAGAGCTCACAGATCACCAAACTGGAGTCGGAACTTGCCGATGTGAAGGCCACACTGTCGGCCACTTCGAACGATCTGCAGATTGAAAAGAAGCATCAAGTGGATCTCGAGCAACCGACCAGCCTCCACTATAGGGGTATCACCATCACACCTGGAGGCTTCTTCGCTGCAGAAACTTTGTACCGTGCACACGCGGAAAACGCCGAGATCGGGACTACGTGGAACAGTATTCCATTCGGCGCTCAATCGATGGCGCACCTTAGCGAGTTTCGCGCCACCTCCCGGCAAACTCGTCTTTCTCTTAACGTTGCCGGCACTGCTGGAATGGCAAAGCTGACCGGCTACTTCGAGACAGACTTCCTCGGCACCGGTTCTGGAGCCAGCGAAGTTCAGACCAATGGTTTTAGTAACCGCATTCGCCAGTTATGGGGACGGGTGATGCTTCCCGGTGGATGGACGTTTGCCGGCGGCCAGATGTGGTCTTTGATCACAACGAATCGCTTAGGTATCGATAACCTCACCGAGTTCACCACTCCACTGATTGACGCGAGTCAGTTCATTGGCCACGACTACGCCCGGCAAACTGCTTTCCGAGTGACTAAGACCTTTGATAACAACAAGGAGACTGTTGCATTCTCCGTAGAAAATCCAGCGGCCGTTGCGGTAGTTCCGGGTAATGTTCCTGCCAGCGTGAGCGGCTTGATCTCCGGTTTGTCCACCACTGGTACCGGGGTGTTGAGCAACACGACATATTCGACCAACCTCGCCCCTGACCTTATCGCGAAGTTTGCATTCGAACCAGGATTCGGCCACTACGAAATTAAAGCGATTGGCCGCTTCTTCCGTGATCGTCTGGATTCCACGCCTGCCGTGGCTGCCACCAAGACCGCACCGGCCATAGCGGCCACACCGGGAAGGAACAGCACGGTTTTGGGCGGAGGCATTGGTGCAGCAGCTTACCTTCCGGTCGTGCGCAGAAAAGTAGATTTCATCGCCGAAGGCATGTGGGGAAACATTGGCCGCTATGGGGCCACAGGAACTGACCTCGTGGTAAAGCCGGACGGACTTCTCTCAACCGAAAAGAGCATTCACGGGATGACGGGGTTTGAAACACACCCGCTCTTGAGGCTCGACTGGTATGTTTTCGGGGCCGACGAGTACCTGTATCGAAACTATGGATACGGCCTCGCGTCTATCGACAATACAAAGTGTTTTGTGGAAGCCACCGTCAGCACTTACAGCTGCTCTGCGAGCGTTAAGAGCCTTGCAGGTGCCACCACGGGCATTTGGTACCGCTTCTACAAAGGTAATTACGGAACTGTGCAGTCCGGCTTGGAGTACACGTACGTCTACAAGGACACGTGGTCTGGTAAGGGCGGAGCTCCTCGCGGAATCGACAATATGCTTGACACTTCGTTTCGCTATTACCTTCCGTAATCATTTGCCAGATTGCAATCTAGGGCACTCGAATCTTTCTGGCTGAATGGTGCCTGAGCTGCTAAGCGCAGCCTTGGAGTTGTTGGGATATGCGGCAGCATCGCGGAGAGGTGTGACTGACGGAAAGAGCCATACCGAGAAACTAATTCGATGGCGGCTGGCTAATGCGCATGGAGAAGCGATGAAGCAAGATGTTAGTGAAACAGCTTCACAGTCGGCAACTATCAATTTTGTGCCTTCGGATGCACTCGCAGGTCTTCCTGACTTGCCGATTGCTACGGCGACCTCAGAATACAGACCGCAAATTTGCACCGTCATCTATGCCACAGATCTATCGAGTGGCAGTAGCGCGGGGCGCTATGCAGCACTGTTCTCGAAAAAAATCGATGCGAAACTACTAGCTATTCACGCATTCTTGCCTTCGCACGCCGCGCAGGAGGCTGAGGTGGTCTCGCGAGCGCCGAGCAGACAGCGGACCGTACTCACTCGTCTTCTAAAAAAAGCCTTGGAGCAACTTGAACCGTTTCAGTCGGATGCCACGGCAGCGCTTATCGAAGGCGAGGCAGTTGGTGCCATTAGGCGGTTATCGGAACAGTACGGTCCGAGTCTGGTCGTTCTTGGGACGCAGGTTCGGGGGGCTGTGAAACGATGCATCTTCGGGTCAACTGCAGAGAAGATTCTGAGGAGCATCAATTCCCCGGTTCTCACCGTTGGACCGCATGCTTCCTATACTGATCAGCTCGCGATCCGGCGCATACTTTTCGCCACTGATTTCTCTCCTGCCGCCAGTCACGCCGTCTCATGTGCCGTCTTTCTGGCTAGAACATTCGAGAGTGAGATTACTCTGCTGCATGTGGCGCCCGAGACGGGAGGTCCGGCGGCCGCAAACGGCGATAACTCAGTTTCGGCGGAGCTACAAAGTACAGTAGACGCATTGCTGCATTTCAACTCCCGCTATAACGACGTACCTCTAAGAATACGTCCCATCCTCAGATTCGGAAATGCTCGTGACCAGGTACTACGACAGGTTTGTGAAGAGAAATACGATCTCATTGTTATGGGAACACATCATCACTCGACCTTGGCAAGGCACCTGCGAACATCTCTAGTCTTGCAGACGATCGTAAAGGCCAACTGCCCGGTATTGACAGTAGGTTAATATCCGGTCGCTTCGACGACCGTATTGAAAAGCGATAGGGGAAAGCTTGCCATCTCCGAAAGGCGGAAGCACGTAGCCTATTCACACGTTCGTGAGAGCTGATTCTTGGTCTGCACCGCGCTCGCGGCAGTTCCACACCTTTTGCTATATTGAATTCGAGGGCTCAATGACTCGGATTGTGACGACACGGCATCAGCAGCACAGGCAGGGACACATTGGATAACCTCCGACACAAACCCCTGCTCCTCCTCGCCGTTCTTGTGCTCGCTACCGTTGTACTCTACGCGCCGGTCGCACATCACCAGTTCCTCGCGCTTGACGACGTCGCCTACGTCCCCCAGAATCCTCACGTCAGCACCGGCCTCAGCCTCGCCAACATCGCCTGGGCCTTCACTTCCTTCTATGAGGCCAACTGGTATCCCCTCACCTGGATCTCGCACATGGTGGACTGCCAGCTCTTCGGACTCAATCCCGGACCGCCTCATCTCGTCAACCTCGCCATCCACGCCGCCAACGTCATTCTGCTCTTCTTTCTACTCCGCGCCGCCACCGGAGCTCTCTGGCGCAGCCTCTTCGTCGCCGCGCTCTTTGCTCTCCACCCTATCAACGTTGAAACCGTTGCCTGGGTCGCCGAGCGGAAAAGTCTGCTTTCCGCACTCTTCTCTCTGCTCACCATCGGCGCCTACGGCTGGTACGTGCAGCGTCCCAACTGGAAGAGATACCTGCCCGTCGCCGCCCTCTTTGCGCTCGCTCTGATGGCCAAGTCCATGGCGGTCACCCTTCCCCTCGCCTTGCTCCTGCTGGATTACTGGCCCCTCGACCGCAACCGGGACGTGCCTGCCCCGCGCCGCTGGCTGCTGCTTGCCGCGGAAAAGCTTCCACTGCTGCTTCTGAGCGCCGCCTCCGCGGCTCTGGCCGTCGCCTCGCAATCTTCGGGGGGCGCCATGAGCGGCGGCTCCCAATCACTCTTCGTCCGCCTGGAAACCGCCATCGTCTCCACCGTGCTCTACATCGGCAAGATGCTCTGGCCCGCCCCGCTCGCGGTCTATTACCCGCACCCGGAGCACGCCCTGCCCTTGCCGGAGGTATTCGCCGCAGCCGCCGTCCTCATCGTCATCACCATCGCCGTGCTCAGCTTCCGCCGCGTTCGCTATCTTACCGTGGGTTGGTTTCTCTTCCTCGTCACCCTGCTCCCGGTCAGCGGCATCGTCAAGGTCGGACACACCTTCATGGCCGACCGCTTTGCCTACCTTCCCCTCATTGGTCTCTTCATCATCATCTCTTTCGGACTCGGCGAACTCGTCAGAGCCAATCGTTCCGCCGCGCTTGCCGTCGCCGCCGCCGCCGTCTGCGTGCTTCTGGCGCTCACCACCGTCACTGCCCGCTATCTCCGCTGTTGGCAGAACGGCACCACACTCCTCACGCATGCGCTCGCCGTGGTGCCGCCGGACTACGCCGTCGAAGAGTTCCTCGCCAACGCCATGACAACGGACGGCCACGATGACGAAGCCCTTCCGCACTTCCAGCGCGCCTGCCAACTGAATCCCGCCTTCAGTGCCTGCCACTACAACATGGCGATCTACTATCACCGCCACCTCCGCCTCCCGGAAGCGCTCAATGAGTATAAGCTCACCCTCCAGCGCACTGGAGACCGGGAAGAGGCGCTCAACTGCCTCGTTAACTCCGGCAGAATCGAACTGGCCATGGGCAACTATCCCGCCGCCAGTTCCATGCTCGCCGGAGCCCTGCAACTCGACCCCGCCAACCTCGCCGCCCAGGTCCTCTTGCAACAAGCCCAAAGCCAGAGCGCCCAGTAGCTTCGCGCTCTCCATCTTGGTGAAGGCTTACTTCACAGGAATAGCCAAGGCTTTTATGACCCCGCGCGCAAGGTCGGAACGAATTTTGCAACCTATCCGTCGGCTCCGACTCGATTCGCGTGAGACTCATTTGTGGATCCCGATAAAGAAGAGTGAATGAGCGACGGTCGCCCGACCCTGTAGTAAAGGAAAAGACCACTTGTCGTCCTAACTGTTTAGATATACGCTCTGGTGCTTACGGGCGAGCGAGTGGCGCATGAAAGAAATGACTTCCAATGACGGCCACGAACGGTTCCAGACCGGTGCAGAGAAGTACGCCGCCTACCTTGATACACCCGAAGGCCGATTGCGCCTCGACCTTGCCTTTGCCAACTTGCAGGAGTTTCTTCCGCAGGGCGCAACCACACGGTCATTGCTCGCTTTAGATATTGGGGGCGGTACTGGCGCTCTCGCGGTGCGCCTGGCGCAACTTGGCCTTCATGTCACGTTGCTGGATGCGTCGATGCCGATGCTGGATTTAGCGGAACGTGCCGCGCGAAATGCAGGAGTTGCGGAGAGGATTGCACTGAAACACGGCGATGCAGCGCAACTGGCAAACCTGTTGCCCGGGTCGTTTGATGTAATTCTCTGCCACAACATTCTGGAATACGTTGACGACCCGTGCGCGGTATTGCGCAGTGCGGCTCGCGCCTTGCGCGATGGGTCCAGCATCATCTCGGTATTGGTGCGCCAGCAGGCAGGCGAGGTGTTGAAGGCCGCAATAAAAGATGGCGACCTGGCTGCCGCCGAGCGTAATCTCACCGCTGAGTGGGCACATGAGTCCCTGTACGGAGGAAGAGTGCGGCTATTTACGGCGGAGAGCCTGCAAGCCATGCTGCTGGAATCGTCGCTCGCAGTAACTGCGGAGCGCGGCGTACGGGTCCTATCAGATTACTTGCCGCCAAGGGCTCCGGAAGATCCTGAGTACCAGCGGATTTTTGAGCTAGAATGCAAACTGGGCAGGCGGGCGGAGTTTATCGGAGTTGCGCGCTACACTCATTGCCTGGCACATCGCGCAGTCAGGTCGTGAATGATGCGTCGCTTACACCGGATACCGGCATCGCGCTCGGGCTCGGGCTCACCAACGAATGTAATCTTGCCTGCGCCTTCTGCTATCGGGATCCGACTCGCGTGGATCGGCTCTCGCTTGATCAAGTTAAGGCGGTGATGGAACGCCTGCCCGTGCGCTCGGTGAATCTCGGCACCGGTGAAAACGGCTTGCATCCCGACTTCAAGCGAATACTGGCCTACCTGCAGACGAATCCAGTCCATCTCACAATCACTTCTAATGGTCATAGTGTTGCTCTGCTGGAAGACAAGGAACTGGCTGCCTTCCATGACATCGAGTTCTCTCTCGACTACGCCACGCAAGCCGAACAGGATGCACAGCGCGGGCCTGGCAATTGGGCACTCATCCATCAGCAGGCAGAACGGTGTCTCAGGTTGCATGTTTCCTGTAACCATCATCGCCGTCATGATGAAGTCGAACTACTTGCGTTTAGCAGATGTGGCGCGAGTAGCAAAACAGTTTGACGCTCCTTTGCGAGTGAATGTGTACCAGGCCGTGCGATCGGACGTTTATGCCCTCACCTACGAAGAGTATTGGAAAGGGTTCCAGAGCCTGTTTGAGAAAACCGATGTAATTGCTATTGGCGAACCGCTCGTTCGCGCGATGGCGGGATTCCCGCCGCTCCGGGCCGGTTGTGGCGTGAGCACCATACGAGTGACACCAAGTGCCACGACCCAACCTTGCGTTTATTGGCCAGGGCCGGGAGAGCCGCTTTCCGATTTGATTTCGGCGGGCACCGGCATTCTGAGATCAGCATCTTTCGAACAGGCCCGGACACTCCCTCAACGCTGTCAGCCGTGCGAGTTCCGCGAGTCGTGCCACGGCGGATGTGCCGGACGACGGCGCTTGCAAGGCGCCCTGCTGCAACCTGATTTTTATTGTCCGATCGTCCGGGGCGAGCGCCCGCGGCTCGATATCCGCATGGCTGCAAATCGCGATTTGCCCAAGCTGAGCAGCTCCTGCACCAGCGTCGTGATCGCCAGATAGTCTGATCAGAGAGGCACGAAATCAACCGTTCGCGCTATTCGATGACGGTCGAATGACGCACAAACACTCCTGGCAGCTACTCGTGATTAGCGCGGATGGTCTCAGCGTTTCGCTCCGGCGGCATGTCAGGCCGGTCCGATCGGCTGATCCGGCGCAAAGCGATGATCGCGGCAGCGATCGCCACGCATCCGTATTCCAGCAGCATTACTCAACCAGGAAGCGCCCCCCAGGGACGCCCAAGTGAGCGCAAGTGCCAGTTGACGTAAGTGGGGATAATGCTCACGGTCCAGAGGATGATCAGCAGCGTCGAGGGCGACGTCAGAAAGGGCAGAAGGCAGAGAAGATACCATGGGAATACGACAGGTGCGCACAAAAGAGACGCTGCCATCGGCCAGGCAAATGCGTCCGGAGACAGCCCGGGCGCGGCGCATCTTAGCCAGGTTGCAGTCACTAATCCGGCGAGCACTGCCAGCCCGGCCAGCAACCTGCGGAGGCGCCACCTGATCGAGTGCCGCAAACACGGGACCATTAAAGCGGAAACTCTGCACATACGTACCCAGCGAGCCGATCGGAATGCGGCCGTGATCAAGAAATGGCACGTACAGGAGCCCGACCACGGCTGCCGCCAGCGCAGCGTCGCGAATGCGAACCCGCTTCCAGTAGAGGGGCAAGAGTACGATCGGCAGAAACTTCACGGCCACAGCCAGCCCAAGTGCGACGGCCGCAGTTGCCCGCCATCGGCGCCCCAGCGCAGCGACGGACATCAACAGCAATAGCGCGCCAACAATGTCAATGTGACCGCTCCCCGCCACCTCAATGGCCAACAATGGGTTCCAGGCGTAACGCCAGAACCAGGTGCGCTCCTTGCCGGCTGCAACGCAAGAGATCGAGCAACACGAAAACAATTGCCGAACTCGCAAACCACAAATGCTACTTTCAGCGCAAATGTGGACTCGCGAATCGCGGTTACGGCGCGGAAAAATAGCTGCGCCCCCGCTGGATATGGGCTCGGTAGATCCGGGTTGTTCAAGTTGCGGGTTTCCGAGGTATGCAGCCCCTTAGCGGCAGGATCGCTGGGAACGACAAGATAGGGGTTGTAGCCGAGCCTCTGCAGGCGGCCATCCCAAACATATCGATGAATATCATCATCGGCGCCCGAGGACAGCCGAAGAAATTCAATGTGCCACACAGCAGCCAGCACGAGCCCAATGACGACGACGCGCCGGGCAAATCTTGGCGTAGCGAAAAACTCACGGATCGCCAGGAGATACACGATGCCCGCAAGCGTCAAAGAGGCCATGAAGCACGGTCCGCCCCTGTCGCCGAAGTTGCGGGAGCAGATCGTCAGCGCCACGCACAACACGGCGCCGAGCATGTACACTCTCCACGCAGGCGTGATCTTCACAGTTCTTGCCTGTCCGTCTTTGATTGTTCCGCCACAAGCTCCCACTCTCTAAGCCACCCCGCCGTGCGCGGCGCCCTTTCCGGAGCCAGCCGCAACTCCTCTGCCAGCCGAGTCAAGTCGTCGGCTACATCAATATCGTAAAAAGTATCCGCGAAACCTACGGAAAGCTCAAGAGCTCGTGCGCGCGATAGGAGTCTCTCCAGCGCGCTGCTGGTGCCCATTCCGTCGCCTGCGAAAAGCGTAGGATGAGAAGCCTTTGCCCCGACGAGATAGTAGCCTCCGTCGTGCGTTGGTCCAACGACTACGTCATGTGCGGCCAGCGTTTCGAACGCGTCTTCGAGAACAGAACGCGGCAGGTGTGGGCTGTCGCTGTTGAAGGCAATCATGCGTCGTTGATGACCTCCTGCAAAGTGCGCAAACACGGAAGTGAGGCCTGCGGCAAGACCTTCACCTTTCTGCGCAACTACGCTCACTTCATTGCCTGCCAACTGCGCCAGCTCGTTTACGTCCGAGTCCGGGCACATGATGGCAACTTCCACATCGCCTCAATGACCGCGCCAGCGCCAGCGTGTCGTGCAGAAGACAGCAATAGAAAGCAGTGACAGCCGCAGGAGAAAGGCTGGAAGCCAAGCGGGTCTTGACCGTGCCTGGCTCGCGGTGCTTTCGCCATGATGACCAGCACACGCTCACTGCCTGACGAATGCACTGCCGTCTCGCTTGACGGATTTCATAAAATGTTGACGCGGATCTACGCTGGCCGTGGTGTCCCGGCTCTGCGATGCCGGAAATAATAGCGCACTATCAAGCTGAGAATGAACCAAGCGGCGCCGACCGTGCCCTTCAGCGTGCCGCTGATCTTCGACTTTCCGATACGCGGGTAGTAGCTCACCGGGACTTCAACCACGCGGAATCCGGCCAGTGCGCCTTTGAGGATCATCTCAACCGCCCAGCCATAGGTGGTCTCTTCGAGGGCGAGCGCGCGCAGTACATCGGCGCGGCCAGCGCGAAACGGGCCGAGATCAGTGATTTCAAGTCCATAAAGAAGCCTGATCAGGCTGGCGGCGAGACGATTCCCAAACGCCTGATGCCAAGGCAACGCCCCAGCAGAACGCCTGCCCCTGCAGGCGCGAACCGAGCGTGATGTCCGCACGCCCCTCGATGATTGGCGCTAAGAGAATCGGGAGTTCGGAGGGTCGATCGCTGTAATCGCCATCGAGGAACACAACCACGTCAGGGGAATCTGCCGCGGCCAGACCTGTAAGACACGCTCGCCCGTATCCGCGGCGCGGTTCCCTGAACGACGCGGGCTCCCATTCTTGCGGCGATCTCGGGCGTCCCGTCAGTCGAGTTGCTGTCGACAACGATGACCTCTGTCGCGAGATCGGCAGGGAGATCGGCTAAAACGCAGGCAATCGCCTGCGCTTCGTTATGTGTAGGGATAATGACGGACACTCGCACGTGAACTCGCTCAACCACCACCACGGAGAACGTGGCCGTCGTCGCGACAGCCATGCGTCAAAGTCGCGTAACCCGTGGGTGTGTAGCGTCCTTTACTCAGATATTCCAAGATGACCGAAATGAACATCGCGCCGATCTTTGTCCTTTCCGGTGTAAAGTTCCCAAATATCGCCGACGTGTAACCGCCCGCTTCAACAGGGAATTTTACTACGACCAACTCGGCCGAATGGTTTTGCTGACCGACGAGCAGTTGACTCTTTCAGGAATTTCTTTATGCTGAAGCGAGTCACCGTTGGAAGCGATTAGGATCCGGTGATGCTCCCGGTCTTCAAAACCGGCGAGAGGCGGGTACATCCTGTCTCTGGTGTGTTCGACTCACACCCGCTTCCGCCATTCTCTTTCTGCTCATTGCCCTGGCTGACGATGAGTACCGCTTGTGATGCGTAGTGGATTGCGATGGAGCGCCGTGACCACTGTTTCCAAGTCCCAAATATTCCGCCGATTGCCCGCCGTCGATGAGTTGCTCAGGACGGCCGAGGTGGCAGCGCTCATGGCCGAGCACGGCCGGCTGAATGTGATCGAGGCGGTACATGTCGTACTCAATGCGTTGCGATCGGAAATCTCCAGCGGGGCGCTGGATTGCGGCAAGTTGGAAGAGGCGCTATCCACGCTGCCCCAAGCTCTCGGACGCCGCGTTGAGCAGGCGACGGCATATTCTCTTCGCCGCGTCATCAACGCCAGCGGTGTCATCATCCACACCAACCTGGGACGTGCTCCGCTTTCACGCGCGGCAGTGGAGCGCATTGCCGAGGTCGCAACCGGATACAGCAACCTGGAATTTGATCTGGACAACGGGCGAGCGCGGGCAGCGCGATGAACACGCGCAGTGTCTATTTGCGCGTTGTTTGCACGCCACGGCGTTCACCGGACGGCGACCGCAGTGGTGAACAACAACGCTGCGGCCGTGCTGCTGGCATTGGCGGCGCTGGCCGACGGCGGCGAAGTGATTGTCTCTCGTGGCGAACTGGTGGAGATCGGAGGCTCGTTCCGTATTCCGGAGATCATGGCGCTGTCGGGAGCCATTCTGCGCGAAGTCGGCACCACCAATCGCACCCGCATTGCCGATTATGAGAAGAGCCATTACGGAGCGTACGCGACTTCTGTTGCGGGTCCATCGCTCGAACTTTGAGATTGTGGGCTTTACCGAGCAGCCGACGCTGGCCGAGCTGGTAGAGCTGGGACGACGGCGCGGGATCGGTGTGATGGAAGACCTTGGCTCGGGCGCGCTGGTGGAACTGGAATCCTACGGCATTGCCGGCGAGCCCAGTGTTTATGACTCTTTGCGCGCCGGCGTTTCGCTGGTCACCTACAGTGGAGACAAGCTATTGGGCGGTCCGCAGGCGGGGCTGGCCACGGGCGATCCAGCTCTGGTCGAACGACTTGCGTTCCCACCCACTCTTCCGCGCACTACGCGTTGACAAGATGTGCTATGCCGCTCTGGAGGCCACGCTGGTAGACATACTTGCGCGAGGAATACGACAATCTGCCCCTCCTGCGTATGCTGCGGCCGCCGGCAGAGAGGTGCAACGGCGCTGCCAGGCGCTGGCGACCTCTGCATCCGGGCTCTCTGCGGAGGTCGTGGCCACTCGGACCATCATCGGTGGCGGCGCCGCTCCGGGAAAATCCTTACCCAGCTTTGCGCTCTCTCTCGCCTGCGATGGTCTGGGCGCCAACGAATTGGCACGCAGGCTACGTCAGCAAGCAACCCCGATCGTGGCTCGAGTGGAGGCAGACCGGGTTCTGCTCGATCTGCGCACGGTGGACGCCGCCGACGACCACTACCTCGCGGAGACGCTGCCGAAGTTGAGCCCATGCCATGCAATTTCCGGCTAAGCAAGGAGTTGTGTGTGCACGCAACTCGGCCCGAATTAAGCTCATTAAAATCTGTGATCGTAGGCACCGCCGGACACATTGACCACGGGAAAACCGCGCTGGTGCGAGCGCTTACCGGGATCGACACCGATCGACTGGAAGAAGAAAAGCGGCGTGGCATCACCATCGAGCTGGGCTTTGCGCACCTGGAGTTAGCCGGGCCGCCAGGGCCGGTGCGGCTGGGCTTTATTGACGTTCCCGGACACGAGCGCTTTGTGCGCAACATGCTGGCCGGCGTCGGCGGCATCGATCTTGTGCTGCTTCGTCATCTCCGCCGAAGACTCTATCAAGCCGCAGACTCGCGAACATTTTGATATCTGTCGGCTGCTGAAGATTCCGCGTGGCATTACCGTGTTGACCAAGAGCGACCTGGTGGATTCGGAAACGCTCCAGGTGGTTCGCATGGAGGTGGAGGAATTTGTGCGTGGATCGTTTCCTGGACACGAGCCGCGCACCGATCCTTGAGGTCAGCGTGCGCACCGGAGAAGGGTTGGAAGAGCTGAAGCAGGAGTTGGCGCGGGTGGCCTCCGAAGCCGCACAGAAAGACGCGCGTGGTGCTTTCCGGCTGCCCATCGATCGCGTATTCACCATGAAAGGTTTTGGAACCGTGGTGACGGGAACGACTGATCTCCGGCCAGGTCCGCAAGGAACAGGAAGTTGAAATTCTTCCGTCCGGCAAGCAGAGCGCGGGTACGCGGATTGCAGGTGCACGGCAGGCGCCACAGAGACTGCGATCGCCGGGCAACGCACGGCCCTGAATCTTGTTGGTGTCGCGCAGGAAGAGCTGGAGCGCGGCATGGTGCTTGGCGCAATCCGGACTGCTGCTGCCCACGCGCAGGCTGGACGTTCGGCTTTCCTTGCTGGATGGAGTGCGCCCCGCTGAAGAACCACACGCCGAGTTCGCCTGCACCTCTTTACCACCGAGACGATTGCGACGATTGCGCTGTATGAAGGCGAAGAGCTGCGGGCGGGCGATGACCGCGTGGGCGCAACTGCGCACCGGCCCTCCTGTGGCGTGCGCGCCGGGCGACCGCTTTATTGTGCGGCAGTTCTCGCCTGTCACCACCATTGGAGGCGGCCTGGTTGTGGATGTAAACCCCATGCGCCGCATGAAGCCCGAGGCGCGCACTGAAATGCTGGAAAAACTCAGCACTGGAGACGACCTTTGCCGGCTGCGCGTGCTGGTCGCGCGGCGGGAGCAACGAGGACTGCATGTGCAGGAAGCGATCCATGAGACGGGCTGGACCATGGAGCGGCTGAAGATGACGCTCGACAATGGCGGAGCAAGCGGAGACATCATCAGCTTTGGAGGATGTGCTGATTGCGGCGCCAGCATTACAGCGGATCGCAGTGGAGTTGTTCACCGCCGTGGAGGCTTTCAGGTTGCAAACCCTCTCGCCGGCGGTATCAGCAAGCAGGAGCTGTTGGAGAAGAGCGGGCTGGAGAGGGAGCTGTTTGTCGGCGCGCTCGACAGGCTGGTGGCGGCAAAAAAACTGGCCATCACCGGCGAACAGGTGCATCTGGCAGGTCATCGCGTGCTGATGAAGGACGAAGAAGCCGAATCGAAGAGACAGATTGAAGAAGCCTTTGCGACGGCGGGGCTAAAGGTTCCGGCACTGAAAGAAGTGTTGGCAGGGTTGAAGATTGACCTTCCGCGGGCGCAAAAGATTGTGACCCTGCTGCTGCGCGACAAAGTGCTTATCAAAATCAGCGAGGATCTGGTTTTTCATCGCGAAACGTTGGAAGATCTGAAGCACCATATTCGCGAATGCAAGTCGAGTTCGCCGAAGATTGATATATCTCAATTCAAGGAACTGGCCGGAGTCTCCCGCAAATACGCCATACCGCTGCTGGAGTACCTGGACCGCGAACATGTAACGCGGCGCGCGGGAGACGAGCGGATCATCCTGTGAGACGTCGGCTCATGGCAGCGCCGCATCGCACTTCGGATTACGCCGGTGATTTCGATCAGCGGCTTTCTCTTGGTCAGCACCTCTCCCACCTCGGCCGCGGGAACGCCCGCGGCGCGCAATTCGTCAACCAGCGCGCCGGCCTGTGACCGGCTCACCGAAATCAAAAGGCCTCCCGCGTTTGTGGATCGTAGAAGATCGTTTGCAGATTTTCCGGGACGCCGGCGTCGCATTCCACGCAGCCCGAAGCAAACTCGCGATTGTTCGCGCAGTCCGCCGGGAACGAATCCACGCGCGACGCACTCCATAGCTCCGGATAACAAAGGCACTGCCGATGCGAACAGCCGCAGGCTCATGCCGCTGCCCAGCGCCATCTCCCGGGCATGGCCGATCAACCCGAATCCGGTGACGTCGGTGATCCCATGGACGTCGTACTTCAAGCATATCGCCGCGGCTGCTCCTGTTGAGCGTGGTCATGGAGCGGGTCGCCGCCTCGATCCACGCCACGTCCGCTGTGCCCTTTTTGATTGCCGTAGAGATGACGCCGGTTCCGAGCGCCTTCGTCAGTACTAAGCATCTCCGGGCCTGCGCGCCGGAGTTGGTAAGCACGCGATGCGGATCTATGGTGCCGGTGACGGCGTAGCCGAACTTGAGCTCCGGGTCGCGGACGCTGTGTCCACCGATTACCGTGCATTCCGCTTCCACCATCTTGCTAAGTCCACCGGCGAGAATTCGTCTCAAGAATCGTAATCTCGACCTTATCGGGAAAACAGACCATCGCAAGCGCCGAGCGCGGCGTGCCTCCCATGGCGTAAACATCGCTGAACGCATTGGCAGGCCGCAATCTGTCCAAAGATGTACGGATCGTCGACGATGGGGGTAAAGAAATCCACCGTCTGGACCAGCGCCAGCTCGGGCGTGAGTTGATACACGCCTGCATCGTCGGCCTTATCAAAGCCGACGAGAACATTCGGGTCAAGTTGCCGGGCTAATTTCCCAAGCACCGAGTCCAGCACCGCCGGACTTAGTTTGCTTGCTCAACCCGCAGCCTTGACCGTTTCCGTCAGCCGAATTGGTGTCTCTTCAAACATGGAGTTGATGGTACTACCAAACGAGTGAAAGCTGGGGAAAGTAATCACAGTAACGCTGTCCGTTCCGGGTGGTGTCGCCGATGCGGCCAGCTCTGAGATCAGTTAGCCTCCGTTGTCCTCGATCTTCAATACTTGAAGATAATGCCGCTGCTCCTGGAGTGTCTGCTCGCGCTCCTTTTCCGTTGGCACCGCCTCTACTTTTACATGTTTTCCCATGTGTGACTTACAGATGTTCTGATTGGCGATCTTCATGATGTTACCTTGGTCGTCGACTAACACCGCATCCCCGCTTTTGTCCGTACATGACTTATCGCACGTAGCAAGGTTATTCACGTTCGAGACGCACGTCTCCTCGCAGACCGTGCCGCTCAGTTCCATGGGGTTGGTAGTGCTTTGGGCGCGCGCTAATGTCACGCATCCCAGAGCGACCAAAAACAGCCAAACGATTCGTTTCATCCTGTCTCCTCCGAAAAGAGCTTCGAATATTTGAAGATAGTGACTGGACTCCAATTCCGGGTTCATGTCACTTCGTCAGGGTGGCTAGCCTAGTGTTGAGTGATCTTTGTTTTGCTACTTAACTTTGGTTTTGCTTGGTACCTAGGATGGCTATTTCTAAAGGGGGTTGGCCAGGAATCGAGGACTGCTGCTTTTTATTCCTCCACGTACACGTACTTCATTTGGCTTCACGGCTGACCGCTCCGGCCAACTCGATAGCAAACACAAATTCCTACCTGCCCCTTGTCGGTGACCACGATCAGCGGTGGCCACCGCCAAACCCGCCGCCATGAAAACCACCGCCGCCGCCGTGGCCAAAGCCGGCACCCACAACTCCGAATCCATGCTCTCCGTTGCTGGCCAATGTGCCGCGTCCCCAACGGCCCATGGGATACGGATGGTATCTGTAGCCGAAGCCGCCACCATAGCCACCGAATCCATAGCCTCCCCAGAGGAACGGGGCGCCATATACGTCCCAAGGTGAGTAGAATCCCCAGCCGAATGGGCTATAGAGTATGCCATCGCCTGGAATCCACGTGTACGCCCAGAACGGCGCATCCCAATACCAGCCAGGGCCATTCCAACCAGAGCCGCCGGCATAATACCGGCGAGCCGCATCGATGTTTGCCTCGGCCAGATACTCGGAACGCAGATCGCTGAATCGATATAGATCGCTGTCCTCGAACGCCTTCTTGTCGAATTTTTGAGCCTTCAGTTTTCCTGTCTGGTTTAGGTTCAGTTCATGGCCGCCTTTGACCTTCACCGTCTGATCGCCGTCCTGCACGACGGCTTGTCCTTTCAAGACGCGCACCTCTCCACGATCCGCATCGAAGGCATAAAGGCCGTCCTTCAACAAGCGGGTGGTCGCGCCATCCGCTCCAATCTTAAGCAAGTTGTAGCGGTGAATCTCTGCGACTTCCACCGTCGCTTGGCCCTTCTTCAAATCGGCTTGCGTATTCGTCAGGCTCAGCGAGAGCATTGTCACCGTGCTGTTGTCGCCTACCCGCAAGAATGAGCCTGGCGTCAGCAGAATTTCCACCTTCCCTGTTTCTGTGCTGAGGGGCTGACCAGGTGGCAACTCGACTGAGCCGGCCGATTTCGGGTTCAGCTTCTGGTCGCCCACACTTGCCTGTCCTTCGATGTAGTTGAGAGTTCCTGGTAGCGCTGTTGCTGTTGCGCCCCACGCGGGCGCGCTCAGTATCGTTGCCAGGAGAAAACCGCTCAGAGCTTTCCACCTTGGCTTCATCGCTTTACCTCTATCGTCTTCCCTTACTTAGACGTCCCAACGATTTTTTTGATACCCGAAATTACAGTGCACAACCGCGAGGAGCGCTATTGAGTAAGACCATGTACAGCAGAGCAGAACTGGTCCCAGAGAGTCGCAGACACGCGCAACTCCCACGTTAGCGCATTAGTCAGTAGCAGCCGTGCGAGACAACTTGCCCATCTCACAGGGGCATTGGATCTATGTTAAAGACCGCCGCGGCCTGAGGCAGTGGTAAGGTCGGGGTTACGTCTGCTCCTGCTGAGCGGCCACGGCCCTCCGAAACCTTATCGGCCCAACCCACGGTATTTGCCGAGTTAACTCTGAAGAAGAGGTATTGCGGGCAACACCAGCTTGCGCCTGTTCATCGGACACCTCCAGAACTCGCTGTGAGTTCTTAACCGTCTGTTTTTTAAGGACGGTGGCGCCGCGGCAAGGCGTAGGAGGCAAGAATGATCAGAAGCGTAGCGCGGATGCTTGCATTCACTTTGCTGGCTTCCACTTTGTTGATGGGATCCGAAGGCGAGCACAGCGAAGACACAAAAAACATGCGGCCAAGCCGAAGGGTCCGACGGTGGAAGAACAACTTCAGCAACTCAAGGACCAACTCAATCAGCAGCAAGATCAGATGAAGCAACAGCAGGATCACATCCAATCTCTTGAGCAGCAGCTCCAGCAGAACAACGCGAAGGCGGAGCAGCAGAATCAGCAACTGCAAACTTCCGTTCAAGCGGCAGACCAGAAGGCGGCAGCCGCTCAAGATTCAGCAAACTCGCTGAACGGCAGCGTGACCGAAGTAAAGGTCGCCACGGACACTGTTACCAAGAAAGTTGAGGAAGATCAAAAGACAATCGACAGGCTTGCGAATCCGGATAAGTACCTGCCACAGCCGACCGTGGTTCAGGCAGTGGCTCCAGTGCGTTTGCTTCCCATCGATCCGCCGGTAAAGAACGGCTTGGTTCCAGCCTTCAGACTTGCCGGGGTGCACGTAACGCCATACGGCTTTCTTAAGTCCACCGCGATCGAGGACTCAAGTAACCCTCACGGCGATGATTTTCCGCTTCCGGGATTTGTCTCGGGGCTCACAAATCAGTTTCGGCCCGACCCTGGACCCAGCCTTTCACCTCAAGGCGCGAAGCAGCCGTTTTGGCGCAAACTTCGAATTTCCCGATATCTCGAGGAAGCTGACCCTGACTGGCCGGGCCGAGGCCGATTTCGAAGGAAACTTCAGCCGCGCCGACAACCGTAACGTTTCGACCTATCGCAGCAGCATGTTGGGCTTGCGCTTAGCCTATGCGCGTCTGGATTACGCCGCCACCGAAAGCACCGACATATTTTTCGAAGGCGGACAGGATTGGACGATCTTCGCCTCAAGCCTTTTGGGCAACCTCCTTGAAACCACGTTCCTAGGCGCGTATTTTGGCCAGATCTACGAACGCGCGCCCCAGATGCGCCTTGGCTTCACCGAGAAACTGGGAGGCTCGCGCAATCTCAAATTTTCCCCCGAAGTTGCGATCATGATGCCGCTCGAGGGACTCGTCCCGGCGGCATGCCCACCACGACGGGAACCTTAACCGGAACGACGACACCCGTCACTGTCTCAGAGGCTTGCGGTTCCCTTAACATTGACAATGGTGCCGCACTGGGAAACCAGTTGGGATACGGCGAACGTCAGGGCCACGGATGCTAACCGTCCTGAGTTGGAAACCAGGGCAGTCTTGCAATTCCAACTCGATAAGGCACCCGGTGTGGCGAGTGCGGAACTGATTGCGAGCCGCGTTTAAGTCGGTGCGCGAAGCCATCGTTCTGCCTGGAGAGGTGCCGGCGGCGTTCGCCGGTAGCTTCCCGAAGGGTGCCACCACCCGCAGCAGTGGTTATGGCTTGCAAGTCGGAGCACAACTTCCAACTCGCTGGGTCACTGTAACCGGAAGCGCCTACCGCGGTGCAGACCTGAGATTCATGTTCGCAGGCCAACTCACCTCCATTTACAGCAACACGTTCGGATTGACAGGCACTGCAAGCGCCCCCTCAATTGACGGGGCTACCACGCAAGTCTTCGGGATCAATTCCAGCGGAGTGGCGGTGCTTGCCCCGCAGCGTGCGGTTCGCGGATACGGCGGGTTCGTCAACGTCGGCCTGCCGTTGTCACGTTGGTTCAATGCCGATCCGAGGGGGCACAATGCGGGCTGGCAGTTGCTCGGCGAGGCGGGCTTAGATGCAGTGAATGCTAATGATTTCCGCCACCTTCACAATATCTGGGCGCCCGGGACTACTCTTCCTGGCGCAGACGCGGCGGTTGCAGCCGGTCCTTACAAGAGCACCATGGGAGCGGCTACTCTGTACTACAAGTTCAACCAGTATTGTACCTTCGGCTACGAACAGTCACTGTATTCGAGCTATGCGATGAAGAACCTCAACGGGACTTACGTTGGGGCAGCAACCGGTGCACTGGCCGGACAACGCATGTGGAAGGATCGACGCGAGGAGTTCGGGCCGATCTTCACCTTCTAACGGTTGCAATGGAGTTGCGCAAAACTAAATTTGCGCTAAGAATGGCCGTAGGTTCAGACGGATGTGGACAGATCCGCAAAGGACCTGTTCACATCCGCCGTGAAATTAGTGGAGAGAAATCATGAAGCGAAATGCTGTCCCTCTCTTTCTTGGGCTTTTGCTGGCTACGGGGCTATTCGCGAATTCCAGAAGTTCAAAACCTGAGGGTTATGACCTAACCATCAAAGTTGTGAAATCCGAAACCACATCTCTCACCGTCGATAACCCTAATGTTGGCGCATGTGACCAGGTCAATTACTCCGCCTATTGCAAGTCTGCAGCCACTGAGTTCCCACAGAGCAGAATGGTTGTGGAGGGTGGCGACAAAGTGTTCAACATTACTTGTACGGCGGAGAATCGATGGTCGGACTGTGCGTCTTTGCCGGTTGGCGACACCTTCAAAGCGCGCTTAGAGAAGCAAGGCTTATCCATCCTCTACCGGGGTTCAGACGGCAGGCAGCACAAGCAGCTTTATGAGGTGCTTTACGCCGGCGCAGCGCCCACGCCGATAGCCACGGCAGGCTACGGACGAGACCGCTGTTCCGCCCGCAGCAACCGCCTCGGGTAACAATCCAGAATCGTCCGCTGCGGCGACCGCTAAAGCAAGCAGCTTCGTTACAGGAATTTCAGAGAAGCACAATGTGACCGCAGTGCCGGCAGCTCCGGCAGGAAAAACACTCTGCAATGTCGTTTCGAAGCCCGCGGGAGCGGAGATCACTTTGGATGGTGCTTACGTAGGGAATACCCCTTCCGCTCTTGATCTGAGCTCCGGAACCCATCAGATCGCAATGTCTTTGCCCGGTTTCGAGCAGTGGACGCGGAAGATTGAGATCCTGCCGGGATCGAATCTGTCTGTACTGGCAACCATGCAGAAAGCTGGGCCGTGAGCGGCGGAACTTTCATAAAGAGAGCCAATGAAAGCTGAGTGGAAAAATGGCCCCGCTCCGGTTCGCAGCGGGGCCATCGTCCTGATAAGGATCGCGGTTGGACTAATCTTCTTTACCCAGGGAGTGCTGAAGTACATCGATCCCAGCATGGGGGTCAACCGGTTTGCGAAGATCGGATTCTCCCATCCGGCGCTTACTGCGCACTTTGTTGGCGCGTTCGAGATGGTCTGCGGAATGCTGATTCTTGTGGGGCTTGCAACCCGGATCGCCGCGATTCCACTACTGATTGTCATCTGCACTGCCATCGCCACCACCAAGATCCCAGAGCTGTTCCGGCCAGCCCAAGGTTTTTGGTTTATGGTCAGTGATGCACGCACGGATTTTTCGATGTTGACGTCATTATTGTTCCTGATTCTTGCGGGCGGCGGTTCCTGGTCGCTGGAATCGCTTTTCCGAAAGCGAATTCCGGCAGGCTGGCGGTAGGCATTCATTCGGCAGCTCGGTTGAGGTGTGCATCTGGAAACGGCGGCGGACGGGCAAAAAGGTTGGACCTTCGGACGTGAAGCGCTCATCCAACCACTGTGGCAAACCGAGGAGGATCAGTATGAAAATTTTCATCGCTATGGCGTCGATCGCGCTGCTGTCATGCAGCATGGCGATGGCCCAGGCAAGCGATTCCAACTCCCAGAGCGCAACTGCAACACAAAACACGCAAGCAACAAGGTCCACGCCTCCAGGAGACACGAGAGATGAGTACGGCGCCACTGTGGCTCCGGATGGTAGCGTCACACCGGAGGGCGCAAATTCGCCGGGCACAAACCAGAACCACTCGCGTCCGTCCAGCATGAGTAGCCCAACCAACCAAAACAACAAACAGGGGAAAAGTTTCACGCCTCCGGGAGACAGAACGGATAGTTACGGAGATATCGTAGCTCCGGATGGCAGCGTTACGCCAAGAGGCGCAGATTCGCCGGACACAAAATAGCCCCGTAGTCACAACCAATGGCAAGTGATCATGGCCCTCGGCACCAATCGAGGGCCATTTAACGATCATTCCCGCTCCGATGCTGGGGTGGTGGTACCCAGCGGCATTTCCGTTCTCACGGTAAGTAGTAACGCATTGAGGTGAAGACCATCCCATCAATGCCGTGCGGCTCTCCACCCACACCCGACCAGGTATTACGAGTCACGTACGAGTACTGCGAGCCGAACTGGAACCTGCCCTTGGGACCGTTATAGAAGCGATACCAGAAACCACCCGTACCCTCGATCAGGGCGCGCGTATCCCCAGTGCAGTTGGCGAGCGCGCCCGGCGTAAAGCCGGTGTTCACGGAAGGAAGAGTTTCGGTGGAGCAACCGCTGTTCACAAACAGTGGGGCGCCGTAGCCAACTTCCTTGCCCGAAATAGGATCGGTTTGCGCTGTCCGGCTGGCATATTCCGCGCCACCATAGAGGTAGACGTCGAGTTTCTTGCCATGCCACTCGAGCGTGCTCAGACCCTGGTAGCCTCTGATTAGATTGACAGTCCCGTTCGCTTGAATCGCGAGATCGGAGAGTTGCCCTGCGCCGTAACGGCCCACTCCGCTGCCTCCAAAGCCGTGCAGACCAAAAACAACATGCTTGTGGTAGAAGTTCCAGCGGGCATTGGCGCCAAAGCCTCCACCGTTTTTCGAGGCGCTATAAGCTCCAAGAGCATTGACGCCCGGGATAGTACTGCCGCCGCAGAGTGTTTTGGTGGGGCTGGCTACTTCGCCGCAGGGAAATACACGGTCGGTGAATCGGTCGAACAAGCCGAAGACCTCGTAGTGCCCGAAGCCGGGATCGAAGGCGACTTTGGCGATGATATCGGGTGAAGGATTGAACGAGTAATTCGCGAGTGAGTTGTAGCTTTTACCGTCGCCCACTTCGCCGAGCAGGAAATTGTCCGCGTTGTTGTGCGTGGTGAGTGTGGCCTCCGCGTTCTCCATGGCGACCGCGAACCAAACCTTATCGCCGAAGTTTTTGGTTAAGCGAATCCCATACTGGCGCGCAAAACTGAATCCGACGTTGTAACCCGCGTCGATCGTCGCGGGCCGGGCATCGTTGGTTTTCCCGGCGTCGTCACTGGGACGGATTCCCGCCTTGTTTTCTGTCACCAGACTCCACATCTGGCCGCCGAGGAAGCTCCAGCCATTGTTGAACTTAGCCTGTGCCCAAGCTTGGCGCAGGCGGAACGTGTAGCTGTTGGTCTGGGTGGCCGTGGAGGTGACGCCGGCCGAGAGAAAGTCGCCCGATATATAGCTGGAGAGTTCTACGTGCTTCGAGGGGGCAAAGAAGATATACGGTCGGCCGTGATTGGCGGGCGGAGCCGAAGAACTCCGACTCCTTGCTCTGCGAAGCGCCGGGCAGCGGCAGCGAATTGAATGGAGTGGTGACATCAGCTCCAAGGGCTCGCGAGCGCCGCACAAATTCGGCTGCCACAAAGCCACCCGGCGTAATGCTGACGCCTTTGAAGCGAATCGTCAGCGGACCTTCCAGCTCCGAATTTACAGCCTGCTGCGTCTCCTGCGCGCTCGCATCGGCGCCGGTCTTGAGGTTGGCCACGTCTCCCTTCAGTTCAGCAACGGTCTGCTGCTGTTGGCTGGTCTGGGCTTGAGCCGCAGTCCACCTTGTTGGCCGCGTCGGTCGCGGCGGCTTGCGTCTGTCTGCCCGTTCTGCTGAAGTTGTTGTAGCTGCCGGCTTAGTTGCTGGATTTGCTGCTGCTGGGCGGCCAGTGCGTCTTTCAACGCCTGGACGTCGGCAGCAGATGCGTGTCGATGTTTGTGCAAAAAGCGCAGGCGCTAAGAGCAGCAAAATTGCAATGATTTTTCTCATGTACATACCTCAGTCGGCTTGAACGAGATACGTAGGCCCAAGCGGGAACGCTCTCGTCAGCGGCTATTCAGTTGGAGTGGATTAATAAAGCTTTCGCGGAAAACTGCGCAGCAGTCTAGCGACAACAACAGGAGGTGGGCTGGAAGAGTGTAGACGGCGTCGCCGGAACATCGGCGGCGATCGGTGTGGGTACTTTTGCAAAAAGCGCAGGAAGTAAGAGCAGTGGAACTGCAATGATCCTCTTCACGTATATACCTCTTCGCTGAATGAGACACATCCCGGACGGGAACGAGCTTGTCAGCAGCTATTCAGTTGTTGTGGTTGGATAAAGAAGTTTGCGCTGCGCAGCTCAGCGACAACAACAATGTGGGACGGGATGGGAGACTGTTGCCGCGATCATAGTGTTTGTTTTATAGCACACATCAAAAGGAATTCACAAATAGCAAGCGAGACTTTTTCAGAATACTTAAGAGCGGCGGGGGAGAGCGCGGAATTCTCTAGCAATCAGGTTTTGGAATTGGAAATGCTAACAATCCCCCGAGTGATAACAAAAAGCCAGCGTGAACTTCCACGCTGGCCGGTTGAGGAACTTTGGGAAGCTTACGGGAAGATGTAGCGCATGGTGGTGAAGACGATCTTCTCGTTGCCGCGGGGCGATAGTCCAGGGGTCGAACCGTTGTCGTTACCCGACCACGTATTGCGTTCGACGTAGTCCACTTCAGCGCCATAGCGCAGGGTGCCGCGCGTTCCCCGGTAGACGTCATAGTAGCCGATAAGTTTGGCATTCCACAGGTTACGGTTATAGCCAGTGCAGGTGCTCGATGCTGCAGTCTCAGAGTAGCAACCGGTGTTGTTGGCAAGCGGCGAACCGTAACCGGCGACTGTGGCGCCGACTGGGTAGGTCGTTCTATAGTAGTACTCGCTGCCAAAGAAGGTATCGAGTTCCGTCTTCGAAGTCGGGTGAGTTTCAAAACCAGCTAACGCGCTGAAGCTCTTCACCGGCTGCAGATTGTGGTCGGTACTGCGAACCACGAAGTCGTACTGACCGGCATCCTCATAGCGGCTGATGCCCTTGCCCCACATTCCTTGCGCAATGAAATCAATCTTCCTGGGTGCAACTGGGATCACCGCACCAGCGCCGATGCCGCCACCTAGATCGGTGTTGTCATAACCGGCAGCCGTCGCGGTAGGCACAACCCGGTCGCGGAAGAAGCGGCCCAATCCCTTGATCTCATAATGGCCGAGTTTCGGACTGTCATAGGCCAACTTGACGATCATATCCGGAGCCAGGTTGGTGGAGTACGTCGGTGTGTTGGTGCAGGTTGTTACAGGCGTTGTAGACGGCGGGACAGGCGCCGCGGTGGTGCAGGTGCTCACCAAGCTATTGCCCAAAAGGCCGTTGCCGTTCGCTGCCAAGCCTGAAACGGCGGAGTTCGCACCCGAGCTGAGGTAGGACGGATTAGCGATTCCCAGCGCCAGGGTGAAGTTCTTGTTCAGGGTCTTGGACACGCGCAGTTCGGCAAAGCGGCCCCAATCGTAACCCACCGAGTACTGGGCTTCGATAATGTTCGGGATAAACAGATTGGTATTATCCGCGTCGGTCCCCTTACGATTCAGAGTGATGAGATTCCACATCTGACCGCCGGTAATGGTCCACCCGTTGGCAAACTTCGCACGGCCCCAGGCCTGGCGGAGGCGCGGGTTGTAGCTCGTTGTCTGGTTCGGGTTGGAGGTCGGCCCGGTTCCGAAGAAGTCCATTTCGAAGTAGCCTGCCAGCTTCGTCGTACCCGCGTCGGTATCGGCGCGCAGCGTGATGCGTGAGTCGCGTGCGGTCTCGCCAACCTCGGACAGATGCGTGTTGTAGGCCCCGTTCACTTGCGAAGCGAGCGGAATGGCTTGGAACGAAGTCGCCTGATCCGAGAGCGTCGCGTGGGAGCGGTAATAGCCCGTCATTTCCAGGTAGCCGCCCGGAGTGATGCGAATGCCCTTATAGGCGATGCTGGCTGGGTGTTCCAGATCCACAACCCGCTTTTCTGCCTTTTCCGCCACCAGCGTTGTGGTGTTCAGCGCCGTCTTTACGTCGGAGAGGTCAGCTTGGACCTTTTGTACCTGCAGATTGCTGTTGGTCTCCACTGCGGCAACCTTAGCGTCTGCCTGCTGTGCGGTTTGCTGGGTCTGTGAGAGCTGCTGCTGCGTCTGCCTCAACTGCTGCTGGGTTTCCTGCAACTGCTGCTGCATCTGCTGCATCGCCGCCTGTTGCTGGTCCATCATCTCCTTCATCTGACGCAGCTTCTCGGCGGTTTCATCCTTCTTTACAGCCTTTACGGCTTTCGCCGCATGGTGTTTCGTGCTTTTCTTGGCGGCAGCTTCATTGTCAGATGGCGTCGGGGATGCCAGGCACATTCCAGATAGTGCGAGTATTGCTACCAGTTTCTGAAAATTCCTCATGTCTTCGTCGCTCCAAGTCGAACTTCTCGCACTCCATAGCTGCCACAGGCAGCCGGCACGAGATAAGGTGTGGACCAAAATCAGGCCCAGGGATTATTTCCCCAGACGCAGGACCCTGCTTTTATATCGAGAGCTGGATAATCTTAGAGGGAAACTCTTCCTTGTGGAAGCAAAAGGTTAAGAACTTTATCCCCGCCGGTATCTGGAGTGACAACGATGGCGCCGACGCGTAACTAATAAGTAAATCCGCTTTCTTTTCCGGGATGCTTGCGATGCCGCACCCAGGACGAGCGTAGAAATAGGCGCCTACGCGCAAAAAGGAAGGAGGCGCTGATCCCGATGAGGGGCGCCTCCTTCCCATTCTTCAAGCTGCGTAGCAGCCTTTTTCTAGCTTTTGGTCACCGCGCTGGCGTACTTGCGAACGCCTGACGCGCGGTTGCCAGTCAGAGTTAAGGGAGGTAGTAGCGGATCGAGGTGAAGGCCATGTTTTCGTTAGTCGCCGGAGAGATTCCCTTCGCGTCACCCCAGGCTTCCTTCTTGGTGTAGGAGTACTGCATCCCATACCTAAACGTGCCGAAGCTGCCTTTGTGGATGTCATACCAGAAGCCGGCATTACCCTGAACCAGGTTGCGCATTTGTGGACTGCAGGCCGCGTTGGTGGAGACGTTGCTGCCGTCCTTGATGAGGCACGTAGCATTGCTGGCAACGACGCCTGAGCCAAAGCCGAAGCCGCTGCCGTAGTGTGCCTGACCCTGGTACTCGTCGCCGCCGTAGAAGTAGACCTTGAGCTTCGGCGTCGGGTACGCTTCGACACCGCCCATAGCCTGGAGGTTCTGCAGAGGCGCAATCGAGCCATTCGGTTTGTAGGTGAAGTCCGCATTGGACGAGTCGCCGTAGCGGGCGGTGCCGCGGCCGACCAACGACGTTCCGACCAGGATGAGTTTCTTATGCAGGACAGGCACGTAAGCATCGACGCCGAATCCGCCGCCCTCCGTGGTGTTAGTGCTGTTGAGCGGAGCCGCTGCTGAGTTAATGGCGGAGGCGGCGACGTCAGCTGGGATGCGATCACGGAAGAAGCGGCCGACGGCCTTGATTTCGAAGTGACCGAAGCTAGGATCGAAGGCGATCTTCGCGACAAGATCCGGAGCTATGCTGTCGGTGTAGGTGTTGCTGTTACCGAGCGACGCAGCTCCCGTACCGCCGTAGATCGCAGTATTAGGAACCTTGCCGACCGGCAGGTAGGCGGAATTTTCAATAGCGAACGCTGCGGTCACTTTGTTATCGTCGAACGACTTCGTCAGGCGCATGGTCCAGAGGCGGGCAAAGGTGAAGCCCACGGAGTACTGTGCGTCGATGGTATCCGGGTTATACCACCCGAGAGTATCGATGCCCGTCTTGTTCAGAGTGAGCAAGGTCCAGGCCTGACCACCGGTAAGAGCCCAGCCCTTCCAATCCGCTTCTGCCAAGGCCTGGCGAATACGCGGCGTAAAGCTGTTGCTCTGGTTCTCGTTGGCCGTGGGTGCGGCACCCAGGAAGTCCATCTCGTAGTAACCGGTCAGTTTCACCGCCCCAGGATGGCTGATCACCTTGAAGGCAAGGCGGGACTGACGAGCCGTACCGCGGAACTCGGTCAGATTCCCAGTTGTGGTTGAGGGGTATGGAATGCCGTTGAACGAGCTGAGAACGTCGGTCTGTTCAGCATGGTTACGGAACACGGATTCAGCCGCCAGGAAGCCACCCGGATAAAACTCGATGCCCTTGTAGTGGATGTACGGGGGAGTTTCGAGCTCGCTGACTTTCTTCTCTGCATTCTGAGCTTGCTCCGTGGCGGTGTTCACCTCGGTCTTGAGGCCGGCAACGTCGGACTGGGCGGCAGAAGCCTTGGAATCAGCGGCAGCAGCGGAGGCGGCGGCAGCGGCAGCCTGTTGCTGCGCGGCGGCAGCGTCGGCGGCAGCAGCAGCAGCCTTCTGGTCGGCTACGGCAGATTGCGGCTGAGCGCTCTTGAGTTGATCGATCTCGGTCTGCTGGGCCTGGATCTGTTCCTTGAGCTGCTTGATGGCTTCGCAAGCTTCGCAAGCGACAGCCTTTTCGGCCTTTTTCTTCTTCGCGTGATGCGCCTTAGCAGCCGGTTCGCCTTCGCTCGCGGCAGGCTTAGCGAAACAGACCCCAGCTAAAAGCAGCAAAACCATCAGTTTTGAAATTGTTCTCATTTTGAATTACTCCTCCTGTTTAAGACAAAAACCAAGTTGTACTCGGGTCATTACGGGAGCGTTAGTGAATGGTGTTAACTGTTGCCTGCAACTTCTTGACGACTTCTTTCGGCAATGGCGCATAGGTCAAAGACGACGTTTCGCGCTCTCCCTCTTTCAGCATCCATTCCAGAAAGTCGTGCAAAACCTTGCCTTTACTTGCATCCCTCGATTGCTGAGGAATCAACAGCCAGGTAAAGCTTGCGATGGGATAAGCGTTCTTGCCGTCCGGGTTAGTAATCGAAACGCGATAGTCGGCGGGCATCTTGGCAGCGGCCGCCGCTGCCGCGGCAGTGGTCGTCTCAAGCGATGCTTTCACGAAGTTACCGCTCTTGTTGCGAACCACCCCATAGGAAATATTGTTTTGCACGGCGTAGATCAGTTCCACGTAACCGATAGAGCCCTCGATCTGACGAACCGTACCGGCCACGCCCTCGTTCCCCTTACCGCCGAGACCAACCGGCCACTTTACGCTGGTGTTTTTGCCGACTTTGGCGTTCCATTCGGGGCTAACTTTTGAAAGATAATCGGTAAAGATGTAGCTGGTACCCGAGCCATCGGAACGATGGACGACAACGATGTCCTTGTTGGGGAATCGCACACCAGGATTGACCTTGGCAATCGCCGGATTGTTCCAGTTGGTGATCTTACCCAGGAAGATATCTGCCAGAAGCTCAGGGGTGAACTTCAATTCCTGGTTTACGCCGGGGATGTTGTAGCAGGGAACCACGGCGCCAAGCACGGTGGGAATGTGCAGAATCTTGATCGGGGCCTGGGCGAGTTGCTCGTCGCTCATCGGACCGTCGGAGGCTCCGAAATCGACCGTACCGGCGGTGATCTGGCGGATTCCCGCGCCTGAACCCAGCGACTGATAGTTGATCTGGACGCCGGGATGAGAAGAGCTAAACTGCGTAAACCATTTCTGATAGATCGGATTCGGAAAGGTAGCGCCCGCGCCGTTCAACGACTGCGCGGATGCGGTGACGCACAACACAAGCGCGCACACCATCAACTTCAAAGTACGAGTCACAGTAATTCCTCCTGAGATTCACTCGTGAGTATCTGGTTCAGCATATTACTCGGCTGTTAAGGACGCGTGAATTTCTGGAGCCGGAAACGTATACTCGTTGGAAAACCTCTGGGCGAGTTCACAAATGGAAGGAAGGCGGCCCGTTTCGAGGCCCGCCCGGTCTCCTGCGCAGGTAGGGCCCGGCGAAGGCGTCGATTTGCGTATCTTCCAGCTTTGTCCACTGGTTCGGCTGGTAACTTCGCTCCGCCAAGCCCTGTCTGCTGGAAACACTCGAGCACTCGGCCGCGCTGGCGCGGGCCGCAATTACTACCGGGAATGCCACAGCTTGGTTCACGCGCTGCGGATAGAGTCTTCCGCACGCAGTCCACTGACGATCATGTAAGCCTGAAGGAACAGGTGAGGAATCAAAACCCCGCGACGGGCACATTCGAGCCGCCGCGAGGTTTTGATGAACCACAACGCATGTGGGCTCTCGATTGAGCCCGCCTGCGGAAGCGATCAGAAGGCGAAACGGCCACCGATTGTCGGAGCCCAGTTGCTCTTGTTGAAATAGGGGACGCCCGGGCCATGAGGAATGGCGATGCCCAAACCCCCGGTCACCCAGGAATAGGCAACTCCGGCAAAACCGTCGAAGCGCTTGGTGAAGTGATGATCCGTATAGAACGACGTCTCGTTGAGGGTGCCCGCGCAGGAAGCGCGTTCATTCCGCCGGGTCGGTCGAGCAGGTGCGCGGAAGACGGAAGTCGTACTGCATCTGATGATACCAGGACAAAGTCATGTCGGTTTTGCTGTCGTAGGCGTACTTCGCGCCCGTCCACCAGATCTGCACGGTCTTGGGAGAATCAAGATTGTTGTCTTCGACGTTGCTCATGATATAACCGCCATGGTCCGAGGCGCCAATGCCCAGCGGGTTATGCGGGTTATTCTGCCGAATGAATTCGTAGCCGGCAAACACCTTGAACTGCTCCCACGTATACTTGGCAGCGGCCATCAGGGCGCGGTTGTCGGTCACGATGCCATTTACGGTGTTGGTCGTTGAGATCACATTGATTGCCGGAGATCGGGGTTGTATCGATGGCGTTAGTGGTCGACTGAGTTCCCGCATTCGCGCTCTGACTCTGGGGCCCCAGCAAGGGGTTCAATACGCTGATCGCCTGGTTGTAACGTTGGTAGACGACGTCAGCAGAGAACTTGCCGATGTTTCCGCCGACGTCGAATCCAAAGGCGTTGTTATGTGCCTGTTTCCGGCGTACAGTTGGCGGCAGTAAAGGCCAAGCCTTGGGCGGCCGCGGCCGAGTAGCAGCCGGCAGAACCATCGGCGAATTTATACATCGTGCCGAAATGGACCGGGCCATAGGTGAGGCGATACTTAACAGCGTCGTCCCAACGGCTATCCTCGGTGTCGCCGCCGCCGGCCATCGTGCCGTTATACCCGATATACGAAAAGGCATAGGAGCCGTTGGCCGGATCGTAAACCAGCATCGCATCGGTACCGAGCGAGCGCTGACGACCGAAGGTCACCTCGCCGAAATGCTCGGACGATATACCGCCATAGAATTGGTCATTGAAAACCTGGCCCGCACGCGCGCCGTCAATGGCGATTGAATAGCTGGCTCTGGGAAGGCCGTTGTTCATAGTTTGGGTGGCTGACGCGTTGGCCAGCAGGCCGGACTGCGGATTGATGCCCGTGGAACCGTTGAACACCACGGACCAGCCATGGTGAAACTCTTCCTTGCCCCTGATGCCCAGACCCGTCTGCGACAGGTTGTTCGGCGCGACCACGAATCGATGTTCATAGCCGTTTCGGTTAATCAGAGATTCGCCTTCATAGTTATAGCCGTTCTCCGGCAAGCCGTGGCTGACCCAACCGACGCCGACGTCATACGCACCGTACGCCGTGATGCCGTGCCAGGTCAGCGCGCAATCGGTGGTGGCGAACTCGTGGCCGCTCGCGCAAACGTCAGCGGTCTTCATCTGCAGCGTAATGTCGACCGTGGAGTCCTGGCCAACCGCCAAGCTGATTCCCGTGCGCGTTACATCGACGAACCCTTGTTTTGTCGCTCGAATCTCGAAGTTCGCCGGAGCCAGGCCGGCCGCCTGATAGTGCCCCGCGCCGTTGGTTGTGACCGTGCGCGTTGCCCCTGTGTCGACGTTCCTGATGGTCACCGACGCATCGCGAAGGGCGGCGCCCATCTGGTCCGTCACCACGCCGGAGAGGCTCGCTTTCGTTTGTGCCCACGCCGGGAACGTCGCCATCGTAAAGCATAAAAGTCCCGCAAGAACCAACCTGATCTTGATCATCGTTCCTCCAAATAAAATGACTGCAATTCTACACGAAACACAATATCGAATCTATACGGTATCATTATCCGCCAAAACCATACACTCCGGCCGACCATCCCGGGTGTAACCTTGCATCATCGCAGCGTGTCGGACCGATTTGAGCAGCAGCATCTGAAGGTGACAACATGGCCCAGGCAGAAGCTCTTTTAACCCCTCGTGAAGTGGCAACGGAGATCGGCGTCAGCTACGCCACTGTCAAGCAATGGATTCTAACCGGCAAGCTGAAGAGCATTAAGACCCCGGGCGGGCACCATCGCGTGCCGCAAAGCGCGCTCACTCCGCTGATGAAATCCTCGCCCACCAAGCCGAAGATCCAGTCCCGCGAGCGCTTCCGCAACGCCAGCGGCCGCAATCAGTTGGTGGGCAAGATCGTGGAAGTGAAGATTAGCGGATTGCTCGCCAAGGTCGTCCTCTCCATCGGCGATCAACAGATCACCTCCATCATCACCGCCGACGCTGCCCGCGAAATGCAGTTGCGCAAAGGCCAGACAGCCGCAGCCCTGATGAAGTCCACCGAAGTCATGATCGTCCGCGTATAACCGGTCCAGTTGTCAAGCTGCGGGCTTTGCTTCTTCAACCCAAGCTGGAGGTCGAGATCCATACCGACCGGGCGTTGGCTGGTCTCGTCGTGAGTTGGAAGGGACCGCAGGGTGGGTCGTCTTCCGAACCTAACCCGCACCAAATGCATCCACACTCTCCATGAGGCCGCCCTGCGATGAAGCCATAATCCGATCGAGCGGAAGCGTAGCTCAATGTGCCTGCGCCGACCAAGCGTGGATACTCGCGGCCACCATTCTCGCCTCCAGCATGGCTTTTATCGACAGCACGGTCGTCAATATTGCTCTGCCTGCGCTGCAAGTCAGCTTTCAGGCGACCGTAGTGGATATGCAATGGGTGATCGAGTCTTACGGTCTCTTCCTGAGTGCGTTGATTCTGGTCGGAGGCTCACTGGGAGACCTGCTTGGCCGGCGTCTGATTTTCCTGCTGGGCGTGGCCATTTTCGCCGCGGCTTCCGCCGGTTGCGGCCTTGCTCTCAACATTCATCAGCTCATCGTGGCGAGGAGCATTCAAGGTCTGGGAGCGGCCCTTCTCGTGCCCGGCAGTCTGGCGATCATCAGTTCCGCTTTTGACCCGAAGAGTCGTGGCGAAGCGATTGGTACCTGGTCTGGATTTACCGCGATCACCACTGCCGTTGGGCCGGCCCTCGGCGGATTCCTGGTTGAGCATGGTTCCTGGCGGTGGGCCTTCTTCATCAATCTCCCGATTGCGGCAGCCGTGATCGCCATCTCGATCTGGCGAGTTCCGGAAAGCCGCAGCGCCACCGCCGTCCGCGTCGACTGGCTGGGAGCCCTGTCTGCCAGCCTCGCCTTAGGCGGATTGGTCTACGGCTTCGTCGAATCCAACAACCTGGGTTGGAGACATCCTCGGGTGATCGATAGTTTGATCCTTGGCTTCGCGTGCATGTTTGCGTTCGTGCTCATCGAGCGCAGTGCTGCTTCGCCGATGGTACCCATGACGCTCTTCGAATCCAGCAGCTTCAGTGGCGCAAACCTGCTCACCCTGTTCTTGTATGCCGCCACCGGAATTTTCTTTTTCCTGCTTCCCTTGAACCTGATCCAGGTCCAGGGATACTCCGCGACTGCGGCTGGCGCGGCCATCCTCCCGCTAATATTGTTGCTTTTCCTGCTCTCCCGCTGGTCTGGTGGGCTCGTCGCCCGCTATGGTGCAAGGGCTCCGCTGATCGTCGGCCCCCTCATTGTCGCCCTTGGTTTCGCCCTGTTCGCTTTGCCCACGGCTGGGAGCAGCTACTGGAGAGCGTATTTTCTCAAGCTGCTTATTCTTGGCTTCGGGATGACGGTGACCGTTGCTCCTTTGACCACTGTAGTGATGAACTCAGTAGGCCAGGACCGGGTCGGCGCGGCCTCTGGAATCAACAACGCCGTGGCCCGGGTCGCGGGCGTGCTTGCGATCGCAGTCCTGGGAATGGTGATGGTTCATGCCTTTGGTTCTCGCCTCGGTCACAGCCTGGCCCACCTCTGGCTCCCGCCCGGCGTTCTCCAGGAGGTACAGGCCCAGGAGATTAAACTCGCTGGGTTGCAGGTGCCTGCGGGTGTCGATGCAGGTACCAGAGCCACCATCAGAGAATCCGTCCAGGACGCCTTTGTCTTCGGATTCCGATCGATCATGCTGATTTGTTCTGCTCTGTCCTTGGCCAGTGCCGCGGTTGCGTGGCTCATGGTCGCCAAGGGCACCAGCGTTCTTCCTTCGCGTGCTTCGGACAATGACAGCTCCGGGCAGCGGTGCGCTTGATTATTAAGGCGTGGGCGCGTACTGGGTAAAGACAAAGTCGCGAGCCTTGACCGGCTCGTGGCATGGAAAGCAGGTTTTCAGCGCCGCCGCGTCGGCGTCAGGTTTGCCGTCTTTGAATTGAGCGAACCCCCAGCCGCTGGTCGAGGCGTATTTCTTCGAGTCCTTCACCATAAACTGAACGTTCGTGGGGGCTCCGGCAACGAAAGATTGTTCCCGGCCAAAGACCTTATTGTTCTCCTCCGATGGAACGTAGCTCCAGGCCAGCCGGGTAATGATGGTGCCTTTCGGGAAGGGAAGCTTCCCTTCCCGAAAGGCTTTGATCGCTATATCGTTGCCTAGCACGGCGCGAAAATCGTTGAGGTTACCGGCTTCGTGGGCCACCGAGATCAACTTCCAATCCCGGTATCCGGGTGGAATTTTGATCCCGAAGACCGGGGCGGCCTCTTCCCTATTGGCGTGTCCAGACGCGGGGAACGTGAGCGCGACAACGCCGGCCACTGCTGCAACTGCCACCAGCAAGAAAGTGATGCGTCTCATACAGTGTTCCTCCACGATATGCGGTACGGCGCGGTTCGATGCCAGTGCCTTGGCGGTCGTTGCTTGCTTTCGGATGCCCGCCATTCCGCAGTCGTCGTCCCAAACGCCGCTCCCTCATCGCCCCTGACAGTGTAGAAAGCGGCGCGGAGTGTAAAAAAGCAACGCGACACGCTCCCGCGATTGGTGTCCGCAGTCGTCGTCGGCCATCGCCAGGGCTTATCGCAGATTCAGACACTCCGAAACTTTTCAGCCATTTCCGGCATCTTGACGTAGCTTCGCAGTTTTCCACTCCTGCCGTCGCAGATTAGGCAGCTGAACTGCACAGCTACTCTCGAAGAGGGCCCATGAGCACTGCAACTGGAATATTCGAGACCAACGCATCTGACCTGCGCAATCTGGATAAGGAGCACGCCGAGATTCGCCGCCGCTACCACGGGTTGGAAAGGGCGATCCTGCGCGGAGGCGGCATGCCCCGCATTCTGGCAGCCGCGGACAATTTCGTGCAAATGATATTGCTGCACTTCACTCATGAGGAACGCTTCCTCGTGACGCACGCTCTCGGCGATCTTCAGACGAGGCTTGGCGAGGCCAAGATAAGGATTGCCACCCAGCTCTTCGACATCGAAGCCGAACTGGAGCAGGGAAAAGCCTCTGCTGTTTTCCACCTGCTGCGCCTCGGCAAGCTCTGGATAAAAGAACATATGGATCTGGAGAACGAGGAGATCGAGCAGGAAGACCTCATTGACGAAGAGAGGCATCTCCTGGCGCGGCGTGTGCTCATGGATCAGTTCGCGGCAACTGCGGCGCGAGGTCCAAGTCATCCATCCCCCCGAGTGCGGCATGCTCACGTTCGAGGACAGTGGTCTTCGCACGCGGTTGCCAAACTCAACCGGTGACCCACATGCTTGGCCTCTTGGGGTTCGGCCTTCTGATCATTCTTTTACGCCCTGCTTTAAGCCCTCTGGGCGTAAGCCTGCGGTCGCAAAGCAGAACGATTTTGCGTGCGGACTTGGGGTGCGCGGAGCAGAAAAACACGAGACCGGGCGTAGTCGCTGACCACGCCCGGTCCGAATTTCGAATAAGGAAGCTGTCAAGCGCCGTTTGAGGGTACGGCTGCCAGGCTGAAAACGAGTGGAATGTCACTGGTTGTCGTCTCTACGATACCCTCCTTCACCCGCTTGTGGGTTTCTGAAAAAGTCCTCGTGCCTCGACAATGCCCTCACCCGGTTCTGGCACGAGAGCGTGCTGTACGCATCATTAAACGCCGTTTGGAAAATGTTGCAAGCAGAAAATCACCTGAGATGCACCACCGTAACCAATCCGGCTCAGGATCGTGGCTGGGGCTCAGTTCAGGCAGCCTTCAGCTTCCTGCGCTCTTCGCGCAGCATCAAGCGAACCTCTTGGCGGAGTGCCGGCGTGTCCTGCTGTCCGTGTTCCTGCACCGCGTGCTGCACCGCAATATTCAGCAACTCTTCCTCGTCCCCCAGGATCGCGATATCGCAAGGCTCGTCGGCTAAAAACAAGCGGCAATCAATTGGTTCTCGATCGTTCCCCATGGCTCACCCCTGTCTTGGGTCACAGCTTAACCCCGGCGCGCGAAAATGTTCAACGCTGCTCGTGTTCAATGCTGCCTTTTGCGTTGAGGATGCTTCTATCGGGGCGCGGCCAGGCGGTTGCTCCGCGGCAAATCCCGGCGTAGAGGCCGCTGGCCATTGCCGGAACCCTGATTTCCTCCACCGCGAGACTTAACGTTTTGCCCGCTCTGCTTCGGGCGTGCAGGAGGAGCGGTGCGCGTCAGAATCCTCCTGGTCTCAAACCGGTTGTGGCTCGTGGCGAAGCCCGATGTCGCAAGCAAGAGAACCCCGAACAGCACCGCTGCGGAACACCGCTGCATACCGACTCCAATTTGGGTTCCTGCGCAGGAATCACCCGCTGACACAGTACCTCACCGGACGGCAGAGCCGGTAGCACGAGACGCGCTGGAAAACTATCTCCACGATTCAAAACTGACCGGCCACTGGCGCAATTAAATCGGGCGATCCGGCAAACGGCGTCCTTCCGCGCAGATGCTCCCGATCAATACTGCAGACCGGGAGTCTCTGCCGTGGTCGCTGTGTTCGCAGAACTGGAACTCACGGAATCGGAAACTGTCACCACGGAGGCGCTGCGCTTCTGGCCGGCTGTGGCTGAACCGCGCGGGCGATATCGAAGACCCCGGCGCCGCGCTTCGGGTTGAACCGTCCTTCGGCAAGGTACACCACCGCAATGCTGCCGGTAACCACCGGGCTCATGATGGCCAGTGGCACCAGGTATTTTTTACTCTTGATCAATCCCTCAGCCACCCCATCGGCGGGCCTGCTGCGCTGGATGCTGCCCGGTATCTGCGGAATCTGAAACGACGAGAGCTCCACAATCGGATGTTTTTTGGCATAACCAACCAGCGACCTGGCTACCTGCTTCGGGGTGGTGATCCCCGCATCGGCGAAGAAATTGCGGTGGACTGCATGGGGAGCGTAAAAATTCAGCACCGTGCGCGCGAAGTCGGCGCAATTTGCAAACAAAACATCGTAATGGCTTCTTGTTCTCCCGGCCATTGAATCGCTGCATGAAAGCCTGGTCCTGCTCCGCGCTGGTTTCGATCTGGAAGCCATAGATCTTCCGGTCGTAAGCCGAGCCCACCAGTTGCGTCCAGTCTCCTTGCCGGCGCATGTCCATCTGGGGTCACTGGGTGCAATCGCCAGCAGGTGCGCACGGCGATAGGCGTCTCTGAGTTCCGCAACGCTCCGGGCGTCGGCCGAGTGCGGAATTTCCTCCAGCGTATCCACGGCATAGAGATAAGGAACCAGCGGCATGGCGAGCCAGTCGTATCCCGCAATCCGGTGGTAACGGCTGATCACCACTCCCGCCTCTCCCGGTTCGCAGCGGCGTAACCGCGTGGGCGAAGCCGCACAGACCCCGGTCAGATAGACCGCCGCATGGCCCATTGGTTCCATACTGCCCAGCCTTCCATACGGCTCCTCCAGCAGGAATACCGCATCGGCCTTCGCCGGAAGGAATGCTGCCAAGACGAAAATGAGAGCCCACAATCGATTTCGCATCGCTCAAGTTCCAGCCGTTCCCACGGCGCAGGAGCAGCCCCTCATTCCCTAAACCCGGAAATTCGGCGCGAGTTGCTATTGCAGTTCACGGCATCTTGCGTCGAGAGCTGCTTGCTTTGTTCC
The DNA here is from genome assembly GCA_963779365.1 of uncultured Acidobacteriota bacterium. Lineage (GTDB taxonomy): Bacteria > Acidobacteriota > Terriglobia > Terriglobales > Acidobacteriaceae > TOLSYN. The sequence continues at coordinate 112,666 of CAVZYB010000011.1, read as the reverse complement.
TCGCCGCAGTGCCACAATCCTGCTGCGCCGAAGCGCAGTTCCAGAACAGTCGAACCCTTTTTCAATCACCATGGAAGGAGTCCCTGGCGTCGATGAAATTCGCTCTCGTTCTCTTGATCGGTTTCTCTGCATTTGTTCCCATGGGAGTCTCAGCACAGGATTCCGGTTTTCGATCCATCACCGCTGGCGTGGCGCACACCTGCGTCCTGAATGCCGACGGCAAAGCGTATTGCTGGGGCAGTAATGAGCACGGACAACTTGGAAACCACACCACCGTCGGCTTCCGCCAAGCCTGTCCCGGTCGATACCATGTCTGAAATTTTCGTCTCTCACGGCGGGCGATTGGACCACCTGCGGAATCACCAAGCAAGAAGGCAGCGCCTATTGCTGGGGCGATAATACGTCTGGTCAGCTTGGAACTTCCGAGCCAACCGAAATTTGTGCAGGCGCCTCTTGCGCCACCACCCCGAAACCGGTCTCTTCTCCGCTGCTTTCGACGCCGCTGAAATTCTCCAAAATTGCAACCGAACGCACCGGAAGCTGCGGGCTCACCGAGTCTGGCGACGTCTTCTGCTGGGGAGACAACGGCGAACGGACAGCTAGGCCAAGGTGACTTACGGGGTCATCCGGAAGGCGTCACCTGCGCCAACCGCCCGTGCTCTCAAGCTACCCATCGCGGTGAAGACCGGGGACGAAAAGAGCCGGGATAAAGTTCTCTTCCATCAGCCAGGGCGAAGGCACCTCCTGCGCTGTCGCCGTTGACGGCAAGCTATTCTGCTGGGGTGACGGCCAAACCGGAAAGTTAGGCAACGACACCACTACCGCAGCGCAGATGCGACCGGTCGAAGCCAAAGGAAAGCTCCGATTTGTGACCACGGCAAACGGAGACCTATGCGGTCTGCGGCGTGACCACCGGCCGGGCGGTTTATTGCTGGGGCGGCAACCAAGGGGGAGCTTTGGGCACCAATACTCCGCCCGAGAATTGCCGTACCGCGGGCCTGGGTAGTTTTCCGTGTAGTACCACGCCGAACCTTGTAAGTGGCCTGAAGTTGCGCCCCGAAGAGGGTTCCATCGGCTTCGCCGCCACCACGGTCTGCGGGATTGATCCCAAGGGCCGCGCCTACTGCTGGGGAGCTGGCAGCAACGGACAACTCGGAGATGGAATGTCCACCAACCGGCGACGCTTTCTCTCCTTGAGCGCGAATTCCCCCGTACCGGTCGCGGTCTCAGGAAAACAGCGATTCAGCGAAGTCGCCGTTGGTTCCAATCATGCCTGCGCAATCAGCGAAGACCGCAAAAGCATTTACTGCTGGGGAGCGAGCTTCGGCAACGCTCCGCAGGCACTACCGTGGGATGACGGCGCAAGCGAAACCAAGAACACAACTGTGCGTTAGCCATCGGGTCAAAGGCGGTCGCCGCATGGTGAGATATCTGGACCTCATCATCGGCGACGAAGCTCGCTCCAGTTCCTCGTGTTGACACGAGCCGCGCCCTAATACAAACCTTGTGCTAGTATTCGGCTCATCCATGCGGCGCTCCCCGGCCAATCTCGTTCTGACCGCAATGTCCCGTCGGGTTTTCTTACCGCTCGTCGTTTCCTTTCTTCTCATCGCCGCCACCGCCTTCGCCAACGACTACGGCGCGGTTCGCGGCGTAGTGCATGACCCTCAGCACCGTCCCATTCAAGGCGCCATGGTGACCCTCAAAGCCAAATCGTCGGCCTGGGCCAGGACCGCCACCACCGATGCCAGCGGTGAATTTCAATTCAATGCCGTCGCGCTCGGCGAGTACTCCGTCGCTGCCGCCAGCAAGGGCTTTGCGCAGGGCTCGCAGGATCTCATCGTCATTTCGGGATCTGTGCCGGTCGTTCACCTCCAATTGCAGGTAGCTGTGCCCAATGAAAGTGTTACGATCTCCAACGCACCCGCGGTCAATCCCACTGACAGCTTCACTCCCATAACCCTCATCGACAGCCAGGAAATCGAGCGTACTCCCGGCGCGGACGCCAGCAACAGCATGGCCATGATCACCGACTACGTCCCCGGCGCCTACGTCACCCATGACATGCTCCACATGCGCGGTGGCCACCAAACCACCTGGCTCCTCGACGGCGTTCCCGTCATCAACACCGCCATCGCGCAGAATCTAGGCTCCCAGTTCGATCCCAAGGACCTGGACTACGTCGAAGTCAATCGCGGCAGCTATGGCGCCGAGTTCGGCGACCGCACCTACGGCGTCTTCAACGTTGTCCCCCGCACCGGCTTCGAGCGCAACCGCGAAGCCGAACTCGTCATGACCGCCGGCAACTTCTACCAGACCGACGATCAACTCAGCTTCGGCAGCCACACCGAGCGCTTCGCCTATTACGCCAGCGTCAATGGCAACCGCAGCAATCTCGGCCTGCAACCGCCCGTTCCCCAGCTGGCGCACGATGCGGTCAACGGTGTCGGCGGCTTCGGAAACTTCATCTTCAACCTCAATCCCTCCAATCAGCTCCGCCTGATCCCTTCGCTGCGCCGCGATTATTACCAGATCCCCTACGATCCGAATCCCAACGACATCGAGAACGGATCGATCCCGGCCAACGGCTTCGCCCCGCAGTATCCCAGCATCGGCCTTCGCGATAGCCAAACTGAAGTGGACGCCGGCATTCTGTTCAGTTGGCTCCATACCTTCAATTCCCATCTCTTGACCACGGTCTCGCCCTTCTACCACTACAACAGCGGCGACTACGCCAGCGATCCCAACGACATTCCCATCGCCACCACGGAAAACCGTGCCTCCACCTACGCCGGAGGCCAAGCCACCTTTGCCGCCAACTACAAGAAGAACGATCTGCAACTCGGATTCCTCAGCTTCTACCAGGGCGATAACCAACGCTTCGGTGCCACCTTCAACGATGGCAGCGGAAATCCACCCTTCACCATCACGGAGAGCCCAACCGCCAATCTCGAAACCTTCTACCTCGATGACAAATTCAAGCCCTTTTCCTGGCTGATGCTCTCTGCCGGTCTGCGCCCCACGCGTTTCTCCGAAAGCAACTTTTCGGCTGCCTCCATCGAGCCGCCAATCACCGAGTCCGCCATCAGCCCGCGCTTTGGCGCCACCGTTACCATTCCAAAAATTCGTTGGACCTTCCGCGCCTTCTACGGCCACTACTATCAAGCGCCGCCAATCGAAACCGTCTCCGGTCCGCTGATCGAACTCTGCCAGCCGCCGAGCTGCGGCTTTCTGCCACTCCACGGTGAGCGCGACGAGGAGCATCAGTTCGGCCTCAGCATTCCCTATCGCGGATGGGTTCTCGATGCCGATACCTTCCAAACCGATGTCGCCAATTTTCTCGACCACAACAACATCGGCGCTTCCAACATCTTCTTTCCCCTCACCGATACCAGAGCCCTAATCCGCGCCTGGGAACTCACGCTGCGCTCGCCGCGCCTCGCCCACCGTGTCCAGCTTCACCTCGCCTACTCCAACCAGATCGCCGAAGCCGGAGGCGTCATCACCGGAGGCCTGGTGAACACGGCTGTCTGTCCGCCAGGGGTTTACCTTTGCCCGCTCGACCATGACCAGCGCAACACCCTCAACGTAGGCGGCGACGTCACCCTACCCTGGCGCACCTATGCCTCCACCAACGTCTATTACGGCTCCGGATTTACCAACGGTTTTCCCGGCCAGCCCTATCCCGGCAACTATCTGCCCGCGCACACTACCTTCGATCTATCGTGCGGCAAGGACTTCGGAGACCGCTTCACCGCCTCGCTCACCGCGCTGAACGTAACCAACAAACGAGTGGAATACGACAACAGCCTCACCTACGGAGGATTTCACTGGAACCTGCCGCGGCAAATCTATCTGCAGGTGCGCTACCGCTTTCACTACTAAGCGAGGAAGTAGCGGAGCGAGGCCATCAGTAAATGAATTTCAAACCGAACTGAATCTGCCGCGACGGCGTGGCCGTAGCCGGGTGCCCCACCTTCGCCGCGCTGTCTTTGCGCGGGTAAGGTGGGAAGCAATCCCTTCCATCTCTGCAATGATGTTGCTTCTGAAGTTGGAATTTCTCTTGCTCTCACCTGTCCCGTCGGATGCACCTTTCGCGGAACTGTTCTAAGCCATCAGTAAATGAACTTCAAGCCGAACTGAATCTGCCGGGACGGCGTGGCCGTGGCGGTGATTTGTCCCGCCGTGGGGCTAATTGCCGTGCCCGAAAATACCGTCAGGTTGGGGGTGGCGAAGTTCGTGTGGTTCAGAACGTTGAAGCATTCTGCTCTAAACTGCAGCGCGACCTTCTCGACGAGTTTCGTGTCCTTGAACAAGCGAGACATCCACGCCTGCCAAGCCCGGACCACGCAGCGTTCCTCTGCCCAGGTTTCCGTAGGTGCCCGCGGCCGGCAACAAATACGCGTTCGGATTGAACCATTGGTTCGGACTACCATCCACAACGCGGCCGCTAAAGTTCGGGTTCAGATTAGGACGGTCCGGATTCCTCGTGTCTCCGTCTCCGGAAACGTTAGAGCCGACTTGAGGCGTCAAGGGAAAGCCGCTCATCAAGGTGGTGATGGTATTGAACACCCAGCCGCTGACCAGTTTATCCGTCACCGCTCCGGCATTCGCCAGCCAATACTGCCCGTGCCCAAAGGGCAGCTCATAACTACCCATCAAGTGCACCTGTTGAGCAACATTCAGCGCGGATGGCCCCCAGTCTTTCCGCAGGTCAAACCGGTCCAATACCATTTGCGATTGATTGTTAGCCTGAGCACCGGTCGGCGCGGAATTGATGTCCAGACTTTTCGACCAGGTATAGTTTGCCCGGAATTGCAGGCGTCGCGTGAAATGTTTGGTAACGTCCGCTTGCAGGGCGTTGTAGCTGCTGGTGCCTTCGGTGTACCAGAAAAATCCGCCGGTCAGGTTAGGATTCGGACGGCGTGCCCACGGGGATATACTCGGTTCCCGCAGTCACGGTACTGGTGGCCGTTGCCGGTAAGCCGGCGGTAGTTGTGCCGCCCGCCGGCACAACCGCTCGGGCTACCGCAAATCTCCGGGGGAATGCTATTGGGATCGATGCTGATGAGTTGATGGTAGCCAAACGACCCCACATAGCCAACGCGAACCGACACGCCGCGGCTTAGTTGTTGCTCGATCGCTAAGCTCCATTTCTCGACCGTGGGAATTTTCGCGTTCGCCTGTACTCCCTGGGGAGAATACTTCGTGCAACCCGTGGCCAGCGCTCCCGGTGTGCCGCACTGGGCTGCCACCGGCTCCGTCAGATCGACAGTGGTGATCGTAGGCAATTTGCCTTGATAGGAAATTGATCCGTTGTACGGAGGGACCGCGTTAAGCTGAAAGGCGAGGGCGTCTAACATCGAATAGTAGATCCCGAATCCCGCATGGACCACCGTGGTTCCGTGTCCCAGAGGGATCCCACGCCAGCGCCACCCTGGGGCCGAAGAGCAATTTGGCATTGTTTTGCGTAAAGGCCGAATCGCCAACTCGTGGGGCGGTCACCAGCACGCCGTTCGCACCGGTAACGAAATTAGAAGCCCTTCCCGCCTCCTCGTTCCAACCAGTGTCGAATTCGTGACGAAGACCTAACTCAAGCGTGAGATTATGCCGTAGCTTGATGGTGTCTTCCACGTACCAGGCTCCCATCAGGCTTCGCCAACCTAACTCAGTAGCCTGGCGCACGATTTGAAAGCTGCTCACCGTCCCCGTCAGGAACGTCTGTAAGGTGGCGAAACTGGCTTGCCCCAACTGGCGCGAAGCCGTGTCCTCATTGTCCTGCAGTCTCTGCAACCAGATTCCCACGCTGATCTGATGACCTCCCTTTGCTGATCTGCAGGTTATCCGTAAAGGTAAAGAGGTTCCTGCGATTCCAGACGCTCGAAGCATTGTTCGGCCCAGCCGAGGTGATCACCCCAGCGCCCGTGGTCGTAACCCCGCCGCCGATGACGATTCCGCCCGGACCGAGTCCGGGCACAAACGAAAGGGTTGCAGGAAACGAGACATAAGGCGCGGAATCGTTCGCGAAAGCAGCGCGCGAAAACCCAGCCGTTAAACGTGTTGACGGCTCGTGGCGAGAGGACATGCGTCTCCTCGAAGCCAGCCACCTGGCTGCCCACTGCCAGAGCCGACGCGAACAGCGGGTCCGCTTGCGGGATCAGTGAAGTTCCATGATCGATGGTGTACGTCGCCGAAAGCGTATCTCGATGCCGAAGAATGTAGTCCGCGCGAAGCGTACCGAAATCCTCGTTGATGGACTGCTTGGGATTGTTGAATGACTTTGCGGTTCCACCGCCCAACTCCACATTGGGCTGCGGCCAGAATTGCATATACGGCAACATCGCCGGGTTCAGGCCAGTGACTGGGGCTTCCACGCCGCTGGCGTTTGGCAAGTTTCCCAGGCGAGCCTGTGCGTCGGGTACAAGGCTCACACTAGTCACCGACAATCTCTGCCGAAATCCTTCGTAGTTACCGAACAAGAAGAGTCCATCTTTCTTGATCGGCCCTCCCAAGGAGCCTCCGAATTGGTTTTGCTGGAACGGTTGGGTCGAGCCCTGATCAAAATAATTACGCGTATCCAGAACATTGTTCCGCAGAAACTCATACATCGTCCCATGCAGCGCGTTGCTGCCGGACTGGGTCACCACACTGACCTGGGCTCCCGAGCGCTTTCCGTATTCCGCCCCATACGTACTCGTCTGCAGATTGAACTCACGGACGGCATCAATTCCCAGCAAGTTCCCACTAACCCCGCCCGGGGTCACCGCCAGTTGGCTTGATCCCGTATATTCCACCCCGTTGAGCAGCGTTTCGTTGTCGCCTGGTTTTTGCCCGTCCACGGCGAACGCGTTTCCATTGCTCGTCGTGGTATTGGCACTTCTCATGTCGGTGTAGTTGATGGCGCCGGGATTGAGCGTAATCAGGTCGTCAAAGCTCCGGCCGTTGAGCGGCAGGTCTTTTACCTCCCGCTCTCCTACCAGCCCGGAGACGGAAGCGGTCGTGGTGTTGACCATGGGAATATCTTCTGAAACCGAAATCTCCTCTACTGCTCTGCCCACCGCGAGGCGAAAGTTCACCACCGTTTCTACGCCTACGTCCAACTTAATTCCCGTCTGCACGGCAGCTCGGAAGCCTTCTCTCTCTGCTTTTATTTCGTGCAACCCCACGGACAGTGAGAGTACCCGGTAGTTCCCGGTCTGGGTCTGTGGTTACCACCCGAGTCGCTCCGGTTTCCACATCCTTCACCGTGACGGTTGCGCCGCTAACCGCGGCTCCGGAAGCGTCTTCTACTCTCCCGGAAATCGGCGGCGGATACCTGAGCACACCCGGCATCCGGACGTGCCAGGAGCACTAGCACAAACAGACTTAGCAGCCAGATCCGCCAACGCGTGAACCCACTCATAATGTGCTCTTCTTATCCGGCGTTACCATCGGCCCTGACTCTCGGTTGATTGCTGTTGTCGTAGACGCCCTCATCGGTTGAGATGCAGAGTCTTTGGGCGGTGTTGCGGGCGATGTTGCGGGCGATGTTGCGGCGTGTTCTCTATCAGGAGACGAAATTCCTGAACGCAGTCGCCGCCCTGATGCGCTCGTCAACCTGCACCAAACGCGTGCAGAGCCCAACACTTGCCTACAGGAATTAAGAAATCACCTAGGCTCACACTTGAGCCTGTCTAAACATAATCTTGGTATCGCACAGCAAACAGACTTGCAAGCCCTGTACATCGAAGCGTCGTAGCGGAGGGTGAATGAACGGGGCACTGTTTCAAAAAGTTGTGTTTATCGTCATCGTGGCATCGTCGATGTATTGGGTTGGTTGCGGAGGGAAGAGCTCTTCGCAAAACCTCTTGGCACCGCCGTCAACTCCGGTTCCGCCCACCCCCACGCCAACTCCCACTCCCACACCCACGCCAACTCCCACACCGACGCCAACTCCCACTCCAACTCCCACACCGACTCCCACTCCCACCCCTTTGAGTGCCGGTAACATCAACCTGATCTTCGTGGTAAGCGAGGATTTGGCGTACCAGGCTTCGGGGGATGTCAATCCAACCACGGCAAACCTTACCAATCAGGGATTACAGCGGACGCTCCTCATGGCTCCGTTTCTGCAGCAGCAGGTACTAGGGATGAAAAATGTAACCGGCATCTACGCGCTTGAACCGATGACCCATTTGCAAACCGCCGGCAATTATCCCGATATGGCGGCGCTTGAGACCATTCAGCAGTTCTCCCTGCTTAACCAAGTGACTCTGTCCTCTGCCGTTGGCGGCGGAAGCCCATACACTGCCAACAGCTACCCGCTCAACGCATCGTATGCGTCCGGGCTCCATACCCAGCGGAGTTGCCACGCCAGCGCAGTTCTGCCCAATTGCCAGGGCCTTGATTTCGAAGATCAGGCAGGCGACAACGAAGCTCTGGTTACCGCTATCATCGCAGCCAACGCACCCGGCTTTTACGTCTTCTCTGCGCCGTGGGAGACCACCAGCGCCCTGCTGGCAAACATCGCTAAGCTCGAAGGTTATAGCCTGACTCTTCCGGCGAGCTATCAGGGTCCCGACTATATCTATGCGATCTCGATCACGCCGTCGAAGAGCGCCAGCCTGGTCTACCTACAACAGCAATGTGAATCCGTCATGGACGTACCCTGTGCTGCCTTCGCCAGTACCGACCAGCAGTTCATGCACGGAACAGGCTCCTTTCCGCGTCACCGTGACTGGCGGTAGCGGAGGCGCCGTGATTCCGGCAGGAACCAATACCAACGAAACCTTTTACATGATTCGTCACGCCGAGGCCCATCCGGCGGGGGCTCTGGGATGACGGCAACTATGTGGGCGCCGGGCAATGGCGCGCGCTGGATCTCCCGAATGCGCTGCAAAGTAAAATTAGCCCCAACCAGGTCTATTCGATTGACCCCGCGCAGTTCATCGCAGGAACCCAGAGCGCCTCGGGAAATTCCAACTGGGCATATGTCAGGCCCTCGCTGACCGTGGAACCCTATGCTAATCGCGAATAACTTGCCCTATCACCTGGCCGCAAGCTTTGAGATTTTCGCCTTGAACTCGCCTCAGCAAGCCAGCAGTTTCTTCTTCACCGGAGGCCAATTCTCCAATCAAAGTGTGCTGCTGGCATGGGAACACAGCCTCATCTCCACGACTGTAAATGCGCTGCTATCGAGTTATTTTCCGCAGGGTGGCGCACCAACAGCGCCAGTTTGGCCCAGCGGCGACTACGATACCATCTGGACGCTGACGTTTGATGCCGAAGGAAACTTGACGGTGGACAACTCGAAGTGCGAAGGCATCCAGTCTACGCACTGCCGGCAGCGGCCCCTCAATTTTGACTTCTCTGCGCCGATGCTCGGGGAGCGATGTGGTAACTCACCAAAAACATGAGCAATGAAAAAGCCGGTCTCTGAAAAGGAAACAAAAACAGAGACCGGCGAGCGTTAAGACAACGTGTTGTGCTTGGTGGGATCGTCAGTTCCGAGTTCTTAGCTCAGACCGGATGGTGTGCCGTGACTCACTGCAGAAAGCGATCTCTGCTCCGGCAGTTCCCCTTTGCCGAAGCGTCGTCACCACTGCTCATCCGGTCAAATTTCTCGGGTACTCACCTCTCCTGTAAACATCCTCGGCCGAGAACAGCTTACCGATTCCATAGTAGCTGAATGTAACGTATAACGTACACATATTTTTTAACGATACGTTCGCCGCAGGCTGTGAAAACTGCCGCAGGTACAACGTCATCCACCAAAGACAGCAGGCCCGGACAGATCCGGGCCTGCCTGTTTCAGGCAGCTTAGTGGTCGACGCCGACGAGCACACTGGAAGCTTTGATGATGGCCGTGGCCGACTCGCCGGCCTTCAGTCCCAGGGAATGGACGCTTTCCTTGGTAATAATGGCGACCAGTTCAGTGCCGCTGCTCAGCTTCAGGGTCACTTCGGAATCCACTGCACCGTCGTGCACTGCGGCGACGGTTCCGCTGAGAACATTCCGTGCGCTCACCTTTCCCGGTTCCTTGCCGATCATCACCGAGCTGGCTTTGATAATTGCGTAAGCGGCTTTTCCTTCTTTCAGTCCGAGCGAATCCACGCTTGAGTTGGTAATGATGGATACAACATTCCCGCCGCCTTTCAGCGACAGATCAACTTCCGCGTTCACTGCACCCTTGGTCACCTTCGTGACCGTTCCAGCAAGGGTATTTCGTGCACTAATCTTCACAGTCGTTCTCCTCATTAGATTCAGATGCTGAGTGGGATGCGTCGGGTGCGAAATTTGTTCCTTAAGGATGCGGAATTTGTTCTTTAAACAAGACTGCTCCGGACGCTACGCAGACCACAGAGAAGATGTCGGTCCGTGCGGGCGGGCACCTCAGGCCCGAAACCAACCCGGACTTTCGCCCGGGACGCAACTACCTTGCCCTCGTTTTCTTCCAATCTCCCGAGGACAGTTTCCAGGGATGCGGATCGATCTAAATCCGATTGGCTGGCGCCGGATGCTGCTCATCGTGCTGACTCTCTGGGCCTTGGCCATGATCGCTCCCGGGCTGTATCGGCTCTTCAATCCGCTCGGCACCATCGGCCTGTCCGCAGATAACGACGGGGTGGTGACGGATGTGGTTGCCCCGTTTGCATCGCCCCAGGAGTCCCCGGCCGCGGTTGCCGGCATCGTGCCCGGTGATCAGATTGCGCTGCGAGCCATGCGTTGCGTCCCGCTCGGAACTCCGCAATGCGCCAGTCTGGTCGCCGTCCTCGGCGGATTGGGCGGCATGCAATCGGTGTGGCCGCATCGCCGGATCACTCTCATCATCCATCCGGCAAGTCCTCAGCACCGGCGGCCCTCCCCGAACTGTAACTCTGGAGGCGGTCCCGGCTCCGCTCAGCTGGACGGAAAAAGTGGTGCTCCTGGCCGACACCCTCGTCGGCATCGGCGTCATCCTCATTGCATTCCGGCTGGTCTGGACGCGTCCGAGCTGGATGACCTGGGGTTTGTTTCTCTATGTGATCTGGTTCAATCCCGGGCAGTCGTATGCCTATTACGCGCTATTGCAGCACTGGCCGATGGCAATTTTCGCCCAGGAGATCGCCGAGGCGCTGGCGCACGGAGCGGCATTGGCTGGCCTGGTGGTGTTTGCCTTGCGCTTCCCCAATGACCACACAGAACCACGCTGGCGGCCATTGGAACGAGCCGCTCCGCTGCTCGCCGCATCGATCACGGCACTTGCCCTGGCGAGTTTTGCCAACACCTTTGGATTCCGCACCGAAACCATCACCGACGTCACCTTTCTGGCCAACTACGCGGTCGATGCGGTTCGTCCTGCTGATTCTGCTGCAACGCCGTCGCCTGCTGCCTCCGCACGAGGAGCAACGGATGCGCTGGGTCATCTGGGGATGCGCCATCGGACTACCGGCTTTTATCTTTGCCGAAATCTGCCAATCGGCGGCGCTGTTCCGCCATCTCTGGGGCGTGTCGCCGTCGCCGGCCCTGATTGGTCTTTTCTATTTACCCAACGGCGTGCTGGCCTACTTTGCGTCCCAGGCAGTGTCGCAAAAGCGGGTGGTCAGCGTGGCGATCCCGCTCCGCCATGGCACCATCCTGACCACCCTGAGTCTGCTCGTCGGCGTACCGATCGTGCACTTGCATGAGCAGATGTCGCACCTTCAGGCGGATCTGCGATTGCCCGAATGGATCTGGCCTTTCGTGGCGGCGCCAGCCTTGTTGCTGATCCTCCATCGCTTGCATGAGGCTGCGGTCGAACTGGCCGACCATGTCTTCAACGGTCACTTTCACGAGGTGCGACGGCGGTTGAAGAATGAGGGCGACGCGATGCGCCAGGTTGCAACTCTCGCCGAGATCGACCGCCTGTTGGTGGAACGGTGTGGTCGATACGCTTTGCCTGTCTTCCGGCGCCATCTTCCGCCAGGAAGGAGGCGTGTTCCGCCGGACCGAGAACACCGCGGCCTGGGCGACTTCGGTACAAGTGTTGAGCCGGGAATCTGATGCGGCCGCCTTGCGCAGCCTGGATGTGGGTGCGACCGCTTCGCCTCTGTCATGGAGACTGGAATCGGCTTGATCTGCCAGGCGCACAAGACGCACCGTGTCTTGCGGTACCCGTGCGCAGCGAGATTCCGGAAGCCAATGCTGTCGCCCTGTTCGGAGCCCACGAGACCGGCAACGATATCGATGCCGATGAGCGCGAAATGTTAGGCGGACTCGCCATGCGGGCGGCCGCAGCCTACGAGCGGGTGCTGGCCGAGTTGCTGCGGAAAGAAGTGGCGCAACTGCGCTTACAACTCGCGGCTCAACAGCCTGTGCCTCCGACCGCTCTTCGGAAACCCGTGAGGCCTCAGCCGCAATGAGGTCTCATCGGGTATGCATCCTTTACGTTCGCGCTCCTGCGGCGTGCCTGGCTGCCAAGGCCTTCGGTTGACCCGCGCCGGAAAAGCTCGCGAGATGGCGCTGATCCTCCATCGCGAAGCGTCCCATGCACTCCATCAGGTTCCCCGCCATTCTCGACATCTGCTCGGCGGAGGCCGCCAGTTCGGTGGAACTGGACGCGGACTGCTGCACCATCCCGCGCATCCGCTCCATGGCGCGGACGACCGCCTGCGCGCCGCCGGCCTGCTCTTCGACCGAGGAACTAATGTCCTCCGTGATTTCGTTGAGGCGCGTGGTGGCCTTGGCAATCTGCGAGGAGCCGTGCGACTGTTCGGTGGTAGCCGCGCCGATCTCCTGCGCGAACTTGAAGACCTCGGTCACCACCGTGGAAATCTTGCGCAGCGCCAGGCTGAGATCGTTCCCCAGATCAAGCCCCTCATTCACGATCGAGGTGCTCTTGTTCATATTGTCCACGGCCTTGCGGGCTTCGCTCTGAATACTGCTGATCAGTTCGCTGATCTCCTTGGTGGAGGCGGCGGACTTTTCCGCCAGCTTGCGGACTTCATCGGCGACCACCGCGAAGCCGAGGCCGTGTTCCCCGGCGCGGGCCGCTTCAATGGCGGCGTTGAGCGCCAGCAGATTGGTCTGCTCGGAGATGTCGTCGATCACCTCGAGGATCTTGCCGATGTTATCGACCCGTCCGCCGAGGCTGGTGATGATGGTGGCCGAAGAACCGATGGAGCCGTTGATGCGGTTGAGTCCTTCGGTGGTCTTCTGCATGGTGCCGATGCCGCTCTGCACTTCGTCACGCGAGCGGCTGGAGATATCGAGCAGCACTTTGGCCGTATCGGCGACGCGCTGAATGCTGGCCACCATTTCATCGATCGACGCCGAAGTCTCACTGACGCTGGAGGCCTGCATCTGGGTGTTCTTCACCATGTTCTGCACGTTGATGCTCATCTCGTGCATGGTGCTGGTGACTTCATCGATGGCCGAGGCGGACTGCACGCTGATCTTGGCGGAGCCCTCCGAGGCGTCGGCCACCTGATTGGAGCCGGCTGCCACCTGCGCCGCCGAGTTGCGCACCGAACCAACGATGTCGCGCAATCCCTGGATCATGTTCCGGAACGCATTCCCCAGGGTGTCGCATCCGGAGCGAGGCTCAACTTTAACCGCAAGATCGCCCCGCGCAATGGCTTCGCTGACGTTGGCCATTTCTTTCAGATAGGCCACCATGCAGGCAAAGGTACGCCCCAGTTCACCCAGTTCGTCCCTGCGCTCTACATGAATCTCCTGATTCAAATCGCCGGACTCCCCGATATTCCGCGCAACCTCAATCAGCCGTGCCAGCGGCTCTGTGATCTCACGCACGGTGTTACGGCCCACCATCCAAATCAGAATCGTAGCTGCCACAAACGCCAGCATTCCCAGCAGAAGAAGCTGACGGCCGCTCTTTCGGCTCGTGTCGTAAGTCGTCTTTACCGAGTCCTCCTGCTGAGTAATCAGTAGTCCGATGGGTTTCAGCAGCTCCGCATGAATCGTCGGCCAATCATCTTCGAGCAGCGTGCGGAGAGCATTCGTGTCCGAATTCGCATACGCCGTCGACAACTTCTGAGAAAACGCCAGGAAGGAAGGAATCTCGCGGTCGATCTTGGCAACCAGTTCGCGCGATTCCGGCGACATCTCGTTGTCTTTTGTCTTTTCCTTGAAGCGTGCCCACTGCGCAGGAATATTGCTCACCGCCTCCTGCAATTGAATGTTCGAGCCCACCGCCGGCATCTGGTCCAGCAACACCCCGGCCATACGGAAACGAACTTCCTTGAGGTCGCGGTCGATCTCCTGGATTGCCGCCACGGGTTGCACCCGGTTCTCGTAAACCGAAGACAGAGTGCGGATGCCACTTTCGACGCTGTAGATATTCACCGCGGTGAGCAGCACCATCGCCGTGATCGCGGCTCCCACCAAAAGCACAACTCTACCCTTGACGCTCTTCATGTTCTTCATGGCTGCTTCCGTCCCTGGCGCCGAGGTTGGTGTGGCACTTACTCGATCGGCAGACCTTTCGATTTCCAGTCTGGAATTCCGGTACGCAGCCAGTACACCCTCTTGTAGCCCGCCCGGACTGACACCACAGAGGCCTTATAGCTCTTCCAACATTCCGTACCATTGCAGTAAAAGATGACCGGCGTCGTCTTGTCTCCCGGCAACTTGGCGAGGTCAAAACTATCCATCGAGGCGACAAAATCGCGCGCCTTCGCGCTCTTTTCCTTGTAAGGAATGCTCTTTGCTCCCTTGATGTGTGCCTCGGCGTACTCGTTCGCCACCCGGGCATCGACCATCAGTACCCCGTCGTCCATCAGCGATTTCGCCTTCACCGGGTCCACCACGACGATGCCCTTTTCCGAGGTGGGCGTCTCGGCCGCAAACGCGATCGGCCGCAACACGAAAGCACATATCATGTATGACGGCAAGCTGAAACCAGTATTTTCTGGACATCCTCGATCTCCTCACGCGGAAATAGGAAAAATTATGAACGCCGTACTCACACCACAACCCACTTATCGCCCTGCGATCGCGGGGCGTAAGTGTCAGTTAAGGTAAGCGTACACTGTCACTGGTCTGCTGGATCAATTCAAGAGTACCAAAGTACCGGCCCGCCAGCGCGCACTCCTATATTGGGTATAGGATGCGCTGTTATGGAACGCGTCGGATCACGCGGTCTTATCGAGCCTAACCTGCGTCACCAGCGGCTTCAGGTTTTCGAGCATCGTCGGAATCAGTTCGGAGACCGTCGGGTGGATGTGCATTGCGCGTTCAATCACCGTATAGGGAGCCTTGGCATACATCACATCCAGAAGGCTGTGAATCACCTCGTCGCCGCCCGTGCCCAAAATCGAGGCGCCCAGGATTTTCTTCGTATCCGCCTCGACCAGAATCTTCATGAAGCCCAGTGTCTCGCCCTTTTCTATCGCGCGTCCCACACTGCTCATCGGCAGCGTCGCGATGAGCGCCTTTTTACCGGAGTTCCTTACCTGGGTTTCGGTCATCCCCGCGTGTCCCAGCGGAGGATCGATGTAGAGCGCATAGGCTGGAATGCGATCGCTGACTCGTCGGTGATCGTTGTCCAGAAGATTCGCGGCAACAATCTCAAAGTCGTTATAGGAGGTGTGGGTAAATCCACCCTTTCCGTTGCAATCACCGACGGCCCAGACGCCGGGCACGTTAGTGCGCAGCTCGTCATCCACCACAATGTGTCCCCGCTTGTCATAAGCGATGCCCGCTTTTTCCAGCCCCAGGTCGTCGGTATTCGACCGCCGGCCAACCGCGAGCAGTACATGCGTCCCATCTCTTGCGGCGAGCCGGTCTTACAATCGACGTTTACTCCGATGCCATCTTCACGCTTCGAGAATCCGATACACTTGGCATTCAGACGAACCTCGATTCCTTCCCGCTGCATAATGTCGAGGATCGCCGCGGATGTGTCCTCATCCTCGCGCAGCACCAGGCGAGGACCCATCTCGACGATGGTCACCTTGCTCCCGAAGCGGCGAAACATCTGTCCGAACTCGAGGCCGATGTAGCTGCCTCCGATGACGACCAGATGCGGCGGCAGGGAATCGAGCTCCAATATCGAGGAATTTGTAAGATAGCTGATCTGATCGAGGCCTGGCATAGGCGGAATTACGGCTCGCGCGCCCACGTTAATGAAAATCTTGTCAGCCGTCAGTACTTCGTTGCCAAGCTCACCTCGTGCGCGGATACAAAGCGCCCATGGCCCGTGTAAACCACACAGTTCTTGTGCTTGCGAAGCCGGTCTTCCGCAGACTTGCGATCCGCCATCCGGATCTCGTTCATGCGTGCGTGCACGCGCTTCATATCGACCGAGACCTCACCCGGCAGGCGCACGCCATACTCCGGGCCACGTCTTGCCAGGTGTGCCGCGTAGGCGCTGGCGACCATGGTCTTGGTAGGGATGCATCCCGCGTTGACGCAGGTTCCACCGAAGAATTTGCGCTCCAGGATCGCGACCTTGGCCCCCGCATCCGCCAGTCGAGTCGCCAGAAACGGACCGGATTGCCCGGTGCCGATCACGATTGCATCAAACTTCGTACTCATGTTGATATCCTCCGCGGTATGCAACGATGGAAACGCCAGGAATGCGCTTACCGCGGATTAGATGCCTCGCCCTCAGCGCGTGCCGGAAAGCTGCTCGAATCAATCCCGAGGCGGGCGGGATGGCCCCATTCAATCGTTTTTTGGGCTAGAGTGAGCCTGTTAACCCAGCTGCCGTTCTTTCGAATCAGAAGATAAACTTCGCTCGGGTGCCCCACCTTCGCCGCGTTGTTTTTGCGCGGATAAGGTGGGAAGCAATCCTCCTCCGCCTCTGCAATGGTGTTGCTTCTGCATTGGAATTACTCTTGCTGTCGCTCTCGCCTGTCCCGTCGGATTCACCTTTCGCGGAACCGATCCTAGAAGATGAACTTCGCCGCCAACTGCACCTGCCGCGGGGGCATCGCATTCACGATTTGTCCAAAGCCTGCGCTGCTGATATTTCCATTCACGGCAGCGGCTCCGAAGAACTGGGCATGATTGAAAACGTTGAAACCTTCCACCCGGAACTGGAGCATCTTGCCTTCCCGCAACGCCACCTCTTTCTGCAGTGACATATCGAAGTTGTTCAGCCCCGGTCCGTAGAAGAATCGGCGCGGAACATTCCCCAGCGTTCCCAGTGCCGGGATGCTGAACAGCGCGGTATTGAAGGCCGCCGCGGGCGTGCCATCCGCACTAAGCCCGCGTGGATTGCGGTTAAGAGCCAAATTGCCCGGCGTAAAGTGCGGTGTATCCACGCCGTTATTATTGATTCCGTTGGGCATCGAGCCCAGCAGCGAACTGTCCGTGTTGTTGTACAGTGTCACCGGCAGCCCGGTGGAAAAGCGCGTGATGCCGGTAATCGACCAACCGGCGGTCAACCGATTCTGCTTGCCGGTGAGCCGCTCGAACGGCAGCGTGTAACGATAGCTGGCAACAAAGTTGTGCCGCAGGTCAAAGGCCGAGATAGCCTTGCTCATCGCCGCACCCATCGGATACACCGGCTCGGAAAGGCTGGACGAGTCATCGAGCGACTTGCCGTAGGTGTAGGCGGCCATCACTTCCATCGTGGCGCTGGTGTGCCGCACCGTCGCCTCCAGCGAGTTGTAGTTCGAAAACCCAATCGTCTTCTGATAGGTGATGCCGTCAAACGATGCGTTGAACGGCCCGCGCACTTGTACGCTGCTCCCGTCCGCCTTGGTAAACGTTCCGCCCTCTGCGAACGGCCCGCAGATGGGGCTGCCCGGCGCCACTTGGCTCTGCTGGCTGACGCTCAGGCAGGCTGCCGCGTTCCCCGGATCGGCCGAGGTGAGAACCAGAAGATGATGCGCCTGCGAACCGACATAGCTCAGCTTGAGGAATGTTTTGTGGCCCAGTTCGCGCTCGAAGGCGAGGTTGTAGCTCTCGGTGTAAGGCGAAGTGTTGCGATAGTAAAACGCCGGATCGCCGGTGATCGGTGCATAGTTGGACCAGTTGACGGACGTATTCGGATGACTGGCCGTCGCGCCGAAAGTGGGGATCGGCGAAGGAAACGGCTGCCCATTGCTGAGCCCGGTGGCGGCGGAGACGAATGGCTCATTGAACAGCGGACGTCCGCCGGTGCTGTTGTAGTCGTATCCATAGGGCGCGTTGGCGCTCATAATTCCCGCCGAGAGCCCTTCAAACGCCGAGTAGAAGAAGCCGAAGCCCGCATGAATGCTGCTCTTGCCGTCGTGCCCGAAGATTTTGCCCAGCATCCCGCCATCAAAATTCGGCGAGTAGGTCGCCCCCAGACGCGGTGAAAAGTTGTCCCACTTGGTCGGGGCCAGGGTCGAGGGAATCCCCGCGTCGCCCGGAAACACAATGCCGGTGGGCGCGCCCGGATACACCGCCGATTGCTCTCCGAGAACGAATGTCTGAAGCTGGTTATACTTCTCGCGCCACGGCGGCAGTACGTCCCAGCGCAGCCCATAGTTCAGCACCAGGTTGGGCCTCACCTGCCAGCTATCCTGGCCAAAGGCGCCAATGTATTTGTTGCGGATGTAGAACGCGCTGGCGTCGCCCTGCTCGTAGGTGCTGGCCACTCCCAGCAGAAAATCCGCGAAGTCCGAACCGGTCTCCGTACCCTGAAAGACGAACGAACCATTGTTGATGGAATTCGATTTGATGTTGACCTGGTCGAGATGAAAGTTGCCGCCGATCTTCAGCGTGTGATGGCCAATGATCTTGGAAAAATTGTCGCTCCACTGGAACGTATTGTTGACCTGCCGCTCTCCGGTAACATCCACGCCGATGGTGAAATTGTTGAACGCAACATTCTCAATCCCTTCAATGCTCGGGTCCAGAGGAACAATGCCAAGCGTCCCTGCGCCCGAGACGAATCCCTGCGAGGCCAAACTCGGCCCCACCCCGCCCACCGGTTTTCCAATGAGGTTGAAGTCGCGCATGTAGCTGAAGTGCGCCTCGTTCACCGTGTTGGCGCCGAAACTTTTGGTCAGCCCAACGCTGAACAGTTGCGCGCGCCCATTCGAGGTAGCGTTGAAGCCCGGAACGTTGGCGCCGCCCTGCGCCGTAGGATAGGGATTGTCCAGGTTGTATTGATCGGCGAAGTAGTAGGCGGAAAGATTTCCCCAGCGCGTATTCGCGTCAAAGCGCGCCGCCGCTTTGTTGTCGCCCAGACGTTTCGTTCTGCGCAGAGTTGGAAAAAGTATTCGAGCCGACATTGGCCTGCGGAATGTATTTGAGCAACGCGGCGGCTGGCGCCGACCAGATCGATTGCGGAATCACCCCGTTCGGAAAGACCTGCGAATACGGCTCGCCCGCCGTCACCGTCTGCCCGAGCTTCGCCGAAAGCTGGTTCGCCCAGTATCCCGAGCTTACCGTCCCGGTGAGCTGGCTGGCCAGGTCGGAAAGATTGCCCGACCGATCCGCCGCGCTCGGCACCGTGATGTTTCCCGTCTCCTGCCCCTGCGTCATCCCCGTGCCCTGGTAGTCGAGGAAGAAGTAGGCCTTGTCTTTGCGTATCGGGCCGCCGAGTGTCCCGCCGTACTGGTTGCGCTGGTAGCTGGCGCGGCTGGTGGCAAAATAGTTCTTCGCGTCCAGCGCGGTGTTGCGCAGAAATTCGAACGCGCTGCCATGGAGCTTGTCGCCTCCGGACTTGGTCGTCACCAGCACCTGCCCGCCGCTGAAGTTTCCATACTCCGCGTCGAAGTTGCTGGTGAGCACCTTCAGATCCTGAATCGAATCGAGGTTGGGAATTACCGCGGTCCCGTTATTGAAATCTTCCTCCACGGCCGAGCTATTGACGGCGAAGCCGTTGCTGGTTTCGCGCTGTCCGCTCACCGACAGATTGCCCGCATTGAGATCGCCCGAGGGCGGAGTCGCGCGTGCAGCCCGACATCACCACCGCATTCGGCTGCTGCGAGCTGGAGGGAATCACCCCCGGCTGCATGGCCAACAGATCGGTAAAGCTGCGCCCATTCAACGGCACCGCCGTCATCTTCTCCGCCGAGATGGTCTCACCCACTTGCGAGCTTGCGGTCTCAACCCCCGGCACCTCCACGGTAACGCTCAGCACCTCGGCTTGCATCGCGAGATGCAACTGCACATCCAGCGCGGCCGTCGTGTTGGCAGCCACCTCCACTCCCGGCCGCACCAGCGGCTGGAAGCCGGACTCGCTGAACTCAAAGTCATAGCGTCCTGCAGCAAGCGAGATCGCGTACCCACCCTCGGCCCCGGTCGTCGATTCCAGCACTGCCCCGGTGGCAAGATTGCGCGCCCGCACCTTGGCTCCGGGCACCACCGCACCGCTCGGATCGGAAACCGTTCCGCGAATTGAGACGGTCTGCCCGGTCGAGGCCAAAATGAGAGCTGTGCACGCAAAAAAGAAGACGGTGACGCAGAGAAATTGTCGAACCTTAGAGGGAAGACTGGAGATGTCGGTGAGCACGATCTGTTTGCCGCCTTATGGAAATGAAAATGCTTTTCATTTCCACTGTACATCTCACCTCCAGCCCTGCCTGTGACCAGCGTCACATCGCCGGGTGAGGTCGCCAGCCAAAGCAACCCATTCACCAGGCAATCCATTGTTCCTCGTACCATTATGCAAACAGTAACTTCGCCCCGGAAACAATTTACCGTCTAGTCAATCGTTTGACCTGCTTTGACCGCAAAGCCCGCCGCTCGGGCCTCCAGACTCGGACTGCGGTTCGTTCCTAGAAGGTGAAACCAGCCGACAGAAAAATGCTTCGGTTGCCGGCCGTGGAGGGGCCAAAGAAGCCGCCCGCCAGCGATTGTGACTTGCCGAAGAAAGGAGAGGTTAGGGTCCCGTTTGGTGTGCCCAGGTTCTCATGATTGAAAATGTTCTGACCATACACGCCAAACGTCAGGTTGTATCGGTGCGGAGTCGTCGCATCCATCCGTCCAGGTCCCGCTTGGTTTCCGCTCAAGCCTCTGCCCCCGAGTCCGCCGCCGCGCGGCCCGCCGCGTGGTCCGCCACCCCCGCCTCCGCCTGCCGACCCGTGGGCCAAATCCAATCACCTTGCTGATGCGCAGATTCAGGCTCACATTGGCTCGGCCCGGTGCCGAGATTGTGGGGGATGATCCTTTCACTTGCGCCGCTAGGGCTGGTCTGTGGATCGGGATCGAGACAGCCGTAAGGCGTAGCGATGGCGTTCGGCTGGCTGCAACTGGCGGCAAAGGTCGGGCGAGCATTGAACTGATTGTTGCCGGTCAGATCCGTGCCCGTGGTGATGTTGTACGGAGTTCCCGAGTTGACCGAGAGAAACGGCGCGAACAATAACTGCCATGGCGCGGAAATGCTGCCGAGAAGGACAAAGCGGTTATGCACGTCGAAGCTGGCGCGACCGTAATCGAAGCCCGGCATGGCCGGCGATCGACGGTGTATAGGTAACGCCGCTGGTGTCTCCCCGCGCATTGTTGTAAGTGTAGAAGCTGAAAATGCTGAAGCGCGAATAGCGCGCCGTGAGTGAGGCGATGATCTGGTTTTGACGATAGACTCCTCCCGACTGAAATTGCATGTCATTCTCCGCCGGTGCGGAGATGGGTGTAGCCGGGTAAGTGTTGGACAGCAGATTGTCGATCCGGAAAATTTCCCGCCGCGCTGGCGTTGTCGGTGAGATACATGTGCACGCCGCGGCTATACAGGTAAGTGATGTTGCCGGTCATCACTTTACTCAACTGCCGGTCGATGCCCACGGCGCCCTGCATGTCGATGGCGGCGTGGAAATGCGGATGAACCGAGTAACCCGTAGGCGCGGCGCCGCTGGAACTGGAAACGGGTACAGCCTGGCTCGGATTGTAGAAGCCCGGATTGTCCACGGTGAAGCCCTGCTGATTTGGCGTCTCGGTAGAGCCCAGCGGAACAAAGTTGTTGTGAATTGCCTGGATGATATAGGGCGTGCCCTGCGTGGATGCGAAGCGTGTTGGGAACCGTGAACCGTTGATAGAACCATCCGTAGCCCGCGCGCAGCACCGTCTTGCGGTGTTGTCCCTTTCTTGCCGAGGCCATAGGCCACGGTCAACCGCGGTGCCCAGTCGTTTTTGTCGTTGATCCGGTTTTGCGACTCCCAGCGCACTCCGTAGCTGAAGGTGAAGCGTGGGCTCAGCTTCCAGTCGTCCTGGTAAAAGAGCGCGGCATCGAAGAGAATCGCCCGCGCCACGTATTTGTTGATATGAGTAAAGGTGTATTGCTGCGGCTTGCCCGCCAGGTAATTTGCAATGCTGCCAAAGATGTACGCGCTGTTCGAGCCCGCGCTGGTGTAATTCGCGTCGCGATAGGCGCGCAGGCGTGCGCCGAAGTTCAACGAGTGCTTGCCCTTTGAACCGGCGAAGTAATTCTGCAACTCGTAGTCATCCTGATGGTCTTCCGCCGTGCCCGAGTTGCTGCCGCCGTTGACAAAGGCGCCCTGCACCGTCACGGTCGGCGAACCAGATTGCGGCAGTTGTTGGTTGCGAATACGGCGATACTGGAAACGTATGTCGTCGACCAGGTTCTTGCTCAACACCAGGCTGTCGCTCACCTGCAGCGTGTTTTCCAGATTATGGGTGTTGTAGGCCTGCTCCGGCAAGGTGAGCGCGCTCAGGCCGGCATTGGTCTGCACGGCGCGAAAGAATTCGTCGCGAATGGTGAGCGTGTTGGACTTGCCGAGCGCAATGTCAAAACGCGGACTGATGTCGATGCGCGAACTCGGATTGCTGATCGCTTCGTTTATGGTTGAGGAAACGTCCGCGGGATCGACCGCGTCCACAATGCTCTGGTTCTGGTTGTTGCGGATAAAGCTGCTGAGAAAGTAGGAACTGCGCTTGGTGAGTGGGCCGCCGATGTTCGCGTTGAAGTTGTAGGAGTAATAACTGGGTTGCTCGAGCGCCGCTTCGCCGGGCCTCCGGTTGGAATTCAGGATAGGGTTTTGCGAGTTGAAGACCGAGTCATTGCCCCGAGACTCGATCTGTCCGTGGATCTTGTCGGTGCCGGGCTTGGTGAAGATCTCGATACGCCCATAGCCTAGCCGGTCGAACTCCGCGGAAAACGGATTCTGGTTGATGCGTATTTCGCGGATCGAGGATTTCGGCGGAATCTGACCGCCGGTGAATCCGTCGATGTAGATTTCGCCGCCATTCGGCCCCGCCGCCGGACCAGCCAGCGCCTGCAACTCACTCTGCAGTTCGTCCGGATCATCCGACAGCGCTTCCAGATCTTTGCCCTTGATGATGATCGCGTTCGCGTTGCTCTCCGGACTGGTATCCACCGTCATCGTCTCCGAGTTCACCTCCACCTGTTCCTTCTCCACCTGGACTTGGAGTTTGACATCGACCTGCTTACTCTGGCCGGCTTCGAGGGTGACGGCCTTGGAGGCGTACGGCGTAAAGCCTTTCGCGCTGGCATTCACTACGTAGCTGCCGGGCGCGAGATTACGCGCCTGAAAAACTCCGGCAGCATCTGAGCTTACGGTGGTGGCGGTTTTTCCTTCGGGAGTGGTGATTCTCACGGTTGCGTTCGGAATCACGGCGCCCGTGGGATCGGCGACCGTACCGCGGATGACGCCATTGTTTGCCTGTGCGAATAATGTCGTTGAAAATGCGAAAAACTGCATCGCCAGCAAGAAACCCAAATAGCCGAGAGTGCATCTGCACCTCACGCCGCGCCTGGGAAGCAACCTCGTGCGGAGACATCGCCGATCCGCATTGCCTTGGGCTTCGCTGGTAATCCTCACGATACCTCCTGTGGCCGGTGCACTCCGTCCCCGTTCTCGTTTAGACACAGTGGCTTCGGCCGGGTATGTAAAGAATCGTTAAAGTTTAGCGGCCCGAAGAAACTTCGCAAGCTTTACAATTGCTCTTCAGTTTGCGCTCTGATTGGAAGCGGAGGGATCGTCATCAAAATCGCTAGCTGGAATGTCAATTCGATCCGTGCGCGGCTCGACCATGTCACCGCGTGGCTGAAGGCGTCGCGAGCCCGATGTACTGCTGCTGCAGGAACTGAAGGGGACGGAGTTTCCGGCCGCGGTCTTCAAAGACCTGGGCTATGAAAGCGTGGCAGTAACCCAGAAGACCTATAACGGCGTCGCGATTCTGTCGCGCCATCCCATCGAGACGATCTGCACGACGCTCGCCGGTGATGAGGCGGACAGTCACGCGCGATATCTGGAAACCACAATCCTTGGCATCCGCATCGTCAATATCTATCTTCCGAACGGCAATCCGGTCGGCAGCGATAAGTTCGCCTACAAGCTGGCCTGGATGGATCGGCTGCATCAGCAAATGTGCGCTTGGCTGGAAAAAGATGTGCCCGTGCTGATCGGCGGCGACTTCAATGTCATCCCCGAGGATATCGACTGTCACAAGCCTGCCTCGTGGATCCATGACGCGCTCTTCCAACCGGAGCCGCGAGCGCGATACCGTGCCCTGCTCAGCCTTGGCTACCGCGATGCCTTCCGCTCGCTGCATCCGGAGGAGGCCGGGCAATTCACCTTCTGGGATTACTTCCGGCAGGCGTTCGAGCATAATCGCGGCATTCGCATCGACCATTTCCTGCTCTCTCCGAAGTTGGCCGGGCGCCTAAAAAGCTGCGAGATTGATAAGCAGCCGCGGGCGCAGGAGAAGCCGTCGGATCACACTCCGATCATCGTCGAACTGCAGTAAGCAGGCAGGCCGGACTGCGCAGCGCAGCGGGCGATCCGCATTGCCTGCTAGAATGTGGAGTTCGAGTGCCATCCGAGCTCACAACTATGTCTAGCGACCACACTGCCGATAGCAACGTCCGTTGGGATTTGACCTCCATCTATTCCGCAATCAGTGATCCGCAAATCGATCTGGACATCGCGGAATTCGCCAAGCGCGCGCAGCAATTCAGCTTGCATTACAAAGGCAAGCTGGCCGATAGCCTTGGCCGCGGCGATCTCCGATTATTCAGAGCTGGACATGCTCGGGGGAAAGATCATGGTCTATCTCTCTCTCCAGCAAAGCCTGGACGTGACCAATGAGGCGGTGAAGGCAAAGATCGCCGCAGCGCAACAGACCATGAGCCAAATTCAAGGCGAGTACTCTGACGTTCTTCGAACTGGAGCTAGTGGCGCTCGACGATGCGACGCTTGAGAAATGGTATGCCAGCGATCCCAGTAGTCCAAAGGCATCGGCCGTGGATTGAGCATCAGCGAATCTTCAAACCGCACCTTCTGAGCGAACCGGTGGAAGCTGCTCTTACCAAGCGCTCTCCCTTTGGCCCGGCCTCATGGGATGAGTTCTTTGACGAATGCGAGGCCGATCTTCGCTTCGACCACAAGGCCGAGAAGAAGAACCTGACCGAGATGCTCGACATCCTCACCAATTCGAAAGATGCCGCCCTTCGCGCCGAAGTGCAGAAGACGATCAACGATGGCCTGGGAGGATATTTCGCCAAGTATTCCGCGCAGACGCTCTATGTGATCGTGGGCAAGGGCGCGGTCGAGCGCAAGGAGCGTCATTACCGCAATCCGATGGAGTCGAGGAATAAGGAGAACCGCATTCCCGACGCGGTCGTCGATGCGCTGCACAATGCGGTAAAGAACGTAGCCGGACCGCTGGCGCGCCGTTACTATCGTCTGAAGGCCGGGCTGCTCGGCATGAAAACGCTCCAGTGGAGCGATCGCAATGCGCCGCTGCCGTTTACCGATACCACCGTGGTGCCGTATGACAACGCGATCTCCACGGTGCTTGCGGCCTATGAAAGTTTCAGCCCCACCCTTACCGGCATCATCCAGGATTTCATCGCGGCCAAACGCATTGACGTTCCCGCGACCACAGGCAAACGCGGCGGAGCTTTTAATTGCTCTTTTGTGCTTCCCGGAAACCGGCCGCAATCGTTCACGTTCTTGAATTACCTGGGTTCGAATCACGACGTAATGACCCTGGCGCATGAACTCGGCCACGGAGTTCATGGCATCCTGGCAGGCGAAGCGCAGGGTCCGCTCATGTTCCATCCGCCGATTGCATATTGCGAGACCGCTTCGGTCTTCGGCGAAATGACGACCTTCAGTTTCCTGCGGAAACAACTTGCGGAAAAAGGAGACAATGCCGCGCTGCTTGCGCTGATAACCCAGAAGATTGAAGGAATGCTGAACACGGTGGTGCGGCAAATTGGATTTTCGAATTTCGAACGCCGCATCCACGGCATGAATGCGGAATATACGGAATGGCTTGAGCCTACGAAGCTGTCCGTGGAAGAGCTCGACGGGTTGTGGCTTACGACGGCGAAAGAGCTGTACGGAGAAGATGGCGAGGTGTTCACCTATGAAAACGCCAGCCATCTCTGGTCGTATGTTTCGCATTTCCATCGGCCGTTTTACGTGTACGGTTATGCGTTTGGCGAACTCCTGACGCAGAGTTTGTATGCCCAGCAGATGCGCCTCGGTCCCCGGTTTGAACCGCTCTATCTTGACCTGCTCCGTTCCGGCGCGACCAAAAGTGTTTCTGAACTTCTTCAGCCGTTCGGCCTCAATCCAACCGAAGAAACCTTCTGGGCTGAAGGCATTCGGGTGAGCCTGGAGGCGATGATCGCGGAGGCGGAGAAACTCGTACACGTGCCCGTCCAAATGCCGGCTGATGTGGAGTAGCTGATGTGGAGTAACTGCCGGAGTACGAATTACAGCAACGCGCATAGAATGGGTTGAGCTATTCCGCAATCCCGGACAGATCCGCATGAGCGTCTTGCGTTACGTTGGACATACCGCGAAGTATCTGCTGATTGCCCTCGTCGTCTCCTATGCCGCCGATGCCGGCGTCTTTGAAGTGCGCCTGATCCGCGGAGCGGGCTTGCAGAGCGTTCCGGTGGATCAGTTCCTCAAAACTCCGCTCAAGGGACAAAAGACGGAGTATGACTACCTTGGCACCGCCAGCGAGAACTGTGCACGCGCCATCTTTCCTCAGTACGCCGCCGCGCAATGGAATGCTCCATGCTGGTGGCTCAAGCGGCACAGCGTAAGCTGGCAGTAATCGCCATTTCATCGCGCGCTAATGCTGCAACGCCGTCTCGGAGCTCGCTGGTTTGGCGGTGATCTGCTGCGGCGTCGGCAGTTGCGAGCGATCCCAGCCGCCGCCGAGCGCTTCGATGAGTTGCACGGAGGCGGTGGCGCGCTGAATTTCGATCTGCGCCAGGACCTGCTGGGCGGAGAGCAGCGTATTCTGCTCGGTCACCACGTCAATGTAAGGATCCACGCCGGTCTGGTAGCGCTCCATCTCCAGATCCAGCGCATGTTTGGCGGATTCGACGGCCTTGTGCTGCTGCTGGATCTGCTGGGTCAGGATGCGCAGGGCGGCAAGGGCGTCTTCCACCTGCTGGAAGGCCGTGAGCACCGTCTGCCGGTAGCCGGCCAGATCGGCGTTGTAGGTGGCAACGTACTGGTTCACCGTGGCGCGGCGCAGGCCGGCATCGAAGACTGTCTCCGAGACCGACGGCCCGATCGACCAGAAGCGGCTGGGCCAGTCGAGCAGATGCTTCCAGGCCGAGCTTTCAAAGCCTCCGGAGGCCGACAGCGACACGTTCGGATAGTAGGCGGCATAGGCAATGCCGATCTGGGCGTTGGCGGCGGCCAGGGTGCGTTCGGCGGCGGCAATGTCCGGACGGCGTTCCAGAAGTTGCGACGGCAGCCCGACCGGAATGGGCGGAGGCGTGATCAGCAGCGGCCTGCACGGGAATCGAAAAATCCGATGCCGCCTTGCCGATCAGAGTGGCGATGGCATGCTCGTACTGGGCGCGCGCAATGCCCAGATTGGTGGCCTGCGACTGCACGCTCTCCAGTGTGCTCTCGGCCTGCACCACGGCGATCTGGTCCGAAATTCCTGTCTCATACTGAGCGCGGGCGTAGTCCAGGGCTTTCTGGTCGGCGGCGACGGTCGCGTCGAGGATCTGCTGCAGCGCGTCCTGCCCGCGCAGTTCAAAGAAGAACGTGGCCAGGCTGGCCTGTTCGGTGAGGCGCTCGTTTTCCAGATCGGCGGCGCTGAGTTGCGCGGAATACTGTGCCTGCCGCACCGTGTTGCGAATCTTGCCCCACAGATCGGGCTCCCAGGAGACCGTCGGCGGGCAGTTCGAGAAATGTGGTCGTGGCGCCGCCCTGGGCGGTGCCGTTCGCACTGGTGGCTTTGCCCAGGTTGGATGAGCCTCGCGAGCGCGTTCCGGAAGCTCCGACCGTCACGGTCGGAAAAAACTGCGAGCGTGCCTCGCGCACCATGGCGCGTGCCGCCATGAAGTTCTCAAACGACTGCTTGATGTTCTGGTTATTGATGTTGAGCTGCTCTTCCAGCGCATTCAACTCCGGCTCGTTGTAGATCTCCCACCATTTGCCGCGCAGCAAGGCATCCTTCGGCTGGGCCACCGTCCAGTCGCCCAGGCCGCCGAGGGTCGGGTCAGCCGGTGTGCTTGCCGGAGCCGGCGGCGCGGGCTTCTGCGCCGGGTTCGCCGGTGACTCTTTGTAGGCAGGCGGCGCCGTGTGTCGCGGGCGCGTGATACTTCGGGCCGACCACGCATCCGGCGAGCACGCACGAGAGCATGGCGGAGGCCAGCAGGCCGGGCTGCAACGCGAAGATTGAATTTGGTCATGCGCATCTCGATACCAGTTTCTTTCATGGTGAACTCCCGCTATACGGCTCCTTCAGGAACGCTGCCATTGGTCGGCGGCAGCGAGTCGTGCTCCTTGCCCAGCACCCGGAGGCGCAGGCGGTCGAGAGCCAGGTAAACGACCGGGGTGGTGTAGAGAGTCAGCAACTGGCTCATGATCAGGCCGCCGACGATGGTGATGCCCAGCGGCCGGCGCAGCTCCGATCCGATGCCGGTGCCGAAGGCCAGCGGCAGGGCGCCGAAGATGGCGGCCATGGTGGTCATCAGAATGGGGCGGAAGCGCAGCATGCAGGCTTCGAAGATGGCGTCGGTGGTGTTCTTGCCCTCGTTGCGTTCGGCCGCCAGGGCAAAGTCGATCATCATGATGGCGTTCTTCTTCACGATGCCGATCAGCAGCACGATGCCGATGATGGAGATGACGTTGAGATCGATCTTGAACAGCATCAGCGCCAGCATGGCGCCCACGCTGGCCGAGGGCAGCGTGGAGATGATGGTGAGCGGATGCACCAGGCTCTCATAGAGAATGCCGAGCACGATGTAGACCGCCAGCAGCGCCGTGGCGATCAGAATCGGCTCGCGAGGCCAGCGAGGTCTGGTAGGCCTGCGCGGTTCCGGCGAAAAAGCCGCGGACGGTCTGCGGCATGTTCAGCCGCTGCTGCATCTTGGCCACCTCGCGGGTGGCGTCGCTGAGCGCCATGCCCGGCGCCAGATTGAATGACACCGTGACCGAAGGGAACAGACCGGTGTGGTTGACCGAAAGCGGAATGTTGTGGGTCTGGCCGTGGCTGACCGCGCTTGAGCGGCACGTTGCCGGCGTTCGGCCGAGTTCAGGTAGATGTACTTCAGCCCTTCGGGCGTCTGCCAGAACTGCGGCGCGACTTCCAGCACCACGTAATACTGGTTGAGCTGGGTGTAGATGATCGAGACTTCCTGCTGGCCGAAGGCGCTGTACAGAGCCGAGTCGAGAGCCTGCGCGGTGATGCCCAGGCGCGCGGCGGTGGCGCGGTCGTAGGTGAGGTACTGGTCCAGGCCGCCGTTCTGCTGGTCGGAATTCACGTCCTGGAAGCCCGGCAGCTTGCGCATTTCGCGCAGCAGAACGGGACCCCACTGAGCCAGGTCCTGCGCAGCTGTCCGACTGAATCGTGTACTGGTAGAGCGCGTTGCTCGCGCGCCCGCCGATGCGCAGGTCCTGCGCCGGCTGCAGGAAGGCGGAGGCGACCGGCAAGGCCGCCATCTTGGGACGCAGGCGGCCGAGAATCTGCATGGCGCTGGCCTTGCGCTCCTCCAGCGGCTTGAGGGCCATGAAGATGAAGCCGCCGTTGGTGTCGCCCTGGCCGCCGGTGAAGGCCACGACGTTGTCCACGCCGGGATCGCTCTTGATCACCGCCGACCAGCTGCTGGACGGAGTCGTTCATCACCGGGAACGAGGCGTCCTGCGGTCCCTGCACGCCGCCGAAGATCACTCCCGTGTCCTGCTGCGGGAAAAAGCCCTTGGGAATTACCATCGACCACGACCACGTTGAGCGCGATGACCAGCACCAGCACGATCAGCGTGAGCACCGGAGTTGTCCAGCACCCACAGCAGCGTGCGCCGGTAGAACGGAGAGCATCCCGGCGAAGAACCTGTCGCTCATCTGATAGAGGCGGCCGTGCTTCTCGTGGTGCGGCTTCAGCAGATGCGCGCACATGGCCGGCGTGGTGGTGAGCGAAATCACCATGGACACCACGATGGCCGTCGAAAGCGTGATGGCAAATTCGCGGAACAGGCGTCCGACAATGCCGCCCATCAGCAGAATGGGAATGAACACGGCGATCAGCGAGATGCTGATCGAGAAGACGGTGAAGCCGATCTCCTTTGCGCCCCTGCAGCGCGGCGGCGTAGGGCGCCATGCCGTTCTCGATGTGGCGCGTGATGTTTTCCATCACCACAATCGCGTCGTCCACCACGAAGCCGGTGGAGATGGTGAGCGCCATCAGCGAGAGATTGTCGATGCTGTAGCCGAACAGGTACATCACCGCGAAGGTGCCGATCAGCGAAACCGGCACGGCCACCGCGGGAATCAGCGTGGCGCGCGGACTGCGCAGGAAGAGAAACACCACCACCACCACCAGGCAGATCGAGATGATCAGCGTGCGCTCGACGTCCTTCACCGAGGCGCGGATGGTGGTGGTGCGGTCGAGAACGATGGTGGTTTCGATGTCCGTCGGGATCGAGGCCTTGATCGAAGGCAGCTCGCGGCGGATGTTTTCCACCGTCTGGATGATGTTGGCGCCGGGCTGGCGGAAGATGATGATCGGGAATGGCGGGCTTGCCGTTGAGATAGCCGGCGGAACGGATGTTCTGCACCGAATCGGTCACGTCGGCGACATCGGAGAGCCGCACGGCGGCGCCGTTGTTGTAGCCGACGATCAGCGGCTTGTAATCGTCGGCGTGCGGATCTGGTCGTTGGTGATGATGTCGGCGGTTGACGATGCCGTCGGAGAGCTGGCCGCGCGCCTGGTGGGCATTCTGCAGGCTCAGCATGGACTGAATGCTGGCGAGCGTGAGCCCGTAGCTGTTGAGCTGGGTGGGATTCACATCGACGCGCACCGAAGGCAGCGCGCCGCCGCCGGTGGTGACCTGGCCCACTCCCTGAATCTGCGAGAGCTTCTGCTGAACGATCGTGGAGGCCTCGTCGTACAGCTTGCCGCGGTCGTAGATGTCCGAGGTGAGGCCGATGACCATGATCGGCGAGTCGGCCGGGTTCACCTTGCGGTAGGTGGGATTGGCGGGCAGGTTGGCGGGCAGGTAGGTGCGCGCCGCGTTGATG
This sequence comes from uncultured Acidobacteriota bacterium, assembly GCA_963779365.1. Taxonomy (GTDB): domain Bacteria; phylum Acidobacteriota; class Terriglobia; order Terriglobales; family Acidobacteriaceae; genus TOLSYN. The sequence continues at coordinate 81,301 of CAVZYB010000011.1, read as the reverse complement.
GCGGCTTCCACGTCGCGCGCCGCGCCGTCGATGTTGCGGCTCAGGTCGAACTGCAGCGTGATGGCCGTGGTGCCAAGCGAACTGGTCGAGGTCATCTCCGTGACGCCGGCGATGTGGCCGAACTGCCGCTCCAGCGGAGTGGCCACCGAAGCCGCCATGATTTCCGCGCTGGCGCCGGGCAGCGCCGCGCCCACCGAGATGGTCGGGTAATCCACCTGCGGCAGCGGCGAAACCGGCAACACATTGAAGGCGATGGCCCCGGCCAGCGCGATCGCCACCGTCAGCAGCGTGGTGGCCACCGGCCGGTGGATGAATAGCCGGGACAGGTTCATGACTGCTCCGGTTGCGGTTCGGAGCCCGGCCGGCCGGGCCGTCGCTGGACTCGCTTGACGCGAGAAGCGTTGCGCCAGGCCGGTCGAAGAAGATGTAGATCACCGGCGTGGTGTACAGCGTCAGCACCTGGCTCAGCAGCAGCCCGCCCACCATGCAGATGCCCAGCGGCCGGCGCAGTTCGGAGCCGATGCCGGTGCCCAGCGCCAGCGGAATGCCGCCCAGCAGCGCGGCCATGGTGGTCATCATGATGGGACGGAAGCGCAGCAGGCAGGCTTCGTAGATGGCGTCGGTGGCGTTCTTGCCGTGCTTGCGCTCGGCCTCCAGCGCGAAGTCCACCATCATGATGCCGTTCTTCTTCACGATGCCGATGAGCAGGATGATGCCGATGATCGCCACCACGCTCAGATCCTGACGGAACAGCATCAGCGCCAGCAGCGCGCCCACGCCGGCCGAAGGCAGCGTGGAGAGAATCGTGATCGGATGGATGAAGCTCTCATACAGCACGCCGAGCACGATATAAACCGTGACCAGCGCGGCCAGAATCAGCAGCGCCTCGTTGGACAGCGAATTCTTGAACGAGGCCGCGGTGCCCTGGAAGCCGGCCTGCAAGGCTGGCCGGCATGTTCATTTCCTTCTGCACCTTGTCAATCGCGGTGATGGCGTCGCCCAGCGAGGCGTTCGGCGCCAGGTTGAAGGAGACGGTGACGGAAGGGAACTGCCCCTGGTGATTGATCGAAAGCGGCGAGTTGATGCGCTTGAAGCTGCGTGAACGCGCTCAAGCGGCACGGCGTTTGCCGGCGTGGACGCTGCTGGCGGCGTTCGAAGTCGGAGGCGCTCGGGGCCAGCGCATTCGATGCGGTGCGGTCAGCGTGCCGGCAGACGGCGTGTATGCGGCCGACGCCGTGGTGCGCGTTGGAGCCGGCCGACGCCGAGCTGGAGGAGGCAAAGGACGTCGAGGCTCCCGCGCCGGTCGCGCCCGACGAGGCGTTGGCCTGAATGTACAGGCTCGACAGCTTGCTCGGATCCTTCTGGAACTCGGGCTGCGGTTTCCAGGATCACGTGATACTGGTTGAGCTGCGTGTACATGGTGTTGATCTGCCGCTGGCCGTAGGCGTCGTACAGCGTGTTGTCGATGGTGTAAGGCGCGATGCCCAGGCGCGAAGCCGTGACCCGGTCGATGATCAGCGAAACCGCCAGCCCGCCGGTCTGCTGGTCGGTGGCCACGTCTTCCAGTTCCGGCAGCTTCTTCAGCCGCTCCACAAAGCGGTTGGTCCACAGGTTCAGCTCGTCCGCGTCGGGATCTTCCAGGCGTGTACTGATACTGCGTGCGGCTCACCCGGTCGTCCACCGTGATGTTCTGCACCGGCTGCATGAACAGCTTGATTCCCTCGCACGTTCTGCAGCTTGCCCTGCAGCCGGCGGATCACGTCGGAGGCGTTGAGGTCGCGCTGGATCAGCGGCTTCAGGTTGATCGAGAAGCGTCCGCTGTTCAGCGTGGTGTTGGTGCCGTCGGCGCCGATGAACGAGGTCAGGCTCTCGACCGCCGGATCGGCGAGGATCACCTTCGCCAGTTCCTGCTGCTTCTCGCGCCATGGCCGGGAACGAGATGGTCTCGCGGCGCCTGCGAAATGCCCTGGATGACGCCGGTATCCTGCACCGGGAAGAATCCCTTGGGAACGACGATGTAGAGAAAGATGGTCAGCACCAGCGTGGCCAGCGCGACCAGCAGGGTGATGCGTCTGGAAGCGCAGGACGAACTTCAGGGTGCGGCCGTAGAAGGCGATCATGCGCTCGAAGGCGCGCTCGGAGACGCGATAGAAGCGCGTCTGCTGCTCCTCCGGATTGTGGCGCAGCAGTGCGCGCGCACATCATCGGCGTCAGGGTCAGCGAGACCACCGCCGAGATGATGATGGTGACCGCCAGCGTCACGGCGAATTCGCGGAACAGCCGCCCCACCACGTCGCCCATGAACAACAGCGGAATCAGCACGGCGATCAGCGAGACGGTCAGCGACACGATGGTGAAGCCGATCTGCTCGGCGCCCTTGAGCGCGGCCTGCAGCGGCGACTCGCCCTCTTCCAGATAGCGCGAGATGTTCTCGATCATCACGATGGCGTCGTCCACCACGAATCCGGTGGCGATGGTGAGCGCCATCATCGAGAGGTTGTCCAGGCTGTAGCCCAGCACATACATGGCGCCAAGCGTGCCCACCAGCGAGATCGGCACGGCCACCGCCGGAATGATGGTGGCGCGAACGCTGCGCAGGAACAGGAAGATGACCAGCACCACCAGCACCACGGTCAGCATCAGCTCGAACTCCACGTCGGCGACCGAGGCCTTGATGGGCACGGTGAGGTCGGTCATCTGCGTGACTTTGATCGCGGCCGGCAGGTTGGTCTCAAGCTGCGGCAGGATCGCCTTGATGCTCTTGACCACGCTGATGGTGTTGGCGCCGGGCTGCCGCTGAATGTTGAGAATGACCGCCGGCGTCTGGTTCATCCACGCCGCCTGGTTGTTGTTCTCCACGCCATCCACCACCCGGGCCACATCCTTCAGCACGACCGGCGCGCCGTTGCGGTAGGCGACGACCACATCCTTGTAGTCAGCGCTGCTTTGCAGCTGATCGTTGGCGTCGATCTGGTAATCCTGCCGCGGGCCGTCGAAGTTGCCCTTGGCCGCATTGACGCTGGTCTGGATGAGCGCGGTGCGAAGCTGCTCCAGGGTGAGGCCGTAGGAGGCGAGCGCCGCGGGATTGGCCTGGATGCGCACCGCCGGCTTCTGGCCGCCGCTGATGCTCACCAGGCCGACGCCGTTCAGCTGCGAGAGCTTCGGCGCCAGGCGCGTGTCCACCAGGTCTTCCACCTGCGAGAGCGGCATCGAGTCGGAGGTGATGGCCAGCGTAAGAATCGGCGCGTCGGCAGGATTGGTCTTGCTGTAGATCGGCGGCGCCGGAAGCACGCTGGGCAGATAGCTCTGCGCGGCGTTGATGGCCGACTGCACTTCTTCTTCGGCCACGTCGATGCTGAGGCTCAGGTTGAACTGCAGCACGATGACCGAGGTTGTGCCCGAGCTGGTCGAGGTCATCTGGCTGAGCCCCTGCATCTGGCCGAACTGCCGTTCCAGCGGCGCGGTGACCGTGGTGGCCACCACGTCCGGGCTGGCGCCCGGATAGAAGGTGAGCACCTGGATGGTCGGGTAATCCACCTGCGGCAGGGCGGAAACCGGCAACTGCGTGTAGGCGACGATGCCCACCAGCAGAATGGCGGCCATCAGCAGCGAAGTGGCCACCGGCCGCAGAATGAATGGGCGGGACGGACTCACGGCGCGTTGCCCCCGCTCTTGCCGCCGGGTTGGTTGCCTGCGGGTCGCCTGTGTGGCCTGCGCGATGACTACCTTCGCATTCGGTTGCAGCTTCTCAAAGCTGCTGTTGGCCACCACGTTCCCCGGGTTGGATGCCTTCCACCGCGGTCATGCCGGCGTCCGCCGCGCCGGGCTTGACCGTGCGCATCTGCGCGATCCCGTTCTGAATCACGTAGACGAACGAAGTCTGGCCGTTGTGCTGGATGGCGGAGGTGGGAATCAGCGTCACATCCTTCAGCGTCTTCACCAGCAGGCGCGTATTCACAAACTGGTTGGGAAACAGCGCGTCGTCCTTGTTGTCGAAGATGGCGCGCAGTTTGACCGTGCCGGTGGTGGTGTCGATCTGGTTGTCGAGGGTCAGCAGCTTGCCGCTGGCGATCTTCGTCTGCGCGGTGCGGTCAAAGGCGTCCACCGTGAGCTTGGCGCCATGCCGCAGCTGCGGCCTGAACCTGGCCGAGGGCATCCTCGGCGATGGTGAAGATGACGGTGATCGGCTGCTCCTGGGTGATCACCACCAGCGGATTCGTGCCGTTGGCCTGCACCACGTTGCCGGGGTCGATCAGCCGCAGCCCGACGCGTCCGTTGAAGGGCGCGGTGATGTGGCAGTAGACGAGCTGCACCTTGTCGTATTGCACCGTGCCCTGGTCGGACTTCACCTGTCCCTGATCCTGCAGCACGATCTTTTCCTGGTCGTCCAGGATCTGCTTGGCGATCGCGTTCCGGGCCCAGGCTGCGCGATAGCGCTCCAGGTCCATCTGGCCTGCGCCAGCGTCTGCGTGTCCTTTTCCAGCGTGCCTTGGGCCTGCGCAAGCTGCGCCTGGAAGGGCCGCGGATCGATGTCGATCAGCGCATCGCCCTTGTGCACCAGTTGGCCTTCGCGGTAATGCACCGCCATCACCAATCCGGTTACCTGGCTGGTCACGGAGCTGGTATAGACCGGCGTCACCGTGCCGATGGCTTCCAGGTAAACCCCGATATTGCCCTTCTGCGCGGTGGCCGGGATCACTGAAACCGCACCGCTCGTGGCTGCGCGCTTCCCCGTCTGCGCCGCTGCCTGCGGTGTGTTCTGAGTGCGCAAAACCAACAGAAACAACCCGGCAAAGACCAGTAAAACCACTATCCAGACAATCGCCCGCCGCATCTTGGAGCGATTCGGTACGGGGCCGGAAGACGGTTCATCGGGACGAACTGGGGGAGTGGGAGGATTTTCCATTTCATCTTCCTTCTTGCGTAGCCTGGTATTTCTGACAGCGTCCCGACTGCGGCCTGGGACTTGGTGCACGTGGGATCGAAGATATTCGTTCGCCTCGAATCAGGACGCACCTTGATCGTAATTCAATCTGCACTGGATAGCTTAATGCCCGATGCGCGGTCGTGCCATCTTCCATTCGCCCGGCAGAATTCGCTTTTCCTGTTTCTGCAATAAAAATGCTTGCGCCGGTCTCGCCCCGTAAGCTCTGCGTCACACAACCACGGTACGCGCACGCACTGCGTTTTGCTTCGCAGACTTGGTTAAAAAATGTAAAGAGCCCGCAAAGCGTTCGGATGCCTTATCCAAGAGAATTGAACTTGATCTCTGCAATATCGGGTACGAATCGATCGAGACTCACCCCGTTTACGAATGTGCGGCGCGCTCAAACTCCGCGATGTCGAGCTTCTTCCTTTGGCCGGCAAACCAGTCACCTTACATTGGATGTCGCGGCAGAGCCCGCCGAAGTACCGCAAGCGAGGCTTTGCGATTTCGTTCGTATTCGGCCTAGCGGCGTTGCCGGACGAGGTTTCATGTAGGATTTAAATCGCACGCGGCAACGCGTAACCGATCGCCGAGTAGCGGCTACCGAACTCACGAGGATGACAACCCACCATGCGCGACCAAGTCGTTGTCCACCAAGTCGTGCTCCGATGCAGGGATCTGCGCAAGACTTACGAAGGTAAGGTGGAGGCGGTTCGCGGACTCGACCTGACCATCTACGCCGGACAATGCTATGGTCTGCTCGGACCCAATGGTGCCGGCAAGACGACGACCATCGAAATCCTCGAGGGCTTGCTCGATGCGACTTCAGGAACGGTAGAGATTCTCGGCCGCACCTGGCGCGAGCACCCAGCAGAATTACGCGAATTGATTGGTGTCTCTTTGCAGGAGACGCGGCTGGCCGAAAAGCTTTCCGTCCGGGAGACCCTCGAACTCTTCGGCGGCTTCTATCGCAGTGCCCGCCCGGTGGACGATGTGCTCAACGAACTGGCGCTCACCGAGAAGGCCGATGCCTGGGTGGGCAAGCTCTCCGGCGGACAGAAGCAGCGCCTTGCCCTGGCCACCGCGCTGGTCGGCAACCCGCAGATATTGTTTCTGGATGAGCCCACCACCGGTCTCGATCCGCAAAGCCGCCGCCAGGTCTGGGACATCGTCCGCCGCTTTCAGGCCGCCGGAGGCACGGTGCTGCTGACCACTCACTACATGGATGAGGCCGAGCGTCTCTGTGACTACATCTCCATCGTCGACCAGGGCAAGGTGATCGCCGCCGGAACTCCCCCGGAGCTGATCTCCGGTGTTGGCGGCCACCACCGCGTGGAATTTGCCTTGGCCTGCGAACCGGCGGCTTCCGCCGAGCTTTGGCGAGCCCTCCCCGGAGTGGGCGGGGTGCAGCGTGACGATGGCGTGACCGCGCTCACGGTCGAGGAGCCGCATCGCACCATCCCGGCATTGCTGGCCCTCGTAGAGCAGAACGGCTGGCAGCTGAGCCAGTTGACTACGCGGCAATCGAGCCTGGAAGACGTTTTCGTCAACCTGACCGGGCGCCACCTGCGAGAGGATTAGCATGATCCAGCAACCCAGTGAGAGCAACAGAGAACAGCGCATGCCGACGATCGTTCACGGACGCTGGACCGGCTACCGTATGCTGCTCACGCGCCCGCATGAAGGAGTTGTTCCGCGAGCCCGAGGTTATCTTCTGGATCTTCCTGTTTCCGATCCTGCTCGCGCTTGGTTTGGGGATTGCATTCCGCAACAAACCACCCGAAGCCGCCCGGGTTGTCATTGCCCAGCAGCCTGGCTGGCGAGCACCTTGCCGAACTGCTGGCGTCGCCAGTCCAGTCGCCAGATGGCCAGTCGTTAAGAGTCGAGGTGCAGCCGCCGGCGCAAGCCGCGCTCAATTTCCGCCTGGGAAAGTTCGATGTAGAGTTGGTTCCGCACCCCGGCACGGTCGAGTACGTCTATGATCCGGCTCGTCCCGAGAGTGTGTTGGCCCGCAGCTTGGCCGACCACGTGTTGCAGGCGGCAGCGGGAAGCCGGCCCGCCGTTCCCACCACCTCGCGGGTGAACCGGCGAGCCCGGCAGCCGCTATATCGATTTCCTGATTCCCGGGCTGCTCGGCATGAATCTCATGGGCTCCGGAATGTGGGGGATTGGTTTTGCGCTGGTCGAGATGCGCCAGCGTAAACTGCTGAAGCGTTATGTGGCCACGCCCATGCGACGCGGAGATTTTCTGCTCGCGCTCGCCACCAGTCGCCTCATCCTGATGATCACCGAGATGGCTCTCGTGCTGGGCTTCGGCGTCCTGGTATTTCACATGCGTGTCGTAGGATCGTGGGCCGCCATCCTGCTGGTGAGCTGTCTGGGCGCGCTCACCTTCGCCGCCCTTGGCCTGCTCACGGCCAGCCGCACAAATAAGATCGAAACCGCCAGCGGCATCATGAACGTGGTAATGATGCCGATGTGGATCTTCTCCGGCATCTTCTTTTCCTATGAGCGTTTTCCCGCCGTAGTCATTCCACTGATCAAACTGCTGCCGCTCACGGCGCTCAACGACATGCTGCGGGCGATTATTCTGGAGGGCAGTTCGCTCTCATCCCAGGCCGCTCCGTTGGCGATTGTATGCCTCTGGGGCGTGGTCTCGTTCTTCTTTGCCGTGCGATTCTTTCGCTGGACGTAAGGAGAATAGGCGAATGTTTGACGAACTCACCGCCCGCCCACAACCCTCATCACGAGGAGCGCGGCTCGTTGACCAGTGCGCGATATTGGAAGAACATCTCGGTCCGCCAGCGCAAGATCATTCCGAACGCCAGGATAAAGAATAGTGCTGCGGTTTGCTGTACTGACAGCACCGTGTCCAGATAGCCGCGTGCCGCAACCCTGATTCCGGCAAGCAGAATAATGACGGCGAAAAACGCGTGCGACCGTTGCGCCATTACGGTCTCACCCTCGCGTACCAGGCGTGAGGTCCGCAACAGCGGATAAGCCAACCCGAGCGCGCCTCCCAGGAACGCTGCGCCCGCCCAGATCCATGGCACCCGAAACGCCGGCACCACAAACATCATGAATCCCGTGGCCATTCCTAACGGCGGGATGATGATCTTCTTGGCCGAGACCGCGGTGCGCGATTCCCGAACCCGCCAAACCATCACTGCAATCGCACCGGCGATTGAGCTGATCAGCGACAGCACATTGAGTGGAGGCATGGTCATGAAAAATCTTCCAAAGGCATGGAAGCAAACACTCGCTGGGATCGCTCCCGAACCCACCTGTTAGCTATTCTAAGGCATATCGGAATTACCTGCACCCCTGGAAACAGCCTCGACAGAATGCCAACCGCGGCAGCGCCAACCAGGCTGACGGCTGCGCATCTAACCCGCAAGCCGGTGTCCATCGGGTTCCTTGGAGAAACTTGATGAAGGCAGTTGTGCTGCATGAGTATGGCGGTCCCGAGAAGCTGAAATTCGAAGACAACGTTCCCGATCCGCAGGTGAGCGGAGATACGGTGTTGATCGCAGCGGCTGCCACCAGTGTGAACCCGATTGACTGGAAGGTTCGTTCCGGTGCGAGGCAGAAGGATTTTCCGTTGCACGTTTCCGGGGATTCTAGGCCGCGACGTCAGTGGCGTCGTCCGCGCTGTGGGCGCGAATGTGAAGCACTTCAAGCCCGGTGAGCGCGTCTTCGCACTCACCAACGCAACCTATGCCGAACTGGTGGCGGTGCCTGATTCGGACGTGGCTCACCTGCCCGACGGCGTAGATCTGGTGGATGCGGCGGCCATTCCGCTGATTGCCTTGACCGGAGACCAGTTGGTCCGCCATGCCACGAACGTGCAGAAGGGACAGACGATCCTGGTAACGGGCGCGGTGGGCAGCGTGGGGCGCGCCGCGGTACATACGGCCAAGAAGATGGGTGCGAAAGTCATTGCGGGCGTTCGCAAAAAGCAACTGGAGGAGGCTCGCTCCCTCGGCGTCTCTGGCGTGCTGGCCATCGATGATGACGAGGCCATTGCGGAGTTCGGCTTGGTGGATGCCATTGCCGATACCGTTGGCGGTGAAGTTGCCGCCAAGTTGATTGCAAAGTGAAGCCGGGAGGCTCTGTCGGATATGCCTCGGTGTTACCCGAGGGTACGGCGGCGCTGTACCCGGCCGTAAAGATCACCCGCGTGTTCGCCCAGCCTGATCCCTCGAAGCTGCGTGAATTTGCGGATGATGTGCGCGACGGCAAGTTCGTTCTGCCGATCGGTCGCCGACTTCCTCTGCGCGATGCGGCTGAGGCACAGGTGCTAGCGGAAAAGGGCGGGGTAGGGAAGATCGTCCTGCTGGCGCCTGATCCACCAAGCTAGAACCCGTCTGGTCATATTGCATCCGCCAAGCCGCTGAGCGTTCGCAATATTTTCGTCGGCTGAATTCCAAGCTCCTCGATCGGCGCATCGGCGCGGTTGATCCAGTATGTCGTTAGTCCAAACCAGGCAGCACCGGCCACGTCCCACCCATTCGAGGAGACAAATCCAATTTCCGCGCGATCCTCCACTTTGAACGCGTCGACCGCCAACTGATACACCTGCGGAGAAGGTTTGTAGACCTTCACTTCGTCGACGCTGATCACTTTGCTGAGCACGCCTTCCAGTCCGCTGTTCTTCACCACCGCCTCGAGCATCGACGGGCTGCCATTGGAGAGGATTGCCAGCGGAACGCCGGACAATTTATTTAGAGCTTCTTTCACTTCAGGAAACAGATCGAGCGTGTGGTAGGCATTCATCAGTAGGGCGCGCCTTTCGTCACTCAATTCCAGGCCGAGTTTCATGCAGGCAAAGACCAATGCGTCCTCCGTCACCTTCCTGAAGTCCTCATACCGGCCCATCAAGCTTCGCAGCCAGGTGTACTGCAGTTGATTCGTCCGCCACAACCCGCTGAGCTCCGCGCCGTGCCCAGGGAACAACCGCTCGCCCAGCGCCGCCACTGAGTGAACGTCAAAAAGTGTCCCGTATGCATCGAACACCAGAGCCTTAATCCGGGGCCGCTCGATTTGCGGAACTCCGTTCGCCAAGCGCCTGCGGTCGGAGCGGCATCGGTTGCCGCGTACCCTGCCGCTTGGCGTCCGCCCCTGCTCCTGCTCGGCATGGTGCGTGCCCCAGAATGGCCGCGCCTCTGACTCTCTCTGATCTGTAGACATAATTACTCCGGCTTCCTCGCAGTGTGTACACCTCAATGTGTACACATCAACGCTCAACAGTATCCCACGAGCCTTTCCACTTCAGCGGACTAGCCGGAGCAGCAGCACGGAAGTCCCTTTAGGAACATTTTAGGGACTTTTCATTCGGGCTTTAGCGCCGCAATGCTCTACTGAATCGGCTGGGAAGGCTGGCTCCAACTCACCCTTGAGCTCAGCCGCAACCGCAGGGGAATCGTTATGGGTTCAGTGCAGCCAGGGCAGCAACTCGACCATTACTCCATCGAACGCGAAGTCGCGACAGCGGCATGGCCACCATCTATCTTGGCAAGGATCTGCGGACCGGGTGCCAGGTTGCAATCAAAGTTCCCCTCACCTGGAAGCGGAGTGTGACGTAGCCTTCTTCGAGCGCTTCCGGCGCGAAGAGCAGATTGGCCAGAAGCTGAACCATCCCGGCGTGGTCAAGGTCTTCCGCAATGATGGCCGCAGCCGCCTCTACATGGTCATGGAGTGGGTGGAGGATAAGCCGCTGCGAACCCTCCTGAGCGAGCAGCGCAAGCTTGCGCCTGACCGTGCCGTGTCCATCACCCTGCAAATTTGTGACGCCCTCGAATACCTCCACAGAAACGGTGTCATCCACCGCGATCTCAAGCCGGAAAACATCATCCTCGACTCGAACGACAACGTCAAGCTATCGATTTCGGCATCGCTGGCTGCGCTGGCGCCCGTCGCCTCACCTTCGGCAAGCTCTCCAACACCATGGGAACCCGGATTACATCTCCCGGAACAAGTCCAAGGCAAGCGCGGCGATGCCCGCAGCGACCTGTTTGCGCTCGGCGTCATGCTGTACGAGATGCTGACGGGGAGGGCTCCATTTCAGGGTTCCAATCCCTTGGCGGTGATGAACGCCCGGCTGCGCAACAATCCCGTGCCTCCGCGCCAGATCGAACCCGCGATCCCGCCCCGGCTTCAAACCATCATCTACCGTGCCCTCGAGCGCGATCCCAAGAACCGCTATGCCACGGCGAAGGATTTTGCCGATGGCCTCGCTCACCTGGATGAGACCGGCGTGGACGAACCCTCCGGAAAACCCGCGGAAAATCCACCGCACATATCCTTGTCATGGCTGCAAGGTGCTCTCTTCTTTGGGCCACTGGCATTGATTCCGATGTTGATCTTTACCCTGCTGTTCTACTTCTCGCGGCACCCCTAACGTCCACCGTCTTCTCTCTTCCTGCCTGAGCCGTAAGGCCCGGGAGACAATCCTGTCCCGTCGGGGGCCGGTTGTTGCATATAATGATGAGTAGTGCCTTGGGAGCGCTGCGGGAGAGCAGAGTGCGAAACATCGAAGTAATGGATACCACCCTCCGGGATGGGGAGCAGACGCCGGGCATCAGCTATACGGCTGATGAAAAGCTGGTCATCGCCGAAGCCCTGCTCCGATCGGGTGTCGATGCCATCGAAGTTGGCTCCGCGGGAGTTTCGCACGGCGAGGCGCTCGCGGTTCGCAACATCACCGATTGGGCAAAAGCCCATGACGTTGCCGAAAAAATCGAAGTCCTCGGTTTTGTCGACGGCACCAAGTCGGTGGATTGGATTGTGAAGCATGGTGGACGGGTTCTGAACCTGCTGGCCAAGGGATCGGAGCACCATTGCACGGTTCAGCTTCGCAAGTCCGTCGAAGCGCATCTCGCCGACATCCAGCGCACGGTTGAGTACGCCAGCCAAGAACGGCCTCAGCGTCAACGTTTATCTGGAGGACTGGTCGCAGGGCATGCGTAACTCCCAGTCCTATGTGATGACGCTTGACCACAGGCCTGGCCAAGCTGCCGGTCAAGCGCGTCATGTTCTGCGACACCCTCGGCGTTCTGGCCCCGGAAGCAGACCGCAACTACGTGCGCACCATGCGCGAGAACTTCGACCTGCCGCTCGATTTCCACGGTCACAACGATTACGGTCTGGCCGTGCCGAACTCCATTGCCGCGCTGCGCTCCGGTGCCGGACGCGTGCACGTTACCGTCAACGGAATCGGCGAGCGCGCCGGCAACACCAATTTGGCGACCCTGGTGGTGGCCGCCCGCGATCTGTTCGACCTGAACAGCAATGTCAAAGAGCGCTCGCTCGCCATGCTCAGTGATCTGGTCGCCGGAATCAGCGGCATCGCTCCCGCCCCCAACGCTCCGGTGGTCGGCCGCATCAGCGCCATCCAGGGCTGCGGAGTCCACGCCGATGGAGACAAAAAGGGCAAGCTCTATCAGAACCGCCTCGATCCCGACCGCTTCGGACTCAAGCGCGGATACGACCTCGGCAAGACCGCCGGAATCGCCTCCATCGAGGCCAACTGCAAGGAGCTGGGAATCGAGATCAGCCCGAGCAGCAGCGCCTGTTGCTCGCCAAGGTGAAAGAGCTGGGCGACGACAAGGTCAGCGTGACCCAGGCCGACATCATTCTCCTGCTGCATGAAATCTTCGGAGAGAAAGAGAATGGCGTAAAGCTGGTCCACTACGAATTCGCCTTGAAGAAGGGCGCTCCCCCGAAGGTCAGCCTTGAACTGAGCTGCAACAACCGGCAGCTCACGGCGCAAAGCGAGGGCGATGGACAGTTCGACGCCTTCATCCGCGCGCTGCGCACCGTCTGGGAGGACATGCCTGAGCTGATGGACTATCGCATCGGCATCTCTCGCAAAGGAACCAGCGGAGCGCTCACCGAGGCGACCATCACCTGGCGCAGCGACAGAAAGCTCTTCACCACCCGCGCCGTGGCTCCCGATCAACTCGTGGCCGCCATGAATGCGACCGTGCGCATGCTCAACTACGTGGAGCTCAGGCGGCAGCTCGCCACCAGGGAACAAACCTGGGGACACTTCGCGGTAGCTCCGCAGACTTAGTCTTCTGAGTAGGTCGGAGATTCATGGCGCAGACTGCACAGAAGATACAGTTAAAGCCCGAGACGCTGCAGGCCTTCGATGCCTATATCCGTGAAGCCGAAGCCGCCATGGAGCAGACGCTGCACGGAAGCAATTCCTTCCTGTGGTCTGACGCCAGTCCGGAGCGAGCGCAGCAGCTCCGCCAGGGAAAAATCCTCGCTCAATTCTGGTCGGGCCGAGGCCCGGTCAAAGTGCCCAGCGGTCTGATTCATGACTGGACTGGGACCGTGCTGATTCCCGGCGCCGCCGTCAAGCAAACCGTGCGCCTGGTGCAGGATTACAACAACCACAAGAACATCTACCAGCCTGAGGTGATCGACTCAAAGCTGTTGAGCAACAAGGGCAACGATTTCCAGATTTATCTGCGCCTCCTCAAAAAGAAAATTATCACCGTCGTGCTCGACACTTATCACGACGTGCACTATTCCTCGCTGGATCACACCCGCTGGCTTTGCCGCTCCTACACCACGCGAATCCTCGAGGTGGAAGGAGCCGGAAGCCAGAACGAAACCATCCTGCCGCCCGACACCGGTTTCGGATTCCTCTGGCGCCTGTATTCCTATTGGAGATTCCAGCAGAAGGCGGGCGGCGTCATCGTGGAGTGCCGGGCCATTTCGCTCTCCCGCAATGTGCCGCTCGGACTGGGATGGCTGATCGAACCCATCATCCAGAAGCTGCCCCGGGAATCGCTGATCAATACCCTTGACGCGACCCGCCGGGCGCTGATACCGAACGCCGCCTCCGCGCCATGATTGCCTCCCACCTATCGCAGCGTCCATTTTTCCAATCGCCTTAACCGGCGCATGGCACCATAGGGAAACCATTTTCTTTTCCCTCCCTCCTACGATACCGTGAGGCGACACGTGGGCTAACCGGGGTGTTGTTCCCGTTATTCCGTCGCCCGGGCCATTCCTCCCCAGCTACCCAGCGAACCTCATCCGCCATACTTTCGCATCGCAGTTCAGCGATGATGCGAAAGCCGTGTGTTTCCGCTTAGGAGAAGAGGGATCGTGATTCCCCGCGTAGTGTCCGTAACTGGCGTCAAAGAGTGGCGCGAAGGCGAAATGCGCCCCGTGGAGGATTACCTCGTCGGCGAAGAGCCGCTGGAAATCCGGGTTGGCGACCGGCCGTCAGCGTCACCATGCGCACCCCCGGTCACGATCTCGAACTTGCGGCCGGCTTTCTTTTCACCGAAGGCATGATGCGAGCCGTGCGCAAATCGCCGAGGCGCGCCATGATGCCGACGCGGCGCAGAACGGAGCCAATCGCGTGCGCATCGATCTCGCTCCTGGCGTCACGCTCGACCCCGAAGCCAGCCGTCGCAATTTCTACACCTCGTCGAGTTGCGGAGTCTGCGGCAAGGCTTCCATCGATGCTGTACGCGTGCGCCGGATCGAGCGCCCCAACCCGGAGTGTGCGGTCGATCCTGAGGTGCTCTGCCGCTTGCCCGATCAACTGCGCGCGGCGCAGCCGATTTTGGCCGCACCGGCGCGCTCCATGCCGCGGGTCTGTTCACTCTCGGGGTGAGTTGCTCGTCCTCCGCGAGGATGTGGGCCGGCACAATGCGGTGGACAAGGTCGTCGGCTGGGCGCTGGCGAACGACCGTATCCCGCTGCGCGATTCGCTGCTGATGGTGAGCGGTCGTGGCGGCTTTGAGATTGTGCAGAAAGCTCTGGTCGCAGGCCTTCCGGTGCTCGCCTCGGTATCGGCGCCATCGGACTTGGCGGTAAATCTGGCGCGCGAGTTCGGCATGACGCTTATCGGGTTTCTGCGTGGGCGGCGCTTCGTTATCTATTCAGGGGCGGAACGGCTCGCCGTCGGGCAACTGGTCGCCAAAGAGGAGGGATGAAACGCTAGAGGCGCGAGAAAAAATACGGCAACTTGCGGAGTGAGTTTGCGATCGCAACGACCTTGGCTGGCCTATGATCCGTTCAGGAATTGTATCGTTCGGGAATTGTATCTAGGAGAATAACCATGGCTACAGATCGTCTCGCAAACCGTTGGGGAATCGCCGTTGCAGCGGTCATCATGCAGCTCTGCCTCGGAGCCGTTTATGGTTGGAGCGTTTTTGTCAAACCCCTGATTAGCTCCGACCCACTGGACGCTTACTCAGGTTTCGCTGAATTTCACCCTCGCCATTTTCTTCCTCGGGGTGGGAACTGTTATTGGCGGACTGTGGCAGGATCGCGTCGGCCCGCGCCGGGTCGCCACCGTTGCCGGCATTCTCTATGGCATCGGCTACATGCTTGCAGCACTCGCGGCTGCCCACCATTCGCTGGCCGGAATGTACTTCGGCTACGGGATAGTGGTTGGCATCGGCATGGGGATGGGTTACATCTGTCCGGTCGCCACCCTTGTCAAGTGGTTTCCGGACCGGCGCGGTCTGATGACCGGTGTCGCCGTCTGCGGCTACGGCGCTGGCGCATTGGTGATGAGCCCGCTCGCCGCCCGCGAAATCCTTGACTTCGGCGTGCCCACAACCTTCCTGACCCTCGGAATTGTCTACCTGATTCTGGTGGTGCTTACCGCCCAGTTCTATCAGAATCCCCCGCAAGGCTGGCGTCCGAGGGCTGGGTGCCTCGTTCCGCTGTTTCCAAGGCCGCCTCAACCTATGACTTCACGGTGAAAGAGGCAATGTCCACGCCCCAGTTCTGGCTTCTCTGGGTCATGCTATTCCTGAATGTCTCCGCCGGAATCATGGTCATCAGCCAAGCCTCGCCGATGGCGCAACAACTGGTCGGACTTACCCCGGTCGCCGCCGCCGGCATCGTCGGCGTAATCTCGATCTTCAACGGCTTGGGCCGCGTCTTCTGGGCCGCTGTCTCCGACTATCTCGGGCGCGCCCGAGTCTATTTCCTGCTCTACCTCATTCAGGTCGGAGTCTTCTTTTCGCTGCCCCATCTGCACACGGCTACGCTGTTCACCATCGCCGTCTCGCTCGTCGGACTCTGCTATGGCGGCGGCTTCGGCACCATGCCCTCGTTCACCGCGGACTTCTTCGGCGCCAAGTACATGGGCGGAATTTACGGCTGGATCTTACTTGCCTGGGGAGCCGGGGCGATTCCATCTCCCATCCTGATTGCCCGGGTCCGGCAGACCACCGGGACTTATCAGCCCGCGATTCTGGTCATCGCCGTCGTGCTGGTGTGCTCGCTTGTCCTGCCCCTCATCGCCAATCGCCCGAAACACGAACCCGGGAAGAGTGTCCCGCTGCCCAACGAGAAGATTGCCGCCTAGCGCAGGCTTGGAGTTTCCTCGGCCGCCGGGATCTTACTCCCGGCGGTCTGCCGATTCGTGCTGATCAGCGCTCCTGCTCGCTGTTCCCATACGGAACTCTGCCGTCCATTTGTGAGGATGGTCCACGAACTTCGCCCTCACCGCATCCAAAATAATGTAAGTTGCTGGACGGAGGCGTGCAATGAGGCCCTGGGTTTGCGTACCCTTTCTGCTGGGGGCGATGCTGGGAATCTGCCGGGCAGAAGCCATCCATCTGAAAAACGGAACCAGCATCACCGCCGACCGGGTCATCGAGAAGGACGGCCAGGTGGAGTACACCGTCGGCGGCACGCATTACTCCATCCCCAAGTCGTCGGTCAGCAGCATCGAGCAAGGCACCACCATCGGCATCTCCGTGGGCACCTCCAAAAGCGGATTGATCGCGCCCCCGGCGGACGCCGGTTCCAGTTTTCCGTCCGTCAGCGGCAGTCATCAAATCTCGCACCGCGAAATTGCCGCGGCCCTGCCTCGCGCTCCGCAACTCCCTGGCGCGGACGCCGCCGCTCTCTACTCCCGCATCGTGAGCTTCAGCCGGGTCAATGAGCGAGCGCTGTATGACATCGAGGCCGAAGCGATCCCCGCAAAGTCGGCGTCCGCCTACTTCATCGCGGCCCAGTACGCCTTCGAACACGGTGAAGGCGATGCGGCGCGAAAATACATAAAACGTTGCGTCGAATTCCAGCCCGAAAACTCCGGCTTGCTGGAGTGGTACTCTGTCATGCTGCTCGACGGCGGGCAATACCGTGAGGCCGTGACCCAGGCCGAGCACGCCGTAAAGCTCGCTCCGCAGTCCGCGGAAGCCTTGCAGGTACTCGGCCTGGCCGATTACGATGCGGGACAGTTTGCCAAGGCCGTCGCAACCTGGAAGCGCGCCCAGGAATTGCATCCCGACCAAGCGGTAGCCAACTACCTCGCGAAGGCGGAACGCGAAGCGCCGGTGGAGGGAAATTTCAGCGAACGTGAAAGCAAGCACTTCCTCCTGCGTTATGAAGGCCATCAGGCCGCTTTCCGCTTTCCATCCGAGTTGCTCTACACCCTCGATCGTCAGTATGGAGATCTCCGGCAAGAGCTTGGTTTCGCACCTGACAGCACCATCACCGTCATCCTCTACACCGAACAGCAATTCTCTGACGTCACTCAGGCTCCGTCCTGGGCCGATGGCCTGAACGATGGCAAGATACGCGTTCCGGCCCATGATCTATCCAGCGTCACGCCACGCCTCGAAGCCGTGCTCCGGCATGAGATGACCCACTCGTTCGTGCACTCGCTCACCCACGGACGCTGCCCGACATGGCTCAACGAAGGTCTTGCGCAGATGGAGGAACCGCGCCGCTCCAGCCAGTTCGCCGCACCTCTGGCACGGTTGTTTCAGGAGGGCAGACAAGTGCCGCTGCGCTATCTGGAGGGTTCGTTCATGCACTTCTCGCCCCAGCAGGCGCAAGTGGCTTACGCCGAGTCGCTGGCCGCAGCCGAATACCTGCGCTCTTCCTACGGCATGTACCCGCTGCGCCACATGTTGGAAATGCTGAACGACGGCGAAGCGCCGGAAACCGCGTTGCGGAACTCTCTGCAGATAGATTACGCGGAGTTCGAGCGCGGCCTCGGCCAGTATCTGGCCAAAGACGCGCGCTGAGCCGCCGTAACCGCAATCTGCAGATCAAAGAAATCCCAGCCCGTTCAGCCCGTCGGCACAGCTCACATCTTCGTTCTGTAGTACGCGGTCTTCTCCCATAAAATCCGGGCAAAGCAATCGCTCAATCCATAGGTGGTCTCGGCTGCTCCCAGCAGCAGATAGCCATCCGGCTTCATCGCCGACACCAACCGGCTGAGAATTTCCCGCTTCTTCTCCACTTCGAAATAGATCATCACGTTGCGGAAAAAGACCGCGTCAAACCGCGGCAGATTGCGCCACGGCTCGCAGAGGTTCAGCTCGCGGAATTCCACTTTGTGCCTGATCTCGGGACAAAGAACCCAGTCCGCTCCCTCCCGCGTGAAATATTTCGCAAGGTATTTCGCGGGCAGACCACGGTTGACTTCCAGCTGACTGTAACGTCCGGTGCGCGCGCGCTCCAGGATCGCCGAGGACAGATCGGTCCCCAGGATCGAAATTGACCAGCCCGGCATTCCGCCAAACTCTTCTGCGATCAGCATCGCAATGCTGTACGCTTCCTGGCCGCTCGATGAAGCCGCGCTCCAGAAATTGAGCCGCCGCGTCGCCGCCCGATCCGCCATCAGCTCCGGAATGATGGCCCGGCGCAGTGCTTCGAAAGGCAGATGATCGCGGAAGAACCAGGTCTCGTTGTTCATCATCGCATCGAGAACCTTGCGATGAAGATCGGAGAATGAAGTCTGCCGGATCTGCGCCAGCAGCTCCTGCACCGAATCCATGCCTTCCCGATACGCCAACGGCGTCAGCCGCGATTCGGCCAGGTAACCCTTGCCTTCATCCAGAATGACGGCCGAGTGATGCGCCAGAAATTGCCGCAGATATTCAAATTCCCCTGATTCAAGACCCATACCCACCGCCTTGTGCGTCTTGCTTTGCCGACATCAACGCACTCCCAACAGGGCTGGCTGGCAATGGCCCGGGGCGGCCGCACCGAACCCTGCGAACAATCTCATCCGCAATCTCCGTCAACGGCAGAACGCTGTCGGCAAGCCCAGCCTTAGCCACGTATCCCGGCATTCCCCACACCACGGAACTGGCTTCATCCTGCACGATCACCTGTCCGTGTGCTTCCTTGATCAGTTCACACCCGCGCAACCCATCCTGCCCCATCCCGGTCATGACCACGGCCAACGCGTTCTTCCCGAATACCTCGGCCACGGAACGGAACAGGACATCGACCGAAGGCCGGCACGAGTTTTCCGGCGCCGCCTGAAAGACGTTCAGTCGAACCGCCCTCTCATCGCGCCGCAACTTCATGTGAAAGTCCCCGGGAGCGATCCAGGCGCATCCCCGTTCCACCAATCCGCCCGACACTCCTTCCTGCACCACCAGCGAAGAAGCAGCCGTGAGGCGTTCGGCCAGAAAACGCGTGAACGTCGGCGGCATGTGCTGCACAATCACCACCGGAACCAAAAAATCTGTTGGCAGGTGTGGAATCAATTCCGCCAGCGCATTCGGCCCTCCGGTCGATGTCCCGATCGCCACAATGTCCACTCGCTGCTCATCCATGCGAGGCCCGCGCGACGGGCCTGCTGCGGTGCGGGCAATTGGCGCAGTCGCCGTCGAGTTCCGGGGCGCCGCCGGCGTCCGGTATCCCCGGCTCTTCCAGCAGAGCGCCTTGATCTTGGGAATCACTTCCAGGCGGATTCGCGACATGCTGTCCTGTACGCTGCCCACGTTGGCGGGCTTTGCCACATAATCGTCGGCCCCCGCCGCCAGTGCGTCCAGGGTGGCCAGAGCCCCGCGCTCGGTCAGCGTACTGAACATGATCACCGGCGTCTTGACGCCGCGAGCCCGTAACTCGCGAAGCGTCTGCAACCCATCCATCTCCGGCATCTCGATATCGAGCGTGATCGCGTCCAGTGTGTACTGCTCAACCATGGCAAGGGCGATCCGTCCATTCGCTGCAACCCCAACCACTTCCATCTCCGGGTCGCTCTCGATCGATTCCCGGACAATTCGCCGCATCACGATCGAGTCGTCCACGACCAGCACCCGATATTTCATTGGATCAATCCAATAATCTGCAACTTGTCCAAAATCGAGTCCTTGGTGAATGGTTTCATGACGTACTCGTCGGCGCCCGCTTGCAAGGCCCGCACAACCTCGGCCTGGTCGCTCTCGGTGGTGACCATCATGATCTTCATCTTGTCGCAGCCGTGATCCGCTCTGACTTTTCCCAGCAACTCTATCCCGGTCATCTCCGGCATGTTCCAATCGATCAGCGCCAGATCAGCGCAATTTCGCTTGAGGCAGTCCAGCGCTTCCGCCCCGCCTTTCGCCTCCACCACTTCGAACCCAGCCCCCGCCAGAATGGACTTCAAAACCTTCCTCATGGTGGTTGAATCATCGACAACTAAGGCCTGCATGTTGGCTCCTCTTGCGGCGAATCCAAGCACAGCCGGAGAGACAGGTGATCTCCCACGGCTGTGCTTGACCGACTCCGGCTTAGAAACGGAACTGCGATACTAGGGTCTGCAACTCGGCGGCCATCTTCTCCAGCGTATGTGCGGACTTCGACGTTTCCGTCGCACCTACGGTGGTAGCTTGTGCAGCTTCGGCCACGCCGCCTATGTTCTTGCTGATATCGGTGCTCCCTTTCGCGGCTTCCGCAAGGGTGCGTCCGATCTCATTGGTGGTTGCGCTCTGTTCCTCGATCGCGCTGGCAATCGTGGTCTGGATATCGCTGATCTGGCCGATCACCTGGCTGATCTGGCTGATCGCCGAAACCGCTCCATTGGTATCGCCTTGAATGGCTTCGATTTTACGGCTGATATCTTCCGTAGCCTTAGCCGTCTCCTTGGCGAGTTCTTTTACTTCGTTGGCGACCACCGCAAAGCCCTTGCCTGCTTCGCCCGCGCGTGCCGCCTCGATGGTGGCGTTGAGTGCCAGCAGATTGGTCTGTTGCGCAATCGACGTGATCACCTTGATGACTTGCCCGATCTCAGCGCTGCTCTGCCCAAGTTTGGAGATAGTGACATTGGTTACCTCCGCCGTGCGCACCGCCGAGGTCGCAACCCGAGTGGCTTCCGCCGTGTTCTTGGCGATTTCCTTGATGCTCGCAGCCATCTCGTCTGCCCCGGTGGCAACCGTCTGCACGTTATTGCTCACCTGTTCGGCTGCCGCCGAAACCACATTCGCCTGGGTTGCAGTCTCGTCGGCGTTGGAGCCCATCGACTGGCTGACTTTGTTCAACTCTTCGGCCGAACTCGCCAACGATGAAACATTGCGTCCAATCTGTTCCAGAGCCGAGCGCACCGTACCGGAGAGCAGGTTGACGGCGTCAGTCAGCAGTACGAAGTCCCCGGCGTACTGGTTGGTGACCAGCGCTGTAAAATCTCCTCCCGCCAGTTTTTCGAGAATCAACCGGACCTCATGTATTGGAACGTGGAAGGCCTCGATTGTATCGTTCATCCCCTGCACGATCTTGCGATAATCGCCCTGGTGCTTCGCTGCATCGGCACGGGTCGAAAGCTTGCCTTCGACACCGGCCTTGCTCAGCATCTCAGCGTCGGCGATCATCGCGCCTACCGCATCGATGCACTGGTTCAGATTGATCTTGATCGTATTGAAGTCGCCGTTGTAGTTATCCGTGATCTTGGGCGGGATATCGCCCTTGGAGATCCGGTCCACATAGCCGGCAGAGAAATTCAGCGGTCCAATCACCGCATCCAGGGTATCGTTCACCCCCTGCACGATCTTGCGGTAATCGCCCTGATGCTTCGCCACATCGGCCCGGGTCTCTAGCTTGCCCTGGACTGCAGCCTGCACCAGCGTATTCGTATCCGCAATCAAGGCTTTCAGATTCGTGCGCATCTGTTCGATGGTGTCGTTGATAAACGCTTTCTTGCCGGGGAATTTTTCCAACGCGGCTTCGAAGTTGCCTTCTCCGAACTGCTTGATGCAAGCCATCGCCTTCTTCTTGACGCTGATATGACCGGCGGCCATGTTGTTCACACCCTCGGCCATAGTGCGGAACGCACCCTGGAAGTTCTCGGCTGGGATGAATACATCGATGTCCCCCAAATCATGCTGGGTGCTCATATGGTTCATCTGCTGAATCAGACCACCGAGGGCATCGATACACTGATTCAAATTGATCTTGATCGTATTGAAGTCGCCGTTGTAGTTATCCGTAATCTTGGGCGGGATATCACCCTTGGAGATCCGGTCCACATAGTCGGCGGAGAAGTTGCAGCGGGCCAATCACCGCATCCAGGGTATCGTTCACCCCCTGTACGATCTTGCGGTAATCGCCCTGGTGCTTCGCCACATCGGCACGGGTCTCTAACCTGCCCTCGACTGCGGCCTTGCTCAGCATTGCCGTGTCGGCGATCATCGCGCCTACCGCGTCGATACACCGGTTCAAATTGATCTTGATCGTATTGAAATCGCCATTGTAGTTATCCGTGATCTTGGGCGGGATATCACCCTTGGAGATCCGATCCACATAGCCGGCCGAAAAATTCAGCGGTCCAATCACCGCATCCAGCGTATCGTTCACCCCCTGTACGATCTTGCGGAACTCGCCCTGATGCTTCGAGGCATCGGCACGGGTCTCCAGCCTGCCTTCGACCGCGGCCTTGGTCAGCATCTCGGCATCGTCCGCCAATGCCACAAGATTTGTCATCAACGCAATAAACGATGGGATAAATTCGTCGTTTTCGGATCTGGCTCCGACCTTTTTCAACACCGCGAGATCTTCCAGGTTTCCGCGTGAAATGTTTTTGACAATGCTGGTCGCATGGCGGACCCGGTCCTGTGCGCCGTTGATACCAACCGCCAGTTCGCCAAAGATTCCCTCGTACTTTCCATCCACCCCTTTGCTATAGTCGTTGTCAGCCATTCGTTTTGTAACGGAAGTCGCCTCCCGCAGTGCGCCCATCTCGTCGATACACTGATTCAAATTGTTCTTGATCGTATTGAAATCGCCGTTGTAGTTATCCGTAATCTTGGGCGGGATATCACCCTTGGAAATCCGGTCCACATAGCCGGCGGCCACATTCAACGGGCCAATCACCGCGTCCAGCATGGCGTTGATTTCGGCCAAGAGGTCGCGATAGTTGCCTTGGAAATCCTCAGACTTGGCGCGCTCACGTAGTTGTCCATCAAGCGAAGCCTTCACCAGTCGCGAAATCTCGCCCGCGGCTCGCGCTTCCTCGGAGTTGTCCTCCATTACCTGCACTACCCCGATCACTTGGTTGTGCTCGTCGAAGCGCGGGGCCGCAAAGGCACGGATCGCCATCTTGCGCCCCTTGACCACGCATTCGGCATCTCCGGACATGGAATGTCCCTCGCGAATAGCGCACCCCGCCAGCCCCTTTCCATTGCGAATCGCCTCATTGTCGAACAAGTCCCACAGCTTGAGCCCGACGCATGCTTCCGCTGCGCTGCCCACAAGCAGAGCCGCCGCGCCGTTGACATACTCGATGTTGTATTCACAATCCATCACGATGACTGGCACCGGGGTGTCGTCAACGTAGCTGGCTTTGTTCATAGAGCGGTCGAATTCAGAGGCCACGCCGCGAGACATTACGCCGCCCGCCGGTGTTGCTCCCATACCGTTCCCGTGTGTGCGACCCACTGCCAATCCTTTTCCTGCCATCTTCGCTTCCCCTTAATTTATGGAGTTCCTGTTACTGACACGCCCGGCCGCTCTCGCTGGCCGATGCGCTGATGTTCACCGAGCGCTGCGTGTCAAGGATCAGCAGCAACTCTTTCTTGAGCTTGTAGACTCCCCGGATGAGTTCGCGGCTGGTGCAGGCCAGCGTATCGGGTGCCTCCTCGAAATCCCTCTGTTCCACCTCCACCACATCCCCGATTTCGTCCACCAGCAGGCTCACTGCGCCATCCCCGGTACGCACCACCACGTTCATCGGTAGCGCATCCGTTTGCCGGTCGCACACTCCAAGACGCCGCCGGAGGTCGATCGCCGTGACGATCTGACCGCGCAGATTGATCAGTCCGGCGACCACCTCCGGCGCCAGTGGAACCCCGGTCATCTCCTGGTGCTGGATCACTTCCTGAACGGTTTCCACCTCAACCCCAAACAGCAGGCCCTGAATATAGAAAGTGCAGAATTGCTGCTGATTCGCGCTCATGCGGTTCTCCCTTCGCCGGCCATCGACATCACCAGTTCCGGCACATTGAGCAAGTCCGTAACACGCTGCTGGATGACGGCCGAACCCAGAAGGTGAGCGTCGGCTCGCTTGGTGACCGTGACGTGTTGATCGACAATGTCGAGGATCTCGTCCACCACCAGTCCAACGCTATGGCCGCCTTCGGAATGCACCACCACCTTGATCGAGCCCTCGCCCGCGGCATCAACCGGCAGTTGCAGTGCGTCCGCCACCCGCACCAGCGGCATGATCTCCCCGCGGTATTGCACCACCTGCCGGTTGCCCGATGTTTCAATCGTCTTGGGATCGAACTCCTCCAGCCGCGAAACCATGGACAGTGGCACTGCCAGCTTTCCGTGATCCCCGACCCGGAACAGCAACCACGATTCCCGCTGCTCGGCGCTCTCCCCCGATCCTTCTTTGCGCAGCCGATACCGCATGCGTACGGGACTCACCCGCCAGCGATGCATGTTGTGCCAGCCCGAAGGTGTCCAGAATCAGAGCAACCTTGCCATCGCCCATAATGGTGGCTCCGGCAAAACAGGAAATGCCCTTCAGTTGTTTGCTCAGTGGTTTCACGACGATCTCTTCGGTGTCATTGATTTCATCCACCACCAAGCCAAACTGGCGGCCATCGGCCTGCAAAACGACGATGTTGATTGCCTCTTCTTCCACCGCCTTATCTTGTTCGCGGTTAAGCTTCAGTTCCCGGTTGAGGTAGATGATCGGCAGCAGGTTTCCGCGCAGACGGTAGACGGATACTTCCTGGATCATCTCGATGCCCATCTCCGCCGTCTTGCCTTCGAGCCTCACCAGCTCCACCAGGCTCACCTGCGGTATAGCGAAGCGCTCCCCGCCGGTCGTGACAATCAAGGGCGGGGATGATCGCCAGGGTGAGCGGAATCTTAATCTTCAACGTCGTGCCATGGCCGCGCACGCTGGAGACATCCACCGTGCCGCCAATCTTTTCCACGTTCGTCTTCACCACGTCCATGCCCACGCCGCGCCCGGAAATGTTCGTCACCTTATCCGCCGTAGAAAAACCGGCCATGAAGATCAGGTTGGCGATTTCGCGGTCAGACATTTTGGCGGCATGCTGGGGAGACAGAATCCCCCGCTCCACCGCTTTTTCCCTGATCGCATCCAGGTCAAGTCCGCCACCATCGTCGGAGATCTCGATGTTCACCTGCCCGCCTTCGTGGAAGGCTCGCAGGAACAGCAATCCCTGCGGCGGCTTTCCCGCGGCGGTACGCACTGCCGGAGTTTCGATCCCGTGATCGAGCGAATTTCGAACCACGTGAGTTAGCGGGTCCTTGATCGCCTCGATGATCGTTTTGTCCAGTTCGGTCTGCGCTCCCTCCATCTCCAGCCGCACGGATTTGCCCGCCGAGTTCGCCATGTCGCGCACAATGCGAGGAAACTTGTTCCACACGTTTCCGATCGGCTGCATGCGCGTCTTCATCACCCCTTCCTGCAGTTCGGTGGTGATCAGGTTCAAGCGCTGTGCCGTATTCAAGAACGCCGGATCCTTTTGGTTGGACGTGAATTGCAGAACCTGATTGCGGGCGAGCACCAACTCACCGACCAGGTTCATCACCTTGTCGAGAAGATTGACGTCTACCCGGATGCTGCTGTTGACCGCATCTTCGCGGGACTCGCTTTGCGCCTGCAGTGCATCTTGCACAGTTGTTTGCGGCACCATTCCGCCCTCCACCAGGATCTCGCCGAGACGTCGTGGATCGCCGCTCTGCTGAACCTCCAGAGCCTCCGCCACCGTGGTCGCCTCAACCTCGCCCTTTTCCACCAGAATCTCTCCCAGCAGAGCTGGGCCAGGTACTTTGTCCGGACCGGTGACCATTTGATTCGGCCAGCATCCTGCCGTTCTTGCCGGCCGTTCAGAATCTCGTTGAGCGATCGAATCATCTCGCTGAGATCAAGGTCGCCCTCTTGCCCCGTGCTCTCGATCGATGCAAATAGCTGGCGATTGACGTCAATCATCGCGAGCAGTGCTGAGATAATCTCTGCCGTCAGGCTCAGCTTGCCCTCCCGCAGCCGGGAGAGAATGTTTTCGCCGACATGATTGACCGATTCCATTTTCTTCAGCCCGATGGTTCCGCCCGTTCCCTTGAGGGTGTGAATGGCGCGAAAAATCCGCGCAATCAGCTCTTTTGAAGTGGGATCTTTCTCCAACTCGACAAAGTCGCGGTCCAGTTGATCAAGAAGTTCTCTGCCTTCCACTAGAAATTCCTGGATAAATTCGTCCATTTGCTTTGGCTCCCACTTACACAGGCAAGTACGGTTTCGCCATAATCAAGTCACATACTCGTCACATCGGAAAATGCCGGGGATACCTTTAGGTCTATTCCTCTGGCGTGCCCTGGGGAAAGCCCCGGCAGAGCAGCAAACCGGAGTCCAAAGCTGCTTCTGCACTGCTCCCGCGCATCTCATCTGCTTATGGCAGTCCATAAGCAGATGTCACCTCGTGCGGTGCGACCTCAATTCGAGAGGGCTCTTCTGTGGATTCTCCGCTCACCGCTGCGAATCACCACGGTGGTCGTTCTGTTCGGAGCATCGGCCTCCCTCATGGAGTACCTGATTCATCTGGTGGTCACCACTTCAAGCGCGCTGCCCTCGGTGCAAGCCCTGGCTAACTCCGTGATTTTGGGATTTTTTGCGGCCTTCTTCGGTCTCCTCGTGTTGACCGCCGCCGGAGAGCGCCGGCACAAGGTGCGCGACGACCTGAGAAGGATCGCGGAATTGAACCACCAGGTCCGCAATGCGCTTCAGGTCATTGTGTATAGCGAGTATTCACCCAACAACTCTCAACATCGAGCCGCCGTTCTGGAGGGAGTGGAGAAAATTGAAGCGACCCTGCGGGAACTCTTTCCGCTGGTCGGCGAGCGCGCCGATGACCGCCCTTGGGAGGCTCACAATCGGGCTCGCCTGCCGGCTCACACTAGCCTGCACGATCGCCGCAGACAGGTGAACTAGACCGGTTTCAGAGTAGGTGTGCTTCCGAGGGTGCCCCATATTTGCCGTAGTTAGCAAATGTGGGTTCGCAGAGGTGGCGGATACACCAACCCTGCAACCGCTATAGTGCGTGCATGGATCCATTGTGTAGCTCTCAAACGTTCTCCACCGCCATGGCTACTCCCATCCCGCCGCCGATGCACAGTGCCGCCAGTCCTCTCCGCTCCCGCCGCCGCTTCATCTCGTACAACAGCGTCACCAGGATCCGGCAACCGGAGGCGCCAATGGGATGTCCGATGGCGATGGCTCCACCATTCACGTTGACCTTTGCCAGATCCCACTTCATCTCCTGTTGCACGGCACAGGCCTGGGCGGCAAACGCTTCGTTGATTTCCAACAGGCCAACGTCCCCCACCGTCCATCCGGCCTTATCCAGGCACCGACGGGAGGCAGGCATCGGCCCCATCCCCATAATCTTCGGATCGACACCAGCACTGGCATAAGCGGCAATTCTGGCCAGCGGCTTCAGTCCTAGCTCAGCCGCTTGCTTGGCGCTCATCACCACCACTGCGGCGGCGCCATCGTTGATGCCCGACGCGTTGCCGGCGGTCACGGTTCCATCTTTTACAAAATCCAGGCTTGAGCACCGAAAGCGATCCCAGCGTAACTCCCGAACGAATGAATTCATCCTCTGCGAACATCACCGGCTCGCCCTTGTGCTGCGGAATCGGTACCGGAACAATCTCCTCCTTGAACAGACCCGCTCGCTGTGCGGCTTCGGCCCGGTTCTGTGAAGTCACCGCCAATGCATCCTGCGCCTCGCGGCTGATGCCGTATTGCTTGGCCACATTCTCCGCCGTGATCCCCATGTGATATTGGTTGTACACATCCCACAACCCGTCCACGATCATGCTGTCGATCAGTTTGGCTTCGCCCATCCGGAAACCTTCCCGCGATCCTGGCAGCACATGGGGCGCGGCACTCATATTCTCCTGTCCGCCCGCCACCACAATCTCCAGAATTGCCGGAGAGGATGGAGTCGGCGGCCAGCATTACCGCCCTCAGTCCGGAACCGCACACCATGTTGACGGTCATAGCCGGAACCTCATACGCCAGCCCGGCCTTGATCGCTGCCTGACGGGCCGGATTCTGTCCCAGGCCAGCCGTGAGCACGTGGCCCATCATTACTTCGCTGATCTGCCCCGGTGCCACGCCCGCCCGCTCCATGGCCGCGCCAATCGCAATCGCACCCAGCTCAACGGCTGGAACCTTTGCCAGCGCGCCGCCAAACTTGCCAACTGCGGTTCGCGCCGCCGACACAATGACTACGTCTGTCATGATTTTCCTCCCCGGCGGTCTCGCCCAATCGCATCGTCGGCCCCTATATCACTTGAGCAGCACCAAACCTTTGGCGGCATGCAGAATCTACGATGCGTTCTGCGCAAGCCATGAATTCCAGCTCTGGATTGATCTTTCTTCAGCACCCTCCTTCAGTGAAAATCGTGGGAGCGGACCTCGGCCCGGCTGATCTCCAGCGGGCAAATCCTGCGGGCCTTCACCGAGATTACGTTCTCCTGGTTTTGCAGCTCGCCTTCAATCAGCAGAAACTTTTCGTAAATCACCACCTGCTTGAACTGCTCATACACCGCGGGCGTAATAATCGCATTGGCAATGCCCGTCTCATCCTCAATGCTGAGAAAGACAAACCCCTTGGCGGTACCCGGACGCTGGCGGGCGATCACACGATCCGGCGATCCGCGCCGCTCCGTCCGTGCGGCAGCCGCGCCAGCTCGCAGGCGGCCAGTACGCCTCTCTGCTGCAGCGCCGCTCGATGAAACGCCATGGGATGCCTGCCCACCGTGACCCCGGTGCCGGCAAAATCCTCCACCAGCCGCTCCTCAATCGTCATCTGCCGCAGCGGTCTTCCGGATTCCTGCTCCGGAAGCTCATTGAGTAACGGTCCTGCCGTACGCCCCGCATACTCTGCCTGCCATAGCGCATCGCGCCGGTGCCCAACCTCGCCCAGTGAGTTCAGCGCGCCGATCCTGGCCAGCAACCCGAGATCGCTTTTGCCCAGTTCGGGCACCCGCAACACCAGCTCTTGAATCGATGAAAACGCGCCCTGCGCCCTTGCCGCCAGCAGGGCAGTGGACGTCTCCCGCCGCAACCCGCGCGCATAACAGAGCCCCAGCCGCACCGCGAAGCGATGTAAATTGTCAGCTTCACTCTCCAGCGTGCAGAAAAAATCCGAGTGCTGCACATCCACCGGCTTCACCCGCAGCCCATGGCGCTGCGCATCCTTCACAATCGTGGCCGGCGCGTAGAAACCCATCGGCTGGTTGTTGAGCAGCGCCGCGGTAAAAGCCGCCAGATAATTGCATTTCAAATAAGCGCTGGCGTAGGCGATCAGCGCGAAGCTGGCGGCATGAGACTCCGGAAATCCGTAGAGCGCAAACGACGCAATCGAATGAATGATCTCATCCTGCACCTTGGCATCGATCCCGTTCTCGGTCATGCCGCGGCGCAGCTTGCCATCCAGATCCCGCATCCGCGCCATCGAGCGCCGCATCCCCACGGCCCGGCGCAACTCCTCGGCTTCGCCGCCCGTGAAGTTCGCCACCATCATCGCCATGCGTATCAGCTGCTCCTGAAACAGCGGAATCCCCAGCGTGCGCTTCAGCACCGGCTCCAGCAGCGGATGATAGTAAGAGATTTTCTCCTTGCCTTGCCGCCGCTTCATATACGGATTCATCATGTTGCCCACGATGGGCCCAGGGCGGATGATGGCCACCTGCACCACCAGATCGTAAAAGCACGTGGGATAGTTGCGCGGCAGTGCCGCCATCTGCGCCCGGCTCTCCACCTGGAACATGCCCACGGTGTCGGCCTGCTGCAGCGCCCGATAGGTCGGCGGATCGTTCTGCGGAAGTTGCGCCAGATCCAGCGCCTCGCCGTAGTGCCCGGGAACCAGCGTCAGGCAATCCTTGAGCACCGCCATCATCCCCAGTCCCAGCAGATCCACCTTGATGATCTTCATGTCGGCGCAATCTTCCTTGTCCCACTGGATGACCGTACGGCCGGGCATCGAGGCTGGCTCGATCGGCACCACCGCGTCGAGCTTTCCGCCACAGATCACCATCCCTCCCGAGTGCTGCCCGAGATGCCGCGGCAAGTCCTGCATACGCCCGCAAAGCTCCACATACTTGGCAATGCGGCGGTGCTGAATGTCAAAGCCCGCATCGTGAAAATTACGGTCGAGCGTTTCGTCTTTGTCCTTCCACTCCCACGCGCTCACCAGTTTGGTCAGCCGGTCCAGCGTCTCGGCGTCAAAGCCCAGTGCCTTGCCTGCTTCGCGTGCCGCCGAGCGTCCGCGATAGGTAATGACGTTGGCGGTCATCGCCGCCCCGAGTTCGCCGTAGCGTTGATAAACGTACTGAATTGCCCGCTCGCGCTGCTCGCCGCTGGGCAGGTCAAGATCGATGTCCGGCCACTCCCCGCGCTCTTCAGACAGAAAGCGCTCGAACAGCAGATCCATCCCCACCGGATCGATGGCCGTAATGCCCAGCGCGTAGCACACCACGCTGTTGGCCGCCGAGCCGCGTCCCTGCACCAGAATGCCCTCGCGTCCGCAGAACTGCACAATGTCCCATACGATCAGGAAATAGCCTGCCAGTCCCAGCTTGCCGATGAGCCCCAGTTCGCGTTGCGCCTGCTTCTGCGCCCGCGCCAGCAACCGCTCATCGCGCTTGGGCAGATAGCGATTGCGAATCCCTTCCTCCGTGCGCTTCTCCAGGAACGTCTGCATCGGCTCGCCGTCGGGAACCGGGTAGTCCGGAAAGCGGTAGCCAAGCTCGCTCATCTGGAAGGTGAGCCGCGCCGAAAGCTCACGGCTATTGGCAATCGCCTCCGGCAGATCGCGGAACAACTCCTGCATCTCGCGCGCCGGAACGCAGGTAGCGCTCGGCATTGGGGGCCAGCAGTCGTCCGGCTGTCTCCAGCGTGCAGTGGTGGCGAATCGTGGTGAGCACGTCGAGCACTTCGCGCTCGTAGCCGGTGGCGTAGTTCACCCCGTTGGTGGCCAGCAGCGGAAGATTCAACCGCCGCGCAATCCGCACCGCAACTTGATTGCGATACTCTTCTTCCCGTTCACCGTGGCGCTGCAGCTCGACGTAAACATTGCGCACTCCAAAAATCGCCACCAGCCGCTCGACCTCGCATACCGCTGCCTCATATCCTCCCCGCGCCAGTGCCGCCGCCAAAGGTCCTTCGTCGCCGCCGGTCAGGCACACCAGGCCCTCCGCGTGCTCGGCGACATCGGCCACCAACGCCGCACCTTCCGCCTTATTTGCCTCGCGCAATTTATAGCGGGTAATCAGGCGGCAGAGGTTCTGGTAGCCCATCTGCGTCTCGGCCAGCAGTGCCCAGCGCACCGGCTCCGCCGGAACGCGATGCGGCAACCACTGCGGAGGACGCACCCGTTCTCCCCCATCGCGCACCGCAATCTCTGCGCCCACGTGCGCCCGCGTGCCTGCCCTCGCGGCGGCCATGTGAAAGCGCGGCGAACCATACAGACCCGTTGCGATCCAGCAACGCCATCGCCGGCATATCCAGCTCCGCGCCGCGCGCCATCAGCATTCCGGCAGCGATGCGCCTTCCAGAAAGCTGAACGCCGACCGGGCATGAAGTTCTACGTACATCGTCCCCCTCAGTCGTACATTCCCGAGCACGTACCAGCCGTCGCCCCCCGGCTCGTGCGCCAGCCGCAGACAGCGCTGGGCCGCGCTCAACGAAGCGTTCAACGTTGTGTTCAACGCTTCTTCGCCCTTCACCACCACGTCCCACTCTTCGCGACACCACGCCGGATGCGTCCACCACGCTCCGCTCGTGCGCCATGGGCCGGAGCACGTCTCCACCGCAAAACGCTTTCCCTCCAGCAACAAATTCGCCGGAGCCGCTCCCTTCATCCCGATGCGCACCGCCAGCGGTGGCCGCAGCATGCGCAGCGCGGATGTAGTTCGCGTGCGCAGTGGCCCAGCCTGCTTTCGCTGTGGCGTTGCCGCTTCCGTAGCTGCCGCAAACGGATTCACCCGAAACCCCTCCGGCGCATGACTGTCGAGCAACTCCGGCGCACCCACGCGTCCTTCGCCCACCAGCTTGCGCAGCCGCGCCAGCAAAACTTCCAGCCGTCCCGCCTCGGGAGCCTGCGCCGCAAACAATCCCTGCTGCACCTTTGGCGCCGGTGCCGGTCGTGCCCGCATGGTGAATCCCACAATGCCCGCTGGGCGGAGGATGCAGTTCGAGATCCAGTTGAATGAGTTTGAGCAGCGTGTGATAGTCCTGCTCCGGCAGCGCCGGACGCACCGTTCTCCGGTATTCGCTCCGGTGCCCACACATCTCCGCAGTTCGCAGATGTGGGATCGGTTCGCTCTGATCTTGCTCCGATCCTCGGCGTGCTCCGCATCCTCCACCACCAGGCAGGTCTCCACCGCCGCAATCGCCAGAGCCCGTTCCCGGGCGCGTAGCGTCAACTGTTCCAGAGCCCGGCTCATCAGAAACAGCAATGGCTCCAGCAACTCCACCGGCGCTTCCAACTCCACCCGTTCCACCAGCTCGGCGTCCGCAGGCGTCTTGCTCCGGCACCAGCAGATGATCGTATGCACCACGCGCCATCCGGTGCAGACGATGGCCATCCTGTCCCATGCGTGCGATCAGCGGTTTCAGCGGCAACGCCGCCAACTGCCCCACCGTGCGCACTCCCCAGGCCGCCAGAATCTGTGCCTGCGCCGCATCGAGCGCCAGTACCGTGAGCGGCAGCGGAGCCAGCGCTTCCGCCTCTCCGCCGGATGCCAGGATCGTGATGCCCTCGCAGCCCGCGGCGGCCAGCACCGCCGCATACGCCTGGCTCGAAACCGCAATGCCAGCCTCGTCTCCTACCTCGTATCCCAGCGTTTGAATTTCGCGCCGCAAGGCTTCGGCAATCTGCCGCGCGCTTCCCAACAGCCGCTCGGAGTTGGAAATATCCAGCAGGAGCCTGTGCTCCGGCAGCGCACTCTTCCGGCGAGTCGATGGCCTCGACCCGGGGCGAAAACCGCTCCGCGCAATCCATCAGCTCCGCAAAGGCATCGTCCTCCTGCGCCCGCTCCCGCCGCACCATGGTCAGTCCGGCAAACGATTCGGCTTGCACCCGGCTCATGCCCACTGCCACGCCTTTTTCGCGGGCTGCCGGTTCAGTCCGAAAACCTGCTCCAGGGGAGGCGTGCCGGTAAGAATCGCCAGCGCCCGATGCCGCAGTCCGGAATGCGCCCGCGTAACCGCTTGCGCCGCGAAATCGCGCAGATGCAGACAGAGATACAACGCGCCGGCCATCGCTCATCCCGACCACGAAGTGGTGCTGCTCCAGGTGGCTTGACTGGATTGCAAAGGACGCTGCCAAGGATGCAGAGACCGCGCCGAAGCCGCAGGTTTCCTGCCATAAGCTTCCCTGCCAGGTTTTGAATCGTCAGGTTTTGCATCCCGCCCCGGGTAGTGTTCCGCGTAACCCGTGCGCCATAACTCAGCCCGGCCAGCAGCGCAGGACTCGCATCCGTGGCCCGATGCCAGTTGGCTTTCGCTCTTTCACAGCCCAACGAAACTGCCGTACAACTATTTGCGCAAGCTCGCCCGCGTCAGCAGCAGAAGCAACGTCTGCGACTTCTCCGCCTGCAGCCGCAAGCGGTACCACATCGCCAGCGGAACCCGCCGTGCGTGCTCCGGATCGATGTCTCCCATATCCAGAACGATGGCGCGAAAGCCTCCGGTGTTCAATAGCAGGTCAACCGCCCGCAGCGACTGATCCAGCCGCGACCATGGCTTCCGTGCCGTGTGCGCCGTGCGCAAAGCTACCGCACTGCGGAGTGCCCAACCTTCGCCGCGCCTCTTTTGCGCGGATAAGGTGGGAAGCAGTGCAGCCCGTAGCTCCCGTCCTACCGGCTCCGGCCGCGGGCGGCGGATCGATTCCGAACAGCGTGGAGTAAAGTCCGCAACCTCGCCGGAGGAGTTGCGCAATCCTCGGCCCATGGAACAGCTCGCTGATCGCATGATCCATACCCAGCGCCTCACTGCGCGGATGGCACCAGCCACCCCCGTTTCGTCCCTGTGGCCTTTCCTGCGCCATCTCGGATCTGCGCGCAATCGGATTCCGCGCAGCCCCGCTCCGCGACCCGCTCTGATTCTGCGCAACTTGCTTTCGCGAAACCGCCGTCGCCGCATCGCTGCCTCCGGCGCGCACCCAGAGCAGCCGTTGCAACTCCACCCCCAACGCCGCCGCCGAGAGTGGATCGAACGCATCCGAGACATCCACATAGGCGCAGCTTTCGCCGCGTTGCGTAATCTCCGCCAGAGTGCTCAGTGCCAGGGTCGTGCGCCCCGACGAATCCAGCCCCGTCAGCTCCGTGATTGCCCCGATCGGAAATCCGCCTCCCAGCGCCGCATCGACCTCTGCCACCCCGCACGAAACCAGCTCCACTACCGCCGCAGGACGCATCGACAAAGCCGCCGGAATGCGTCCCGCCAGTGCCGACTCTACCTCTCTCCGAAGTTCCGCAGCAGTTCTCATATTCGCCTTTTGTTCGCCTAGATAAAGTAACGGCATCCCGAGCGCTTGTCAACCATGCCCCCAGCTCTGCGGCCTGTATCTCCGCTTCTTGATTAGCAACTACCCCGTTTTTGCTGAGGCATCTCGTTCGCAGACGCATACCATCTCATGCCACGTTCTCGACGATTCGCGTGAACCATTTAGAGGCATTGCATGGATCGCAGCAGCATCCCGCCTTTCCTTGTTGTCCATGGGTCGAGGCCAAGTAGAGGCCGATAGCCTCTCGTCCGCGCTGACCGCCTTCGAACGGCCGGCGCTTTCTCGCTGAAAGGAGCGCAACATGCCGGCAGACGTTCTTACGTTCGGCGCCAAGCCCGCTGTGAGTGATGTACACATCTTGTGGATCACGGCTGGCCTCGGCTGTGATGGCGATTCCGTCTCCGTCACCGCCGCCGAACAGCCCAGCCTTGAAGATGTGGTCATGGGAGCCATTCCCGGCCTTCCCAAGGTTCATTTGCACAATCCCGTGCTCGCCTACGAAGTCGGCGACGACTTCATGAAGTATTTCTACCAGGCCGAGCGCGGCGAACTCGATCCCTTCGTGCTGGTGGTCGAAGGCTCCATTCCCAACGAAGCCATCAAGGACGCAGGGTTATTGGGCGGCGCATGGGCACCGATCCCGATACCGGTCAGCCCATCACCACCTGTGAGTGGATCGATCGTCTCGCGCCCAAAGCCCTGGCCGTGATGGCCGCCGGAACCTGTGCTACCTACGGCGGCATCCATGCCATGGCCGGCAATCCCACCGGAGCCATGGGCCTGGCCGACTACCTGGGCTGGGACTGGCGCTCCAAAGCAGGGCTGCCGATCGTCAATGTTCCCGGCTGCCCGGTGCAGCCGGACAACTTCATGGAGACCGTGCTCTACCTGCTGTTCCAGGCTGCGGGAATGGCGCCCATGATTCCGCTCGATGAGCAGCTCCGGCCCACCTGGCTCTTCGGCAAAACCGTCCACGAAGGTTGCGACCGCGCCGCCTACTACGAGCAGGATGATTTCGGCACCGAGTACGGCACTCCGAAGTGCCTGGTGAAAGTCGGCTGCTGGGGTCCGGTGGTCAACTGCAACGTCACCAAGCGCGGCTGGATGCGCGGCATCGGCGGCTGTCCCAACGTGGGCGGCATCTGCATCGGCTGCACCATGCCCGGCTTCCCGGATATGTTCATGCCCTTCATGGATGAGCCTTCCGGCGCGCGCTTCTCCACCGCCGCGCTCACCCTGTACGGCAAGATGATCCGCGCCCTGCGCTCCATCACCAACACCACCGTCAACGACGAACCTGAGTGGCGGCGTCGCGGCCACGAACTGATCACCGGCTACCAGCCCAAACCCGGCGCCTACGAAACGCATCACGCGCCGCAAAGCCGCTTGAGCGGAGAGGATGTAATCCATGGGAACGATCACCGAGTCATTAACCGAAACTCCGAGTAAGAAACGGAACCTGGTGGAGATGAACTGGGATCCCATCACCCGCATCGTGGGCAGCCTGGGCATCTTCACCAAGATCGACTTCGAGAACAAGCAGGTAGCCGAGTGCTACAGCACCTCGTCGATCTTCCGCGGGTACAGCATCTTCATGAAAGGCAAAGACCCGCGTGACGCCCACTTCATCACCAGCCGCATCTGCGGCATCTGCGGCGACAACCACGCCACCTGCGCCTGCTATGCGCAGAACATGGCCTTTGGCGTCAAGCCTCCCGCCCTTGGCGAGTGGATCGTCAATCTCGGCGAAGCCGCCGAGTACATGTTCGACCACAACATCTTCCAGGACAACCTGGTCGGCGTCGACTTCTGCGAGCAGATGGTGAAGGAGACCAACCCCAGCCTGTGGGAGAAGGCGCAGCACAAGAAGGCGCCCAACGCCGACAAGCACGGCTACCGCACCATCGCCGACATCATGACCGCGCTGAATCCCTTCACCGGCGAATTCTACCGCGAGACCCTGATGATCAGCCGCCTCACGCGCGAGATGTTCTGCCTGATGGAAGGCCGCCACGTTCATCCTTCCACCCTGTATCCCGGCGGCGTCGGCACCGTGGCCACCGTGCAGTTGTTTACCGACTATCTCGTCCGGCTGATGAAGTACGTGGAGTTCATGAAGAAATGCGTGCCGCTGCACGACGATCTCTTCGACTTCTGGTATGAGGCGCTGCCGGGTTATGAAAAGGTCGGACAGCGCCGCGTCCTGCTCGGCTGCTGGGGCTCGTTCAACAATCCCAGTGTCTGCGATTACCGCTACGAGACCATGTCCAACTGGGGACGCTCCATGTTCGTCACCCCCGGCATCGTGGTCGATGGCGAACTGGTCACCAACGATCTGGTGGACATCAATCTCGGCCTTCGCATTCTGCTCGGCAGCTCGTTCTACGATGACTGGCAGAACGAGGAAACCTTCGTGAAAGACCGATCCTCTCGGCAACCCGGTTGACAAGCGCCATCCCTGGAATCAGACCACCACCCCGCGCCCGCAGAAGCGCGACT
Source organism: uncultured Acidobacteriota bacterium (assembly GCA_963779365.1). GTDB lineage: Bacteria > Acidobacteriota > Terriglobia > Terriglobales > Acidobacteriaceae > TOLSYN. The sequence continues at coordinate 44,116 of CAVZYB010000011.1, read as the reverse complement.
TCAACGGCAACTACACCTGGGTGATGTCGCCGCGCTGGTATGACAAGCGCAGCGGAGATCATCTCGCGCTCGACACCGGCGGCGGCCCCATCGCGCGCCTCTGGTCCACCGCGCTCTCCGGCCTGGTCGATATCGGCTACATCAAGGCCACCGGCAACAGTGTCCAGATCAACCTGCCCAAGGGCGCGATGCTGCCCGAGACCAGCTTCGAATGGAAGATTCCGAAGTGGAGCAATGCCATCGAGCGCGACCGCGCACGCACCTACTTCCAGGCGTATGCGGCGGCGGCCGCCCTGTACTTCTGCGAGAAGGCGATCGAGGAACTCATGGCCGGCCGCTCCAAAACCTGGACTCCGTTCAAGGTTCCCGAGGAGGCCATTAGCTGCGGATTCCACGAAGCGGTGCGCGGCGTCTTGTCGCACCACGTCGTCATCCGCGAGGGCAAAATCGCCAACTACCATCCCTATCCGCCGACCTGCTGGAACGCCAATCCGCGCGATGTCTACGGCACTCCCGGCCCCTACGAAGATGCGGTGCAGAACACTCCGCTCTTCGAAGAGAACGGGCCCGATAACTTCAAGGGCATTGACATCATGCGGGCGGTGCGCAGCTTTGATCCGTGCCTGCCCTGCGGCGTGCACATGTACCTGGGAGGCGGCAAAGTGTTAGAGGCCCGGCACTCGCCGATGTTCGGTCTGGCGGGCGGCAAATGACCGCCACCGCCACAGTGAGTTCCAGGCGCACACCGAGCGCATTGAGCAACTGGTGCAGCGCGTCTCCGCCCTCGCCGACGAAGATGCGCGCACCACCGCGCTCGAACTCCTCCAGTCGATGATGGATCTGCACGGTGCCGTCGTCTCCCGCATCGTCGAGCTGCTCAACGCCAGCGAGGCCGGTCGCGCTTCGCTGGCCAAGCTCGGCAATGATCCGCTGGTCTGCGGACTTCTGGTGCTCTACGGAGCTCATCCCGTAGCGCTCGAAGAGCGCGTGGCCCGCGCCGTCGAGAATGCTCCTGCCGCAACTCCGCAAACACAGCGGAAGCGCCGAATTGATCGGCATCTCCGACGCCGTTGTGCGCGTCAAGGTCCAGAGTTCAGGACACGGTTGTGGATCGTCGCCGGACGCGCTGAAAACCATGGTCGAGCAGGCGATTCTGGAAGCCGCGCCGGAGGTCGTGCAGGTCGTCGTCGAAGGTTTGCCGTCCACCGGATTTCGTTCCACTCAACCTCATTCAGCCAGCCATAAAAAAGGAAAAGCAATATGAAGAATCCGCCGCGTGACATTGATGCGCACACTCCAGGAACCAAACGGGGAGAAGAATGGGCCTACGAAGGCCGCAAAGAGCCGGGACGCGAGGGCAGCGGACGCACCGCCCGCGACGCCACCGGCATCAATGCCGATCAGCGCAAACCGATCGATCCGCGAATGCCGAACCTGCCGCCGGCTTAGGTAGAGCCGATGCAGGTGGCCCACATCCGCCGCGGCTGGCGAATGTGAGGCTGTTCAGGTAAGCACAGCAGGCGAGCACAAAGGATGGGCACCGTGATCGACAATACCGGGCGGGGGTCACTCGCGGCCCTGCAGCGATTTGTGCGCAAACCGCGCGCGCAGTCGCAGGTGTGCGAACTCTGCGCCGCACCGCTCCCGCCCGTCCACCAGCACCTGCTCGAATTGGAGAAGCGCCGCGTCACCTGCGCCTGTGATCCCTGCGCCATTCTCTTCGGCGGCAACGCCCGGCAGCGTTACCGCCGCATCCCGCGCGATCTGCGCCGCCTGCGCAATTTCGTCATGGATGATCAGGAGTGGGAGAGCCTGCTGATTCCCATCAACCTGGCGTTCTTCGTCTACAGCAGCGCCGCCGGACGCGTGGTCGCGCAGTATCCCAGCCCCGGCGGCGCCATGGAATCTTCGCTCGACCTGGAGTACTGGAACGCCATCGTCGCAGCGCAATCCGGTGCTCAATCAGTTTGAGCCCGATGTCGAAGCGCTGCTCGTCAACCGTCTCTCCAGCCCGCGCTATTATCGCGCTCCCATCGACCAGTGCTTCCGTCTCGTGGGCATCATCCGCACGCACTGGCGCGGCCTCTCCGGCGGGCAGGAGGTGTGGCAGGAGATCGACCGCTTCTTCGGCGAGCTTGCGCAAGCACAGCGGTGAGGAGCCGTGTGCCTGACCTGCGCTTTCAAGTCGAAGCCGCCGAAGCCACGCCCAACGCGGCCACTCCCATGTCACCTTCAAGGTGCGCGCCACCGACGCCGAAAAGCTGCCCATCCACTCCATCGCCCTGCGCGTCCAGGTGCAGATTGAGCCGCCGCGCCGCCGCTACACTCCCGAGGAGCAGGAGCACCTGAAAGAGTCTGTTCGGCGAACCCGAGCGCTGGAGCAAATCCGTCCATCCGCTGTTGTGGACCAACCTCAGCGTCAACGTTCCGGCCTTCGACGGCAGCACCGTAATCGACGTGCCGGTCCCGTGCACCTTCGACTTCAATGTCGCGGTCACCAAGTACATCTACGGCCTCGACGCCGGCGAGATTCCGACCACCCTGCTCTTCAGCGGAACCGTCTTCCACGCCGGACGCATGGGTCTGCAGGTCGCGCAAATTCCCTGGGACCGCGAAGCCAGTTATCGCCTTCCCGTCCAGCTCTGGAAAGAAATGATGGACCTGTATTATCCCCACACCGCGTGGCTCTGCCTGCAGCGCGACGTCTTCGACAAGCTCTACAAATTCAAGGCGCAGCACGGGATTCCGACCTGGGACCAGGCCGTGGAGCGCATGCTCGACCTGACCGAAGAGGTGAAATCGTGAACCGCGAACTCGCCAGAAAGATCGCCGACGCCGTGCTCTACGAAGGCTACATGCTCTATCCCTACCGCCCCTCGGCGATCAAGAACCGCCAGCGCTGGAGCTTCGGCATCCTCTATCCGCCCGCCTACGCGGAGGTCCGCGACGGAACCGAACGCTGCACCATGCATTCGGAGTGTCTGCTGGAAAGCCACCGGCAGCGCCGCGCTCCAGCTCCAGCTTCGCTTCCTGCACCTGTTCCAGCCGCGCAGGTCGCAACAGATCCAGCAACGGAGCGCTTCGAACCCGTGCCTTCGCTCGTGGTCGAAGGTCAACGGATCGAGAGCTGGGACGAAGGCGTGGAGCGCTCGGTGGACTTCGAACTGACTTTGCCTTCGCTCCGCAACAGTTTCCGTTCCGTTTTCCCGGCAGCAGCGAAACCGCAACTGCTGCGCGACGGCCTCCGGCCAGTTAGCCGGAATCGTCCGCCGCACCCAGCACGAAATAACCGGAACCATCTCGGTTTCCTCGCGAGAGTATTCGCGCCTGGCCTGCTCAAACTCACCGTGGAAGTCACCAACACCACCCCGTTCGAGCACGACCCTGCGCGACCGCAACCTTGCCCTGCTGCGCTCGCTGCTCTCGGCGCACACCATTCTCACCGTCAGCGGCGGTCAGTTCGTCTCGCTTGCTGGACCCGCCCGAAGACTCTGCGCGATGCCGCGAGCGCCTGCACCAACCTCGGCAATTTCCCCGTGCTCGTCGGCGATCCGCCGCGAGCGTGACATGCTGCTCTGCTCGCCCATCGTTCTCTACGACTATCCGCAGATCGCGCCGGAGAGCGCGGCCGACTTCTACGACGCAACCGAAATGGACGAGATGCTCACCCTGCGAGTGATGACCCTGACCGATGAGGAGAAAAATGAGATGCGCCTCGCCGACGACCATGTCCGCAACCTTCTCGAGCGCACCGAACAAAGCGCGCGCGAGCAACTGATGAAGACCCACGGCACCATCCGCAGCCTGCGTCCGGTGAGTGGGGACAAGCCATGATGGATTGGAATGATTGCACGCAAATGGGACTCGCGCAAAATGGAGAGCCGGAACACCGCCCGGTCGAGAGCGTCACCATCTCCGGAGTTCGCGGTGCGGCCCGGAGATCGCGTCCGCCTCTGGCCCCGCAAGAACGCCGACATTATGGACATGGCGCTGAAAGGCAAAGTCGCCATCGTCGAGGCCATCGAAAGCGATTTCGACGACCGCCTGCACCTCGCCGTCGTCCTCGAAGACGATCCCGGCCGCGATCTCGGAATGATGCGCCAACCCGGCCATCGCTTCTTCTTTTCTCCCGAGGAAGTCGAGCCCGGCTGCTCACGGACAGGATCAATGACGGAGGTCGCACATGACCGCATGACGCAACGGTACCAGACGATACTGGTGGCCGGTGTGGGAAACATCTTTCTCGGCGACGACGCCTTCGGCGTCGAAGTCGTGCAGCGCTTTGCCGCCCGCGCCGTGCCGCCGAACGTGCGCGTCGTCGACTTCGGCATCCGCAGCTACGACCTCGCCTATGCGCTGATGGAGCCATGGGAGCTGGTGATCCTGGTCGATGCCGTTTCCGGCGGCGATGAGCCCGGCACCGTGTACCTCATCGAGCCAGAGCTGCCGCAGACGAGCGAATCGCCCTCGGACTTCGGCTTCGATGCCCACTCCATGAATCCCGTCGCGTGCTGCAACTCGTCAACACTCTGGGAGGCAAGTTCGAGCCGCATGATGGTGGTCGGATGCGAACCCTCAACCGTCGATGCCGATGCGACGGTGAGACCGGCCTCAGTGAGCCGGTCGAGGCCGCCGTCGATGAGGCCATCCGCATGATCGAGGAACTGATTTCCGGAATCAGCAAAGCCAAAGCGGCATAGCCGCGGAAAGGAGAAGTTATGTCGTCGGAAAAGTCGTGAAATGGGGATCGTTAGCCGCCACCGTTTACTCAGCTGTATTACTTTCGTGGAGACCTGCAGCGCTACGTCAAAATGAAAATGATGTAAGCAGATGTGCTGTTTCCTTAGGGTGACATCCTGACGGCGCCGCGAAGGATCTGCCGCACGGTCCGAAGCTCTCGTGCGGCTCCGGCTTTTCCACCCAGCGATCGATTCTCCGTGCCCTTCGGTGAGACCTGCGACGGAGGACCGTGAAATGGGTGGCCCTTGCGGCCACCCATGCTTCACTCACGCATGATCGCTCTGCTCGCCCACTGCTTGCAGGCAATCCGCTACCGTACCGCTCTCTCCCAGAAATTCCCTGAGCACTCCCACCAGTTTATCCGGCTCCGCCAGAAACGAATCGTGCCCGTGCGAGGACTCGATGCTCTCATAGCTGCAATCCACTCCCGCATCGCGCAGCTCTTCGGCGAATGCGCGCACGTCGCTGTCCGGAAACAGCACGTCGCTGGAGATGCCGAACAGCAGCACCTTGGCCCGAACCCGCTCCCACGTCTGCCCCGCCAATCCCGCTGCGGATCCCACAGATCCATCGCGCGCGTGATCGTCAAATACGCATTGGCGTCAAAGCGCTGCCAGAACAGCTTTCCCTGGTATTCCAGATAGCCCGCGATATCGAACCGGCCCTCCTCGGACTCCCACGGAGCGATCCCCTTGCGGTCGGCCTTGCGTCCGTGGCGGGCGTGGAACAGCTCTGCCGACTTGTAGGTGCACATCGCCAGCCCGCGCGCCTGCGCCAATCCCGTGCGCGGCCCCGGCCCGTCGTAGTAGTCGCCGCCGCGCCATTCCGGATCCAGCCGTATGGCCTCGCGTTGCAGATGGTTCAGTCCCAGCCCCAGCGCGCTGAGCTGCGTCGTGCCCATCGCCACCACCCGGTCCACCCACTCCGGATACTCCACCGCCCATTGCAGTGCCTGCATGCCGCCAATCGACGGCCCAATCACCGTCCGCAGATGCCGAATCCCCAACTCCTGCAAGCGCAATCTTCTGCGCCCGCACCCAGTCCCGCACCGTAACCTGCGGAAAGCTCGCGCCGTACGGCTTGCCCGTCGCCGGATCGAGCGAGGCCGCACTGGTCGAGCCATAGCACGACCCGATCACGTTGAAACACACCACGCACTCGCGCTCCAGATCGAAGATTCTCTCCAGCAGATCCGGCCACCACTGGTCCACCCGCGCCGAACCCGAAAGCGCATGGCAAACCAGGGTCACGTTGCTGCACATCCGGATTCGGCTCGCCGTAGATCGCGTAACGCAGGCTCACGCTCTCCAGCGTCTTGCCGCTCTCCAATTCGAATGGACATCGTTTCGTCACCGAAACCGTGCCCTGAGTCAGGTGAAGGGTCGTGATATGACTCGTTGCCATGGCTATTTTCCTGCTCCCTGGCCTGCCGGTTCGGGCCGCGTATGCTTCGTACCGTTCGCTGCTTCAATGGCCTGTGCAAGGTCGTCAATGATGTCGCGCACGTCTTCAATGCCCACCGAGAGCCGCACCAGTTCCGGCGTCACTCCCGTGTCCAGTTGCTCTGCGTCGCTCAGTTGCTGGTGAGTCGTAGAGGAGGGATGAATGATCAGCGACTTCGAATCGCCGATGTTCGCCACATGGCTGAACAGCTTCACCGAATCGATCAGCTTGCGTCCCGCGTCGTAGCCGCCCTTGATCCCGAATGTAACCAGCGCGCCGCTGCCCGTCCGGAAGATACTTCTTGCCGCGCTCATAGTACTTGCTCGATTCCAGCCCCGGATAATTCACCCACTCCACGCCCGGATGCGTCTCCAGGTAGTTCGCCACCTTCAGCGCATTCTCCGAGTGCCGCTCCATCCGCAGATGCAGCGTCTCGGCCCCCTGCAGCAGCAGGAACGAGTTGAATGGCGAAAGTGCCGCGCCCGTATCGCGCAACCCCTGCACCCGCGCCTTCAGGATGAATGCCAGGTTTCCGAATGCCGCCGTGTAGCTGATGCCGTGGTAGCTCGGGTCGGGATCGACGAAGTCGCGCTTGAAGCGCGGCGATGCCGCCCAGTCAAACTTCCCCGCGTCCACAATAATGCCGCCGATGGTCGTGCCGTGTCCGCCGATAAACTTCGTCGCCGAATTCACCACAATGTCGGCGCCCCATTCAATCGGACGCGTCAGCGCCGGCGAGGCCGAAGTGTTGTCGATCACCAGCGGAATCCCCGCTTCGTGCGCAATCGCCGCCAGCTTTTCAATGTCGGCCACGTCCAGCTTCGGATTGCCCAGCGTCTCGGTGTACAGCGCCTTGGTCTTTTCGTTGATCGCCGCCCGCAGTCCGTCGAAGTCGTCCGCATCCACAAACCTCACCACGATTCCCAGCCGCGGCAGCGTGTAATGGAACAGATTGTAGGTCCCGCCATAAAGCGAAGTGGTCGAGACGATCTCATCGCCCGCCCCCGCCAGCGTCGTAATCACCAGCGTCTCCGCCGCCTGTCCCGAGGCCGTCGCCAATCCCGCCACGCCGCCTTCCAGCGCCGCGATCCGGTTCTCAAACACGTCCGTCGTCGGATTCATGATCCGGGTATAAATATTGCCGAACTCCTTCAACCCGAAGAGCCGTCCCGCGTGATCGCTGTCGTCAAACACATAGCTGGTCGTCTGGTAAATCGGCACTGCCCGCGCCTTGGTCGTCTGTTCCACGCTCTGTCCGCCGTGTACCGCCAGTGTGTTAAATCGCTGTTTCTTTTCGTTTTCCGCCATCTCGCGAGCTCCTCTTTTAGAATTTTTTCTGCATAAACAAAAACGACCCAGGCACTCTGCCGTGGGTCGTTTGGAAACTCTTGATGTCGCTTGGCTACGTCTTATCTAAGCTTTTCGCGAACTCTCAAGCGCGCCCACGGCGGTAGGCATGCACATCATGTGCATACACATGGCCATGGCCGTAACAAGAATGAGAATCGCGTTCAACATCTGTTGTCTTTGTACACAATTCCGCCCTGCCCTGTCAAGTCCGTCGCGAAAAGCGGTGGTGTCCCAATGAGCTCGCGTGGCTTGCTTCTCCACTTCGCTTCTGCCTGCAGAGTCCCGGGATCGACACTAGCTGATGCCTGCTCGAGACTGTTGACTCATGGAACACTAAGCACAGCCGCCGTGCGTAGTTTTCTCGGTGCTGCTCATGTTCGCTAGCTATCTGTGCGATGTTCTGACACCAGTCAGGCAGGCATGGAAATTAGTCCGAGTCTAGTGGCCGAGATGCGTCAAAGCGATTGAGCGACCCATCCGTTTAGCGATCGCGCTGCTTCAGGGATTCCTCATCGCGACTGCCGATGGAAACGACTTGGCTCAGACCGCGGCCATAGGCAGAGTGCGAGATGCTGCTCGCTCTAGCTCGAAGTTTCGCCGCCGCACCTGCGCCAATTGTGCATGGGCTTCCTGCCGACGCGGTCAGCCATCCAGCTATTCAATCGGACAACTCTCGGCTTGGCATCCACTGTCGCACATCAACGCATCTTCGGCGGCGATCTGCGGACGCGCATTTGCGCATCAGATGCTGACCGGCGGCAGAGTCAGCTATGCTGGTCTTCATATCCGGCGTTGCACTTCGCGGTGCAGCACGTTCCGCGTCTCCTGCTGTACGTATTGCGCACCGGACAATTGCGTTATGCTTTTTTTCTAGGTCGGATTTTAGCGCCAGACTGGCGGCTACACCGCCGTTTGCATACTAGAGATGTTCCGCTGCCTGTTGATTATCCGGAATTGCGCAATGAGCGCAACGAATGATAGGAGAGCAATGCGCCAACGCGCAAACGCGATTCGTCATTGCAGCGATGCACGGCGATCTTACCATTAAACGCTGGCTTATCGAGCACCAGGATTGTATTTCAGCACGCAGTGCCAGGTCTGCGGACTTCGCCGCGACAGTCATGCCTTTGGCTGCCTTGCAGGAATCTCTGCTGCAAGCAGACGCGTTCCGTTAAACCTGATCGCAGTTCTCAGCAGTGACGCCGAAGAACGCTCTGTTTCCGCGCAGCAAGCTTAAAGGGCGCGGATTCTACCGCGCCCCCGGGTCCACCTTGCCCTCAGATCACCATCACTTCCTTGTACTCGCCGAACACCTTGCGCATCGACGTCGCAGATCTCGCCGACCGTCGCATTGCTCTCCACGGCTTCCACGATCACCGGCATCAGGTTTTCCGCCGTTGCGTGCGGCGTCGTCGACCTTGCGCATGGCGGCGGCGGCCTTCTCCGGGTCACGCTTGGCGCGGAATGCCCGCAGACGCTCCACCTGGCGCCGTTCCAGCTCCGGGTCCATCCGCTGCAGCGCAACCGGCTTTTCGTGCTCCATGTTGGAAGGCGTTCACGCCCACCAGCACCTGCTCCTTGCTGTCCACCGATTTCTGGAACTCGTAGGCGGCGTTCTGAATCTCCTGCTGCACAAATCCGCGTTCGATCGCCTTCAGCATTCCGCCCATCGCGTCGATCTTGCTCGAGGTACTCGGCGGCGCGCTTTTCGATCTCGTTGGTCAGCGTCTCCACGTAGTAGGAGCCCGCCAGCGGATCGATCGCCGCCGTCACTCCGCTCTCGTAGCCGATGATCTGCTGCGTGCGCAGCGCAATCCGCGCCGAGTCTTCCGTCGGCAGCGCCAGCGCCTCGTCGAACGAGTTGGTGTGCAGCGACTGCGTTCCGCCCAGCACCGCCGCCATCGCCTGCAGCGACGTGCGCACGATGTTGTTCTGCGGCTGCTGCGCCGTCAGCGTCGAGCCGCCCGTCTGCGTGTGGAAGCGCAGCATCAGCGCCTTCGGAGAGGTGGCCCCGAAGCGCTCGCGCATGATCTTCGCCCACATCCGCCGCGCCGCGCGGAACTTCGCAATCTCTTCCAAAAAATTATTGTGGCAGGCAAAGAAGAACGACAGCCGCGGCGCAAACTGGTTCACGTCCAGTCCCGCATCCACTGCCGCCTGCACGTAGGTAATGCCGTCGGCCAGCGTAAACGCCACTTCCTGCACCGCCGTCGAGCCCGCCTCGCGCATGTGATAGCCGCTGATCGAAATCGTGTTCCACTCCGGCACGTTTTCGTTGCAGATACGCGAAAATGTCGGTGATCAGCCGCATCGCCGCCGTCGGCGGATAAATGTAGGTGCCGCGCGCGATGTATTCCTTCAGCACGTCGTTCTGAATCGTGCCGCTCAACTTCTTCGGATCGAATCCATTGCGCTTGGCCACCGCGACGTAGAGCGACAGCAGCACCGCCGCCGACGAGTTGATCGTCATCGAAGTGGAAACCTTCTCCAGGTCGATGCTGTCGAACAGCCGCTGCATGTCCTCGATCGTGTCGATGGCCACGCCCACCTTGCCCACTTCGCCCAGCGCGAACGGACTGTCGCTGTCATAGCCGATCTGCGTCGGCAGATCGAAGGCCACCGAAAGCCCCGTCGTGCCCTGGCTCAGCAGAAAGCGGTAGCGCTTGTTGCTCTCTTCCGCATCGCCCATGCCGGCGTATTGCCGCATCGTCCACAGCCGTCCGCGATACATCGAGGCCTGCACGCCGCGGGTGAACGGAAAGCTGCCCGGGGCGTTCAATTCTTTTTCGTAGTTGAAACCGGCGAGATCGGCGGGAGTATAAAACGGATTGATGACGATATGAGATGTGGTTTGGAAGACCTTCTCCGGCTTCTTTGTCGCTGCTGCTTTCTCTGACATTGGCCGGCCTTTCTGGGCTTAGACTCTTGATCGCTTCCGGCGTGCCCGCCAGAAGGAACTCAATCCAAAATATAAAAACATGCTGCCCATCGCTCCCGCCAATATCACCCGCTCCAGTCCAACCTGATGCAGTCGCATACTTCCTGTATTCGCGGAAAAATGCACTGACGATCGTTACGCTAAAGCAAAAAATATAAGTCCGCTGACTTCCAGAAACAACACATGGAGCGTGCCCATCACCGTGCCCAGAAAGGCCGTCGCGCCCGGACTGGAATCCGCGAAGAAATCGCGCGTTCCGTCCCGGCTTGCCGCGTAAATGGCGGAAGGCTGTTCCCGCGCCCGAACCCAGCGTCCAGCCCAGCGAGGATTGTCGCCGGAAAACCGTGCATCGCTCATGCCCTTATTGTAACGCCCGAACTCGCGCCTCCGGCAGCGGCATTCGTCACAAACAACTCTCGTCCAAGGGCTTTCGCCCTCGCTTCCAGCTACTCTGGCGAATAACTCCAACCCCGCCTCTGGCATCTAACTCCGCTTAGCGCCTTGGAGAATCACCGTGGACCAAAAACTCGAAAGGCTCATGAAGCAGCTCGGCGAAGCCATTAACGACTCCATCTCCGGCTCCGAGCAGATCGCCGAAGTCATCGCGCGCATCAAGACCGACGGCTATGACATCTTTGTCGTCCTGGAAGCCACCGTGGGCTTCAATAAGCGCGAAGCCGACTCCGCAGCTACCCCGGTCTCTCGCCAGGGCGAACCCGAGTTGCGCATCAGCCCCCAGGATGCCCGTTTCCTCAAGTCGCTCAGAATCTCCGTCGAGCCCAAGTCCGGCCGCAACAGCGAGAAAGCCGCCTGAGCTCTCCTGCGTCCTTCAGCCCCGGACGAGAGCGGCTTCCTGTGCTACCATCCTCTGTTGCTTATTCCTTGCTCTGCGATCTTTAAGTGAGTTGATATCGCAGCTCAAGGTTTGTGCCTGTACGGATGCGCTCTTCAGTCCAAAACTCTTCACTCAGGAAAGAAGAATGAAGGATACTCTGGGAGTCTTGCTAGCGGGTGGTGCAGGCGAGCGGCTTTATCCGCTGACCCGCGACCGCGCCAAACCCGCTGTCACCTTTGGCGGCATCTACCGCATTATTGACGTAACCCTCTCCAACTGCATCAACTCCAACCTGCGCAAGGTCTATATCCTCACCCAGTACAAAGCGCTCTCCCTCAATCGCCACATCCGCGAGGCCTGGCAGGTGGTCGCCAGCGAACTCGGCGAGTTCGTCGAAATTCTTCCGCCCATGAAGCGCGTCAGTGAGGACTGGTACAAGGGAACCGCCGATGCCGTCTACCAGAACATCTATTCCATCGGCAGCGAGCGCTCCAAGTACGTGCTTCTTCTCTCCGGCGATCATATCTACAAGATGAACTACGAGCTCATGCTCGAGCAGCACCGCCAGTCCGGCGCCGACGTCACCCTCGCCACCATCCTCATCGACCCCAGCGAGTCCCGCCAGTTCGGCGTCGTCGAGCTGGCCAACGATGGCCGGGTCACCGGATTCCAGGAAAAACCCAAGACCACCGATCTCCGTTCGCCCTACAACCCCAAGATGATTTCCGCCTCCATGGGCATCTACCTCTTCAACACCGACGTACTCATCCCCACCCTGCTCAAGGATGCCGAAGACATGGAGTCGCGCCACGACTTCGGCTATAACATCCTTCCCCGCATGGTCGATGACTACAAGGTGTACTCCTTCAACTTCGTCGATGAGAACCACAAAGAAGCTCTCTACTGGCGCGATGTCGGAACCCTGGAGGCCTACTACGAAGCCAACATGGACGTGGCCTCCGTCTCCCCGGTCTTCAACCTCTACGATCAGAGCTGGCCGATCCGCGGCTATCAGCGCCAGTACCCGCCGGCCAAGTTCGTCTTCGCCGAACCCGGCCGCACCGGCACCGCCGTCGATTCGGTCATCAGCCAGGGATGCATTGTCTCCGGCGGCACCGTCCGCACCAGCGTGCTCTCGCCCGATGTCCGGGTGAACTCCTACGCCGAGGTGGACTCCAGTATTCTGTTCAGCCACGTCAATGTCGGACGCCACTGCCGCATCCGCAAGACCATCATCGACCGCGATGTCCATCTGCCCGAAGGAACCGTCATCGGCTATGACACGGAAGCCGACCGCCAGAAGTACTTCGTCACCGAGAGCGGCATCACCGTCGTCACCCGTGACTACTCGCTCTTTGAGAGCCCGGTCGCCGTCGACTACTACACCAGCGACTAACATTAACAGGACAACTTCGATCAGAAACCAAAGGCCCCGGAATCTTCTTCCGAGGCCTTTTTCAGGAGCGTCTTCTGATGCTGTCATCCGAGAAACCCATGTTTTTGAAGGTGTCATCCTGAACGAAGTGAAGGATCCCCGCACCGCCCACACCACTCGTGCGGCCTCAAGCCTTCCAACCAGCACTCGATTTTCTCCAAAAACTCCGCCATCACGACACCTGTCTGGTACCCCACGTTCGCCCGCAGTTGGCTAACGTGGGGTAGTTGATCTTGTCTGTAGTTGATCTTTTCCGGTGGGGTATTTGATCTTGTCCCTTCGCCGCCCTCACGACACCAAGTGGTAGTACCCGTCCTGCCTGGTAACCTGCACCGGACATCCGAACAGCGCGCTCAGCCCGTTCGCCGTCAGCAGCTCCGGCTTCGAGCCATCGCCCACGATCCTCCCCCCGCGCATGAAGATGACGCGCTCGATCTCAGGAACCACGTCCGGCAGATGATGTGTAATCAGCAGCAGTCCAATGCCGGATTGCGCCAGCAGGCTCATCGTCCGCCGCAGCTCCATCTGCGCAAAAACGTCCAGACTGTTGCTCGGCTCGTCAAACAGCAAAGCCTTCGGATCGTGCACCAGCGCCCGCGCAATCATCACCCTGCCGGGCCTCGCCCGACGACATCTCGCCCATCACCCGGTCGCCCAGATGCCCGATCTCCAACCGCGCCAGCAACTCGTCGCTCTTCTCGCTCATCCCGGCCTTGATCTCCTGATGCCGCGACAATCCAACGCTGCTGAAAAATCCCGAGAGAACCGCCTCATGCCCGGTGATCGCCCGCCCTAGGAAGGGATCGATATCGTTGCTCACAATTCCCAGCATCGAGCGCAATTCGGAGACGTTCCATGTCCCTTGCCCGAACAGCTCCATCGAGGAATTCCGGTCATAGAGCGGATACAGCTCCCGCGTAATCGTCTTGATTAGCGTTGATTTCCCCGAGCCGTTCGGACCCATGATCGCGACGTGCTCGCCGGCTTCGATGCGTAAGTTCAATTCGTGCAACACCACCCGCCCGCTGCGGACGACGGAGACGTTGCGTAACTCAATAAATGGAGGAGTAGGGTTGGTCATCATGAAGTACCCATATTGTAATCATGCGTACTCCCAACCCCCAACCCTGAGTAGCGGAAAAGGTTTTTGACCGTGTCATCCGACAGCCTCGCTTTTTTGGAGGGTGTCATCCTGAACGAAGTGAAGGACCCCAATTACTGCCCATACCTTCCGCGCGGCCCCAAGCTTCTTAAAAGAGCAATCCGGAGCCACGCTCGGGAAAAAGACCCAATTTTTCCGTCTATTCACCTTGGGCTGTTATCTTGGGAGAATCGGCGTGAGCCGTCCGCTTCGGCTCATGTCCTGCGCCGCCGCCGCATGGGAGAGAACATGCCCGATACCATCATTCAGGCCTCAAAGGTCGAAAAGTTTTACGGAGATCACGGCACAGGCTCCGTCCCCGTCATCGCCCCCACCGATCTCTCCGTCGAACCCGGACAGATTCTTGCCCTGCTCGGTCCCTCCGGCTCCGGCAAAAGCACTCTTCTGCGGATGCTTACCGGCCTCACCCTCCCCTCTGCCGGCGAGGTCCTCTGGCACGGCAAAGCCATCCGCGAGTGCGCCCCTAACGTCAGCATCGTCTTTCAGAGCTTCGCACTCTTCCCCTGGCTCACCGTCTATGAAAACGTCGAAGCCCCGCTCAAGGCGCGTGGCGTCCACTCCTTCGAGCGCCGCAAGCGCAGCCTCAAAATCCTCGATACCGTCGGTCTCGACGGCTTCGAGCAGGCCTATCCCAAGGAGCTCTCCGGCGGCATGAAGCAGCGCGTTGGCTTTGCCCGCGCCCTGGTCGTCGAACCCGAAGTCCTGTTCATGGACGAGCCCTTCTCCGCCCTCGATGTCCTCACCGCCGAGAATCTGCGCAGTGAACTGCTGGAGCTCTGGGGCAAGAAAGCGATCCCCACCAAGGCCATCTTCATCGTCACCCACAACATCGAGGAAGCCGTGCTGCTCGCCGATCGCATCATCGTGCTCGGCAAAAATCCCGGCTGCATCCGCACCGATTTCGAGGTCGCGCTGCCCCGGCCTCGCGAGCGCAAGTCTGCCGAATTCACCGGATACGTGGACTACATCTACAAGGTGCTCACCACCCCCGGCCATCCGGAGCTGCACGGCAAGCCAGGAGTCGCCCCTGCCAATGCTGCCGCCCGCCGCCCGTCCCGCCGCGTGCCACGCGCCAGATGCTCTCCCACGCCCGTCCCGGAGGCATCGCCGGACTGCTCGAACTGATCGACGACCGCCCCAACGGCCGCGAAGATATGTACCGCCTCGCCGAAGATCTTTCCTTTGAACTCGACGATCTGCTCCCCATCGTCGATGCCGCCCGTCAGCTCGGCTTCCTCCGGCTGGAAGAAGGCGATGCCCAGATCACCCCTGAGGGCCACGAGTTCGCCAATGCCGAAATCCTCCGCCAGAAGGAGCTCTTCCGCCAGGCCGTCCTTGCCCACGTCACCATCCTCCGCCAGATCACCCGCACTCTCGAAACCAAGAAGGACCACTCCGCCCCCGAGGAGCTCTTCCACGATCTGCTCGACGAGCACTTCAGCGAAGAGGAAGCCAAGCGCCAGCTAGACACCGCCATCAGTTGGGGACGCTACGCCGAACTCCTCGAGTACGATGCCGACCGTCACCGCCTCTACCTCCACCAGACCGAGCCGGCCGCCGAAGCCGAGGCCGTCAGGTGATCCGCCGCGTCCGCACCTTCGCCCAGTCCACGGTGCGCAACCGCACCTGGTCGTGGCTGGTTGACCTCAGCGTCTTCGCCGGAGTGGTGGTAATCCTCTACGCCCTGACGGTCATCACCCGCTACTGGTTTGCCGCCCCGGTCGTCGAGGCGGTCATCCGGCGCTCGCCCAGCGCCCTGCCTGCCTATGCCTTCTATTCGCTCGTGCGCATGTTCACCGCGTACGTCCTCAGCCTCGTCTTCGCCCTTGCCTACGGCTACATCGCCGCCTACAACAAGCGCGCCGAAGCCCTGATGATCGCGATTCTCGATGTCCTTCAGTCCATCCCGGTGCTCAGCTTCCTGCCCGGCGTCATGCTGGCCATGGTCGCCCTGATCCCCACCCGCCAGCTCGGCCTCGAACTCGGCTCCATCATCCTCATCTTCACCGGCCAGGTCTGGAACATGGCCTTCAGCTTCTACTCTTCGCTCAAAGCCATTCCCCGCGAGCTCCGGGAAGCCACCCGCATCTTCGGCTTCAGCCGCTGGCAGCGCTTCTTCCAGCTAGAGCTGCCGTTCAGCACCATCGGCCTGGTCTGGAATTCCATGGTCTCCGTTGCTCAGGGCTGGTTCTTCCTCATGCTCTGTGAAATGTTCGTCCTCAACAAGCGCGACTTCCGCCTTCCCGGCCTCGGCTCCTACCTGCAAACCGCCGCCAACAATGGAGATACCCAGGCCATGGTCTGGGGCCTCGCCGCCCTCATCGGCGTCATCGTGCTGCTCGACCAGCTTCTCTGGCGACCCCTGATTATCTGGTCCGATAAGTTCAAATTCGAGCAGGTGGAATCCACCGCCCCACCCCGTTCGCCGATGCTTGCCCTGCTCTCCAACTCCACCCTGCTCCGCACCGTCCGCCATCGCGTCGTCGAGCCGCTCTCCGAGCGTCTCATCACCTACCTCGCCCAGGGACACCCCATGACCGATCGCCTGCCCTGTGCCCGACACCTGCCGCCGTCAGCCAACGTGGGTTGAATCCAGCATCGGACACCGGTGCCCCAGATCTGCCGAAGAATGTGGGTTCAGTAGCCGCGCGCTCCGCTCGTGCTCTCGGCAGCCCTCGTCGTCGCTGCTCTCGGCCTGCTCGCTCTCTACGCCATCGTCGAAGCCATTCTCGTGCTCTCTACCGTCTCCCACGCCGAACTCACCCTCACCCTGCGCTCGGCGGCCGCCACTCTGCTCCGCGTCACCCTCTCCCTGCTCATCGCCGTGGCCTGGACCGTCCCGGTCGGCGTCGCCATCGGCTTCCAGCCGCGCCTGGCCCGTTACGCTCAACCCTTGGCCCAGATTGCCGCCTCGGTCCCGGCCACCGCCCTGTTCCCCATCCTGCTCCTCGGCGCTCATCAAAATGGGCGGAGGCATCAACACTGCTTCCATCCTCCTCATGCTCCTCGGAACCCAGTGGTACATCCTCTTCAACGTCATCGCCGGAGCCCTGGCCATCCCCAGCGACCTGCGCGATGTCTCCACCATCTTCCGCTTCAACCTCCGCGAGCGTTGGATGACCGTCATCCTCCCCGGCATCTTCCCCTACCTCATCACCGGCCTCGTCACCGCCTCCGGAGGCGCCTGGAACGCCAGCATCGTCGCCGAGTATTTCCGCCTCCAGGACCACACCTACTCGACCCTCGGCCTCGGTGCCCAGATCAATCGCGCCACCGACACGGGCAGCCAGAGCCTGCTCCTGCTCTCCACCGTCATCATGGCGGCCATGGTCGTCACCATCAACCGCCTCCTCTGGAAGCCTCTCTTCCGCCTCTGCGAAAGCCGCTACCGCCTCGACGCCTGATCTTCCGCTGTAGCCTCGCTTTCGAGAGTGTCATCCTGAACGATAGTAAGGACCCTACCCCTGCCCAAGTCTCCCGTGCGCCCCCAAGCTTTTCCACCAGCGATCGATTCTTCTTCCACTTTCCTGACGAACCCCCTCAGCGATGCCTCAGCAATCCACCGGCTCCGCTCTCTTCGCCCCCCACGTCTGGTAAAGCCCGAAATAGGCATAGTTCTCGGTTTGCCCAACCACCGAATGTCCATAGGCAAAAAGCAGTTGCCACCCCGGATTCTTGAAGTGGTAATACCCGCCCAGGTCCACCATGGTCGAGGACTCCGTCTGCGGCGTCGCGAACCCTTCCTTCTGATGAAAGAAAACTTCGCTTCCCAGCGTCCACTTCTTGCCCAGATTCCGTTGCCCCAGCCATCCCGTATAGAAGAAGTTACGATACTGAACCTGCGGCACCACCTCGTACCCGGCTCCGCCATACGCGGTCCACTCCCCCCAGCTCTTCTGCATCCAGACCGGCAGCTTATACCAGACCTTCCCCACGCCCAGCCCTTTGCTATAGCTCCCGGTCGGCAGCTCCACCATGGTGAACGATCCAATCTGCGGACGGTGCTTCGTCTCCTGCACAAACCGGTACTTCACCCCCACCTCCGTATCGGTTAAGCCGTAGGCGCTGGGCCCAACTCCGCCCGGCAGATAGATCGGATTGTTCGAAGGAATGACGCCCCCGAAGGGCAAAATCACATGAATCTGCAGATTAGGAGCCGCGCCCCAGTTGAATTCAAACGCCGGTCCGGTCGGATCGGTCTCCACCGGCGTGCTTGACACCGTGCCGAATTGATAAAACTCATAGTGCCGGAAATCCACCGGCTCCGGATCGTCGGTCTGAAACGGCGGTCCCGCCCACAGCTTTGTCCCGGTCAGCAGTACCAGCAGCCAAAGTGTCACCTTCAGGCAGTTGCGGCCAGCGTTCATGCGCGCTCCATTGATGGCAGTCCTACGACGTCACCCCAGTTGTTCTCAACCCAAAGATCTCTCCCTTTTTGGATGCGTCCTGTCTCACCTATTTCCCGCTCCTTCTTTTCTGCCATCCGGCGAACCGTGTGACTCGTCCCTACATCGAATGATTCGCGGGTGCGAGAACCTGGATGAGAACCGCAGTCTCACGAGCGCTCCGGCTGTGCCTGGTATTCGTTGCCGGTTTCTTGCTGCACGGCTGCGGTGCATCGAACGGTTCTACGGTCGGCTGGACAAGCGTTTCAGAGCAAACCGAATGTGAAGCTTTGAATCCTACGGCGTGTTCCGGCCTCTATGGCTTCACCATCGCCAGTTCCGGTCAGTTTGTGGCTGGTCCGTCGCCCGGCGGAGTCGCGATCCGGGGAACTATCACCGCCGACGAATCGCTCCAGTTGCTGATCGCCGCGGATGAGTTTCTGAGCTCGATCACCGCAACGTCAGCGTGTCCTTTGGGTCCAATCACGCCCGGCGTTGGAGACGGCATCAGCATCGTTGGAGCCAACGGCAAGTCTTTTATCGTGCTTTCCTCTAATCTAATCCCGCCTGGAAACTGCGTGACCGCCAACCCTCAGAAGACAACTACCCTGGCAACTCTCGTCCAGCAGCTTCGGCTCAAGTACTACCCTCTGCCGTTCCCATAAGGTGAGTGTTGCCCCCGGCGCCACCCGGAGCGGGTGGCCACATCCGCTTCAGAGGGTGCCCATGTTCGCCTTCTGTTGGCTAACGTGGGGTAGTTGATTTTGTTGTCGATTTTGGACACACAGGATTGTCTGGAAATCCCATTCAATGTGTTGGAATCACCGACATAGGCGAGCGGAAATTCCGCGTAAGTCGTTGTGTACAGGTGTTGGCATGCGACTTGCTGCTTATTGGGTGTCGGGTATCGGGCGACAAGGGGGTATCGACATGGCGGTTGAGCATTGGACATTCTTGCTGCTCCAAATTACGAGCGTGGCTGTCGGCATAATTACTTTGATCGCGGCGGTGCTATCGTTTGCTTCGGTGGGCTGGACGGCGGTCAAACGTGCCCACACCCAACCAAGCACCGCTGCTGGCGGTGGAACTGACCACAACTCCCCCCTCCCGGAGTGATCCGGGCGGCGAGCTAGTCTTCGGGCAGAATCGCGGGTGGCTGTAGATGATCAGGAAGCGGGCGGCCCACATTCGCCATTTTTTGGCGAATGTGGGATGTTCAGCCAGCCTGCATTCCGGAGGCGTTGCCTTTGCCAACATCCAGGTTGCTCTCAACCGCTGACAGAGCGTCTTACTGGAGTTTGCCGGTGCCCCACCTTCCTGCTGCGTCTTTTGCAGCGATAAGGTGGGAAGCGATACCGCTCCCCCCGTTCTGGCGCAGCCATGTCGGCAAGTATAGAATCGGTTCCCATGTATGACGTGCTAGGCAACCTATTGCGAGTATCGCCGCCGTTTCGTGGAAAGTGGCGATTGCGGCGAATCTGGGAAAAGCTGCTGCAATCCGAACGTCGCATCGCGCGGCTGCCGGATGGTTCGCGAGTTTTCACCCAGCTCGACATCCCTTACGAACGCACGGTATGGCTCGAAAATGAAGAATGGGAAGAGTTGCTCTATCTTCAACATAAACTCCGTCCAGGACAATGCTTTGTCGATATCGGGGCAAATATTGGGCTCTGGACTCTCGTCGGAGCGGCGTCGGTCGGGCCAGATGGCATTGTCGTTAGCTTCGAGCCGAACCCGAAAACGCATGCCAAGTTGATGGCAAATATTGAACTCAATGATCGCCAAACAATGGTGATTGCGCACCAAGCGGCAGTGTCTGGCGCGCCAGGCAAGGCCCAGTTCCTGTGCCGCCCCCAGCACAACACTTCATGCATCGTGGAAGAGAATAGCGGACACTACGACGACGGCAGCAGCACGGTAGACGTCGATGTTGTTGCTCTCGATTCGTCGATCGATCCGAGGAGGCGTGTTTCCGGAATTAAAATAGACTCCGAGGGACACGAGCAATTCGCCATTGAAGGTGCCGGGGCCATCATCGCCCGAGATGCGCCTTGGATTGTGGTCGAATTCAATACGACACTGCTTCCCTCGTGTATTTTGCGCGACTGGAGCGTTTTTAAACAGCTCTCGACTCTTGGATACCGCGCATTCAAATATCGCAGCGACGGTAGCGAATACTCGGTGGACGGGTCGTTTTCAATCAGTGGATACACGAATATTCTCTTTCAGAAATCCGCCGCTAGGGATTAAGAATGTACCCCGAACACACGCCCGGCGGGTGGCCCCACATCCGCCATCCTTTGGCGAATGTGGGATCCTTCTGTAGCCAGCTTACATACCGTCCAGGCGCCGGGCGCCAGAGTTGGCGTAGTTCCAACTCTGGTGCTTTATTCCCAGTTGCTGTATCTGCACTGATTGCTGCATCTGCACTGATCGCCTCTGCTCTGCATTTAGGTGTCATTCTGTCTATAACAACGTCCCCCGCCTTTGCTCTTGCTCTTTGCGAAGATTTCAGAAGACCCGTCATGTTTTTCGAATCTCACAGTGGCGGCCTGTGGCCGCACCAGCCATCTATTCGGTCTGAACTTCGACCATGATTCACCGGTTCAAACTCTCTCGCTCATCGAGGGAGGCGGGCTGCCCACACAAGCACTCGGTGTCCTACTGCGCACCACAGAATGACCCGGGTTCACCCGCATGACGTGCCAGCTCCGCGTACGTCCAGCCATTGCGGAGCATCCAGTACAACCTCACGGCCAACCGCCGCGCGACCATCACCTTGGCCACCGCGCGACACTTCTACCTGATGCGATTCGGGCGGTTTCCGCGGATCTGGGTTCCATCGGAAGAGGAACGCGACGTGCGCCAGCTGCTGATGGACCGGCATCACCGGATGCGGATGCAGACGAAGGTGAAGAATCAGTTGCAGTCGCTGGCGCTGAACCAGGGATTGCAGAAGGGCAAGAAACTGTGGTCGGCGGCGGGACTGGCGCAGCTACGCGAGTTGCCGATGATGGAACACGCGGCGCGGCGGCGCGATCAGCACCGGCTCCGCCTGCGAACGGTAGTACTCCGCTGCCTGCCCCGGGTGCAGCAACTTCTTCTCTTGAATCTCACCTGTCTGGTTGTCAAAGATCGCAATCTGCTGAAAGCCGGAATGGAAATCGCAGCCTATAATCAACATCGTTGGCTCCTCTTCTCCGGTCTTCTGATTCCTTCGACAAGAACAGCCTAC
Source organism: uncultured Acidobacteriota bacterium (assembly GCA_963779365.1). Lineage (GTDB taxonomy): Bacteria > Acidobacteriota > Terriglobia > Terriglobales > Acidobacteriaceae > TOLSYN. The sequence goes on along the minus strand of CAVZYB010000011.1, from coordinate 22,593 downwards.
CGCCGAACGGAGCCAACGTTGTTATGAGATCAAGCGTCAGCGAAGAATTCCCGCACCGTCCGAGTCTTCCGTGCAACTCCAAGTTTTTCAACCCGTGATCGATTTTCTGTGGAATTTTTCCCAACTGTAGAATGTTCCAGCCGGGCGGGCAGAGTTGGCGTAGTACCAACTCTGGGTCTTTTGCATTTCATCGAAGGAAACAATCCATCTTCCCCACGACGGTAATGCCTTTGCAGGGCGGACGGCCGACCAACCCGCCAGTGTCGGCGCGGTCATAAGTAAACCAGTAATTCGACCTTCCTAAAAATTGTCTATCCTGCCAATCCATGTCCTCTATTCGCACCATTTTCGGTGCATCAACTCGCGATTCCCTCTCCCCCAAACGTCCCCGTTTCCCCACGTTTGCGCTCCAAACTGCCCACTTGGCGTCAACTGAGGGAATCGCCCGTTGGAATTGTTATCCTGAAAGTAGGGAACAGATCGTCGCCGAAAGCGAGCACCCCGGCTTTTACTTCAACCTTGAAACTCCGAAACAACTCAGTAATTATTCTGTTTTAAAATATTTAGCAGGAAATACAGGGGAAGGGTAGCCGCCCGAAAACTTTGAAACCTTGAAACTTTGGACCTTGCACCGGGCGAGCCCGGATTAGCATCAAACCGTTATCAGTCAAAGGATTCCATGAAAAGCTTCGCCGCGCAGTGCCTGTTGGTTGTCGCACTCTTTACTGTTCCGGCGAGCGCCGTGGTTTGCAATGTGGATTCTGGCTATCGCCAGATGTATAACCTCGATTTTCCAGGGGCTCATCAGACGTTCCTATCGTGCGAGACGGCGCGGCCAAGCGATCCGCTGCCTCATGTCTCCAACGCCGCGGCCTATCTTTTTTCGGAGTTCGACCGCCTTCACATTCTGGAAGTCGAGCTCTTCACCGACGATTCCCGCTTCGATGCGCGCACCAAGCCCAAGCCTGATCCGGCGGTGCGCGACGCCTTCATGGCCGAGCTTGCGCAGGTGGAAAGCCTGACGCGACCGGTCCTCGCCGCCAACCCGAACGACCGCGACGCGCTCCTCGCGCAGGTCCTTGCCAATGGTCTGCGCAGTGATTACGCGGCCATGATCGAGAAGCGCAACCTTGCCAGCCTGGGCTACATGAAGACTTCGCGCCAGCTCGCCCAGCATCTGCTGCAACTCGACCCGTCCTGTTACGACGCCTATCTGGCGGTCGGAGTGGAAAACTACCTCCTCGGGATCAACCCTGCGCCGGTGCGCTGGCTCCTCCATCTCGGAGGCGCGGAAACCGATAAGGACGCCGGTGTCGAACGGCTTCGCCTAACCGCCGCCCACGGACGCTACCTCGCCCCCTTTGCCCGCCTGCTGCTCGCCGTCGCCGCCCTCCGCAATCACGACCGCGTTACCGCCCGATCCCTGCTTGCCGCTCTTAGTCGCGACTTCCCCAACAACCAGCTCTACGGCCGCGAACTCGCGCGCATCCCCCAGTAGAGCTTCGCTCAGGCCCGCAGCACACCCCACCCGAATTCCAGGCAATCCCTCGCCCCAAGCTGCCGCGGAGAGATCGCTCGCGTGTGTAGCCCCAGCAGCTTCGCAAACATCTCGGGCGACCGCGAGAGTCCCCGGAAGATCCTCTTCCGCACCCACGGATGGCCGTCCATGATCAGCATCAGCTCGCCTATATTGCGCGGCCACCGGCTCATCCCGTCGTGCTGCCGCTGATACCCGCTCAGCTCTCCGGCACACATCGCCTCCACCAGCGCCGTGGCCTGCTGGAATGCCATACTCAGACCGTCGCCGGTGATCGCATCGGCTGAGCCGGACGAGTCTCCCAGCAGCGCAATCCGGCCGCGGGTGACAGCCCGCAGCTTGCGCGTCACCGTGACCCCGCCCATCGGCCTGCTGCTGAGTGCCTGCCCCGCCAGTCTCTCCTGCAACTCCGGAAACCATCCCAGCGCCGCCTCCAGCCGAAGGCTCTTGTCCGAGGTGATGAGCACCACGCAGACTTCCTCGGCACCCAATGGAGTCACATACACCTGTCCGCAATCCGCCCAGTGCACCTCCACGAACGACGACCACGGACGCATCTGGTAGCGGCTGCGGAATCCATAGCGCTGCCGGTACACCTTCCCCGCGCCCAGCCCCGCCATCTGCCGTAGTGCGGAGTTCTGCCCATCGGCGCACACCACATACGTGCTCCGGATGGTCTTTCCCCCGGCCACCACTTCGCCCTGCCGCACGGCCTCCACCCGCGTGCCCCAGGCCAGGCGCACCCCCACGCGCTCGGCCCTCGCTATCAGCACGCGGTGCAAAGCTGTCCGGGGCATCCCATACCCGTCCCCCTGCGGAAAGCGCGCGCTGACCTCACCTGCCGCGTCCACAAAGCTAATTCCTGCAAACGGAGTTCCGGCAACTCCGGTCAAATCCACTCCAAGAGCACCGAGCGCCCGCAGTCCATCCGGCATGATTCCTTCGCCGCAGGCTTTATCGATGGGCGGATGTGCGGAGTCCGCCACGGTAACGCCAAGCCCGCGTTCCGCCGCCGCAATGCCCGCCGCAAGTCCGGCAGGACCTCCGCCAACGATGAAGACGTCTGCGTTCTGGGCTGACAACTTGCTCCTTACCAGCGCAACAACACTAACTCGGCGCAGAATCCCGGACCCATGGCCGCCAGAATCGAGTAGCTCCCCTCCGGCGGACGCCGTTCGCGCACAAACGACTCCAGCACCACCAGCACCGACGCCGAAGAGAGGTTTCCCACATTGCGCAAGGCTTCCCAGGAGGCATCCAGCGCACCTTTCGGCAGATGCAGTGCCTCCGCCGTTGCCGCCAGAACCTTGGGACCGCCCGTATGCATGATCCAGCTATGAATGTCGGCCTTCGTCAACCGGTTGCACTCCAGGAAATTGTCGACGTCGTTTGCCAGATGTTGATAAACCATCTCCGGAACGCTTGGCGAAAGCACGATACGAAACCCTTTTTCGGAGATGTCCCATCCCATCACCTCCTCGGTGTTGGGATAAAACGAGGAGCACGACGCCAGCACCCGGGGGCCACTGCACTTTAAATCCGCTCCGGCCACAATCACCGCGGCGGCACCGTCTCCGAACAGGGCAGAGGAAATCAGATTCGCCACCGACAAGTCGTCGCGCTGCCAGGTCAACGAACACAGTTCCACGGCGATCAAGGCAGCGGCTTGATCCGGAAACGCGCGAACGTAATCGGCGGCGCGCGCGATTCCCGCGGCACCGGCAACACAGCCCAGCCCAAAGATCGGAATTCGTTTTACATTCAGCGGAAGCTTGATTCGATTCATCAGGCGGGCTTCAATCGAAGGACTGGCGATGCCTGTAACCGAAACGAAAAAGATCGCGCCGATGTTGGCCAGCTCCAGCCCGGCGGATTCCACCGCCCCGAGTAAAGCCTCCTCGGCCAACTCCACGGCAGCTCGAATCCACTCATGGTTGGCCTTGCCCCAGGTGTCCATCGGCAGATAGCCATCCAGCGGAAGCACAAAATGCCGTTGATCCACGCCCACGCGGGCCATCATGCGGCTCAGGATTCCCGGGTTCGGAACTTTGTCGTCCCACTGCGATTTCAGCGCCTCCGCCACTTCTCTCTGGGTAAAGCAATATTTGGGAAACGCCGTCGCTATCCCGCTGATTCGCATTCTTTATCTGCCTTGCAAGCCGAATTTGTTTTTGCAGTAAGGCTCATTTTTAGAAGTATAGTCGCCCGTATTCCAAAGCCATCGCATAAGCTCTTTCCGGCCACGCCCAAGCGACGCTTGATACAAGAAACCCCGTCACCGACCCTGGTGATTTACCCTGGAACCTACAACCGTGCACCATACTTCGATGCCGGTTTTCAACACAGCTCCGGAGCCCGGTTGTTATTCAACCTGTGCAATCAATAATAGTTTTCGTCTTCGGGGGGCAGACGGGAGAAATCCCGTCTCATGCAGGAACATTCACTTTCGCCTTCCTCGCCAGCCTTGGAGGCCGGAGCAGAAGGCCGTGCGATTTCGTCGTCGGCGATGCACTTGCTTTCCTGTACATGCACCCGGCGAACCCTGAGCGGTTCGCTCCTTTGAATACTTAACTTGTAGATTCAGAGAGTTGAGGCGGCGACGGTCACGCCGCACGCCTCACACAGGTCGCGCTTAAACGTCTACGTGCGATGGAATTGAATGACCTGCCGGGAACCTGTACCTTCCGGGGCGTGCACTTCTGGAAACAGCCGGTGTTGTTCCAGGGTGTCAATCAATATGTCGATCAGCGACATGACGATCTCGGGACGGTGTCGAGCTTCTTCCACAAGGTGCTTGGAGCAGATCGCCCGTCCTTCCCAGTCCGGCAGCCCGCCCTCGTCAATGCTGCTGTATAGCTGATAGCGGCCATCGTTCGGACATTTCTCTTTGTGGCATTTGTTGGCGTATTTCTTGTGCACATCAGGAAGATTGATTGCAACCAGATTAAACATGTTTGTTCCCCTCTTTATTTTTTCTTCCGCTGATCTTTTCTGCTATCAAGCCTGTTTCCAGTTGCGCCCTCAGCACCGCCGGTTCAGGCCGGATGCCGCCGCCCAACCCCCATCAGCGTTCCTTGAAAAATCTGCATGAGTTCCTCGTCGTTCAGCGACGATTTCTTGAGCACGGAGCGCTGCCGGATTGCGGGCAGCATCTGATTGGCAACACTCCGGGTCGTCATCACTCCAAGCCTCGAGAGAACTTGTAACACGCTCTCCGAACCCGAGTGCCGGCCGATGACAAACTCCGGTGTCAAGCGTCCCAACTCCGCGGCTGAAAACGGCTCGAAGCTCTGCCGGTCCTTCAGCAGGGAATGGCAGTGAATTCCCGACTCGTGCTGAAAAATCGCTTCTCCGGTGATGGGCTGGCTGGCTGGAATCGCTCGCCCGGAGGCCCGTGCAACCAGCTCGCACAGACTCTGAATGGCGCGGCAATCGATACCGGAGGCCAACCCCAGTGAGTGTCGCATCGCCATCGCAACCTGCTCCAGCGGGGCATTGCCGGCGCGCTCACCCACGCCCGTAACGGTGGCGCTGATGCTTCCGGCTCCCGCCTGTATCGCTGCCATCGCATTTGCCGTTGCCATGCCGAGATCGTTGTGGCCGTGAAACTCCACCACCGCGTCTCCGGCATACTCCACCAGCGCGGCAATGGCCGATGCCGTTTGCAATGAGTTCCAGATGCCTACCGTGTCGGCAATGCGAATCCGATGCACTCCCAGGCAAGTCGCGGCGTCCACAAACTCCCGCAGAAATCCCGGCGCGGTGCGGGTCGCATCCTGCGCGCCGATGGAGACCCACGCAAAACGCTCGCTCGCATAGTCCACAATTCTCTGCAACTCCCGCATCGCCCAATCTTCTGTCTTGCCAATCGAGCCAAGCTGAATCGCCGAAGTCGGAAACGCGATGTGGATCGAGTCGAGTCCGCAGTTGGCAGTGGCATCCACGTCGGCCTCGCGAGCCCGGCTCCAGCCGGTCAGCCGCACCGGCAGTCCAAGCCCAACGAGGGTGCGGATGTCATCGCTCTCGTCTGCTCCCATCGCTGCAATGCCGCACTCCAGCTCCGGCACTCCCGCATCGCTGAGGGCTCGGGCGATGGCCAGCTTCTCTTCACGACTGAACGCTACGCCGGGTGCTTGTTCCCCGTCGCGCAGCGTGCAGTCGATAATTCGCACCTTCGAGTCGCTCATCCTGATTCCCCCGGCGGCGGCAGCTTCCCGTTCATTCTACCTCTTAGGCCAGCAGTAAATCGGTTGCTTCTTTCCCCTCTTTCAGCGCCTCCAGGATGGTGTCGATCTTTTCTTCATCCACCTCGCCGTACCAGGAGCCCGCGGGATAGACAACCATCAGCGGGCCATTTTCGCAGCGGTTCAGGCAGCCCGTGCTGGAGACCATCACGTCTTCCATATCCCGGTCGCTCAGCTCCGTCTCAATGTATGGCAGCAGGGCCGCGGAATCCTTCTTATGACACATGCCCTTGCTCTCCCCCTTAACCCGGAAGCTGGCGCAAACTAGAATGTGGTGCGTTGGTTTCTGCATGAATCTTCTCCTTGGTTATTCCTGATTTTTTTTGCTGGTGTCTATCCCTTGCTATCAATCCACGGCCACTGGCGGTTTACCCGCAGCCCGTCCCCGTGCCCTCGCAGCCTGAGCTTCCGCAGGACTTGAACTGTTTCTTCATTGCCACCGGAACATCGCCGCTGCGATGCAGACCTTCCATCGCCTGGGCGATCAGCCCACTGGCCTCGATCACGCGCAGGCCGCTTTGTTCCAGCACCCAGCGCGGTGCCCGTCCCACGCCGCTGATCAGGATCGAGTGGCAATCCGTAATCGTCTTGGACAGCTCGCGCCAGCGTTGGTTGCCGCCGCCCGCGTCCGGGGCATCGCGCGTCTCCACCAGCTTCAGCTTATCCCCGTCATACTCAAATACCCAAAGCTTCTCGGCCTCGCCCAAATGCTGATTGATGAGGATTCCTTCCATGCTTGCCACCGCGACATAAGGCCGCCCCGAGCGATCGTCGTGCAATCCATTGGCGGAGTCGCGCATCAGGCTCACCAGTTCGGAAGACTGATCGGCTCCCAGCATACCGACCGCGTCCGCGCGGCAGCGCGTGCAGTGCTCCATCTGCGGCAGCACCTTGGAAATCCGGTCGCGTACCACCTTCATCTCGGACGTCGGCAGCTCCCTCATCTCCGCAAACAATGTTCCCGCGACCGGGTAGAGCGGAAGGCAGTTCATCACGTCGGCGCCCAGCGCGCGCATCTGCTCGGCCACCACGTCCAGGTGCCCGTCGTTAATTCCCGGCATCAGGATCGTGTTCACCTTCAGCATGACCCCGGCCGCCTTCACTGCCTTGATCGATGCAAGCTGGCGCTCCAGCAGAATCCGCGCCGCTTCCTCACCGCGGTAAATCGTCTTGTGATCCCGCACCCAGGAGTAAATCTTCGCCCCGATGGCGGGATCGACGGCGTTCACCGTGATCGTGACGTGGCTCACCTGCAGGCGGCCTAATTCTTCCGCGTAGGGCGCAAGGTTCAATCCGTTGCTCGCCACGCAGAGCAGCATCTCGGGATACTTCTCACGCACCAATCGCAAGGTCTCCAGCGTCTCATCGGGAGTGGCAAACGGATCGCCCGGCCCGGCGATTCCCACCACTTTCAATTGCGGAACCCGCTCCAGCACCTTGCCCAGATAGGCCAGCGCCTGCTTCGGCTCCAGCACCGCGCTGGTCACGCCCGGACGGCTCTCGTTCATGCAATCGAACTTGCGATCGCAATAGTTGCACTGGATATTGCACTTGGGCGCCACCGGAAGGTGGATACGCCCCGTAGTGTGGCGAACGTCCGAGTTGAAACAAGGGTGTTGAGTCAGATCCAGTGGCATTGCGCACCTCTTTATAGATAGCTGTAACCAATTGACGTTGAGTCCTGCTTCACTTCCAGCAGGGTGTTGACGACGAGATCGAACAGTTGTTGCGCCCCGTGATAGCCGAGATGCAAAATGCGTTGTCCTCCGATGCGATCATGAATCGGAAATCCTACGCGGATCAGCGGCACACCAAGTTCGCGCGCCAGCTTCGCGCCTTTGCTGCTCCCGATCACAAAGTCCGGCTTCAGTTCCTGCCACGCCGCCTCCTCTGCGATGGTCATGAAGTCAACCCCCTCCCGCACCACAACCGGTTCGCGCAGATGGGTGGTAACTTCCGCGATACTGCGTTCCAACGTACCGCTCTTGCCTCCGGAGGCGCACAGAACCGGCACCACCCCGGTCTCGGCGAGAAATGACGCGAGCCCCACCACCATGTCTTCATCGCCAAACACAATCGCCCGCTTGCCGAACAGATACTTGTGCCCGTCCACGTAGGCGTCCACCAGCCGTCCGCGCTCCTGCCGGTATTTCTCCGGCGTCTTCTGCCCGGTGAGTTCCTCCATCGCCGCAAAGAAAACGTCGCTCTCGTGTACTCCGATCGGCAAACCGATCCTTGTCGCAGGAACCTCGAAGCGTGTCTCTAGAAACGATGCCGCCGTCTTCTTCGCCCGCAACGTCCGTCCGAACTCGATGCTGGCCTTCGCCAATGATGTCGCACGCAAATCCGCAATCGTCGTACCGCCATCGGGAATCTTCTCGTACTTGTCCATTGACGGTCCGTCCAGCGTCTCCGAGTAATCCGGAAACAGTGTCATGGGCATCGCAAAGTCCGCCGCCACTTCCTTCAAGAAGCGCAAATCCTCGGCTGACACCAGCCCCGGAAATAGATTCACAAAACTGCCGGCATAAGCGCTCGGACTCGCACCGGCCTCCGCCAGTTGCTCGACTACCTCGCGCACCGCATCGTGAAAGCCATCGATGTGCGTGCCTCTATAACTCGGCGTCGAAACATGCACCAGCAGCGGGCTCTCCGCTCCGGCGCTGTTTGCGCGATACTCATGCAGCAACCCGTGCACATCTTCGCCAATCGTCTCGGTCAGGCAGGTCGTCGCAATGCCGATCAGCGCCGGATGGTATTGCGAGGTTACGTTTCCCAGCCCCACGCGGAGATTTTCTCCGCCGCCGAAGATCGTGCTGGCCTCGCTGAAGCCTGAGGTCGCAATGTCCATCGGCTCGCGAAAATGGCTGATGATGTAGCGCCGCATATAGGTCGCACAGCCTTGCGAGCCATGGAGGAAGGGAAGTGCACCGGCGATGCCGCGCATCACTAATGCCGCTCCCAGCGGCGCGCAGGCCTTGCAGGGATTGCGGGTGGAAACCCAATTGGGACGCGCAGCCTTCTTCTTCACATCCACGGGAGAACTCATTTCGCCACCTCCAGTGAGTTCCCGCGCTTCCGCGGAGTCAGCCGCCACACCGGGCTCATTACGCTGCCATAAACCTCGCGCGCAAAATTCAACATCCCCTCGAATCCGGCCAGCGCTTCCTTGCGCTCGTGGTTGTGATCGCAAAACCCAATGCCAAGTTTGTAGGCGATGGGACGCTCCTTCACTCCGCCGATAAAGACGTCCACGTCTTTCTCCTCCAGGAAACTGGAAAGCTCCAAGGGGTTCGAATCGTCCGCGATGATCGTGCCTTCATCGCAGAGTTCCCGCAGTTGCTCGTAATCTTCCTTGTTGCCCGTCTGCGAACCCACCATCACCGTCGTCATTCCCAGATGGCGCAACGCGCTGACCAGAGAAAACGCCTTGAACGCTCCGCCCACATAGATCGCGGCGCGCTTGCCTTCGAGCACTTGCCGGTACGCGGCTAGCTGCGGCAGAATCCGCTCCAGCTCTTCGCGAACCATCGCCTGCGTGCGCTTGAGCATCTCCTGATCTTTGAAGTGGCGCGCCACGTCATAGAGCGACTTCGACATATCCTCCACGCCAAAGTAGGAGACGCGAATGAATGGAATCCCGTATTTCTCTTTCAACTGCTTCGCCAGATGGGTCATCGACCCCGAGCATTGCACCACGTTGAGTGCCGCTCCGTGAGCGCGCCGGATCTCATCGATGCGCCCGTCGCCGGTAATGCACGAAACCACTTGCACGCCCATGCGCGCATAGTAATCGCGGATCATCCAGGTCTCGCCCGCGAGGTTGAAGTCGCCCAGAATGTTAATGCTCATCGGGCTAATGTCGTCGATTGGCCCGGTTCCCACAATTTGCAGCAGCGCATCGCACGCCGCGCGGTATCCATCCTTCTTCGTTCCCTTGAAACCCTCCGAGTGCACCGGAAGCACCGGAATTCCTTTTTCCAAACTCACCCGCTTGCAGACCGCATCGATGTCGTCGCCGATCACGCCAATGATGCAGGTGCCGTAGACAAACGCCGCCTTCGGATGGTGCGCGTCGATCAGTTCACAGAGCGCGGCGTAGAGCTTCTTTTCGCCGCCATGCACTACGTCCAACTCTTGCATGTCGGTCGAAAAACTCAGCCGGTGCAGCTCCGGCCCCGAGGACAGCGCCCCCCGTATGTCCCAGGTGTAGGAGGCGCAGCCGATCGGTCCATGCACAATGTGCAAGGCGTCGGCGATGGGATACAGTACGACGCGCGAGCCGCAGAAGACGCAGGCGCGCTGGCTCACCGAACCCGCAACGCTCTGTTTCTCGCAGTCGAGCTGGAAGGACTGTTCTTGACCCTTCCGGTACACTTGCCGCTCGCGCCCCCGTAAAATATCCGCCATCGCCTTTTCCCCGTCTTTGTACTTGCTCTCAACCTTGAAACTTTGAAACCTCTGAAACTTTGAAACCTTGCTCTTTCTACATCGTCAGTTCAAAGCTTTCCTCGGGAGCGTCGCGATCCTGGCGATCCATAAACACACCCAGGAACTTTTCCAGCAGCCGCATCGCGCCCTTGTAGCCAACCGTCGGGAAGTACGAATGTCCCACCCGGTCGACGATTGGAAAGCCGTGACGCACGAAGGGAGTGTCTTCATCGCGCGCAATGTATTTGCCGTAGGTGTTGCCGATCAGCAGATCCACCGATTCCTGCTTGATCCACTGATGCATCAGGTACATATCCGCCTGTGCTCCAGCCCGAATCTTCGCCTCCGGTACATTGCCGCCCAGTGCCTGCCGAATCCGTGCTTCAAACGGCGCGAACTTATCGGCGGTCATAGCCGGAGTCCCGGTCACCATGTACACCGGTTTCATATCCAGCAAGGTCAGGAATTCCACCAGCGAAACCAGTTGATCCGGATCTCCCCACAGCGCAACCCGCTTGCCGTGTACGTACTGGTGCATGTCGGAAATCATGTCGATCAGCCGTCCGCGTTCATCGGTGATGGCGTCCGGCACCTTCACTCCTGCGATGGTCCGCAGCCTGTCGACAAAGCGGTCGGTGGCTTGCAGACCGATCGGCAGTTCGAGCATTTCGCCCGGCACGCCACACTTTGCACTCAACGCGTCCACCGCCGCCGAGGAAGCCGACAGTCCGAGGCCCAGCGTTCCAATGCTGCCGCCCGAGCTGCGTACCTGCTCCACGGTCGTTCCGCCCTTGGGATAGAACTCATGCTTGCCCGTGTGCGGCGCATCCAGCACGTCTGAGGTGTCCGGATACATTACGGTTTCGATTCCCATCTTGTGCGCCAGGCATTTCAGCTCGCGCATGTCGGAAGGTTCCACCCATCCCGGAATCAGGTTCACTTGGTTGCTCTTCTCAGCAGCCGGATCGGCGAAGTAGGTGACCAGCGCCTTGGTCATGCTTGAAAACCCGGTTACGTGCGAGCCCTGGTAGCTCGGCGTGTTGCAGTGAATCACGTGCTTGCCTTCCGGAACCTTGCTCTCACCCACGGCCTTGGCAATGATCTGCACCAGGTCGTCGCCAATCGTCTCTGAAAGGCAAGTGGTGTGCACCGCGATCACGTCCGGGTTATACACCGCAAAGATCGTCTGAATCGCCGTCAGCAGATTTGCTTGTCCGCCAAAGACCGATGCGCCCTCGGTGAACGAGCTGGTCGCCGCCATCACCGGTTCCTTGTAATGGCGCGTCAGCGTGCTGCGATGGTAGGAGCAGCAACCCTGCGATCCATGGCTGTGCGGAAGGCAGTTGTGCAGACCCAGCGCCGCGTACATGGCGCCGATCGGTTGGCAAGTCTTGGCAGGATTCACCGTCAGTGCGGTGCGCTCCTTAACCTCATCAGTAGTGTGTCTTAAAAGCATAAGCTCTCCCCTCCTGCTCGGTGAGCAGTCTCTGCGCGCCGTATTAAGCGCTGGCTGAACTGTTCGTGTACGCGGTCTAGTCGGCGGCTACTTCCGCCTGCTCTTTTACCTGCTGCCCCCAGGGCGGGGTTACATGCGACCAGATCTTTATGTTCACCATGCGGTCGATGTCCTTGTAGAAGTTGATCGCCCCGCGGAAACCCGCATACGGCCCACCGTAGTCATAGCTGTGCAGTTGCTTGCAGGGGATTCCCATCTTCTGCACCCCAAACTTCTCCTTGATGCCGGCGCAGAAAATGTCGGGCTTGTAGATTTCCAGCAGCCGTTCCGTCTCGTGATGGCTCAAGTCGTCGATCACCAGTATGTCCTTGTCCATCTCCGGCATCATGCCGATGTAGCCGCGGAACTCCATCTCGGTCATGGCTTCCAGCTTTGCGATCTGCTCCGGAGTTCTGCGTGCGCGATAACGCTCCGGATCTGGCACCACTTCGATTTCCTCAATGTTCTTGCTGTCCGCATCCACCTTCAGTCCGGGCAACACATTGCGGCCTTCGTAGTCGTCGCGGTGGCCGAATTCGTATCCGGCGGCGATCGTCTTCATGCCCATGTCTTTGAAGAGGTCCTGATAGTGGTGCGCTCGCGAGCCGCCCACGAACAGCATGGCCGTCTTGCCTTTGCAGCGCGATTCCACCACCGAGCGCGTCGCCTCAACCACCGCCATCTCTTCGGCGATCACCTCTTCCACCCGTGCCTTCAACGCTTCGTCCTCAAAGTACTCGGCGATCCGGCGCAGCGATTTCGCTGACGAATGAGCGCCGATGAAGTTCACCTTCATCCAGGGAATACCGAAGCGCTTCTCCATCATCTCCGCCACGTAGTTGATCGAGCGGTGGCACATGACGATGTTCAGATCGGCCGTGTGCGCGTTCGCCATCGTGTCATAGGTCGAGTTTCCGCTGAACGTTGCGATCTGCTTGATGCCGCAGCGCGCCAGCAGTTCTTCCAGCACAAACCCGTCGCCGCCGATGTTGTACTCGCCCAGCAGATTGACCTTGAACTTCTCATCGTGCTCGGTTTCGTTATTTCCAATGATGTGCTTGAACACGCCGTTGTTGGCAATGTGATGTCCCGCCGACTGGCTGACTCCGCGGTAGCCCTCGCAACTGAAGCCGAAGACGTTGATGCCCAACTCGGCCTTCATCTCCCGCGCCACGGCGTGCACGTCGTCTCCAATCAGTCCTACCGGACAGGTCGAGAAGATCGCAATCGCCTTCGGATGAAAGAGTTCGAAGGCCTCTTTCACCGCGGCCTTCAACTTCTTCTCGCCGCCGAACACAATGTTTTCTTCCTGCATGTCGGTGGTCAGACAGTAGGTGATGAAGTTCTGATCTTCTGGCGTCGCCGGGCGCGTCTGATTGCGCCGCGTCAACCAGGCATAGAAGCTGCACCCGACGGGGCCATGCACAATGCTGAGAATGTCGCGGCTCGGGCCAATGACCACGCCCTTGCAACCGGCATAGGTGCAACCGCGCTGGGTGATAATGCCCGGGCTGCTGCGCACATTCGCCTTAATCTCCGGTACGCTGCCGTCTTCACGGTGTTCCGTTACAACGATCTGCTCGGAGCGCTTCTGGCGAAGCTTCTTCGGATAGATCTGAATCAGTTCTTCTTTGACAACGCGCGGATCTTTCGACATAGCTCTCACTCCAATATTGTGACTGGCCCTCATCGGGCAATTATGTTTCCTCGCGGATCACCGGCCTGATGAATTAGGCGACGACCTCAGTGCCGGGCGCAACGCCGTCCACTAGACCGTAATCGATCAATAGTTTTTCCAGCGTTTCAATCTCCAGCGGAGTCGGGATCACAAACAACTTGTTGTTGTCGATCGCCTTCGCCAGAGCGCGGTACTCATCTGCCTGCGGGCAGTCCGGGCGCCACTCGATCACCGTCTTGCGGTTGATCTCGGCGCGCTGCACGTCGTTGTCGCGCGGCACGAAGTGGATCAACTGCGTGCCCAGCAGCCGGGCAAATTCCGTAATCATTTCCAGCTCGTTGTCCACCTTGCGGCTGTTGCAGATGATGCCGCCCAACCGCACGCCGCCGGCCTGCGCAAATTTCACAATGCCCTTCGAGATGTTGTTGGCCGCATACATCGCCATCATCTCGCCGGAGCACACAATGTAGATCTCCTGCGCCTTGCCTTCGCGCATCGGCATCGCAAAACCGCCGCACACCACGTCGCCCAGCACGTCGTAAAAGACGTAGTCGAGATCCGCTTCATAGGCGCCCAGTTGTTCCAGCAGATTGATCGAAGTAATGATGCCGCGTCCCGCGCATCCCACACCAGGCTCCGGTCCGCCCGACTCCGTGCAGTGCGTGCCGCCAAATCCCGGGCGCATTACGTCTTCCAGATTGACCTCATCGCCTTCATCGCGCAGCGTATCCAGCACCGTCTTCTGTACCAGGCCGCCCAGCAGCAGACGGGTGGAATCCGCCTTGGGGTCGCATCCAACCACCATGATCTTCTTGCCCATTTCGGCCAATGCCGCCACCGTGTTCTGGGTCGTCGTGGACTTTCCGATTCCGCCTTTGCCGTAGATCGCGATGCTTCTTCTTGCCATGTCCGTTGCTCCTTTATAAGAGTTCATCAGTTGCCTGAAGACTGTGAGTACACTTCTCCCAACATCCGGTTAGGGTGCGGGACACCGGTGCCGCATGATCCTCATGGGCTCGGTGATGGTTGCGCGGCGTAAAAGACGCGCGCAAAATGTCATAGAGAGGGAACTGCCCTGCCCGCAACGAGAGGGGCTGGGAATATGGCTCGGTCATGGAGCGAAAAAAACAAACGCAAGCTACAGCGCCGCGCTTGCCGGAAAGGAACATTTAGCCTGGACGACGGTCTCGGACGCCCACTGCGTGCCCCTGTGTAGAATTAAACAGTACGACGAGTCGAGCTCCTGGTCCAATTCATTTTCTTTATTGCTGCGATAACCACGGGAGGCGCGCCAAATCCATCACTTTATGCGTAAAATCCATCACATCCAATGCACACAACCATTAATAGGCGGTATAAGAAATTTCAATTGGCCTTACCCCGGAGCTTACGGGTACTCTCCCTATACTGCTCTCTAACACAGCTACATACCCGCCTGGTAACGGGTGGAGGTGCGAACTAAGCATGTCGAAATCAGGAAACGACGCGGCCGCATGGCAAGTTGCCATCCTGCATCGTACAAGCCGGATCGTCAGTTCCGGCCTCGCCATCAGTGATATGTTGCAGGATCTCATCGCTCTTACCGTCGAGGTAACGGCCTGCGATGCTTGTCTGGTCTATCTGCCGGACCACGAGACCGGAGACATTGTGCTCCGCGCGTCCCAGTTGCCCCACGACGCCGAAATCGGCGAAGTCCGCCTCCATGTGGGCGAAGGTATCGCCGGATGGGTAGCCCAGCATAAGTCGGTCGTGGCGCTTTCTAACCATGCCTTCGCTGACGCGCGCTTCAAAAACTTCACCACCCTGGTCGAGGACACCTATGAAGCGTTGATCTCTGTCCCCCTGGTGCGTGGCGGAGAAGTCATCGGCGTGCTCAATGTCCATCATCGCGAGCCTCACGACCACACGCCCGATGAAATCGCCGTGCTCTGCTTCCTCGGGGAACAGATGGGCGGGGCCATTGCTTACTCCGCGCTCGCCGATTACAACATCAAGCTCAAGAAGGAAGCCCTGCTCGTGCGCCAGCAGCTAGAGGAGCGCAAAATTATCGAGCGCGCCAAGGGCGTTTTGCAGCAACGCTTCGGATTGAGCGAAGAAGAAGCCTACCAGCGTCTGCGCGATGAGAGCCGCAGGCTGCGCCGCACCATGCGCGATGTCGCGGAAGCCGTGCTGCTCGTCGAAGGCCTTGGCCAGGAGCGGCCACGCTCCAAAAACGACGCGAGCGACAAACGATAGAACGCCGGCGCCCGGCTTAACCCTAGTCGCAAACCTAGGCATAGATCGCTTTCAGAGTAGGTGTGTCCCGAGGGGTGCCCATATTTGCCGTAGTTAGCCAATGTGGGTTCGCCGGGGTAGCGGATACACCAACCCTGCGACCGCTCTAACCCTTGGCTTAAACCGAAGCCTCTTGCTTCTCCGGCCGCGGTTTCGTCTCAGACAGACGAATCGCGCTCACGATCAGCTCGGCGCAGGTGTCAATCCCTATCGTGCTGTTTAAGCAGAGGTGGTACAGCCCTCGTTCCGTGGTATTGCAACCGAAATACTCTTGCGCATAGTGCAAGCGCTCCGCATCCATCCGGCGCAGCAGTCCCGGCAAATCACGCTCCTGCGGGTGGCGATGCTTCATGCGCTCCAGTTTTTCCTCCAGCGGCGCGTACACCAGCACGTGCAGTGCCCGCGGTTCTTTGCGCAACACACATTGCGAGCCTCTCCCAACAATCACGCAATGGCACGTCTTGCCGGCCTCTTCAATGACGTGAGCGGTGAACTGTTGTAGCGCATCGCGGTCCACTCCCGTGTCGGCAACCCCGCCCACGTAAACCTCCGGGCCGCCATGGCGAAAGCCGTTCAGCACCCGCTCCCACCAACCGCTGCAATGCTCGTCCGCCTGTTCGGCCCAGGCGCGGTCGATCTTTCCCATGGCGGCAACCCGTTCGATAATCTGGCGGTCCAGCAGCTTCCACCCCAGCATCTCCGCCACCCGGCGTCCAACCTCGGCTCCGCCGCTGCCGTACTCTCTTGCGATGGTCACAACGCTGAACATATTGCCTCCTTCCTACTGCAATCTGCCCGGTCCGGTTGCTCTTCTGTCGCCCCGCACTCCTCCTCGTAGGATGTGTCCCGCCCGTACAACGCTGTGAGAACATCCGCTCCCGGCACAGCTTTCGCCCAAATTCCGCGCTCCTCTCCCGCCTCTCCCATCGGAGCGGCGCTTCGGAGCACCCTCACATTTACTCCGTTCCTTAACCCGGCACAAGGGATAACTCACTCCCGACCGTTGTTTTTGATCTGTGTCACACCCCCGAGGCCGTAGAATTGAACTTCGAATTGAACTTCCGTTCCGTCTCATGTCCATTCGCCATCAAGCCTCCTCCACCACGCTTGCCGATCTCCTCACCGGAGCCTTTCTCGCGCTCGCCACCGCCGCCTTCGTCTCCTGGCAGAACCGCCACCTCACCGTGCTCTGGGATCTCAGCTACATCCTTGAAAACGCAACCCGCATCGCGCTCGGCCAACTCCCATACCGCGACTTCCCATTCCCCTACGCGCCGCTCACTTTCCTCATTCAAGCCGCTATCATCAAGCTCTTCGCACGCGTCGTTCTCTACCACTACCTCTACGCCGCCATCACTGCGGCCCTAGCCTCGCTGCTCACCTGGCGCATCCTCCTCCGCCTGCTCGCCGCCTCGCCGCTGCCCGCGCGCCTTACCGCTTTCATGCTCTCCGCGCCGCTCATCTTCCTCGGCACCAGCAGCATCTTTCCCCATCCGTTCTACGATTCCGATTGCACCGTCTGCATCCTCTTTTGCGTCTGGCTGCTATTGCGTCTGGAGTCTCTCAACTTTCCCCCACTCCCGACCTTTTTCTGCGGAATCCTGCTCGTCATCCCGCTCTTTATCAAGCAGAACACCGGACTCGCCTTTCTCCTCAGCGCCCTGGTCTGTGTCAGTTGGCTCGCACTCCGCCAGCGCCGCGTCGCCCTCCTGCTCGCCGGAGCCGCCACTGGATTCGCCTTTGCGCTTGCCCTCATCCAATCGACGGTCGGCTTCGCCAACTATCTCCATTGGACGATTCAGTTCGCCGCCTCGCGCCGTCTACCCGGACTGTCCACCATGCTCGGTGTCTATCGGGACTCCGCTCTGCTCTGGATCTACCTGGTCTTTGCTCTTGGACTCGTGCTTTTTCTCCTGTCCTCCCGCCCGCTCGCCCGCTGGATCGCCTCCGCTCTGCTCTCCCTGCCCTTCCTCTGGGCCTTGGCCGCGCTGTTTCTGCAATCAGATTCCTCCGACCGCGTCGAAGCCCTGCTCCGCCTCTGGCCCGTGCTGCTGCTGGCATCGCTTGGCTTCGCCCTGTGGATCTTCCCGCGCGCCACAACCATCGCGCAACTGCTTCCCCTCATCCTCCTGGGAGCCATCCACGGAGCCTTTCTTTCGCAGCAGCTCTGGGGCTCAACCTACGCCCTCTGGCCCCTGCTCATGATCCTCATCGCGACCATCCTTGTCGCCCTCGCTCAGGCCAACCCTCGTACCAAACTGCTCGGGAATGACCCCGCAAACTGCCTCGCCAGCGGCAATCCGCAACCCTCCACCCTGCCGCTCACTGTCTTCGCGGCGGTCGCCTCGCTCGTACTGCTCGTCACCGGAGGCTATTACGCCCTCAGCCACGAGCGCCTCGGCTACGCCGATCTCTCCGGCGACACCCTCGAACACTCCAACCTAAGTCCTCTGCGCGGCCTCGCCATGCGCGGCACCTGGCTTCCTGATTTCGAAGAGCTCGTCGCCTATTCCAACCGCGAAATTCCCCGGGCCGACGCCATCCTCATGCTTCCCGGCGAAGATCTCTTCTACTTCACCACCGGACGCACCCCGCAATTCCCCGTGGTCATGTTGGACAATACGGTGAACCCCTACAGCGCGCCTCAAATTGTCCAACTTGCCCGCCAGCGCAACGTCGGCTGGCTCATCGTCAAACGTACCCTGCAACTCCAGGAGGAGCCGCTATCGTTCCGCCCCGAACTCCTGGAACTTCTTTCCCACGATTTCTCGCCCGCCGAGTCCCTCAACAACTACGACATCTATCGCCGCAACCAGAACTAGCCCTCTGGCCACTCAACTCCAGTGTTGCTCCAATTGTCTTGAAAGTGTCGTCCTGAGGTGGAGAGTCGTCCTGCAGTGAAGCGTCCCGAACTGAGAGTGCTGTCCCGAAGTGAAGGCCGGGTGCCCCACCTTCGCGCCGCGTTTTTTGCGGCGATAAGGTGGGAAGCGACGCCTCACCCTGCAGCAGTGTTCTTTAAGGGTTTTGAGCTACCTGTCAGCACCCATCGTCATGAGCTATATCCGGCGCAGCCAAACTTCCTGCACGCGGTGGTCTGATCCCTTCTGCATCACCACCTGTGCCCGCTCCCGTGTCGGAGCCACGTTCGACACCAGGTTCGCCAGGTTGACCCGTTCCCACACGTCGCTGGCAAACACCCTGGCCTCCGCGTCGCCCATCTCTGCAAAATTATGGAAGAACGATCGCGGATTCCGGAACGCGGTTTTCTTCAGCAACAGAAATCGCTCCAGGTACCATTGCCGGATGTGCGACTCCTCGGCGTCCACATAAATCGAAAAGTCGATCAGGTCGCTGGCAAAAATCTTGGGCGAGCGTGTTCCTCCCAGCGGATGCACCTGCAGCAGATTCAGCCCTTCCAGAATCAAGATCTCGGGCCGCCGGATTTCCAGGAACTCGTTGGGCACAATGTCATAGCTGTCATGGGAATACACCGGAACCTTCAGCATCTTCGCTCCCAGCCGCAGCGCGATCATAAACTCCAGCATTCTGCGAAGGTCGTAGCTCTCCGGGAAGCCCTTCCGCTCCATCAGTCCCCGCTCTTCCAGCACCGCGTTGGGATACAGAAACCCATCCGTCGTCACCAGTTCTACGGACGGATGATCGGACACCCGCGAAAGTACCTCGGCCAGCACCCGCGAAAACGTGCTCTTCCCCACGGCCACGCTGCCGGTCACTGCAATAATGTAGGTCGGACGTGCACTCGGACGTCCCAGAAAAGAATCTTTCACCCGCCCCAAGCCGTGCGCCATTGCGATATGAATGTTCAGCAGACGGCCCAGCGGAAGATAAATCGCCTCCACTTCCACCACCGAGACCGGATCGTTCAATCCGCGCAACGCATCCAGATCCTCATCGCTGATCTCCAGCGGCATATTGGCTCGCAGCTTGGCCCACTCCTCCCGGCTGAACTTGTCGTATAAGTCAGGAAACATCCTGCGCATCTCGTCGGCACTGCTCCGCTCCGCCGTCTTGCTATCCGCCATCTCGCCCCTTTAGCCTCTTCTGGAATTCCCTGCGCATTCCACGGCGTCGCTCCGGTTTACTACTTCGAGAGCCCGTCTGCGTCCACCGTTTTCTAGTGTAGGTCACTTGCGCCGTTGCCGCCACGTTGAGAGTGCCTTCCTGGCACGGGCCTTTCGCCGCGCAAAAAAGGCCACCGGACGCCCGGTGGCCAAGTCGCAGAGTTCAGAGCTTGAAGGTGCTTCCATCAAACTTTGTCTGTTTCTTCCAGTGCAACCTTGCTACACCGGAGAACATATAGGACCGAGGGTGATCCCGCACCTTTATAGCTCTTCCTCTCTGTATGCAAATTTCTATCCATCCTGAACTATTTCGTATTTGCTTGATTCCTTAGAGCTTACTAATCATCCTGTAGGCGTTCCCACCGCCTTTTCTATGAAAACCGGAACAACCGCCATCCTTCCCTCCGCTTTTCGGTAGATTCCTTCAGCTCAACTCCCGGAGTGCTCTCTCAATTTCTCGCGCCGCCGACAGTGCCAGCCAATCCTGCCCCCGTCCCGCGCTCACCTGCACCCCCACCATCGCCGCGCACGGAACCGTAACCGACGGCCATCCCAGCACGTTGAACGGTCGCGTATTGCGCAGCATCTGCAACTCCAGCCCACGAGCCTCGGGCCCGGCAATTTCCTCCAGCGTCGGAGGCAGAATCGGAGAGGTCGGCGTCAGCACCACATCCACCCCTTCCACCCCGGCGCACCGCCGCTCCCGCATCAACTCCAGCTCGCGACGCAACTCCACATACTCCTCAACCCGCACCTTCTTCCCATTCACAATTCGCGACAGGGTGCGCGGATCGTACAATCCTCCGCGCTCCTCCACCCATTTCTGGTGGAAGGCCCAGCTCTCCGCGTTGCTCACCGTGCGGTCCTCGCTGACCTCGATCTCAACCTCCCGCAGGCTCCATCCCAATCTCCGCGCCGCCTCCAGTGCCCGCTCAAAGCCCGCTTCCACCTCCGGCGCCAGCCCTTCGCAAAAGTACTTTCGAGCCACCCCGCAGCGCACTCCCGAGCTCGCGCTCCCAACCCGCTCCCGCTCCGATGTCGTGAATTGTTCCCCAATAGGCGGTTTGATCTGTGTCCCGGGTTGTGCTTTAATCCGCATCCAGCGAGGTTCTTCGCCCGCCAGCACCGCAAACATCACCCCTGCGTCTTCCACCGTCCGGGCCAGCGGCCCCACATGGTCATACGACCACGCCAGCGGAATCACCCCGGTCACCGGAATCACGCCCCAGGTCGGCTTGAATCCCACCACCCCGCAGTCCGCCGCCGGCAATCGCACGGAGCCCGCCGTATCCGTTCCCAGCGCCCCGAAACACATCCCCGCCGCCACGGCCGCCGCCGAGCCCGAGGACGACCCTCCGCACACCCTAGCTCTGTCTCGCGGATTCCGCGCCGCGCCATACGCGCTGATCGCCCCGCTTCCGCCGTAGGCAAACTCGTGCAGATTCGTCTTGCCCACCACGATCGCGCCCGCCGCACGCAATCGCCGCACGCACTCCGCATCCGCCTCTGCCGACGAGGCGTCTTCCAGCACCCGGCTTGCCGCCGTCGTCCGCAGTCCGCGAACATCAATCAGATCCTTGATCGCCACCGGAACGCCCCACAGCGCCCCAGCCCCGGAATCCGTTCCCGCCGCCTTGTCCGAATCCGCCGCTTCGGCCGCGAGTAAAGCCGCGCTGCCGGTCAGGCTCACAAACGTCCTCAGCTCGTCGTTTTCGACCGCAATCCTCGCCAGACACGCCCGCACCGCCTCCACCGCGGACACCTCTCCGCGCTCCAGACGCCTGCGCAACTCTGTCAGACTAAGTAAGCCCAACTCGCCTTTCATCGGTTTCTGTCTCGATCGCGCTCTGTTGCTTTTCGCGTCACCGGTGACCAGCCTCGTCGGCCACAATTGCGATCTCCGCCTCGTCTGCTGCCGCGATCACCTTTTCGCGGTCCAGCATCAGGCACTTGTTCGCATCCAGTGCCAGGCAGCTAGCCCCGGCTCGCACCATCGTCTCAATCGTATGAATCCCCACCACCGGCACGTCGAAGCGCATATCCTGATTCGGCTTGGCGACCTTGATCACGGTCAGCGCCCGGCTCAGCGTGCTGGCCTCTCCCCGTAAAGTCTGCATCAGCGCTCCGGCCCGCAGAATCGCCTCGTCGGTTCCTTCCATCGCCTCAATCGCCACGCAGGCTGCTTCCGCGATGACCACCGTCTGGCCAATGTCGAAGCGCGCCACATGGTGTGCCACTGCCCGCCCGTAGGTGATGTTGGTCTGTTCCTGGTCGCTCGGCGCGCGCCGGGTCAGCACTCCAGCCGAAGCCAGCATCGGCTCCAGCAGGGTGGTCGAGTTCTGCAAGTGAATGCCCTCTTCGGCCAGCACCTTGGCGACCGCACCGATCAGCGAATCCGTGTTGCGTGTCGCCAGACTCAGCAGCAGCTTTGCCAGCTTCCAATCCGGCTGAATCGAGCTGAATATCTGCTTGTGCTTCACCTGCCCGGCCATGATCGCTTCGCTGACGCCCTCGGCCTGAAACGTCTTGATCAGCTTGCTCAACTCGCCCAGACTCAGCCAGTGCACCGCGACCGCCCCGCGCCGTTCAATCGCCGGATCGGTCTCTTCGCGGATGGCCGCCACCACCACCTCATACCCCTTGGCTCGCGCCGCATCCAGCACCAGGAACGGAAACTTTCCATTCCCCGCAATCAATCCCAGCCGTGAACCCATTCGCACACTCCTCAAAGCTGATTCTCGTCCAGTACCCGCATATCCTATCGGCGCATCGCCAGCCGAACTGCAACGGCACCGCATCCTACCACGGCGGTCATTCTCGCCCGCCATCCCCCCACAAAGAAGCCGGAGCAT
>CAVZYB010000010.1:0-23025 GCA_963779365.1 uncultured Acidobacteriota bacterium | reverse complement strand
GACCTGACCATTTACGCCGGACAGTGCTACGGACTGCTGGGACCCAACGGCGCAGGCAAAACCACAACCATCGAGATTCTCGAGGGCCTGCTCGAAGCAACCTCGGGCACCGTGAGATTCTTGGCCGCAGTTGGCGGCAACACCCGGCGGAATTACGCGAGCTGATCGGAGTCTCGTTGCAGGAGACGCGGCTGGCCGAAAAACTCTCCGTGCGGGAGACGCTGGAACTCTTCGGCGGCTTCTATCGCAACGCTCGCCCGGTGGATGAGGTGCTCGACGAGCTGGCGCTGAGGGAGAAAGCGGATGCCTGGGTCGGCAAGCTCTCCGGCGGGCAGAGGCAGCGCTTGGCCATTGCCACCGCACTGGTCGGCAATCCGCGCATTTTGTTTCTCGATGAGCCGACTACCGGACTCGATCCACAAAGCCGCCGCCAGGTCTGGGAGATCGTGCGCCGCTTCCAGTCGGAAGGCGGCACCGTGCTGCTGACCACTCACTACATGGACGAGGCTGAGCGCCTCTGCGACTACATCTCTATCGTCGATCACGGCAAGGTGATCGCCGCCGGAACTCCTCCGGAACTGATCTCCGGCGTTGGCGGGCACCACCGGGTGGAGTTTGCGTTAGACCCGCGAACCGCGCCGGCTCTCCGCCGAGTTTTGGCGTCATCTTCCCGGCGTGGGCGCCGTGCACAGCGACGACGGCATCACCGCCCTTACCGTAGACGAACCGCATCGCACCATCCCCGCTCTGCTTGCCCTTGTCGAGCAGAATGGCTGGCAGCTCAGCCAGCTAACCACGCGCCAATCCAGCCTTGAAGATGTTTTCGTCCACCTCACCGGACGGCACCTGCGAGAGGATTAGCAATGAGCGAACCCAGCGACAGCACCGCTGAGCGCAACCGACCATCGTGCATGGCCGCTGGACCGGATATCGCATGCTTCTCGCCGCGCGCATGAAGGAGCTGTTCGCGAGCCCGAAGTTATCTTCTGGATCTTCTTGTTTCCCATCCTGCTCGCGCTCGGTCTTGGCATCGCCTTCCGCAACAAGCCGCCCGACGCCGTCCGCGTCGTCGTCGCGCAGCAGCCCGGCTGCCGAGCGTATTGCCGAACTGCTGCGGCCAGTCCAGTTTCTCAATGGCGCTCCTCGCTGAAGGTGGAACTCCAGCCGCCCGCGCAGGCCGCACTCAACTTTCGCCTGGGCAAGTTTGATGTCGAGCTGCTTCCGCACAGCGCCGGCGGTCGAGTACGTGTACGATCCGGCACGTCCGGAAAGCGTCCTGGCCCGCAGCCTTGCCAACGACGCTCTGCAGGCCGCCGCCGGAAGCAAACCCTCCGTCGCCACCGCCAGGCGAATAACAGCGAGCCGGGCAGCCGCTACATTGATTTTCTGATTCCCGGCCTGCTCGGCATGAACCTCATGGGCTCCGGAATGTGGGGCATCGGTTTTGCTTTGGTGGATATGCGGCAGCGCAAACTGCTGAAACGTTACGTGGCCACGCCGATGCGGCGCGGAGATTTTCTGCTCGCGCTCGCCACCAGCCGCCTCATCCTGATGATCACCGAGCTGGCCCTGATGCTCGGCTTTGGAGTCTTTGCGTTTCACATGCGTGTCGTGGCTCGTGGGCCGCCATCGTGCTGGTGAGTTGTCTGGGTGCGCTCTCCTTTGCCGCACTCGGCCTGCTTACCGCTAGCCGGGCGCAGAAAATCGAAACCGCCAGCGGCATTATGAACGTGGTGATGATGCCGATGTGGATCTTCTCCGGCATCTTCTTCTCCTATGAGCGCTTTCCCGCCGTTGTGATTCCGCTGATCAGGCTGCTGCCGCTGACCGCGCTGAATGACTCGCTTCGGGCCATCATTCTGGAAGGCAGTTCACTCTCTTCCCAGGCCGCTCCGTTGGCGATTATTTCTTGGGGCGCGCTCTCATTCTTCTTTGCCGTTCGATTCTTTCGCTGGACGTAAGGAGAATAGGCGAATGTTTGACGAACTCACCGCCCGCCCACAACCCTCATCACGAGGAGCGCGGCTCGTTGACCAGTGCGCGATATTGGAAGAACATCTCGGTCCGCCAGCGCAAGATCATTCCGAACGCCAGGATAAAGAATAGTGCTGCGGTTTGCTGTACTGACAGCACCGTGTCCAGATAGCCGCGTGCCGCAACCCTGATTCCGGCAAGCAGAATAATCACGGCGAAGAACGCGTGCGACCGTTGCGCCATTACGGTCTCACCCTCGCGTACCAGGCGTGAGGTCCGCAACAGCGGATACGCCAATCCGAGCGCGCCTCCCAGGAACGCTGCGCCCGCCCAGATCCATGGCACCCGAAACGCCGGCACCACAAACATCATGAATCCCGTGGCCATTCCTAACGGCGGGATAATAATCTTCTTGGCCGAGACCGCGGTGCGCGATTCCCGAACTCGCCAAACCATCACTGCAATCGCACCGGCGATTGAGCTGATCAGCGACAGCACATTGAGTGGAGGCACGGTCATGAAAAATCTTCCAAAGGCATGGAGGCAAACACTCGCTGGGATCGCTCCCGAAGCCACCTGTTAGTTATTCTAAGGCATATCGGAATTACCTGCACCCTTGGAAACAGCCTCGACAGAATGCCAACCGCGGCAGCGCCAACCAGGCTGACGGCTGCGCATCTAACCCGCAAGCCGGTGTCCACCGGGTTCCATGGAGAAACGCGATGAAGGCAGTTGTGCTGCACGAGTATGGCGGTCCCGAAAAGCTGAAGTTTGAAGACAACGTTGCCGATCCGCAAGTGAGCGGAGATACGGTGTTGATTGCGGCGGCCGCTACGAGCGTGAATCCGATTGACTGGAAAGTTCGTTCCGGTGCGAGGCAGAAGGATTTTCCGCTGACGTTTCCGGCGATTCTGGGCCGCGACGTCAGTGGCGTGGTGCGCGCCGTGGGCGCGAACGTGAAGCACTTCAAGCCCGGCGACCGCGTGCTTGCCTCTCCAATGCGACCTATGCCGAACTGGTGGCCGTGCCCGATGCCAACGTGACCCATCTGCCGGATGGGGTAGACCTGGTGGATGCGTCGGCGATTCCGCTGATTGCCTTGACGGGAGACCAATTGGTGCGCCATGCGGCGAATCTGCAGAAGGGACAGACGATACTGGTAACCGGGGCGGTGGGCAGCGTGGGGCGAGCCGCGGTGCATACGGCAAAGAAGATGGGCGCGCAGGTGATTGCGGGCGTTCGCAAGAAGCAACTGGAGGCTGCTCGCTCGCTCGGCGTCTCTGGCGTGGTGGCAATTGATGATGACGAAGCGATTGCGAAGCTCGGCCCGGTGGATGCAATTGCCGATACCGTTGGCGGTGAAGTTGCAGCCAAGTTGATTGCCAAAGTGAAGCCGGGAGGCTCTTTTGGATATGCCTCTGTATTGCCGGAGGGTACGGCGGCGTTGAACCCCGACCGTAAAGATCACGCGCGTCTTCGCGAAGCCTGATCCATCGAAGGTACGCGAATTTGCGGATGATGTGCGCGACGGCAAGTTCGTTCTGCCGATCGGTCGCCGGCTTCCTCTGCGCGATGCGGCTGAGGCACAGGTGCTAGCGGAAAAGGGCGGCGTTGGGAAGATCGTCCTGCTGGCGCCCGATCCACCAAGCTAGAACCCGTCTGGTCATATTGCATCCGCCAAGCCGCTGAGCGTTCGCAGTATCTTCGTCGGCTGAATTCCAAGCTCCTCGATCGGCGCATCGGCGCGGTTGATCCAGTATGTCGTGAGTCCAAACCAGGCCGCACCGGCCACGTCCCACCCATTCGAGGAGACAAATCCAATTTCCGCGCGATTCTCCACTTTGAACGCGTCGATTGCCAACTGATACACCTGCGGAGAAGGTTTGTAGATCTTCACTTCGTCGACGCTGATCACCTTGCTGAGAACCCCTTCCAGTCCGCTGTTCTTCACCACCGCCCCGAGCATCGATGGGCTTCCATTGGAGAGGATTGCCAACGGAACGCCGGACAGTTTTTTTAGAGCTTCGTTCACTTCAGGAAACAGATCGAGCGTGTGGTAGGCATTCATCAGTAGGGCGCGCCTTTCGTCACTCAATTCCAGGCCGAGTTTCATGCAGGCAAAGACCAATGCGTCCTCCGTCACCTTCCTGAAGTCCTCATACCGGCCCATCAAGCTTCGCAGCCAGGTGTACTGCAGTTGATTCGTCCGCCACAACCCGCTGAGCTCCGCGCCGTGCCCAGGGAACAACTGCTCGCCCAGCGCCGCCACTGAGTGAACGTCAAAAAGTGTCCCGTATGCATCGAACACCAGAGCCTTAATCCGGGGCCGCTCATTTGCGGAACTCCGTTCGCCAAGCGCCTGCGGTCGGAGCGGCATCGGTTGCCGCGTACCCTGCCGCTTGGCGTCCGCCCCTGCTCCTGCTCGGCATGGTGCGTGCCCCAGAATGGCCGCGCCTCTGACTCTCTCTGATCTGTAGACATAATTACTCCGGCTTCCTCGCAGTGTGTACACCTCAATGTGTACACATCAACGCTCAACAGTATCCCACGAGCCTTTCCACTTCAGCGGACTAGCCGAAGCAGCAGCACGGAAGTCCCTTTAGGAACATTTTAGGGACTTTTCATTCGAGCTTTAGCGCCGCAATGCTCTACTGAATCGGCTGGGAAGGCTGGCTCCAACTCACCCTTGAGCTCAGCCGCAACCGCAGGGGAATCGTTATGGGTTCAGTGCAGCCAGGGCAGCAACTCGACCATTACTCCATCGAACGCGAAGTCGCGCACAGCGGCATGGCCACCATCTATCTTGGCAAGGATCTGCGGACCGGGTGCCAGGTTGCAATCAAAGTTCCTCACCTGGAAGCGGAGTGTGACGTAGCCTTCTTCGAGCGCTTCCGGCGCGAGGAGCAGATTGGCCAGAAGCTGAACCATCCCGGCGTGGTCAAGGTCTTCCGCAATGATGGCCGCAGCCGCCTCTACATGGTCATGGAGTGGGTGGAGGGTAAGTCGCTGCGAACTCTCCTGAGCGAGCAGCGCAAGCTTGCGCCTGACCGTGCCGTGTCCATCACCCTGCAAATTTGTGACGCTCTCGAATACCTCCACAGAAACGGTGTCATCCACCGCGATCTCAAGCCGGAAAACATCATCCTTGATACTGACTATAACGACACTGGCCATAACGATTCCGGCGACAACACCGGCGATCACGTCAAACTGATCGATTTCGGCATCGCTGGCTGCGCTGGCGCCCGTCGCCTCACCTTTGGCAAGCTCTCCAACACCATGGGAACCCCGGATTACATCTCCCCGGAACAAGTCCAAGGCAAGCGCGGCGATGCCCGCAGCGACCTGTTTGCGCTCGGCGTCATGCTGTACGAGATGCTGACGGGGAGGGTTCCATTTCAGGGTTCAATTCCCCTGGCGGTGATGAACGCCCGCCTGCGCAACAATCCCGTGCCTCCGCGCCAGATCGAACCCGCGATCCCGCCCCGGCTTCAAACCATCATCTACCGTGCTCTCGAGCGCGATCCCAAGAACCGTTATGCCTCGGCGAAGGATTTTGCCGATGGCCTCGCTCACCTGGATGAGACCGGCGTGGACGAACCCTCCGGAAAACCCGCGGAAAATCCAGCGCACATATCCTTGTCATGGCTGCAAGGTGCTCTCTTCTTTGGGCCACTGGCGTTGATTCCAATGTTGATCTTTACCCTGCTGTTCTACTTCTCGCGACACCCCTAGCGGCCACCGTCTTCTCTCCTCCTGCCTGAGCCGTAAGGCCCGGGAGACAATCCTGTCCCGTCGGGGGCCGGTTGTTGCATATAATGGTGAGTAGTGCCTTGGGAGCGCTGCGGGAGAGCAGAGTGCGAAACATAGAAGTAATGGATACCACACTCCGGGACGGGGAGCAGACGCCTGGCGTCAGCTTTTCGGCTGATGAAAAGTTGGTCATCGCCGAAGCCTTGCTCCGATCGGGTGTCGATGCCATCGAAGTTGGCTCAGCGGGAGTTTCGAAAGGAGAGGCGCTCGCCGTTCGGAACATCACCGATTGGGCAAAAGCCCATGACTTTGCGGAAAAAATCGAAGTCCTGGGTTTTGTAGACGGCACCAAGTCGGTGGATTGGATTGTGCAGCACGGTGGACGGGTTTTGAACCTGCTCGCCAAGGGATCGGAACACCATTGCACGGTTCAGCTTCGCAAGTCCGTCGAAGCGCACCTCGTTGACATCCAGCGCACGGTTGAGTACGCCAGCCAAAACGGCCTCAGCGTCAACGTGTATCTGGAGGACTGGTCGCAGGGCATGCGCGACTCCCAGGCCTATGTGATGACCCTTTGCCGAGGCCTCGCCAAACTGCCGGTCAAGCGCGTGATGTTGTGCGATACCCTCGGCATTCTGGCTCCGGAGCAGACGGAAATCTACGTGCGCGCCATGCGCGAGAACTTCGACCTCCCGCTCGATTTCCACGGCCACAACGATTACGGTCTGGCGGTGCCCAATGCAATTGCCGCGTTGCGCTCTGGTGCCGGACGCGTCCACCTTACGGTAAACGGAATTGGCGAGCGCGCCGGCAACACCAACCTGGCGACCCTGGTGGTGACCGCGCGGGATCTGTTTGACATGAACAGCAATGTCAAAGAGCGCTCGCTCGCGATGCTCAGTGATCTGGTCGCCGGAATCAGCGGTATCGCACCCGCCCCCAACGCTCCGGTGGTCGGACGCATCAGCGCCATCCAGGGTTGCGGAGTGCACGCCGACGGCGACAAAAAAGGACAGCTCTATCAGAACCGGCTCGATCCCAAACGCTTCGGACTCAAGCGCGGTTACGACCTCGGCAAGACGGCTGGCATCGCATCCATCGAGCACAACTGCAAAGAGCTCGGAATCGAGATCAGCCCGGAGCAGCAGCGCATGCTGCTCGCCAAGGTAAAAGAGTTGGGCGACGATAAGGTCAGCGTGACCCAAGCCGACATCATTCTCCTGCTGCACGAAATCTTCGGCGAAAAAGAGAATGGCGTGAGACTGGTCAACTACGAATTCGCCTTAAAAAAGGGATCTCCCCCGAAGGTCAGTCTTGAACTCAGCTGCAACAACCAGCAGCTTACGGCACACAGCGAGGGCGATGGACAGTTTGACGCCTTCATCAAAGCGCTACGCACCGTCTGGGAGAACATGCCTGAGCTCATGGACTATCGCATCGGGATCTCCCGCAAAGGAACCAGCGGAGCGCTCACCGAGGCGACCATCACCTGGCGCAGCGACGGAAAGCTCTTTACCACCCGCGCCGTGGCTCCCGATCAGCTCGTGGCCGCCATGAATGCGACCGTGCGCATGCTCAATTACGTGGAGCTCAGGCGGCAGCTCGGCACGCGTGAACAAACCTGGGGACACTTCGCGGAAGTTCCGCATACTTAGTCTTCTGAGTAGGTCGGAGATTCATGGCGCAGACGGCACAGAAGGTACAGTTAAAGCCCGAGACGCTGCAGGCGTTCGATGCCTATATCCGCGCAGCCGAAGCGGCGATGGAGCAGACCCTGCACGGAAGCAATTCCTTCCTGTGGTCTGACGCCAGTCCGGAGCGAGCGCAGCAGCTCCGTCAGGGAAAAATTCTCGCTCAATTCTGGTCGGGTCGAGGCCCGGTCAAAGTGCCCAGCGGTCTGATTCACGACTGGACGGGGGCCGTGCTGATTCCCGGCACCACCGTCAAGCAAACCGTGCGCCTGGTGCAGGATTACAACAACCACAAGAACATCTACCAATCTGAGGTGCTCGACTCCAGGCTGTTGAGCAACAAGGGCAACGATTTCCAGATTTATCTGCGCCTCCTCAAAAAGAAAATCATCACCGTCGTGCTCGATACTTATCACGACGTGCATTATTCCTCGCTGGACCACACCCGCTGGCTTTGCCGCTCCTACACCACGCGGATCCACGAGGTGGAAGGAGCCGGAAGTCAGAACGAAACCATCCTCCCGCCCGACACCGGTTTCGGATTCATGTGGCGCCTCTATTCCTATTGGAGATTTCAAGAGAAGCCGGGCGGCGTGATCGTGGAGTGCCGGGCCGTCTCGCTCTCCCGCAATGTGCCGCTCGGACTGGGATGGATGATCGAACCCATCATCCAGAAGCTGCCCCGGGAATCGCTGATCAATACCCTTGACGCGACCCGCCGAGCCCTGACCCCCAACGCCGCCTTCGCACCATGATCGCCTCTCCACCTATCGCAGCGTCCATATTTCCAATCGCTTAAGCAGGCGTGTTGTACCGCCGGGAAACCATTTCCTTGTCCCTACCTTCCTAAGTTACCGTGAGGCGACACGTGGGCTAACTGGGGTGTTGTTCCCGTTATTCCGTCGCCCGGGCTCTTCCTCCCCTGCTACCCAGCGAACCTCATCAGCCAGAGCTGTTGCATCGCAGTTCCGCAATGCTGGTGCAGTGTGTTTTGGCTTAGACCGTTTTCAGAGTCGGTGTGTCCCGAGGGTGCCCCATATTTGCCGTAGTTAGCAAATGTGGGTTCGCACGGGTAGCGGATACACCGACACTGCAACCTCTTTAGGAAAAGAGAAAGAGTGATTCCGCGCGTAGTTTCCGTAACCGGGGTCAAGGAGTGGCGCGAAGGCGAAGTGCGCCCGGTGGAGGATTACCTCGTCGGCGAAGAGCCGCTGGAGATCCGGGTTGGCGACCGGCCTGTCAGCGTCACTATGCGCACCCCCGGTCACGATCTCGAACTGGCGGCCGGTTTTCTTTTCACCGAAGGCCTGATTGCAAGCGGGCGCAGATTGCCTCGGTCGCGCCATGATGCCGACGCCGGCAGAACGGAGCCAATCGCGTGCGCGTCGATCTCGCTCCCGGCGTCACGCTCGACCCCGAAGCCAGCCGTCGCAACTTCTACACCTCTTCGAGTTGCGGAGTCTGTGGCAAGGCTTCCATCGATGCTGTGCGCGTGCGCCGGATCGAGCGCCCCAACCCGGAGTGCGCCGTCGATCCTGAGGTGCTCTGCCGCTTGCCCGATCAACTGCGCGCGGCGCAGCCGATCTTTAGCCGCACCGGCGCGCTTGCATGCCGCGGGTCTGTTCACCCTCGGCGGCGAGTTGCTCGTCCTTCGCGAGGATGTGGGCCGGCACAATGCGGTGGACAAGGTCGTCGGCTGGGCGCTGGCGAACGACTGTGTCCCGTTGCGCGACTCGCTGCTGATGGTCAGCGGTCGTGGCGGCTTTGAGATTGTGCAGAAAGCTCTGGTCGCAGGCCTTCCGGTGCTCGCCTCGGTATCGGCGCCATCGGACTTGGCGGTGAATCTGGCGCGCGAGTTCGGCATGACGCTTATCGGGTTTCTGCGCGGGCGGCGCTTTGTTATCTATTCAGGGGCGGAAAGGGTCGCCGTCGGGCAACTGGTCGCCAAAGAGGAGGGATGAAACGCTAGAGGCGCGAGAAAAAATACGGCAACTTGCGGAGTAAGTTTGCGATCGCAACGACCTTGGCTGGCCTATGGATCCGTTCGGGAATTGTATCGTTCGGGAATTGTATCTAGGAGAATAACCATGGCTACAGATCGTCTCGCAAACCGCTGGGGAATTGCCGTTGCAGCGGTCATCATGCAACTCTGCCTCGGAGCCGCGTACGGTTGGAGCGTTTTCGTCAAACCCCTGACTAGCTCCACCCACTGGACGCTTACTCAGGTTTCGCTGAATTTCACCCTCGCCATTTTCTTCCTCGGGGTGGGAACCGTCATCGGCGGACTGTGGCAGGATCGCGTCGGCCCGCGCCGGGTCGCCACCGTTGCCGGGATTCTCTATGGCATCGGCTACATGCTTGCAGCACTCGCGGCTGCCCACCATTCGCTGGCCGGAATGTACTTCGGCTACGGGATAGTGGGTGGCATCGGCATGGGGATGGGTTACATCTGTCCGGTCGCCACCCTTGTCAAATGGTTTCCGGACCGGCGCGGTCTGATGACCGGTGTCGCCGTCTGCGGCTACGGCGCTGGCGCATTGGTGATGAGCCCGCTCGCCGCCCGCGAAATCCTTGACTTCGGCGTGCCCACAACCTTCCTGACCCTCGGAATTGTCTACCTGATTCTGGTGGTGCTTACCGCCCAGTTCTATCAGAATCCCCCGCAAGGCTGGCGGCCCGAAGGCTGGGTGCCGCGTTCCGCTGTTTCCAAGGCCGCCTCAACCTATGACTTCACGGTGAAAGAGGCAATGTCCACGCCCCAGTTCTGGCTTCTCTGGGTCATGCTATTCCTGAATGTCTCCGCCGGAATCATGGTCATCAGCCAAGCCTCGCCGATGGCGCAACAACTGGTCGGACTTACCCCGGTCGCCGCCGCCGGCATCGTCGGCGTAATCTCGATCTTCAACGGCTTGGGCCGCGTCTTCTGGGCCGCTGTCTCCGACTATCTCGGGCGCGCCCGAGTCTATTTCCTGCTCTACCTCATTCAGGTCGGAGTCTTCTTTGCGCTGCCCCATCTGCACACGGCTACGCTGTTCACCATCGCCGTCTCGCTCGTCGGACTCTGCTATGGCGGCGGCTTCGGCACCATGCCCTCGTTCACCGCGGACTTCTTCGGCGCCAAGTACATGGGCGGAATTTACGGCTGGATCTTGCTTGCCTGGGGAGCCGGGGCGATTCCATCTCCCATCCTGATTGCCCGGGTCCGGCAGACTACCGGGACTTATCAGCCCGCGATTCTGGTCATCGCCGTCGTGCTGGTGTGCTCGCTTGTCCTGCCCCTCATCGCCAATCGCCCGAAACACGAACCCGGGAAGAGTGTCCCGCTGCCCAACGAGAAGATTGCCGCCTAGCGCAGGCTTGGAGTTTCCTCGGCCGCCGGGTTCTTACTTCCCGGCGGTCTGCCGATTCGTGCTGATCAGCGCTCCTGCTCGCTGTTCCCATACGGAACTCTGCCGTCCATTTGTGAGGATGGTCCACGAACTTCGCCCTCACCGCATCCAAAATAATGTAAGTTGCTGGACGGAGGCGTGCAATGAGGCCCTGGGTTTGCGTACCCTTTCTGCTGGGGGCGATGCTGGGAATCTGCCGGGCAGAAGCCATCCACCTGAAAAACGGAACCAGCATCACCGCCGACCGGGTCATCGAGAAGGACGGCCAGGTGGAGTACACCGTCGGCGGCACGCATTACTCCATCCCGAAGTCATCGGTCAGCAGCATCGAGCAAGGCACCACCATCGGCATCTCCATGGGCACCTCCAAAAGCGGATTGATCCCGCCGCCTGCGGACGCCGGTTCCAGTCTTCCGTCCGTCAGCGGCAGTCATCAAGATCTCGCACCGCGAGCTTGCCGCGGCCCTGCCTCGGGCTCCGCAACTGCCCGGCGCGGACGCCGCCGCTCTCTACTCCCAGGTTGTGAACTTCAGCCGGGTCAACGAACGAGCGCTGTACGACATTGAGGCCGAAGGCAATCCCCGCAAAGTCGGCGGAGGCCTACTTCATCGCCGCCCAGCTACGCCTACGAACACAGCGAAAATGAGGCGGCGCGAAAATACATGCAACGCTGCGTCGAATTCGAGCCCGAAAACGCCGCTTGCTGGAGTGGTATTCCGTCATGCTGCTCGACGGCGGGCAATACCAGTGAGGCCGTGACCCAGGCCGAGCACGCCGTAAAGCAGGCGCCGCAGTCCGCCGAAGCCCTGCAGGTACTTGGCCTGGCCGATTACGATTCGGGACGGTTTTCCGAGGCCATCGAAACCTGGAAGCGCGCCCAGGAATTGCATCCCGGCGAAACCGTAGCCACTTACCTGGCCAAGGCGGAACGCGAAGCCACGGTGGAGGGAAATTTCAGCGAACGTGAAGGGACGCACTTCCTCCTGCGCTATGAAGGCCACAGACCGGCTTTCACTTTCCATCCGAGTTGCTCTCCGCCCTGGAGCGTCAGTATGGCGAGCTGCAGCGCGACCTCGGCTTCTCACCGGACATCACCATCACCGTCATCCTCTATACCGAGCAGCAGTTCTTCGACGTGACCCAGGCTCCGTCCTGGGCCGATGGCCTCAACGATGGCAAGATTCGCGTTCCGGCCCTGATCTCACCAGGGTGACGCCACACCTTGAAGCGGTGCTCCGCCATGAGATGACGCACTCGTTCGTTCACTCGCTCACCCACGGACGCTGCCCGACATGGCTCAACGAAGGCATTGCGCAGATGGAGGAACCGCGCAGCTCCAGCGCAGTTCGCCGCACCTCTGGCGGGGTTGTTTCAGGAGGGCAAACAAGTGCCGCTGCGCTATCTGGAGGGTTCGTTCCTGCAGCTTTTCGCCCGCGCAGGCGCAACTGGCTTACGCCGAGTCGCTGGCCGCGGCCGAATACCTGCGCTCCACTTACGGCATGTACGCGCTGCGCCGCATGCTGGAATTGCTGAACGAGGGCGAAGCGCCGGAAGCCGCGTTGCGGAACCCGTTCAAGCGGATTACGCGGAGTTCGAGCGCGGCCTCGGCTCGTATCTGGCCAAAAACGCGCGCTGAGCCCCCGAATCAACCGTAACCGCAGTCGGCAGATCAATGAAATCCCATCACGCTCAGCCCATCGGCACAGCTTACATTTTTGTCCGGTAATAGGCAGTTTTGTCCCATGAGATCCGGGCAAAGCTATCGCTCAATCCATAGGTGGTCTCGGCTGCTCCCAGCAGAAGATAGCCATCCGGCTTCATCGCAGAGACTAATCGGCTGAGAATTTCACGCTTCTTCTCCACTTCGAAATAGATCATCACGTTGCGGAAAAAACCGCGTCAAACCGCGGCAGATTGCTCCACGGCTCGCAGAGGTTCATCTCGCGGAATTCCACCTTGTTTCTGATCTCGGGGCAAAGAACCCAGTCCGCTCCCTCGCGCGTGAAATATTTCGCCAGGTACTTCGCGGGCAGACCACGGTTGACTTCAAGTTGACTGTAGCGTCCGGCGCGTGCCCGCTCCAGGATCGCCGAGGATAGATCGGTCCCAAGGATCGAGATTGTCCAGCCCGGCATCCCTCCGAACTCTTCTGCGATCAGCATTGCAATGCTGTATGCTTCCTGGCCGCTCGACGAAGCCGCGCTCCAGAAATTGAGCCGCCGCATGGCCGCGCGATCCGCCATCAGTTCCGGAATGATGGCCCGGCGCAGTGCTTCGAACGGCAGATGATCGCGGAAGAACCAGGTCTCGTTGTTCATCATCGCATCGAGAACCTTGCGGTGAAGATCGCAGAATGAAGTCTGCCGGATCTGCGCCAGCAACTCCTGCACCGAATCCATGCCTTCCCGATACGCCAAGGGCGTCAGGCGCGATTCGGCCAGGTAACCCTTGCCTTCATCCAGCATGACGGCGGAGTGATGCGCCAGAAATTGTCGTAGATATTCAAACTCCCCTGATTCAAGCCCCATACTCACCGCCTTGTGCGTCCGACTTTGCCGGCACCAATGCACTGCCAACAGGGCTGGCTTGCAACGGCCCGTGGCGGCCGCGGTGAACCCTGCGAACAATCTCATTCGCGATCTCCGTCAACGGCAGAACGCTGTCGGCAAGCCCAGCCTTAGCCACGTATCCCGGCATTCCCCAGACCACGGAACTGGCTTCATCCTGAACGATCACCTGTCCGTGGGCTTGCTTGATCAGTTCACACCCACGCAACCCATCCTGCCCCATCCCGGTCATCACCACGGCCAGCGCATTCTTCCCGAATACCTCGGCCACGGAACGGAACAGGACATCGACCGAAGGCCGGCAGGAGTTTTCCGGCGCCGCCTGAAAGACGCCCAGGCGAACCGACCTCTCGTCGCGCCGCAAGTTCATGTGAAAGTCCCCGGGAGCGATCCAGGCACGTCCCCGTTCCACCAACCCGCCCGATACTCCTTCCTGCACAACCAGCGAAGAAGCAGCGTGAGGCGCTCGGCCAGAAAACGCGTGAACGTCGGCGGCATGTGCTGCACAATCACCACCGGAACCAGAAAATCCGCCGGCAGGTGTGGAATCACTTCCGCCAGCGCATTCGGCCCGCCGGTCGATGTCCCGATCGCCACAATGTCCACTCTCTGCTCGTCCATGGGAAGCCCGCGCGCGGGGCCTGCTGCGGTGCGGGCAATCGGCGCAGTCGCCGCCGAGTTCCGGGCTCCGGCGCGGCAGGAGGCTGGTATCCCCGGCTCTTCCAGCAGAGCGCTTTGATCTTGGGAATCACTTCCAGACGGATTCGCGACATGCTGTCCTGCACGCTGCCCACGTTGGCAGGCTTCGCCACATAATCGTCGGCCCCCGCAGCCAGTGCGTCCAGGGTGGCCAGAGCCCCGCGCTCGGTCAGCGTGCTGAACATGATCACCGGCGTCTTGACGCCGCGCGCCCGCAACTCGCGAAGCGTTTGCAACCCATCCATCTCCGGCATTTCGATATCGAGCGTGATCGCGTCCAGCGTGTACTGCTCAACCATGGCGAGTGCGATCCGTCCATTCGCCGCAACCCCAACCACTTCCATCTCCGGGTCGCTCTCGATCGATTCCCGGACGATTCGCCGCATCACGATCGAGTCGTCCACGACCAGCACTCGATATTTCATTGGATCAATCCAATAATCTGCAACTTGTCCAGAATCGAGTCCTTGGTGAATGGTTTCATGACGTACTCGTCGGCGCCCTCTTGCAATGCCCGCACAACCTCCGCCTGGTCGCTCTCGGTGGTGACCATCATGATCTTCATCTTGTCGCAGCCGTGATCAGCCCTGACTTTTCCGAGCAACTCTATCCCGGTCATCTCCGGCATGTTCCAATCGATCAGCGCCAGATCGGCGCAATTTCGCTTGAGACAGTCCAGCGCTTCCGCCCCGCCTTTCGCCTCCACCACTTCGAACCCAGCCCCCGCCAGAATGGACTTCAGAACCTTCCTCATGGTGGTTGAATCATCGACAACTAAGGCCTGCATGTTGGCTCCTCTTGCGGCCGAATCCAAGCACAGCCGGAGAGACATGTGATCTCCCACGGCTGTGCTTGACCGACTCCGGCTTAGAAACGGAACTGCGATACCAGGGTTTGCAACTCGGCAGCCATCTTTTCCAGCGTATGTGCGGACTTCGACGTTTCCGTCGCACCTACGGTGGTAGCCTGTGCAGCTTCGGCCACTCCGCCAATGTTCTTGCTGATGTCGGTGCTCCCCTTCGCTGCTTCCGCAAGGGTGCGTCCGATCTCATTGGTGGTTGCGCTCTGTTCCTCGATCGCGCTGGCAATCGTGGTCTGGATGTCGCTGATCTGGCCGATCACTTGGCTGATCTGGCTGATCGCCGAAACCGCTCCATTGGTATCGCCTTGAATGGCTTCGATCTTACGGCTGATGTCTTCCGTAGCCTTAGCCGTCTCCTTGGCGAGTTCTTTTACCTCGTTGGCGACCACCGCAAAGCCCTTTCCTGCTTCGCCTGCGCGTGCCGCCTCGATGGTGGCGTTGAGTGCCAGCAGATTGGTCTGTTGCGCAATCGACGTGATCACCTTGATGACTTGCCCGATCTCGGCGCTGCTCTGCCCAAGTTTGGAGATGGTGACATTGGTTACCTCCGCCGTGCGCACCGCCGAGGTCGCAACCCGAGTTGCTTCCGCCGTGTTCTTGGCGATTTCCTTGATGCTCGCACCCATCTCGTCCGCCCCGGTGGCGACCGTCTGCACGTTATTGCTCACCTGTTCGGCTGCCGCGGAAACCACATTTGCCTGGGTTGCAGTCTCGTCGGCGTTGGAGCCCATCGACTGGCTGACTTTGTTCAGCTCTTCGGCCGAACTCGCCAACGATGAAACGTTGCGTCCAATCTGCTCCAGAGCCGAGCGCACCGTAGTGGATAGCAGGTTGACGGCATCGGTCAGCATTTCGAAGTCCCCGGCGTACTTGTTGGTGACCAGCGCTGTAAAATCTCCTCCAGCCAGTTTTTCGAGAATCAACCGGACCTCGTGTATTGGACTGACGAAGGCGTCGATGTATCGTTCACCCCCTGCACGATCTTGCGGTAATCGCCCTGGTGCTTCGCCGCATCGGCACGGGTCGAAAGCTTGCCTTCGACGGCGGCCTTGCTCAGCATTGCGGTGTCGGCAATCATCCCGCTTACCGCATCGATGCACTGGTTCAGATTGATCTTGATCGTATTGAAATCGCCATTGTAGTTATCCGTGATCTTGGGCGGGATATCGCCCTTGGAGATCCGGTCCACATAGCCGGCGGAAAAATTCAGTGGCCAATCACCGCATCCAGAGTATCGTTCACCCCCTGTACGATCTTGCGGTAATCGCCCTGATGTTCGCCGCATCGGCCCGGGTCTCCAACCTGCCCTGGACTGCGGCCTGCACCAGCGTATTCGCATCGGCAATCAAGGCCTTGAGATTCGTGCGCATCTGTTCGATGGTGTCGTTGATGAACGCTTTCTTGCCGGGGAATTTTTCCAACGGGGCTTCGAAGTTGCCTTCTCCGAACTGCTTGATGCAAGCATCGCCTTCTTCTTGACGCTGATATGACCGGCGGCCATGTTGTTCACACCCTCGGCCATAGTGCGGAACGCACCCTGGAAATTTCGGCCGGGATGAAGACATCGATGTCCCCCAAATCATGCTGGGTGCTCATATGGTTCATTTGCTTGATCAGACCACCGAGGGCATCGATACACTGGTTCAGATTGATCTTGATCGTATTGAAATCGCCATTTATTCTCCGTAATCTTGGGCGGGATATCACCCTTGGAGATCCGGTCCACATCGTCAGCGGAGAAATTGCAGCAGGCCGATCGCCGCATCCAGGGTAAGCAATTGAGCCCCTTCTTGCAGTAATCGCCCTGGTGCTTGGCCACATACGGCACCGGTCTGTAACCGCCCTCGACTGCGGCCTGCTCAGCTTCCCGTGTCGGCGATCTCGCCCCTATAGCGTCGGTACACCGGTTCGTTGATCTTGCTCGTTTGAAATCACCATCTGGTATTCGTGATCTTGGGCGGGATATCACCCTTGGAGATCCGATCCACATAGCCGGCCAAAAATTCAGCGGTCCAATCACCGCATCCAGCGTATCGTTCACCCCCTGTACGATCTTGCCGGGACTTCGCCCTGATGCTTCGAGGCATCGGCAGGTCTCCAGCCTGCCTTCGCCGAGGCCAGTTGACCAGCATCTCGGCAATAGTCCGCCGAATGCCCAAGTTTGGGATAAACAATTGAACCGATCGCGATAGATTCGTCGTTTTCGGATCTGGCTCCGACCTTTTCAACACCGCGAGATCTTCCAGGTTTCCACCATTGAAATGTTTTAATGCTGCAGTCACATGGCGAACCCGGTCCTGTGCTCCGTTGATACCAACCGCCGTTCGCCAAAGATTCCCTCGTACTTTCCATCCACCCCTTTGCTATAGTCGTTGTCAGCCATTCGTTTTTAAGAAGTCGCCTCCATGCAGTGAGCAAATCTCTCGATACACTGATTGAAGTTGTTCTTGATGGTGTTGAATTCGCCGTTGTAGTGTCCGTGATCTTGGGCGGTATATCGCCTTTCGAAATGCGGTCGACATAGCCGGCGGTCACGTTCAAAGGGCCGATCACCGCATCCAGCATCGCGTTAATTCAGTCGAACTGGTCACGATAGTGGCCCTGGAACTCCTCGGACTTGGCACGCTCACGTAGTTGTCCCTCGAGGTAGTCTTTAGGAGCCTGGAAACTTCCTCGTCGAAGTGCGCTTCCTCCGAGTTGTCCTCGATCACCTGCACCACGCCGATGACTTTGTGGTTCTCGTCGAAGCGCGGAGACCGCAAACGCACGAATCGCCATCGTCCGGCCCTGCACAATGCACTCGGCATCGCCGCTTATGGTGCGCCCTTCCCGAATCCGCCCCCGCCAGCCCGTTCCATTGCGAATCGCCTCATTGTCAAACAAATCCCACAGCTTCAGCCCGACGCACGCTTCCGCTGCCTTGCCCGCCAGCAGAGCCGCCGCGCTGTTGACGTACTCGATGTTGTGTTCACAATCCATCACGATGACCGGCACCGGGGTGTCGTCAACATAGCTGGCTTTGTTCATGGAGCGGTCAAATTCAGAGGCCACGCCGCGAGACATTACACCGCCCGCCGGTGTTGCTCCCATACCGTTCCCGTGTGTGCGACCCACTGCCAATCCTTTTCCTGCCATCTTCGCTTCCCCTTAATTAATTTATGGAGTTTCTGTCACTGACCGCCCGGCCGCTCTCGCTGGCCGATGCGCTGATGTTTACCGAGCGCTGCGTGTCAAGGATCAGCAGCAACTCTTTCTTGAGCTTGTAGACTCCCCGGATGAGTTCCCGGCTGGTGCTGGCCAGCGTTTCGGGTGCCTCCTCGAAATCCCTCTGTTCGACCTCCACCACATCCCCGATTTCGTCCACCAGCAGGCTCACCGCGCCATCTCCGGTGCGCACCACCACGTTCATCGGTAGCGCATCCCCTTGCCGCTCGCACACTCCAAGACGCCGCCGGAGATCAATCGCCGTGACGATCTGACCGCGCAGATTGATCAGTCCGGCGACCACCTCCGGCGCCAGTGGAACACCGGTCATCTCCTGGTGCTGGATCACTTCCTGAACGGTTTCCACCTCAACCCCAAACAGTAAGCCCTGGATATAGAAAGTGCAGAACTGCTGCTGATTCGCGGTCATGCGGTCCTCCCTTCGCCGGCAATCGACATCACCAGTTCCGGCACATTGAGCAAGTCCGTAACGCGCTGCTGGATGACGGCGGAACCCAGAAGGTGAGCGTCGGCTCGCTTGGTGACCGTGACGTGTTGATCGACGATGTCGAGGATCTCGTCCACCACCAGTCCAACGCTATGGCCGCCCTCGGAATGCACCACCACCTTGATGGAGCCCTCGCCCGCGGCGTCAACCGGCAGTTGCAAAGCGTCCGCCACCCGCACCAGCGGCATGATCTCGCCGCGGTATTGAACCACCTGCCGGTTGCCCGACGTTTCAATTGTCTTGGGATCAAACTCCTCCAGCCGCGAAACCATGGAGAGCGGCACCGCCAGCTTTCCGTGATCCCCGATCCGGAAGAGCAACCACGATTCCCGCTGCTCGGCACTCTCCCCCGATCCTTCTTTGGCAGCCGATACCGCATGCGTACGGGACTCTCCCGCCAGCGAGGCATGTTGTGCCAGCCCGAAGGTGTCCAGAATCAGAGCAACCTTGCCATCGCCCATAATGGTGGCTCCGGCAAAACAGGAAATGCCCTTGAGTTGTTTGCTCAGCGGTTTGACAACGATCTCTTCGGTGTCGTTGATTTCATCCACCACCAGGCCAAACTGGCGGCCGTCGGCCTGCAGAACCACGATGTTGATCGCCTCTTCCCGCCGCCTTATCTTTTTCGCCGTTAAGCTTCAGTTCCCGGTTGAGGTAGATGATCGGCAGCAGGTTTCCGCGCAGACGATAGACGGACACTTCCTGGATCATCTCGATGCCCATCTCCGCCGTCTTGCCTTCGAGCCTCACCAACTCCACCAGGCTCACCTGCGGGATCGCGAAGCGTTCCCCACCGGTCGTAACAATCAGGGCGGGGATGATCGCCAGGGTGAGCGGAATCTTGATCTTCAACGTCGTGCCATGGCCACGCACGCTGGAGACATCCACCGTGCCGCCAATCTTTTCCACGTTCGTCTTCACCACGTCCATGCCGACGCCGCGCCCGGAAATGTTCG
Organism: uncultured Acidobacteriota bacterium; assembly: GCA_963779365.1. Classification (GTDB taxonomy): domain Bacteria; phylum Acidobacteriota; class Terriglobia; order Terriglobales; family Acidobacteriaceae; genus TOLSYN. The sequence continues at coordinate 3,422 of CAVZYB010000010.1, read as the reverse complement.
TCACCTTATCTGCCGTAGAAAAACCGGCCATGAAGATCAGGTTGGCGATCTCGCGGTCAGACATTTTGCCGGCATGCTGCGGAGACAGAATCCCCCGCTCCACCGCTTTTTCCCTGATCGCATCCAGATCGAGTCCGCCGCCATCGTCGGAGATCTCGATGTTGACCTGTCCGCCTTCGTGGAAGGCTCGCAGAAACAGCAATCCTTGCGGCGGCTTTCCCGCGGCGGTACGCGCTGCCGGAGTTTCGATCCCGTGATCGAGCGAATTGCGAACCACGTGAGTCAGCGGGTCCTTGATCGCCTCGATGATGGTTTTGTCGAGTTCGGTCTGCGCCCCCTCCATCTCCAGCCGCACGGATTTGCCGGTCGAGTTCGCCAGGTCGCGCACAATGCGCGGAAACTTGTTCCACACGTTTCCGATCGGCTGCATGCGCGTCTTCATCACCCCTTCTTGCAGTTCGGTGGTGATCAGGTTCAGCCGCTGTGCCGTATTCAAGAACGCCGGATCCTTTTGGTTGGACGTGAATTGCAGAACCTGATTGCGGGCGAGCACCAGCTCACCGACCAGGTTCATCACCTTGTCCAGAAGATTGACGTCTACCCGGATGCTGCTGTTGACCGCATCTTCGCGGGACTCGCCTTGCGCCTGGAGCGCATCTTGCACAGTCGTTTGCGGCACCATTCCGCCCTCCACCAGGATCTCGCCGAGACGTCGTGGATCGCCGCTCTGCTGAACCTCCAGAGCCTCCGCCACCGTGGTCGCCTCAACCGCGCCCTTTTCCACCAGAATCTCTCCCAGCAGAGCAGGGCCAGGTACTTTGTCCGGACCGGTGACATTTGATTCGCCAGCATCCTGCCGTTCTTGCCGCCCGTTCAGAATCTCGTTGAGAGATCGAATCATCTCGCTGAGATCAAGGTCGCCCTCTTGCCCCGTGCTCTCGATCGATGCAAATAGCTGGCGATTGACGTCAATCATCGCCAGCAGTGCTGAGATAATCTCCGCCGTCAGGCTCAGCTTGCCCTCCCGCAGCCGGGAGAGAATGTTTTCGCCGACATGATTGACCGATTCCATTTTCTTGAGCCCGATGGTTCCGCCCGTTCCCTTGAGGGTGTGAATGGCGCGAAAAATCCGCGCAATCAGCTCTTTTGAAGTTGGATCTTTCTCCAAACTCGACAAAGTCGCGGTCCAGTTGATCAAGAAGCTCTCGGCCTTCCACTAGAAATTCCTGGATAAATTCGTCCATTTGCTTTGACTCCCACTTACACAGCCAAGTACGGTTCCGCCATAATCAAGTCACATACTCGCCCCATCAGGAAAATGCCGGGGATACCTTTAGTCCTATGTCCTCTGACGTGCCCCGGTGAATGCGCGGCAGAGCAACAAACCGGAGTCCAAAGCTGCTACTGCACTGCCCCGCGCATCTCATCTGCTTATGGCAGCCCGTAAGCAGACGTCACCTCGTTCTGTGCGACCTCAATTCGAGAGGGCTCTTCTGTGGATTCTCCGCTCACCGCTGCGCATCACCACGGCGGTCGTTCTGTTCGGAGCATCGGCCTCCCTGATCGAGTACCTGATTCATCTGGTGGTCACCACTTCGAGCGCGCTGCCCTCGGTGCAAGCCCTCGCTAACTCCGTAATGTTGGGAATTTTTGCGGCCTTCTTTGGTCTCCTCGTGTTGACCGCCGCCGGAGAGCGCCAACACAAGGTGCGGGACGACCTGAGAAGGATCGCGGAATTGAACCACCAGGTCCGCAACGCTCTTCAGGTCATTGTGTATAGCGAGTATTCAGCCAACATCTCTCAACATCGCTCCGCCGTTCTGGAGGGCGTGGAGAAAATCGAAGCTACCCTGCGGGAACTCTTTCCGCTGGTCGGGGAGCGCGCCGATGACCGCCCTTGGGAGGCTCACAATCGGGCTCGCCTGCCGGCTCACACCAGCCTGCACGACCGCCGCAGACATGTGAACTAGTTCACTTCCAGAGTCGGTGTGTTCCGAGGGTGCCCCATATTTGCCGTAGTTAGCAAATGTGGGTTCGCAGAGGTGGCGGATACACCAACCCTGCAACCGCTATAGTGCGTGCATGGATCCATTGTGTAGCTCTCAAACGTTCTACTGCCATGGCCACGCCCATGCCACCACCGATGCATAGCGAAGCCAGTCCTTTGCGAGCCTGGCGGCGCTTCATCTCATACAGCAGCGTAACCAGGATGCGGCATCCCGAGGCACCGATCGGATGTCCGATTGCGATCGCCCCGCCATTTACGTTCACCTTCGAAAGATCCCAGCCCATTTCCTGGTTTACCGCGCAAGCCTGGGCGGCAAACGCTTCGTTGATCTCCATCAGGTCAAGATCCTTCACTCCCCAGCCTGCCTTTTCCAGGCAGCGCCGCGATGCCGGCATCGGCCCCATGCCCATGATCTTCGGATCCAGTCCCGCGCTGGCATAAGCCACAATTTTAGCCAGCGGCTTCAGGCCCAGCTCCGCCGCCTTTTTCGCGCTCATCACCACCACTGCGGCTGCCCCGTCGTTTATCCCCGACGCATTGCCCGCCGTCACCGTGCCGTCCTTGGCAAAAGCCGGCTTCAGGCCGCTCAGTGCCTCCAGCGTTGCGCCCGTCCGAATAAATTCATCCTTCGCGAACATCACCGGATCACCCTTCCGCTGCGGAATCGGCACCGGAATGATCTCGTCCTTGAACTTGCCTGCCTTCTGCGCCGCCTCGGCAAGGTTCTGCGATCTCACCGAAAGCTTGTCCTGCGCCTCCCGGCTGATCCCGAATTGCTTGGCAACGTTCTCCGCCGTGACGCCCATGTGATATTGGTTGTAGCTTCCCATAGCCCGTCGACAATCATGGTATCGACCAGCTTCGCATCGCCCATGCGGAAGCCGTCGCGCGAACCGTTCAGCACATGTGGAGAAGCACTCATATTCTCCTGTCCGCCGGCCACTACAATCTCCGAATCGCCTGCAATGATAGCGTCGGCCGCCAGCATCACCGCCTTCAACCCGGAGCCGCAAACCACGTTGATCGTTATGGCCGGAACTTCGTACGGCAAGCCCGCCTTGATCCCTGCTTGACGTGCCGGGTTCTGCCCCAGTCCGGCGCAAAGCACCTCACCCATGATCACTTCACTCACTTGCGATGGCTCAACCTTGGCGCGTTCCAGGGCAGCGCGAATTACGATTGCGCCCAGCTCAGGCCGAATCTTTGCCAGCGAGCCTCCAAACTTCCCGACCGCGGTCCGCGCCGCGGAAACAATTACGACTTCCTTCATGATCCTTCCTCCCCGGTGGTCTCGCCCAATCGCATCGTCGGCCCCTATATCACTTGAGCAGCACCAAACCTTTGGCGGCATGCAGAATCTACGATGCGTTCTGCGCAAGCCATGAATTCCAGCCCTGGATTGATCTTTCTTCAG
>CAVZYB010000009.1:0-179695 GCA_963779365.1 uncultured Acidobacteriota bacterium | reverse complement strand
ACCGCATTTACGGCACGCATTGGCCGCATCGAAATTTCGGCCACCATGGCCATCAACAACGAAGCCACCACCCTGCGTTCGCAGGGCGTGGACCTGGTGGATTTCGGCGCGGGCGAGCCGCACTTCGCCACCCCCGAGCACATCAAGCAGGCCGGCATCGAAGCCATTCAGCAGAACTTCACCAAGTACACGGCGGTGGCCGGAATCAAGGAATTGCGCGAAGCCATCGCCGCCCGCCACAAGCAGGACTTCGCCTCCAACTACACGTTTGACGAGACGCATCGTCACCACCGGCGGCAAGAACGCGCTCTTCAACACCTTCCAGGTGCTGATCGATCACGGCGACGAAGTCATCATCCCGGTGCCGTACTGGGTCTCCTTCAAGGACATGGTGGAGTACTGCGGCGGCAGGTGCGCCTTTGTCGCCACCCACGCCGACGAGGGCTTCCGCCTGACCGCCGCGATGATCGAAAAGGCGATCACTCCGCGCACCCGCATCATCCTGCTCAACTCGCCGAACAATCCCTCGGGCGCCGTGGTTGCCCCCGAGGATCTGACGGCCATCGTCAAACTGGCGGCCGCGCGCGGCATCTACGTGATGAGCGATGAGTGCTATGTCTACCTGGACTACACGGGCCGTCCGTTTTCGCTGGGCTCGCTCACGGAGTACAAGGATTCGCTGCTGCTGATGGGCTCGTTTTCCAAGACCTATTCGCATGACCGGATGGCGTCTCGGATTTGCCCTGGCGCCCAAGGCGGTGATCGGGCAGTTGCAGAAGTTGCAGAGCCAGTCGACCTCGAATCCGACCTCGATTGTGCAGAAGGCCGGCCTGGCCGCCGTGACCGCCTCGCAGCAGTGCGTGGCCGATATGCGCACCGAGTACATCCAGCTTCGCGACCGCATCGTCGCCGGACTGCGCACCATTCCCGGGGTGAAGGTGAACCTTCCCGAGGGCGCGTTCTATGCCTTCCCGGATGTCAGTGAGATTGCGGCGCGCGCCGGCATCAACACCACCGAGCTGACCTCGCGGCTGTTGCGCGAAGGCCATGTGGTCGGCGTTCCCGGCGAGGCGTTCGGATTGCCCGGGCACATCCGCTTCTCCTATGCCACCTCGGCCGCGAGAGATTGACCGCGGGCTGGAGCGGGTGCGCAGCTTCTTTGCTTCGCTGTAGTCTCGAATTGTGGAAGGAGTGGGAGGCCGCCCGGCATCTCACTCCTCCGCAATTCCCATCCAATTGAGTTGATTTGCGCTACTCTGTCATCGGAGCGCTATCAATCATGCCGGCACTGTATCCATTTCTGATTCTTCCGGAGTTTTACGAGCGGGTGTGGGGGACGCGCGATTTGCGCCCCTATTTCAGCCGCGCGGTGGAAGCCGAGCCGATCGGAGAGGTGTGGCTGACGGGAGAAGATTGCCGCGTCGCCAACGGCCCGCTCGCCGGACAAACCTTGCGCGAACTGGCGGCGCAATACGGGGCCGATCTTACCGGAGAGGCCGCGCCGCAAGCCCACGCGCTTTCCGCTGCTCATCAAGTTTCTCTTTCCGCGCCAGAAGCTCAGTGTGCAGGTGCATCCCGATGACGAGCGGGCGCGCCTCTGTCGGCGAGCCCTGCGGCAAAACGGAATGCTGGTATGTGGCTCGCGCCATGGCAGGCGCCCAGGTTGGACTCGGTCTGCGCCCCGGCATCAATCGCGAAATGTTCCGCATGGCCATCGAGGCCAACCAGGCCGAGCACATGCTGAACTGGCTCGATGTGCATACCGGCGAGATGATCTACGTCGATGCGGGCACGGTCCATGCCGTCGGGCCCAATTCCATCATCATTGAAACCCAGCAGAACTGCGACATCACCTATCGCCTGTACGATTACGGACGTCCGCGCGAGCTTCACCTGGATCGCGGCATGGCGGCGATCCGGGAAAAAACGCACGCGGGCGGGTCGAGCCGCATTCGCGTCGATGGCCACGAGGTGCTGGTTTGCTCGCCGTGCTTCATCGTTGAAAAGCACAAGATCGAAGCCCGGTGACGCTTCGCCGCCGAGCCGGGGCAAAGCTCGGTCCAGGTGCTGGTGGCCGTTGGACGGCGGAGCCGTGGTGGAGTGCGCCGGTTCGCAGCCGCTGCCGTTCATGCGCGGCGAAGCCGTGGTCATTCCCGCCTCGCTCGCCGCCGGTTACGCTGCGCCCGCAGTGGAGCGCGGAGATTCTCCGCATGCGCCTGCCCTCCCAAGCCGTGGCGGAGCCGCTCACAACTTTGCATACTGGAGCACAACCACATCATGCTTGATTCAAGGAGCGATTTTGGCGAAGACTCGTAAGCCGGAGTTTTACCCCATCATTCTTGCCGGAGGCCGCGGCACCCGCTTCTGGCCGCTGAGCCGCAAGACCTTCGCCAAACAGTTGCTGCCGCTGAACTCCGAGCAATCCATGATTCAGGAGACGGTGGGGCGGCTGCTGCCCACGGCGCCGGCGGAAAACTTCTGGATCATCACCAACGGCGATCTTCGCCCGAACATCGCGCGCCAGCTCAAGTCGCTGCCCGCGCAAGCAGATTGTTGCCGAACCCGTGGGGCGCAACACCGCTCCCGCCATCGGGCTGGCGGCGTTCATTCTGCATCGCCGGAATCCGGAGGCGGTGCTGGGACTGTTTCCCTCCGATCAGGTGATCCAGAAGGAAAAGCAATTCCGCAAGGATCTGCAGACCGGAATCGCGCTGGCCGCCGCCGGAGAAAACATCGTGGTGATGGGCGTGAAGCCAACCCGCCCCGAGACCGGATACGGATACGTCGAGGCGGGCTCGGCATCGTATCAGGGCGACAGTGACGCGGGTTCGCAGCTTTCGCGAAAAGCCGGACAAGGACGATCGCCGAGCAGTTTCTCGCCGCCGGAAATTTCTACTGGAACAGCGGAATGTTTCTCTGGTCTGCCAAGACCCTGGTGAACGCCTTGCGCCAATATCTGCCGGCGACCGCGGCGCTGCTGGAAAAAATCGCCGCCACCTGGGGCACGCGCAAGTTCGACGAGACCCTGCGCAAGCTCTATCCCAAGTGTGAAGACAAGAGCGTGGACTACGGCATTCTCGAACCGCGCTCCGCAGCCGGAGAAGATGGCTCCAACATCTTCTGCATTCCCGCCGACTGGGGATGGAACGATCTGGGCTCCTGGGCCGCCCACTTCGAGCATCGCATCGCGCAGGGCCAGCACAAGGACAACGTCATCTCCGCCGCCGGCAACTTTACTGCTCGATGCCCACGGAAACTACCTTCACGCCCCGGGAAATTCATCGCCGCGATTGGAGTCGAAGGCCTGGTCGTGGTGGACTCGGGCGACGCCCTGCTGATCACCACGGTCGAGCGCTCGCAGGATGTGGGCAAGATCGTGAAGTATCTCGACCAGCAGAAACAGTCGAAGCTGGTGTGACGTCTGACGAAGGATTGCAGCATGTCCTCAGCAGATTCAGATTCGGCACCGACGGATGGCGCGGCGTGATCGCCGACGACTACACGTTTGAAAACGTCCGCCGTGTCGCCCACGCCATCGCCAACTACGTTCACCAGTACGAGGACCCGTCGAAGGGAATTCTGGTTGCCTATGACACGCGCTTCGGCTCGCGCCGCTTTGCCGAGATCACCGCCGAAGCCATCGCCGGCAGCGGCATTCGCGTGCAACTGGCGCGCGAGATTACTCCCACTCCCGCGCTCAGCTACATGGTGAGGCAGCTCGGCGCCGCCGGCGGAGTCATGATCACCTCCAGCCACAATCCATGGGATTGGAACGGGGTAAAGTTCAAAGCCAGCTACGGCGGTTCCGCCTCGCCGGCGATCATCAAGAAGATCGAAGCGCTGATTGACACGCCAGCCCATCGAGGCCAAGGGCGGCAGCGTGGTGGAGGCGGACTTCAAGACCGACTACATTGCCGCCGTCAAGGCGTTTGCCGATCTCAAACTGATCGCCCAGGCGAAGCAGAAGTTTGCCATCGATGTGATGTACGGCGCCGGGCGCGGCATCCTCGCCGACATCTTCCAGGAACTCGGCGTCGAGCATCTGGAAATTCACGGCGAAGTCGATCCGCTCTTCCCGGGAATGAATCCCGAGCCGATTCTGCCGCACCTTGCGCGGCTTGCAGGAGGCGGTGGTCGCCCACCATTGCGACGCCGGCCTGGCCACCGATGGCGATGCCGACCGCATTGGCGCAGTCGCCGAAGACGGCAGCCTGGTGGACGCGCACAAATGCTATGCGGTGCTGCTGGAGTGGCTGCTCAAACGCAAGCAGTGGCCCGGCGCCATCACCCGCGCCTTCAACACCACCGGGATGCTGGATCGAATTGCCAAAGCCTATGGCCGGGAGCTGATCGAGCACGGCGTCGGCTTCAAGCACGTGGCTGAGATTGTGCTCAGCGGCAAGCAGGTGTTGATCGGCGGCGAGGAGTCGGGCGGCATCGGCATTCCCCGCTTCCTGATCGAGCGCGACGGCACGTTGAACGCCCTGCTGCTGGCCAACGTGATGGCCGAAGAGGGCAAGACGCTGGGCCAACTGGTGGAAGAGCTGCAGGAAAAATATGGCCGCCACTACTACGGACGGCGCGACCTGCGCCTTTCCGAAGAGGTGAAGCAGAGCGCGCTGCAGCGGGCGGCCGCCAGGCCCGCCAATCGGCAGTACCAGGTGCGGCGCATGGAGGATCTCGACGGCTTCAAGTTTTTCCTCGATGTACCGCACAGCGGTGCAAGGAACGCTGCGCCTCGACGCAACGGAGCCGAAGCCTGGGTGCTGGTGCGCGGCTCCGGCACCGAACCGCTGCTGCGCGTCTATTGCGAGGCCGCATCGCCCGAGACGGTGAACGAAATTCTGGATGCCGCCGTCGGCTTTGTCCACGAGCGCGCCACCACGAATGCGTGATCCGCCGACGCGTAATCCGCCTTCTTGCGTATTTGCCTTCGACCGATGCGGTTACAGGCTCTGACTTTTCGCGGATCGTCAGCTTGCCCACGATCGAGTTCGTCGATCTCCAGGCGCTTGATGTGCGCCGCGCCGACGGCCATGCGTCCGATGGCCAGGGCTCCCACGGCGAGCGCGCCCAGGGCGAATGCGCCCGTCGGCGATGGCTCCGATGGACGCCGCGCCCAGCGCTGCCCGTCCGATGACTTTGCTCTTCTCCACATTGCTGATTGCTGTGAGAGCGTCCGAACATCGTTTTCTCCTTGCGATTCTGAGTTCCCCGGTCAGGGACGCTGATTCCTGGCTGACGATTTGTTATCCTCAAAGAGTGAATAAGATGGTTTTCTCCAACCTGGTGCACCGGCCCGCTGCGCACCATGATCAGCGTGTTTGCCATTTCGATTGAAGTCACGCTGATTCTGCTCATCGTAGGCCTGTGCATGAGCATGCTCAACGATAACGCCGACCGGCAAAAGGGAATCGGCTTTGACGTGATGGTGTCGCCGCCGGGCTCCAGTTTCTTTACCGGCATTACGGGCGCTCCCGTCTCCATCAAAGTGGCCGACAAGTTGCGGACGGTTCCGCACGTCGTCGCCGTCGCTCCGATTGTGACGCACTTCATCACCACGCAAGAACCTCGGAAGTGATCGACGGCATCGACCTGAATCCGAAATCGCCGAACGACTTCGACAAGATGGGCCAGCCATTCCAGTACCTTGCGGGAGGCCCGTTCCAGGGGCCGTACGACATGATCGTGGACGACCTGTTTGCCGAACAGAACCACGCCAAAGTCGGCGACCACTTCGATGTGCTCAACCAGAGCTTCCGCATCTGCGGCATTGTGGAACACGGCAAGGGCGCACGGCGCTATCTGCCGATTGCGACCTTGCAGGATCTGCTCGGCTCCGAGGGCAAGGCGAGCATGTTCTACGTGAAGACGGACAAGCCGGAAAACGCCGACGCCGTGGTGGCGGCGATCAAACAGATTCCGGGGATGGATCAGTATGTTGCCCGCTCGCTGGCTGAATACGCGTCGCTGATGACGGTGGGCAACATTCCCTTCCTGGGTACGTTCTTCAACATCGTGATTGGAATCTCGATGATCATCGGCTTCATCGTGATCTTCCAGTCGATGTACACGGCGGTGATGGAGCGCACGCGGGAGATTGGAATTCTCAAGTCGCTGGGCGCCACGCGGCTCTACATTGTGAATGTGGTGCTGCGCGAATCGCTGCTGCTGGCGCTCTGCGGAGTGCTGCTGGGTTTGCTGCTCACGCCTCGCCGGAAGCGCGGCGATCAACTACAAGTTTCCGCTGCATCGCATGGTGTGGGACGCGCACTGGGTGCTGCGCGCGGCGATCATCGCCATTGTCGGAGCGCATGCTGGGCGGACTGTATCCGGCGCTGAGGGCAGCGCAGAAAGATCCGATCGAAGCGCTGGCCTACGAATAGCAGCGGCTACGAAACAAGGAATGCCCCGGACGCGATCCGGGGCATTTCTTTTCTGCAGCAGGCGCGGTTTACAGTTCTCGACGACAGAGACGTCACAAAACTGCCCAACGATTGGCGAAGCGGTAAATGGTATTGCCAGTCGAGTTTACTGGTTTGCCTATGGTTGCGAGAGTGGCGGGCAACGATTGGCGAAATAGTAAAGTTCGGGTCCTGCCGGATTACTGATCTGCCTATGTTGCCGGGTATAAAAGCATCTCCGGGCGGCTGACGCTCAGTGGTGGCGCGGCGTGCGGCTCGGAGGCTTTTGCGGGGTAGCCGGAGGCGGTGCGTACTGGTAGGCGAGGTTGGCGATTTGCGCGAGCGTCTCGCCGACCCCGGCGACATCGTCCATGTTGTGCAGCGGCACTAGATTCACGTAGGCGGCAAAAATCAGCCGGTGTCCGTTCGCCGCATCCACATATCCCACCAAGCCCTTGCCCAGCAGCATCACTCCATTGTTCAGCGAATTTGCCACCACGTAGGAGCCGGTCTTGGCGTGGACATGACCGGCGGCGGGCGCGTCCTTCAGCATCTCCACCAAGGTGCCATCGCGGCCCAGCACCGGCAGCGCATCGAAAAACAACCGGCCGTACGGCTGGCGCGACATGTAGGCGAGATAGCGCACCATGAAGTCGGGCGAGAAGGCCGAGCCTACGCCACCCTCGCCATCCAGTTGAGAAACCGATTCCGGATCGAGTCCGGCATCGGTCAGGAATCGCTTCTCCAGCCCGAGGCCCTGGCGAAACGCGTCGGCGGAGCTGTGCGCCAGAATTGCGCCGAGCAGATAGGGCGTGGTCGCCGCGTGCAGATTCTGGCTGACCTTGAGAGTGAGTTTCACTTCTTCCTTGAAGGGAGGAGATACGTGTTCGGCGAGCAGTCTTCTTTCCGGTTTGGCTGAGGGAGTCGATGCCGCGGTGCTTGCCGCAGCGGGCATCCTCCACGTCAACCTGAGCCCATCGCAGGGCTTCGCGAAAACCCACGGTGGCAAAGCGCACCGGATCTTTTACCTTGTAGGCGGCCTGCGCCGTCACCCATCCTCCGGCAGGAACGCTGCCCTCCAGCACTACCGTATGGGAGCCATCGGCTTCGGCGATGTCCGAGGTGAATTGCAACTCCGGATCGGATTCCGGATCACCGGTCTTAACTTTGTTGATCACCTTCAGGTACGGCAATGGCGGCGATAGTTTCATCGACACAGGGTCGCCCGCGGTAAAGGCCGGAGGTCACGACGACATCGATGATGTTGTCATTCAGTATCACCGGCGATATGGTGGCGTGGGTTCCGGGTTCGACCTGGTTCGAAGGGAATAACGAGGCATCCACGATCACGTTGCCGCGAACGTGCCAGATGCCTTTCTTCGTCACCTCAACCGCCAATTCTTTGAAGACTCGCAGCGGGTCGCCCTTCACGGATTTCCCCGGCAAGACGCCCGCGTAAGAGTGATCGAACGGGTTGAAGTCCAGGGTATTGTCCTCCTCCACGCGGCCGGAAAGATTAGGGTCGCCGCTGGCGACCAGCACCAGGTCGCCTTGCAGCGTGCCATCGGGAGTAATGCTGCCGGTGGAGTAAACGCGCGTGTGGAAGCGATAATTTTCGCCGAGCAACGCCAGCGCCGTGCCTTCCGTGATGAGTTTGGTGGTGGAACCGGAGGTGAACAGCTTGTCTTCGTTGAAGGCCACCAGAGTTTTTTGCGCGGTCAGATCATAGACCTCCACGCCAACCGTGGAATGCTTGAAAACCGGACGCGTAGTGAGCTGCCGGATGCGTTGCAACAACGTCGAGGGGTTTTGAGCAGCCGCTGGGATTACGACCCACAACATGACACACAGTGGAACGAAAAGCTTTCGCAAGTCTTTCTCCGGAGAACAGGGTGAGTGCAAAACCCATAGAGTAATTATGGGCGATGAATCTCACCGGGCGCGCAACGAGCAGTATAGAACTTTGAGGCTGGGGTTATGATTCGCGTTTGCTTCAGGGCGTGCTCGATGCGGCGGTCGGGGACGAGCCAGAGCAGCGCGACCAGGACGTAGATCGCCTGGGCAAGCCACGGCGACCGGAGGCTGAGGACGATGGCGCACGCATAGAGCAGGGGAGAAAGTTTTCCCTTCCAGTCGCTGCCTACGGCCTTTTTGAGAACAGAGGCCGGGCCTTCCGCCGCGATGATGAGTTGCTGCAAGATCCAGTAGGCGATGGCCGCCATCAGCAGAACGATGCCGTAGAGCGCCGATGGGATGGGCGCGAAGTGGTTCTCGCCCATCCATGCGGTGGCGAACGGAAAGAGCGAAAGCCAGAACAAAAGATGAAGATTTGCCCAGAGCATAGCTCCGGTGACGTGCCCGGTGGCGTGCAACATGTGGTGGTGATTGTTCCAATAGATGCCGACGTAGACGAAGCTCAGCGCGTAGTTGAGGAAGACAGGCAGGAGCGGAAGCAGCGCCCGCAGGTTCTCCCCTTGCGGCACCCTCAACTCCAGCACCATGATGGTGATGATGATGGCGATGACCCCATCGCTGAACGCTTCGAGGCGGCCCTTGTTCATCGCGCCCTCCATAGGCGCCAGACGGGAATCGCGGAAGGTGTATCCGACAAAGTAGCCGGGCGTATTACCCGGCGATGATAACGACGGACACACCAATCCTTAGTGCACTAGATGCGTGCTGGAAGGCGCGAGTTCCTGCATGCTCCGCGAAAGTCTACACCATGGCCAACAGGTGACCCAGCCGCTGCTTTTTGGTGGTGAGATAGAAGCGGGCGTCGGGACCAGGAGAAACTTCGCAAGCCACGCGCTCCACCACCTGAATTCCTGCTTCGGCCAAGGCTTCGAGTTTTTGCGGATTGTTGGTGAGGAGGCGGAGTTGATGAACGCCGAGCCGCTTGAGAATCTCAGCGGGCAAGACGAAGTCGCGATAGTCCACCGCCAGCCCGAGGTGTTCATTGGCCTCGACCGTATCGAGGCCCCGGTCTTGCAGGGCGTAAGCCTGGAGTTTGGCCATGAGGCCGATGCCCCGGCCCTCCTGCTCCTCGTAGATGAGGATGCCGGCGCCTTCCTCGGCGATCGCCTTCATCGCATGATCCAGTTGCTCGCCGCAATCGCAGCGCAGGGATCCAAAGACATCGCCGGTAAGGCACTGCGAGTGAATCCTCACCAGGGGCACTCCGGTGGAAATGTCTCCCATGATCAGGGCGACGGCGTTCTCCACACTGTGCTTGGTGGAACGCTCAAATCCCAAGGCTTGAAAATGTCCCCAGCTGGTCGGCAAATCCGCCGTCGCTATCTGCCGGATCGGGCTGGTGCAAGGGGCAGGCGTCGCGGCCACAGGGGCTTCGGCGCGGAGGCGGTGTTCGACCAGTTCGGCAATGCTCAGCACCACCATATCGTGCTCCCGGGCAAACTGGTCGATATCATCGCCCTTCGCCATGGAGCCGTCGGGATTGGTAATTTCGCAGATCACAGCGGCGGGCTTCAGTCCAGCCAGGCGCGCCAGGTCCACCGATCCTTCGGTGTGTCCGGCGCGGGCCAACACCCCGCCCGAAGCAGCTCGGAGAGGAAAGATATGGCCGGGACGAACCAGGGCGGAAGGTTGCGCGTCATCGGCAATCGCTGCCCGGATGGTCGAGACCCGGTCTTGCGCGGAGACGCCGGTGGTGACTCCCTCGCGGGCATCGACGGTTACGGTGAAGGCCGTCTGGAAGCAGCTCTCATTGTCCTGAACCATCAATGGCAGGTCCAGAGCTATCGGCGGTCTCCCCAGTCAGGCACAGACATACGATGCCGCTACATTCGCGAATGAGAAGCGCCATGGCCGGCACCGAAATCTTTTCGGCGGCGACGATCAGGTCAGCTTCGTTCTCGCGATCGAAATCATCGACGAGAATGACAGGGTGGCCCCGGCGCATATCGCAGAGGGCCTGGTGGAATCTGGTTTCGAAGGGAATTGCCGCAGATTCAAGTACGGCGGCGACGGCAGGCAAGAATGACATTTTGAAACGCTCCTCGTGCGTTAATCCGACGAAAAAACGTTTCAGGGCTACCCATGCACCAATCGCTACCCCGCAACGCGAACGGTGCGGGCAGCATGACACATCTTCTTTCATCCGGACTGTTACCGTCGGCCCTGGAATCTCACCAGATCTGCTGACCCTGCAAAAGTGCAGGCGCTCGCGGGCTTTCACCGCCGGTGGGGAGTTACACCCCGCCCTGAAGACGTACGTCTACTTCAGCATTGATTCTAAGCCTGTCAGGCAGGGCGGGCGCGGTGTGTACCGTCACAATACTGTGTGATGGTTCGCAGGCCAGAGCGTAGCTGGCAGCGGCGTCCGGGCGGATGCGCAACGAAAGCACACGGGAATCGTGCAGGGGAACGAGCGGGGAAGGCGCGTCCTAGAACGCGCTCAGCAGGTTATTACCTAATTCCGGGGCGAAGATCAGGCACATGCGGCAGGCGGCACTGGCCATGTCCTCATAGTGGGCCATGACGTCGCAGGCGTCCTCGATCTTGCTCATGGAGAACAACCAGCGCTGGCGGAACATGATTCGCGAGATCATTCCATTGATGAGCAGACACTCGCGGCGCACTTCGTCGATGACGTGCCGAAGCTCGGGGTCGCTTGCCATATCCACCACCGCGGAATGGGAAGTGAACGAGAGCACGGCGGTGATATTGCTCTTCATCTGGCGCAGTTCAGCGATGGCGGCGTCGAGCCGGTTGGAATTGATAGCCGATGATTGAACCGGGTGCAATGCCAGAATCAATTCCTCGATCGACTGCACTTCGATTTGCCTTACGTCAATCATTTCGTGCCTCTTTAAGAATCAAACCAGTAAACCCTTACGTCGTTTGCTGGAAAGATTCTGCTTTCTCCGCGGTGTAGTCAAGTGCCTTTCGTAACTGTCTAAGCTGTTCGAGCGTTGGGGCGCAGAAAGAGATGTCGGGTTTAGCGAAGTAAATCAACCAGGTGATCAAGGCCAACGAGTACCCCAGCATGGCAACCAGGTTGAGCGCGAAAAGAATTTCAAGGCCATAAGTTGCGCCCAGGCTGGCGGTGAAGAGATCCACGGACATGAAGAGCAGGAATCCCACGCCGATGCCATACGTGCGGGTTTGCCAGGGAATCCCAAAATAGGAAGAAAAAAGAGCGGTAAAGCCGAAGGCCCCGCAGAAGATGATGGAGGCGGAACGGTTCAGAACCATGACTAAGTTGATGATGCTTCCAGGACCGGGACCGGGGCAAAGCACGGCAAGGGCAGTAGTTAGAAGGACCAGCAGGGCGAAGGCGATCCTAAACCAGCGAACGGTGCCTTTGGGCAGGGTGGAATAAGGCCGGAAGACCCGGGCGAAGACCTCGATCAAAACCGCAATCATCAAAGGGAGGACGATGAGTCTGGTGCCCCAATTAATGGAAAAATATAAGGGTCGTTCAAACTGAACGACCCATATGAGCAGACTCGTTTTACAGCAGCAGAAAGCGACGTAAATGGCGAATGCGGGATGCTGACGCCAGCGATTCTTGCCCAGGACAATTGCCAGCAAACCCCATTGCAGCAACGCGTTGACGATCCAGATCCACCAATCCCATCGCACCGGCTCACCTGTCTTTCAGCGCGACTGGGCGCGCCCATGGGAGCCGGCCGGTATGACTATCTCGGCGGGCCGGAGGGATCGCCGTCGCAGCACATGACTTCAGCTGCGGTGGACGGACGTGTTAGCGGCAGGGCTGGAGGCATAAGTAGCAAGCGATAGAGCCAGAATGACGAAAATAGTAATACGGGTGATCATTATTCTAATCTCCAGGCGGCAATTGCCGCACACCGACGGAGATTAGAACGCCTTAATACTAATTCCAATACGGGCGAACCACGCCTGTTATTAGCTCAGCAGACACGTGTCCGCCAGGCTATTAACAAGCCGGTTCATTCGAGCCCCGAAATAATCTTACGAACTACACAACTTTTACGAGGCTGAAGTTAACACGAACGTTCAGGGCCGGAAAAGATTACGAACAGGGTAGCGGGTGGTTACTTCGGTGCGGAAGCAGGAAGTTTTCGGGGACTCCGGGAGGCTTTTGAGCAGGCCTGGCGCGGGTTCTTGAGCTTGCGGGGCAAAAATGTGTGGAGCAGAGTGCCTGCGAACCTGTATATATTGAGACATTGATGCGCTTGTCGGAGCATCCGCCAATTGTCCGGCGGCGAGAAATGGAATCAGCAATGGATGGGCCCGAGCTCAGGCTTCTTCGAGACTTATTAAAATATTGTGACCAGCGCTGCAGAAAGTTGGTGGAGCTGGCAGAAGAAGGGGTGTGGGTCTTCAGTCGCGAGGAGGTTACGGTCTTCGCCAATGCCAGCGATGGCGAGAATGCTCGGCTATGCCAGCGAGGAAATGTTAGGGACGCACGCCGCAGCAGTTTCTGCCCGAGGCTGAGCCGGACAGCAAGGCGGAGAATCTGGTCAGCCTGCTGCAGTCGGGGAGCAGGCCGCAGCACGAAATCAGACTTCGCCACCGGGATGCCTCCGAGGTATGGGTCAGTGTAGCGCTATACCCGGTCTTTGGGCGCAATGGAGAGCTGTCCGGCCGGGTTGGGGTATTCAGTAACACCACGGCGCGCAAGCGGGCGGAGAGAGCTCTGCGGGAAAGTGAGCGGCGTTATCACGACCTGTTTGCTCACGCTCCGGTGGGGATTTACCGGACCACCAATGACGGGCTGATTTCGATGGCGAATGAAGCCCTGGTTTCGATGCTGGGATACACCTCGTTCGAGGAGCTGACCGGCCAGAATCTGGACGAGGAAGGCTGCGGACCGATTTATCAGCGCGAGGCCTTCCGGGCACAGATTGAGCGCGACGGAGAGACCCGCGGGGTCGAGTCGGTGTGGAAGCGCCGGGACGGTTCGGTGCTGTTTGTCCGCGAAAATGCCAAGGTGGTGCGCGATGCAAACGGCAAGATTCTCTACTTTGAAGGAACGGTGGAAGACATCACCGAGCGCAAGCTGGCGGAAGAAAAGCTGCAGCGCTCGGAGGCGCAACTACGCTCGCTGATTGACAATGCTCCGTATGGCATCTACCAAAGCGATCCGCGCAGCGACGGTTTTCTGGATGTGAATCCAGCGCTGGTGGAGATGCTTGGCTATGGCTCGAAGCAGGAGCTGCTGGCGCTGGAGGTTTCCAAGAAGCTCTATGCCGACCCCGGCGAATACGAGACATTGGTGCAGGAGTGCCGGCTGAGCTGGACGGTTCGAGTCCGACATGGCCTGGAAGCGGCAGAGACGGCAAGCAACTGCAGGTCCGGGTACGCGGCCGGCAGGCGAGGGCGGCCGACGGCAGTCTTCGGCTGGAGGTGTTTGTCGAAGACATCTCCAAGCGGGCGGAGCTCGAACAGCAGTTGCGCCAGGCGCAGAAGATGGAGGCGGTGGGAAATCTGGCGGGCGGAGTGGCCCACGATTTCAATAACCTGCTGATGATCATCTCCAGCTATACCCAGATGATGGAAGATGAGCTGGCGCCGGATGACCGGCTGCGCCACAATACCCGGCAGGTTCTGAAGGCGGTGCAACGCTCGAGCGCGCTGATTCAGCAGTTGCTTGCCTTCAGCCGCAAACAGATCTTGTCGCCCCGCATCCTCGATTTGAATTCGGTGGTGGAAGAGACGGCCAAGATGATTCGCCGCCTGATCGGCGAAGACATCGAACTGATACTCTCCTGCGAGCGGCGGCTGTGGATGGTGAAAGCAGATCCGGACCAGATCGGGCAGGTCCTGCTGAACCTTTGCGTCAACGCCCGCGATGCCATGCCCCGCGGGGGCAAGATGACGATCACGACCCACAGCGCGAACATCGACCGTGAAGCCGATGGCAACATGCCTGGATTCGTTCCCGGACGGTACATCATTCTGACGGTCAGCGATGACGGAATGGGAATGTCGCAGCAGGTGCAGGCCCGGGTTTTCGAGCCATTCTTCACCACCAAGCCGCTGGGTAAGGGGACAGGACTTGGGCTGGCGATGGTCTATGGCATTGTGAAGCAGAGCGGAGGCTACATCCGGATCGATAGTGAACTGGACCGGGGCACTACGGTTCAGATCTTCTTTCCGGCGGTGGACGAAGCGGCGAGTGCCGCGGAGATCGACGCCATTGTTCCAGTTCGGGGGCAGGGCGAGACGATTTTGCTGGCCGAGGATGAAGACGCACTGCGGGAGTCCATCGCCGTCTACCTGAAGAAGCACGGCTACCAGGTGCTGGCTGCCTCGAATGGCGACGAGGCCTTGCAGGTCGCGGAGCAGTACGCAGGACAAGATTCACCTGCTGCTGACCGATGTGGTGATGCCCAAGATGGAAGGTGCCGAACTGGCGCGCGAGCTGGCGAAGCTTCGGCCTAATATCTCGACCCTGTTTATGTCCGGCTATACCGATCACCGGTTGCTGGAGCTTACTGCCGGCGATGCGCCGCCCCGCAGTGCTGCAGAAGCCGCTGAATCTGCAGACTCTGCTGGAAACCATCGGCGGAACGATGAAACCGGATTCCTGAGTTCTGTCCCTTCCCGTACTGCCTGTCGGCTTAAGGCTGCACGATCTGAATCGCCTGGGGATGAACCTGCTGCTGATTCAAATCGCTTGCCTCCCATCCACCGCCCAACGCCTTGACCAGATAAACCGAGCTGACCATCTGCTGGCCGAGTAGCTGGGTGGCCAGCCGTTCGCTGGCGAGCAGGGTACTCTGCGCGGTGATGACGTCGAGGTAGGTGGCGACTCCGCCGACGTAGCGGTTGTTGGCGATGGCCAGCTCGCGGCGGGCTTCCTCGACGGCAGCGGCCTGGGTGGCGGCGGCCTGCGAGAGCGTTTGCAGGTTGCTGATGCCGTCCTCGACCTGCTGGAAGGCGGTGAGCACGGACTGCCGGTAGTCGGCCACGGAGGCGTCATAGGCCGAGCGCGCGGCCGCCAGATTGGCGCGGTTGCGTCCGCCCTGGAAGATGGGTTCCAGGGCATCGGCCCCGAGCGACCAGAAGAGGCTGGGAGCGTTGGCCAGGGTGGCGATGTCGCGGCTCTGCCAGCCGCCGGAGCCGCCGAGCGTGATGTGGGGATAGAAGGCGGTGCGGGCGATGCCGACCTGGGCGTTGGCGTAGGCGATCTGGCGCTCGGCGGTGGCGATGTCCGGGCGGCGCTCCAGCACGTCGGAGGGCACTCCGAGCGGCAGGGGCGGCGGGGTGGCGCGCAAAGGCGCGGCAGCCACGTTCAAGCTCGACGCGGGCTGGCCGACCAGCACGGCGATGGCGTGCTCATATTGCGCACGCGACTGTTTGACCAGCGCAAGCCTGGGTCAGCGTGGCGTCGAGCAGCGCGGCCTGCTGGGCAACCTCCAAGCCGCTGGCGATGCCTTCGTTATGACGGTTGTTGACCAGCTCCAGACCCTTGCGCTGGTAGCCCACCGACTCCTCTACCACCTGCAACTCGGCGTCGAGCTCGCGCAGGGTGAAGTAGTCGGCGGCCAACTCGGCGGTCAGCACCAGCTGCGCGTTCTGCAGATCGGCGGCGGTGGACTGCAGGGTTGCGTTGGCGGCCTCTACGCTGTGCCGCACGGCTCCAAAGAGATCGGCTTCATAGCTGACGAGAACGGAACGGTGAAGACATTCTGGGTGTAGGAGGAGTGGCGACGCTGCGAACCGTTCAGCGGACGATTGGCTCCCGCGCCTCTGACGCACCGCACTGGGATCGGTCGAAAGCTGCGGGAAGAAGTCCGAGGTGGCGACCCGGGCGATGGAACGCGCCTGCTCCAGCCGGTCGCGCGCGGCCAGCAAGGACTGGTTGGCCTGCAAGAGCTGCTGCTCGTAGGCGTCCAGCGCGGGATCGTGGAATACCTGCCACCACGGCCCTTTTGGAATCGAATCCTTGGGCGCGGCCTGCTGCCAGGGAGGCTGGGTCTTCCACGCCGATGGCGGCGCGACCGTGGGCGCGGTGGCCGCGGGCCGCTGGTAGCGCGGTCCCACGGCGCATCCGGCTGGCAGCCCCAGAAGCGCGAGCGCGGCGGCGAGGATGGCTCGGGTAGCGCTGGCATTCCGCCCTCGCCGTGGCCGAAAACGCGGCGAAGGTCGGGCACCCGGCGTTGGCAATCGACTTGGCAATCGCGACGTTCGCGATCGCATGCTGCGTCGAGCGTCACGAGCTGCTTCCTGCTCTGGTTCGGTGGACCTTGCTGCTGCTGCCCCGGCGAGGGCTGCGCAACGTTCACCTGCTGGCCGTCTTCCAGCGAGTCCGGAGGGTTGATGACGATCTGGTCGCTGACCGCGAGGCCGCCCAGAACCTCCAGCGTGGTGCCGTAATCGCGGCCGATGTTGAGGGGGCGCAACTCCACCTTGTGGTCGGCGCCGACGACGGCGACCCGCGCGCCCTCGGCGCGGAAGAGCATGGCGTTGACCGGAACCGTGAGCTTCTGCACGTTGGAGCCGACCGCGAAGTGCACCTGGCCGAAGGAGCCGGGCAGCAGGCGCCCATCCTTGTTGGGCACATCGACTTCGGTGAGCAAGGTGCGGGTCGCCGGGTCGATGGCCTCGGCGGTGCGCGCCACCATGCCGGTGAACTTCTGGCCGGGAAACTCCTGCAGGGTGACGTGGCCTTGGACGCCGACCTTGATGTAAGGCGCGTAGGCCTGGGGAACGCTGGTGAAGACGCGCAGGGTATCGACCTGGGCCATGTCGAAGAGCTCGCTTGCCGCCGGCTCCGGCATTGATCAGCGCGCCGGGGTCCACGTTGCGGCGGGTCAGCACGCCGGAGAACGGCGCGTAGACGTTCTTGAATGACTCAAGCTGCTCCAGGCGGCGCACGTTGGCGTCGGCGGCGGCCAGGTTGGCCTTGCTCTGCTGGTATCCGCTGGTCTGCTGGTCGGCCTCCTGCGCGGAGACCGAGTCGGTCTTGCGCAGGTTCTCCCAGCGCTCGGAGCTGATCTTTGCCAGCTCCATCTGCGAGACAGAATCTGCTGCCGCGCGGCGCGGCCCTGGTTCAGCTCCTGATCCACTTCCGGGGTATCGATCTGCGCCAGCAACTCGCCTTTCTTCACCCGGCTGCCGATGTCCTTGTACCAGCGCACCAGGTAGCCGTTGGTGCGGGCATAGATGGGCGATTCCTTGAAGGCCTGCAGCGAGCCGGGCAGCACCAGTTCCTCGTCGGGCTTTTCCGCCACCGGATGCACGACGGCGACCGTCGGCACGGCGTTCTGCTCGGTCTCCTTGGCCAGGGCCCGGCTGTGGCTCAAACGCTCGAACAGGGTGTAGCCTCCGGCGATCAGCAGCACGAGCAGGGCCACGCCGACCATCAGCAGCGCTTTGCGCGGCGGCGCCGGCGGAAGCTCGGGCGGGCGCTCAATGCCCGGATGCTGATGCCTGGAGTGTTGCTGGATCGCCTCGATCTCCTCGTCGCGCTGGGCCTGCGTAACCGTGCGCATAGCGAGGCACTTCCGGGTTCGCGGGCTCTTCGGTCTGAGGATTTCTAAGTTCGTTCTCTGCACTCATGCTTGACTCCGATTTCATAAAAACTGTTTACGCCTATTACGATCTGCTCCAGGCGCGCCTGCCGGGCTTCCCGGCGGCCATGGAAAATTGCAAATACGCTGGGCACGAAAAACAAAGTGGCAACCGTGGCGAACAGCAACCCGCCGATCACGGCGCGGCCCAGCGGCGCATTCTGCTCGCCGCCTTCGCCCAGGCCCAACGCCATCGGCACCATGCCGATCATCATGGCCAGGGCGGTCATCAGCACCGGCCGCATGCGGGTGTATCCGGCGGCGATGGCGGCCGGAATGGCGGCCATGCCCTCGTCCATCTGCTCGCGCGCAAAGCTGACCATCAGAATCGAGTTGGCGGTGGCCACGCCCATGCACATCACCGCGCCGGTCAGCGACGGCACGCTCAGGGTGGTGCGGGTCAGCAGCAGGAACCAGCAGATTCCCGCCAGCGCTCCCGGCAGCGCGGAGATGATGATGAAGGGATCGAGCCACGACTGAAAGTTGATGACGATCAGCAGATAGACGAGCACGATCGCGCCCAGCAGTCCAACGCCCAAGCCCGAGGAACGACGAGCGCATGGTGCTGACCTGGCCGCGCAGCACGATGCTGGGTGCCGCGCGGCAGGTGGCCGTCGAAGCTCTTGATGATCTGGTCGGTGGCCGCCGCCACCGCCGCCAAGATCGCGGTCCTGAGTGCTGGCGTAGACGTCGATCACGGGCTGCACGTTGTAGTGATTCACCACCGCCGGACGCGCCACCGGCTGCACCTGCACCAGGTTGCCCAGCAACTGCGAGCCCTGCTGCGAGTTCACCGGCACCGCCATCAGGTCATCCAGACTGGTCATGCGATATTGCGGCGACTGCACGGCCATCTGGTAGGTCACGCCGTTCTTCGGATTCAGCCAGAAGTTCGGCGCCGTCTGGAAGCTGCCGCTCAGCGAGATCAGCACGCTCTGCGCCACATCGCGCGCGTTCAGTCCCACCTGGGTGATGCGGGTGCGATCCAGGTCCATGTGCAGCGTGGGCGCGGAGAGCAACTGCTGCACGTGCACATCGGCGGTGCCGGGAACGTGGCGCATCCGGTTGGCGATCTGCTGCGCGATGGCGTAGTTGCTCTGCATGTCGGCGCCGATCACCTGCACGTCGATGGGAGCGGGCAGTCCGAAGTTCAAAATCTGGGTGACGATGTCGGCCGGCTGAAAGAAGAACTCCACGCCCGGGAAAGCGCTGCGGCAGCACCTCGCGCAGATGCCGGATGTGGTCCGCGGTGGGATGGTGATGCTCGGGATCGAGCGAGATCAGAATCTCGGCATCGCTGCTGCCGACGGTGCCTGCGGAGCTGTAGGACTGGTTGATGCCGGAGTTGGGCAGGCCGATGTTGTCGAGGATCGTCTGAATCTCGTCGCCCGGGAATCTGCCGGTGCAGCTCAGCTTCCACCTCGTCGCAGAGCCGCGCCGTCTCCTCCACGCGCAGGCCGGGACGGGCGCGAACATGCAGGCGCAACAGGCCGGCATCCACCTGCGGGAAAGAAGTCCTGCCCGAGGAAGGTGATCAGCCCGAGCGAGAGCAGGCAGAACAGCAGGAAGAACGTTACGAAGATGCCGCGATGCTCGAGGGTGGTTTCCAGCAGCGACTGGTAGCCGCGGCGGAAGTCTTCGAACTTGCGCTCGAAGCCGCGCTGGAAGCGGCCCAGAACCGTCTTTGGCCCGGCGGCGCGATGCTCATGGCCGCGCATGATGTACATGACCAGGGTGGGGATCAGGGTTCGGGAGAGCAGATAGCTGGCCAGCATGGCGAAGCTGACGGCCTCGGCCAGCGGCACGAACAGGAAGCGCGCCACGCCGGTGAGGAAGAACATGGGCACGAAGACGATGCAGATGCAGAGCGTGGAAACGAATGCGGGCACGGCGATCTGCTGCGCGCCGTCGAGAATGGCCTGCCGCATCTCCTTGCCCATGGCAAGGTTGCGCTCGATGTTTTCGATCTCGACGGTGGCGTCATCCACCAGGATGCCGACGGCCAGCGCCAGTCCTCCCAGGGTCATGATGTTGAGCGTCTCGCCGATGGCGGCCAGCAGGATGATGGAACAGAAGATCGAGAGCGGAATCGAAATGGCGATGACGATGGTGGGCCGCCAGTCGCCGAGGAAGAGAAGAATCATCACCGCCGTCAGCAGCGCGGCCAGCAGCGCTTCATGCAGCACGCCCTGAATGGAGGCGCGCACGAACAGCGACTGATCGAACAGCGCGCTGATCTTCAGCTCCGGCGGAAGCGACTGCGCCGCCAGCGGGACGATGTTCTTGATCCCGGCGACGATCTGCAGCGTGGAGGCGCTTGCCGTTCTTGTAAATCGACATCAGCGCGCCGCGGTTGCCGTCCTGGCGCACGATGTTGGTCTGCGGCGCAAAGCCGTCGCGGATGTGCGCCACGTCGCGCATGTAGAGCGTGGCGCCGTTGGCTGGTCTTCACCGGCAGATCGTTCAACTCGGCGATGGTTCCGCGGCGTGCCGTTCATCTCCACGTTGTATTCCAGCGGGCCGATTTTGGTGGTTCCGGTGGGAAGAATCAGGTTCTGCGCATTGACGGCGTTGACGATGTCAATCGGCGAAAGGTTGTAGGACTGCAGCTTCGGCAGGTCCAGATCCACCTGGATCTGGCGGATCTTGCCGCCGTAAGGATAAGGCGTGGCCGCGCCCTGCACCGTGGCCAGCGAGGTTGCGCAGGAAATTCTGGCCGAGGTCGAACAGTTGCTGCTCCGGCAGCGTCTTGCTGCTCAGCCCGAGCTGAATGATCGGCGTGGTGGAGGCGCTGTAGGAGATGATCAGCGGCGGCGTGGTTCCCGGCGGCATGCCGCGCACCGTGGTCTGCGAGATGGCCGTGACCTGCGCAATCGCCGTCTGGATGTTGGTGCCGGGGCGGAAGAAAACCTTGATGATTCCCAGGCCGCTCACCGACTGCGATTCCATGTGTTCGATGTTGTTGACCGTGGTGGTGATGCCGCGCTCGGAGTTGGTGACGATGCGGTCGGCCATATCCTGCGGAGCCATCCCGGTGTAGAACCAGACCACGGAGACGACGGGGATGTCGATCTCCGGAAAGATGTCCGTAGGCATCATCAACACCGTGATCGGCGTCAGGAGAAGGATGACGCAGCGCCATCACGATGAATGTGTAGGGACGCCTTAGGGCTAACGCAACAATCCACATGGATAGGATTCACTCCAGAGTTTGGCCGAGCAAGAGCAGGACTCCCTGCAGAGATCAAGGACGATCTCCGCACTGATAATGTTAGATTCGATACTATGCGTATTGGATCGAAATTTAAATAGAACACGCTTTCTATGCTAGCATCGGGCGATGGGCAAGAAAGTAAATATTGGCTAACGGCGAGGCGCCGACGGCAAGCGGCCGCCGGGACGTCCGCGTTGCGAGCGCGCCCGCCAGGCGATCCTGAGCAGCACGCTGAAGTTTCTGGAAGCGAAAGAAAACGGATTCGCCGACCTGACGATTGAACACGTGGCCGCCGAGGCCAGCGTGGGCAAGGCCACGGTATACCGCTGGTGGCCCACCAAGGCTGCGCTGGTGGCCGACGCCTTCGCCAGCAGCGTCACGCAGAAACTCCGCTTTCCGGATACCGGCTCGGTGCGCCAGGACATGAGCCAGCAGATGCAGCAACTGGTGAAGATTCTGCGCAGCCGCCGCGGCCACATCGTCTCCGCCATCCTTGGTGCCGGACAAAGCGACGCCACGCTCATCGGCGCCTTCCGCGAACGCTTTCTGAAGCCGCGCCGGGCCGAAGCATACGCTACCCTGCGGCGCGGAATCTCGCGCGGCGAACTGCCCGCGAATCTCGATCTCGACCTGATGCTCGATGCGCTATACGGTCCCATCTACATGCGCTTTCTGATCCGGCATGACAGCCTGACCCCGGAGCTGGTGGATCAGCTTTGCGGATGGTGCTCGAACGGCACGCCGGGCATGCGAACAGCCGCCAGTCAAGCCGCAGGCCTCGGAAGAGAAACTGCAAAACGAACCCCGCGTACAGCGGGTTTCTTGTTTACGTACCGTTGTTGCAAGCTGCGGACGGCTACTCGCTCCAGCGCTTGAAAACCAGCGAGCCGTTGGTTCCGCCGAAGCCGAAGGAATTCGACAGCGCATAGTCCAGCGATGCCCTGCGGGCGTGGTTCGGAACGAAGTCCATGCCCAGGGTTCGTCTCGTCCTGATTCTCCAGGTTGATGGTCGGAGGAAGCATCTGATCGCGCAGAGCAAGCACCGTGATGCCCGCTTCCAGTCCGCCGGCGCCGCCCAGCAGATGGCCGGTCATCGACTTGGTGGAGCTGACGGGAACATTGTATTCGCCGAACAGATTGCGGATGGCGATGGCCTCCAACTCATCCCCGATCGGCGTCGAGGTGCCGTGCGCATTGACGTAGCCGATGTCGGCGGGCGTCAGCTTGGCGTCGCGGATCGCATTGCGCATGACGCGGAAGGCGCCCTCGTGCTCGGGAGCGGGCGAGGTGATGTGGTAGGCGTCGCCGCTCATGCCGTAGCCGACAATTTCCGCAAGGATTTTCGCGCCGCGCGCCTTGGCGTGCTCCAGCTCTTCGAGAATCAGAATGCCGGAGCCTTCGCCGACGACGAATCCGTCGCGATCCTTGTCCCATGGACGGCTGGCGCGCTCCGGTTCCTGGTTGCGGGTGGAGAGCGCGCGCATGGAGGCAGAATCCGCCGACGCTCATCGGCGTGATGGCGGCTTCGGCGCCGCCGGCGATCATCACGTCGGCATCGCCGCGCTGAATGATCTTGAAGCTGTCGCCGATGGCGTGGGCGCCGGTGGTGCAGGCGGTGGCGCTGGCCAGGTTCGGGCCCTTTGCGCCAAAGCGGATGCTGACCTGTCCGGCGGCGAGGTTGACGATGGTGGCGGGAATGAAGAACGGCGAAATCTTGCGCGGTCCGCCTTCCATCAGCGCCGTGTGCTCGCGCTCGATGATGTCAAAGCCGCCGATGCCGGAGCCAATGTAGACGCCGACGTTCTCGGCGTTTTCCGGCGTAACCTTCAGGCCTGACATCTTCATCGCTTCGGTGGCCGCGGCCAGCGCGAAGTGAATGAAGCGGCCCATCTTCTTCAGTTCTTTTTTCTCGACGAAGTTCAGCGGGTCGAAGTTCTTGACCTCGGCCGCGATCTGGCAGGCATACTGAGCGGTGTCAAAAAAAGTAATCGGGGCAACGCCACTCTTGCCGGCCAGCAGGCTCGCCCACACTTCCTCCGTGGTGTTGCCGACACCGCAAATCAAGCCAAGACCAGTGACCACTACTCGGCGACTCAAGCTTGCTTCCCACCTTTCGCGTGTGCGTTGACGTAGTCGATCGCGTCCTTCACGGTTTTGATCTTCTCGGCATCCTCGTCCGGAATCTCAACGTCGAAGGCTTCTTCAAAGGCCATGACCAGTTCGACGATGTCCAGCGAATCCGCACCCAGGTCGTCCTGGAAAGAAGCGCTGGCGGTGACCTCGCTTCGTCCACCCCAAGTTGCTCCACGATGATCTGTTTGACTTTCTCGTCCGGCGGAAGCCATTCAACTCTCCTTGTGAAAATAGGAACGGCGTACGCCGGGCAGTGATGCCCGGCGGTCAGGCTACAGTGGCCGTTTCTTCATTGTACCGAGGTGCGCGAGTAGCTAGTTATTTCGAGGCCTTGGAGTGTGCGCTGATGTAGTCCACCGCATCCTTCACGGTCTTGATCTTCTCAGCGTCTTCGTCCGGAATCTCAATGTCAAAGGCCTCTTCGAAGGCCATCACGAGTTCGACGATGTCCAGCGAATCGGCGCCCAGGTCATCCACGAACGAAGCAGAGGCGGTGACCTCGGCTTCATCCACACCCAACTGCTCCACGATAATCTGCTTCAGTTTTTCTTCCACAGCAGCCATTTTGTTGGCGCCTCCTGCAAAAAGTTGAGCTGTCCGGCCAAAGGGTCGCGCCATTTGGAAAACGTTCTATGCGCCGGACGATGCCGATTAGCATCCTAACTGTTCGTTTTTATGAAGGTCAATGCGCAATTGATGCGGAGGATGGCTGCGAATGTTCCGATCCATGGCGGCCGACGGAAGCCGGAACGGCACTATCCAACGCTGCTCCCGGATGGGTTCTACTGAGGGAATGCGAGCAGTTGTGCAACGGGTTTCAAGGGCCAGGGTTACGGTTGAGGCGCGCTCCATCGGGCAGATTGAGCGGGGCTTGATGGTGCTGCTGGGGGTAGGCTCCAGCGATGGCGAGAGCGACGCCGAATACCTGGCGGAAAAAATTGCGGCGCTGCGGATTTTTGAGGATGCCGAAGGAAAGATGAACCGCAATGTGAGCGAGGCCGGGGGCGCGGTGCTGGCCGTGAGCCAGTTCACGCTGTACGGCGATGCGCGGCGGGGAAAACGGCCTTCGTTTGACGCGGCGGCGCGGCCAGAGCAGGCTCGCGGGCTGTACGAATATTTTGTGGAGCGCGTCCGAGCCCTCGGATTACGCTGTGAAACCGGGCAATTCCAGGCCGAGATGAAGGTGGAGCTGGTGAACGACGGACCGGTGACGATTCTGCTGGACTCGCAGAAACTCTTCTAAATCATACGATCAGAACCGCTTGCAGGCCGTGGAGGGGCGGAGCGGCCGGCCAGCGCATACATCTCGCGGATGTATTTGGCGGCGTCGAACTTCCTTGATGCGGCAGCCCCGGACATGTAGCGGATGACTCCGAAGATGGGACGGTCGAACCAGGGACGGTCGAACTTGCCGGCAATCGACCAGGCGACGCCGGCGTAGCCATTCGGATCGCGGCCATCGAGAAAATATTTGTCGTTGAGGTAAATCGCGGTCTGGTAGGCGGACTGTGGCGAGGGCGACCACTCCAGGATCTTCTTGGCCCAGTACATGCGCATGTAGTTGTGCATCCAGCCGAGGTACAGCATTTGGAACTGGGCGGCATTCCAGAGCGGATCGTGGGTTTCCGCGTTCTCAAGCTGGGGCCGCGTGTAGAGGATGGGGCGCGGATCGGCGGCGTGGGCGGCCAGTGACTTGTGGGCCCAGGGTTCGGCGCACTCGATGGAATCGTAGAGCGGTTGGAAGTGGACAAAATTGATGGCCAGTTCGCGCCAGGTAATAAGCTGGTCGAGATATTTCTGCTTGGCCTCCTCAGGAACGCGGGCGGCGCGGACCGCCAGAGCGATGGTGACCGGGCTGATGTGTCCGAAGTGAAGATAGGGGGACAGGCGGCTGGTGCCTTGGCGGTCGGGCGCGCCTTGGAGGATGGGATACTCGGCCAGCCGGTGGGTGGCAAAATCCTCAAGCAGTCGCAGGGCCTCGGTGGTGCCCGCAACAAAGCTGGAGACTGGCGCGACGCTGCGGTCCAGGCCCCGCCATCCGGCGGTAAGGTCGGAGGCGGGATCAAGGGATTCCGGCGACGTGGAAAAACCAACCTGGGCGTGCGGGTTGCGGCAGGGGACGAGGTACTCATCGAAGAGAGCCTGGAGGCGAGGACGGATGGTGCGCGCGGCGTACTGCGCTTTGAGCAGGAGTTTGCTGGGAACGACGACGTCGGCATCGACGGTGAAGTAGGGGATGCGGAGTTTCTTGGCCAGCACCTCGCGCCAGTGGAGGGCTTCACGAATCGGGTTTTCATCGCCCACCAGGAGGGCGGCGTGAACCTCGTCGCAGAAGCGGGCGACGATCGCTGTGAGGATGGCGGCGCAGGACGAAGCCGATGTTGCGCGCGGCGAGGCGGCGGGCGGTGTCCGGAAAGGCCTGCTGCATGAAGGCGTAGTGGCGCAGGTTGGCGTGGGGATAGGGGACAACCGCGAAAAAAACTACGACCGGCAGCCCAAGGGCGTTCGCCAGATCCACGGCTAGATCAAGCGCGGAGTTGTCATGGGCGCGCTGGGCCCGCTGCATCCAGTAGACAACGCACCGGCCCTCGGGAGCGGCAGGGCAGGGGCGGCGGATGGTGACGCGATCTTTGTAAGAAGCGAGGATGGCGTCGATGGCGGACATGGAAGCACTACAACGCGGCGTAGTGTTTCGCGACCCGAAGCAGAGGTTCGTCCGGACCTTTTGCCAATAAGTTAGCGAAATTCAGAAATTCTTCCCGCGCCTTGGCAATCGGTCTTCCCAACATCGACTCCAGCAGCTCAGGCTTGCCGGCAAACAGGTTGTACCACTCGCTGCAGGAGATCGCCCAGCTTCGCTTGGCATCGGTCAACACGTAGCGGAAGAGTCCGCACTCGGCGTTGAAGTTGCGGAATTCTTCCTCCGAGACCGGGAAGGAATAACCGGGCACCCCATCCGGCTCCACGGATTCGGTGGCAATGGCGATGCACTGGTCATAGCCTGCCTCGTGTAAGGCCGCCACGAGCGTCGCTATCTGCCCGGCGGCGAAGTGGCCGGTGTCTTCCACGGGAACCACTTTCCATCCATGTTTCTTGATCCACTGAGGATCAAAGTCGCATTCATTCACGGTGATTGCGTCCACCAATTTCTGGTAGCGCAAGAGTTCTTTCGGGTTTGAGATTATATCCATCGCAAGTCGCCTTAGATTGACAGACTAGAGTACAGCAAAGCGCCGGATTCGAGCGCGCCGGCGGAAAAAACAAGTCTCAGGATGGGATTTCGGCGCGGAGGATGGCGTCGGCGATGGCCAGGGCCTCGACGGCGGGACGGACGGCATGGACACGGACGATGTGGGCTCCGGCAAGGGCGGCGGCCACCGTGGCGGCCAGGGTTGCGGTGTCTCTGGCAGCGGGCGGGATGGAGGTAGATTTCGAGGGATCGCCCGGCAATCCCGCATCTGCTGACTGCGGCAGATGTGGGGCACCGGCGATTTCGCGTCGAGGCGGGCGGCGACGGTGCGGCCAAGGAAGCTTTTGCGCGAGACGGCGGCGAGCAAGGGGAAGCCGAGGGAGTGGAGTTCGGCGAAGCGGGCCAGCAGCGGATAGTTCTCGTCGAAATTTTTGCCGAAGCCGAAGCCGGGGTCGAGGACGATGGAGCCGCGGGCGATGCCGGCGTCGAGCGCATGCGGAAACGCGGTCGCAAAGCTCCTGGCGGACCAGGGAGACGATGTCCGGAGCGGGCGGCAGGGTGCGCCACTGGTGCGGCAGGCCGCGGACGTGCATCAGGATGGCGCCGCAGGGGTGCGCGGCGATGGTGGCGGCCATGGCGGAGTCCCAGGTGAAGCCGCTGACATCGTTGACGATTTCGGCCCCGGCTTCGAGGGCGCAGCGGGCGACCGCTGGATTTATAGGTGTCGATGGAGAGGATGGCGCTGGGGCGCTGCGCCGGATGGCCTCGATGATGGGCAGAACGCGGTCGATTTCCTCCTGGGCGGAGACGGCTCCGGCGAGCGCGGGAGCCTGGTGGAGGCAGTGGAGACGCCGGGACGGGTGGATTCGCCGCCGATGTCGAGGATGTCGGCACCCTGGTCGAGCAGTTCGAGGCCGTGGGCGATGGCGGCCTGCGGGATGAGGAAGCGGCCGCCGTCGGAGAAAGAATCAGGGGTGACGTTGAGCACGCCCATGATGAGGGTGCGCTCGCCCGAGCGGAAGCGAGCGGCGGCCGATGTCCCATTGGAAGCGGGGGCGCATGAAAGGGCATTGTATCGCGGGCGACATCTATCGCAGGCACAGGCGGCAGCGCGATTGGATTGCGCTCTGAAGCCGGGTCAGGGGTCAGGAGTTTTTTGCCGGAGACGAAAGGATTGCCGGTGATGAGGTAGCGCCATTTATCGAGCGGGGCGCGGGTGACGTTGATGCGGGGAGTGGCGGCGATGGGTGCGGGGCGGGCGAGCCGTCGTCGGCGATGTAGAGCCCGCTGGCGCGGGAGCAGAGGTCGCAGTCGTTATCGCGCTGGCGGGTGATGGCGAGAGCTTGCGAGAGGCGTCCGGGGCCGGAGGTGAGCAGGCGAAGCTGCGGCAGCGTTGAGTGGGCTCGGCAGCGGGAGGGATGAGGTGGCGCGAGGGCGGCCATCTCCGGGATGCCGCAGACCGGCTCCAGGGCGCGCAGCAGGACGCTGCGTTGCATTCGTGACGCCAATTCCGCGTCTCCGGCGTGGCAACTGACGTTGGTGCAGTAGTGATTGCCGTAGATGAAATAGATGTAGGCGTGGCCGGGCGGTCCGAAGAGAACGGCGTTGCGTGGGGTCAGGCCGCGGTAGGCGTGGGCGCCGGGATCGATGGCGCCGAGGTAGGCTTCGGCTTCGACGATGCGTCCGGCGAGGAGTTCCCCGCATTGCCAGAAGACGGCGGATGTGGGTCACCGCGTGGCGACTCGGCGCGCCTCGCGGCGGATGAGAAGCTTGCCCAGGAGCTCGCGGGCGACCAGGCGGGGTCGCGGGAGTAGAAAGAGCGCGGCAGCGGGGCGAGGCGGGCGAGGGCGCGGGATGTGAGAGTGGATGCGGTCAAAACAGTATTCGTCGGGTTGCCGGTTCACGATGGCTAGCATGATGAATTCCGAGCAGAGCAACGGCAAGCACAATGGCAAGATCAACTACCCCACGTTAGCCAACGGAGGCGAACGTGGCGGCACCAAGCTTGGCTGGATCGGGCGTCCAGTATCGGCGCTGGCTATTTGTGGGCCTTGGCCTCGGCGAGGATCTGTTCGGCGTGGCCTTCCGGTTTAACCTTGCGCCAGACGTGGGTGATGGTGCCGTCGGGGGCGATGAGGAACGTGGTGCGCTCGATGCCCATGACTTTTTTGCCGTACATGTTCTTTTCCTTGAGCACATCGAAGAGCTTGGCGACGTCTTTGTCGGCGTCGGCGAGCAGGGTGTAAGGGAGCGAATATTTTTCCTGGAACTTCTTCTGCGCCTTCGAGGTATCCGGGGAGATGCCGAGGACGGTGAGTCCGGCGCGGGTGAGCTTGCTGTAATGGTCGCGGAAGCCGCAGGCCTCGATGGTGCAGCCGGGAGGTATTGGCGCGAGGGTAGAAGAATAGCACGATGGGTTTACCCTGGAAGAGCAGAGAGCGTGACTGGCTCTCCGTTTTCGTCGGGCAGAGTGAAGTCGGGAGCTTTCTGATTGACGTCCATGACCAAGTATCTATACCGCAAAACGGGCTTGCACCGCAAAGCAGAGCAGGCCGTGGCTGCTGGCGGCGGCGGTGGTGGTGCTTTCGCTTCGCCGCTGGCAGGCACAATACCGGGTGCCGCAGCCGGAGCGGAAGACTCCGCGGGCGCGTGGCGGTGCTGGAGACATTCAAGAACGGATCACGGCGGCTGATTCCGGTGACCTTCTTCTACGAGAACGCATTACTACGACGCGGACTTGTACCATGCGACTCCGGTGCCGTTCACGTTGTATTCGGAGACGGTGTACGAGGTGCAGCAGTTTGGCAAGCCGCTGGGAACGTTCACGGTGCAGAGCGCGACGCTGAGCAACTCCGTCGGAGTGGTTCGGCAATGGACGCTTCAAGGTCGTTCCGGACGCGGCGACGCTGGCGAAAAAGCGCGCGCCGCGTGCGGTGGTGGTGGAAGATCCGTCGCGGCCGGTGCTGCATCGCCGCGAGGGAAGCGAGGGCGATAACCCGGCTCCGCATCCCGCAGCCACGAGCCAGTGCGCCCGAGGCGGACGACGACCCGGATCGGCCGAAGCTGCACCGCAGGGAAGGTTCGGACAGCACTCCGGCTGAGCGCCAGTGCGCAGGCTCCGGCGGCGGGCCAGGATTCGGCGTCTGCACAGGCTCAGACTCAGGCTTCTGCGCAAACCCCAGCGGCGCAGAGCGGGAGCCAGACTCCAGCCAGCCAGCCGGAAGAAAGCTCCGGGCAGGACCCGAATCGGCCGAAGCTGCATCGCAAAGACGATTCGAGCGACGCGGTAAGAGTTCGACCCCGGCAACCACGGGTTCTGCAGCGCGGGGGGCCTCAAGCCAACCGGCAACGCCATCTCCAGGGCAATCCCCGAGCCAGCCGGCAAGCCAATCGCCAGCCTGACGGTGAATGCGCCGGCAGAGTTGACCCCGAGCGACGACCCGGATCATCCGATTCTGCGGCGCGGCAAGCCGGTGCAGGAGCAGAGTGGACACGATCTGCCGGACTTCAAGCTGGAAGAGCCGATGACGCGGCAGGTTGCGGTCAGCGACGCGGGGCGCTCCGAGGTGCAGCCGCTGATCTATGTTTGCCACGAGGAAGAGCGCCAGCAGATGGAGGAGTCGGCGCGCGAGCTGGCGCGGGCAGAGTTGCGCCGGGTGGCGGCCCAGCGCGGTCTGGTGCTGCCCGCCCCGGCCAATACAGCCGCGGTGAAAACCAGCTTCGAACAAAAAGGCAGCGGCGGCGAAGGCCGTAGAGCTGCCGGAGTTGAAGCTGGATGACGAGCAGTTTGTGCCCTACGACCTGGACTACAACAACTATGCGACGGTGGTGTATTCGGCACGCTACGCGCCGGTCTCGCCGGGTGCGAGCGCTTCGGGCACGGGTGTCCACGGCAAGGGGTGGGTGGTGACCGTGGTGGCGCGGCAGGATGAAGGCAAGCTGGTGAAGCTCTACAGCGCGGTGAGCGATCCTCGGGAGTTGGACCTGTATCCCGAGGTGCGGCTGGTGGATGCGGTGGACCCGGATGGATACGGACGGATGGCGCTGCTCTTCCGGGAGCAGAAGCGCGACGGCGTGAGCTGGCTGCTGGGACGGCCGACCGGGTATGAGCTGCAGACGGTCTTTGAGACTTCGCGATGAGGAATATTCTATGAAAACGGTGAGAGATGCTCTGCCGCCCGAGATTCTGGAGGGTGCCACGCGGCGCGGAACCGAGTATGGCTGGACGCTGGCTGCGTTTCCTGAGGCGTTGCGGAAGGCGGAGGCATTGGGCTATGCCTGCGTGGGCGGACAACTCCAGGCGCGCTGGTCCGATGGCAGTGTCTGCGAAATGTATTGGCTGAACGCCGACTCCCGGGGGCGCGAAGCGGGCGAGTCGTGGTCCGAGTATTCCCGCCGCTCCTGCCAGGAAGTTTTGCGCGGTTTTCAGCGCCTCATGGCGAAGACAGATTTCGAGAAGGAAGTCGCCAACTGGCGCGGTGATCTGAAGGCTGAGCTGGCACGAGGGCTGGACGCGAAGACCGTTCTGGCGTTCGTCGCCTACTTTCTCAGTGAAGCCGAGGCGGATCGGCTTTCCGCCAAGCCGGAACCAAAGCCGTTAACCAGAATCGATCTGTGACCAAAGTCGTCGCTGCTTTGCCCGGGCAGGAGCATCGTACTGTCTGTGCGAGGAGGGGACAGATGCAGAACGAGGCAAAGATCCTGGGAAAGTTGCCGGTTCATTCAAGCGGCCAGCGAGGCCCCGGTGTTGCTGTGCTGCGGGTCGACGGACTGGTCGGACGAACCCTGGAACTGACCGAGTCCGATTTCGATGGCTTGCCGCAGCGTGAGGTGACCGCGGACTTTACCTGCGAAGAGGGCTGGACGGTTCCGGCGGTGCGATGGTGGGGGATTAATTTGGAATTCGTGCTCGCCCTCGCGGAGATCGACCCGCAGGCCCAGTGGGTTCAGGCGAGCGCTGGGGAGTTCACGGTTCCCATCCCCTTGCAGGATGCCAGAAAAGCCCTGCTTGCCACCCGCCTGGGAGATGCCGCTCTACCCGCTGAACACGGTGGACCAGTCCGCCTGGTGGTGCCGGGCGGCGACTGCTGGACGAGCATCAAGTGGCTGGATCATCTGGAACTGCGCAGCGAGCCAGGGGAGAATACCGGGAAGAGCATCGCGCTGGGGCGGTGCGAGGTTAAATAGGCGGGCTGCCGGCTGCCGGGGAATATTTCTGCATCGTCGTCGCGAGTTCTGGAATCTGACTGAAGTGATAGTTGTTTTAACAACTAATGTCTGATGGAGAAAGTGATGAAGAAACTGTTGCTGCTGTTGAGCGCGACGCTGACGATGAGTTCTCTGGCGCTGGCCGCGGATGTTTACAAGATCGATGGCGCGCACTCGTCCGCCAACTTTGCCGTGAAGCACATGGGAATTTCGACTGTCCGCGGACGCTTTACGGAGGTGAGCGGCACCATTCTGTTTGACGAAGCGGCACCGGAGAAGAGTTCGGTGACGGCCGTGATCCGTTCCAACTCGGTGACCACCGACAACGCGACGCGCGACAAGCATCTGAACACCCCGGACTTTTTTGATACCGCTCAATATCCCGAGCTCCGGTTCCAGAGCACAAGTGTTCGCAAGATGGGCGGCGACCAATATGTCGCGGTGGGCAATCTAACGATTCGCGATGTAACCAAGCAGGTGGAGCTTCCGTTCACTTTGGCGCAGGGCAAGGGTCCGAAGGGCGAGCCGCGGCTCGGCGCGGAAGGCTCGCTGACGATCAATCGCTTTGACTATCACGTGAGCTACGATCCAACCGGTCTGGGCGTGGGCAAGGATGTGAAGATCGACGTCAGCGTGGAGGCAAGCAAGGAAGCATCCAAGTAAGCCGCGAGTGGTGAACAGGCAGAGACTCCCGGCGTGGTGCCGGGAGTTTTGTTTGGGCGAAGATCGATGGGACTCTATATATACTTTGGGGATGGCGGAAGAGACGCGGCAGACGGATGCGCGGTTGGGGCGGGTACTGCTGGCTTTGCGGGAGTCGCACGGCGTGCTGAGCGCACGCGACTGGGCGGCGGCTGCCGGGGTTGCGACGGGCGAAACCTGGAAACTGGCGGAAGAGTTGCGTGCCATGGGCGTGGAGGTTGCTGGCTCTGCGGCCGAGGGATACCGGCTGGCGGGCGAAGCTGATCTGGCGTTGCCCGAGGTGCTGGAGCCGATGATTGCCAGCACGATTTTTGCCGGACAAGTGCGGCACTTTGTGAAGATCGGCTCGACCAATGCCGCAGCGATGCGCGCCGGAGCAGAGGGCGTGGCCGATGCCCGGTCACAGAATGGAGACCAGAACGGAGACCGGGGCGCGGTGTGGCTGGCCGAGGAGCAGACGGCGGGCAAGGGACGCGCAGGGCATTTGTGGAAGTCGAATCCACGGGACGGAATCTACTGCTCGGCTCTGCTGCGGCCGAAGGTGGCTCCGGAGGACGTGGTCATTCTGTCGCTGGCGGCAGGGCTGGCCGTGGTGGAGGCGGTACACGAAGTCACCGGGCTGTGGGGCGATCTGCGCTGGCCGAACGACGTACTGCTGGGCGGACGGAAATTCTGCGGCATCCTGACGGAGCTGAACGCCGAGGTGAGCCGGGTTCGCTACGTGGTGGTGGGCATGGGGCTCAACGTCAACAACACGGAGTTTCCACCGGAGCTGGAGGCGATTGCGACTTCGCTGTACCTGGAGGCGGGGCAGAGGTTTTCGCGGGTCGAACTGGTGGCCGCCCTGCTGCGGGCGCTGGATCGCGAGCACACGGCACTGAGCGATGGAGCGAGAACCGGTGTGACGGCGGCGCGGGAGCGGATTCTGCGGCGCTTCGAGCAGCACTCATCCTACTGCCGGAGCTGCGCGGTGGCCGTCGAGGAAGACGGCGGCTACGAGGGCGTGACCCGCGGCCTGGACGATCGCGGGTTTCTGCGGGTGGAAACCGCGTGGGGGACGCGCACGGTATTGAGTGGCGGGGTGAGGAAGCGTTAGGAGCTGGGCTTGAGCGGAAAGTGGATGAAGCGGCGGTTTCTGCGGTGGATCAACTGGTGGCCTCCGTTCCTGGGGATGGGGGTGAAGGTGCGGCGCATCTCGGAGGATTTTCGCGAGGTGGATGTGGAGATGGTGCAGCGCTTCTGGAACACGAATTACGTGGGCGTGCACTTTGGCGGCTCGCTGTTTGCCATGACCGATCCGTTCTACATGCTGATGCTGATCGAGAACCTTGGACCACAATACATTGTATGGGACAAGGCGGCGTCCATCCGCTTCCGCAAACCCGCCAAGGGAACGGTGCGGGCGGAGTTCCGGCTGAGCGCAGCGCAGATCGACGGGGTGCGCCAGGCGGCGGAGACGCAGCCGAAGGTCGAGCCGGTGTTCGTGGTGCAGATCATAGATGGCACCGGCGAAGTGGTGGCCGAGGCCGAACGGACTCTGCATGTGCGCAAGAAGAAGCCGCTGCTGATTTCGTCAGGGCTGCCGGGGTAAGGGCTAACGTTTCCGCGGGGTCAAGCGGCCTCTGTCTTCCGTGGGCGGACACTACTAATATCCGCCTTACTTCTGGCTATCCGAAGGTCGTAATCGGCTTGCAGGTTCATCCAAGTCTGCGCGTCCGTGCCGAAGTAACGGCCCAGGCGGAGAGCTGTGTCTGCGGTTACGGAGCGGCGCTCCCGCACGATATCGTTGACCCGTGGAATCGAGACATGCAGATCCTTAGCCAGTTGGTACGCGGTAAGTCCAAGGGGTCTCATGAACTCCTCGCGCAGAATCTCGCCTGGATGTATCGCAAAAATTTTCTTCTTGGCCATTTCTCATGCTCCTTCAGTGGTAGTCCACCAACTCGACATGATGGGCGTCCGTTCCGCTCCACTCGAAACATAATCTGAATTGGTCGTTGACGCGAATGCTGTACTGGCCTTCCCGGTCGCCACGTAGCGCTTCAAGGTGATTCGCCGGAGGGACGCGGAGCACTTCAAAACTCACTGCCGCATTCAACCACGCCAATTTCCGGCCAACTACCGCCCGCAAGTTTGCCGGAATCCGCCGGCTCTTACCTGTCTCCCAGAACCGCTCCAGATCGGCATCCCGGAAGCTCTTGATCATAAACTCATAGTAACGCATCCCGTTCATAACGTCAGTCGTTATTTTGAGCGGTCAACTGGAGGCCAAAGATCAAGAGCGAAACCTTAGTTGCTATGTTCTTCGTCTTGGGGAATTTTGGGACGACCAGGTGCGGGTTTCCGCCCGACTTCCCGGTTTCCCCGGTTCGGAATACACTTATAAGTTCGGCTGGCTTGGCGGTCCGCGGCGGGGTGTCGCGGGAGCGGGGCTGGCTAAACGGGCGGCGCGGCGGGGTGGCTGCGCACGGTCCGAAAATTCCACACTGAAGGCGACTTATGGATACGTTTGGCAGCCGGTCTTCGCTTCGCGTTGGCAGCAAGCAGTACGACTTCTTCCGCATTTCCTCTTTGGATCAACATGGGTTTCAAACCGCGCGGCTGCCATTTTCGCTGCGCATTCTGCTGGAGAATCTGCTGCGCCGCGAAGATGGCTCGACGGTGACGGCGGAGATGATTCGCGCGCTGGCCGGGTGGACGGCGCAGACCAAGAGCGCGGAAGAGATTTCGTTTATGCCGAGCCGGGTGCTGCTGCAGGATTTCACCGGGGTTCCGGCGGTGGTGGACCTGGCGGCGATGCGCGACGCCATGGCGCGGCTGGGCGGCGATGCGACGAAGATCAATCCGCTGCAACCGGCCGAGCTGGTGATCGACCACTCGGTGCAGGTGGATGAGTTCGGCACGCCGCAGGCATTCGATGTGAACGCGGCGCTGGAGTTCCAGCGCAATCAGGAGCGCTATGCGTTTTTGAAATGGGGGCAGGGTGCGCTGAAGAATTTTGCCATTGTGCCGCCCGATACCGGGATCGTGCACCAGATCAACATTGAGTATCTGGCGCGGGTGGTGTTTGTGCTGGAGCAGGCGGGCAAGAATCCGCTGGCCTATCCGGACACGCTGGTCGGGACCGACTCGCACACCACGATGGTGAACGGGCTGGGCGTGCTGGGCTGGGGCGTGGGCGGAATCGAGGCCGAGGCGGCGATGCTGGGGCAGGCGGCTTCGATGCTGATTCCGCAGGTGGTGGGAGTGCGCTTTACCGGCAAGCTGCGCGAGGGCTCGACCGCAACCGACCTGGTGCTGACGGTGACCGAGGCGCTGCGCAAGAAGGGCGTGGTGGGCAAGTTCGTGGAGTACTTTGGTCCCGAGCCTGGGGACGCTGACGGCTGGCCGACCGCACGACGATTGCGAACATGGCTCCCGAGTACGGCGCGACCTGCGGCATCTTCCCGGTGGACGAGGAGACGCTGCGCTATTTGAAGCTGACCGGACGCAGCGAGGAGCAGATTGCGCTGGTGGAGGCCTACTACAAAGAGCAGGGGCTGTTCCACACCGCGAGTTCGCCCGAGGCCGAGTACACGGATGTGCTGCACATCGACCTGGACCAGATTGAGCCCTCGATTGCCGGGCCCAAGCGTCCGCAGGACCGGGTGGAGTTGTCGCAGGCGGCGGCCTCGTTTGCCGAGGCGTTGCCTTCCCTGCTGAAGCCGGACGCGAAGGTCGGACCTACGAGCCGGCGGGGCGCGCCGACCGGAGCTCGAAGGATTATGCCACGGCGCTGCGCCACGGCAGCGTGGTGATTGCGGCGATCACGAGCTGCACGAATACCTCGAATCCGTATGTGCTGGTGGCCGCCGGGCTGCTGGCGAAAAAAGCGGTGGAGCAGGGATTGAAGCGTCCGGCGTGGGTGAAGACCTCGCTGGCGCCGGGCTCGAAGGTGGTGACCGAGTATTTGAAGGCCGCAGGATTGCAGACGTATCTCGACCAGCTTGGCTTCAACCTTGTGGGCTATGGCTGCACCACCTGCATCGGCAACTCGGGACCGCTGCCGCAGGAGGTTTCAGACGACGTGGCGGTCGCACGATCTGGTGGTGGCGAGCGTGCTTTCGGGGAACCGGAACTTCGAGGGCCGCATCAACTCGGAGGTGCGGGCGAACTACCTGATGTCGCCGCCGCTGGTGGTGGCGTTTGCGCTGGCGGGCGAGCTGATCGACATGCATCTCGATCCGATCGGCACGGGGACGAAAGGGCCGGTGTATCTCAAAGACATTTGGCCGACGCAGAAGGAAGTGGATGAGGTGGTGCAGCAGGGTGATCACCTCGGAGATGTTCCGCGAGAGCTACGCCACTGTGCTGGAAGGCGATGCGCGCTGGCGCGGGCTGAAGGTTCCGGCGGGCGATACCTATGCGTGGGACGCGAAGTCCACCTACATTCAGAATCCGCCATACTTTGAGGGGATGACGGCGCAGCCGAAGCCGGTTGCGGCGATCAAGGGCGCGCGCGTGCTGGCGCGCTTTGGGACACTCGGTGACCACCGATCATATTTCGCCGGCGGGCATCATCAAGAAAGACAGTCCGGCGGGCAAGTATCTGATCGAGCACGGAGTGCAGCCGGCGGACTTTAACTCCTATGGCTCGCGGCGCGGCAACCACGAGGTGATGATGCGCGGAACGTTTGCCAACACGCGCATCCGCAACAAGCTGGTGCCGCACATCGAGGGCGGATTCACCAAACACATTCCCGAGCGGCAAGGAGATGACGATCTACGACGCGGCCATGCAGTACCGCAGCGAAGGCGTGCCGGTGATCGTGATTGCGGGCAAGGAGTACGGCGCGGGTTCGTCGCGCGACTGGGCGGCGAAAGGGCCGCTGCTGCTGGGCGTGCGCGCGGTGATTGCCGAAAGCTTTGAGCGCATCCATCGCTCGAACCTGGTGGGGATGGGAATTCTGCCGCTGCAGTTTCTGCCGGAGCAGAACCCGGAGACCCTGGGCATCACCGGCGAGGAGAGCTACGAGATCGTCGGGCTGGATGCGGCGCTGGCAGGCGTTCGCTCCGGGAAAGACGGTGGAGGTGAAAGCCACGGCTGCCGATGGCTCGGTGAAGACCTTCAAGGCTACGCTGCGGATCGATACTCCGCAGGAGGTGCTGTATTACCAGCATGGCGGGATCTTGCAGTATGTGATCCGGCAGTTGCTGAAGTAAGCTGCAGCAGTAATCGCAAAGCGGTCAAGATAATGCGAAAGGCGCGGATTCGAGTCCGCGCCTTTTTGCTCGTGCAAAAATATCGCGTTTCGCGCTAAATTCCGACCGCGGTGTAATCGTCCTCGTCGCGCGCCGTGCTTTTCGAATTTCGCGATAGGCGTTGTAGGGGCGCTGGCCGAAGCGGCGTTTGCGCAGCTCGTATCCGGCCCAGAGGCCGAGGCCGATGGCGGCCAGCACGCCGACGGCGGTGGTGATGGTGATGGCCGGATGCTCGGTGATGGGGCGCGCCATGCGGCCTCCGGTAAGCACCACGCGGCCGGGAATGCCGAGTTCGCCGCGGAAGTTGACCACCGCGTCGTAGCCTCCGCGCTCGATGGCGCGATAGGCGTTGAGGAAACGTTTTGAGCGAGGGGGTGATGGCATCCTCGCCGCCGTGGACCACGGCGTGATGGACGCCGCGCTCCTTCTGGCGCTCCAGCAATTCCTCCAGGGCCGCGCCCAGCGAGCCGCCGTGGCTGGCCAGCGAGCGGTAGGCGATG
The DNA here is from genome assembly GCA_963779365.1 of uncultured Acidobacteriota bacterium. Classification (GTDB taxonomy): domain Bacteria; phylum Acidobacteriota; class Terriglobia; order Terriglobales; family Acidobacteriaceae; genus TOLSYN. Next base: position 141,578 of record CAVZYB010000009.1, on the reverse strand, counting down.
CGTCCGCTTTTATCGATGATGAACGAGGCGTTGGGCAGCGCGCCGTAGCGCCGATGAACCTCGCCGCCGAGTTCGTCGACGAGAACGGGGAAGTCGATCTGCTCCTGATCGCGCAGCAGCATGGCGGCGCGGGCTTTGTCTTCCATCGAGTGATGCGGCGGGAGCTCGGCGCCGGGATGAGCCTCGCGCACGTAGATGAAGAGGAACTCGACCTCGGAGACGGGGAACTCGCGGGCGAGCGAGCGCAGGCCGCCGATGGAGGCCGCCGTCTGCGGGCAGGTGGCCGAGCCGAAGGTGAGACGACGTTGCGCGAGTTCTTGAAATCGGAGAGCTTGACCATCTCGCCGGTGAGCGAGCGCAGTTCGAAGCCGGGAGCCTCATCGCCGGGCTCGGGAGCGCGGCTCCAGCGGTCTGCCGGCTGCTCTGCAGCATCTCGCGGCGAAAGCGGTCGTAGTTGTAGCGGGAGAATCCGAACATGATTGCCTCCGGTCGGGGCGGCAAACCCCGCACAAGATGATAACGGTTTGCGCTGCAACCGTGCGAATGAATGATCTGCTTTCGAATGAGATGCAGTGCCGGAGTGGGATGAGGCGTTGGCGGTAGCGCTATCCGGGTACCGCAGAGGAGCTGCTTAAGCGAAATCCTATGGCATTCTCTCGTCGGCTCGGATGCATCTTGCCTGGTGGCCGGGCGCGATCGTCGATCAGCTCGGGCATGGCGGCTTCGCAGGCGGAATGCACAGAGGGCAGCGCGGGGCGAACGAGCATCCGGGAGGCAGCGCGCCGGGCGAGGGAACTGCGCCTTCGATGGCGCGCAGAGGCTCGCTGGCGGTTGGTCTTGAGCGTGGGGATGGAGCCGAGCAGGCCGCGGGTGTAGGGGTGCGCGGGGCGCTCGAAGAGCTGGCGCGCGGCTCCGCTTTCGACGATTCTTCCGGCATACATCACGGCCATGCGGTCGCTGACGCGGCTGACTACGGCGAGGTCGTGCGAGACGAAGAGCATGGCCAGCGCCGAGGCGCCGGCGCAGGTCCGCGAGCAGTTCGAGAATCTGCGCCTGCACGGTGACATCGAGCGCCGTGGTGGGCTCGTCGGCGATGAGCAGGGCGGGGCGGTTGACGATGGCCATGGCGATCATGACGCGCTGGCGCTGGCCTCCGGAGAGCTGATGCGGGTAGTCTGCGCCAGCGGCGCTCGGGCTCGGGAATAGCGACCTCGCGCATGGCCTCGATGGCGCGCTGGCGGTGCCTGGCTGCGCAGCGTTACCGACTTCGCGCCGATCGTGCGCATGCGCACGTACGGCCTCGGCGATCTGGTCGCCGACGCGCATCACGGGATTGAGCGCGGTCATCGGCTCCTGGAAGATCATGGCCATGCGCGCGCCGCGCAGCTTTTGCAGCTCGGCGGGGCGGGCGGTGGCTGAGCTCGCGGCCCTCGAACTGCACCTCGCCGGAGAGCCGCGCCTGCGGCGGCAGCAGTCCCATGATGGCCAGCGCGGTGACGCTCTTGCCGGAGCCGGATTCGCCGACCAGCGCGAGCGTTTGTCCGGCGTCGAGCGAGAGCGAGAGATCGCGCACGGCAGCCACCGGCCCATGCGCGGAGGGAAACTCGACGGTGAGATTGCGAAGCTCTAGGAGCACGAGAGGTATTGAAACACAGCTGGAGCGGGTGGCTGTAGATGATCAGCAGCTGGTGCCCCACATTCGCCAGTTTTTGGCGAATGTAGGCGAGATGCGGGTACCTGCTTACTGGTTGTCTTTGCTGCTGGCACACCGGGCGCGGTCTCTCCCTGGACGGCGTTGCGGGCGGGTTCGTTGACCAGCTTGCGCAGGAAGCTGGGCGGGATGGTGGCGGTGACTTCGGCGCGATCGCCCTTCTGCGTGATCTTGATCGAATCGAAGACGGCTTTCACGTCGGCATCGCCGGGACCGGGCGCGGTGTTGGCTTGAATGCTGCGGAAGAGCGCGAGAAAGGTCGAGGTCTGGTCGGTGAAATTGCGGGCCGCCTCCTCGCTTTGGGTGTAGAAGTCGGCGCGGGCGTGGATGGTGGTCAACATGCGCAGTGAGACGACGACATCACTGTCGCTGGGGAGTCCGATGTCGATGCCGCCGGGCAGGGTGAACGAGGGCGCGGCGTGGGGCTTGACTCGGCGGCAGCCGGAACGCGCGCCATGGCCCACAGCAGGCTGCCCAGCGGAACCTTCGGATAGTAAGTGCGCACCAGCGCGGGGCCGCCGAAGGGCAGCGCAACTTTTTTGAAGCGGTCGATGATGCCGTGGACGACGTCCGGGATCATCGACGTTGGAGATGGCCACCGTGTCGATGGCGAGCAGGGCGACGCGCAGGGTGCGGTTCTCGATGGGAATGGAGAAGATTTCGACGTCGCGATAGGTCTCGACCGAGCGCGAATGTTGCCGCAGATATTGCGCCAGCTTGACCTGGTCGTAGTGGCCGACGAGGATCTCGGTGTAGCGGGTGGCGCCGTGCGCGGGCGCTTTGGCGCGCCGCGATGCACGGCCATGGCGGCCTCGTCGAGATCGCGCTCAAAGGCGAAGCCGGTGTTCTTGACGAATTCGTCGTAGCCGGGCGCAAGCTTGGGCAACGGTTGCTGATCGAAGGCGGTGAGGCTGCGGACGGTGCCGAAGTCGATGTAAATGACGGCATCGGCTTCGGGCAGCAGGCGCGCGGCTTCCGGGGCGGCCGCTTGCGCAGCAGCACCACCAGGGCGACGGCGGCGACGAACAACAGCACACAGAGCGAGACGATGAAAATGCGGCGGCGGGCTCTCATGGATGGACGTTGAATTGATGCGGAATCGAACGTGGAATGCGAACGCAAGGCAATCGGATTCCGGGCAGTCAGGCTGAGTGGAGTTACCGGTGTACACGGCCGGGCCGGTCTGGTAGCCACTCGAAAACTTTTCAGGTAATATCATGCGTGGTGCCGAATGATAGCATCCGGCAGGGCTTCGAGTCCTGCCGGGGCGGCACCGGGCACCGGTACGGGAATGCGAGTTGCACGAGGCAAGGTGGCGTGCTATCTTCGCTTTGGAGTCCCGGACGCCGGTTCAGTTTCCGAAGCGCGGCAGTTGCGGTATGGTTGGAAGCGGCTTTGGTGGGCTGGCGTAGCTCAGCTGGTAGAGCATCTGATTTGTAATCAGAGGGTCGGGGGTTCAAATCCCTTCGCCAGCTCCAATGTTTGGTCTCGTCGCGCACGGCGGAAGCGCGGCGAGACAAGATCCCAGTGCGGTCCTCTTTCCAGAGAAGCGCTCTCCCAAAGGATCTACCGGACAGGCTGAATGCGCAAGCTTTGCTGCGTGCGGCGAAGCTTCGGTTCAGCTGAGAAGTTTCCGCGATGGGCTCAAACGCCCGTCAGGGTCTTTGAAAGTTAGCGTGGAACCGATGCGCACTGCGGTGCCGTCCGTACGATGAATTTCACGCACAGGTGGGTGAGCGGTTAAAACCAACAGACTGTAAATCTGTCGGCCTTAGGTCTACGGAGGTTCGAATCCTCCCCTGTGCACCATTTTTTTGCCCGGTTGGAGCGCGGCTCGCCGCGGCGCAATGTATGATTGAGGCGTGATGGCAAGAGCGAAGCGGTTTTGGATTGCCATGGGCGCCTTTGGATTGCTGGGCGCGCTGGAGTGGACTACGTTGAGCCCGGAAACGATTCGCGTGGTCAACGGTCCAAACGGCACGCCGCTGCTGGATATCAGTATTCGCGGTGTGGCGCTGGCGGTTTTGGCGTTGTTCGCTTTTCGAAGCTGGATTCATTATCGACGCGAGATGCTGGAAGAGCGCAGCCGTTCCGGGCAAGAGTGAGTTGTAGCGGGCGGGAGTAACTCAGTGGTAGAGTCTCAGCCTTCCAAGCTGTTGGTCGCGGGTTCGATTCCCGTCTCCCGCTCCATGATTTTTGCAGGTCGTATATACTGCAAGTTGTAAACGCTGATGTAGCTCAGTTGGTAGAGCACTCCCTTGGTAAGGGAGAGGTCATCGGTTCAATCCCGATCATCAGCTCCATTTTTGGTAAGGCCGAATCACTTGCGCGGCCCTCCCTTGCGGAGGGCTGTTGTGGGTTCGGAGGGCCGAGGGCGAGCGCGAATTGCCGTGAGTACACGGGCATCGCGAGTCGTCTCGTGAAGCGTAAGACGATGTGTTGCAGCAGTGGGACGAGCGGTTGGCGGGTGCGGGAAGAACGGCCAGCCAATGGTATGCGGAATTGCCGGTCCCGGAGGCAGTTGCGCGAGTTCTACCTGACCGCAGTCGAAGCGGTCGATCCGGGTCTGCGCGAGAAGTACGCGAAAATCTACCGTAATTACTAGGGCATAAAGCAATGGCGAAAGAGAAATTTGACCGCAGCAAGCCGCACGTGAACGTTGGCACGATTGGGCACATCGATCATGGCAAGACGACGCTGACGGCGGCGATCACGAAGGTGCTGGCAAAGCACAATCCGAACATCAAGTTCCGCTCGTTTGACTCGATCGACAATGCGCCGGAAGAGCGCGAGCGCGGTATTACGATTGCCACGGCGCACGTGGAGTATGAGACGGGCAACCGTCACTATGCGCACGTGGATTGCCCGGGTCACGCCGACTACATCAAGAACATGATCACCGGCGCGGCGCAGATGGACGGCGCGATTCTGGTGGTTGCGGCGACCGACGGTCCGATGCCGCAGACCAAGGAGCACGTGCTGCTGGCGCGCCAGGTTGGCGTGCCCTGCGTCGTGGTGTTCCTGAACAAGTGCGATGCGGTGGAAGATCCCGAGCTGATCGACCTGGTGGAGATGGAAGTCCGCGAACTGCTGGTGAAGTACAAGTTCCCGGGCGACGATCTGCCGGTGATTCGCGGCTCGGCCCTGGGCGCGCTGAACGGCGAGCCGGAGTGGGAAGCAAGGTGGACGAGCTGATGGCGGCGGTGGATGCGTATGTTCCGCTGCCGGCGCGCGCCATCGATCAGCCGTTCCTGATGCCGATCGAAGACATCTTCTCGATCTCGGGACGCGGCACGGTGGTTACCGGCCGCATCGAGCGCGGCAAGGTGAAGGTGGGCGAGGAAGTCGAAATCGTGGGCTTCCGCGACACCCGCAAGACGGTTGTGACCGGCGTGGAAATGTTCAAGAAGCAGTTGGACGCGGGCATGGCGGGCGACAACGCGGGTCTGCTGCTGCGCGGCATCGGCAAAGATGACGTGGAGCGCGGCATGGTGCTGGCCAAGACCGGCTCGATTACGCCGCACACCAAGATCAAGGGCGAAGTCTACATTCTGTCGAAGGAAGAGGGCGGCCGTCACACGCCGTTCTTCAACGGCTACCGTCCGCAGTTCTATTTCCGGACGACGGACGTGACGGGGGTTGCGAAGCTGCCGGAAGGCGTCGAGATGGTGATGCCGGGCGACAACGTGACTCTGGAGATCGAACTGATTACGCCGGTGGCGATGGAAAAAGGCCTGCGCTTTGCAATTCGCGAAGGCGGCCGCACCGTGGGCGCCGGTACGATTTCGGAAATTCTGTAAGCAGTACGGATGTAAGTGGTTTTTGTACTTCGGCGGGCGGTTTAGAAGGCCGCTCGCCGATATCCGGGCTCGGACCCGGACAAGGCTCGGCAGCGAAGCTGCCGGGTAAACGAAAGGAACTCAGATGGCTCGGGAAATCGTTCAGCTTCAATGCACTGCATGCAAGAATAAGAATTACTCGACGACCAAGAATCGCAAGACCACGACCGAACGTCTCGAGTTCAGCAAGTTTTGCCGCAAGTGCCGCAAGCACACGGACCACCGCGAAGTGAAGTAGGTGATGGTCGCGGGCCGAGTCGGCCTGCGGAAAACCCCGGCAAGCGCCGGGTTCGTCGCGGAGATTCGGTGGCAACTTAGGGGCGTAGGCTCAACGGTAAACCGACGGTCTCCAAAACCGTTTTTGGGGGTTCGAATCCCTCCGCCCCTGCCATGATTTTATTGGGATGGCGAAGAGAATTCAGAAGTGAGCGGCTCAGAGCGCGCCCGGCGGGCTCCGTGAGCGAAAGCAGGATGCGATGGCGAAGACAGCAGTGGTGAGTGCGCAGCCCAGTTTTATCGAGCAAGTCAAAGGCTTGCCCGAGCGCATCAAATCGTTCTACGGCGATGTCCGCAACGAGATGCGCAAGGTGACCACGCCGAACCGCAAGGAAGTGGAAGCGACGACGATCGTTGTGATTATCACGGTCTTTATCTTCGGCGTCTATTTCTGGGTGGTGGACAGTGTTTTGATCGGACCCGCGCTGGACCATATTTTCAAGTACTTCAGCACGCACTAGCGAGGGTCCGCCGCACCGCCCGATATGACACAATGTTATTTCGACTGGCCGGCGCGCAGGGAAACTATGGAAGACATTCTGAAAAACGAGAGCAAGGAACCGGAAGAATCGCCGCGAGGTACGCCGGAGATCGAGCGCGCCGGAGGGTACACCGGAAATCGGCGCGCCAGCGGCTCCAGCCGAGACGCCGGAAGCTACCGGGAATCCGAGGATGAAGTGGTACATCATCCACGCCTACTCGGGATTTGAGCGCAAGGTCCGGGAGTCTCTGGAATCGCGCATTCGTGCGTTTGGACTGGAAGGCCGGATGGGCCGGGTTCTGATTCCTACCGAGACCGTCACCGAAATCCGCAACAACAAGAAGTACACGCGCGAGAGCATGTTCTATCCCGGCTACGTTCTGATCGAGATGGACATGGACGACGAAGTCTGGCACATGGTGAAGTCCACTCCGCGGGTCACCGGCTTTGTCGGCACCGGCCAGCAGCCGACGCCGCTCTCCGACGATGAGGTGAAGCAGATTGTCTACCGCGTCGCCGACAGCAAGGACAAGCCGAAGCTCAAGATCAAGTACGAAAAGAACGAAACGGTCCGCATCACCGAAGGCCCGTTCGCAACCTTTACCGGAGTGGTGGACGAGGTCAACGAGGATCGCGAGACACTGAAAGTTATGGTCACCATCTTTGGCCGCTCGACTCCGGTGGAGTTGGAATTCGGCCAGGTCGAAAAGGTTTTGAGTTAACGAAGGATTTCAGCGTGTGCCACAAGTTACGCCGGGCCGAAAACCCTAGACCCGGGGTGGCGCAGGCAATAAGGAAGGTTTACCGCAATGGCAAAGAAAGTCACAGGATCGGTCAAGCTGCAGATTGAAGCAGCCAAGGCGACCCCCGCTCCCCCGGTTGGTCCCGCGCTCGGTCAGGCGCAGGTCAACATCATGGAGTTCTGCAAGCAGTTCAACGCGCGCACGCAGAACAAGGAATTGGCCGGACTGATCGTTCCGGTGGTCATCACCGTGTACAGCGACCGCACCTTTACCTTCATCACCAAGACCCCGCCGGTCGCGGTCCTGCTGAAGAAGATCGCGGGCATCGCCAAGGGTTCGGGCACGCCGAACAAGGAAAAGGTCGGCAAGGTGACCGAGAAGCAGGTACTGGAGATCGCCAAGCAGAAGATGCCGGATCTGAATGCCGCCTCGCTGGAAGCCGCCGTCAAGAGCGTGAAGGGCACGGCGCGTTCCATGGGTCTGGAAGTCATCGCATAAGAGTTTTGGGCGCTTGCGCCCGGATGTAGACGTAGTAGAGCAGTTCTTCCGTGGATCACATGGATCCCCGGTCGTAGATACCACGGTCCCAAGCCCCGCCCGGCTTCCATAGCCGGCCCGGGGGACTCGAAGAACGCCAGAGCTTGAAAGCCAGGCGGGAGAGTCGGCAAGCTCAGGACGGTGGGAGACAGGAGTAGGAATGGCACAGAAATCAGGAAAGAATGTTGTGAAGGCGCGCGCGCAGGTAGAAGCGCGTGCTTATACGCTGGAGGACGCAGTCGTCCTGTTGCAGAAGATCAAGTTCGCCAAGTTCGATGAGACGGTGGACGTGACCCTGCGCCTGGGCGTGGACCCCAAGCACGCCGATCAGATGGTTCGCGGCACGGTGGTTCTGCCGCACGGTCTGGGCAAAAAGAAGATCGTTCTGGTGCTCGCCAGCGGCGAAAAGCTGCGCGAAGCCGAAGCTGCCGGCGCCGACATCTTTGGCGGCGAAGAGCTGGTCGAAAAGATTCAGAAGGAAAGCTGGACCGATTACGATGCCGTGATCGCCACGCCGGACATGATGCGTTCGGTGGGACGTCTCGGCAAGGTGCTGGGCCCCCGCGGCCTGATGCCGAATCCGAAGACCGGTACGGTAACCCTGGACATCGCCAAGGCAGTGGCGGAAGTGAAGGCCGGCAAGGTGGAATTCCGTACCGATAAGACCGCCCTGGTTCACGTCCCGGTGGGCAAGATTTCGTTCACCGCCGACAAGCTGGTGGACAATGCGCGGACGGTGATCAGCAGCGTCATCAAGGCCAAGCCGGTTGCCGCCAAGGGCAAGTACATCAAGGGCTGCTTTATCAGTTCCACGATGGGGCCCGGAGTCGCCATCGACACGGTGGCTCTGGAAGCGGCGCTGAAGGTGAAGGTCTAGAGCTCTAGCAGTTGGAGTGGCCGCGAGGCCGCCGGCGGGAGTTCCCGCCCCAGACAAGATTGAGAAGGATGCGGCAATGGCTGTTACGAAGGCAAAGAAGATCTCGCAAGTAGAAACGCTCGCCGTCGAGTTGAAGGACGTGAGCAACGGTTTCATCGCCGAATACGGCAAGCTGACCGTGGCGCAGGACGACGTGCTTCGCAAGTCGATCCGCGAAGCGGGCGCCAAGTATCGCGTGGTGAAGAACACTCTGGCCAAGCGCGCCACGGCCGGCACGGCGTTTGAAGATGTGGCCAAGGCTCTGAAGGGCCGCACCTCGATCGCCTATACCCGGGGAGACATTGTCGCCCTGGCCAAGGCGCTGACCAAGTATGCCAAGGACAATCCCGAGCTGAGCTTCAAGGCTGGCGTTGTCGAGGGCAACGCAGTCGACGTGAAGCAGATTGAGGTGCTGGCGAGCCTGCCGTCCAAGGACGAGCTGTACAGCAAGCTGCTGTTCCTGCTCAACGCTCCGGCGACGCGGCTGGCTACGGCTCTGGTCGGGCGTGGGACGCAAGATGGCCGTGGTCATCGACCAGGGCGTCAAGGAAAACAAGTTCCAGGGCGGCGACGTGGCTTCGGCCTAGTCGTTCCGGATCCAGTTGCGCTCTGCCCGGCAATGGTCCGGGCATTGGGAAAGGTATTCAGGCGCTGGCGGGGACTCGTTCCGGCCAGCGCCACGCCGGGTGGCCGCCCGTTGTCGGCCCTCCGGTGAATTAACGGCTTGTGTTATCTGTTGTGCGAAACAGGTTCGGTCCGCCGCCTTGTCTGGGGCAGCGGCAGGAGAGCCCCGGAAGTCCGGGGCGCGGGTCCAAGCAACGCAGGGATTGCGTGGTGGCCGCCCGATAACTCCAGAACCCGAGTTTTCTGCCGGAGATAACCGAACCACAACGAAATTCGAATCTAAATTGGAGATAACATCATGGCGGATTTGGCTGCTTTGAAGGAACAGATCGTTGGATTGTCGCTGCTGGAAGCTGCGCAGCTGGTGAAGGAACTGGAAGAGACCCTGGGGTATCGGCTGCGGCGGCGGCTCCGGTGATGGTTGCGGCGGCGCGGCTGCGGCTGCTCCGGTGGCCGAGGCGCAGACTGAGTTCACGGTGATTCTGACCGCCGCCGGCCCCAACAAGATCAATGTGATCAAGGCTGTCCGCGAAGTCACCAGCCTGGGCTTGAAGGAAGCCAAGGACCTGGTCGACGGCGCACCCGAAGCCGATCAAGGAAGCCGTCACCAAGGAAGAAGCCGAGACGATCAAGAAGAAGTTCGTCGACGCTGGCGCGACCGTCGAAGTCAAGTAGTTCCCGGCAGCCTGGATCAGGCTGCGAAATGAGAGGCCGGGGTGGAAGTTTCATCCCGGCGCTTATCCCTGTTCCGGATTGTGTACGATCCGGATACCTCTCGTTGTCCCCAAATAGTATATTTCTGGTGTACAATTAAAAGATATCGAATCTCGTCCGGGGACTGTGTTGTGTCCGGACGGCGAATTCAGGATTTGGTGCGTTGGAGCGGGCGCACTGAAAAATGATGCAGCCTGGGAAGCGGAGCGGGCATCCATCATCTCTGTGGACCGCAGAATTCTCCAGGCGGAAACAGTTGCGGCCTCACGCGGAAGGGGCTGTACAGGGTAGAGACGAACGGCGGCAGCCACCGACATCCTCCGGCTCCTGGGTGGGGTGAGCTGAAGAACAGGCTCTAAGAACTGGCGCGGGAAACTTACAAATTGCGTACCGGTGGAATCCACTGGAGGCCCCAGCACGCGGGGCAAACGTGGCAGACGCTGTCATCGGCGCCCGAGGGGATTTCTGTCCTCCGGGATCTTTCTGTTTTGCCTGCGCCAGGTATAGAAATTCGTTGCGCATCGGCCGTGGCGGCATCTGCCGCAAAAGGCGGCGCCCATCTGCAACCTCCGTTCGTTCATCGATTCCGTAGCTTTACGAGTGCAGTCCAGTTCGGTCTGACGAAAGTCTTCGCTGTCCGGTTCGCGGCCGGATGGCGAAATATTTTGTGGGAGCTGCCGTGCATGATCCGGCATCTCCAGAGTGCGGTAAAACAGCCGCACGTAATGCCTCCCGGCGAGCGCGGCGCCGGGGCCCGCAAACAGACGGGTGTGGCAACCCTGAGGAGTTCTAATGGCAGAGAAGAAAATCGCCAATCGTAAACGACTCGATTTTTCGCAAGATTCCGGCGACCATCAAGATACCTAACCTGATCGAAGTTCAGAAGCGCAGCTATGACCGCTTCCTGCAGATGGACAAACTGCCCAGCGAGCGCGACGACGCGGGCCTGCAGGCGGTCTTTCAGTCTGTCTTTCCGATCTCTGATTTCCGCAACGTTTCGCAGCTCGAGTTCGTCGATTTCGCCATCGGCAACTGGGAGTGCAAGTGCGGCCACCTCAAAGGGCTCAACCACCTGCGCACCACCTGCCGCAATTGCGGATCGACGGTCGTAACCGACCCGTTCCATCCCGGCGAAGTGCTGTGCACTCAAGTGCGGCACCTACAACGCCAACACCCCGGACTTCTGCTCCAAGTGCGGCGATCCGGTCGGCATGCAGTTGAAGTATGACGTGCCGGAGTGCGAAGAGCGCGGCATGACCTACAGCGCACCGCTGAAGGTCACCATGCGCCTGACCATCTTTGATAAGGACGCGGAGACCGGCAACAAGACGATCCGCGACATCAAGGAGCAGGAAGTCTTCTTCGGCGACATTCCGCTGATGACCGAGAACGGCACCTTCATCATCAACGGCACCGAGCGCGTCATCGTTTCGCAGTTGCACCGCTCGCCCGGCGTCTTCTTTGAGACGGCCAACAACCGCACCTACTTCCTCGGCAAGATCATTCCTTACCGCGGCTCGTGGGTTGAGTTCGAGTACGACCAGAAGAACATGCTGTATGTCCGCATCGATCGCAAGCGCAAGTTCCTGGGAACGATCTTCCTGCGCGCGCTCGGACTGCGCACGGATGAAGAAATTCTCCGCACCTTCTACACCGTCGATCGCCTTGCGCTGAAGGACAAGAAGCTGTTCTGGACGATTGAGCCGGATGCACGAGAGCGTCCGACCAACCTGCTCGGCATGAAGCTCTCGCACAGCGTCAAGAACAAGGCTGGCGAAGAGATCGGCCACTCCGGACGCAAGGTGACCGGCAGCATTCTGAAGAACTTCCACGCCAACCAGATCAGCGAAGTCGAAATCGATCTGGGCGATCTGGAAGGCGCCTTCACGGCCGCCGACGTGGTCGATACCAACACCGGCGAAGTGCTGCTGGAGGCCAACAATGAGCTGACGGCCGACAAGCTGGCGAAGATGCTCGACGCCGGCGTCGCCGAGATTCACCTGTTCTTCCCCGAGCGCGACGACGTGGGCACGGTCATCACCGGCACGCTGCGCCGCGATTCCGTGAAGACGCCGCAGGAAGCGCTGATTGAAATCTACCGCAAGCTGCGTCCCGGCGACCCGCCGACCCTGGATACGGCGACCGCGCTCTTCCACGGCATGTTCTTCGATGCCCGGAAGTACGATTTCTCGGCCGTGGGACGCTTGAAGTTCAACATCAAGCTGTTTGATAACGAAGACGCCACCGACCGCAAGATTCGCACCCTGGAGCCGGACGATTTCTACGCCACCATCCGCTACCTGCTCAAGCTGCGCAAGAACATCGGCTCGGTGGACGACATCGATCACCTCGGCAACCGCCGCGTACGCGCGGTCGGCGAGTTGATGGAGAACCAGTTCCGCATTGGACTGGTCCGCATGGAACGCGCCATCAAGGAAAAGATGAGCGTGTACCAGGAGATGTCGACGGCGATGCCGCACGACTTGGTGAACGCCAAGCCGGTGATGGCCGCCATCCGCGAGTTCTTCGGTTCATCGCAGCTCTCGCAGTTCATGGATCAGACCAACCCGCTTGTCGGAGATCACGCACAAGCGCCGTCTTTCGGCCCTTGGACCGGGTGGTTTGTCGCGCGAGCGCGCCGGCTTTGAAGTGCGCGACGTTCACCCCACGCACTACGGCCGCATCTGCCCGATTGAGACGCCGGAAGGTCCGAACATCGGCCTGATTTCGTCGCTGAGCTGCTATGCGCGAATCAACGACTACGGCTTCATCGAGTCGCCCTACCGCCGGGTGAAGGATGGCCGCGTGATCGATCACGTGACCGTGCTCAACGCCGGCGACAGCGGTTACAAGGTTGGCGATCATCTGGAGAAGGACGAGCTGATCAAGGTGAACGCCGAGCTGCAGGCGCAGAAGAAGAAGGCCATCGACCACGAGCCGTTCTCTTTCTACCTCTCCGCGTGGGAGGAAGATAAGTGGGTCATCGCGCAGGCCAACGCCGAGCTCGATGAGCGCGGCAACATCGTCACCGAACTGGTGAACGCCCGCAAGGCCGGCAACTTTGTTCTGGTCAGCCGCACCGAAGTGGACTACATCGACGTCAGCCCGAAGCAGCTGGTTTCGGTGGCCGCGTCGCTGGTTCCCTTCCTGGAGCACGATGACGCCAACCGCGCCCTGATGGGCGCCAACATGCAACGCCAGTCGGTTCCTCTGCTTCGCGCTCAGGCTCCGATTGTCGGCACCGGCATGGAAGGCGTTACCGCGCGCGACTCCGGCGCCGTGATTCTGGCCCGCCGCTCCGGCATCATCGATTCGGTGGACTCCGAGCGCATTATCGTGCGCGTGGAAGGCGAGCATCATCCGATGCAGCTTTCGCGCGAGGTGGGCAGCGACATTTATCAGCTCACCAAGTTCAAGCGCTCCAACCAGAACACCTGCATCAATCAGCGCCCGATCGTGAAGAAGGGCGACCGCGTCATCAAGGGTCAGGTCATTGCCGACGGTCCTTGCACCGACAACGGCGAGCTGGCGCTGGGACGCAACGTGCTGGTGGCCTTCATGCCCTGGCGCGGTTACAACTTCGAGGACGCAATCCTGGTCTCGGAAAAGATGGTGAAGGAGGATTACTACACCTCCGTCCACATCGAAGAGTTCGAGATTGAAGCGCGCGACACCAAGCTGGGGCCGGAAGAAGTAACCCGCGACATCCCCAACGTCAGTGAAAGCGCATTGCGCGATCTGGACGAGAGCGGCGTGATCCGCATCGGCGCCGGCGTCAAGGCCGGTGACATTCTGGTCGGCAAGGTAACGCCCAAGGGCGAGACCCAGCTTACGCCGGAAGAAAAGCTGCTGCGCGCCATCTTCGGCGAAAAGGCCGGCGATGTTCGCGACGCTTCCCTCACCTGCCCTCCGGGTATCGAGGGCACGGTGGTCGACGTGAAAATCTTCTCGCGCAAGGGCCAGGAAAAGGACGAGCGCGCCAAGGTGATCGAGTCGATGCAGGTGGCGCGTCTGGAGAAGAACCTTTCGGACGAAATCCGAATTCTTACCGACGAGCGCCTGAAGCGCCTGGACGGACTGTTGGGCGGCAAGGTGGTGCAGGCTGATCTGCACGACGAGCGCACCAACAAGCGCCTGCTCACCAAGGACGTAGTGCTCGACCGCGAGACCATCGAACGCATCTCGACGCGCAATCTGAAGCGCATCAAGCTGAATGACAAGGACCCGCGCGTCAACGAGCAGATCGATGAAATCGAAGAGATGACCTCGCGCCAGATCGACGTTCTGCGCAAGATCATCCGCGAAAAAATCGAGAAGCTGCAAAAGGGCGATGAACTGCCTCCGGGCGTCATCAAGCTGGTCAAGGTCTATGTGGCGATGAAGCGCAAGCTTTCGGTCGGTGACAAAATGGCCGGACGCCACGGCAACAAGGGCGTGATCGCGCGCATTCTGCCGGAAGAGGATATGCCGTACCTCGAAGACGGAACCCCGATGGAGATCGTCCTCAACCCGCTCGGCGTGCCTTCCCGTATGAACGTCGGCCAGATTCTGGAGACGCACCTGGGATGGGCTGGCGCGGAGATCGGCAAGAAGCTCACCGAACTGATGGCCGAGTATGGCAATGGCGCGGAGGAAGCCCGCAAGGCGATTCGCGAGCTCTTCGCCGGCATGCCGTTCCTGCCCGATTTCGACGGCATCGACGATGACAAGCTGATCAAGATCGCGCATGACATGGCAGAGCGTTGCTACTTCGCATCGCCGGTTTTCGACGGCTCGAAGGAGTTGGAGATCAAGGCGCTGCTGGAGCGTGCCGGATCTGCCGACCTCGGGCAAGACGTTCCTCTACGACGGCATGACCGGAGATCGCTTCGAGCAGCCGGTTACGGTGGGCTACATCTACATGCTCAAGCTGTCTCACCTGGTCGATGACAAGATTCACGCGCGCTCCATCGGACCGTACTCGCTGATTACCCAGCAACCGCTGGGCGGCAAGGCGCAGTTCGGCGGCCAGCGCTTCGGCGAAATGGAAGTGTGGGCGCTGGAAGCCTATGGCGCGGCCTACATTCTCCAGGAGCTGTTGACCGCAAAGTCCGATGACGTCTATGGCCGCACCAAGATTTACGAGGCCATCGTCAAGGGCGAAGCGGCGATCGAACCGGGCGTGCCGGAGTCGTTCAACGTGCTGATCCGTGAATTGCAGGCGCTCTGCCTTGATGTGGAACTGGTCAAGGTCAAGCCGCGCGTTCCGGTCGAGCCCGTTCCGGCGGCGGCCGACTAGCGATTTAGACGGCGGCCGCCGATCGTCAGTCGGCGCCCGCCGCTCTCTCGCTCTCATGAGTTGAACCTGCAAGCTGCGCTTCCGGCAGCACGCGGGAAGAAATTACGGTTCTCACACAGTTGGCTCTGACGGCCAACGGCTGGGAACCGACGACCGGAAGCCGAAGGCGGCCGCGCAAGGCCGCAAGTCCTGGACGCTAACCGAACGTCCAGGTGAGGAGGCAATTTGTACCGCTCGAGCCCATTCGATCTCGGAAACAACATTGCGGATTTCGACGCCATCAAGATTCAGCTCGCCTCGCCGGAGAAGATTCGCAGCTGGTCGCACGGTGAAGTAACCAAGCCGGAGACGATCAACTACCGCACCTTCAAACCGGAGCGCGACGGCCTGTTCTGCGCCCGTATTTTCGGCCCAGTCACCGACTGGGAGTGCCTCTGCGGCAAGTACAAGCGCATGAAGCACCGCGGCGTCATCTGCGACAAGTGCGGCGTGGAAGTTACGCTCAGCAAGGTGCGCCGTGAACGTCTCGGCCACATTGAACTGGCTTCCCCGTGCTCGCACGTGTGGTTCTTCAAGGGACTGCCCAGCCGCATCGGGCACATCCTGGACATCTCTCTGCGCGACCTGGAGTCGGTGCTGTACTTCGAGGCCTACGTGGTCGTCGAACCCGGCGAAGCTCCGGTCAAAGAGCGCGAGATCATCAAGGACGAAGTCAAGTTCCGCGAACTCGATCTGCAGTTCCGCGCCACCGGCTTCAAGGCCATGATGGGCGCCGAGGCGATCAAGGAACTGCTCAAGCGCGTCGATGTGGAGACCGCCTCGGTGGAGTTGCGCGAGAAGATGCGCACCGAGACCTCGCTGCAGAAGCGCCTGAAGTATGCCAAGCGTCTCAAGGTGGTCGAGGCCTTCCGCAAGAGCGGCAACAAGCCGCAGTGGATGATTCTCGACGTGATCCCGGTCATTCCCCCGGAGCTGCGTCCCGCTGGTTCCACTCGATGGCGGCCGCTTTGCGACCTCGGATCTGAACGATCTGTATCGCCGGGTGATCAACCGCAACAACCGCCTGAAGAAGCTGATGGATCTGCACGCCCCCGAAGTCATCGTGCGCAATGAAAAGCGCATGTTGCAGGAGGCGGTGGACGCGCTGTTCGACAATGGCCGTCGCGGCCGCGTACTGCGCGGCGCCAACAATCGTCCGCTCAAATCGCTCAGCGACACCCTCAAGGGCAAACAGGGACGCTTCCGTCAGAACCTGCTCGGCAAGCGCGTCGACTACTCGGGCCGTTCGGTCATCGTGGTCGGCCCGGACCTCAAGCTGCACCAGTGCGGCTTGCCCAAGAAGATGGCGCTCGAACTGTTCAAGCCGTTCATCTACCACCGCCTGGAACAGACCGGCCATTGCAGCACCATCAAGCAGGCCAAGGAGATGGTGGAGCAGCAGGAACCGATCGTGTGGGACATCCTGGAAGAGGTCATCAAGGACCATCCGGTGATGTTGAATCGCGCTCCAACCCTTCACCGTCTGGGCATTCAGGCTTTCGAGCCGGTGCTGGTGGAAGGCAAGGCGATCAAGATTCACCCGCTGGTCTGCACCGCCTTCAACGCCGATTTCGACGGCGATCAGATGGCGGTTCACATTCCGCTGTCGCCGGAGGCGCAGGTGGAAGCCAGCGTCCTGATGCTGGCCTCGCACAACATTCTGTCGCCCGCCTCGGGCCAGCCGATCACCGTTCCTACCCAGGACATGGTGCTCGGTATCTATTACCTGACCAAGGCCAAGGTGGACGCCAAGGGCGAAGGCCGTGCCTTTGCCAACATTGAGGAAGTGCTGCTGGCGCGCGAAGCCGGCGAGGTTGAAACCCTGACCCCGATCCGCCTCCGCTACACCGGCGAAGTGGTCGATCTGACCACGGCGTACGACGATCAGGAGATCATTCACACCGAACCGGTGCACCTCAACCGTCAGTTCATCAACACCACGGTGGGCCGCGCGATTCTGAATGACCGTCTGCGCGTTGCCGCCCCGGAGATGCCGTACATCAACGGCCTGCTGAAGAAGAAGGGCATCAGCCAACTGGTGAACTTCTGCTACCTGCGGTTCGGCCTTGAGACCACCGTCCGCATGCTGGACGAGGTCAAGACGCTCGGCTTCCAGTCGGCGACCCGCTCCGGCCTGTCCATCGGCATCGATGACATGGTCATCCCGGAGTCGAAGAAGACCGTGGTGGCCGACGCCCAGAACCAGGTGATCGCCGTGCAGCGCCAGTACCTCGACGGTGCCATCACCCAGGGCGAGCGCTACAACAAGGTCGTCGAAATCTGGTCCGGCATTACGGAAAAAGTGGCCGACGAGATGTTTGGCGACATGCAGAAGCGCGACAAGGCCGGCGTCATCAATCCGATTTACGTCATGGCCGACTCGGGCGCCCGCGGTTCCAAACAGCAGATCCGCCAGCTCTCCGGTATGCGCGGTCTGATGGCCAAGCCTTCCGGCGAAATCATCGAGACCCCGATTACGGCGAACTTCCGCGAAGGTCTGACCGTGCTGCAGTACTTCATCTCCACCCACGGCGCCCGTAAGGGCTTGGCCGATACGGCACTGAAGACCGCCGACTCGGGCTACCTCACCCGCCGCCTGGTTGACGTCTCGCAGGACGTGATCATCAGCGAGTACGACTGCGGTACTGCCGACGGCATCTATGTCGGCTCCATCGTCGAAGCCGGCGACGTCATCGAAGCCCTGCGCGACCGCATTGTGGGCCGCGTATCGCTCGAGAAGATCAAGGACTACGAAGGCAACGTGATCGTCGACATCAACCAGGAAATCACCGAGGATCTCGCGGTGGGCATCCAGGCTGCCGGCATCGAGCGCGTCAAGATCCGCTCCGTGCTCACCTGCGAATCCAAGCGCGGCGTTTGCGTCAAGTGCTACGGACGTAACCTCGCCTCGGGCCGTCTGGTCGAACTCGGCGAAGCCGTCGGCGTCATCGCCGCGCAGTCCATCGGCGAGCCCGGAACCCAGCTCACCATGCGTACCTTCCACGTCGGCGGTACGGCATCGAGGGTCTCCGAGCAGTCGCGCCAGGAGGCCAAGAACACCGGCACCGTGCGCTTCGTCAATCTGCAGACCGTGCGCAGCAAGGATGGCGGCCTGGTGGTGATGAACCGCAACGGCTCCATCGTGGTGCTGGGCGACAAGGGCCGCGAGAAGGAGCGCTACGCCGTGGTCTACGGCGCTCACCTCAAGGTGCAGGAAGGCGACGCGGTCAAACTCGGACAGACCTTGCTCGAGTGGGACCCGTACACCTTCTCCATCATCACCGAAATCGGCGGCGCGGTTGCCTTCAAGGATCTGATCGAAGGCACCACGCTGCAGGAAGAAGTGGATGAAGTCACCGGTCTCTCGCGTCACGTCGTGGTCGATTCCCCGGATGAAAAGCGCCAGCCGGCGTTGGTCATCAAGGGAGCCAAGGGCAACAAGCGTTACCTGATGCCCTCGCGCGCTCACCTCATGGTGCAGGATGGCGACGAAGTCTCCCCGGGCGATGTGCTCGCGAAGATTCCGCGCGAAACCACCAAGACCAAGGACATCACCGGTGGTCTGCCGCGTGTGGTCGAACTGTTTGAGGCCCGCAAGCCGCGCGAAACCGCCATCATCAGCGAAATCGATGGTGTGGTGAAGTTCGGCGAAGTTGCCAAGGGTCAGCGCAAGATCTATGTGGTCGCCGACGACGGCACCGAAAAGGAATACTCGGTTCCCCGCGGTATCCACATCAACATGCAGGAAGGCGAACGCATCCGGGCTGGCGAACAGCTCATGGATGGACCGCTCAACCCGCATGACATTCTTGCCGTACTGGGCGAAAAGGAGCTGCAGGCTTACCTGGTCAATGAGATTCAGGAAGTCTACCGTCTCCAGGGCGTGGCCATCAGCGACAAGCACATCGAAGTCATCGTGCGCCAGATGCTGCGCTGGGTGAAGATCGAAGACGTGGGAGATACGAACTTCCTGCTCGAACAGCAGATTGATAAGTTCCGCTTCCGCGAGGAGAACGAGCGCGTGATTGCGCTCGGCGGCAAGCCCTGCACGGGCCGTGCGCTGCTGCTGGGAATCACCAAGGCATCGCTCTCCACCGACAGCTTCATCTCGGCGGCGTCCTTCCAGGAGACCACCCGCGTGCTCACCGAGGCAGCCATCACCGGCTCCATCGACGGCCTGCGCGGTCTCAAGGAAAACGTCATCGTCGGCCGCCTCATCCCGGCCGGAACCGGCATGGAGTACTACCGCAACGTGCAACTGGCTCCGGAACTCGAAGCCGCTGCCGAAAACGTTCAAGAGGAGATCCGCAAGGAGCAGGAGGAGTTCGAACGCAATCTCGAGCTCATGCGGACCGAAGGCGAGAACGAAGCGGAAGAACTCACCGCCGAAGGCTAAGCGCAACTGCTCGCATATTTGCCGCAGTTGGCAAATGTGGGATTGGCGCTCAACTACCATCAACGGGCCGCATCTCCGGATGCGGCCCTTCTTTCAACCAGTCTTCCTCAGCGGAGTTCTTTGTGACCGAATCCACCACCACCCACGCCGCCCTGCCCGCCGGAGTCACCCTCCGCGAAGCCACCGAGGCAGATATTCCCGCGATGGTGGAGATGGTGAACGCCGCCTTTGAAGAAGAAGCTTTCTTCGTCAATCGCCCGCGCACTCACCCGGCGCAGCTTGCGGAGCACTTTCGCAGCGGCCGCTTCCTGCTGGCCCACCAGGGCGCGCTGCTGCTGGCCTCGGTGTACTACCACGTGCACGGCGAGCGCGGCTACCTCGGCATGCTGGCGGTGCGTCCCGGACATCAGCGCTCCGGGCTGGGCCGTGCCATGATGCGAGGCCGTCGAGAGGATTCTGCGCGACTCCGGATGCCGCATCGCGGAACTTTCCGTGGTCAATCTGCGCACCAACCTGCTGCGGGCCTACGTGAAGCTGGGATACCGCGAAGCCGGTCTCGTCGAGCCTCCCGACGAACTTCGGCAGAAGCTCACCATGCCGGTGCAGTTGATCATGATGGAAAAGCAGCTTTAGACCGGGGCGAATGCACTCGGCGGCTCGGGAATCTAGCTCAGATGTCGCTTCCGTGCG
Source organism: uncultured Acidobacteriota bacterium (assembly GCA_963779365.1). Taxonomy (GTDB): domain Bacteria; phylum Acidobacteriota; class Terriglobia; order Terriglobales; family Acidobacteriaceae; genus TOLSYN. The sequence continues at coordinate 121,334 of CAVZYB010000009.1, read as the reverse complement.
CGGAAGTCGAGGCTTGTCAAGTACAATCACTTTGGTCAACTTTGGCCGGAGAATACAGGGACCGTGCCCTCCATGCTGCGATTCCTGAAACACCTACAGATCGCCTTTTGAGGACGCTGGAGCATGACCAGTTTGCCGTGGCGAAAGCTGCGGCGTACTCCGCGATTCTCACCCTGTTTCCCGCCGTTCTTCTCATCGCGTCCATTCTCACCGCTTCGCACAGCACGCTCAGTTTCGTCCGGGAAATCTCGTTTGCCATCGGCGGAATCATGCCCTCCGGCACGGCGCCTTCGCTGCTTACATTTTTCGAGGGCCGCAAGCCCGCGCCCGTTCGCATGATCGTCACCTCCTCGCTGATCACGCTCTGGACCGGCTCCGGCGTCATGATCTCCTGCATGGAAGGCTTCCGCCGCGCCTATCAGATGCCCAAGACCTGGAACCTCACCGAGGAGCGGCTGGTCTCATTTCTGCTGGTCTTTATGGCCGGAATCCCCATGGCGTTTGCCAGCTTTCTGCTGGCCTTCGGAAATCAGATTGAAAACTGGCTGGCCTTCCATGCCAATCGCGACCTTGACCTCTACATCCTGGCCATGTGGACGATCGTGCGCTGGCTGATCGCGGTGGTGACGACCATTGCGGTGGTCGCGCTCATCTACCATCACGGCCTGCCGCGCACCCAGCCCTGGCACCGGGTCGTGCCGGGCTCGGTGCTGGCCACCGGACTATGGTTTGCCTCCACCACCATCTTCGGCTGGTATCTCCGCCATTACGCCGACTACGGAGTCATCTACGGCTCGGTGGGCACCGCGATCGCCCTACTCATCTGGCTCTACCTGGTCTCCCTGGTGATCCTGATCGGGGCAGAGTTTAACGCCCAGCGCTATCCGCGCTATCTGTTCGGAAGCTATTCCAAGCTTGAACCCGACGCCGCCACCCGCGAACGGAATCCAGAGGAAATATGACGGAAAAGCTGCAGTCATTGCTTGCCGAGGAGAATCGCCTGGAGCCGGTCTGCCGGCGTCGCGCCAAAATCGTCTGCACGCTCGGCCCATCGTCGAATACCGAGGATCAGATTCGCCAGCTGCTGTTGCTCGGGATGGATGTAGCCCGCATCAATTTCTCCCATGGCAGCCACGACGAACACCTGCGGCGGATTCGCACCCCGCGCAAGGTCGCCGCCGAATTGGGACGCACCGTCTGCATCCTGCAGGATCTGCAGGGGCCTAAGATCCGCACCAGCGCGCTGCGCGGCCACGCCCCGGTAACCTTGCTTCCCGGCGCGCGCGTCACCATCACCAACAAGGAAATCGAAGGCACCGCCGAGCGCCTGGGCACAACCTTCAAGAACCTGGCGCGCGAGGTCGAAGTCGGCTCGCGCATCCTTCTCTCCGACGGACGGCTCTCGCTCAAGGTTCTGCGAGGTCGAAGGCGACGACGTGTTGTGCGAGGTGGTCGATGGCGGAGTGCTGGGCGAGCATCAGGGCATCAATCTGCCCGGCGCCGTGCTGAGCGTGCCCTCGCTCACGCGCCAAGGACAAAAAAGATCTCGCCTTCGGGCTCTCGGTGAATGTGGATGTGGTGGCGATTTCGTTTGTCCGCAGTGCCGCCGATATCCACGCGGTCAAAAAGATCATTGCCGCCGCCGGAAAGGACACGCCGGTCATCGCCAAGCTGGAAAAGCCCCAGGCCATCGAGAATCTCGAAGAGATTCTGGCGATTGCCGATGGAGTGATGGTGGCGCGCGGCGACCTCGGCGTGGAAGTCGCGCCCGAAAAGGTTCCCATCATTCAGAAGCACGTCATCCGTCGCGCTCTGCACTGGCGCAAGCCGGTCATCACGGCTACCCAGATGCTCGATTCGATGATGCAGAATCCGCGCCCCACCCGCGCCGAAGCCAGCGACGTCGCCAACGCAATTTATGATGGCTCGGATGCGGTCATGCTCTCGGGAGAAACCGCCAGCCGGCATGTACCCGCGCGAGGCCGTCAGCATGATGGCGCGCATCGTGGTCGAGACCGAAGCCGACATTCGCAAGATGACCACGCCGCGCCGCCGTGACTTCCGGCAGTTGACGATTCCCGAGGCAATCTGCGAAAGTGTGGCCCACGTTGCCGAGGAGCTGAACATGCGCGGCATTGCCGTCTTCACCGCCACCGGAAATACCGCGGGCCTGATCTCCAAGTACCGGCCCCGCGGCCGAGATCTATGCCTTCTCGCCGGTTCCCGAGGTTTGCAACCGGCTGAACCTCTACTGGGGAGTCCGTCCCGTGCCCATCAAGGCGCCGCACAGCGTGGAAGCCATGATCGAACGCCGTCGAAGCCGAACTGCGCCGCGCCAAGGTGGTCAGCACCGATGACATTGTGGGCATTGTCGGTGGCACCAGGATGGTGCTGCACGGCTCGACCAACTTCATCCGTCTGCATCGAATCCGTCCCATCGGCGACACCAGCTCCCCGCGCCGCAAAACCGAAAAAACCATCAACCACAAAGGGCACCGAGCGATGAAAGAGTCAATCCGTTCCATGGCGATCCTCAAAGCACATCCCGGCCGAGAGACGGAGCTGTTAGCGTTTCTCCGCGAGTTTTACACCATGATGTACACCAAGCAGTACTCGCGCGACATGCTCTTCCGCGACTTGAAGCAGCCGGACGTCCTGGTGCACATCCGCATCTGGCTCTCGGACGAGGCCCGCAACTCCGCCGTCCACGATCCCGACGTGCATCGCTACTGGATGAAGTTGCCGGAGCTGGCCACCATGACCACCATCCACGAAGAGCTGGAGCCGGTCTTCTCGACCCGCGAAGGCCTCGACTCGAGGACGCGGCGGAAACGAAGCCCGGATCACCGGTGCTTTGAGAAGTTTCGCAGCTTTCAACCCGGACAGCTCTCGATTTTGCGGTCGCCGTTGCCTGCTCTAGAGCTGTTCCATGGTAGATGTATCCACCTCGTGTGAGCGGCATCCCGAACGAAGTGAGGGCCCAGCACCCTTCAAGTCTCCGTGAGCTCAAGCTCGGCCAGTGATCGATTCTGTTTGCCTTCGGTCTCGCGGATGCTCTTGCGCGGAACTGGCCTGGCAGATGTGGGTCCGCAGGGTAGCGGATACACAACCCAGCGACCGCTATAACCTGAGACCTTGAAACTTTGAACCTGTAACTGCAGACGTTTCAGTTGATCCACTTCGAGTCGTCGTCCTTCTTGTCCACCGACGGGCCGCGATAATTTCCATGCTCGTCAAAGTAGTCCTCGCGTTTGCTGCTGCGCATGTAGACCTCGAATTTTTTCGCCGCCTGCCGCCGCTTCCACTTGTAATAGCGGTTGCGGATTCCGAACATTCCCTCCGAGGCCGCAACCTGTAATCCGTAGCGCGGAATAAAGCGCAGGTACATCCAGCCAAAGAACGCGCCGCCCAGGTGGGCAAACTCGGCCATGCCGTTGGCGCCGCCGAAGGCGCTCACGAAGGCGATAAAGATCCAGATCGCCACAATGTAGCGGGCCTTGATCGCGATCGGAAACGGAAAGATATACACCTGCCGGTCGCCGTTCAGAATCCCGAAGGCGATCAGCAGTCCGTAGACTCCGCCCGAGGCGCCGATGGTGGCCTGCTGCCAGATCTGTCCCATTTTGAAGAACAGCAGCCAGGGCACTTGCTGCAGCCATGAAAATTCCGAATGCGCCAACCGCCACCGTCGTCAGCGCCGCGCCCACCACGCACCAGAAGTAGAATTCGTAAAATTTGCGCGTCCCAAAATCCGTCTCGAACTGCGCGCCGAACATCCAGAGTCCGAGCATGTTGAACAGCAGGTGCAGCACGCTGTGCGGGTCATGGAAAAACGCGTAGGTGACCAGTTGCCAGATCTGCCCATGCACCACCGCCACCGGGCGCAGGTAGCCGTAGTAGTCGGCAAACTCCGCCAGCGCGGGTACCGTCAGCCGGGACAGCATCATCACCAGATACACCGCCACGTTGATGATGATCAGGGTCTTCACCGCGCGCGTGAATGGCGGAAATCCAAGGGTCGATACGGGTCCACCGCGTGCCATAATTCTCCTCTGCGTTCAGCGCGCCCGTGCCGGATGCAGCGCCGGAACAAGGTCCGTGCGCGCCGCTCCGAGGCGCCAACCGCAATTACAAGATTATCCTTCGAGTAGGGCATTGTGCTCTGAAATTCCACGCCCGCTGCAACCGTCCGTTCCCACCCGGACGAGCCGTGTCCTGCTATCGCCTGCGGTGCATCCGTGGAGCCTTATGCAGTGTAACGCTCCGGGCGCCGCCAGCTCTATTCGATGCCGTTTTCGATCCTGAGAATCTGCGGTGGGAGGGCAATATTCTCCTCGATTCCGTTTATTGCACTCCCGTCAGCGCTGGAATTCGTCTGCCGTCGCGATCTCACGCTTGCTGTCTGCTGGCTCCCGGTCCGGCAAACCAGCAGAAAAAAAGTGCGCTGGTTCATTCTTGGGCATCCAATCTTTCCGCGCAGTAGGTTTCTGTGACAGACAACACTTGACGCTACGCGGAAGAGAGGCTAAATGTAAATGCGGGGCAGCGTGCGCATGCAAGGCCAGCCTGAGAAATAATGTGGAGGAATGCTATGGTTCTGTGCCCAGAGTGCGAAAGCGATCTGGATGTTGAAGAAGATGAACTCGATGAAGGTGAAATCCTATCGTGCACGGAGTGCGGCAGTGATTTCGAAGTAGTCAGCGTCGGGCCGCTGGAACTGACCAAGGTCAGCGAGGACGAGGAGGACGAGGACGAGGTCAAGGAAGTCGACGAGGATGGCGATTACTAGAGCGCCGCTGGCTCAGGCTGGTAGCCGCCCCAGTGGCGTTGCTGCTGTGGTTGTCCAGCCTGGGCCGCACCTTCCGCGCGCCAACTCCAAGCCCGCGCCCTACGCGCTTATCTTCGGAACCGTGTGGGGGCCGGGAGAGCATCCGCTCTATGGCGTCCACGTCAAACTGCGTCGCGCCGGCGAGAAGAAATTTCGATGGGAGGCCATCTCCGACCATCGCGGCGAGTTCGCCATTCGCGTTCCGGCTGGCCGCGCCGACTACGTCCTTGTCCCTGACCTGAAGCACGCCCACAATGATCAAGCCGCTACCCGGAGACCGCATATCCACGTGGAGAGCGACGAACGCATCGATACCGGGATTCACCTCGACGAGTAGTAGAATCGCAAGCAGCAAACTCTACTGGAGGTGGCACCGTGCGTCGTCTTCTCCTGATCGGCGTGGCTGTCCTATTGCTGTCGGCGTCTTTTGTGCGCGCAACTGTTTGGCGGCAAAAAGGACGATGCTTCCGCACCGCGTAATTTAACCGGCGACATCTTCGATAAAGAAGATCACATCGTCCCCAACGCCATCGTCTATCTGAAAAATACGCGCAACCTGGCGGTGGTCACCTTCATCACCGGGCAGGACGGCTCCTACCGCTTCAACAATCTCTCGCCCAATATCGATTACGAAGTTCGCGCCGAGTCCAATGGCCGCAAGAGCCAGGTCAAGACCCTCAGCACCTTTGACACGCGCAAGCAGGCGCACATCAATCTCAAACTCGACCGCTAATTTGTGCTCTTGTTTTTCGCGCAAACAGAAAAGCCGCCCGCAGGCGGCTTTTCCTTACATCCGATTTTACTTACTCGTTCGAACCGCGCTTCCAGTCCAGCAGTTCGCCGATCGTCGAGGTGCCCGGCGAAGATTGCGGGTGCTTGTAGGCTTCCACGTCGGCGCGAGTTGCTTCCTCGCCCACGGCGCGAATGCTCAATCCCACTTTCTTCTCTTCCGCGTTCATCTTGATGATCTTGAACTCGAACTCCTGGCCCGGGTTCCATCACGATCTGCTGGCTGTTGGCGTCCAGCGCTTCGGAGTTGTGGCAAAGGCCTTCGACTCCATCGGCAAGCTCGACAAAGGCGCCGAAGCTGGCCAGGCGAAGAATCTTGCCCTTGAGCACATCGCCCACGCGATGCTGTTCGAAGAAGCTCTCCCAGACGTCGGGCTGCAACTGCTTCACGCCCAGCGACAGGCGGCGGTTGTCCGGCTCAATGGCCAGAACAATGGCCTTGACCTTGTCGCCCTTCTTCAGAACTTCCGAAGGATGCTTGACGCGCTTGGTCCAGCTCAGGTTGCTGACGTGAACCAGGCCGTCGATGCCGTCTTCGATCTCGATGAAGGCGCCGAAGTCGGTCAGGTTGCGAACCTTGCCTTCCACCGTCGAGCCGACCGGGAACTTCTCGTGCAGGCTCTCCCACGGATTCAGCTCAAGCTGCTTCAGGCCCAGCGAAATGCGGCGTTCCTGCGGGTTCACGTTGAGCACCACGGCTTCCACCTGGTCGCCCACGTTCACCAGCTTCGAGGGATGCTTCATGCGCTTCGACCAGGTCATTTCGCTGACGTGGACCAGGCCTTCGATGCCCTGCTCCAGTTCAATGAAAGCGCCGTAGTCGGTCACGCGAGATCACGCGGCCATGCACGCGCGCACCGATCGGGTAGCGCTCGCTGGCGTCCAGCCACGGGTCGGGCGTCAACTGCTTGAAGCCCAGCGAAACCCGCTGCTTGTCGCGATCGAACTTCAGAACTTTTACCTGGATCTGGTCGCCGACGTTGACCAGGTCGCGCGGATGCGTCAGCCGGCCCCAGCTCATATCGGTGATATGCAGCAGGCCGTCGATGCCGCCCAGGTCCACGAACGCGCCGTAATCGGTCAGGTTCTTCACCGTGCCGGTCAGCACCGCGTTCTCTTCCAGATGGGTCATCGTGACGTCGCGCTTGGCGGTCACTTCTTCATCCAGAATCTGCTTGCGGCTGACCACGATGTTGCCGCGCTTCTTGTTCACCTTGATGACGCGGACTTCCAGTTCCTGGCCCTTCAGGGCATCCAGGTTGCGGACCGGGCGAACGTCCACCTGGGAGCCAGGCAGGAACGCGCGCGCGCCGAGAATGTCCACCGTCAGACCGCCCTTGATGCGGTCGATGACCCGAGCTTTAACGGAAGCTTTGTCGTTGTGAGCTTTTTCGATCTCGTCCCATGCGTGCAGACGCTGCGCCTTCTGGTAGGAGAGATTTACGTATCCCTCTTCCGTGTGGCCCTTTTCGACCATTACGTCGATGGCGTCGCCGGGTTGGAACTTCACGTTACCGTCGTGGTCCTTGGCTTCTTCCAGGGGCACAACGCCCTCGGACTTCAGGCCAATATCCACAACTAGGTAGTTGCTGTTGATGCTAACCACCGTGCCCTTGAGGACGCGGTCTTCGTTAGCGGCGAGTTCGGCTTGCTCTTGCTCGAACGACTCGAGTGCTGTTGCGAAATCTTCCGTCATGTTTTCGTTTTGTGGGTTGCGGGAGACGCCCTCGGCAGGCTTCTCCAGCAAAGTTTTTGAGATTGGGCTGTGCTCGCTCGGCTGGCTGGTTGTCCGTTGGCAAACCGGTGTCCTGAGGCTGTTCGTAAGCTGAAGAGTCGTCGCGGATATCGTCGAGAGCCATTAAATTTGCGTCTGCCCCGCGTGGCATGAGCACGCCTGGGGTTTCTGGAAATAATACGGACTGCTGGCATTCTTAATTGATTTGGAACCTGCTTGCACAGGCTTTAATAAACCAGCGGCCGGACCTCCCTGCATGATAATGCCCGGACAGGGAGACTGTTCTGACTATAGCAACGGCCAAGAATGGAGTCAAACCCGCCAGCCGCTCGGAAGGTCAAAGATTTCATCAATATTTATCCTGCTGACCCGCGTTTTGGCCCTGCCCACCGCCGCCGAACTTCCCTGCAGCGCAGCATTTCTTCTTCCAGCTTCAGCGGCCCCGGCTCCGCGCACAAACAATCTTTGCCCATCGAAATCCGGCTGTCCTTTGTTACTCTCGCCCTATATGGATCACATCTTCACTCCCTGGCGCTACGCCTATATCACCCGGGCGGAGCGGGCTCTGTCCTGCATCTTTTGCGACCGCGCCCCCGCGCGCGACGCCAATCTCGCCGACGATGAGCGCAATCTCGTCCTCTATCGCGGCCAGCATTGCTTCGTCATCGTCAACGCCTTTCCTTATACCTCCGGCCACGTCATGGTCGTCCCCTACCTCCACGTCGACCGCCTGGACCTTCTGCCCGCCGAGGCCGCCACCGAGATGATCGCCCTCGCCCAGCGCCTGGAAACCGTGCTCCGCGAGCTCTATCGCCCGGACGGAATCAATCTCGGAATGAACATCGGCAAGGCCGCCGGTGCCGGAGTCGCCGGACACATCCACATGCACATCCTGCCGCGCTGGGTGGCCGACGCCAATTTCATGTCCGTGATCGGCGAAACCCGCGTCCTTCCCGAAACTCCCGAAGAAACCGCGCACCGCCTCCGCGAGGCGCTGGAAAAGTAATGTTCCCGACCGGTGGTACACTTCTGCCCGTGAACCGTCCCAAGCCAGATGTGCAAGAAAAACAGTCCAGCCCGCCGGCTGCGAGTGCTGGGCAGGCTCAAAGCATTTTGCTTGTCGGCTTGCTGTGCGCCGCCCTCTCCTATCTCGATACGCTGTGGTTCGGCTTTGTCTACGACGATCACCAGATTACCCGCCTGACCTTCGCCTCCTGGCGCAACATGCCCCATCTTTTCACCCAGCATCTGTGGGCAGGCGTGGCCACGCATAGCAACTATTACCGGCCGGTTCTGGCCTGCTGGGGCACGATTCTTTCCACCCTCGCGGGAACCAGCACCGTTCTCTGGCACATGGTGGCCGTGGCCCTGCATTTGCTTGTCACCGTGGTGTTGTTCTGGCTGGTTGCCGAACTCTCCCACGACCGGCGTTTAGCGGCGATGGCGGCGGCAATCTTTGGAGTACACCCGGTGCATACCGAAGTTGTAGCCTGGGCTTCCGGCTCCGCCAGTGAAGCTCTGCTTGGCCTTCTCTTCCTTACCGCTTTCTACGCCTATGTTCGTTCGCGCCGTTCCCCGGGAGAGCCTCTAGTCTGGCGAGCGGCCGCGTTGCTCTGCGCCGCCGCCGCCATGTTCACCAAGGAGACGGCGGTCGTCTTTCCCCTGCTGATCCTCGCCTACGAAGTGCTGCTTGGGCCGCGTCTCCCCGGCGAAACCGGCTTGCTCCAGGGGAAAACATTACGGCGCATTGCTCTGAACTCGCTTCCTTTTTTCCTGTTGGCCGGCTTCTATCTTTTCCTGCGTTCGCGGGTACTTAACTCCGATGTCGTAACTTCCACTTCGGCAACTTTCACTGCGGCGGTATCTTCCCGTTTTCTAAGTATTCCCGAAGCCCTGTGGTTTTACGTTTCGCATTTGCTCTGGCCGGTTCATCTTTCCTTGTTCTACTCGCTTTACCCTGTTGCCGTTCCTTCCCTCGCGACTTTCTGGCTTCCCTTGTCCGGTGTCCTGGTCGCCGCGGGACTCTTGCTTTGCATTGCGCTTCGCAGCCGCCTGGGAGCCATGGCTTCCGTGATCCTTACCCTTATCTTGGCGGTTCCGATCCTGGGTATGTACGCCCTTCCCGCCTGCGAACTGGTCCATGATCGTTATCTGTACCTGCCCTCCGCCGGATTCGCCCTCCTGGTTGCTCTCGGAATTCGCTGGATTATGCAAAAGATGCCGCAACGCCTGACCAGTGTCCAGGCATTGTCGCCGCTCATCCTTTTAGTCGGAATCTACAGCCTCACCACGCTTTCGCAGACCATCTATTGGATCGACGATCTCAGCCTGTACAGCCGTTCGGTCAACGTCGCACCTGACAACGTTTCGGCTCTCTGCCTGTTAGCGAATGAGATGTTTTCCCGGCGGCAGCGGCCGGATCTGGCGCTCGAACTCTACGCCAAAGCTCTCCGTATCGATCCGGAAGATTGGAAGGCGAACTTTGCCATGGGCGTTACCGAGTTCAACCTGGCGCAGTACAGCTCTGCCGAGCAGCATTTTCAGGCCGCTACCCGAATCGACCCTTCCAGTTTCATCGGCTTTGCATTTCTTGGCAAGGCGCGCCTCGCCTTGGGCGATTTCCTTGGCGCGGCCCAGGCTTTTCGCCAGCTAACAGCAAGCGATCCGGCGAATCCCACGGCCCATTACCTGTTAGGCATGGCGCTGTTGAATCAAGGTCTGCACGACGATGCCCGTCGCGAGTTGCAACAGAGCCTTACGCTCGATCCCGCTTCTCCTGCCCGCCAGGCACTCGCTACATTCTGACCGGCACGATCTAACCGAGACAATTCGTCACGCCTTCAGCATCGCCATCAGCTCCTGCTCGCTGATCACCTTCACCCCCAGCGACCGTGCCTTGTCGAGCTTCGATCCCGCATCCTCGCCCGCCACCACGTAGCTGGTCTTCTTGCTCACCGACCCGCTCACCTTCCCGCCCGCGTCTTCGATCATCTTCTTCGCATCGTCGCGGGCGTAGGTCGGCAGCGTCCCGGTGAGTACGAATGTCATGCCGGAGAGCTTCGTGCCGCGCACCTTGCGCTCGCCGATAAAGGTCAGCCCCGCCTCGCGCAGCCGTTCAATCAGCCGCAGATTTTTCTCCTCGGCGAAAAACTCGCGAATACTCGCGGCGATGCGCGGTCCAACTTCATTCACCTCGATCAGCTCTTCCTCGGTCGCCGCGATCAGCGCGTCCATTGAGCCGAAGTGCTCGGCCAGAAACTCCGCCGTGCGCTCGCCCACCATGCGGATTCCCAACCCGAAGATCACCCGCTCCAGCCCCAGTTTTTTCGAGGCCTCAATCTCGCGCAGCACATTGTCCGCACTCTTCTTGCCCATGCGCTCCAGTTGCAGCAACTCGCCCTCTCGCAGCGAATACAAATCCGCAATGTCGCGCACCAGCCCCCTGGTCAGCAGTTGATCCACCAGCGCCTCGCCCAGCCCCTCAATGTTCATCACGTGCCGCGAGGCAAAGTGCAGCAGTGATTCGCGCAGCTTCGCCGGGCAGTTGACGTTGACGCAGAACGAATTCACCTCGCCCTCGGCGCGCACCACATGGCCGCCGCACTCCGGACAATGCGCCGGCATGTGGAACTCGCGCGTATCCGCCGGCCGCCGGTGCTCGCCCTCGTCCACCACTCGCGTCACCTTGGGAATCACATCGCCGCCGCGCTCCACCATCACCCAGTCGCCAATTCGCACGCCCAGCCGCTCCACCTCGTCCTGATTGTGCAGGGTGGCGCGTGAGACCGTGGTGCCGCCGATGAACACCGGCTTCAAGGCCGCCACCGGAGTCAGCTTCCCCGTCCGTCCCACCTGGATGAGAATGTCTTCGATCTGGGTCACGGCCGCCCGCGCCGCAAATTTGTAGGCAATCGCCCAGCGCGGAGCCTTGCCGGTAAATCCCAGCCGCGTCCACAGCGCAATCGCATTCACCTTCACCACCACGCCGTCGATCTCATAGGGCAGCCCGTCGCGCGCCGCCTCGGTCGCGTTCACAAACTCCCAAATTTCCTCAAACGTGCCGGCCACCCGGCGATTCGGATTCACCTTGAAGCCCGCCGCGCTCAAGGCTTCCAGAGCCTCCCACTGCGTCGCGCTCGCCATTCGCCCATCCTGCAGTAGAAAGTACGAGTAGAAATCCAGCCTACGCTGCGCCGTAACGTTCGGCTCCAGAACCCGCACCGCACCCGCCGCCGCATTCCGCGGATTGGCGAATGGCGCCAGCCCCTGCTCCTCGCGCTGCTCGTTCATCGCCAAAAAAGATTTCGTCGGCATCAGCACCTCGCCGCGTACCTCAAACGGCGGCGTCAGCCCGGCCTTCGCCAACTGCTCGCCGCTTACCTGGAGCGGAATCGACCGGATCGTGCGCAAATTCGCCGTCACCTCTTCTCCCGTCGAGCCATCGCCGCGTGTAATCCCACGCACAAAGCGCGCCCCAGCCGCCGGAGGGATGTCCCTGGGCGCGTATCCCTCTGCCGGGTGCCCCACCGCGGCCGGGTGCCCCACGTTCGCCCTCCTTTGGCTAACGTAGGGTAGTTGACTTTGATTTTCGAGCAGTTGACTCTGATTTTCTGGCAGTTGACTTTGATTCCCTCCCCCACCACCACCTGGGCCCGCATCCACCGCCTCGTAATGCAAGGCCATCGAGAGTCCGTCCAGCTTGTACTCGCACTCGTACTCCACCGCTTGCGAGCCCGCCAGTTCGGTCACCCGCCGCACCCAGTCGCGCAATTCCTTTTCGCTGTTGGCATTGTCCAGCGAGAGCATCGGCACCGAGTGCGCCACCTTCACAAAGCCCTCGCGTGCCTTGCCGCCCACCCGCTGGGTCGGCGAATCCGGCGTCACCAGCTCGGGATGCTCGCGCTCGATCGCCTTCAGCTCATTCACCAGGCGGTCGAACTCGGCGTCGGTAATCTCCGGCGCATCCAGCACAAAGTAGCGGTGCTCGTGGTGGCGAATCTCATTCGCGCAACTCTTCGGCGCGCCGGGCGGGCAAAGTCAGCTTAGTCATACAGCGGAGATTATAGGGCCATGCCCTGCCCTCGATCGACCGCCTTGATACAATCGAAGCATAACTACCAGCGCAGCTTTTCGGCGATCCCCGGGTTTCGCCGCCCGTGCCGCCGAGCCAGCGCAGACAGCAGATTCGGTGAACGCTCTGAAGCATTTTCTGGTGCACTACAAAGCATGGATCTTGGCCTTGCTCGCCCCCTTGGGTGGCATCTGGGCCGTCGTTATCGTGGCTCTCATCGACGCTTCTTTCTTCGGCATTCCGCTCGATCCGGTCATCGCCGTCTACGTCGCGCACGATCCCCGCCGCACCCTGGTCTATGCCATCATGGCCGCGCTCGGTTCCGCCATCGGCAGCTCGGTCCCCTATCTCATCGGCTACAAGGGAGGGGAAGCGCTGGTCGTGAAAAAACTCGGCCAGCAGCGTTTTGCCCGCATGCACGCGCTCTCGGAGAAGTACGGTGACATGGCGCTCATCATTCCGGCGCTCATGCCGCCCGGCTTTCCCTTCAAGGCCTTCGCCCTCATCGCCGGAGTCACCGAGATGGGCTACCCGCACTTCCTGCTCTCCATCTTCGTCGGACGCCTGCTGCGCTTCCTCATCCTCGGCATGCTCATCATCGCCTACGGCCCGGAGATTCTCAGCTTCCTGATGACTGCCTTCCAGCATCATCGCGGCGCGACCTTTGCGGTCATTGCCGCCATCGTGGCGGCCATCATTCTCCTCGTGCGCCTCAGCAAATCTCGCACCCTGTCCATGACGGAAGGCAGCATTGCATAACTTGCCGATTCGCATCATCGGCGCCGGCCTCGCCGGTCCCGAGGCCGCCTGGCAGTGTGCCCGGCGCGGCCTCGCCGTCGATCTCTACGAGATGCGCCCGCTGCTGCACCACGCCCGCGCATGAGACCGATCTGTTCGCCGAACTGGTCTGCTCCAACTCGCTCAAAAGCGACAGCGAAAACACCGCGCCCTGGCTGCTCAAGCAGGAGATGCGCCACGCCGGCTCGCTGCTCATGGAAGGCGCGCCGCACCGCCGTCCCTGCCGGCCACGCCCTCGCCGTCGATCGCCTCGAGTTCTCCCGCCTCGCCACCGCAAGCCATCGCCGCCGAGCCCCTGATCCGCGTCGTGCGCGAAGAGGTCACCTCGCTCGACGACGCGCTTCGACGGCATCACCATCCTCGCCACCGGCCCGCTCACCTCCCCCGCCCTCGCCGCCGAGATTCAGCGCCTCAGCGGCACCGAGCACCTCTTCTTTTTCGACTCCATCTCCCCCATCGTCGAAGCCGATTCCATCGACCATTCCAAGGTCTACTTCGCCGCGCGCTACGACAAAGGCACCGCCGACTACATCAACTGCCCCATGATGCGCGAGGAGTACGAGGCCTTCCTCGCCGCCGCTCGCCGCAAGCCCAGGCCGCGTCGATGGCCACGATTGGGACAAGGCGCACTTATTCTTCGAGGGCTGCCTGCCCATCGAAGAGACCGCCCGCCGCGGCCGGACACCCTCCGCTTCGGTCCCATGAAGCCCGTCGGCCTGCGCAATCCGCACACCGGAAACTTTCCCTACGCCGTCGTCCAGCTTCGCCAGGAGAACCTGCGCGCCGACTCCTACAACCTCGTCGGCTTCCAGAACCATCTCAAGTTCGGCGAGCAGGCCCGCGTCCTGCGCATGATCCCCGGCCTGGAAAACGCCAACTTCCTGCGCTACGGCCAGATCCACCGCAACACCTACATCAACGCCCCCGCCCTGCTCACCGCCAACCCTGCAGCTGAAGCAGCACCCGCGCCTCATCTTCGCCGGCCAACTCTCCGGCGTCGAGGGCTACGTCGAATCCATCGCCACCGGCCTGCTCGCCGGACTCACCGCCGCCGCTCTCGCCCGTGGCATGCACAGCTCTGCGCTCAACGCCGAACCCATCCCCGCGCCCCGCGCCAGCGCCCACGGCTCGCTCACCCACTACATCTGCCACGCCGACCCCAAGCGACTTCCAGCCCGCCAACATCACCTTCGACCTGCTGGAGCAACTCGACGAAGCCACCAAAAGAAAAGTGCGCGACAAAAAACTTCGCCACCAGATGGTCTGCGAACGGGCTCTCGCCGCCTTCGCCGACTGGTTCCAGCAACTCACAGAAGTTTTCCCCACGCGCTAACCTTGTTTCACCTGAGATCGTCAGGCATTTTCGAGATCGTCAGGCATTTCGAGTGCGTCGGGAATTTTCGAGTGCGTCAGATATTTTTGAGAGTGTCATCCTTCCGCCAGCGAAGGCCCCCTACACGACCCAACCCTTCTGCGCGGCTCCAAGCTTCTCAACCAGCGATCGATTTTCTTCGTGGGCGGCCTGCTCAGCGCTCTTTTATCAAGTGGGGTTGTTTACCTCGGCAAGGCCCTGCCCCGCTGACTGCTATGATGAATGTCCTCTGGACAGATTCGTCCGGAAATCCTTCGCCGGAGCGCTGTGCCGATGAGCTGGTTTCGTCTGCTTGGAATTGCCGTGGCTCTGGCCGTGGATGCTTTCGCCGTTGCCGTAGTGGCCGGACTCAGTCTGCAAGTTCTCACCAAGCGTCACCTGTTTCGCCTGAGCTTTCACTTCGGACTTTTCCAGGCGATGATGCTCACCATCGGATGGCTGATCGGCCATGCTCTTTACGCGCTCGTCGCCTCCGTCGCCCATTGGGTAGCCTTTGCCCTGCTCGTGCTGGTGGGCGGAAACATCATCTGGCAAGCCTTCCGCAGCTCCGGCGAAGCGCGCACCGCACAGGACCCAACCGCGGGCTGGCAGCTCGTTTTTCTTTCCTTCGCCACCAGCATCGACGCTCTTGCCGTCGGCATCTCGCTCGCCATGATTGGCGTCTCCATTGCGATCTCAGCCTCGGTAGTCGGACTGGTCGCCGCGGTTCTCACCTTGTTGGGCATGCCGTTGGGCAACCGTGCCACTCTCTTGTGGGGCAAGCGCATTGAAGTCTTTGGCGGACTCATTCTGATCGCCATCGGATTGATGAGTCTCTGGGATCACCTCAACCCATAGCCGCATCGAATCCCTGCGAGGAGTGTATTTCGCGTGTCTGCGAGGGGTGTATTTTGAGAGGGTCATCCTGAGCGTAGCGAGGGACCCCCGCACCGCCCAACTCTCCCGTGCGGCTTCAAGCTTTTCAGCCAGCGATCGATTTTTTTTGTCTGCTCTCGTGAGCCACACCCTTCTGCGACACGGCCGCAAAGAAAAACGCGGGCTCTGTGCCCGCGTGTAACCCAGCTCTCTCCTGCTCGCACTACTTTGCCTTTTTCGATTCCTTCGAACTTGTAATCTTTTTCGGGCTCGCGACAAAGTCCCGCCGTTTCCGCGGATGATTCTTGATCCAGATCGGCGTGCCCTCGAAGGCAAACGTCTCGCGAATCTGGTTCTCCAGAAATCGCTGGTAGGAGAAGTGCAGCTTCACGTCCTTATCCGTAAACAGAATGAACGTTGGAGGCGCCACCGCGGCCTGCGTCATGTAGTAAATCCTGATCCGGTTCTTCACCGGAACCGAAGCCCGCTCGAAGTCCACGGTCTTCAGGAAGCGGTTCATCTCGCCGGTCGTAATCCGCCGCCAGCGCTCGCGCGCCACCCGCTCCACGGTCTCAAAGACGCGCTTCACGTTCTTGCCGTTCATCGCGCTCACAAAAATCACCGGCGCATAGTCCAGGAACTTCAGCACCCGCCGCACCTGTTCTTCGTACACCCGGCTGTCCGCCGCAGGCTTGCTCATATCGCCGCGCGCCGTGGTCACCAGATCCCACTTGTTCACCACAATCACCACCGAGCGGCCGGACTCATGCGCATACCCGGCAATGTTTGCATCCAGCGCCGAGACGCCTTCCACCGCGTCGATCACCACCAACGCCACGTCGGCCTCTTCCAGATGCTTCCGGGCCATCACCACGCTCATCTTTTCGGCCATCAGGTGCGTCTTGCCCTTGCGCCGGATGCCCGCCGTATCGATAAACCGGTAGCGTTTCCCTGCGTGCTCCACCACCTCGTCAATCGCATCGCGCGTGGTGCCGGCAATCGAGGAGACGATGGCCCGGTCGCTCTCCGTCAACTGGTTCAGCAGCGTGCTCTTGCCCACGTTCGGACGCCCGATGATGGCGATCTTGATCTCGTTCGGCATGGTCTCCAGCAGCCGGTCTTCCAGCTCATCCTCATCCGCTCGGCTCCAGCACATCGGAGTCTTCGCTCTCCTTCAGCTCGTCGATCTCCTTCTCGAACTCGTCGTCGTCGGGCAGCGGTGCGGCGCGCAAAGTTGTTCAGCCGCTTCTCGTCGTCCACCTCGGCAATCGTCGGAATCACCGTCATCAGCTCTTCGATCAGCTCCGCCACCCCGGTCGAGTGCTCGGCCGAGATCGCCCACAGGTTCTTGATCCCCAGCCTGCGGAAGTTTTCCGCCTCGGCTTCCAGCTTCGGATCGTCCACCTTATTCACCGCCAGGTAGAGCGGCTTGCCCAGCTTTTGCAGCAGCCGTGCCAGCTCCATGTCCGGCCCGGTCAGCTCGGTGCGCACGTCGGTCACCATCACCACCGCCGCCGCCTCATCCAGCGCCACCCGCGCCTGCCGGAAGATCTCCGACGGAATCAGATCCTTGTCCTCGGGCACAATGCCGCCCGTATCCACCACCCGGAACTGCCTGCCGTTCCAGCGCACCTTGCCGTAGAGACGGTCGCGCGTGATCCCCGGCTCGTCGCCCACAATGGCCCGCCGCCGTCCCACCATCTTGTTGAACAGGGTTGATTTGCCCACGTTGGGCCGTCCCACGATGGCCAACAGACCCTCGTGCTCGTCTTGCAGAATGTTTGCCACTATGTTGTTCCTGATCTTGCGCTCGCGCGCCAAAGGTAGAATGTCGTTCCGCAGTCGTTGCGAATGCGAGCGAATCTCGATGCATTGCGCGTGGCTCATCCTAGCCACTCTTTGGCTTGCTGGGGTAGTTGACCTTGAACTTTGCGCTGCTTGCGACCTTGCACCTGAGCTTCGGCAGCCTTGCAACCGCTTCGAACCCCGGTTCTTCTACGCCACACCTGCCGCTACGTCTATTATAGGGGTCAGTGCCTGAGCCCACCCAATCCGCGCCTCTCCGCCGTCCCCGGTCGAGCTCTCCCGGCTCTCGCTCTACCAGTTTTTCGGCCCCGGAGGCGTGCTCTCCCAGCGCCATCCCGCCTACGAATTCCGCAAGGGACAGCTCGCCATGGCCACCGCCGTCGAAGAAGCCATCGACGAAAAGCGCCACCTCATCGTCGAGGCCGGAACCGGAACCGGCAAAACTCTCGCCTACCTGCTCCCCATCATCAAAAGCGGCAAGCGCGTCATCGTCTCCACCGGAACCAAAAACCTCCAGGAGCAGCTCTTCTTCAAGGACGTGCCGTTCTTAGAGCGCGCTCTCGTTCGGGTGACCATCCAAGCCCGCGGCGAGTGGGCCGTCGCCGCGCCTCAAGGTCTGCTACATGAAGGGCCGTGGCAACTATCTCTGCCGCAAAAAGCTCTACGACCTCACCGGCCAGCCCATCCTCAACGGCCTCGATGAGATCAACGAATTCCGCACCCTGCTCGACTGGGACAAGGAAACCGCCACCGGCGACCGCGCCGAACTCACCACCCTGCCCGAAACCAGTCCGCTCTGGGCCAAGCTCAACGCCAGCGCCGAGCACTGCGTCGGCAGCAAGTGTTCGGAGTTCGAGCGCTGCTTCATCACCGCCATGCGCCGCAAAGCCGCCGAGAGCGACATCATCATCGTCAACCACCATCTCTTCTTCGCCGATCTCTCGGTCAAGCTCGCCGCCGAGAAAGCTCCCGACGCCGGAGTCCTGCCCTCCGCCGCCTGCGTCATCTTCGACGAAGCTCACGAACTCGAAGACGTTGCCACCAGCTACTTCGGCATCAGCGTCTCCAACCTCAAGGTAGACGATCTTCTGCGCGATCTCGAAATCACCATCCGCGAAAAAAAGGTGGTCTCCACCGATCTCCTCCAGCTCTCCGGACGCATCCGCGAGCGCTCGCAGTTCTTCTTCTCGCTGCTCCCTGAAGGCGACGGCCGCTTCGCCTTCACCAACCGCGAGGAGTTCCTCGAAGAGTTCGGCTCCGAGTTCATCGGCCTCAAGAACGTGATCCGCCAGCTTCACTCCGAGCTGCAGGCCATCCCCAGCAAGCCCGACGAGGTCCACAACCTCATCCGCCGCACCGACGAACTCCACGCCCAGCTCTCGCTTCCTCATGGAGAGCCGCGAGAAAAACACCGTCTATTGGATCGAGCGCCGCGGCGGACGCGGAAAGTTTGCCAAAACCGAAAACGTCTTTCTCCAGGCCACGCCCATCGATGTCTCGGCCATCCTGCGCCAGTCGCTCTTTGACCGCTTTGACTCCATCGTGCTCACCTCCGCGACCCTCGCCGTCGCCAACGGCTTCGACTACATCAAGGCGCGCCTCGGCCTCGACGGCGCCCGCGAACTGATCGTCCCCTCGCACTTCGACTACGAGTCGCAGGCCATCTTCTACGTCCCGCCCGACATGCCCGACCCGCGCGACGCCACACTTCTCCGCCAAGGCCACCATGCGCATCCGCCAGCTGCTGGAAATCACCCGTGGCCGCGCCTTCTGCCTCTTCACCAGCCTCGCCCAGATGCAGCAGGTCCACGACGCGCTTCTCGGCCAGCTCTCCTACCCCATGCTCTTGCAGGGCTCCGCGCCCAAAACCGCGCTCATCGAGCAGTTCCGCTCCACGCCCAACGCCGTCCTCTTCGCCACCTCGTCCTTCTGGCAGGGAGTCGATGTCCAGGGCGAGCAGCTAAGCTGCGTCATCATCGACAAAATCCCCTTTGCCGTCCCCAGCGACCCCATCGTCCAGGCCCGTGGCCGCGCCATCGACGACGATCCGGCGGCAACTCTTTCTTCGACTACTCCGTCCCCGCCGCCGTCATCACCCTCAAGCAAGGCTTCGGACGCCTCATCCGCTCCCTCAACGACCGTGGCCTGCTCGTCCTGCTCGACAATCGCATCCTCAAAAAACAGTACGGCAAAGTCTTCGTCCAAAGCCTCCCCGCCTACGCCCGCACCACCGACATCCGCAAAGTCGAAGAGTTCTTCGGCTGCACCCACGACGAGTATTCCGATGTAGTTGAGGGGCCTTAGTTACGGAGGCGCTGTGTCCGCGTCAATGCGCGTGTAACTGGATCTCGACATTGAAGCCCTCTGCTTCCTGCATTAGGGCGTGATCGCCTGGTGTTACTGCCCACTGATCGTCAGCGACCCGACGACACCATCTGCCATGCTGTCGTCCCCCGATCTAGAGCTGTTCCATGGTAGATGTATCCACCGCGTGTTGAGAGTGTCATCCCGAACGAAGCGAGGGACCCCAGCACCCTTCAAGTCTCCCGTGGGCCTCAAGCTTTTCGGCCAGTGATCGATTCTGTTTTGCCTTCGGTCTCGCGGATGCTCTTGGCGCGGAACTGGCCTGGCAGGCTGTGGGTTGGCAGGGGTAGCGGATACACCAACCCGGCGACCGCTATAAGTTGACGAGGCCAGCCAAACTGAACAGGAGTTTGAAGCTATTCGCGATAATCGAATGGAGTGTATAATCTAGTCAGTCTAGTCAGATTGAGGGGAATACCAGTGCCCAATCCTAAGGAAAGAAAACCTAACCGCACCCAAACGCCCTATCTACCGAGACGGCCACATGGCAACTGCAAGCTGCCAAGGCGCAGTTTAGCGAGGTTATTCGTCGTGCGCGTACAAACGGCCCACAAGTGATTACCAAGCAAGGCAAGGAGGAGGTTGTGATCCTGCCGATCGAACAATACAAAAGGCTCATTGAACGATCAAAACAGCCCCAAAGTCTTGTGCAGTTCTTCGCAGAGTCACCTCTAGCGGGAGTCAGACTCGATTTGAAGCGCAAGCCGGACTTCGGTCGGGTGGTCGGATCTGTGAGCGGATTTCTCCTTGACACCTGCATTATTTCCGAGCTCGTAAAGCCGAAGCCGGAACCCAAGGTGATCGCTTGGGTTAAAGCAACAGACGAGGAGTTGCTCTTTCTGAGTGTGCTCACACTCGGCGAGATACGAAAGGGAGTCGCCCTGTTGAAAGATCCAGGAAGAAAGGTCAAACTGGAAGCTTGGCTCGCAGGGAACCTGCCGGTACGCTTTTCAAACCGAATACTTTCAATTGACAAAAGCATTTCCGAGCGATGGGGAGTTCTAACAGCTCAGGCGAAGGCTACTATGAATCACAATCTCCCGGTCATCGACGGATTGCTTGCGGCTACCGCTCAGCATCATAACCTGACATATGTCACCCGCAATACCGGCGATGTAATCGGCACCGGAATCCCCGTCTTTAATCCTTGGGCCTAACGGCCCAACGGAAGGGCCCGTTGACATTTGCTCTTGCCGTTGCAGTTGCCCTGAACCTTGAAACCTTGAAACTTTGAAACCTTGAAACCTGGTACTACAAATCATCCGTCTCCTGCAGCTCCGAGCACATCCACTCCCAGTGCTCCAGCATCGCCTGTTCGTCCCCATCCAGCTCTTCGTGGAAGTGATGCGAGTGCGGCACCGGCACGCGAATCATCTCGACCTCGGCGAATTCTTTTTCTTTCAGCCGCGCCACAATCTCGGCAATCTTTCCATAGGCGTAGATCACCTCATGCCGATCCAGCACGAACTGCCCCGCCGGCGGCGCTGCCAGCCAGAGATTATGCCGTCCATCGCACGCCAGATAATTTTCGAAGCGGTCCAGCAGCGCCAGAACCTCTTCCCGCGAGTGTGCCGTAGCCGACTGGTAGCGCCCCGCCGGAGCCTCGCTCCGCGGCGTCACCAGCACGTACAGCACCCAGATCGGCTCCGGCAATAGCGGCAGCAGCTCGCGCAGCATAGCCACCGGCGAAGCTCCCGGAGCAATCACCAGCCGTTCCACTCCGCCCACCACTTGCCGCGCATAGCTCGGCGGACAATTCCATGGCGCATCTTTGCCCGCGCATACCGTTCCCAGCTTCCATTTCTGAGCAGTCATCGCACCTATTCTAATTTGCTGCGAAAGCGAAAGCCCACAGGTTTCAAAGTTTCAAAGTTTCAAGGTTTCAGGGAAAGTGCGGCAAACCGCGCTCTTCCCATTTCCCCCGCCATGCTCTACGATTTTGCTGTCGCCGTTATGCTTGCTTGTTAACCTTGAAACCTTCTTGTTCTCGCGCCGTTGCCCTTGTTCTTAACTTCTCTTTAACTTGAAACCTTGAAACCTTGAAACTTTGAAACCTTGAAACTTTGAAACCTTGCTGTTATCGCGCCACCGCCGAGCAGGCCGACGCAGCCTTTGCCCTCATCGAGGAATACTACGAGGCCGTTGGCGTAGTTGTGCGCGACGACCGCGCCGCCCTTGAGCACTATCTCGCCAGCCCGGACTCTCCCATCTGGATCGCCTCTGTCAACGCCGTTCCCGCCGGATGCGTCATGCTCCGCCCCCTGCCGCAAATCCCCGGTGCCGCCGAGGTCAAGCGCCTCTACGTCCGCCCCCAGTTCCGTGGCCTGCGCCTCGCCCACGCTCTCATGCAGGCCGCCGAGCAGCACGCCCGCCGTGCCGGAATCCACTGGCTCTACCTTGACACCAAGGACGATCTCCACGCCGCCATCCATTTCTACCGCGGCACCGGATACCAGCCCTGCCCCCGCTACAACGACAATCCCCAGGCCACCATCTTCCTCCGCAAACAGCTCTAGCTCTCATCAAGCGTGGATTTTAGACGAGATGAAACCGGGCGCATTGCAGGAACCGCATCCCCCAGTCCGGAGGACGGTGGGCCGGACAGGCGACGATCCGCCGCCCGCTATTGCAGATCAGAGCTAGAGCGGCTCGCGACGGAGCGTGAGATAGATCGGGTAGTACCCCTGCGCAGCTACAATCATGTGTCCCATCCAATTCCCGACGTTGAAGCGCTGCATGACGGCAATGATCGATTGCAGTTTGCCCGCAGTTCTCTTCATTTCAAATTGGAATGGCTGGGCGAGACGATCTAAAAAAATATCATCCCCAAGCGAAAGGAGGCGGACAGAATATTTCTTGTTAACCTGGCTTACCGTACGCCGGCACCACACCGGATTAATCTCGGTTCGCATCGTCCGCGCAAATGCCGGGTCGCGTCCCAGCAGACGTACCCACAGCGGCAGCAGCGATCGCCAAAGAATTGGCGGCTGCGGGACCATATAGTGACCCTCGAAGTACGACAGAAAATTCGGCATTTCGAAATGCAGAATTCCCCCCGGACGCAGCACCCGCACGGCTTCTTCCAGTACTTTCACTGGGTCTTCCGTATGTTCCAGCACGTTCGATGAGTACACGATGTCAAACGATGCGTCCGCGAAGGGCAAGGTCTCGCCCTTCACGCCAATAATCCGCTCCGGGTCCAGCTCATTGGCGGCAAACAACTCGCGCGATGCGGCGAATGAGCTTCCGAAGCCCACGCCATCCGGTTCCGTGCCGTACCCGTCGACGGCATACGATTTGATCCAGACCGCCAGATTGGTCCCGAATCCGGAGCCGATCTCCAGTACTTTCTTGCCTCTCATTGAGGTGTAGCGTTCCAGCAATTGCGCCCGTTTGAATGACTTCTCAATATTGAGGTGATCCTCTGCGCCCGCCCCAGCCGGAGTCTTTGAGATCCTCTCAAAGAACGCCCCAAGTGATTTCTCCGCCGACTCGCGAACCGAGTCCGGAACAACAATAGTAGAGCTTGGCATAGAACATCCTCATTCTTTTTGGACGACAAAATCAATGCACAATCCGCCGTCAAACTTCGTCGAGCGTAACTACCGGTCTTGGTGAAAGCCTGCAGACTCAGACGGCCTTCCGCTTGGGCGGCACCGCATAGCAAACCTGCTCCCAGCAGTCTTCGGCATAGCGCCGCAAGTAAAGCGAGTAATCCGGCGCAAGCGAATGAATCAACTTCGGAATCTGCCACAAATGTTCGCTGCGGTGATAGAGGCAGATCGCCAGAACCGGCAGTTCATCCCTCAGCAGCGCCGCTCCACCGGCGATGGCGTATGGCTCCGAACCCTCGATGTCCATCTTGATATAAGTCGGCCGGAATCGCCACGGCAGCGAGTCCAACTTGCGCGACTCGATCGCGACCCCTTCTCTTGCCAAGCTCACCTTGGATGCGACATCGTGCGTCTCCACCAGGTAAACCTTTTCGTCTTTGTCGCCCACCGCAAACGGCCAGACGGTGATCTTCCCCCGAATCTCTGCCGGTAACTGCTCCACCGACGCCAGCAGATTTTCCAGGTTCGAGGCATCCGGTTCCAGCGCGTACACATGGCGGAAACCCTGCCCGCGCCGCATGAAGCTGCGGATGCTGTCCCCGTCAAATGCCCCGCAATCGACGAGAACTTCCTCTTCGATCTCCGTCACCAGCTCGCTTGGAAAATACAGCTCGCCCAGCTTCGACGGCAGCGGCAGATACTCCGGCTTCATCCAATAGCGCCATTCGATCTGGTCACAGAGCTCCTGCTGCGACGCCTCATCGGCGAGCAATCCGAAGCACTCGCGAATCTGCTCCGCGTCTTCCAGCAGGCGCTCGGGAACATCGATTCCCAGCTCCGGCGTAAACGTGTCGGGATACTTCCAGAAGAGCAGCGCCGCCGGCAAAACCCGGCTGCATCCCTGCTCACGCAGTTGCCCGCGGACCGCGCTGCCGTTGTAAATCGAAACGATGAACACGGCCGTCTGCCCAAATCGCTCGATTGCATCCGCCGGGCTCAACACCTCTACCCCGTTCACCCGGTTGCCCCAGCGCGCCAGGTTGTTATCGCAGAAGCATAACGGCTCGACTCCTGCCTGGCGCAGCCGCTCCAGTATCCATTGTCCGAATTGGCCGGTGCCGAACAACACCAACCGGTCCGCCCCGGGACCCGCCAACTGGTCAAACCGTCCCCGCCAGCGCGCCGCCCGCTCTTCCGGTGTCTCCGTGGCAATCTCCTGAAGAATACGGCGGAACCGCTCCGTGCTATTTTCGCAAGCAGTGTTCAAAGGTACCTCCAGAAATCACTCTCATCTCGACCTTGCCGCCTGGGTCTCGACGGAAAAGTCTCGACGGAAAAGTTTTACCAGCAACTCCTGCCGCCATCCACCACCAGGTTCGTGCCCGTCATGTATGACGACGCATCCGAGCACAGAAACAAAATTGCGCCCTGATACTCGTCCTTTGCGGCCATGCGTCCCAGCGGAATCAGGTTGGTCAGGCGCTCCACGAAATCCTCCGGCTGGCGGTTGAAGACGCCGCCGGGCGAAATCGCATTGACGCGCACCTTCTTGTCGGCCCAGTAGGTGGCAAGATATCGCGTCAGCCCCACCAGCGCGGACTTGACCACCGAATAGGTGACTGGCTTGACCGGTTGCATCGCCTCGCTCGCGCCCGGTTGCCGGTAGATGCGCTGATCGGGCGCGATCAGCGCGAGATCCGACGCCACGTTGACGATCACTCCGCCGCCATTGCGCGGCCATGTGACTGCCAAACACCTTGCTGCATAGGAACGCCCCGGTCAAACCCACCGCAATATCCGCATCCCACTGCGCCAGCGGAAAATTCTCCAGCCGCGAGAAGTTCACCTCCGCGTCGGCCTCCATCTTGGGATTGTTCGCCGCGTTATTGATGAGGATGTCGAGGCGTCCGAAGCGGTCCACAATCCGTGCCAGCAAGGACTCCAATTCCTCCTGCTTGGTGATATCGGCGGCGCAGCCCATTGCCATTCCGAACTCGTACGTCAGCACCATCGCTTTCTCGGTGGCGCGCTGCGGTTGAATGTCCACCAGAATCGGAATGCCGCCCGCCGCCGCAATCGCCCGCGCGTGCTGTTCGCCGAGCATTCCCGCGCCCCCGGTGATCACCGCTACCCGCCCCGTCAAATCAAACAGAGGATCTATCTCGCTCATGCCTTCTCGTTTCTTTCTAAAAGCAGACGATTCGTAGGCACCGCATAACAAACCAGTTGCCACCCGTCCACGTCATGCGGACGCAGGAACATCTGGTAGTCAGTCACCAGAGAACGAATGAACAGAGGAATACGCCAGAGGTCACTTTGCCGGTGATAAACGCAAATGGAAAGGATGGGCTGGTATTTCTGAATAACGCCACGGGCGCCTTCCAGAGCCTCCAGTTCGAAACCTTCGATATCCATCTTAATAAAGGTAGGTTTGCTGTCTCCCACCAACTCATCGATCGGAACGCAATCGACAACAATCTCACCGTCTGCGGCGATGCAGGCGCCCTCGCCGCCGGTCGCATTGAAGCGAAGTTGCCCACGGCTGGCGCCGACGGCCACGTTGCACAGGGAGATTCGCCGGGCAATGTCCGGTTCCAGCGTGCCGGCCCACTCCTTCAGCGCCTGGAAGTTCCCGGGATCGGCCTCAACGGCAAAAAAGCCGGCGATCTCACGTGTGCGTTGGAGGACTTGCTTCGCGGTATCTCCGTCGTAGGCGCCGCAATCCACAAAAACCTCGCCCGGAACAATGCTGTAAACGCTGTCAAGGAAGTATGATTCTTCGGCATCCGGCGCACTCAATGCTCCCAGGTCGCCCCGGGCGCGCCACTGCAGATGATTGAGGTATTCCTGCCTTGAGTAGTCATCGGCCCACAGCGAAGCCGCGGCGCGCACCTCGTCGGCCTGCTCGTAGAGATGGTGTGGGAGGTCCTGGCAGAAGTCCGGCAACATCTGGTCGGCAAACTTCCAGCGCAGCGCAGACGACGAAGTCACCCGGCTGCATCCCAATCGGCTGAGCTGTTCCTGGGTTTCTCGAAAGCTGTGGCCAAGCGACCAGATGGTCACCACAAAAAGGGCTGAGCGGCCGTACTTCTCTGCCGCCTCAGACGGCGACATAACGGACACTCCGTCGATTTTCGTGCCCCAGCGTGCCTCGTTGTTGTCCACGAAGGCGAGCGGTTCGCGCCCTGCGCTACGCAGGCACCGCAACGCTTTCCTGCCCAGGTTCCCGGCCCCAAACAGGACGACTCTGTTGTCCGCCTCCGCCAACAAATTGTCGAAAGCAGCTCGTTCCCGTTGCTTTACCAAACTGAGGTCTTCGCCGAGGAGTTGATCGAGTTGTCTGGTGTAATCGTCCACCTTCATGTTTCCTCTCTGCCCACTGAATCGCTCGCCTTGTCTTGCTCTTAAGCCTTCCCCAACTCACGCCCGCCGCCCGCCTACTCCTCCAGCGGAGCCACAATCATGTTCTTGCGGAATTCCTCGCGATCGAGGAATGGCCACAGGTCTTCCAGCGGCTTCGAGGCCATTGCGCCATTCGCCAGTTGCACGGAAGTCACCCGCGGCGCGCGAGCCTCCTGCGCAATCACCTTCACGTCGCACACCACCGGCCCCGGCATTGCAAGCACCCGCTTCACCTGTCCCAGCAGGTCCGTCTGGTCTTCGATCCGCGCCGTTCCCAGCCCGTAGGCGCGCGCCACCGCGCAAATATCCGGCAGGGTCAGTCCCGTCTTCGCGTCGCATCCGATATTCGGCCCGCCAAAAAATCCGCTCTGCGAGCCGCGGATCGCCGCATATCCATCGTTATTCAGTACGAAAAACTTCAGCGGCAGCCGATGATGAGCCACTGTCGCAAGCTCCTGAATATTCATCTGGAAGCCGCCATCGCCATCCACGCAAATCGTGCGGCTGCGTCCGGTTGCCAGACTTACACCAATGCTGGCCGCGATCCCGAATCCCATTGGCGCCCAGTCCCGCGGTATGAAAGACCCGTTGCCCCGTCTTTGCAGGATAAGCAAACAGAAAAATCTCAATCCCAACGCCGGAACTTCCGGAGACAATCTGATCCCCCGGTTCACAAGCCTCGGCAATCACCTCTGCCAGATGATAAATACTCACCGGCCCGCTCTTGCGATGCTCCTCATGAATGATCGGGTACCGGCTCTTCCATTCCGTGCAGCGTGCTTTCCAGGCGCCGCGGCCGGCTGCCGTAATTGACGCTGTCTGCGCCAGCATCTCCCGGAGAAAACTTCCCGGCGTCCGCGCAAATCGGCATCTCCACCACATCGGAGAGCTTTCGCCAACTCAGCCGCATCCACGTCCACCATCACCTTGTAAGCCCCGCGAGCCAGCTCCTGACGAGTTCCACCCCGCCAGCGGAACGTCCATCCGGGTGCCCACCGTAAGTAGAAAATCGGAGTTCTGCATCGCGAAATTCGCGCCCCGCGGCGCCAGCGTTCCCGGACGCCCCATGCACAGCGCGTTCTCTTCGCCGAACATATCCATGGCCACCCAGGTCGCGCCCACCGGAGCGTCCAGCAGCGCGGCCAGCTCCCGGAATTCATCCTCCGCATGGGCCAGCCGCACCCCATTGCCCAGCAGCAGAAACGGCCGCTCGCGATCCGTTGAACTTCTCGATGACTTGCCGCACCTGTTCGCGCAACCCGCCGTCGTCCGCCGGCGCGGCCTCAGCTTCGAAACCCGCCAGCGACTCCGTATCAATGTCGGCGGCCTGAACGTCCAGCGGCAGATCAATCCACACCGGTCCAGGTCTCCCGCTCATCGCCAGATGAATTGCCTTCTCCAGGTGATAGCGAATCGAAGCCGGGTCCGTCACCGTCACCGCATACTTCGTCAGCGGCGTTACCACTGAAATAATGTCGAGCTCCTGCGGCCCGCGCTGCCTCACTCCCAGGGGTGTGCCATCGGCGGCAAACATCCGGTCGGCGCGTTTTACCTGTCCGGAGAGAAACAGGCAGGGCGTCGAATCCAGCCACGCTCCAGCCAATCCCGTGATGGCGTTTGTCCCTCCGGGGCCGGTCGTGACCATGGCAACGCCCAGGTGATTGGTCGCCTTTGAGTAGTTCTCAGCCGCAATTGCCGAAGCCTGCTCGTGATGGTTGCAAACAAACTCCAGCCCCTCGCAGCGCGCCAGCGAATCATTGAGGTGCATGGCGCCGCCGCCGGTGACCAGAAAAACATGCTTCACGCCGAGATCGGCAACAAACTTTAGAACGTAATCCGATAGCTTCATTGCGGCTGCACTCCGACCCAGATGTCCTGCACTCACCAAAAAGCTGTGCTGCGTCTTGATGATATAGCATCTCATTCCCGCCCGATGATTCGTGCGGAAACCCGGAAACTTTGAAACCTCGCGCTCCGCCCTCGTATAATAAGGAGCAGCACCTGCAGCACTCCCTTGAGACCTGCGCTGTGTCCCTCTCCATCTTGCGAGGGCGCCCCGGCGCAACGTCAAGGGCTACGGATGCCCTGCATCCTGTCGGGAGATTCATGTTTGAAGTAACCGTGCAAGATACCTTTTCGTCGGGTCATTACCTGCGCAACTACAAAGGCAAGTGCGAGAATCCGCACGGCCACAACTATCGTGTCCACGTCACCCTGCAGGGAGCCGAGCTGGACCACGCCGGCCTCCTGCTGGATTTCAAGGAATTGAAGCTGGTCATGAAGCCGGTGGTCGACTATCTCGATCACCAGATGATCAATGACATCGAGCCCTTCACCGTCCTCAATCCGACGGCGGAAAACCTCGCCAAATATTTCTATGACGAGTGCAATCAGGGCCTCAAAAAAACCACCGCGGGCCGCGTCAGCGTCAAACAGGTCACCATCTGGGAGACCGACACCTCCGTCGCCAGCTATTACGAGTAACCGTGGCGCGGGTCGTGGCTTTTCAAGCGGGCGGCAGGTGGCCCATATTGGCCCTCTGCTGGCGAATGTGGAATTGAGTGCGAATGTGGGATCGAGCCGGGTGCCCCACCTTCGCGCCGTGCTTTTCGGCGATAAGGTGGGAAGCAGCGCGCTTCACCCGTAAAGTTTTTGAAGTTACTCGTTTTTGAAGTTATCGAGCGTATGTCCCGCACTTCTCCTGGCTTGAGCGGGACGGAAATCGACTATGCATATCATCGAAATTTACAAGTCGCTGCAAGGCGAAAGTTCCTTCGCCGGGACTCCCTTGCGTCTTCGTGCGCCTCGCCGGATGCAACCTCCGTTGCGCCTGGTGTGACTCCGAGTACACCTTCACTGGCGGCCGCAAAATGTCTGCCGACGAGATCCTCGCCGAGCTCCAGCGCCTGTCGCCCAGCTGGCGGACTGGTTGAGATCACCGGCGGCGAGCCCATGTTGCAGGAGCGCGAGCTCATCCCCTTCCTGCACCAGCTCCTTGCCGTGGATTGCGAGTCACGCAGCGAGTCGCGTTACGAGTTGCTGATGGAAACCAGCGGCGAGCGTCCGCTCGAACTCGTCCCCCGCGAGGTCCACAAGATCGTCGATGTCAAATGTCCCGGCAGCGGCGAGCACCTGCGCTTCCGCCCGGAGAATCTCGCCACGCTCACTGCGCGCGATGAGTTGAAGTTCGTCCTCGCCTCGCGCGAGGATTACGAGTATGCCCGCGATTTTATCCGCGAGCATGGCCTGGACTCCAATCCCGCCGGCCTCATCCTCTCCCCGGCCTTTCGCAAGGGGCAACCGGCTCGCGCTCCACCGAAAATTGCCTGCTCGATCCGCGCGACCTTGCCGAGTGGATGCTGGCCGACAACCTCAACGCCCGCCTCGGCCTCCAGATCCACAAATTCATCTGGGAGCCGCAACTCAAGGGCGTATAGCATTGACGTTCTGCACGTGTGCGCCTGATGAAGTATTTCTGCGCTTCGTTACCCAATAACTTGGCAGCCGCGATCCCGGCATGGTGGGTCAACTGCTGAAAGGAATGTGTAGCTGAACGCGCTCAAACAGCGCAGCGACCTTCCGAAATGTGGGCCGATATCTTTCATATAATCGCGGCAGCAATGCAGAGCGGGTGAATACGTCCCGCGCCTCCTCTTCTTTCAATCCTAAAATTTGCTTATAGAGGTAGTCGCTTCCCGGCGACGTGACGCCATCGGCATCAAAAATCAGTCCCAGAGTCTGGGCATGATGCATGGCATTCATAACCAGTAGTTTGATTGCATCTGGATGCGCTGATTTTTGCTGGATGTGGCCGAAGTGACGCCTGCGCGTCGACACCCAGTAGTAATAACGTTCCTTGTCCCACGCACAAGCAATCGCCGCATCGTAGGGGACATTACTTGCGAACTTATTATCCCTCTGTACGCGTCTTCTTGCCGCAATCACCCGCATCTGCCTTCGTTGCGCGCCCACTGTAATCAACTGCTTAAGGATAGCGAGTGACCCATAACTCTTCTGCCCCAGAGCTTCAAGGTTGGATTGATAGAAATTGACAAATTCTTCTGCGCTCGGTTCAACAATCTCCAGTATCTTGGCGGCGGCTTTAATGTGTGTCCGATGTTTGCTCTTGAGTTCGCTCATTACATCCAGGGTTCCCGGACGCCGCACGTAGTTAACTTGCTTTGTATGAGTGAATCCCACCTTCACGAATGCACTCTTGACAAGGTCCGAATAACTCAACTGCGAACTCGTAGTGAAGCTATACGAGGTATTTCCAGGAAGCTGAGCCAACAACTCATCAAGAACGTCGGACTGCACTCCGCGCGTCAGCTTTCGACTGAGTATCGGTCCACCGACATGGGACCACGGATGATTTCCTCCCCGCAGGAAGCCCATCCGTGCCTTTTCCAAGTTGAACGGCAGTCGGCCAACCGTAAGTCCGCCTCTTTGAACCATTGCTTCGTGGTCATTAGCTCCGCGAACGCAATCCAGCCACCAATATTGCAGATAAACAGGAAGAAGATCGTCGTCGGTTATTACATCCAGAGAGGAACGCAAAGACGCGTCGGAGCCCGATTGGAAACCGATTCGCTTATCCAAAAGATCACGGTATTCGATATTCGGCTGCACACACTGATGCCCCCTTTTTGTGGGATTCTAAGCTTCAATCCGATGCACCTCCTAAATGGCTGGTTGGCCAACTCCCGCCACTCCGCCGGAAAATAGCTGGCAGCGTAACCCAGCGCGTCACTCCGCGCTTCAACGCACATGGCTTACGCTCACGCTCTCATAAGTATTAAAGTTAAAACGATATGACCGAATCCATCCAAGCCGTCGTAACTCTCTCCGGAGGCATGGACTCCGCCGTCTGTGCCACCCTCGCCGTCCGGGAAAAAGGTGCCCCGCACGTTGCCGCCCTGCACGTCTCCTACGGCCAGCGCACCGAAGCCCGTGAGCAGCGCGCCTTCACCGAAATCTGTGAGCGCCTTGGCATCCAGCGCCGCCTCATGGTCCGCAACCAGGCGCTCAGCCAGATCGGCGGCTCCGCCCTCACCGACGCAACACTGGCCGTGCCCGAGGCTGGCCCGGAGATCGGCGCGCACGTCCCCATCACCTACGTCCCCTTCCGCAATGCTCATTTCCTCGCCGTCGCCGTCAGTTGGGCCGAGGTTCTCGGAGCCCCCGAAATCTTCATCGGAGCCGTTGCCCAGGACAGCTCCGGCTATCCCGACTGTCGTCCCGAGTATTACGAAGCCTTCAACCGTCTCATCCAGGCCGGGACCAAAGCCGGAAACATCCGCATCAAAACCCCCCTCATCGCGCTGAAAAAGCTGGAGATCGTCCAGCTTGGTCTGGAACTAAGGGCGCCCTTCGAGCTAACATGGTCCTGCTACAGCAGGGAAGATCGTGCCTGCGGAATTTGTGAGAGCTGCGCCTTGCGTCGACGCGCCTTTGAAGCCGCTGGCACCGCCGATCCCATTCCTTACCTGGCCGTCTAGCGGCACGCCGTTGAGGTGCCGGTGGCAACCAGATCCTGTTCTCCGCTGGAGGCGGAAATGACCAAGCGCATCGCCCTTTTTCTTCTCCTCGCCGTCATGGCGATCTTCACCGTCACGGCCGTCGCGCAGCAAGCCAGCATCAAGGGGCTCGTCAAGGATGAGAACGGCAAACCCATTGCCGGCGCCACGATAGAGCTTAACAACCTCGACAACGGCAGAAAAATTTCCGTCAAAACCGACAACCATGGCCAGTATTACTCCATCGCCTTGCTCCCCGGAAATTACAAAATCAGCCTCCTCGGCAGCGATGGAAAACTGATCTTCTATCTCAACAATGTGCCGGTCCGCTTGGCCGTCGACAACGTCTATGACATCGACCTCGCGCAGCAGAGAGCTGCCGCCGCCAAGGAATCCGGCCTCACCGAGGAGCAGCGTCAAAAGAATGAAAAGATCAAAAAAGACAACGAGAAAATCAAGG
The DNA here is from genome assembly GCA_963779365.1 of uncultured Acidobacteriota bacterium. GTDB lineage: Bacteria > Acidobacteriota > Terriglobia > Terriglobales > Acidobacteriaceae > TOLSYN. Next base: position 88,784 of record CAVZYB010000009.1, on the reverse strand, counting down.
GCATCAACGCCCTGCTCATTCAGGCCAACGCGCAAATGAAGGATGCCAAGTGGGACGACGCCGTCGCCACCATGGAACAGGCCTCCGCCCAGGACCAGACTCACGACGTCGTCTACAGCACGCTGGCCGAAGCCTATCTCGGAGACAAAAAGTACCCTGAGGCCGAGGCCGCCTTTACCAAGGCCATCCAGCTCGCTCCTGCCACCTCCAAAGCCGTCGGCAGCTATCACAACGGACTCGCCGAGGCGCTGGTGAAACAAGGCAAAACCGACGCCGCCATGGCCGAATACGACAAAGCTGCCCAGCTCGATCCCGCCGGTGCCGGCATGTACTACTACAACGAAGGTGCGGTCCTCACCAACCAGGGCAAGCCGGATCAGGCCAACCAGGCCTTCGACAAAGCCATCGCCGCCGAGCCCACTCGCCCCGATCCTTATTACCAGAAGGGTCTGAACCTCCTTGCCAAAGCCACCCTCGGCAAGGATGGCAAGATGATCCCCGCACCCGGCACCGCCGAGGCCCTGAACAAATACCTCGAACTCGCCCCCGATGGTAGGTACGCCCAGGCTGCCAAGGATCTGCTTGCCTCCATCGGCGCCTCCGGTCCAAACCACCTTCGGCTCCCAGAAAAAAGGTAAAAAGTAAGCTTCCTCGATCCCACATCTGCCGCAGTCAGCAGATGTGGGATCGAGTTGGCTCATCGCGCAACGCAAAAAGGGACGGTCCGACGGATTGTCCCTTTTCGCATGGTGGCGGCGCATTGCGAGGATCTTGTCGCGGGACCATATAAAGACTATATTTGGTCTCATCGAGGGTTAGGATGCGTTACTCATCTCAAGTCAAACCGATCAGCTACCTTAAGGCCAATGCCGCCGAGGTTCTCGCCAAACTTGCCGAAGAGCGCGAGCCCATCGTCATCACACAAAACGGGGAAGCCAAGGCCGTATTGCAGGATGTCGCCTCTTTCGAGGAAACTTAGGAGACGCTTGCACTACTGAAGATCCTGGCGCTGGGCAATCAGGAAGTGGCCGCCGGAAAAGTTAAGCCGGTGGCCGACGTAGCGGCCCGTCTGCGTGCAAAACGAACAACTCGCGGATGACGGGATCGTCTGCCGGCTTCGAAGTCTTGCTCACCGCTGGTGCAGAGCGTGATTTGGAATCCATTTACGACTACATCTCGGAATTCGACTCTGTTTCCGACGCCAACCGTGTGCTGGATCGGTTGATGGCGATTGCCGGGAGCCTAGCGCAATTTCCAGAGCGCGGAAGTTGTCCGAAAGAACTCGAACGTGTGGGCATCAAGGAGTACCGCCAAACCTGGTTTAAGCCCTATCGTGTGATCTACCGCGTCGAAGGCCAAAAGGTCATCATTTATCTGATCGCAGATGGCCGGCGGGATATGCAATCACTATTAGCGCGCCGGTTATTGGGAGCGTAGTTCTGGGTGTCCCAATCGCCCTGACGAAAAAACGGTGCTCCTAAATCGGAACACCGTTCTTGAAATCAATCCCAAGCTCTTGTTTCTTAACGTTGCGACGTTTTCCAAATCCGCCCTGGCCCTTATTGCACCATGGCGATCCGGTCCAACTCCCGCTGCATCACTTCCAGCGAGCAGCCTGAGCCCTCCACCGTAAACGCCGCCGTACGCGCCGCCTCCGGAGAAACCCCGTAGCCCCGCCCCGCCAGAAATGTCTGCATCAGTTCCGCTGCGTCGCGAGCATCCAGCCCGCTCTGCAGCAACTCACTGCGCAATTCTGCGACTTCAAATACCGAAAACTTTTCGGCGTGCATCGGGTCACCTCCACCTACTTCTAGTAACCCGTTAGACTCTGGAAGGTCGCGTTTCGTTGCAGACATTCCTCTGCTCCCGCCTGTTTTAGTTCGTATTTGGCAAAAATGTTCCGTTAAGTATGAATCCGGGCATGGACAACGTCGTCGTGCCCGTTGCGCCATCCCCACCCGGGGCATTTCCTTCTTCATCGGACGATTCCCGGAAAAAGTTGAGCCCGGGCGCCTGTATTTGTCCTTATTCCGCCTCCTGTGCCAGCAGTACCGGGATGCCGTCCTCCACGCGAAAGCCCTTGCCGCACTCCGTGCAGCGCAATTTCGTCAAATCTGCGTTAAATCGCAATTCGCCATGGCAGATGGGGCACACAACGGTCTTCACCAGCTTCGCAGGAATCATGTCTCTCATTCTATCTGTCCCCACTCGCATCCCCACGCCAATCCCGGTACACTAAATAGAAGATTCCATCCCTTATCGTGTCGGGGGACACCATATGCCCGCAATCATGCTCGACGGAAATCTTTTCGCATCTCAGATCAAGTCCGAGATCGCCGAGGAGGTTCAGCAGCTCGCTGCTTACGGTCTCCAGCCCGGTCTGGCGGCGATCCTGGTCGGGCACAATCCCGCCTCCCAGACCTACGTCCGCAACAAAGTCCGCACCTGCGAGCAACTGGGTATCTTGAGCGAACTCATCACCCCGCCCCAGACTACGACCACCAAAGAGCTCGTCGCCCTCATCGAGCAGCTCAATGCCCGCGATGAAATCGACGGCATTCTCGTCCAACTTCCGCTGCCTGCCCACGTCGATACCATGCGCGTCCTGCTCGCCGTCTCCCCGGAGAAGGATGTCGATGGCTTCCATCCCGTCAACGTCGGCAATCTCAGCACCAAGCGTCCCAGCCTCGTCCCCTGCACCCCCGCCGGATGCATGGAGATCCTGCGCCGCGCCAACATCCTCGTCGAGGGTCAGGACGCGGTCGTCGTCGGACGCAGTGACATTGTCGGCAAGCCCATGGCGATGCTGCTGACCAACGCCAACGCCACCGTCACCATCTGCCATTCGCGCACCAAGGATCTGCCCGCGGTCTGCCGCCGTGGCGACATCCTCGTCGCCGCCATCGGCCGTCCCGGATTCATCACCACCGAGTTCGTCAAACCCGGCGCCACCATCCTCGATGTCGGCATCAATCACATCACCGATCCAGTGCTCTTCGAGCGTTTCTTCAAAGGCGACGAGAAGCGTGAAAAGCAGTTTGCCGAAAAGGGAAGCACCATCATCGGAGACTGTGATCCCCGCGTCACCCGCATGGCCGGAGCCGTCACCCCCGTTCCCGGAGGCGTCGGCAAGCTGACCATCGCCATGCTCATGAGCAACACCGTCAAGGCCGCCAAACTCCGGCGAGGCATCAAGCAGCCCCAGTCCGAGCCCGCCGTCCAGGGCTGAGAAGTCCGCTAGCCCCGACCCAGGTAAACTCCGGTGCCCCACATCTGCCGTAGTTAGCAGATGTGGGATCGACAGCGAGCGTGGCGTGGTTCAACGATAAGCTTAGTGCGCATATTTTTGAGGGTGTCATCCCGAGCGCAGCGAAGGACCCCTATCTCCGGACTCCACTCTTCCTCTGCGGCGAAAAAACGCAAGCCGCACTCCGCGTTCCCCCTTTTGACTTACGGCGGTTGGCGGGAGGCCCAGAGTTGGCTCTTTCCGACTCTGGGATTCTAAACTGGGTTCGGATACAACTACGGCCGAATGCCCCCGCTCACCGGAATCTCCGCCCCGGTCACCCACCCGGCATCCTCCGAGGCCAAGAACAGTGCTGCGCCCGCAATATCGGTTGCTGCACCGATCCGCCCCAGAGGTGTCCGGCTGAGCGCAACTTTCTCGAACTCCTTGCTGCTTTCTCCCATGCCCGGAATCCCTCGGTCGCCGTCACCCCGGGCTGCAACGAGTTCACCCGGATGCCTTGCCCGCCCAGTTCCTGGGCCAGCGATTGTGTAATTGCATCCACCGCCGCCTTGGTCGCGCTGTACACTGCCCCATTTGCAACCGGGACTTCGCCCACCACCGAGCTGATGTTGATCACCGAACCGCCGCCGCCGTTCATCCGCTTCACGGCTTCGCGCGTCGACAGCAATAGTCCCAGTACATTCAAATCAAAAAGTTTATGGAAGTGCGCCGGATCCATCTGCGTCACTGGGCGAAACTCGTACGCCCCGGCATTGTTCACCAGCACGTCGATTTTGCCGAACGCATCGCCTGCCGCCTGGAACACCTTCTCCACCTCGTCCGGCTTGGAAAGATCCCCCTGCACCGCAACCGCCTTCGCTCCTGCTCTCTGAATATCGCCCACAACCTTCTCGGCGCCCTTCCGGTCGGATGCATAATGCACCACCACATTTGCGCCCTCTTCGCCGAACCGCTCGGCGATTGCCGCGCCTATGCCCTTGGAAGCTCCCGTTACCACTGCAACTTTGCCCTTCAATCTCGCCATCTGGTCTCCCCTTTGTTTCTGATAGTTCGATACTCATCAAATCATCCCAATGGACGAGACCCATCCCGTGAAAGTTGCATATTTTTCTTTTGCCCTGAACGAGGTGTCATCCTGAGCGTAGCGAAGGATCCCTACGCTGCCCGAATCTCCCGCGCGGCCTCAAACTTTTCCGCCAGAATCGATTTTCTCGTGTACGGACGTTCCACTGAAACCGCTTCAAAGCTTTTCCAGTCGCTTCAAATACTCGCGCCAGGTCTTGCGCCGCAGCTTCATGTGCATGAATTTCGCGTCCCTGCGAACGGAAATCAGCCCGGCGTTCGCCAGCTCTTTGAGGTGGTGAGAGAGTGTCGCCGCCGTAATCGGAAGCTGGCACCGCATTTCGTTGCAGGCCAGCTCCTCCTCGCCCGCAATCCGCGAAAGAATGTCATAGCGTTGCGGATCGGCCAGGGCCTTCGTAATTTTCTGGAATTGTTCGCGGTCCATGTTTCCCGGGGCGCTTTTCAGTTCGATGCGTTTTCGTTCCCATTCTGCCACACTCCCGCCCTCGATATTCGCCGTCCAAACCGGATTCCAGCGCTCTCCGCCGCCACCTAGAAACTTTCCACCAGCTCGCGCGTCTATAATCTTAAGCCAGTGAAACAGGCAGGAGCCATGAAAGCCCTAAGACCATTTGCTCTCGGAGTGCTGCTCGCCGCCGCATTCTTCCTCTACACCAACCATCGTTTTGGCCCAGCCGCCCCGTGGCTCACCCGCGAACCCGTTCACATCACCGAGGCCCAGGCTGCCCCGCCGCTCGACGGAGAGGAGCAGAACAACGTGGACGTCTACAAACGCGTTGTCCCCTCCGTGGTCAACATCACGTCCACCTCTGTCTCCTACGACTTCTTCTTTGGCCCGCAGGCCCAGCAGGGCTCCGGCTCCGGCTTCATCATTGACAAAGAAGGCCACATCCTCACCAACTACCACGTCATCGACGGCGCCCGGAAGCTGGAAGTCATCCTCGACAACAAAAAGCACTACCCGGCCACCGTCATCGGAGCCGACAAGTCGCACGACCTCGCCGTCATTCAGATCAAGGCGCCCAACCTGCAGCCCGTAACCCTGGGTAGCAGCTCCGTGCCTCCAGGTCGGCCAGAAGGTGCTTGCCATCGGCAATCCCTTCGGCATCTTCAACGGCACCATGACCCGCGGCATCGTCAGCTCCATCCGCCAGGTGCAGGAGCCTGACGGCACCTATATCGACGAAGCCATCCAGACCGACGCTGCCATCAACCCCGGCAACTCCGGCGGCCCGCTGCTCAACTCCCGCGGCGAGGTGGTCGGCATCAACACCATGATCGCCTCGGCCAGCGGCGGCAACTCCGGCGTAGGCTTCGCCATCCCCATCAACGCCGCCAAAGCCGTACTCAATGACCTCGTAAAGTTTGGCCGGGTCCGCCGTCCCACCCTCGGCATCCGCCCCTTGCCCGTGCCCATGAACCGCGAACTGGCGGAGCAACTCGATCTGCCCACCGATACCGGTGTCCTGGTCATGCAGGTCGTTCCCGGCTCGGCCGCCGCCCGCGCCGGAATCCAGGGAGGCAATCAGCGCGTCTACTACGGCAATTACGAGATCGTCATCGGCGGCGATCTCATCGTCGAAATCGATGGCCAGGAGGTCAAGGACACGCAGGACCTCGCCCATCTGATGAACAACCATCGCTCCGGCGACACGGTCTCCGTCGTCTTCTACCATGGCAGAAAGCGGCAGACCGCCCGCGTTCAACTCGACGAAGCCAAGGCTGGCACCCAGACCTAGCCACACCGGTGGAGGACAGGCTTCGGCTGGAGGAACAGGACTCGGGTGGAGGATTGGGATGGAGGATTAGGAGTCGGATAGCGGATTAGAAATCTCGGGTGCCCCAGGTTCGCGCCGATGTCTTTTCGGCGATAACCTGGGAAGCGACGCCCTCCACCCCGCAGCCTGTCGTCGTTGCTGTTGTTCTTCCTTTTTGCCAGACACTTCTGCGGAACTGCTGTTACCTCGCAGTCACCCTCCGCAAACGAAAAGTTGCCAAGTACGCCAATCGTTGCCGGAGATATTGACCCGCCGATAACCCTCCCATCCAATTCCGGTACTCTCTGGCTAATCCTTTGGCCCTTCCGCAGGGATTCACCATCTGATTACCTTGAGCCCTGAAACCATTAACCAACAAGATAATCGTTTATTAACCAAAACGACAATGGCTCCCAATGCTCCGCCGCCGGACTTCACTCTCGTACTCCCGGTAAGTTAGACTGACAATCGCCCTCATGGAGATCTCATGTCGTCCTCGCACCGGCCGTTCATAACCGCCCGCATCAACGATCACATCACTCTGGCGGCTTCGCTTCTCGAAGACCAAGCCTATCTCGACGCTGTCTCGGGCGCGGCCATGGCCATGGCTCAAGCCTTGCGCGCCGGTTACAAGGTACTGTTCTTCGGCAATGGTGGCAGTGCCGCCGACGCCCAGCACCTTGCCGCCGAACTGACTGGCCGCTTTCTTCTCGAACGCCGCAGCCTGCCTGGCCTCGCGCTCAGTACCAATAGCTCCTCACTTACCGCCATTGGCAATGACTATGGGTACGACGAAGTCTTCGCCCGCCCGCTCGCCGGTCTTGGCACCGCCGGAGACATTGCCTTTGGCCTCAGTACCAGCGGCAACTCGCCCAACGTACTTCGCGCCATGGAAGTCGCTCGCGCCAAACAGATGGTTACCGTGGGACTTAGCGGACGTGCGGGAAAGCTGCCGGCCGTTGTGCAGCACGCCATCTGCATTCCCTCCGACTGCACTCCGCGTATTCAGGAAGCACACATCCTGACCGGCCACATTCTCTGCGAAATTATCGAAACGGAGTTATTCAGTAAGTCTGAAGGTTAGCGATTGTCTTACTTACTTATGTACGAAGCGATGATGCGTTATGGCTGGCGGAAGGATATGTGCTTATGGCCGAAGAAGCTGATGATAACTGTAACAACTCCCAGCAGAGCACCGGCAATGTAGGGTGCCTGGTTCTCGTAGCCGAAGCGGTGGCGGATAACAAACACCAGGATTGGTAACAAAACCATGCTCAGTGCAATACTGCTGCTATAAACCGCCAAGCACCTGCACCACTCGCGAAAGTAGTTACCCTTGGTTTTGAAGACAAACCACTTGTAGCCAAAAAACGCAACCGTGATGTTGATCACCGTCGACGGAATTACCGCAAAAATGTAACTCTGCCGTCCGAGCGGAGCCAGCAACGCGGTGAACAGTGCAAATGTCCCATAGCCGAATAAGGTGTTCCAGGCCCCGGTCAGCAGGTAGCGTCCAAGTTGCCCGGGCGGGACATGCTTGGTCAGGCTTTCAAGTCGCGATTGCCACAGGCGTTTCCAAGCTCAAGCTCTTCCCGCGTTCTTCTCTTCATTCGACTTAAGTGGTTCGCCCGGACCGAATTCAAAATTAATCCGCTCCTGCTCAATTGCGAATGGCCGCTTCTGCACCATGGTATGAATCGCGCCCACGTACTCGCCAATCATTCCAAGAAATAGCAGATGGATCGATGCAAGGAAGAAAAATCCAATCAGGATTGGCGCAACGCCCAGCTAAAATCTTCTCCAGAAAAGTAACTTATAAGCAAGGTAGGCCAACGAAGTAAGTACCGAGACTATCGCGCCGCCGAATCCCAAAAAGACCGCCAGACGCAGTGGAACCTTGGAAAGATTCGTAATCCCAAGCATCGCCATATCGTACAAGCGTGTAGAAGTTGTTGGCGGTTATTCCGCGCTTGCGCACCGGTTGGTGATAGGGTAACTCCACCCGCGGAAATCCAAGCTCGGCGATGATGCCGCGAAAGTAAGGGTATGGGTCATCGAATGACTTGATAATGTCTACCACCTTCCGGTCATACAGTCCGAAGCCGGTAAAGTTCTCGTAAGTCTCGATCCCGGAGAGCCGGTTCACCAGCCGGTAATAGCGCTTGCGAATCCAGAACATCAGGCTGCTCTCGTCGCTTGCAACCTTGACGCCTATCACCACCGGTCGTCCCGCCTCCCAGTGCCTCACCATGTCCACGATCATCTCAGGCGGGTCCTGCAGGTCGGCTACAATACCGATCACCAAGTCACCCGTGGCCTGGTGGAATGCGTGCATTGGCGACCGGATATGGCCGAAGTTACGAGTGTTGCGGATTACCTTGACGTTCCTGTCCATCGCCGCAATTACCTTCAGCACGCCCAGCGTGTTATCGGTGGATGCGTTGTCGATGAAGATGTGCTCGTAGCGGTAGTTACCCAGCGAGGCGATGGCGTCGCGCACGCGCGCATACAGTTCGCGAACGTTCAGCTCTTCGTTATAACAGGGCGTAATAATGCTGATGGTCTTCACTGATTCACTCCGAGTTCATCGAACGTCAATTGGTCCACGCTGATGATGTCGGCGTGTGTCTTGTACCAATCATAAAGCTCTCCGACGCAATCGCTCATGGTCCGAAAGCGGAAGCCGCCAATCTCGTCCAACATACAGCGTGTTATCGGCGCTGTACTCTGGAGCCATCGCCGGGTTGCGAACTATGATATCCGGATTGCAGCCGGATGCGGCGGCTACCATTCCCGCCAGTTCGAGCAAGGTAAAAGCCTCTCCGCGGCATACGTTATATGCCTTCTGCCTCGGCTCGTGTTCCATAAACCACGCGAGTAACTCGGCAAGTTCGGAAACATAAAGATAATCGAACCTGACGTTCTGCCGGATCACGATCGGCAGCCCTTGAACCACGCGGGCGCAGGCGTTGGAGATAAAGCGCACATCCCAGGCCTCATACTTGCCAAAGACTCCGAACAGCCGCAACACAAAGATGTTATCCGTCGTCGCCGCATACTTGGTGCAGATGTACTTCGAGAACCCATAAGGATCGGTGGGTACATGGGTATCGAAGTAACTCTCACTTACCCGCGCCGGAAGACCTGCCCGGCTGTACTCCGCGCCGGAGCCGAAGTGCAGCATCTTGCCAAAGTAGAGACCGGCTGCGCGCCAGGTTAAAAAACATCCGGCAGTTGCGGTCGAGCAGGTCGGAGCGCAGCGCCCGATGCGGCGGTTGGAGCGCGTGGTCGCCGTGTGTACCACCACGTCAAAGTGTCCGGCGCGCAGATACTCGCGCACGCAGTTCTCGTCGAGCAGGTTCAATTCAGAGGATGTGGGCGCGGCGATGGAGTAACGTCCGCCGAGGTATTCCGCCAGGTTGCGTCCAATGAATCCCGAACCGCCAGTGAGCAGTACCTTCACGCAGCTATCCTACCCGCATCCGCTTGCGGACGCGGATAGAATCATCTCGATCAGTTCGCGCACCGCACCGTTTCCTCCCTTGGCAGTGGAGACGAATCGGCACTTCTCGCGGATCGAGGGTTGCGCGTCGGCCGGTGCGGCCGCAAGACCTGCAATCTCCAGCGCCGGCAAATCGTTCACGTCGTCGCCCATGAAGCAGATCTCCTCAAGTGCGAGGCCGTGGAGAGCCGCTAGACTTTGCAAGGCCCGGGCTTTATCCTTGCACGATTTTTCAACGTCGCTGATCTGCATCTTCGCCGCCAGGCGGTCGATCAGCGGACTGTCCTCGCCGGAGATAAGTGCCAGCTTCAAGCCCGCCTTGCGCGCTCGCGACAGTCCCATGATGTCGGCGAAGTGGAAGCGCTTCCACTCTTCCCCGTTCGGCCCCCACCAGAAGGAGCCGTCGGTGAGCACGCCGTCCACATCCATGGCGATCAGCTTAATTGCCAATGCCTGCTCCGACGCGGCGCAGTTTCTTCAGAATCGGCTGTTCGCGCTCCAGCACGCGCTTGACGCCGTCTCCCATCGAACGTTCGGTTACCCGGATATAGCTCACCAGCTTGGTAATTCCGTTTGGCTCCAGAGATGCCGCCTGGTCCGATCCCCACATGGCGCGATCGACGGTGATGTGACGCTCGATGATGCAAGCCCCCAGCGCGACGGCCGCAACCGAAGAGGGAAGACCGGACTCATGGCCCGAGTAACCCACGGGCACGCCATAACGATCTTCCAGCGTGCGGATTGCCTGCAGGTTCAACTCTTCGTAGTAGGCAGGATAGGTGCTGCAAGCGTGCAGAATAGCCAGGTTGTCCTTGCCGAGCACGTCTAACCGCATGGTCGATTTCCTCAACCGTGCTCATGCCGGTGGAGAGCATGATCGGCTTGCCGGTTGCTTTCGTGTGGCGAAGCAGGTTGTCATCGGTGAGCGAAGCCGAGGCAATCTTGAAGCACGGCACATCGAAGCGATTGATGAGATCGACCGAAGGCTCATCCCAGCAGGAGGCAAACCAGGGAATCTTGACGGCGCGGCAGTACTGATCGATTTCGACAAAATCGTCGTAGCCAAATTCGAGCGCGCGCTTCAGTTCGCCATTGGTCGTGCCGAAGGGGCTTTCGCGCGGGCGCGCCAGCTCGTCGGCCGAGTAGACGATCTCCACCGTGCGCTTTTGAAACTTGACCGCGTCGCAGCCCGCGGCCACGGCAACACTGATCAACCGCTTCGCCAGATCGACGTCGCCGTTATGGTTGATTCCAATCTCGGCAATGATGTAGCAAGGATGGCCGTTTCCTACCGTCTTCTCCCCGATTTGTATCTGCTGCACTTTCTTCTGAACTGTCTCCGGCATGATTCGGTCTCCGACTTGCAATTTAATAAATCTGATTCGATAACTTGTCGCTACTGTCCGGACAAGCCGGCGGCGCGCTGAATACGTTCTTCCCAGGCGCGGCGGCATGTTCTCATCTCTAACTAGACGATGCAGCAAGTTTGCTTCCATTCTGAAGCGTATGGAAACAATGGCCTTTTCGGAGGATCGGAAAACCGAGTTTGCGGGATTAAGCGCTCAGGATTGCGCAATATTCCACTGCTCAGGGACGGCATCCCCGGTTATCCCATCGAGTGATCCTCTATGAAAGTGTCTTCAATTATATATCGGCCTCCCGGAAATGCCGATCGCCGCGAATCGGTACGGTAAACTAAAGACCCGATCCCCTGAACTCTGCCGGTTCTGTCTAAGATGGCGACTCGCACGGATAACTGCGGACTTTGCGCCTCGCGCGTTGACCAGTTCACGCACTTGGGTTAGCGTTGGAAGCTTCAGATGCTGAGGCTCCCCGATCTGCGCCGCGTCACGGTTCTGGCTCTCTCTGGCCTGTTGCTGGCCTCGCTGCCGCTTTGGGCGGAGGGTTTTCAGCCGGTTCGGGCGCGCCACGTCATGGTGGCCAGCGTGCATCCGCAGGCCTCCGGCATTGGTGCCGAGATCATGCGAAACGGTGGCAACGCAGTGGATGCCGCGGTCGCGACCGGCTTCGCCTTGGCCGTAGTGCATCCAGCGGCAGGCAATCTGGGCGGCGGTGGATTCATGCTCTACCGCACGGCACAAGGCGAGATGCACTTTCTCGACTTTCGTGAAAAGGCTCCTGCTGCCGCGTCCCGCGACATGTACCTGGACAAGCAGGGCCATGTAACCGGAGAGAGCCTGTTTGGCTACCGCTCCGCCGGCTGTGCCCGGCACCGTTGCCGGTCTGGCAGAGGCTGAGCGCCGCTGGGGTAAGCTGGGTCTGGCGAAGGTCATGGAGCCGGCGATTGGGTTGGCTCGCAACGGCGTCATGGTCACGCAGTATGAGGCCGAGATCATGCACGATGCGGGCTTGGCGCGCGATCCGGAGTCCAAACGAATTTTCCAGCGGAACGGCCAGTTTTATGAGCAGGGCGAAATTCTGAAGCAACCGGAGCTGGCGCAGTACTCTGGAGCGCATCGCACGGAATCCGGATGAGTTTTATCGCGGACCATTGGCAGTGCAGATTGCCACGGCGGTCAAGCAAGGCGGGGGATTGATTACGGCCTCGGACCTTGCCGGGTATCAAGGTCGTCGAACGCGTGCCCGTGCATGGAACCTATCGCGGATATGACGTGTACAGTGCGCCGCCGCCATCCTCGGGAGGCATCGCGCTGATCGAGACGCTCAACATCCTGGAAGGTTTTGACCTGCACGCGGCACAGCGTAATTCCGCCCGGCATCTGCACCTGGTGGCCGAGGCTTACCGCCGTGCCTTCTTTGACCGTTCGGTATTTCTCGGTGATCCGGACTTCGCCGATATTCCCGTCGCGCAGTTGATCGACAAGAAGTACGCGGCGGAATGGCGCTCCTCGATCGATCCCAATAAGGCCAGCGTCAGCGCGGAACTGCAGCGGCCGAGCATGGCACATCTGGATGAATCGGCAGCCTTGCATGCTCCGTACATCGGACCAGAGGAGCAGGACACCACGCACTACTCCATCGTGGACGAAGCGGGCAATGCGGTTGCGGTCACCACCACGCTCAACGACTCCTTTGGCTCGCGCGCAACCCTGCCCGGCCTCGGCTTCCTGCTCAACGACGAGATGGACGACTTCACCTCCAAGGCGGGAGCGCCGAATTCCTATGGGCTGATTCAGGGGGAAGCCAATGCGATTGCTCCCGGCAAACGTCCGCTCAGCGCCATGACTCCTACAATGGTGGTGAAGGACGGGAGATTGCTGCTGGTGCTCGGCTCGCCGGGCGGTCCCACGATCATTACCACCGTCGCCAACGTGCTGATCAACGCCGTGGATTTCGGAGAAGACATCCAACGCGCGGTGAACGCTCCGCGCTTCCATCACCAGTGGATGCCGGACGAGTTGCGGGTGGAAGCATGGCAGCTCTCGCCAGATACCATCGAGCTGCTGGAGAAGATGGGACATAAGATCAAGCGTACCGGCTCCTGGGGCGATGCCGAGTGCGTCGCCATTGACTGGAAGACCGGTGAACGCCTCGGCGCCAGCGATGCGCGCAACGGCGGCAGTGCGGTAGGCTGGTAAAGAAAGCGGAGCAAACGAATGTTGAAGGCGATCTCGACGTATATCCATGTAAGAGAGCAGCTTCGTCCGGGAATTCTGGAAACCATGGCCGGAGGCGGAATCGCGGGCATCGAAATCTTTGCCAACGCGCGGCCATTTCGATTACGGCAACGCCTATCAGGTTCGCGAGGTTGCCTCCTGGTTCAGCTCGCGCGATGGAGTTGAGTTGCAGTCGATGCATGCGCCGATCTTTGCCTCGGGAGAGTGGGGCCGTTCCGATACGCCTCCGCTCAACATTGCCGGACGAGATCGCAAAGAGCGAATTGTAGCGATGGACGAGATCAAGCGCGCCATCGAAGTTGCCGAAACGATGCCCTTTCGCTTCCTGGTGGTGCACGTGGGGGTCGCGGGAGAGCACTTCGATGACCATAAGTTCGAAGGCGCGCTGAGCTCCATCGAGCATCTGCGGGCATTTGCCAAGCCGCTCGGCGTGCAAGTTGTTGCTGGAAAATATTCCCAACGAACTCACCGCTCCGGAAAAACTCATGGCGATGATCCACACCCTGCACTACGACGACATTGGGGTATGCTTCGACGTTGGACACGCGCACTTAGAGCCGGGAGTAGAAGCAGCGTTTGAAACCCTCAAGCCTCTGATCCGTTCGGTTCACGTGCATGACAATCACGGCATGAAAGACGAACATCTTTGGCCGGGCGAAGGCACCATCGACTGGAAGCGTACCTGCGAGTTGCTGCGAACAGCTCCGCAAGTGCCGGCACTGGTATTCGAGATCGAAGGCGATCCCGAGGGCAATCCCGGCTACGGCAAAACCGTGCCGGGGAAGATGCTCGCAGCTTGGAATCTGCTGGAGGGTAGCTGATCTTAGACGGCGATTTCGGAGAGCTGCCGGACAAGACGAACCAACCAGCTACTCTGACTTACCGGGAGGCTTCTGTCTTCGATTTTGGTTGATCGGTAACCTGAAAGACCTGAATGCGATGGTTTCCGGAATCCGTTACATACACCCGGTCTTTCGAGTCCGTACAGAGCCCTCGGGGCGTCGCGAACTCTCCTGGCTTTTCTCCTCTCTGGCCAAATCGAAACAGCTTGTGTCCCTCGCCATTGAAAACTTCAACCCAGTTGAAGGCTGGAACATAGAGACGGCCGTGAGTATCGAATGCCATTCCAGTCGCCTCACCCACTCCGCTACCCCCCAGTTGGAACTGCCGCCGGAAGTGACCATCCAGATCCAGAACCTGAATCCGATGATTCCGCCGGTCGAGTACAAACACTTCGCCTTTGTAGATTGCAACTTCAACGGGCTCCATGAATTCGGCAGGGCCGCTTCCGCCGCCCCGTTTCCCTACCTCTGCGAGGACCTTGCCGTTCAGGTCGAGAATGATGACGAAATTACGTGCGGTGTCGGCCACATAAATACGCCCGGTCGTGCGGTCAATGGCGATGGATTGGGGGCGATCAAATAAGCCTTCGTCCTTCTTGAGTTTTCCTAGGAATTTCTTAAACCTGCCATCCATGCTGTAAACGGCAATCCAGCCGCGAGCAAGGTCGGTAACATAAATATTGTCGTTGGCGTCCACGGCGATGGCGTATGGAGAGGTCATCCGGTCGCCTTTGGCTACGTCTATCCGCGAATATTTCCGATTGGCAAAGTCCAGAATATGAACCGTCCGCGTTCTCGGTTCGGTGATCAGAACCCGCAGGCCGGAATCCACCGCCACCTTCTCTGCCTGGATCGGCATTGCAAAGTCTGCAGGCACGGCATTCGCCTTCCCTGCGAGAATATCGAGCACTTGATCGCATACCGCGTTGCGTTCTCCGGAGGATGCAGCAGTTGCCTTCCCGGAACGATCGACCATATCGCGTAAGTGCTGGCAAGAAGTGCGAATTGGCCGCACGTCCGCATCAGAGCTGAACGTGCTCACGAATTGAACGGGAGCATCCTCCATCGTTCCTGCACTGTTGGCCTGTCCCAGAGCCATTCCCAAAAGGATCAAGGGAAGGATGACAGCCCTCCGGCATCGCGTAAACTTGGCTCGAATATCGAAATCGCGAGACGACAACACAGAGAGCTCCAAAGACTACAGAGCATTTCCGCGGCCATTTGCGTTTGCGGGAGAGCCGAGTTGATCAATACGGTGAGCTGAGACAATTGCCTCCAGCGCTGGGTAAAATCACCCCACCCTGAGACAAACCGGTTGCGTCTTCGCTCGGTGGTGAGCTCCGTGGTGGATCTCACCCTGACGCATGCGGCGGAAAGGAATAGTATAAATTCTAGTGGAGGCAAGGCATCTCGCGACAAGGCGAGCCGTGCCGCTTCAGATCATCTCAAGGACGGACATATGGCAGAAGCAAACGGGAGCCCGAGCTCTCAGAGTTGGACGAGCACGCAGGCGTACATCATGGCAGTTCTCTGCCTGGTGGTAGGATGCGCGGTGGGTTATCTGCTGCGTGGCTCAGTGGGTGGCGGCAGCACTCCCGCACCGGCCGCAGTCGCGACTGATCAGCCACAAGGCATGCCGCCAGCAGGGATGGGCGGTGGAATGGGTCAACAGCAGCAGCCCACCCCCGAGCAGATGAAGGCGATGGCGGACAAGCAGGCAGCACCGCTCGTTGAACAACTCAAGACGAAGCCAGACGACCCTGCCCTGATTTCGCAGATCGGCAATCTGTATTACGACGCGCAGGTCTTTCCTACCGCAATCGAGTATTACCAAAAGGTCCTGGCGATTGACCCGAAGAACGCAGCGGTACGCACGGATATGGCGACAGCAATGTTTTATACCAACGACCCTGATCACTCCATCGCTGAGTTTGATCGCGCCCTGAAGGATGATCCTAAGAACAGCAACGCGCTGTTCAATCGCGGAATTGTGAAATGGCAAGCGAAGATGGACGTGAATGGCGCCGTTGCGGATTGGGAGTTGCTGCTGAAACAGAATCCCAATTACGAGCAGGCCGACAAGGTCAAGATGTACATGGCGCAGGCCAAGAAGCACGCCAACATCAAACCCGGCCAGAAGACCGACAAGCCAGCGATGTGACGCTTCATCCTGCCGGTTCTTATGGCGGGATTACCCACGATCTGGAACCCGCGGATGAGTCCGCGGGTTTAGTCGTTGGCAAAGGTTGTGCGAAGCCAGATACGTACGGGCAAATCGTAGACATCGGAAAGTCTAAATGCAAAACTTTACGGTCTCAGATCTGGTGCAGACCACGCTTGCGACCTTTGCCTTCGCATTGTTTCTTCTCCCCGCCGGATATCTCCTGGGGATGGCCAGCAATATCTTCGGTATGCGCAGCCGCTCGGCCGCCGAGAAGATTCTGTTTAGCGTTACCTATTCCATTGCCGCCACTCCGATTCTGGCAGTTCTTTTGACCAGGTTCTTTTCCTACAAGGTCGCGCTTGCGGTTTTTCTCTTGTTTGCGGTGATCGCGCTGTCAATCCTTCTGCGGCAACTTCCGCTGCGAAGAGAATTCCTGTCCGGCATCCACCGGAGCACATGGTTGCTCCTGCATGCTGTTGGCCTGGTTCCTGGTGGTGCAGTTCTCGCTGGCCGATCTGCAGATAGGGCATCGTCTCTATGTAAGCTTCGTAGCCTTTGATCACTCGGTGCGCGTGCCATTCGTCGAGGCGGCGGCAAGGAATGGGGTTCCACCTCTGAATCCTTTTTATGGTGTGGGCAAGCCTCCCGTTCTTCGTTATTTCTACTACTGGTACGTGGTATGCGCCTTGCCGATGCGACTGTTTGGCATTAGTGCCAGAGGCTGCTTCAACGCCGGCGTCTTCTGGAGCGGCCTTGGGCTGGCTTCCACCATTCCTCTTTTCCTGAAGTACTTCCTCGGTCAGACAGAGCATCTTCGTGAAAAATCCGTAATCGGCATCGCTTTGCTTACGGTCACCGGTCTGGATCTGATTCCTTATGCCGCGATGGCCTTCCACGATCATGTTTTGTTCCCGGACATGGAGTGGTGGGATCCGAATCAGGTCACGTCTTGGTTGGGATCGCTGTTGTGGGTACCACACCACGTGGCCGCGCTTACTGCGTGCATGGCTGGGTTGCTCGTGTTTTCCACGATCGATGAGGACAATCCACTTCGACAAAGAATTTGGGCTGTGGTGATATCAGGAACTGCTTTTGCCAGTGCGGCCGGACTCTCGGTTTACGTGGCATTTTCCTTCGCCGTCTTTGCGATTCTCTGGACGCTGCTGGTTCTCTGGCAAAAGAGAATGAATTCATTTGCCGCCTATGTCGCGACCGGTGCCCTCACCCTGTTGCTCTCCTGGCCGTACCTGCAGGATTTGCTCTCGAAGCCCATCGCCGTAGGTTTGAATTCCGAGGAGGGGGAACGATTTGCCGTTTTCGCGATTCGCGATTTTCCCGTAGCCCTCCGGTTTCTCGGTAAGCTGGGCATGCACAATCCAATTCTGCTCGAGCTTTCGAAGTTGCCGACTCTGCTGATCGTGTACGTTTTCGAATTTGGATTCTTTGCCCTGGTTATCTTGCGGTGTTTTCGGTGGGGGACGTGGAAGGCCGCCCCGCTCAGCAGACAGCGCCGCATGTTATGGATGATGTTGGCCGTCTGCCTGTTTACGATGAGCATTGTGAGGTCGGACACGAGTGGCGTAAACGACCTCGGAATCCGGGGAATGCTAATCGTTCAGTTCGCCCTCCTGATATTGTCTGCACCTTTTGTTTACGATGTCTTCTTTCGAAACGATGCGGCTGCATTGAAGGACTTGCATTCCTGGCGGATCAAAGTTGCGTTGGTTTTCACCCTCGTTCTCGGGGTGACGGGGACTGCCTACCAACTCGTCGCCCTGCGCTGCTACGCACCTCTGGCGGATGCGGGCAAGTTGAAGCGCAGCGAGCGTTTTCTCGGCACCCCCGGTTTTGGAGAGCGGACTTACTGGCTGCGCGAGGGACTCACCCGGCTGAGTAAGCTGACTCCGCCCACGGCATCGGTCCAGTACAACCCGGTGAGGGATGAGACCCTGACCACCCATTTGTATTCCGCGCGACAGGCGGTGATGGGCGATGCGCTTTGTGCCAGCGCCTTCGGAGGCGACGCGCAAAACTGCAGGAAGGTATTTCCGCGTATTGCCTCGGTCTTTAACTCTCCAGATGCTGCCCGGAAACTAAACCTGGACGGATTATGCGACGAGTTCCAGGTGAATGTGCTCGTGGCGAGCGACGCAGATCCCGTTTGGCGAGATAGAGATAGCTGGATCTGGAGCAGACCCACCCTCGTGGCAAACCCGGCGGTGCGCGCGATTCCTTGCGGTTCCGGGTTGCAATCTGCCGCAGCACGCTAAGCAGGTGGTTGGCGCAGTTACATACGTGAGTAGAGGAAAATCACCCACTCGCTGGGCATAATGCCGCAAACGACTCCCCGATGAGGTGCTTCGGAATCATCTGGAGCGCTGCGGCGAAGGCTCTGGAACTCTGGTCAGGAACTATCGATTCATCAACTTGCATCTCCATGCCCTGGAAATTCAATCCAGGCTTTAGCTTCGGCCACAAAGCTGCTACTGAGTATGCGAGGGTTTAAGAAGAAATTCTGACACCCCAAAGAGAAATAAGGTCGTACCCAAGTAAGAAACTGAACGAATGATTTATCAGGAGAGTATTACATCATGAAGAAGATTATGTTTGTACTTCTCGTAGTTGTCATCGCAGCCAGCATGTCGATGGCGGCAATCAGCAAGGGCAACATGTCCTATGTCCCGACGACCGACGTCCAGGGCGCGCACGAAAACGGCGGCCGTGGTTGCGCCGGTTGCCACGCTCCTCACAGCGGCGGACGCGGTGCGGGCGGCGGTGCGATTACCTCAACGTCTGTTACAGCTTCAGGCGTTGCCGAAGGCGACGCCGGCCTGTGGGGAACTGACACGGCTGCAGTTACCAGCGCTGCTGGCGTTTTCAATTTTGACGGCTACACTGCTACCCTGACTGGCTTGACTTGGTCGAGCGGCTCCCTGTACACCGGCGTTGCCACTTGCTTGAGCTGCCATGACGGCAACATCTCCAAGGGCGCGATGATGTCCGGACAGGCCTACGAGCAGTCGTTTGGTCTTCTGAACTTTGCCACCACCGTTGGTTCCAACGGTCAGGCGAACGCGGTCAATCTGTACGGCGCTGCTCCGATCCCGACCCTGCTCGGCAGCGACGGCGGCGTGGCCGGCGATTACGCAAACGATCACCCGGTGGGCCCGATGGCCAACCTGGGCAAAGTTGCTGCTGCCGCTCTGGGCAATGGCCTGACCTACACCACCAACGGCACCAAGCTGACGATGGTTATCACCCCTGGCACCACCTATGCTAACTTCGTTGCTCAGTACGGGACCCCGGCAATCAGCTCGATGGCTTCCAACAACGACGGCATCGCGGGCAACCAGTACGTGGTTTGCACCACCTGCCACAACCAGCACGTGCAGAACGTTTACTCGGCCCAGGGACACGGCGCCGTGGCGATCGCTGGCGGCGCAGTGGCCTCTGCCGCGACGATCTTCTACGTCAACGGTCCTTACAACCCGGGCGCTCCTTATGACCCGACCCACGTTCCTTCGACCAACGCCTTCTGCCTGCAGTGCCATTTCTCGCACTCCAGCCAGTACTTCGGCGCGACCACCGTCGGAACCGCGTTCTAATTGGTTGTAAACCGATTCCAAACATTGAAAGACTTCCTGGTTGTACTTGGGGGGGAGATATTATCTCCCCCCCGGTCTTTTGTACTGGATTCACCTTGAACGCAGGCTGGACAGGGACTTTCGCCCCCAAGCTGTCGAAGACGCACGCCCTACAAATAGAAGCCGATGCCCGGGGGCATCGGCCAGTTCTGCTTGAGGCTGAGATCTACTTCAGGAAGTCGGCAATCGCTTTCGCCTGATCCGGAGTGGCGTTGAAGGGCTTCGCGTGGACGCCTTTCTTGCCACCGTTGGACAGGACATCCACGACATCAGTCTTGCCCTTGACGGCCGGAGCCGACTTACCTTCGCCCGCCGCTCCGTGGCAGGCCGCGCACTTCGCCTTGTACAGGGCGCCGCCATCTTCCGCAAACGCAGCCGTAGAAATCATCATCGCCAGAGCAGCCAGAATAATAGAAAAACGCTTCATAAGACATATCTCCTGATTTATGATTGTGCACCTGTGAGTCAGGGCGCATAAGCATCATGCCACTACTCTCGAAAATAACCAAGGTAAAGACATTAACTCTTCGGATTTAAGCGCCATCGTGGCGTGGGCGCGAACTCCATAGACTTCACCAGGCTCATCGTCAGCAGGCCGGCGATGACAGGTTTCGACTTGCTCAGAACACTTAGCGCTAAGTCCGTTACTCATCCCCAGATTTCCCAGACGAGTCAACCTTCTCGCCGCCGTCTGCCATGGTGAGGCCCAACTCAGGAACCAACAGGGTATGGGCGTCAGGAACGACCGAATTCATGCCGGGTGTGTGCGACTTCTTGTGATGACGGTAGAGGGGAATCGCCACGAGCATCATGGCCGACAGCACGATAAGTCCGGGAAGGTTGAAGATCACTAACACAGCGATTGGAATGGCTAAGAGAATGGTGGCCAAGATTACGTACAAGGTTTTCATCGCATACCTTCCTTGAACCGACCAGAACAGTTTTGACTCCCTGGCGGAGAATCGCGCATCCCCCGGCGCGCGGGCTGCTCTTCCTCCGGACGCCGGTGCTGGAAGACGTTTCCAGCCACGGTGATAAATAGCACGTCGCATACCAACGCCTGTATTCAATGATTTAGGGAGAATTCACGTTCGCGTATATCGGGGATCCCAACACATCGAAAGGAATTTCCCGACAATCCTGCGGTGCAAAAAACCAATGCTCCGTAGCCTCGTATCGAATGTGGTACTTCGGCAGGTGTTTCTGCGGTACAGATCGAGCACGATGGGTTCGTCATTGTCGACCAGGGAGGCCCGACCTTTCGAGCCGCGGGTAGTGCGCGTGTGCAAGTAGCCCGCATACACCATCGAGAGCATGTAGTTGTGGGGGGTAATCCCGACACCGCGAACTGGAACTTTATGCGCCGTCTGAAAGCCTATCGAGAACTGACGAAATAACGCCCAGCTTCATCCATTTCATCCTGCCAGCTTCCCCACGACGTTGCATGCTCCCTACAGGATTGTCCGGGAATCCCTTCCGACGTGTCGGAATACCCGACAAAAGCGAGGGCAAATTCCGTGTAAGTCGTTGAATACAGGTGTTGGTATGCAACTTGCTTCTTGTTAGGTGTCGGTTGTTTCAGACGACGAGGAGGTATCGATCATGGCGGGCGAGAATTGGACGTTCTGGCTGCAAATGACGAACCTGGCTATGGGCGTAATCGTTTTGCTGGCTGTGGTACTACTAGCCGGTTCGGTTGTCAGGGAGCTAATGGAAAGACGTGCCCGCAAGGTGCACGAGTTCAACACTGACTCGGAATTGCGCGCGCTGTTCGCTTCCGGCGCCCATACCCTGTCAGTCCCTGAGTTAGGCCTCACCATGGCAGATGGCGGCGAGAAAGTTGAGACCTCCGATGGCGGCGAGGAAGTTAAACATCTGCCGAGGAAGTGATTATGCCGTGTCCATTTTTGAAAGAAGGACGGGCGCGATATTGCCACGCGGCGCCGGTCCGCAAGATGATTCTGGATGGACCGGGAGCCAGGGACGGTGGCCGTTGTGCCACGGCCGAGTATGGGGGCTGCGGGCTGATCGCCAAGGTTGTTGTCAAACAGGCGCGCTGCCCGCACCTCGATGAAGTTCGGGTGCAATACTGCGGGGCGATTGCGGTGACCAAACTGGTTCCGTTCAGCGAATCGCAACTTTCCAGCTGCGCCAGTGAGAGTTTCCATTATTGCGATTCGTATCTGATAATGGCGCGGCCTCATGCCATCACTTCCCCGTCCGCTCATCTTCTTTATAGCCCGAATCACTTCTGGCTGGATGCGGTGGAAAGCGGGCTGTGTCACATCGGCATCGACGGATTCCTGGCCGATGTGATCGGGGCGGCAGACGGGATCACGTTCGTGACCGATCATGGCACGCACGCTCCGACGTTGACGCTGAACGTTTACGGCACCGAGTGGCCCATGCGTTTTCCGAACCAGATGATGATTCAGAAGGTAAACAACCGGCTGCACAGCGATCCATCGCGGGTGACCTCGGATCCTTACGGTGCGGGCTGGCTGTTTGAAGGGTGGGAGCTTCCGGGCCAGACGCGCAAAGGCCTGATGGCGGGGGCGCAGGCGGCGGCCTGGCAGGCGGAAGAAAAAGAGAGTCTGTCTCGTCAGGTCTGCGGCCGACACGCGGCGAATTGTGATGGCGGCACCCCGGTGCGTGGAGTCGCTCAACTACTACCGCGGCAGGACCTGGTGTGCCTGCTGCAGCATTTTTTCTCAAGAACGGGCTGGACGGACGAGGGACGATGATGAAACGAAACCTGGTGGTGTTCGGATTCGGGCTGGTGCTCGCCCTGCTGGTGGGCTGGGTGGCATTTCCGCGGGCGCTTTACGTCACGCGCTCGCAGCCCTTCGAATTCCGGCACAAGACCCACGCGGAGAAGTCCGGGATTACCGACTGCAGCAACTGTCACGCATTGCGTGACGATGGTTCCTTCGTTGGCGTCGCCTCGACCGAAAGCTGCGCCGGGTGCCACGCCGACCGGCTGGGCACCTCGGTGGCGGAGGCGACCCTCGTCGATAGCTATGTGAAGACCGGGCGCGAGACGCCGTGGTTGATCTACTCGCGGCAACCGTCGAATGTCTGGTTTTCGCATGCGGTTCACCTGCGGCGCGCCGGACTCGACTGCAAGGACTGCCATGGAAATTACGGCGAGTCCGACACCATGCGTGGGTATCAACTGAACCGCATCAGCGGATACAGCCGCGATATATGGGGACACTCGATATCACGTCTGCGGCGCACACCCGGCGACGGCATGAAGATGAGCGACTGTGAAGACTGCCATCTCCGCCGCAACGTTGAGGTTGGCTGCTTAGGTTGTCACCAGTGAAGGGGGAGGCATGAAGTTCACACGGCGAGACTTCTTTTTATGTGGCGCGGGTGCGGCGGCGGGTCTGGTGTTCAGTCCGGTTCCCTGGAAGCTGCTGGATGATAGTTCCATCTGGTCGCAGAATTGGCCATGGATCCCGCAGCCGGCGCATTCACCGGTTGAGGTCAGGCAATCGTTCTGCACCCTGTGTCCCAAGGGCTGTGCGGTGCGGGTGCGAATGGCGGCGGGATGGCCGGTCGGCGTGGCCGGGGTGAGTAGGAACCCGTTGACTCGCGGCGCCCTGTGTCCGCTGGGTTTTGCCGCCCATCAGTTGAACTGGCATCCGCAGCGGTTGCGCGGCGTGCGTTACCACGCCGCCGCATCTTCCTGGGATGCCGCCCGCGAGGCGTTCACGAAAGCTTGCGGCGAAGGACCGGTGGTGGTTCTCGATGGGTATCCGGGACGCGCCGCATCGTCGTTGCTGGCTGGCTTCGCAGAAAAGCGCAAGGGCAGTTATCGCGTCGTGCCGGGCCCCGAACTGCAATCGTTGACGCCCTATCAGGAATGGAGCGGAGTCTCGGCGACGGCCCTGGGATACGACTTCGGCAACGCGCGCACGGTCGTGAGCTTTGGCGCCCCGCTGCTGGAGAGTTGGGGATTGCCGGGATCGTTCCACCGGGTTTGGGCGGAGCGGTCGGCTGGCAGGCGAGATCCGGAGCTGCGCTTGATCCAGATCGAAGCCGCGGCTTCGTCTACCGGAACCCGAGCCTGGCGGAGGATTTCGATTGTGCCAGGGTCCGAGGGTGCGCTGGCCTCGGGACTGGCGCCGCGTCTTGTTGGAAGAACATCTGGTGCCGGCGCGCGGCCCCATGCCGGATCTGACGCTCGAGGAGGCCGCCAGGCAGAGCGGGCTCACCCCGGAAAACATCCGCAACCTGGCGCGAACCGTTGCCACCCAGTTTCCCGTCATGGCAGTGGCAAACGATGGCAACCCGCAGATCGCGGCCCTGAATGTTGTGCTGGGCGCGGTGGGCGAGCGCGGTGGCATTGTGCAGAAATCAGCGTCCGCGAAGGCCTACGCCTGGGCGGCTCCTGACATTCCAAACGCGCGCGCCGTGCTGGTCGATGCCAGCGTGCCGTGGGATTTCACCCCCCATACGGATGCCGAGGTTTTCCGGTTTACCGCCTGGGACAGTGGATTCAGCAAGAGCGATTGGCTGCTTCCAGCGCCCGGATTTCTCGAAGGGCCGACCGACGTTCCCTCCGCTCCGGGGCTTGCCTTCGCAAGCTACGGGGTGGCTGCGAGTCTCGCCAGCGCCGCCCACCCGGTGCAAAGCGCGGCGCAATTTCTGGCGGCCTTCGATCCTTCTCTGGGCACCACCGAGGCGATCATCCATGCGCGTTGTGCGGAGCTGTTTCGGAAAGGTGCCGGCAATGTGTACGGGCAGGAAGTGACTCCGGTTGGCCGCTTCGAATCGGCGCAGAAACTCGAAGAGATGCTGGGAAAAGGCGCGGTGTGGATCGGCGAACCGGGACGCGGCAATCTGCGCTGTGGGTTGCAACAATGGCCATCGGCGAAGCTGCCGGATGCGCTGGACGCTTCGGCCGGCTGGACGGCGCCGGTACTGCCGCCTCTCGCCTCGAAACTTTTTCAGGAATCCGAGCTGCGACCGGCAGGGGAGAGGAAAAACGTATGAACGCCCGTTACGGTATGGTCATCGATCTGGACCGCTGCATCGGTTGTGGCGCCTGCATGGTGGCGTGCGCCGCGGAAAATAATGTTCCTTCGCCGGCGCAGGCGACCGCGAAAACCGGCATCACCCCGATGCTGGTGCGCAAGGCGACCAATGGGATGGAGGGGGTGGATCATCGCGAGGTCTACATTCCCATCCTCTGCATGCATTGTGAGCGCGAGACGCCATGCGTGACCGTGTGCCCGCAGCAGGCAGTCGAGGTCGATAAGACAACCGGCATCGTCATGCAGATGCCGCAGCGCTGCCTGGGATGCCGCTACTGCATGACCGCCTGTCCTTATCACGCACGCTATTTCAACTGGTGGGATCCGGCATGGCCGGCGGGCATGGAAAAAAGCCTGAACCCGGGAGTCGCGGTGCGTATGCGAGGCGTGGTCGAAAAATGCAATCTGTGCCACGGGCGGCTGCACTCCGCCAAAGAAAAGGCGGCGGCGAAGGGGAAGCGCGACATCGACGCTGCCGACTACATTCCGGCCTGCGTGGAGGCATGCCCGACCGAGGCTATCCGTTTCGGCAACCTGGCTGACCCGAGCGATCCGGTCTCCAGAACAAGCGCACACGCCCGAGTCGTTCCGTTTGCTGGTGAAACTCGATACGGAGCCGAAGGTTTATTACAAGTCGAAGGAGGAGTGGGTGAGAAAGCTGGCTGAATCCAAGTACGCTTCACCCGTGGAGGCCCATCATGGCTAGCCAAACCATTAGCCCAACCATGGCTGCCGACAGCCGCTGGATCGCGCGCGGCGAACAGCGCTGCCCGCTGCCGAAGTTTCTGCTCTTCCTGGCACCCTGGGTGGTGTTGCTCGCGGTGGGCGTCTACGCCGCCGGCCTCTGCCTGTATTACGGGTTGAACCAGACCAACATGGATAACCGTTTCGCCTTCGGCCTCTGGATCTTCGGCGATCTGTCGATCATCGCGCTCGGCGCTGGCGCTTTCTTCACCGGCTTCCTCGTCTACATCCTCAAACGCGCCGAACTGAAACCCATCCTGAATACCGCTGTGGTCGTAGGCTTCATCTGCTACAGCGGCGCCATCGGCATTCTGATGATCGATGTCGGGCAGCCGCTGCGCGCCTGGTTCACCTACTGGCACCCGAATCCCCACTCGATGCTGACGGAGGTGACCTTCTGCATCACCTGCTACCTGGTGGTCCTCGCCCTGGAATACGTGCCGATTCTGCTCCGCAACCGGCAACTGCGAAAGATTCCCTCGTTTCTTGTCTTTGAATTTCAACTGCACAAACTCGTTCCCATCCTGGCGGGCGTGGGGGCGTTGCTCTCGTTCTTTCACCAGGGATCGCTGGGCGGCCTCTATGGCGTACTGCGCGGACGGCCTTTCGCCTACCGGCACGGACTGCTGATCTGGCCGTCTACATTCTTTCTGTTCATTCTTTCCGCGATCGCAACCGGACCCAGCTTTCTCATGCTGGTGGCCGCGGCCGTCGAGAAAGTAACCGGCAGGCGACTGGTGCCGCATGAAGTATTCCAGCGCCTGGGGCTGATTTCCGGCGCGCTGCTGGCAATCTATGTGGCTGCCAAATCCATCGACACCCTGGTCTGGTTGAACTTCACCTCGCCTGCCGAAGGCTTCGCGCCCTGGCAGTATTACATCTATAAGCCGTTTGGCACGCCGATCATCTTCGCCGAAATCGTCCTGTTCGGATTGCTGCCCGCGTTTCTTCTGACCAACCGCCGCGTATCGGCCCATCGCGGCTGGCTGCTGATCGCCGCCGGCCTCGCCTGCGGCGGTGTGCTGCTGAACCGTTTTGTGCTTACCGTGCAGACTCTCGCGCTGCCCACGCTGGCCTTTGACGAGTTCCTGAAATACACCCCGAGCTGGCAGGAAGTCGCCAGCTTTGGCGCCGTGATCGCCTACGGCGTGATTGTGTATTCGCTCTCTTACCGCTATCTGCCGTTGTTCGCCCCGTCGAAAGGAGGGAACAACCATGTTTCCGGGAGTTGATGGATTTCACTGGACTGTCGCCCACGTACTATTTCTCTCGCTGTTCTTCATCGTGGCCTTGGTCATCGCGGGCACCGTCCTTTCCGCCGCGTTCCGCACCGCTCGGGATTTCCGCACGAATCGCGCCACCGAGTTGTGCTGGAAATCGGATTTTGCCGACCTGCCGCTATCTGATCGCCGCTGCCGCCACGAACTCGCGGGACGGGTCCCTTCCCGAAGCTGCGACCATGCCTTCGATTGCCGGACGTGCAGCAAATATTCCGAGTTCGCCGCGCTGCCCTCCCAAAAGGCGCCCCTGACCCCAGCCCTCAATTACGCCGAAGACCGGCTTTACCATCGCGGTCACACCTGGGTACAGCCGCAGCCCGACGGCACCCTGCTGATTGGACTCGACGACATCGCCGAGCATCTGATCGGCAATCCCGACGCCGTCGAACTGCCGGAGCCCGGCGCCGAGATCGAATTCAACGGCACGGCCTGGCGGATGACAAAATGCGGCAAAGAAATTCGCGTGCGCGCCCCCATCGAAGGCACGATTCTGGAAACCGGCGGACCGCAGCAGTCATGGTATTTGAAAGTCCGCAGCCGCATGCCGGCGAGCGACCCTGAAACCTTGCGTCATCTGCTGCGCGGGCCGGAGGTGCAAGGATGGATGGGCGCCGAGCTGGAGCGTCTGCAATTACAGCTGCGCGCTCCCAACACCGCCCCAGCTCTGGCCGATGGCGGAACTCTGGTACACGGCATAATGGAAACCATGCCGAAAGCTGATTGGGACACCGTGCTGGCCGATACCTTTCTGGAGGTCTAGCCGGCTGGCGTCAGAAATCTAACGCACTTTCGCAATTGGTGTGTCCGTCGTAAGCATCGCCGGGAAAAGCGTCCGGCTCTCTTACCGGATACACCTTTTGGCGATTTCGGGCTAATGCGTGATCGCGTAATGCTTCAATTTGTCATAGAGCGTCGAGCGGTCGATCCCTAAGGCCGTCGACGCTTCTTTCACATTGCCGTGCTTGCGTTCGAGCGCAGCAATAATCGCGCGGCGCTCCAGTTCACCCAGAGAGACATCGCCCGTTAGCGCCGGTAAACGCGCCTTTTTCATAGCCAAATAATTTGCTCTCGAGCAAAGTCTCCGCCAATGCCGCGCAACTGACGATGGTCTGGATCAGGCTCTCTCCTTTGCCTTATCATTCCGGCCTCGTATTGTGACCAGAGTCACTCACGGACGCGACGACAGTCACGGACAGCTCGTTTCTGAACGGATACGCTTCCTGCGCAAAGCAGGAGCGCTGCGAGGAGTCTCCTATCCACAAACTTGGCGCCAAGCTGATCATTTCCCTCACCATCCTGATCGTCGCGATCAGCAGCATTAATGGATATCTCAATCTCCGCGCACAAAAGCGACGCATGCTTGACACCATGATCCTCGGTGCAGACCAGCTTTCGCGCAGCATAACAAGCTCAACCTGGCATGCCATGCGCGATGACGATCGCAAAGCCGCGTACGAAATCATGCGCGTGATTGCCGACAAGCAGGGAGTCGATCGCATTCGCATGTTCAATCACGAGGGACGCTTGGTGTTCTCGACCGACGCACACGAACACCTGAGCGCGGTGAATCAGAACTCGGAAGTCTGCGCAAGCTGTCACGTTAACGGCGCAGTTCTGAGCCGGCCGGCCGAAGCCTCTCGCACCCGCTACGAAACTTCGCCGAGCGGCGTTGAGACCATCAACAGGATCACTCCCATATTCAACGAACCCTCCTGCAGCAACGCAAGCTGCCATGCGCATGAGGCATCGACGAAGGTGCTGGGAGTGCTGGATGTCGCGTTACGGCTCGATCCGATCCGCAAAGAAGCGCGCGCCATCACGCTTCAGGCTGTGCTCATAACCGTGGCAGAAGTGATGATTGGGGCGGCTTTCGTCGTTCTCTTCACGCGGCGATTCTTCGCCACGCCGGTCCGGCAAATGCGGCAGTTATTGGAAAGCAAGGTCGAAGAGCGCACGCGGCAACTGCAGACCGCGGAGCATAAGCTCCTCCAGGCGGAACGGCTCGCTTCTCACGGACAGCTGGCGGCCAGCGTGGCGCACGAGATCAACAATCCTGTTGCCGGAGTGCTGAACCTCTCGATGCTGCTCGAGCGGTTGATGGCGAACGGGCAGTTTCCCGTCGGGCGTGAGGCGGAATTCCGCAAATATCTCGGCATTATCTCAACAGAAACCGCGCGCGTGGGCCGAATCGTCTCCGACCTGCTGACATTTTCGCGGCGCTCGAAGCCGCAGAGAGTGCTGGCGGATTTGAACAAGGTTGTGCGGACGACTCTGGGACTCACCGACCCAAAATTGTTGATTAATACTGAAACCGTGCTCGATCTGCAGGAAAACCTTCCTGCGGTTGAATGTGATCCGTCGCAGATTCAGCAAGTCATTCTGAATCTGGTTCTGAATGGAGTTCAGGCCATGCAATCGCGAGGCGGAGGCAAGCTGACCATCCGCACGCGGGTGCGACCCGATGGAGAAAATGTCGAGCTTTCTGTGGAAGACACGGGCGAAGGGATCGCTCCGGAAAACCTGCCAAAGATTTTTGATCCGTTCTTCACCACCAAGCCCGAAGTAAAAGGAGTCGGCTTAGGACTGGCCGTCCTCTACGGCATTATCGAAGCGCACGACGGGGAAGTCGAGGTCTCGAGTCGTCGCAATGAGGGCACAGTCTTTAAGGTATTTTTGCCGATCAAGTCTCGAAGCAATGCTACGAGCACCGCCAAAGTGCAGGTGAAGGCGGTGTGAGCGCATTGCATATGGTGTCTATTGAGAGCATGCCGGAAAGAGCTTTGGAATGGCTCGACGGCCGTGCTGCCAGCGGTTTGCTTTGACGCGAGGGGGAGCATGAAGAAGAATTGGCCGATCCTGGTTGTAGATGATGAAGAAGTCATGTGCGAGTCAATGGCCGCCTGGCTGCGGGAAGACGGCTATCGCGTCGACACGGCTCTGAATGGGCAGAAGGCCGTCGAATTGGTGAAGAGCACGGAGTACGCGATCTGCTTCGTCGATCTGAAGATGCCGGGCGGAATGGATGGCATCGAGACCATGATGGAGATTCATCGCGCCCGGCCTGATGCCTCCGTCATCATCATCACCGCGTATGCCGCCGTCGATACGGCGATTCAGGCGATGAAAGAAGGAGCGCAGGAGTACATCATCAAGCCCTGCAATCCGCAGGAAATTTCGTTGCTGGTTTCGCGCATCCTGAAACTCAAGAAACTGCAGAGTGAGAATGCGATATTGCGCAAGAAATTGAACCGCCAATACCGGCAGCACGACATCATCACCAAGAACCCGCGAATGCAGGAAATTCTTTCTCTGACGCAGGACATCGCCAGCCTGCGCAGCACGGTGTTGATCCGTGGCGAAAGCGGCACGGGAAAAGAGCTGATTGCGCGCGCCGTTCATTATTCGGGCAATCGCAGCGCCAAGCCGTTCATCATCGTCAGTTGCGCGGCCCTGGCGGAGACCTTGCTCGAGAGCGAATTATTTGGCTATGAAAAAGGCGCGTTTACCGGCGCGGCCGGACAGACCAAGGGAAAATTCGAGCTGGCGAACGGGGGCACGATCTTTCTTGACGAAATCGGCGATATTTCGGCCAAACTGCAGGCCGACCTGCTGCGGGTTTTGCAGGAGCGCAGGTTCTACCGCATCGGCGGCACGCAGGAAGTCGCGGTGGATGTTCGAGTGATTGCCGCGACCAACAAGAATCTGGCCGAAGAGGTGCAGCAAGGCCGCTTCCGCGAAGACCTGTATTACCGGCTGAACGTGATCGAAGTTCGCCTGCCTCCGCTGCGCGAAAGGCGCGAGGATATTCCGCTGCTGGCCGAGCACTTTGTGCAGCGCATTGCTTCCGAGCTGGGCAAAGATATTTCCGGCATCTCCGGCGCCGCGCTGAAACTGCTGATGGCGCACGACTGGCTGGGAAATGTCCGCGAACTGGAGAACGTGATTGAGCGCGCCATCGTCACCTGCCGCAACGGGATGCTCGAAGAACAAGATTTTTCGTGGCTCCAGAGACAGCCCGGAGGCGCTCAGAACTGGGATGTGCCCGATGTCTCTCTGGGGGAACTGGAGCGCCGCGCGATTATTGCCGCGCTCGAGCGCAAGCACGGCAATGTGAAAGAAGCGTCGACGGCCTTAGGGATCGACCGCTCGACGCTCTATGACAAATTGAAGCATTACGCGATCACGCATTAGACCGAATTCGCCGAAGGTGTATCCGGTAACAGAGCCGGACGCTTTTCCCGGCGATGCTTACGACGGACACACCAATTGCGAAAGTGCGTTAGATTTCTGACCAGCCAGCCGGCTAGACCTCCAGAAACGTATCGGCCAGCACGGTGTCCCAATCAGCTTTCGGCATGGTTTCCATCATGCCGTGCACCAGAGTTCCGCCATCGGCCAGAGCTGGGGCGGTGTTGGGAGCGCGCAGCTGTAATTGCAGACGCTCCAGCTCGGCGCCCATCCATCCTTGCACCTCCGGCCCGCGCAGCAGATGACGCAAGGTTTCAGGATCGCTCGCCGGCATGCGGCTGCGGACTTTCAAATACCATGACTGCTGCGGTCCGCCGGTTTCCAGAATCGTGCCTTCGATGGGGGCGCGCACGCGAATTTCTTTGCCGCATTTTGTCATCCGCCAGGCCGTGCCGTTGAATTCGATCTCGGCGCCGGGCTCCGGCAGTTCGACGGCGTCGGGATTGCCGATCAGATGCTCGGCGATGTCGTCGAGTCCAATCAGCAGGGTGCCGTCGGGCTGCGGCTGTACCCAGGTGTGACCGCGATGGTAAAGCCGGTCTTCGGCGTAATTGAGGGCTGGGGTCAGGGGCGCCTTTTGGGAGGGCAGCGCGGCGAACTCGGAATATTTGCTGCACGTCCGGCAATCGAAGGCATGGTCGCAGCTTCGGGAAGGGACCCGTCCCGCGAGTTCGTGGCGGCAGCGGCGATCAGATAGCGGCAGGTCGGCAAAATCCGATTTCCAGCACAACTCGGTGGCGCGATTGGTGCGGAAATCCCGAGCGGTGCGGAACGCGGCGGAAAGGACGGTGCCCGCGATGACCAAGGCCACGATGAAGAACAGCGAGAGAAATAGTACGTGGGCGACAGTCCAGTGAAATCCATCAACTCCCGGAAACATGGTTGTTCCCTCCTTTCGACGGGGCGAACAACGGCAGATAGCGGTAAGAGAGCGAATACACAATCACGCCGTAGGCGATCACGGCGCCAAAGCTGGCGACTTCCTGCCAGCTCGGGGTGTATTTCAGGAACTCGTCAAAGGCCAGCGTGGGCAGCGCGAGAGTCTGCACGGTAAGCACAAAACGGTTCAGCAGCACACCGCCGCAGGCGAGGCCGGCGGCGATCAGCAGCCAGCCGCGATGGGCCGATACGCGGCGGTTGGTCAGAAGAAACGCGGGCAGCAATCCGAACAGGACGATTTCGGCGAAGATGATCGGCGTGCCAAACGGCTTATAGATGTAATACTGCCAGGGCGCGAAGCCTTCGGCAGGCGAGGTGAAGTTCAACCAGACCAGGGTGTCGATGGATTTGGCAGCCACATAGATTGCCAGCAGCGCGCCGGAAATCAGCCCCAGGCGCTGGAATACTTCATGCGGTACCAGTCGCCTGCCGGTTACTTTCTCGACGGCCGCGGCCACCAGCATGAGAAAGCTGGGTCCGGTTGCGATCGCGGAAAGAATGAACAGAAAGAATGTAGACGGCCAGATCAGCAGTCCGTGCCGGTAGGCGAAAGGCCGTCCGCGCAGTACGCCATAGAGGCCGCCCAGCGATCCCTGGTGAAAGAACGAGAGCAACGCCCCCACGCCCGCCAGGATGGGAACGAGTTTGTGCAGTTGAAATTCAAAGACAAGAAACGAGGGAATCTTTCGCAGTTGCCGGTTGCGGAGCAGAATCGGCACGTATTCCAGGGCGAGGACCACCAGGTAGCAGGTGATGCAGAAGGTCACCTCCGTCAGCATCGAGTGGGGATTCGGGTGCCAGTAGGTGAACCAGGCGCGCAGCGGCTGCCCGACATCGATCATCAGAATGCCGATGGCGCCGCTGTAGCAGATGAAGCCTACGACCACAGCGGTATTCAGGATGGGTTTCAGTTCGGCGCGTTTGAGGATGTAGACGAGGAAGCCGGTGAAGAAAGCGCCAGCGCCGAGCGCGATGATCGACAGATCGCCGAAGATCCAGAGGCCGAAGGCGAAACGGTTATCCATGTTGGTCTGGTTCAACCCGTAATACAGGCAGAGGCCGGCGGCGTAGACGCCCACCGCGAGCAACACCACCCAGGGTGCCAGGAAGAGCAGAAACTTCGGCAGCGGGCAGCGCTGTTCGCCGCGCGCGATCCAGCGGCTGTCGGCAGCCATGGTTGGGCTAATGGTTTGGCTAGCCATGATGGGCCTCCACGGGTGAAGCGTACTTGGATTCAGCCAGCTTTCTCACCCACTCCTCCTTCGACTTGTAATAAACCTTCGGCTCCGTATCGAGTTTCACCAGCAAACGAAACGACTCGGGCGCCTGCGCTTGCTCCGGAGACCGGATCGCTCGGGTCAGCCAGGTTGCCGAAACGGATAGCCTCGGTCGGGCATGCCTCCACGCAAGCCGGAATGTAGTCGGCGGCGTCGATGTCGCGCTTCCCCTTCGCCGCCGCCTTTTCTTTGGCGGAGTGCAGCCGCCCGTGGCACAGATTGCATTTTTCGACCACGCCTCGCATACGCACCGCGACTCCCGGGTTCAGGCTTTTTTCCATGCCCGCCGGCCATGCCGGATCCCACCAGTTGAAATAGCGTGCGTGATAAGGACAGGCGGTCATGCAGTAGCGGCATCCCAGGCAGCGCTGCGGCATCTGCATGACGATCCCGGTTGTCTTATCGACCTCGACTGCCTGCTGCGGGCACACGGTCACGCATGGCGTCTCGCGCTCACAATGCATGCAGAGGATGGGAATGTAGACCTCGCGATGATCCACCCCCTCCATCCCATTGGTCGCCTTGCGCACCAGCATCGGGGTGATGCCGGTTTTCGCGGTCGCCTGCGCCGGCGAAGGAACATTATTTTCCGCGGCGCACGCCACCATGCAGGCGCCACAACCGATGCAGCGGTCCAGATCGATGACCATACCGTAACGGGCGTTCATACGTTTTTCCTCTCCCCTGCCGGTCGCAGCTCGGATTCCTGAAAAAGTTTTGAGGCGAGAGGCGGCAGTACCGGCGCCGTCCAGCCGGCCGAAGCGTCCAGCGCATCCGGCAGCTTCGCCGATGGCCATTGTTGCAACCCACAGCGCAGATTGCCGCGTCCCGGTTCGCCGATCCACACCGCGCCTTTTCCCAGCATCTCTTCGAGTTTCTGCGCCGATTCGAAGCGGCCAACCGGAGTCACTTCCTGCCCGTACACATTGCCGGCACCTTTCCGAAACAGCTCCGCACAACGCGCATGGATGATCGCCTCGGTGGTGCCCAGAGAAGGATCGAAGGCCGCCAGAAATTGCGCCGCGCTTTGCACCGGGTGGGCGGCGCTGGCGAGACTCGCAGCCACCCCGTAGCTTGCGAAGGCAAGCCCCGGAGCGGAGGGAACGTCGGTCGGCCCTTCGAGAAATCCGGGCGCTGGAAGCAGCCAATCGCTCTTGCTGAATCCACTGTCCCAGGCGGTAAACCGGAAAACCTCGGCATCCGTATGGGGGGTGAAATCCCACGGCACGCTGGCATCGACCAGCACGGCGCGCGCGTTTGGAATCTCAGGAGCCGCCCAGGCGTAGGCCTTCGCGGACGCTGATTTCTGCACAATGCCACCGCGCTCGCCCACCGCGCCCAGCACAACATTCAGGGCCGCGACCTGCGGGTTGCCATCGTTGGCCACCGCCAGGACGGGAAACTGGGTGGCAACGGTTCGCGCCAGGTTGCGGATGTTTTCCGGGGTGAGCCCGCTCTGCCTGGCGGCCTCCTCGAGCGTCAGATCCGGCATGGGGCCGCGCGCCGGCACCAGGTGTTCTTCCAACAAGACGCGGCCCAGTCCCGAGGCCAGCGCACCCTCGGACCCTGGCACAATCGAAATCCTCCGCCAGGCTCGGGTTCCGGTAGACGAAGCCGCGGCTTCGATCTGGATCAAGCGCAGCTCCGGATCTCGCCTGCCAGCCGAACGCTCCGCCCAAACCCGGTGGAACGATCCCGGCAATCCCCAACTCTCCAGCAGCGGGGCGCCAAAGCTCACGACCGTGCGCGCGTTGCCGAAGTCGTATCCCAGGGCCGTCGCCGAGACTCCGCTCCATTCCTGATAGGGCGTCAACGATTGCAGTTCGGGGCCCGGCACGACGCGATAACTGCCCTTGCGCTTTTCTGCGAAGCCAGCCAGCAACGACGATGCGGCGCGTCCCGGATACCCATCGAGAACCACCACCGGTCCTTCGCCGCAAGCTTTCGTGAACGCCTCGCGGGCGGCATCCCAGGAAGATGCGGCGGCGTGGTAACGCACGCCGCGCAACCGCTGCGGATGCCAGTTCAACTGATGGGCGGCAAAACCCAGCGGACACAGGGCGCCGCGAGTCAACGGGTTCCTACTCACCCCGGCCACGCCGACCGGCCATCCCGCCGCCATTCGCACCCGCACCGCACAGCCCTTGGGACACAGGGTGCAGAACGATTGCCTGACCTCAACCGGTGAATGCGCCGGCTGCGGGATCCATGGCCAATTCTGCGACCAGATGGAACTATCATCCAGCAGCTTCCAGGGAACCGGACTGAACACCAGACCCGCCGCCGCACCCGCGCCACATAAAAAGAAGTCTCGCCGTGTGAACTTCATGCCTCCCCCTTCACTGGTGACAACCTAAGCAGCCAACCTCAACGTTGCGGCGGAGATGGCAGTCTTCACAGTCGCTCATCTTCATGCCGTCGCCGGGTGTGCGCCGCAGACGTGATATCGAGTGTCCCCATATATCGCGGCTGTATCCGCTGATGCGGTTCAGTTGATACCCACGCATGGTGTCGGACTCGCCGTAATTTCCATGGCAGTCCTTGCAGTCGAGTCCGGCGCGCCGCAGGTGAACCGCATGCGAAAACCAGACATTCGACGGTTGCCGCGAGTAGATCAACCACGGCGTCTCGCGCCCGGTCTTCACATAGCTATCGACGAGGGTCGCCTCCGCCACCGAGGTGCCCAGCCGGTCGGCGTGGCACCCGGCGCAGCTTTCGGTCGAGGCGACGCCAACGAAGGAACCATCGTCACGCAATGCGTGACAGTTGCTGCAGTCGGTAATCCCGGACTTCTCCGCGTGGGTCTTGTGCCGGAATTCGAAGGGCTGCGAGCGCGTGACGTAAAGCGCCCGCGGAAATGCCACCCAGCCCACCAGCAGGGCGAGCACCAGCCCGAATCCGAACACCACCAGGTTTCGTTTCATCATCGTCCCTCGTCCGTCCAGCCCGTTCTTGAGAAAAAATGCTGCAGCAGGCACACCAGGTCCTGCCGCGGTAGTAGTTGAGCGACTCCACGCACCGGGGTGCCGCCA
Organism: uncultured Acidobacteriota bacterium; assembly: GCA_963779365.1. Taxonomy (GTDB): domain Bacteria; phylum Acidobacteriota; class Terriglobia; order Terriglobales; family Acidobacteriaceae; genus TOLSYN. The sequence continues at coordinate 52,378 of CAVZYB010000009.1, read as the reverse complement.
TCACAATTCGCCGCGTGTCGGCCGCAGACCTGACGAGACAGACTCTCTTTTTCTTCCGCCTGCCAGGCCGCCGCCTGCGCCCCCGCCATCAGGCCTTTGCGCGTCTGGCCCGGAAGCTCCCACCCTTCAAACAGCCAGCCCGCACCGTAAGGATCCGAGGTCACCCGCGATGGATCGCTGTGCAGCCGGTTGTTTACCTTCTGAATCATCATCTGGTTCGGAAAACGCATGGGCCACTCGGTGCCGTAAACGTTCAGCGTCAACGTCGGAGCGTGCGTGCCATGATCGGTCACGAACGTGATCCCGTCTGCCGCCCCGATCACATCGGCCAGGAATCCGTCGATGCCGATGTGACACAGCCCGCTTTCCACCGCATCCAGCCAGAAGTGATTCGGGCTATAAAGAAGATGAGCGGACGGGGAAGTGATGGCATGAGGCCGCGCCATTATCAGATACGAATCGCAATAATGGAAACTCTCACTGGCGCAGCTGGAAAGTTGCGATTCGCTGAACGGAACCAGTTTGGTCACCGCAATCGCCCCGCAGTATTGCACCCGAACTTCATCGAGGTGCGGGCAGCGCGCCTGTTTGACAACAACCTTGGCGATCAGCCCGCAGCCCCCATACTCGGCCGTGGCACAACGGCCACCGTCCCTGGCTCCCGGTCCATCCAGAATCATCTTGCGGACCGGCGCCGCGTGGCAATATCGCGCCCGTCCTTCTTTCAAAAATGGACACGGCATAATCACTTCCTCGGCAGATGTTTAACTTCCTCGCCGCCATCGGAGTCTCAACTTCTCGCCGCCATCTGCCATGGTGAGGCCTAACTCAGGGACCGACAGGGTATGGGCGACAGAAACGTACAGCGCGCGCAGTTCCGACTCGAGATTCCTGGACTCGTCCGCCTTCTTGCGGGCACGTTTGGAAACCTCCCAGACAACCGAACCGAGACTGGTACCACGGCCAGTAGAATGATTACGCCCATCGCCAGATTCGTCATTTGCAGCCAGAATGTCCAATTCTCGCCCGCCATGATCGATACCTCCTCGTCGTCTGAAACAACCGACACCTGACAAGAAGCAAGTTGCATACCAACACCTGTATTCAACGACTTACGCGGAATTCACCCTCGCTTAAGTCGGGGATTCCGACACGTCGAAAGGGATTTCCAGACAATCCTGTAGCCGGCCTTACCAAGGCGGAGCCGCTGTTCGTAAAAAACGCGGATTGGATCGTTCGTCCGGTGATGCGACATCCACCCGGGAGGATCGTCACCTTGGCTGGGGGAGTATTCCGTCTTCCAAGCTGATCGGAAGATTCGAGTTGAGTTTGGCAATGCCAAGGATAGGCAGCGACGCCATGGTTGCTCGCTACGCTAACTCGGTCTGGCAAGGCTTTACGAGAAGTGCAGGACACAGGACGCGCGCTTGGTTCTTTACTCTGGCCCGCGTGTGCTAGCCGATTCACTATTGCCCGATGAATCACAGGAAGACGTGCTCGATATCACAGCAGAGATGGCTCTGTCATGTTACAAACGTGCGTCGTCCCTTCGACTATACAAATAGCATGTAGCGCCCGACCAGCGGGCGAGCTTATCAGTTTCGGGCCATCAGTGTGAGTTTGCCGATTCCGGGCCATCAGTACGCATTGCCAAAAATTCAATAGATCAAGCGGAGGTCGCCATGACGGCGAAGCCGAGATTTTCATTACTTGCTGTTGGTCTTGTCCTTGCGTTCTCAATGATGTGTTCACCCAGTACCACGGCGCAGGACATGCCAAGCACCAAGGTTAATGCGGACCCGACATCCTACTTACCAGGCCAGTCCTATTACAACAACAGTGACGGCGGCATCACCTACGGATGCACGACTTGCCATTCCCCTTGGTTCCCGGACGGCTTCGACTACGTCTCCGATGTAACCATTTACTTCGCAACCGGACATGCCAACACACTCTCAAAGACCCGGGGCGGACTCCAGCCGACCATTTATCCGACGGCCAGTGATTATTATGGATCGGGAAGCATCTTCAACTGGCTTGGTGCAGACGTCACGGTGGGTACGGGCGCTCCGACGGTGAACACGAATCCGGCGAATCAGAATCCCGACGGATCCTATGAATACTACGGCACCACCCAGGCCGCTCTATTATGTTTATGGCGGTTGGTCGAACCAGGCACAGATCGAGACGATCTTCCAGAATGGTTTTACCGGCCAGCTATATCCGAATGGCAACTTCGACTGTGCGCGCTGCCACACCACCGGCTATAACTTCAACGCCTCTGGTCCCGAACCCACAGCGACTTCGTTGCTCAATCCTACTATCTCCCTCTAGTCCTTCACACCGATCCCGGATGCTGCGTTTAGCCGCATTCCCTCGGACGGATATATCGCTCCAGGAACCAACGGTACCTCTTCGTGGTATCTCACCGGGGTCCAGTGCGCAAGATGTCACAGGAGCATGGGTTCGGTCATCAACCAGGCCGCTACCGCGCTCTGCCTGGAGTGCCACCGCGAAGAGACGGTGAACACGACTGCCCACACCATCACTCCTGGCAATGGACAGACCGGAAGCGCGTATTCCTACCTGCTTGTCAGCGACCATGGCTCCTGCTCCAACCCGGCGATGACGAATTACGCGAGTTGCACCGCAGCCGGCAACACATGGAATTACCAGCCATCGTTGGACTACAATGCGGGTCCGACATTTCTGAACAGCCCGCACGCCCGCTTTAGCGGAACCTTGGCCCAGAACCGGCAGAACTCTCCCGATCTCTCCGTGGTTGTGACCGGCACCTACCAGAGTCTATTTACGGATGCCCTGGTCAGAACTCCTGGCGACTCGACCAAGAACGGCGGCTGCGTGGGCTGTCACGATCCCCACGTTACAACGGTGGGCACAACCACCCTTAACAACAACAACGCCGCGGGCTACTACAACGAGGACCACGCCCCGCACAATTGCAGTGACTGCCATGCGCTGTCCCAGACCATCATGCAAACCATCGCTCACCCGTTCTTTCAGGGAACGCCATTCCCGACGGGAACTTCTGCCGATATCAACGGCTCGTGCGTGATATGCCATATGCAAGGGGCCTCCGGGGTCGCCGGAAACCATTTCGCCAGGATCAGCGTGGACCCCAACTACAGCACTTACCCCACGGCAGCTCAGTTCTACAGCCCGACGAACCCCCAAACGACGCCGAATACGGCTTCTGATGGAGAACTCCCCAATGCGGTCTGGGAAGACGTTGACATCGCCTGCGGCCAATGCCATGTTGGCGGAACCGGTAGCGGCAACCCCTATGGTTTAGTGGTTCCGCCGGCGTCGACCAACGCACGTCACTTTACCAAAGCCCAGTTGGCAGATATCGCAGCCAACGGATACATGGATTACTACGGTGCCGGCCCCATACATCCAGGAGATCCCTCGCCGGCGACACCCACGTTTACTCCGTCCCCGGGAACGTACAATACAACCCAGTCTGTGGCATTGTCGGATACGACGAGCGGCTCGACCATCTACTACACGGTGGATGGATCAACCCCGAGTCTTTCATCCGCCCAATACAGCGGGCCGATTCCGGTATCGGCGGCTACGACCATCAATGCGATCGCAGTGGCCCAAGGGTGGGTGATGAGCAGTGTGGCCAACGGCAGCTATACCCTTCAGGCGGCGGCGCCGGCGTTGTCGCCCGGCGGCGGGAACTATACTGCGCCAAAATCCGTTACTCTGAGCGAGACCACGCCCGGGGTTACGATCTATTACACAACAGACGGCTCCACACCAACGACCGCTTCCACGAGTTACACAGGACCCATTGCTCTTGTCGCAAGCCCCACCACAATCAAGGCCGTCGCGGCAGGTGGCGGTTTTAACGCCAGCACGATAACCCAGGCAACGTACTATGTCACTTTCCCTACGGCAGCGACGCCAAGTTTCTCGCCGTCGTCTTATACCTACACTACGCCGCAAACGGTGACAATCTCGGATACTTCGAGTGGTGCAACGATCTACTACACTACAAACGGCCAGAACCCGACGACCGCATCAACCGCGTACTCGGGACCGATTACGGTCTCCACCACCACTACGCTTAAAGCGATGGCTGTTGGTGGAGGATACCTTGCGAGCGGGGTAAACAGCGCAACTTACACGATCGTAGCGCCGACACCAGGGCTCTCCCCGGGGGCGTTCGGAACCTTCACCGGGCCGGTGACGGTGACGATCTCGGATGTCGCGAGTGGTGTAACGATCTACTACACTACAAACGGCACCACGCCAACGACCGGATCAACCCCGTACACGGCTCCATTTACGGTTTCAACCACGACAACCATTAAAGCGATGGCTGCCGGAGGAAACTATGGCGCTGGTTCGGCGGTAAGTGGAACCTACACGATCGTAGCGCCGACACCAACGTTGACGCCGCCGGCATTCTGGGGACCCTTTACCGTGCCGACACAGGTAACGATCACAGATAGCGCGGTCAACCCCGGGTCTGGATTTACGATCTACTACACTACAAACGGCACCACCCCGACGACTGCATCGACGGTGTACACGGGACCGATTACGGTCAACAGCACCACCACGATTGAAGCGATGGCTACCGGAGGAAACTATGGCGCTGGCTCGGCAACCAGCGGAACCTACACGATCAATGCGCCGCCACCAACGTTTTCGCCGAGTCCGATTGGAACCTTCACCCCCCCAACACAGGTGACGATTTCGGATACCGCGATCACGCCCGGGTCCGGTGTAACGATCTACTACACTACAAACGGCACCACGCCAACGACCGCATCGACCGTGTACACGGGACCGTTTCCGATCTCGACCACAACCACGATCAAAGCGATGGCTATCGGTGGAAACTATGGAGAAAGCACGGTAGCCAGTGGAACTTACACGGAATGAACGCTCTCACTAGCTTGAGTTGAGCATTCAAAACGAGCCGAGGTTGGAATCGTGCCAACCTCGGCTCATGTTACATGCGTGCACCCTGACACTCAGACCGTACTCTCTGGCTGTCAGAGAATCGTTCGACATGGACGTCCTCAAGGAACTCATCGTGTCGCGGACTTCAAAGCTCAGACTTGGTCGGCATCCTTATTGATATCGATTACCAAACGAATTTTCGCCGCCATTTTCTTGCGTCAAGCACCGATACGGTCGCACATCGTCGCGATGCGCTAGGATGCCACCTCATGGCGCTCGCTAGGGATTGAACTTCCACGAGAGGAGCCTGGGTGCCGCTGACGGAAGAAACCCTCAAAGCTGCCAGCATCGACATTGTAAGGTTTGCCTCTCGAATCCCAGCAGTTGCGCTTACGACCGGGGTGCACGTGGTCGGCGGACGACATGCGTTTCTATGTACCCAATCTCTTGGAACTCAGCCTATCTCGCGATGGTAGAACCACATCGGTGAGACGAGCGGGGGCGCACACCCGTACTTCGGTTCCTCCACAGGAAGGTCCGCAGAGCTACCCCAAAACTGTCGAACTGTTCCCGGCGATGGCAGGTTTCGACTTGCTCAGAACACTTCCAGCGCTAAGTCCGTTACTCATCCCCAGATTTCCCAGACGAGTCAACCTTCTCGCCGCCGTCTGCCATGGTGAGGCCCAACTCAGGAACCAACAGGGTATGGGCGTCAGGAACGACCGAATTCATGCCGGGTGTGTGCGACTTCTTGTGATGACGGTAGAGGGGAATCGCCACGAGCATCATGGCCGAAAGCATGATAAGTCCGGGAAGGTTAAAGATCATTAACACAGCGATTGGAATGGCTAAGAGAATGGTGGCCAAGATTACGTACAAGGTTTTCATCGCATACCTTCCTTGAACCGACCAGAACAGTTTTGACTCCCTGGCGGAGAATCGCGCATCCCCCGGCGCGCGGGCTGCTCTTCCTCCGGACGCCGGTGCTGGAAGACGTTTCCAGCCACGGTGATAAATAGCACGTCGCATACCAACGCCTGTATTCAATGATTTAGGGAGAATTCACGTTCGCATATATTGGGGATTCCAACACATCGAAAGGAATTTCCCGACAATCCTGCGGTGCTGAAACCCTTAGGAGAACGGCATTGGACAGCCAGACGCGACCTTGCCAGAAACGCTATCTTCGAGGCGCTGCACGCATTCTTCCAGCAGTTGCCTTAGCCGGTCCCAACTTGCCGACTGTTCTGCGGTCTGGGCAGCGAAGGAGCTAGGCCATCCGGAGTGCATCGATAGCGATTCTTGCTGGTGATCTGCTCGTGCGGTCCAACCTATGATGCGCGGCTGAACAGGTCAATGACCACGGCCAAAAACAGCCATCCTTCATCGGTCGCAATGTAGGTCACGTCGCCGACTGCAGGCTGTCCAGGATCGCGATGAGGAAGCGGCGCTTGCCGTGTGCGCGAACGCAGTTCTGCTGCATCAATGTTGCACCCGCACTCTGCCCACGCGGATGTCCCGAACCCGCAGTTCCTTCCAGATACGCGGCCAGCCGTAGGGTTTCTGATTCTCCTCATACCCGCTCTATGCGCTCGGATCGCCGACGCCGGGCTCGCCAAACCAAAGATATTGAATCCATGTCCAGGCGACCAATCGAACGGGGCTGTTGGCCGATGATTGGCCAGTGATCAGAGTCACTCATAGACGCGATGACAGTCACGGTCAGCCCGTTTCCGACCGAATAGACTTCCTGCGCAAAGCAGGAGACGCTGCGAGGAGTCTCATATCCAAAAGCTTAGCGCCAAGCTGATTGTTTCCCTCACCATCCTGATCGTGGCGATCAGTTGCATTAGCGGATATCTCAATCTCCGCGCACAAAAGCGACGCATGCTCGACACCATGATCCTCGGTGCTGACCAGCTCTCGCGCAGCATAACCAGCTCAACCTGGCATGCCATGCTCGACGACGATCGCAAATCCGCGTACGAAATTATGCGCGTGATTGCCGACAAGCAGGGAGTCGATCGCATTCGCATGTTCAATCGCGAGGGACGCTTAGTGTTCTCGACCGACGCACACGAACACCCGAGCGCTGTGAATCAGAGCTCGGAAGTCTGCGCAAGCTGCACATGCGAATGGCGCAATTCTGATCCGGCCGGCCGAAGCCTCTCGCACCCGCTACGCAACTTCGCCGAGCGGCGTGGAGACCATCAACATGATCACTCCTATTTTCAACGAGCCCTCCTGCAGCAACGCAAGCTGCCATGCGCATCAGGCATCGACGAAGGTGCTGGGAGTGCTGGATGTCGCGTTACGGCTCGATCCTATCCGAAAAGAAGAGCGCGCCATGACGCTTCAGGCTGTGCTCATGACCGTGGCGGAAGTCCTGATTGGCGCGGCCTTCGTCATTCTCTTCACGCGGCGTTTCTTTGCCACGCCGGTCCGCCAGCTAATTGAGGGCACGAAATCCGTAAGCGCCATGGAACTCGATCGTCCCATCAAAACTACTCATAGCAGCCAAGAACTTGATGAACTGGTGGATTCATTTAACCAGATGCGCGAGCGCCTGAAAGCGGCGGTATCGGAATTGAATGAAATGCAGCAGACACTGGAAAGCAAGGTCGAAGAGCGTACGCGGCAATTGCAGACCGCGGAGCATAAGCTCCTCCAGGCGGATCGGCTTGCTTCTCACGGACAACTGGCGGCCAGTGTGGCGCACGAGATCAACAATCCTGTTGCCGGCGTGCTGAACCTGTCGATGCTGCTTGAGCGGTTGATGGCGAACGGGCAGTTCCCCGTCGGGCGTGAGGCGGAATTCCGCAAATATCTCGGCATTATCTCGACAGAAACCGCGCGCGTTGGCCGAATCGTCTCCGACCTGCTGACATTTTCACGGCGCTCGAAACCGCAGAGAGTGCTGGCGGATTTGAACAAGCTTGTGCGGACGACTCTGGGACTCACCGACCAAACATTGTTGATCAATACTGAAACCGTGCTCGATCTGCAGGAAAACCTTCCCGCGGTCGAATGTGATCCGTCGCAGATTCAGCAAGTCATTCTGAATCTGGTCCTGAATGGAGCTCAGGCCATGCAATCGCGAGGCGGCGGCAAACTGACCATCCGCACGCGCGCGCTGCCCGATGCTGAGAAAATGTGGAGCTTTCTGTGGAGGACACGGGCGAAGGGATCGCCCCGGAAAACCTGCCAAAGATTTTTGATCCGTTCTTCACCACCAAATCTGAAGGAAAGGGAGTCGGCTTGGGACTGGCCGTCCTCTACGGAATTGTCGAAGCGCACGACGGGGAAGTCGAAGTCTCAAGTCGTCGCAATGAGGGCACCATCTTTAAGGTATTTCTGCCGATCAAGTCCCAAAGCAATGCTACGAACACCGCCAAAGTGCAGGTGCAGGCGGTGTGAGCGCACTTTATATAGTGTCTATCGGGAGCGTGCCCGAAAAGAGCTTTGGAATGGATCGAGAAGGCCGCGGCCGAGTGGTTTCCGCTGCCGATCCGCCGTCTGGGGGAGCTGGCGATACCCGAGGCCGCTTATGACCGGAAGCGCGGGCAGTATCAATCAGTCGAGATAATGAAGATGCTCGCGCAACAAGCTCCGACCGACGCTTTGAGGATCTTGGGAGTAACCGATGTTGACCTGGCGATCCCGATGTTGACCTTTCTGTTTGGGCAGGCGCAGTTCGATGGCCGCGTTGCGATCGTCTCGCTTTGCCGGTTGCATCAGGAGTTTTATGACCTTCCACCGGATGACGCCCTGCTGCGGGAACGCACCGTCAAAGAGGTCTTGCACGAACTAGGGCATACCTTTGGCCTGGCGCACTGCCCGGACACGAAATGTGCGATGAGTCTGGCGACACACATTGGCCTGGTGGATGGGAAGAATGAGCAATATTGCGATCGCTGCGGACTGCAACTGGTCCAGCGGTTTGCTTTGACGCGAGGGGGAGTATGAAGAAGAATTGGCCGATCCTGGTTGTAGACGATGAAGAAGTCATGTGCGAGTCCATGGCCGCCTGGCTGCGGGAAGACGGCTATCGCGTCGACACGGCTCTGAATGGGCAGAAGGCCGTCGAATTGGTGAAGACCACGGAGTACGCGATCTGCTTCGTCGATCTGAAGATGCCGGGCGGAATGGATGGCATCGAGACCATGATGGAGATTCATCGCGTCCGGCCTGATGCCTCCGTCATCATCATCACCGCGTATGCCGCCGTCGATACGGCGATTCAGGCGATGAAAGAAGGAGCGCAGGAGTACATCGTCAAGCCCTGCAATCCGCAGGAAATTTCGTTGCTGGTTTCGCGCATCCTGAAACTCAAGAAACTGCAGAGTGAGAATGCGATTTTGCGCAAGAAATTGAACCGCCAATATCGGCAGCACGACATCATCACCAAGAACCCGCGAATGCAGGAAATTCTTTCTCTGACGCAGGACATCGCCAGCCTGCGCAGCACGGTGTTGATCCGTGGCGAAAGCGGCACGGGAAAAGAACTGATTGCGCGCGCCATTCATTATCTCCGGCAATCGCAGCGCCAAGCCATTCATCATCGTCAGTTGCGCGGCCCTGGCGGAAACCTTGCTCGAGAGCGAATTATTTGGCTATGAAAAAGGCGCGTTTACCGGCGCGGCCGGACAGACCAAGGGAAAATTCGAGCTGGCGAACGGAGGCACGATCTTTCTCGACGAAATCGGCGATATTTCGGCGAAACTGCAGGCCGACCTGCTGCGGGTTTTGCAAGAGCGCAGGTTCTACCGCATTGGAGGCACGCAGGAAGTCGCGAGTGGATGTTCGAGTGATTGCCGCGACCAACAAGAATCTCGCCGAAGAAGTGCAGCAAGGCCGCTTCCGCGAAGACCTATATTACCGGCTGAATGTGATTGAAATTCGCCTGCCTCCGCTGCGCGAAAGGCGCGAGGATATTCCCCTGCTAGCCGAGCACTTTGTGCAGCGCATTTCTTCAGAACTGGGCAAAGATATTTCTGGCATTTCCGGCGGCCGCGCTGAAACTGCTCATGGCGCACGACTGGCCGGGAAATGTCCGCGAACTCGAGAACGTGATTGAGCGCGCCATCGTCACCTGCCGCAACGGCATGCTCGAAGAACAAGATTTTTCGTGGCTCCAGAGACAGCCCGGAGGCGCTCAGAACTGGGATGTGCCCGATGTCTCTCTGGATGAACTAGAGCGCCGCGCGATTATTGCGGCGCTCGAGCGTAAGCACGGCAATGTGAAAGAAGCCTCGTCGGCCTTAGGGATCGACCGCTCGACGCTCTATGACAAATTGAAGCATTACGCGATCACGCATTAGAGCGAATTCGCGGAAGGTGTATCCGGTAACCCGGCCGGACGCTTTTCCCGGCGATGCTTACGACGGACACACCAAGTGAGTTGCTGCATCTGGGGGTAATATCTCCCTCTGATTATTGGGCCGAGTCAAGCGATCGAGCTGCGAAAAGCACGCCGGACACCGCAGCCTCGTAGGTGCCGCTGAGAAACTCCGTGGAACAACAGTGAGTTATCTTCGATCTCCGTTGCGAATGGGGAATTTGACCTATGTGCGATGGCGGGCTGCGCTAGAAGCCGCAATTAGGCCTGAGCGATCTTCAGATGTACGTCAAACGCCATCTTCTAAAGAGGGTAATGTTGAGAGTAAATTTCTGTGTTTTCAGTAGCTTACGGTGACCGCCAGTGGCGGAGCTGAGGAGGCTGTCACAACGGCGACACAATTGCACACTGATGTGCCGTGGAGGTAGTTGTGAAGAGGGTTCTGAAGTCGATCTCGATCATGGTGCTGGTGAGCGCATTCTGTGCGGCGGCTTGGGCGGGAATGCACCCGGTACCCCTTGACCCGAAGGCGGACCCCGCAACCTGCGCGCAATGCCATGAGGACAAAACCAAAGGCAAGTCAGTCCATTCGGCGATTGCCATGGGCTGCACTAGCTGTCACGAGATCAGGGTTAAGAAAGACATGACCCGCGTAAAACTCATCACCACCACCACGGTTGCCCTCTGCATTACCTGCCACGCCGACAAGAAGGCCGCCGATATCAAAGGAAAAGTTCACCCTCCGGCGGTGCGCGACTGCGTGAAGTGCCACGATCCGCATGCGACCGACAACAAGAATCAGTTGCTCAAGCCCGTCAGCGGCGACAGCAAGGACACGAATCTTTGCCTCAGCTGCCACAAGATCGGCGTCGATGTCCCGAAGGACGGCAGCCGTCACGCCGCGCTGGACATGGGCTGCGATACCTGCCACGTGACCCACAAGACCGGCGAGCGCGGCAAGCGCGAATTTGATTTCCATCTGACCAAGGATGCGCCGGCGCTCTGCATCGATTGTCATGATCCGAAAGACGCGGCGATCGTCAAGGCGCACCAGGGGCAGCCGTTCGAGACAGCCGGATTGCCTGACCTGCCATGATCCGCACCAGTCGTCCAGCAAGAAGTTGATGGCGAAGTTCACGCACATGCCGTTCGCCGGCGGACAGTGCGATTCCTGCCACGCGCCGGCCAAGGATGGCAAGGTGGTGCTGACGGCCGCGACCGCCAAGGAAGTCTGCCTCACCTGCCACGCCGACAAGGCCGAGCAGATCGAGAAGGCAAAGGTGCAGCATCCGGGCGCGGCGGGCGATTGCACCGATTGCCACAATCCCGCACGCCGGTAATTCGCCGGGATTCCCGAAGCCGAATGCGGTGGCCGTGTGTCTGACCTGCCATACCGATCAGGCCGAGCAAGGCAAAAAGGCGCACATCCATCAGCCGGCGTTTGAGCAAGGTTGCGCCACCTGCCACGAGCCGCACGGCGGCGACAATATTCACCTGCTGCGCGCCAAGACTCCAAACAAGCTGTGCCTGGAGTGCCACGGTCCGGATTCGAAGCCGGCGAAGCTTGAGAGCGAACATCTGGTGACGATTTTCGACGGCAAGGTGAAGCTGCCTGAGGACTATTTCTCGCGGGTTCCGATGCTTCCGTTGAAGTACGGCGCTGGACATCCGGTAGCGAATCACCCGGTTTCGGATGTGCAGCGATCCAAACGACCCTACGAAGGTTTTGACGGCGATGTATTGCATGACCTGTCATCAGCCGCATGCCTCCGCGCAGGCCGACCTGTTGGTCAACGATCAGGCTAATAACCAGGCGTTTTGCAAGACCTGCCATAAGGGCTTGATACCCAACAGAAGTGGAGCGAATTAGAGATGTTTGAAGATTGCGGGAAGTCGATGCTTAGAGGAAAGATTGCGGCGGTTGGTGCTGCTGGCCGCTGGTTTGGGCTGCGCCCGCAAGCCTCTATGGAGGCAAGAAGAAGAAAGGCGCGCCCCAGCTCCGAGCGCCGGCTCCCGTGAAACTGTCCTGGATCTCTCAGCAATATTGTATTTCCGCCCGCTCCTGCCGTTACCGCGGCTGAAATATCTGGATTATTTCTCCGCCGAAAAGCCGGAGTTGCCGAAGGCCGAAGCAGAAGGAACAAAAGAAAAGCGCGGCTGGATGGATCGTCTGGCAGGCGTTTCGGCCGGACGCGCAAGAGCCGGTGACGCTCGCGAAGAAGCGCTTTCAGCTCTTGGAGCCTTATGGGGTTGCGGTCGATTCCAAGGGGCTGCTGTACGTGGCAGATACCAAGGTCGGCGCGATCTTTATTTTCAACACTGAAAATAACGATGTTCAGCTCATCAAGCACGGCGTCAGATGCGCATTTCAAGGTCGATCTTCGGCTTGGCCATGGACGATAACGACACCCTGCTCGTCTCCGACGGCGAGCTCACCATGTCCTGGTGTTTGACTCGAAGCACAAGCTGCAGACTACCTTCGGCGAAGGCGAGATGAAGGATCCCAATGCGGCATCGCGATCGACTTCGAGAACCGCTTTCTCTATGTGGCCGACGCAGGGCTGGATCAGAGTGCTGGTCTATGACGCCGACAGCTATAAGCTGCTGCGCAAGATCGGCACCACCGGGAAGAATCACACGCTCACCGATCCGGGCAATTTCTCCAAGCCGACCAACGTTGCCGTGGATAAGGACGGCAACCTCTATGTCGCAGACACTTTGAATGACCGCGTCGAGGTCTTCGATGCCGACGGCAACTTTATTCGCACCTTGGGCAAGAACGGCGACGGCCCTGGCGACTTTGCGCGGCCCAAGGGGATTGCGGTCGATCCGCGACGGACACGTCTGGGTTGCCGATGCCATGCTGAACCGGCTTCAGGTGTTTACGCCGGAGGGGCAATTGCTGATGGCCGTGGGTGGATTCGGCATCATGCCCGGCCAGTTTGAGGCGCTAACCGGCCTGACCATCGATCAGAAGAACAATCGCGTCTTTACCTCCGAGCAGTTGTTCGGACGGGTGCAGATGTTCCGCTACTTTACCAATGCCGAGGCTAAGGCTGAGCTTGAGCGCCAGCAGGATGAGTTGGAGAAGAAAGCGGAGGAACAGAGGCGGAAGACGCGACCGACGGGCGAAGCTCCGACTTCAACAGACGCGCCTGCCAAGAGTGGCATGAAACTTGCCAGCGAGCCTCCGGCTGTGACGCCAGTTCCGGCAGAGACTCCGGCTCAAGAGCGGCATGAAGCTTCCGGATCCACCGGCCGCGGCGCAGGCTGCGGCTGCGAAATAGAGGTTCGGCGGCACAGTTAGCCGCCAGAAGGTTTGGTCGCCTTAGGTGGCCAAAGCGGGGTTCTCTAAGACCGCGAGAAGTAAGAGAACAGGTGAATAGAAGTGCTGATTAATCAGGAGGTTTTTTCAATGAAGAAGCTTATGTTTATGGTTCTTGTCGTTGTCATCGCAGCTGCCATGGCGATGGCGCAGGTCTAACAGGGCAACACCGCCTACATCCCGACGGTTGATGTCCAGGGCGCGCACGAAAACGGCGGCCGTGGTTGCGCAGGTTGCCATGCTCCTCACAGCGGCGGTCGTGGTGCGGGCGGCGGTGCGATTACCTCAACGGCAGTTACAGCTTCGGGCGTTGCCGAAGGCGACAGCTGGCCTGTGGGGAACTGATACGGCTGCAGTGACCAGCGCTGCTGGCGCGTTTTCAACTTTGATGGCTACACTGCCACCCTGACTGGCTTGACTTGGTCGAGCGGCTCCCTGTACACCGGCGTTGCCACTTGCTTGAGCTGCCATGACGGCAACGTCTCCAAGGGCGCGATGATGTCCGGACAGGCCTACGAGCAGTCGTTTGGTCTTCTGAACTTCGCCACCAACGTCGGCTCCAACGGCCAGGCGAACGCGGTCAACCTGTACGGCGCCGTGCCCGATCCCGACCCTGCTCGGCAACGACGGCGGCGTGGCCGGCGATTACGCAAACGATCACCCGGTGGGCCCGATGGCCAACCTGGGCAAAGTTGCTGCTGCCGCTCTGGGCAACGGATCTGACCTACACCACCAACGGCACCAAGCTGACGACGGTTATCACCGCCGGCACCACCTATGCCAACTTCGTGGCTGCTTACGGCATCCCGGCAATCAGCTCGCTGGCTTCCAACAACGACGGCATCGCGGGCAACCAGTATGTGGTTTGCACCACCTGCCACAACCAGCACGTGCAGAACGTTTACGCGGCCACCGGCCACGGCGCGGTGCCGATCGCTGGCGGCGCAGTGACCTCTGCCGCGACCATCTTCTACGTCAACGGTCCTTACAACCCGGGCGCTCCTTATGACCCGACCCACGTTCCTTCGACCAACGCCTTCTGCCTGCAGTGCCATTTCTCGCACTCCAGCCAGTACTTTGGCGCGACCAACGTCGGAACCGCGTTCTAAGTTAGTCTGTCTGCGATCGAGGGGAGAGAGATTCTTCTCCCCTCTTTTTTTAACTGAAGATTAATTCCTTGAGCGAGGAATCATGAAATTTAGGTTACTGCACTGCCGTCCTGCTTTGTGCGGCTCTCTCCCCGGCACTGGCGCAGGTCGCCTCCCATGCCCCCACCGCAGTGAAGACGATGGCGGAACGCGACTGCCTTCAAACCTGCTGCAGTAACTCCAAGTGCGAGCCTGCAGGTGACCGGCAAGCCGGTGGCGCGCGTAAACGGCGCGGTGTTGACCGATCGCGATCTGCTGCGCGAAATGTTCGCCATCTTCCCTTACGCCCGCGTCCACAACGGCTTCCCAAAGGGCCAGGAGGCGGATATCCGCCGGGGCGCATTGGAGATGATCGAGTATGAGGAACTGGTGTACCAGGAGGCGGAGCGGCGGAAGATGACGATACCGGCTCCGCGTCTGAATCAGGCTGAAGCGGCATACCGCAACAAATTTCAGAGCGATGAAGACTTTCAAGAATATCTAAAGACCGATATGAACGGCTCCCGGCAACAATTGCGCCAGCAGATTCGCCGCTCGCTGCTGATTGAGGCTCTGCTAAAGATCGAGATTGCACAGCAGGTCGAAGGTCTCGCTGGCGGAAGCGCGCGCCTTCTATGACCAGAACCCCAAGGCTGTTCTGGCACGGCGAACAATTTGCATTCCAGACGATCTCCATCATGCCTCCGGAGACTGCATCGGCTGACGACAAAGCAGAAGGCGCACCGCAGGGCAGAAGACGCCCTGAAGCAGGCCAAGGCCACCAAGAGCTACCAAGAATTCGGACTGCTTGGCCGAAAAGCTATCGGAAGACGACTTTCGCGTAAACATGGGCGACCACCGGTTGGTAGCTCGCGAGAATCTTCCCGCGGAGTTAGTGAAGCCTGCGCTCGTGATGAAGCCAGGGCAGGTTAGCGATCTGCTTCAGTTTGGCAGCTTTCTACACAATCTTTCGTTTAAATGAGCACATTCCGGCAGGAAAAGTATCGTTTGGAGAAGTAAAGGATAAGCTGCTGGCCGACCTTCAGAAGACCAAGTACGACCGGCTCCGGGAGATGCTCGATAAGCGACTCCGTCAGCAGGCGAAAGTGGAAGAACTGTAGTAAAGAGAGCGGTCGTCAGGTGAGCAGCCTAAATATAAAAATCATTTCTTTCCTGGTGCTGCTGTGGACGATTCCAGCAGCAGGCCAGATACAAGCCGAAGGCTTGCACCTAGGCATGGCTGGGGACGTGGCCGCTGGGTACAGCGGAGATCTCGCCAATGGCACGACCTCCGATCACGGAATTACTCTGGGGGGAGACGCGAGTCTGCACGGATTCTATTACAGTCCAAGCTTCATTTCCTTCGACGCGAATCCTTATTACGGCCGCTCGCAAAGCAACTCCACTTCATCGTCCATAACCGACAGCGGCGGTTATACCTCAAGCGTGAGTATCTTTGGAGGCAGTCACTTTCCCGGAAGTGTCTCCTTCAACCAAGGGATGGACAGTACGGGCGTATTCGGAATTCCGGGCAGTAGCGGTCTCGCAACCAAGGACAGCAGTAAATCTTTCGCGGTTGGATGGAGTTTTCTTTTTCCCAATTTGCCGCCGATCGCGGTCGGCTACTCAGACGGCTCCGGAACCAGCTCCGTGCTGGGCAGCGGCGAGCAGAGTCAGAGCTCGACGCAGACCTTTAGCGTGCACAGCGGCTACCGTTTTGCAGGGTTTTCAATGAGCGGCGGGTTTATCCATCTGAATACGAGCACAAACAGCACCGGCTCTCTGGACACATCGGGCACAGGCAATTCTCTAGACAATAGCTCGAGCAGCAGCACCTATAACTTCAATGTCTCACACCGGCTTCCACTGGGCGGATCCTTTGCTCTCGGCTTGGGCCGGTCCACCTACTCCGACAACTCGGACGGCTCCACAAATAACGGAACCACCGACAATCTCAGTGCGACTGCGGGAATTAACGTGCGGACATTTCCCATTTCGGCTGGCCTCAGCTACTCAGACAACCTCTATGGTGCCGTGGAGGAGCAGATACTGGCCAACGGCGGGAGCGTCCTTCAAACCACTCTCAGCCCAACCTCTCGCGCGCTGATTATGACCTTAACTACTTCTCACACGGTCTTCAACCGGGTCTATGTCAGCGGTTTTATGGTCCGACAGGAGCAGTACATCGCCGGTCAGAGCATCGGGTTAACCCAGTATGGCGCAAATGCTTCCTACAATTTCTCTAAGTTTTTCAAGGGTTTGGTCGCGACCGTCGGGTTGACAGACAATGCCAGCCAAGTTGGCAACCTAGGCGCGAACCTGCGTGCAAATGTGAACTACAACAGGAATTTTGGGCGATGGGAGTTCAGCGGAAACTTCTCATATAATCAGAATGTCCAGACCCTCATGGCAATGTACACAACCTCAACCATGAACTATACCGCTCAGCTCCATCGCAAGTTTCCGCACGGAATCTCGCTTAACCTTGGTGGCGGAGGGGGACACAGCGGTTTTGAACAGCAAGCCGGCAACGGAAGCCAGTCGGAAGGCGGCAACGTGAGCGTCGCTTGGTATCGGTTTGCATTGGGAGGCAACTATTCGCAGTCGAGCGGTTCATCGGTGCTGACCGCAGGTGGCTTGGTCTCGGTGACGTCGCTGCCGGTGCCAATCGCTACACCCAACAGCGTAGTGAACTATAGCGGGAATGGGTATGGTTTCAGTGCGACCGCTGTACCGTTGCGCGGACTGTCGATCAACGCTTCGTACAGCAAAACCAGAAGCGACACAATCGGTGCCGCCTTGACCGGCCAGAATGAAACAGATTTGATCAATGCCTTTTGTGCCTATCATTTTAGGAAGGTCTTTTTCAACGCGGGAGTTACCAAATTTAGTCAGAATATCGGAGCCTCGGGCAGTGCTCCGAGTATGATAACTTCCTATTACTTCGGTATTTCAAGATGGTTCAAGTTCTTCTAGTCAGGGCGAAAACGTCAGCTTTATGCAACGTGTGCATTCTATTGGGGATGGTCGCGCTTCTGTTGACCCCGGCGTGGGCAGCAAAAAAAGATGCTAAGTCTCGCGTGCCGTTGCCCCCTGATCTGCTCTTGGAAGGAAATCGCAAGCTCACTTTCGAGAACAGTTTCAGCTCTGAAAAAGAGGTACGAGGAAAGCCCGGATTCTGGACCAAACTGGTTGACATCATGGCCGGAGAACCAGAGTACCATGAGATTATCCGGCCATATAGCGTAGTGGTTGATTCGCGAGGGCGTGTGATCGTCAGTGACCCGGGGGCAATCGGAATTCATATCTTCGACTTTCCTCAGCACAAGTACAAGTTTATCGAGCGCAGGGAAAAAGAAACAGACCCGATGCTGGCCCCACAATGCGTTGCGGTGGATGCTGCGGACAATATCTATGTCACAGACTCCCAATCCGGAAAAATATTCGTGTTCGATGCAAACGGGAAATACCGACACGCGATAGGAAGCCTGAAGGGCGGGGAGGGGTATTTCAAGCGCCCCACTGGGATCGCCGTGGACTCTGCCGCGCGGCGAATCTATGTTACTGACACGCTGCGAGACAAGATTTTTGTACTCGATATGCAAGGACAGGTGCTGAAAACAATCGGAAAGACGGGCGCTGAGTCTGATGACCTACATTATCCAACAGAACTTCGCTTGGACGGGGAGGATTTGTTGGTGGTGGATGCAATGAACTTCCGTGTCAAATTCTTGAATCGCGATGGAGACTATAAGGGCACCATCGGTCAGATCGGCGATTCGGTCGGCCAGATTTTCCGTCCAAAGGGCATCGCCGTGGATTCAGAAGGTCACCTCTACATTGTTGAGGGGGCGTGGGGCGTGGTGCAGGTTTTCGACCGCGAAGGCCGACTGCTTTACTTCTTTGGGAAAAACGGCACGGGGCTGGGAGAATTCCAGTTGCCTTCAGGTTTATTTATCGATCATAACGACCGCATATACGTGGTGGATTCCTATAACCATCGAATTCAGGTGTTCCATTATTTCGGCATACCGAAGCAGGCGAAAGGAGTAACACATTGAAAAACGTTGTGTTAGTCTGCGCCTTGATTGTCGCCGCTGCCTGCGTAGTTCGAGCGCAACCGCCAACCATCGATGTCATGGGCATTCATGACATGGGGGCAGGAGGGGCGTCGCCGGTTAAAGGTGCCTTGACCACGTGTCAATATTGTCACGCTCCTCACTCAGGGTTGCATGGCGTTGCGCCACTCTGGAGCCAGAAGCTCTCCACCGCGACCTACACCATGTACACCAGCGATACCCTTGTTAACCAGGAACAGCAGCCGTATTTGGGAACGGCTAGTAATCTCTGCCTTAGCTGCCATGACGGAACTGTGGCACCCGGGCAGACTACGCCGTATGGCAATAGCACGTTAAGCCAGAAAGCCCTAAATCCCCAGGACGTGATCACTACCTATAACGGTACTCCTCTCACTCTGCAGGGTGTGCATCCCTTCAACCTTACGCTGCAAAACGGAACGCTCAATTGCAACTCCGACAACTTGCTTGCAGCTTTGTGCACTGGCACAACGGCTAGCCCGGCGGTGAAGTTGATCAAAGGAAATGTGCAATGCACCAGCTGTCATGAACCGCATGTCCAAGGGATCGACTCGTCGAACATGTTCCTTGTCACGGACAACACCAGTTCCGCCCTATGTCTCGCCTGCCATCTGAACGACCCCGGGCAGATGAGCGGGATGGCTTTGCACCAACTCAGAACCAAGAGCGCGAAGCTTGCGGTAGGCCATACCGGCACCAGTGGGACATATAGCCCATTTGCCGGATGGTCCACCAGCGCACACGCCTTATCGACGTCGAAGATATCAAAGGGCGTGAACCTCGGCAATTATGGCACCATGAGGCGGAATGGATGCCTTTCCTGCCATACTCCACATAATGCGCCGGGAGGAAAAGGGCTACTCAACGCGCCGCCCCAGTTCGTGGCGAACATGGATGCGGCGACCAAGAACTGCATGACCTGTCACAACGGCGGATCGAATGTTTCACCGGCAATTCCGAATGTGTACACGGAGTTTGCGAAGACAACAGGGCATCCATTCCCGACAGGAAGTAACCTGCATACAGTGGACGAGACTGAGGTGCTGAACAATAATCGGCATGCGACTTGTGTCGATTGTCACGATCCCCACGCCTCTAATCCGACTGGCTCTTTTGCGGTGACAACAATTCGGGCATCGCAGAAGGGTGCCGCCGGAATCAGCGCGGCTGACGGAATAACCAATGTACTTCCGGCGGCAAATCAGTATGAGACCTGCTTGCGCTGCCACGGGACCAGCGCGGGAAAGCAAGTTCTCGCAATTTTTGGCTATTTGCCCACGAGAGCGATTACGTCCGGGGACCCGTTGAACGTAATTCCACAGTTCAGCATTAGCGCGAGATCAAGTCATCCTGTTATGCATGACCGCGACAGCGCTCTAGCGCAACCTAGCCTGCGCTCGTATATGTGGAATCTGGACGGGCACACGCAGGGCCGCGTGATGGCAGCGCGCATTCTATGCTCGGACTGTCACAACAGCGACGACAACCGCGAATTCGGTGGCAGCGGCCCAAATGGTCCGCATGGTTCAAACTATTCCCATATTCTCGAACGTCGCTACGAATTCAGCCAGGTAGCGCCTGGAGTCGCGCCGAATGGCGGACCAGGCACAGCCATTCTGAACCTTCTTCCGCCTGTAGCCGACCCGGCCGCGGGTGGGCCTTATTCGCTGTGCGCGAAGTGCCACGACCTTTCCAGTGTTCTCGCGAATACCAGTTTCACCAAGCACTCGACCCACATCAATGCGGGATTCTCCTGCTCCGTTTGCCACACGGCGCATGGAACGGGCGCATCTGCCTCCTCAATTTCCGGTGAGCGCCTGGTGAATTTCGACTTGGCCGTAGTGGCGCCGAACGACCGATTGAGTGTTCCTGTTTCTTATAGCCGTGGCTCCAACACCTGTACGCTCAAGTGCCACAATTACGATCACAACCCCGACGGTACAGTGTCGCTCTCGGTTGCGAAAGCGTCTGTCACGAAACACTGATCGAAAATGCGAAGCAGCAGAAACTAGACTTTCGATCAGAAGACCTGCAGCTGCGTAGGACATTATTATGGCGACTGAGACTGTGGTGAACACGCTCGCAAGGGGGTCGGAGCGAGCTGCCTCTTGATACTTTTCCGTTGCGCCTGGTGGCACTGCTGCTATTGCTAACCGCCGCACCAATGTATGAGGCTTTTCGTATTTCGGCCTTCTCCAACGGTGACGTCTGGTGGCATTTACGCACGGGACTCTGGATACTTCAGAACCATGCCATTCCTCGCTACGGGTTGTTCTCGCAATATCCAGACAAGACGTGGATTGCTTCGAGTTGGGGCTTTGATGCGCTGGCGGCTGTGCTATACAAGGTCATCGGACTTCGAGCCGTACCCGTGGTGCTGATGCTTTTCGAACTGGCCCTGGCCGCAGTGACTTTTCTCCTCGCGTACGTCGAGCACAGAAATTTCTGGGCTGCCGCTTTGCTATCGGCAGCCGGGCAGTATGTCATCGTTGGCCTGCAGCCGCTTCCCATTCTTTTTTCCATGCTCTTCTTCGCCGTTGAATTGCTGCTTTTGTTGAAAAGTCGGCGTACTGGGAACGTTCGCCCGTTGCTCTGGCTGCCTTTGCTTTTTGCCTGCTGGGCCAACCTGCATCCACAATTTGTGCTTGGCCTAATTCTACTGAGCTTATTCCTGCTCTCCGGGGCGGTGGAACAGGTGCTCTCCCGCTTGGGATTCAGCTCATTTACTTCACCAGCCGTGCCCTTCGGTAAGAGTCTGGCCGTTGCCGGAATCTGCTGTGCCGCAACCCTGCTAACGCCCTACTCGTATCGCCTGTTTCCGGATATCATTCCGACCCTCTACAGCAAAGTGGGAATTGAATCTTTCGCTGAGATGACGTCCATGGAGTTCCGGTGTCCGCAGAATTTTGTCCTGTTACTGCTGGTGATGACCGCCTTTCTCGTCCTTGGCCGACAACAATCGCGCGACCTTTTCAAAATGTCCGTCCTGTGCATCTTTGCAATGCTCGCCTTCCGCTTCCAGAGAGATGCATGGTGTGTTGTGATTCCCGCAATCGCGGTCCTGGCTGCTGCTTTGCCTCAATTTCAGCTCGGGGCTGGCTCGCGGGGGAACCTACGTGCACGGAAGTGGGGGATGCCACTCGTCGCCGTGCTCGTTCTCGTTTCCTTCGCAGCAGCGATTCTGCGAATGCCAAGTAACGGCGAGCTTGAAAAGTCTACCGACCACGTTTTTCCCCTGAATGCGTGCAATTACATCCGGGCAAATCACCTTCCAGGGCCAATTTTCAACAGTTACTCATGGGGTGGATTTCTGACCTGGTATCTTCCGGAATATCCCGTTGCGATTGATGGACGCTTGAATCTCTATGGCGACGATGTCAATGCAAGGTATTTCAAAGTAACGGCAGGTACCTCGCGCATGGAGGAGGATCCGAGTTTTGTACGCGCACGAACCATACTGCTGGAGCGAAAGTCCGGTATGACGGCTGGACTGACATTGTTGCCTCAGTTGCGCGAGCAATTCCGAGTGGTTTATGAGGACGATGTCGCCGCCGTTTTAGTCCGTATCTCGCCGGGCGAATAAGGCAGAAGCGTGAATTCGGCAGATTCTTGGTTGCGACCACTGACAAGTGTTGAATTGGAATCTTGGAGTTGTTGGCGATGATGGGGTACACGGTCACTGACATTCTCGGAGCACTGGAAGCCGCAGCTCTGTTTGCACTGTTTCTGCTTCCGCCTGGATTCCTGTTGGCATATGCCTCGGACGTGCTTGGTTTCCGAAAAAGCTCTGCCGCTGAACGTTTTCTAGTAAGCGTTGTTTTGTCGATCTCGATTTCGCCGGTGTTAGCTGTTCTGCTCGTCCGTTTCTTTTCGCTGACCGTAGCTGTGTCAGTGTTCCTGCTGGCTTCCGCAGCATCGATCGTTTTGGTCGGCCGTGAACTTTTCAAGGCGAGCGGTAAGAGCTGGAGTCCCGATCGAACGACTTGCATTGCGCTTTGCATGATGGTCGCCTGGGTAGCGTTGGCCTTGTTGGCGCTTGTGGACTGGCAGACAGGCGATAAACTCTATCTTTCCTACGTTGCATTCGACCACAGCACTCGCGCAATGTTGGTGGATGCTGCGGCGCGAACCGGAGTGCCTCCCCTAAATCCGCTCTTCGGTCTCGGCAGCGCGCCACCGCTTCGTTATTACTACTACTGGTACGTGTTGTGTGCCCTGCCGGTGCACTTGGCGGGAATCTCTCCGCGTGCGAGTTTGAACGGCAGTGTTTTGTGGAGCGGTTTTGCACTCGCGGCACTGATTCCGTTGTATCTCAAGCACTTTTGCCAAGAGAGAGAAAACCTCCGGCTCAAGTCGATTGTCGGAATTGGCTTGCTGTTGGTGACCGGGTACGATTTGATCCCATTTGTGTACTTAAGCCACCGACTCGGCGCAATGTGGGGCGATGTCGAGTGGTGGGACACGAATCAGGTGACCTCCTGGATCGGGTCGCTGCTGTGGGTGCCTCATCATGTTGCCAGTCTCATTTGCTGTCTTTCAGGGTTTCTCCTGCTGAGCATGCTACCTGAAGACGCAGGTGTTCGCGAACGCATCTGGACCGCCTTGCTGGCGGGTGCGGCCTTCAGTAGCGCCGCCGGACTATCTGTTTACGTGACGTTTGTCTTCTGCATCTTCATCGCCGCATGGGCTCTTATGATCCTAATTCTGAAAGGTCCTCACCAGGCCTTTGCTTATATGGGTGCAGGGGCGTTCTCTATTTTTCTTGCGATTCCGTATCTCAACGATTTGCGGGCTCCATCGGCGGCGGGGTCGAGGTTTGCATTCTTTGCGTTTCGTGATTACCCCATTGCCCAGCAATGGCTGCAACTTCAAGGCGTTAGCGATCCGCTTGTACTCAAGTGTTCGCAGCTTCCCTCGCTCTTCGTCGTGTACTTCTTGGAATTTGGCTTGTACTTCTTTGTGGGATGGTACTGTTTGCGGCGGGAGATGCGAAACGGGTGGAACATTCCTCTTCGCCAGCGTGCGGCCTGGTTAATGTTCGTGCTCTGCCTGCTCATCGTTTCGGTAGTGGCAAGTGATTCGAGTGGCGTCAACGACCTGGGGTTCCGCGGAATACTAATTGTGCAGTTTGTACTATTGATATGGGCTGCGCCGCTAGTAACGGAACTTTGTCTGCCTCGTGGACACTCGCGACTGGGGCTGGGGTGGAAGATCGCGTTTTCAGCATCCATCATTCTCGGTGTGCTTGGGACACTCGGCCAAGTTGGTGTTTTGAGGCTCTATGAGCCCATCGTTGATGCTGGAATACTGCCACGAATGGAGCCCTGGATGGGACTTTCGCCAGGCCTCGGAAAGCATACCCTCCAGATTAGGAAGAGTATCGAGCGTTTGAAGGCAATCACGCCGCGCTCGGCAGTGTTGCAATACAACCCGAGTGGACCGGATCTCTTCTTCTTTCATCTGTACGCTGACCGACAGGCAGCCGCCGGTGATGATTCCTGTGGCGCGGGCTTTGGCGGAGAGTTACAAAAGTGCAAGCAAGCCTACGGCTATATTTCGTCTGCCTTCAATGAGCGGGAGACCACGCATGGATGGAACATAGACGAGTTCTGCGATGCGTTCCATATCAACATATTGGTCGCGACGAGTTCCGACGAAGTGTGGAAGGATGAGGGAAGTTGGGTGTGGACCAGAACTCCGCTTTTGGCCGATGACTCCATGCGTGCAATTGCTTGCGGTTCGCATGCACGGCTGTAGTAGCGGCGGACCCTCTTGCTTATGCAGGGAAGCTGCGGTGGTTTCCACAGCCGCATTGACTACCGTCGGCTGCAATTAACAGAATTTGAGCGGAACGTTTTCAGATCTTCGGTTTAGCAATGTTCAGCGGAGAAGATTTTTCACATGAGCGACTGACGATGCCGAAGCAGGTTCACAATTTGTCTTTCGTTGGGCTCTGGGGTCGCGCCTGTCTGGCAGACCATGAAGTCCAGAATTGGTTGCATAAATAGGTTCTGAGTCAGAGTTGGTGTTTCAACAGATGCTGCGGATTGAGGTTAGGTGTTGTCATGATGAAGACCGATCAGTCCCCGGTCGCTACCCGCTATCCATGATTTTGCTTGCGGCACTACTCCCGTCTAAGTAGGATTTCAGGGGCATGCCAAAAATTGCTCTGCACAAAAAGGTACCCATATTGTCCCGAACAAGTAGGTACGTGTCGCTCGTTGCCGCGGCAGCTGCGATAGTTTATGCGCTATTCGCGGGATTGCGGACTGTTAGCGACCCGGACCTAGGGTGGCAGCTCGCGACGGGACGCTGGATCGTTCAGCATAGAGCAATTCCTTCTACGGATGTTCTGTCTTATACCGCACTAGGACGAGAGTGGATTTATCCGGTTTTGTCACAGGTCATCCTGTATTTCACCTATCTTCTAGGTGGCTATTCGCTGCTCTCCTGGTTGAGTGCGGCTGCCTGTGTCGGGACCGTCGCAATATTGCTCCGTGGTCGCTCCCTTTCCAATGTCCTGGCTGTGCTTGCCGTTCCTCTTATTGCCGCCCGCACAGCGCCCCGTGCTGAACTGTTTACCGAGGTGCTTTTCGCTTTGTTCGTGAGTGTGCTTTGGCATTACCAGAAATCAGGACGCGAACGATTGTGGCTGCTTCCACCGCTCATGTTTCTGTGGGTGAACTTGCATCAGGGATTTGTAGCCGGCTTGGGCATGTGTGCTGCCTACGTTTTTCTTGAAATCGGCGACTCGCTGATCGCTGAGCGTCGTACGGCTTCACTGGGTCGGCTTCGCGCCGCCCTTCCCTGGTTGATTGCAACCCTTGGCGCGACTTTAGTCAACCCGTGGGGGCCGTGGAATTACGCCGGAATGGTGAAACTGCTTCCGGTTCATAGCAGTAAAACTGTTGCAGAACTGATGAGTGTGCCCGTCACGTTGAGCAGTATTTCAGAGGCTTTTGCGTGGAGAGATACGAAAAGCGCTCTTTGGTGGCTAATCGCGGCGGTGTTGCTGGCGATGCTTGTTGCAGCATACCAGCGGCGAGTTGCTCCATTTTTAATTCTAGGAGCCTCGATCTATCTCGTTTTCCACTCGGTTCGGTTTGTGGCTCCTTTTGCTACGGTGGCGGTGGTCATTGGCGGATCGATACTTGCCGATGCTTGCGATACTGGCTGGCGGCATCGCATGGCGGAGCCAAGTCCGCACGAGAGAACTTTGAGGCAGCTCAGCGCGACGTTAGTAGTAGTCCTGCTCGTTGCTTTGGCAGGTATCAGAGTGATGGACTTAGTGACCAACAGGTACTATATGCGCACCAGCGAATCCTCGGACTTTGGCCCGGGAATATCTTCGTGGTACCCGGAAGAGTCAGCGGCATTTATATTGCGCGAACACCTGCCCGGCAATATCTTCCACGACTATAACTTCGGTGGTTTTCTCGCGTGGCGGCTCTCGCCCGAGTATCCCGACTACATCGACGGTCGTGGAGGTCCTTTCGGGGACGAATTGTTTTTCCATTCCACTGAACTCATGCGGACATCCTTAGATTCTCCTGAATGGAAAAGTGAGGCGGACGCGCGGAACATCAACACCGTAGTAGTGTCTCTGACCGTGCCGGCGGCGGCCTGCCCAACAGCATCGACAGTTTCTGCCGAAGTCAGGACTGGAGCGCCGTTCACCTTGATACCCGTGCAGCTATATTCGTTCGTCGCCGTCCGGCGGCTGCCGATCTTCTCAAGCGACTAAAGATTGATTGCGACACCACTCATTTTGATGATCCCCCATCTGAAAACGGAATCCACGGCAAAGCTGACCGCTTCAACTATTATCTGAATTCTGCTGCCATTCTCGTCGTGCTGGGCCGGAATGCAGAAGCGCAACATCAGTTGGAACTGGCGGAAAGAATATTCTCGGGAAGTAGTGACTTGCATTTTGTCAAAGGCTTCGAGTTGCTCAACAGTGGTTCTCTGGCCGATGCCGAGCAGGAATTCCGCTCGTCGCTTGAGATTGAACCATCCGATGAAACTTCGCGAGCCCTCGCGCTCGCATACAAGCGGCAAGCGCGTTTCCTCGATGCCTCGAACGTTCTGGCCCAGGCGGCGAAGCTTTCGACTCAGCCGTATCCGTTGTATCTGGAATTGGGTTTTGCTCAATTGAACATGGATCTGCCTGAGCAAGCTTTGGTCGCATTCGGCCAAGCTGAAAAGACGAGTCCCTTTGTTGGGGAAGGAGCCGCGTTGGGTACGGGGTTTAATGCCCGATTAGCCGAGGGGTATCAACAGGCGTGGTGGCGATTGGCTGAGATGTATGAATCCCGTGGTCTGCGGACGGAAGCGCTGCATGCGCAACAGCAGGCAGATTCCGCCGGGCGTGAACAGGCGTGGTGGAAAATGGCTGATAATTACGAAACTCAGGGTTTACAAATTGAAGCGTCGAATGCGCGCCAGCAAGCAATATCGGCTGCGTCGAGCCGCCAAGTACTAGGACTAACCAAATAGCAGTGTCCCATTTCCAACATAGGTCATCCCGTCGAATATTGCTCAGTTCTGTGTCGGCGAAATCGCGGTGAAGTCTCCCACCCTGTCGGGCCGCACAAAGACGTAGACCGGCTCTCCCAGTGGATACATTCTAAATGTGCGTACGAGTCTGTATTCTCGCGCCAAGGTCTCGATCGCGGCTATAAGATCGCGCTGTCCGCTGGGCTTTCCCTTGCGCCACGTCAGTTCGTCTGATTGCAGCAATTGCTCCGCCTTCGGACCGTATATCAATACGGCCGGCCGCACTCGAAGCAGTCTCTGAGCTTCTTCCCTGGCGAAAGCATCGGGAACCGTATCCATATTGTGGGATCCAGCGAACGTAGCAAACCTTCGTTCCGTCGCTCCATAGAAGAATCCAAGCTCTGGGTAAATGAAGATCGTGTCCTGCGGGGTGGAGTTTTTCCGAATGATGCGAATGGTCGAATCGACGAAATCGACCGTCTGCGGAGGGAGTAAGAATCCCCGCAACTCGGGCAGAGATGATCGCACGGTCGCGGCCTTTACCCGGGTTCGTACCAGCCGTTAAAGCCGTAGGGCATTCCTTCCTTGAACAGGGCCGTGCAGAACAACAGCGCTCCGCAAGCAGCGTATACCACCCATCGTCGCCAATCTTCGAAATCGTTCAATAAAACTGCGAGGATCAGCCCTAACCCGGGGATGATCATTGCCTCAAATGCCGGAAAGGAAAGCGAAGTCATGAACGCGGCCACGAAAGCAACGGAGGCGAAGATGGCGAACTGAGACTGCCTCCGCGACAGCTTTCCGCTCAAGAATCGCCACAGGTAATAGATGACCAGCAGACCACTTCCAAAGAGCGATATATAGATTGCAGGCTTTGCAACCAAATACGGAACGGAATCCAAGCATCTCCCAGGTAGCAAAAGTTGAGGCCACGACGGTACCTAGCCCAAGCAGCAAGACCAGCAGAATTCCCTATGAGCGAATCTCTATTCGTGTCCCTCTTTTCTTCGCCCTCGGAACTGCGCAAAGCTCGCCATCCGGCCGCCAGCACAACTATCGCAATCAATGCCGCCCACCAATAGCCCCACATGACCACAAATGTGCGCACCACGAAATCGCCCGGGTGCGAAGCCTTGGCTGCCGGTCCCGTGACAAAGCTCTGCGTTAGAAACGCGCGAAGGATGCCATAGTGCGTCATCCAAATAAGGAAGCCGCCTGCTGCGACGATCCAGCCCACGGCAAAGCCTGCAACGAATCGTACCGCTTTCTGAATGCCCTCCAACCGTTGCAGGCAGAGACCGACAGCCAAGGGAATTGCAATGGTCACGCCGAGACCAATTGTTTGCTTCGTAGCAAGGCAGAGCAGCGAAAGAACTCCCGCCAGACATCCGATTCCCGCCAACGCGCGATATGCTCTTCCCTCATCGAGGGCATAACTTGCCGCCAGGCCAGAGGCGACCGCCAGCATAATCGTGAAATGGTTATAGGAACTCACTGGATCCGCATAGTCACACGCCGACGCTACCGCGGTGACGAGAGCCGCCAATGCCGCATCCTTGACCCGGAAGAAACGTACCAGCCAGCCATATACGAGCAATGCTAGAACCACTCGCTCGAAAACAGCGAAGCCCCTCAGCACGATCGGCAGCTTCCCAAAGATAGCGAGTACCGCCGCACAGCGAGCTATGAACAGAGGAGGCACGGGACAGTAATAGTCCCGGTACGGCAGGACTCCATTCAAGAAATAAACTCCGCCGGTGAAGCCGCCATCCCCAGATCTCAGCCCAAGGAAGCGATTCCAGAAGAGTAGAAAAAAGCAGAGTGTCACTAACGCGACGACTATCGCGCCAGCCAGGGTCGTCTCCTTTTTCGAGGGGCGCAGAACGCCGTGGCGAAGTTCCGGACGTGTAATTCCGTTGACTTTGTCTTCCGATCCGACCTTCTCGACACTGCTCATGTTGGGTACTCTCCTCATTGAAGCGTTAGTCGCCAGAGTGTGGGCAAATCGAGATCGCGGGCCAGCAGCCAAGCTTGCGCTCGGGGAACGTTTTTTGATGAGGTAACGTGAAGTAGTGACGAGTGTCCAGGTAGCCGGCACAGGTCAACGATTCGCTGCGAAGATGCAGAAATGGGTAGCTGCTCGAACTTGTCATCGAATTTCCAGAAGTGGCCATAACGCTTAAATACTATGACTGCGATTGGCAGCGATCTCAGCCAGCGCGACCTTCTCTGAAGGAAGGGCTGCCTAATTGCGAGCAAACACCACCGCAAGCTGATCCTGATAGATCAAGTGAAAACGCGGATCAATGGTTAGCAATCCTGCAAGTGGCGCTTTCTTCGGCAAGAGAACCACGCCCGATTCGTTCAGGTAGGGATCCTCGGTATAGGAGTCGCCCAGTGTGCTCTTGTAGGTGCGCAGATCCAAATCATCTCCATAAAGATCATTGCGCCCGTCCACAACAACCGGATACTGTGGCATGTACCAGATCAGGAAACCACCCCAATCGAGATTATTGTAGAGCGGCCCCTGGATTTGGTTCGCGCGAACAAAATTGGCGGCATTCACTGGATATTCGTGGCTAATTGCGCGATCCAGGTCCCTTGGATTGAAGCCTGTATTGCGGCTAATCAGTAATACCAACACCGCCAGGACAGCGCCTGTACCTATCAGTTCAGAAAGTCGCAGCACCGTTGTTTTGTCACTCTTGCGGTTAGGAAGATCAGCTATGAAGGCGGCTGCGGAAATGCCCAGAAACCACGCATCGCGCTGTGTGCGAAAGGCGATGACGCTGGCTACGAACAGCAGCGAAAGCTTAAAGAGATCCAACTTTTGCCGAAATCCTACGACGTAGAACGCAGCCGCCGTCATTAGCAACAGGATATAGTGTGTAAAGAATTTGAAGCTGAAAGCAGACAGCTCCTGAATCATGAAGTAGGGTACGTGTGAGTTAGAGTACGCCGTTATTACTCGAATCAAATGATAAGAGTATGGCCCAATACAGGTTGCGGCTAGGGAAGCGAAGAATATGGCGATCAGTTCAGGCAGCGGCAGAGACGGCTGTTCGAGATATTTGAGATCAACGCCGATCTTTATCGCGAGTTGTTCGATCAGATTTACCCCGACAAACAGCCCTACCACGAAGAGTCCGTAGAGAAACTGAATGTGCAGGTTGGCCCAGATCATAAACAGCCCAGGCAGCCAATAGAGTCGCGTTATCTGACCGCTGCGCTGAGCCTCAAGAATCAGGCCTAGAACCACAGTGAAAAGGATCATCGAGAAAAACACGGGCCGCGGCATGAGGCTGAACAGGTAGGCGAACGATCCGATAAATGAGAGTGTCCATGCCAGCCAAAAACTTCCGCAAAGTCTGTTAAGCATCCAGAAGAGCGCCAGAGTAACTGCCATGGTGAGCAAGATACCGAACATGGCAAATCCACTCAGCCCGAACCAAGCATATGCCAGTGACAGCAGAACCTCGTAACCCCAGCTGTATGCAATCCAAGGGGAGGCGCCAGCAGTGCGCGAGAAGATACCAACATAAGGAACAGCGTGGTGTTGCACGATCCAGTCGCCAACCTTGAGATGCCACCAAATGTCGGGGTCGCGAACCGTTGTCCTGCTGGTGAAAGCAATCGTTGCCATTAACGCCAACATGGCAACGAGGGCAGCCAACTGTAAAACGCGCAACCGGAGAAGGCCGCGCAACTCCTGGAATACGCTCATTACTCAGGACACCTCACTGCAGACTGACACTGGAGACCGTCACTCCGTTGCGGCCCGCAATGACTATTTTCATGGCTGGTGATGATTCGATCGGCAGAACCGGAGCGTCGCTTAGTCTGCATCGCCGCACGCCCTCACTGGCATTCCCCGGAGAACCCTCGCCGTAATTACATGGCGGGCTTGTCGGTCTTCGTGCCCAGCGGCATCGACTCATGCTCCTTGGCGCGGGCAATCATCTTTTTCACTTGCTCTATTTGTGGGTGATTCGGATTTGTCTTCACCAGTTTTTCCCACGATACGATGGCGCCCTTGACGTCACCCTGCACCTGCCACTTCATCATTCCCAGATTATAGAGAGCATTAGCAAACTTCGGATCGATCTGCAGTGCCTTGTTCAGTGTTTCGATCGCCTTGTCGCCTTGTCCGCTGTAATACTGGGCGTTCGACAACTTTGTCAACGAATCGGCCGTTGGTTTCGCATCAACCGCCATCTGGAAATACTTCGTTGCTTCATCGAACTGCCGGGCCGCAAGATAATAAGTGCCCACCTTAGTCATGGTGTCAGTATTTTTCGGGTCCTTGCTCAACTGTTCCAACAGGGGAGCGACTTGCTTGTCGGCCATTTGTTTCAGTTGCTCCGGCCCTGGCGGTTGCTGAGGATTTTGGCCCGGATTGCCTGTCGGCATCTGTGCTTGGGCCGCCGCGGGCGCGGCGTTGCTCGACGAGGCCGTCGAACCCCGATACAGATAACCTACGGTTACGCCAACAAGTAAGCAAAGCACAGACATGGCATAGACCTGAACCGAAGTCCAGCCGCCTTTGACGGATTGATTCTCATCACTCATTTGGTCCAACTACCCCTCTTGCAGGAAAATTCCGTCCCGAGTATGGTTTCCTCGCCTGACCATTGCGGTGGGACGAAGAGAAGACTCCAGAACAGTGCAACTCTCCTAGTGGCAGCCACAATGCCAAAGTCGGATATTTCGGTAGGGAATATTTCTGCTTTATTTTCAATGTGTTCCAAAACTTCCATTCACGGCTGTATCCAGTCCAAAAACATCTAGCGGAAAAAGACGCTTTTCTCCGTTGGTTTTGACCCAGATGAACAAAATCAGCGAAGGAGGACGAAACGTCGTGATCGGATCGGTATCATCTCCCGCAGGGAACGATGTGAAAGAAAGCAAGCGATTAGTTCATCCCACTTCTGCTCGCTGCAAAAGCATGCCTGCCAAGCCGGAGGACTGAACGTCTATCCAATTTTAGAAGTATAGTAAATTGTAGATCGAAATGGAAACGAAAGTTGCTACCAAACAGTGGGCGTGAGCTCTCATCCCATCTGTCATGCTTCACGTGGCTCCTGTCGGTCAGGCGAGACGCCAGGTTTGCGCTGGCAATGAACTCACTATGAAACAACAGGCAATCATCATCGGCGGAGGGCCCGCGGGCCTGACTGCGGCGTACGAACTGCTTACCCGGACGGACGTTCATCCGATCGTCATCGAGCGCTTCGACTACATGGGCGGCATCTCGCGCACCGTGCAGTACAAGGGCAACCGCATGGATATCGGCGGACACCGTTTCTTTTCCAAGAGCGACCGCGTGATGAACTGGTGGCTGGAACAGTTGCCGCAGGAGACGCCCGGCCAGTCGGAAAAGGAAGACGATGTCATGCTGGTGCGCGGACGCAAGTCGCGCATCTACTTCCTGCGCAAGTTCTTCGACTATCCCATCCAGCTCAGCAAGGCGACGCTGGCCAACCTGGGGCCGGCCCGTACCCTGCGCATCGGCGTCAGCTATCTGCGCGCCATGATGTTTCCCATTCGCAAGGTGGAGAACCT
Source organism: uncultured Acidobacteriota bacterium (assembly GCA_963779365.1). Taxonomy (GTDB): domain Bacteria; phylum Acidobacteriota; class Terriglobia; order Terriglobales; family Acidobacteriaceae; genus TOLSYN. The sequence continues at coordinate 19,492 of CAVZYB010000009.1, read as the reverse complement.
GGAGCAGTTCTTCATCAACCGCTTCGGGCGCGAGCTCTATCTCACCTTCTTCAAGTCCTACACCGAAAAAGTGTGGGGAGTGCCGTGCGACAAGATCAGCGCGGAGTGGGGCGCGCAGCGCATCAAGGGCCTTTCCATCCGCAAGGCCATTGCGCATTTCCTGAAGCAATCCGGCAAAGCTGGGGACATCGCGCAAAAGGGCACCGAGACCTCGCTGATCGAGCAGTTTCTCTATCCCAAGTTCGGGCCGGGACAGATGTGGGAGAAGATCGCCAGACGCGTTCAGGAGATGGGCGGCGAGATCATCACCAACTTCAACGTCACCGCGGTGGAAGTGAAAGACGGACAGGTGGTGGCCGTCGAGCGGCCATGCCTCCGATGGCACCGAGCGCCGGTTTGCGGGCGACTATTTCTTCTCCACCACCTCGGTGAAAGAGCTGGTGCAGGCCATGGTGGAGGGCGGAAGCGGCGTCCCGGAGAACGTGCGCGAAGTGGCGGAGAAGCTGGAATACCGAGACTTCATCGCCGTGGGCCTGCTGGTGGATAAGCTGAAGGTGCGCGAGCCCGGCGGCAAACACGGGCAGCTCGTCTCAGACAACTGGATCTACATACAGGAGCCGGATGTGCTCATCGGCCGGCTTCAGGTCTTCAATAACTGGAGCCCGTTCCTGGTGGCCGACCGGTCGAAGGTCTGGCTCGGTGCCGAGTACTTCTGCTATGAGGGTGACGAGCTGTGGACGCGCTCGGACGAGAGCATGGCAAAGCTCGCCGCCGACGAGTTGGCGAAGATCGACATCATCGAGCGCCAGGATGTGCGCGACGCGGTGGTGGTCCACATGGCAAAGACCTACCCCGCATATTTCGGCGTCTACGATCGCTTCCAGGAAGTGCGCGACTACGTGGATGCGATTTCGAACCTGTATCTGGTTGGCCGCAATGGCATGCACAAGTACAACAACCAGGACCACTCGATGCTGACCGCGATGACCGCCGTGGACAACATCATCGCGGGCCGCCGCGACAAGCAGAACATCTGGGATGTGAACACCGAACCGGACTACCACGAGAGCAAAGACAAAACTAGCGCTCAAACTCGCCAGAGGGGATAGCCCGGGTTCTTTGTCCAATTCTTTCCGCGAGAAAGCGTTCTCACGGAAGTTGCTCACGGGAAAGTCTCAATTCGGGCCGCTGAACTGAAACATCTGGATTCGGCGGTTATTGGCATCGACGATGTAAACCCGACCGGTCGAATCAGCCCACATGCCTGCCGGTGCACTGAATTCCCCGAGCTTGGTGCCGGGCCGCCCGAACGCGCGCAGGAAGCCGCCCGTCGTGGTCGTACATCCGAATGATCCCCGTACGAGGATCACTGACGTAAATGCGATTTTCAGCGTCCATGAACAGACCGGGGGCCGGACCTTTAGCCAGCTCGCCGCTGCTTGAGATCTGGAATTCCTTCAGGAACTTCCCCTGCAAGTCCAGGATATGGATGCGTGTTCCGTCGAGCACGATCAGTTCGTCGTTGTGGACCAAAACTGCTTTAGGATCGTTGAATCTTCCTGGCTCCTTGCTTCCAATTCTGGAACTAAAGCCCGCCCCGGACTCGTCCCCTGCTCCAACCCGCGCCAGCACCTTCCCTTGCAGGGTCAAGAATGAAAAGCATATGACGAGGTGGATCGAGGACGAATAAGCGACCCGCCTTGCCGTCTATTGCGATGCCTGTGGGGTGCTCAAAAAGGCCTTCATCCCCGAAGCTCCCGATGGAGCGGACAAACGTGCCCTCCGAGTCATATACCAAGACCGTTCCGCGCTCGGTATCGGAGACATAAATGTTGTCATCGCGGTCCACGGCAACCCCATTCGGGGATTGCAGACGTCTGCCTGGGCCGCCAACGATTTGAAACGAATTCTTTGGATTATAAGAAAACACGTGTACCCCGTGAGCGGCGGCGTCGGTAACGATGATGCGTTGCTGCGAGTCGGTCGTCACCGATTGCGGGGCCACCATAACCTTTTGGTCACCATAAACGAGAGAAACTATGGAATCGCGAAGCTCGGCAACCGCAGAGTTTCCTTTCGCAACTTTTACCGCGTGTTCCGGAGGCAGGAAGTCTTCGACCAGTCGCTCGTTGCGATGAAGTTCTATGCTCGGAGGTACCTGTTTCGCGATGTCTTCTTCGCTCACTTTGGCCGGATCACGCTGAACTCCGGTAGTTGCGCTTTGGTCAGGCACCGACGCGGTCATCATCGAATCTATGAACATACCGAACTTTGTCAGAGGTTTGAACTTGCCGTCGGCGGAAAACGCACCGACATACTGCAGTTGGCGGCCGTCTCCAAGAGCCACTCGCGGATACGCTCTGGCCGTTGTCTCCGAGTGCCCTGTGGCCGACACGCTACCGATGAACTGCTGCCCGTGCCCCAAGCCGGTGGTGGACAGCAGGACTACGCCCAGCGATATGGCGGTAGTCCATCTGGAACGAGCAAACAAGTTGATACCAGAGTTCCCTGAATCGGCGTTTCGAATCTTTTCCAAGCTCATGACAGCTACTCCGACAACATTGGGTGCGAAAACCTTAGGTTCGGTTTGTGACTCCGTCCTTAGTTGCACCCTTGATCTTTAGGCTGAACTCATCGGCTTGAGGGGCAGGGTGGCCGACCGATGTTTCTCTCCGTTTAGCCAGCTGGGTTTAATACAGACAGCAGTTACCTCGCCACGCCGGTGCAAATCGAGAGTTGTGGATTTCGCGGACCTAAAGCGCGTGGTATTGCCCTGAGTTAGCCCTGTGATGGGCCGGCAAAAGACTTTGTTGGAGAGGGTGACAGGCTCAATTGGCCTTTCCTCCTCCCTGCGAACCGCGTCAAAAAACACAACCACAGGGCCATTTCCAGCACGAGAACGCAAGTGAGAGTTGCTCCGTAAATTACCGGAACAATGCGGCCTTTTTTAGGTTAGATTCTTCCAAGTCCTGAGATTCGATGGTGATGAAAATCCAACCCGCGCCGGGGCTACAATCTGCTATGCAAGGACAAGAACCAATGATGACGGTTGACGGGAAATCCGCGCGGAGAGCATCTATCCGGAAGTTTCGGCTTCTCACTGCTCTGTGTTTCCTGCTGGTGTGGTTGGCTTCGTTTGCTGTCGCGCAGACGGGCAAGCGTCTGATTTTGAAGGACGGCACTTGGCAGGACATCACGCGGTACGAGTTGCAAGGGGATCGCGTACGCTTCTTTAGCCCTCAACGTGCCGAGTGGGAGGCGGTGCCCAAGGAACTGATTGATTGGAAAGCTACAGAAGAATGGAACGCAAAAGTAGACCAGAAGTTTTCGGAACTGAGCCACTTTGAGGCCGATGAGGAGGCAGAACGCAAAGCCGAAGCGGCCAATTCGCTTACGGCAGCCCCCGGCTTGAGGCTTCCGAGTACAGGCGGAGTTTTCGTGCTCGACACATTTTCCGGTCAGCCGTCGCTCGACGAGTTGGCCCAGAATGAAAGTCAACGGAATCTGGATGCCGGACGCAATCGTTTCCCCATCGACCGCAAGGCCACCATCAGGCAACAATTCGAATTGAAAGGGCCACATGCACGCGTGCAGGCCCATGTCCCGCTCCCAGAAATCTTCGTCAAAATCAATATCGATCAGGAGTCGAATGTGGAGGAGCAGCATGCAAAGCCGATTGCAACTGCCGACCGTTTCCGCATCTTGCGACTGGAACCGACCGAAGCCTCGCGAGTTCTCGGGAAGGTGGAGGTCAGCGTATTGGGCAAACAAACGCAGTCACAGCAGTTTGTCCCAACGCGAATTGAGAGCATCAGCGGAGGCTGGTTGAAAGTCATCCCACTCGGGAATCTCGAACCCGGCGAATATGCGCTGGTGGAAATGCTCGGGCAGAACCAGTTCAATTCATACGTCTGGGATTTCGGTATCGATTCTAAAGCCCCCGACAATCCCCATTCCGTGAAACCGGAATCACCCGTGAACGACGATACTGATTAACCACAGTTTTCACCTGCACGGATCTTGCTCAACGAATTTTACTGACGAGCCTTACTGTGTGTTTTCTGGTGAGTCTTCCTTGCCTTCAATGGGATGCGCGGAACCGCCTTTAGCTTGGTTTCATCGACCACTGCGGTATTTGCCACAGCAAAGGTCGTGCCGACAGGAACGATCCAGAGTTCAGTTTTCTGTTCGTCACCGCTGCCCGTGCGTGCCTCGATGCGTGCGGGGTCCACACCCCGTCCCGTGTTCAGGTAATCCTTGGTGTTTACGGAACGCTGGCCTGCAATGTTAAGAATCTTTTTGCCGTCTGTCTCTTCCTCGGACGCGGCGTATCCAACCACCACGCCATTGGCGTCCTGCGTCGCAAGCAGAGCATCGGCGTAACGGTCGAGTTCAGCCTTGGCCTCATTATCAACCCGGGTTGGGCGCTTCAGGTCGTGCTTAAATTCAATGTCGCCGAACTTCGACGGCGGTCTCGTCACGCTCACGGTCGGCGGCTGTATCACGCTCGCGGGTGCGCTCACCTCTACCGAAGTGCTGGCCGATGCGCTCAGGTTGCGGTCATCGTTCACCGTGCAATTGACGGTGATTTTGCCATCCGGGACACCCGTGGTGTTCAGCGTGTAGCTCGGGCCAGTTCCGGTCAGTTGGCCGCCGCTTGCGCTGCAGTTGTAGGTCAGTGGACGATTATCCTGACTACTCGCGCTTGCGGTGATCGTCAAAGCATCTCCGGATTTCAGCTGAACTGTGTCCGCCGATACCGATAGCACCGGCGTATGTTTTGCGTTGATGTTGAACGTTGTCTGGCAGCTCGCCGTCTGTTGATGCTTTCGCCTGCCGTTGTCCATAACCTTGGCGCTGATCGTGTAAGTGCCCGGCGCCAACCCTGTGGTGTCTACGGATTCCGATGGCGTATTTCCGGCAACGACGCCACCGGTAGTCACATACGAGTAGCGCAGCCTGCGTCCGGATAAGAAGCCCTTGGGTGTCACAGCGATTTTTACCGCGCCGCCGGCATCCACGGCTGACGGCTCGGCGCTGCAGGCCGCGATGACTTCACCTTCCGGCGAGGGCAAGCCAAGCCTGTACACCAACCCAGTTTGCACGCGAACGCCATTGAAATTGTCTTGCTGCGAACCTGACGAAATGTCGGAATAGTTGGTGCTTACATAAGAGATCTGGAGGGGGCGAATGGAAAACCTGGGGTTGACCTTCACATCGATTCCGGCGCCAAAAATGTACGTCGCTGTGTTCTGGCTGGCGAGCCCTTTCGGGCTGAAATGCTGGACTCCCAGCAAAGCCTCCGTAAATGGGACGAAGCGCCATATTGGACGCTGGAACCGTGGTCCGAATGCTAGATCGTGGGCACTGCCAAAACCATTGTAGTGTCCACTCACGTCCACCACGAATCCAGTGGAACGACCAGTGTTGAAAATCACTTGACCGGCCCAGCCATCTGTAAACTCCGGCACCTTAACCCCGTTCACCGTGCCTCCGGCTCGGTACCCCGAGTATCCGCTAAACACTTCGGCCTTAAGACCACTCGAATCCTGCGCAGATAGAAAAGCCGGTGCGCAAAGGGCAACCGTCGCAATGAACAGAACTGCCGAGAAGCGATGCAAAAACACGGTTCCTCCAAAAGGTTTCAGGCTACGACTCACCGAGCGGCAGCTGGATTCGCGCTCTGGGATGAACCTTCCCATGAGCTGTCGCACTGCCGCTCTCTAAGGTCAAGACCAGCGAAGTTCTAGAAATAATTTCTTAGGTTGACTTAATCATACGGGGTTAAGGCGATCCTCCGGAAGGAAAATCTAGTGCCGAATGCCCTGGCCCAAATTGCACGTTGCTGCATCCGCGCTTCTCAGCTTGAGCATCGGGCCGATTCGGTTCGACCTGACACCGGCACGAGAACTCCTCTCCGAACCGTCTGGAGTGAGGGAATTTGCGGCCGGTGATTTTCATCACACGACCCGCTCGTCTCCGAGAGTAAAGTGGTACTTACGTGGTGGGGCTCCGGTTCAGGCAGCTCTGGTGAACCGGCCGGAAAAGGGCTCGGCGGCCGGCACGATGAAGGGGAAGGTGCGAATCGGCTCGTGCTCTGGAATCATGAGTGAATAACCGCGATTCTTTCGGGGTTGTGCGCGATATACCCCACGGCTGGCTGAGGTAAATAATTCTGCAATCCTCGTATCTTATTTCAAATTAGTCGCTTGCGGGGTGGGTGGCAAATGGCCCACCAGTTGCAATTCAGTATAGGTGCTAGTCAAAGAGTAGGAGCCCTCGATGGGTTTGAAGTCAATTTGGACCAAGGTGTATCAGACGCTCGCTTCGGTGCGAACGGGCATATTCCTGATTATTGTTGTCGGTATTTTCTCGGCTGTTGGTACGGTCATTCTGCAGCGCCCCACCTCGGAGCCAGAGGACATGCAGCGCGCGTATTCGCCGCAAACTCTGGCATTGCTCGACCGCATGGGTCTCACGGACATCTTCCATGCCTGGTGGTTTCTGTTATTGCTGACTCTGATCTGCGTCTGCCTGATCGTGGTTTCGGTGGATCGCTGGCCGAACGCGTGGAAGGTCTATTCCAAGCCGGTCCGCTTTGCCCAGCCGTCTTTCCGGGTCAGTCTGCCTCAGACGGCGAAGTTCGCCGTGACGGACGAAGCCGCTGCTTTATCACTCGCCGGGCGTGTTTTAGGCCGCTTCGGCTTCAAACCAGAAGCGGTAACCGAGAACGGTGCCTCCGGTTTGTATGCGGAGAAGCAGCGCTTCTCCGTCTTCGCCTTGTACCTGGTTCACCTGAGCCTGATCTGCATCTTTGCGGGCTATATCGTGGACGGCATTGTGGGATACCGCGGCAACATTCAGGTTCCAGAAGGTCAGGCGCTAGGCCAAATCTCGCTGCGCGACAACCGGGACGGCGAGAGCAAAGAAGACACTTCCGTTCCTGATCCGCTGCGATGGTGCGGGAGAAGATACCTACGCCGATGGCAGTCCTAAAAAGTGGTGGTCCAAGCTGGCGCTGATTGAAGACGGCAAGGAAGTTGCCGCCAAGACGATCGTGGTGAATGATCCGTTTGTGTACAAGGGAATTCGCATTTACCAGTCGAGCATGGGGCAGTCCAGCACGCCCAGGACACTCACCTTCACGGCAACCCCGGCCAAGGGTGGAGAAGCGGCTGAGGTAGAGGTTCCGCTGAAGGGCAAAGCGGTGCTGGCTGATGGAGAAAGTCTCAGTGTGTTGCGCTGGGTTCCCGATTATTACGTTCAGGACAACGAAGTCTACAAAAAGTCTGACGATGCGGACAATCCGGCGGTACAGCTCGGCCTGACCAATGCCCAGGGAGAGACCAAAAAGCTCTGGATTCTGTACTCGCAGCTGAACAGCACCAAAGGACAGGATGCGCCCTACGAGTTCGCCATTAAGAGCGCGACCTGGGAGAAATTCACGGGCCTGGAAGTTTCGCACCAGCCCGGCCAGTTTGGAGTCTGGATTGGCGTCGTGCTGATGGCATTCGGGCTGTTGATCGCGTTCTATACCCAGCACGTCGCGCATTTGGGCCACAATCGCCGAAGACGGTAAGGGCGGAAAGCTACTGTGGGTGGGCGGCACGACCAACAAAAACCGCGATCGCTTCCAAGCAAAATTCGAGCAGATCAAGACGGCCCTGCAAGAGGAATTAGGCAGCCAAGCCGCAACTCAGATCGATACCAAGACGATCAACCCAAAGAAAAAAGAAGAGAAGACGTTGACCAAGGCGTAGAGCCACGGTCAACGCAGGAGTCACAAAGTTATGTCAGAAGCACGAGTAGAACAGCAGCGGCCGGCCAGTGGAGCCGCCCTGCTGGTTCTGGTAGGACTGGGAATTGCCTTCGCGTTGCTGGTTGCGCTGTTGGCTCTGGCCAAAACGCATTCCGGCCCTATCTATGGCGAAGCCAACATGCTGTATACGGCGCTGGTTCTCTATGCCGGTGCGGCTACGCTGTACATGGGATACGGCGTGACCGGCATTGAGCGCTACGTCAGCGCAGCATCGCTATTGACCGCCATTGGATTTGCCGCCAACACCGCAGCGGTAGCGCATCGCTGGTCCGTTGCAGGCCGTCCGCCATTCTCGAACATGTACGAGATGCTGCTGAGCTTTGTCTGGACTCTTGCCTTGCTGACGCTGATCGCCGAGAGGGCCTACAAGGTAAAGATCATCGGCATCGATCACCATGCCGATCACCGTGGTCTCGGTGATCCTGATGCAGTTGTTGCCCAGCGACGTGCGGCCGCTGGTTCCGGCGCTGCAGTCCACCTGGCTGCAGGTGCACGTGACCCTGGCGATGCTCTCCTACGCGGCCTGCGCGGTCAGCTTTGCCCTGGCGATGATGTTCCTGATCCAGGATGGCATGAAGACCGAATCCTTCCAGGCGCTGACTTCGGTGGGAATGGTGGCGATTTATGCCTCGATGCTGGTGACCCGCTTCCGCTCGGGCGCGCTTGCGGTTACCGCCTACGATCTGGAATCGAAATCGGAAGTGATGGTTTCACGCGGGCATCCGCTATTCATTCAGATTCCCGACCTGGGCTGGCTGTATCTGCTGGTTCTGCTCTCGACCCTGGTGCCTCTGCTGCTGTATATCGCTGGAACGGGTGAAGAAGGATGCCTCGCTCTTCGACTCCGCCAGCAAAGGGATGTTTGTCAGCCTGATGCTGCAGGCCGCCGGGCTGGCGATCTTTATCGCGCGCGTGAAGAGCGGCCAGTACGGCGCACCCGGCGTAGATGGTCTCTATGCCACCGCGCTTCCGGCAAATCCATTCCTGCTGTCGGGCATGGTGGGCGGAATCGTCGCTGGTCTGCTTTACCTGCTGCTGCTGTGGCGGCGCGAAGGACTGCAGCGCATGATGCCCTCAGCCGACGACCTGGACCGCGTAACCTACAAGATCATCTGCATTGCCTTCCCGCTGCTGACCCTGATGATTGCCGCCGGCGCCTACTGGGCAAATCAGACCTGGGGAAGCTACTGGAGCTGGGATCCGAAGGAAACCTGGGCGGCGATTACCTGGCTGGTCTACGCCGGTTACCTGCACATGCGCATCACCCGCGGCTGGAGCGGACGCCGTGCGGCGTGGTTTGCCATTCTCGGCTTTGCCGTGGTGATCTTTACCTTCTTCGGCGTGACCTACCTGCTGCCTGGCCTGCACGCTTACGCTGCCGGTTGATCTGGCACGCTCTGAGATTGGCCGTCGCGCTCCGTCGCGGCGGCCTTTTCTTTTGCCGCGGATATCGCTGCCATGTACAGCGATTGAGCCCAGATCGGTTCGCGGAGGTGACGGCTACTGCAGTTGTCGGGCGGGAAAGCGACTTTCCGTGGCAGCCACCGCAGTACCGGCCTTCGATAGCGGAGACGAGAGGCACTCTCTTCGCCGTGACGCCGCTGGGAAACGGATCGGAGAAACTAAGCTGGTTCTGATCACGTCTGATTAGTGGCGCGCTCCTCGATCCATAGCGCAACCCTTCTGCCCGTGTTGCTAGGTATGAGATATGATTGGTATTAGAGGAAATTTGGGTGGGCCAAGTTCGGCTGAACTGGCAAATCAAGACGTTGTTGCCCGTGGCGCTCGTGTTGCTGAACGGGCTCCTGCTGTTCGTGCTGGTCACCCTGACTTTGCAGGACCCACTGCGCAATCGGGTTCTCGCCGTGGCGGTAGCCGGAGCCGTAGCCATCTGCGCGGTTCTGTTCATGGTGCTGGCGGTCGTAATTCGTCGCCCCATGCTGGAGTTGCAGAACAAGATTGCGCGGGTGCGCGAAGGCGACCTGTTCGTGAATGTGGATTTTGCCGACCGCAACGATGAGATTGGCGACCTGGGGCGGCATTTCAACGAAATGGTGCAGCAGTTGCGCGAGAGCCGCGAGGAAATTCAGCGCCTGCACCGTACGCAGATGACCCGCGCCGAGCATCTGGCGACGCTGGGCGAGATGGCGGCGGGATTGGCGCATGAGATTCGTAACCCGCTGGCCGGCATCGCCGGAGTGATGGAGATCGTCGGACGCGATTTGCCCGCTGATTCCGCCGCCGTCGGCGTACTGGGTGAGGTGCGGCACGAGGTGGTTCACATCAACAAGATTGTCAGTGAACTGCTGGAAATCGCGCGTCCCAAGCCGCCGGTGTTCCGGCCGGGAGACTTGGTCGCGGTCGCGGAGCACGCCTCCCTGTTTTCGCGCGATCAGGCTTCGGCGAAACATGTGACACTGGAAGTGGTCAAGAACGAGACTGTCCCAAAGCTGGAGTTCGATAGCGGACAGATTCACCAGGTGCTTTTGAACCTCATGCTGAACGCGGTGCAAGCCTGCGGCGAAGGCGGCAGTGTTCGCGTCGAGTTCTCATCGGATGAACGAACGGTTACCGTTACAGTGACTGACACCGGGCAAGGAATTTCTCCAGCGGTGTTGCCGAACATCTTTCGGCCATTCTTTACGACCAAGGGGAACGGCACTGGACTCGGCCTATCGTTAGCCCGTCGCATCATGGAAGACCATGGTGGAAGGATTGAGGCCACCAGCGAGTTGGGCAAGGGAAGCCAATTCACGTTCATCCTTCCGAAAATTAGACCAACGGAGTGAAACGGGCTCGCGGAATTCACGAACGGGGCAACTTGACGTACGCGTCCGTGATACTCTCGAAAGCCGATGTTGAGTAGATGCCAAGCGAAAAAGTCTTAATCGTCGATGACGAAAAATTAGTGCGTTGGTCCCTGCGCCAGAAGTGTGAAGAGTGGGGATACCAGGTATCGGAGGCGGAGACTGGCTCCGACGGATTGCGTCTGGCGCGCAACGAATCTCCCGATCTCGTGTTGCTGGACGTGCGCCTGACCGATATGAATGGCTTGCAGGTGCTGCAACGCTTGAAGCAGGCAGGCGACGCCCGCGCCGTCATCATGATTACCGCGGACCCTCAGTTGGAAGACGTAAAGCAGGCTCTAAAACAGGGCGCTTACGATTTCATCGGAAAACCGATCGATTACGACGAACTGCGCGTGGCCGTGAAAAACGCGCTGGAAGCGACGCAGTTGCGTTCGGAAAACGAAACCCTGAAGAAGGAAGTTCTGCAGCGCCGCCGCGCCGCCTACCATGATGTTGTAGGCGAGTCGCAGAAGATGCAGGACCTGATGACGTTCGTCAACAAGGTTGCCTCCAGCGAAGCCACAACCATCCTCATTCAGGGCGAGAGCGGCACCGGTAAGGATCTGATCTCTCGCGCGATTCACTTTGAGAGCCGCAGAAAAGACAAACCGCTCATCGTCATCAATTGTTCGGCGATTCCCGAAACCCTGATGGAGGCCGAACTCTTCGGTCATGAGAAGGGCGCATTCACCGACGCAAAAAACATGAAGAAAGGGTTGTTCGAGCAAGCCGACGGTGGCACGCTCTTCCTCGATGAAATTGGCGAACTTTCCGGCCTGTTGCAGGCCAAACTGCTGCGCGTGCTGGAGGAGCAGGTCATTCGCAGGGTCGGTGGCGTCAGGGATCAGGAAGTCGATGTGCGTGTGATTGCCGCCAGCAACCGCGATCTGGAGCGGGCGGTGCGCGAAGGACAGTTCCGTCAGGATTTGTATTATCGCCTGGCGATCATTTCGCTCTTCCTTCCGCCGCTGCGTGATCGCCGCGAAGACATTCTGCCGCTGGTGCACTTCTTCATCGAACGCTACAACAGGCGCTTCCGAAAGTCCGTGCAGGGTATCACCCCTGAAACCCGCGACCTGTTGGTGAAGTATGACTGGCCGGGCAATGTGCGTGAACTGAAAAACGCGATCGAACGCGCCATGATTCTGGAAGATGACGACATGCTGCGTCCGGTGTACCTGCCATTCTCGGTGGGTTCGCCTCTCAGTAGCCTGACCGCGTTTGAAGTTTCATCAGGAGGTAACGTCGCCGCTGGTGCAGGTTTCAGCCCGCAGGCGGAGACGCAGATGGTCAATGGCAAGAACTTGCCCAAGCTCTCGATTCCGGAAGGCGGCACCAGCCTGGAGGAGATTGAGCGCACGTTTGTCGAAATGGCCATGCAGCAGGCGAATCGAAACCAGACCCAAGCGGCCAAACTTCTTGACATCAGCCGCGATGCACTGCGCTACAAGCTGAAAAAATTTGGCCTGATGCATTCTGAAGAAGAAGAGGTGAGTACTCCTCCTCACTGAAGCAGGGCAGCGAAATCTGGATCGTGTCCTCAAGAAGCGGCTCACTCAGCCGCTTCTTTTACTGTTACGGCTACTTAGCCGGGAGCAGACTGTAGTCGTGACCAGGATAGCTGCCAGCAATGCGGAATCATCCGCACAGTCTGGGCCAATTTCCCCACGGTGGAGAATGGCTCCCCCACAGTTCTGACGCGATAAGTCTCTAACCATGTTGAAAATACGATACATTATCTTTGTCTCTCGTTTGGCCATCCGTGTGCCTTACTACCATGCACAGGCTTCGTGCGCCTGGACAAAGGAGAATTTCCGTGGAACCGACTCTGGTGGTGATTGGCGTAAGTCTTCGCAGTGCCAAGCTGGCCATGCGTGAGCGCTTTCTGCTGAACTCCGCGCAGAAATCGGAGGCGCTGACGGCGCTGGTGCGCTCGGATGCGATCGACGAAGTGATCGTACTTTCGAACTGCAACCGTACGGAATTTCTTGGTCTGGACTCAGGATGCTTCCGAGGCTGCTAATTCTGTTCTCCGATTCTTGACCCGTTCGAGCAATCTGAAGCTGGTGGAATGGTCGAACTTTTATCGCCTGGTGGGCGATCGCGCCATAGCCCACGTCTTGCGCGTAGCCTCTGGAACGGATTCTGCCGTTTTCGGTGAGCCCGAGGCGACAAGTTCTTTTCTTGCCGCGTGGCAGCAAGCCCAGAGAGCGAGCACCACCGGACGTTTTCTGGATGCCTTGATGGCCAAGGCATTCAGCGTGGCAGGCCGGGTGCGCCAGGAGCTAGGGGCCGCCTCGAGCATGACCACCGTGGCGGAAGCAGCGGTCGCAGTGTGCCGCGAATCGCTTGGTGACCTGCGTCCGCGGCGGGTGGTGATTCTGGGCGCCGGACAGATGGCGCTGGCTGCCGTACGCGAGTTTCAGAAAGCGGAAGCCGGTGAGATTACGGTGGTAAATCGCAGTTGGGATCACGCGCAGCAATTGGTCCGGCAATGCAAGGTGAAGGCTGCCCATATCGAAAGTCTCTGGGAGCAGGTTTTGTGGGCTGACGTGGTTGTCTCCGCGGCTGCACAGCGGGTGTTGCTGACACGAGAGGAACTGGAAATCGTGCTGCGCGAGCGCAAGGACAAACACCTCGTCATTGTCGATCTGGCCGTGCCCCGTACCGTGGATTCCAATGTCCGCACGCTGGATGGGGTGACCGCTTACGACCTGGATGATTTGTGCAGCGCGATGGACAAGCGTGAGGCGCGCCGTACCATGTTGCCGTTAGCAGAGCGAATCATCGCGGAAGAAGCTGTGGGGTTCCGCAACCAGCTTCTGTCGGAGTCGGTCTTGCCCACGATTTCAGCCATGCGCGAAAATCTGGAACTCATCTGCCGGCAGGAGATGGACGTGTTGAAGGAACAGTTCGGACCGTTCACCGAAGATCAGAGAGTCGCGCTGGAGACGCTCTCCGCGCATATCACGCAGCGCATCTCCGCGACCCTGGCGCGGCAGTTGAAGGAGATGCCGGGACGCCCCGAGCTGACCTGCGCAATTCAACAGCTCTTTCAACTGCAGATGAGCAGCTCGCAGGGGAATACTAATACCCGCGACTAATCAACTTGCCTCGTGTATTCCCCTGACCTTACTGCTTCAGCATTCGTTCCGCCGCAATTCCAAATAGAGAACAAAATCAACTCGTGCTGATCCGGGAATCAGTGCGCCCGCTTGCTTTGCCAACCTGTAGTTCCCACCAACGCATCAGCCGTTTTAGAAAACAGACTCTTCGCGCCGGCGATCCGAAGTTTGCGATTGCTCGAGACCCAACGGAGCGGGCCGCGCTTGGTGTCAACTGGGAGGACAAAGTGAAGCGCGTTAGCTTGCTGTTCATCTTCGTGATGTGTGCCGCAGCTCTTCTGCAGGCGCAAGGGAGTTGGTCTTTCAAGGGTACCGTGATCAAGATGCGAATGGCTGACTGTGCTGCGCAGCATAGCTTTATGGTCACCATGTCTGGAGCTCCGGCGCAAACCGCAGCTACTTGTCCCGAGTACACGGTGATGAGCGACAAGGTTGTGTATGTGGTTGTGGGGCGACACACCGAAGAGTTCATTCCCCTGGCGGAAAACATGGAATTTCTGATTCGCAAGAACGAACTCATCATCCTCTCCGATGATGAAAAAACAAAGTCGCGCTTCGTGATTCAGCAGATGACGCTGCGCGCCGACTGGGATCGTGAGCAGGCGCGAAAGGAACTGGAGGCGCAAGATGATGGAGCGCAGCGTGAACTACGAATTGCGCAATCCTCCACGGACCTCCATGGTGTCCACCAGGTAATCTCGCAAGCGTGCACGAATGCGTGAAGCTCTTGCGCATCGCGCACTGCGCGGATATATCCAGAGCCCTGGACTGCAGCTGACAGAGCCGGGGCTTTGCTTTCTTCCAATTCTCATCGAAGCAATCGCCTGATCTGATCTCAAATAAAAATGATACGAGGCACGCTCTCTCCGAGAGCAGTGCCTCGCCGTGCCGCGGCCTGACGGATGATTTGCCGCAACTCTGAAGAACATTCGTCGTGTGCAGGAAAAAACTGTGGCACAAAGAACTAGAAATGGAAGACGTCTTTTCCGGGCTCGATAGGCTGTTCGAAAGGCAACAGCCCGCTTGATGCGCGACTCGAAAGAACCGTTCGCAATGATGAACGGAGGAGTCCGCAATGCACCTTTCCACCAGAGACCGAATCGCACTTTTCCTGTTCGCATTGTTGGTGGCAGTCGTGCTGTCCTTCATTCCTCTCTATGCTGCGGACGAAACCGGATACACGATTCGAAGCAGTGCGAACGAAGTGCGGCTCGCCTTCGCCGCCTCGGATCGTCAGGGTCATGTCATCAAGACGCTGCACTCTTCCGATGTTGCGGTGGCTGACAATGGATCGATCATCCGCCAATTCCGCAGCTTCCGTCCGGCGTCGGAGAGTCCGCTGGACTTGGTGATCCTGCTCGATGCCAGCGACTCGGTGGCATCGCAGATACCCGCGGAGATCGCCGAGGTCACAAGCTTTATCGAAGACTCGGCCTGGGGAGAGCGGGACAGAGTTTCGATTCTGGCGTTTGGCGGACTGCGACCGCAACTGCTTTGCGCACGGAACTGCAGTGGAGAAGCAGCCCGGGTGAAGCTGAGCGCGCTACGCGCGAACGGCGCGACACCGTTGTATGACGCGCTCTTGCAAGCGTCTGAGATTCTGCAGGAGAACCGCGATCCCGAGTCTCGTCCGGCGATGGTTCTGTTCTCCGACGGCATGGACACGATCAGCATGCACTCGGCAAGCGATGCGCTGCAGGCGGCACAGAATCTGCAGTCGGCCATCTACTCGGTCAACTCGCGCTCGCGCAAATCCGCCGCGGGCAAGGGAGATGCGATGCTGAACTATCTTGCCGCGAGCACGGGCGGCCTGAGCTTTGGTCCGGGACAAGATGTTGCGGCGGTTCTGCGCATGATTCTCGATGACCTGCACAGCGGATACGTGCTGACCTACGAGCTGCCGGAGCAATCGGTAGGACAACATTCGGTTCGAATTCTTCCCACCAGCGACCCGAAATTGCAATTCCGCTCGCGCCGGGCGTACGACGATAAGGGAGACGAATAGGAAAACCATAGGCTGGATGGTTACAGGCGATCCAGCTATTTTGTTGCATGAGCTAATGGTTTGTAAGGCAATGGTTGGTAAGACAATGGCCTGCGTGTTCTGCTCAACTCTGTTCGACTCAATTCGGGGCTCGCGGATTCCAGGAACTAGGATGGAACGAATGGGTGGACAGGAATAAGTGCGAAAAGAGTATGCTTGATTGAGAGCTCCTCGCCGATATGCAACTACGGCGTGCACCGTATCGCACCCGGTGCACGGTGTCGCACACCGGGCAGACCACTGCCAACGGAGGCCAGTCGTCAGGGTTCTTCTTCAACTCAGGCATCCTGCATAGCTGCTCCGGATCGGGTGACACACGAACGCATGACCACAGTGTCCACACCACAACATGTCTGACCGATACCCGCAATCGTGGTCGCCCAAACACCTTCGGCCGTCACGGGTCGGAACGGGAACTTCAGCTGCGAGGCGACGACAGCAGCTCCAAGAGCAACCACCACGACCAAGACTTCTCCCGAAGAGGTCCATACCGAGCTTTAATGCCCTGCTTGGGGCATTTCAATCATGCTGTCGGCTCTTGAAGAGCACGGCTCTCTGGGCAGACTTCGGACAGTGGACCGTTCACCAGATCGACGCCGACACCAGCCTCGGGGTGCGGGTCTTCGCTCCCTGGTTGCTCGCCGGATCTGGTATCGCCAGCCTGATCGCCGCCGTGGTGGTCGATCCCACCGACGGTCGGCTCGGCGGCGGCGCATGACTGGCCGCCCTTCGTGCTGGTGACCGGACTGCTTCTGATCGGTCTGGTGGCCGACGACGACGGCCTGTTTGCTGCCGCCGGACACCGGTTGGCCCGGCTCTCGTCGAACGGGGTGGTCCTGTTCGCCGGTGCCTCGGTGATGATCGCCGGGGTGACCGCAGTCCTGAACCTCGACACATCCGTCGCCTTCCTCACTCCCGTACTGGTCTACACCGCCCTAGTCGGGGCGAAGGCGAGGCCCGCTTCTGTATGGCTGCCTGCTGCTGTCGAACGCCGGTTCTCTCTTTCTTCCCGGTTCGAACCTGACGAACCTCATCGTCCTCGGACACATCCGACTCACCGGCACGGCATTTCTGGCCCGCATGTGGGCACCTGCCCGCGGGCCCTGTTGGTCACCGCCGGAGTGGTGGCGGTCCTGGAGCGCCATTCACTGAGGGTCAGCACCACTGAACCCGCGGGTTCGGACCGACCAATCCTCGGACTCGGCCTGGCGGCCGTCGCCGGGGCGACGGTTCTCGTCCTCGACTCGACTCGCCGGCACTGCCAGTGGCGTTGGTGGGGGCGGCGGCCGTGGGGATCCGGCTGGTGGAAGGGAAGGAACAACCTCGCCACGCCATCGAGGTACTCGGCGTACCCGTCCTGGTCGGTCTGTTCGGGATGGCGGTGGCATTGGGAACTCTGGGACGGGTGTGGACGGGCCCGTCCACACTCCTCTCGCACCTCGATGTGTGGGGAACGGCGGCCGTGGCCGCCGTCAGTTCCGTGCTGGTGAACAATCTCCCAGCCGCTTCGTTGCTGGCCGCCCGCACCCCCGATCACCCGTTTGCCCTTCTCATCGGACTGAGATCTCGGCCCGAACCTCTTCGTCACCGGTTCCCTGGCCTGGTTGCTGTGGTTACGGGCTGCTCGATCTGCCGGAGCACAGCCATCCGTTGCCCGGGCGAGCGGCATCGGAGTCCTCGCTGTTCCCCTGTCGATGACGGCTGCGCTCGTCGCCTGGTCATCACCGGAGCCAAGTAGCCGTTCTCTCCTGACCCACCATCGAAGGTGCTGCCTTCAGCCCGCCTCCTCGCCCATCGGGACCTCTGGGATTGCCGGGGGAGGTGCAACCGGCCGTCCGTGCCTCCCACCCCGGGGGTCGGATCTCCTAGGGATCGTCCCCGTAAAGGTGCACGAAATTGTCCAGGACGGCCGTGCACAGCGCATGCTGGCTGTCGGGAGGGTACAGGTCTCCAGATAGCTCGTCGGGTTCTCCGTGTGGGAACGTCATCACTCCGTTGGCGGGGTACTGACCACCGGAAGGTACTCCATCGCCCTTGACGCCGGGGGGATCGAGGAAGCCGACAACTCCGGACTCGATGGGCTCGGTCGATTCGCCTGCCGGCCGTAAGGGACAAGCCTGTGAGGCCCCCGAAAACTCAGCCTCACACCGGTCAGCGGCAGCACTGAAGAGCGGGCTGGCTTGCGTGAGCGCGGACCCGGCACAGCCACCGTTCTGCGTTCCGATGATCCCTTGGGCAGATCCCGCCGGTCCTCTGACGTCGTTTGGATCGGACTGTCCTGGAGGGATACACCTGGACGCCGCCCGAGCCGTCAGCTCCGTAGTTTGCGGCACAGGACCAACCGGTGGGACCCAGCACTTTCATCGATCCTTGCCCGTCCGTGTAGACGGCGTGGGCGCCGGCCAAGTCGGTAGGCACCGATTCGGCCACGGTCGACGGGATCTCGTCGGTCGAGGTCGGCGAGACCCCATAGGTCGTCGGGCAAGCCACCAGAGGCAACACGGCGGACTCGGTGGCAGGAGATGGCGATGTCGGCACCGTCTCGGGTCCGGCCGTCGGGTCGGGAGTCCGACCACCATGGACGGCGGCCGATCCCCGGGTGGTCGAGGTCGAGGTGATGGTATTTATGTCTTCGCCTTGTCCCAATTCACAAGGGCGAACACCCCCACCCCGATCAGACAAGCCACCACTACCAAAGCAACTGCGGCGATTGAGCCGGGTCGCCTTCCCCGCTCCGATTCTGAGTCCCACAGGCCCGCCATACGAAAGAGACTCTACGTCGACGAGATGCCTGGCTCTGTGCAGTCCCCCAGGGATAGCCAACAGGACCTTCCCCCGCTGGTCGGGGAAGGTCCTGGAGATCCGAGCCCGGCGAGGTTCCTGAAAAATGCAGCTAGCTATGCTCACAACCGATGGACTCGGAATACCGCGTACTGACGATGCACGTGTTGGCCACTATCGAGGTGGTGCAGCCCTTCACCATGACATCGATCGAGCGGATCAATGCGCTGTGTCAGGCGGTCCGATACGTGACTCGCCACCGAATACCCGGAGCCTTCGTCGAGTGCGGCGTCTGGCGGGGTGGCAGTGCCATGGCCGTGGCGCGAACGTTCATCGAGTGCGGGGACAGCGAGCGCCCAATGTTTCTATTCGACACGTTCGAACGGCATGACCCCTCCCAGTGAAATCGATCGTGACATCGGAGGCCGTGCTGCCGCCGGACTATTGGCATCTGAGGATCGGGGAGACCTCGGTGGTGTGGGCCTACGCCCCCCTGGACGAGGTCCGGGTCAACGTGGCGGCTACCGGGTACCCGATGGACCGAGTGCGATTCGTGCCCGGGCCGGTCGAAGCTACCATCCCTTCACATGCGCCCGAAGCAGTGGCGATCCTTCGCCTCGACACCGATTGGTACGAGTCCACCAAACACGAGTTGGAGCACCTCGTGGACCGCGTCAGTCCGGCGGAAGCGCCGATCATCGACGACTACGGCCATTGGCAAGGCGCCCGCCGCGCCGTTCGGCACCAGTTCCTGGCCACCGCGACCCCGACCGGTTCCACTGGAACCGCATCGACTACACGGGGGGGCGCATAGCCGTACTGCCCTGATGGAGGGAGGCGGAGACTGGAAGGTCGGTCGATGATGTCTGGGCGA